>JAJDTL010000016.1 GCA_022827195.1 Caldilineaceae bacterium
AAACGCACTGAAATCGGCCATCCCTCGCATCGCCAATACCTTCGTGATCGCCGCCGTCAGTGTCGTCTTCCCATGATCCACATGCCCGATCGTCCCCACATTCACATGGGGCTTGTTCCTCTCAAATACTGCCTTCGCCATGCTCTCTCTCCTGACTGTTTCGCATGTCAACTATGCCGGATCTGACAGCTTCGCGACGAACCTGAAGAGTTCGTCTAAACACAGTTGCTCAGGCGATCAATCGCCCGTTTCGTGCAGGGGCGGATGAGTCATCGCTTTTGGCAGACTGCACACCGCCTCTGCAACTTGCACAGTATACGGAAACTCCCCACGGTTGACAAGTCTCGACACGACCCAAACGCAGAACTCAGCGTTCGAATATCGGACCGCGCTCGAAAGGAGACGCGTTGAGAACACTCATCCTCTGCCTGTCCGGCTGATAGCTGTCGAACTGCATCGTGAAGGTGCCGCGGCCGCTGGTTATCGAGCGGAGCGTTGTCGCGTACCCGAACATTTCCGCCAGCGGCACGGCCGCCTGCACAGCGGTTACATTGTTGTTGTGGGGTTCGAGCCCTTCGATTTCCCCGCGCCGGCTGGAGAAATCGCCCACGATATCGCCGACAAACTCTTCCGGCACGACCGCTTCAACCTGCATGATCGGCTCCAACAGGACCGGACCGGCTTTGCCCATACCCTCCCTGAACGCCATCGACCCGGCGATTTTGAAAGCGATTTCACTGGAATCGACGTCGTGGAAGCTGCCGTCCATGAGCGCGGCGCGCACATCGACGACCGGGTAGCCCGACAGTACGCCGCTCGCCATCGACTCTTCGATGCCCTTGCGGACCGCCGGAATGTACTCTTTGGGGATTGCGCCGCCGACGGTTTTGTCCTCAAACTCGAAGCCCTTTCCCTGCTCATTCGGCTCCAGCTCGATCCAGACATGGCCGTACTGGCCGCGTCCACCGGTCTGGCGGACGAAACGGCCTTCTGCGCGCGTCGGTCTTGTAATCGTCTCGCGGTAGGCCACCTGGGGGCGGCCTTCGTTGCACTGCACGCGGAACTCCCGCTTGAGACGGTCCACGATGATTTGCAGGTGCAGCTCGCCCATGCCGCTGATGATCGTCTGGCCGGTCTGATCGTCATAGCGCACCTGAAACGTCGGGTCTTCTTCGGCCAGCTTCAGGAGGCCGTCTGCCATCTTATCCTGGTCGGCTTTGGATTTCGGTTCGACCGCGATGCCGATGACCGGTGCGGGGAATTCGATCGTTTCCAGCAGGATTTCGTTCTTCTGGTCGCTGAGCGTCTCGCCGGTCAGGCTCTGTTTGAGGCCGACTATGGCAGCGATGTCGCCGGCGCGGCAGATTTCGATCTCTTCGCGTTTGTCGGCGTGCATCTGTAAGAGACGGCCAATCCGTTCTCGCCGCCCCTTGTTGGCGTTGTAGACCATGCTGCCCGCTGCCAGCGTACCCGAATAGACGCGCACATAGGCCAGCCGCCCGACGAAGGGGTCGGTTACGATTTTGAAGACGAGTGCGGCGAAGGGTTCGTCCGGGTCGGCGAAGCGTATCTTTTCCTCGTCGCTTCCAGGGTCGATGCCGACGACAGGGGGCACATCGAGCGGGCTGGGCAAATAGCGCACGATTGCGTCCAGGAGAGGCTGCACGCCTTTGTTCTTCAGCGCGGAGCCGCAGAGGATCGGCACGATGACGTTGCCGATGACGGCATTGCGCAGGGCCTTGATCAGCTGTTCAGGGCTGATCTCAGCGCCTTCGAGGAAGAGCGTTGTCAGCTCGTCGTCGGTTTCGGCGATTCGTTCCACCATCGCGGCGCGCGCCGCGTTGGCGGCGGCCTCCATCTCAGGCGGGATGTCAACGATTTCCGGTGTTGCGCCGAGGGCATCGCTGTATCGCAGCGCCTTCATCGTGAAGAGATCGATGACGCCCTGGAACTCCTCTTCGGCGCCCCAGGGCAGCTGAATGGGAAGAGGGTTGGCCCCGAGCCGGTCGACGATCATGCCGACGGTGCGTTCGAAGTCAGCGCCGACGCGGTCCATCTTGTTGACAAAACAGATGCGGGGCACGTGGTAGCTGTCCGCCTGCCGCCAGACGGTTTCGGACTGCGGTTCGACGCCGGCGACGGCATCGAAGACGACAATGCCGCCATCGAGGACGCGCAGACTGCGCTGCACTTCGGCGGTGAAATCGATGTGTCCCGGCGTGTCGATAATGTTGATCTGGGCTTCCTCGCCGCTGCCGCTGTCAACCCAGTTGGCGGTGATGGCGGCGGCGGTAATGGTGATGCCGCGTTCGCGCTCCTGCGCCATCCAATCGGTGACGGCAGTGCCCTCATGGACCTCGCCCATGCGATGAATGCGACCGGAATAGAAAAGAATCCGTTCGGTCGTGGTCGTTTTGCCGGCGTCGATATGGGCAATAATTCCGATATTACGAATCTTGTGTAACGATATCTGACTCATCAAACCTCACCTGACTTGGTCCGGGAGAAGATCATGGGCCCGGCCGTGCGGGGCACACAATCTCTCATGCGGCAGGCCGAAATTCACCCGGCTGAGCGATGAATGCGGCGCTGCGTAACTTTGTTGGTTCGAATGCACTGCATCCGAACCGGTTCAGAAAAATATCCAGCCATTAGTAACGCAGGCGAGGCGCCTGCATCGAATGGACTGGATCGCTTCATGACTGTGCCCGGCAAGATTACCGGACACGTCAGGAATTCCAACTATTTTGCTTGTTCTGTCATGGCGGGGCAGCCGCGCGGGGAATTGGGCTAACGCCGCCTGGCAAAGTGGGCAAAGGCCTGATTTGCCTCTGCCATCCGATGCGTCTCTTCACGTCTGCGCACGGTCTGGCCTTCGCCGCGTGCGGTGTCCAGGATTTCATTCGCCAGCCTGGCGGCCATGTTGCGGCCGCCGCGCCCGCGTGCGTTCTGAATCAGCCAGCGCATGGCCAAGGCCTGGCGCCGGTCAGGGCGGATTTCCATCGGCACCTGATAGGTTGCGCCGCCAACCCGCTGCGGCTTGACCTCGACCAGGGGGGTGGCGTTCCTGAGCGCCTCCTCGAAGACTTCCATCGGCGGGCGGCTGGTGCGTTCGGCCACGGTATCGAGCGCGGTGTAGACGATTCTGGCGGCCAGACTTTTCTTGCCCCGTTCCATCAGATTGTTGATAAATTTCGCCAGCACAACGCTGTTGTGACGGGGGTCGGGCGTGACTTGACGTTTTTCGGGCCGGTTTCGTCGCGGCATTCTGCAACTCCATCCTTATCGTTTGCGCCTGCGGCTTCGGAGCCAGGGCTTAGCGCGGTTTTTTCGTGCCGTATTTGCTGCGGCTCCGTTTGCGCTCATTTACACCGGTGCTGTCCAGGGCGCCGCGCACGATGTGATAGCGAACGCCGGGCAGATCGCGGACGCGGCCGCCGCGCACCAGGACCACGCTGTGCTCCTGGAGATTATGGCCTTCGCCCGGAATGTAGGCCGTAACCTCGACGCCGTTCGTCAGGCGGACGCGTGCCACCTTGCGCAGGGCCGAGTTGGGCTTCTTTGGCGTGGTCGTGCGCACCTGCGTACAAACGCCCCGCTTCTGGGGGTTGCCCTGTTTGACCCGCTTGGTGCGGCCGGTCAATGTATTCTGCGTAAAGCGCAGGGCCGGCGCGGTCTCTTTTTTCGGTTTGGTTTTGCGGCCCTTGCGGACCAGTTGATTTATCGTCGGCAAAGGTCTCCTCCCTGGTCGTCTCTCAAACCCAAGATCTGATAGTCTATCACAGCCGAACTGTCGAAAGCAAATCCGTTTTGATCACAGGGTGCATCCCAGATTTTTGTAGAGGTGTAAGAAGGGTAGACTGAAATGAGGGAAAAGGAAAGGGAAATGGAGAGAGGGGTGGAATGATGAAACGAGAAGAAGCGAAGGCGAAATTTATACGCGGGGCGGAGGAGATGTT
>JAJDTL010000044.1 GCA_022827195.1 Caldilineaceae bacterium
CCTACGTGCCGGCCTATCCCGGCATACTGGCCACACTGGTCCTCGAAAACATCATCGAGGCGGTGCACAGCGGGCAGCCGCAGAAAGTCGAGCTGCCGCCCGAACTGAACGCGTAGAGCCGGTAAATCCCGCAGCCAAACCGTCAGGAGCCAACGATGTCCAATATCCGTTTCGCCCAATACGGGACCAAGCACGCCCACGCCGCCGGCAAGCTGCGCGCCATCACCGACAACCCGGACGTCGAGCTGGCCGGCGTCCTCGAACCGGACGAGGAGCGGCGGCGGGTCATGGCCGCGGCCGACGGCCCCTACCAGGACGTCAACTGGTTCGGCAGCGAGAGCGAAATGCTCGACGACGACAGCATCGTCGCGGTCTCATCCGAGGGCCCCACCCATCACGGGCTCGACCAGACCGAGCGCTGCGTGCAGGCGGGCAAGCACGTCTGGTACGACAAGCCGGCGGGCGACAACTGGCCGCAGTGGCAGCGCACGATCGCCTTGGCCGAAGAGCGCGGGCTGACCGTCCAGATGGGCTACATGTTCCGCTATCACGCCGGCTTTCGGCAGATCGACGAGTGGGTAAAGTCGGGTTTTCTCGGGGATATCTTCGCCCTGCGCACGCGTATTGGCACGGCCATGGACGAGAACGCGCGCCGCGAGGTCAGCCGTCATCGCGGGGGCGTGTTTTACGAGCTCGGCTGTCACATGCTCGACCAGGTTGTCTGGCTGCTTGGGCGGCCGCAGAAGGTGACCGCGTTCCTGCGCAACGAGACCGGCGTCGTCGCCGAATGTCCCGACAACACGCTGGGCGTCTTCGAGTACGAGAATGCCATGGCGCTTGTCGATACTTCGGCGATGGAGACGCGACCCGCGGCGCGGCGTTTTGAGGTCTACGGCAGTCGCGGCAGCGCCATCATGGAACCGCTGGAGCCGGCCACGGAGATCCGGCTCTGCCTGACCGAGGCGCAGAGCGGCTACGCCGAAGGCGACCAGAAGGTGCCCATCGAGACCCAGACGCGTCAGAAACTGTACGACCTGGAGCTGGTTGATTTTCTCAAGACCATCCAGGGGCAGCAGCCGCCCGCCCGGCCCCCTGCACACGAGCTCCTCGTGCAGGAGACGCTCCTGCGCGCCACCGGAGAAATCGAGGAATAAAAAAGAGGAGTGAGGAACCCTCTCTCCTCACTCCTCTATACTCTTTCCCAGCCGTTACTCACTCCTCACTTCTCTCCATTCTCTACTCGCCCTCCGGCCACATCTGCGGCCAGTACGGCCCTGCGAAGGGCTCGCCCTCTTGGGCGTGCGGGCCCAGGAAGACCAGGTTGGGATGATACTGCCGCCCGGGCAGATAGGTGGTGTCGCCGGGCATCATGTGGGAGATCAGGCACATGCGCGGCTCCCAGGTGAGGTTGGGGCCGGAGCCGGTCAGGGTCAGGGCGTGGTGGAAGCTCACCTGGCCGGCCTGCATGATGCAGGGTTCGTCCAGCCATGCGCCGCTGATGTCCTGGTTGGCGAAGCGGGCCTGCAGGCCGTCCAGGTCCTTGTGCCCGAAGGTGTTGCTGTCCTCCAGCAGCCCCCACTTGTGCGAGCCGACGATGGTGCGCATGCCGCCGTTCTGCAGGTCGGTATCCTGCAGCGCGATCCAGGCCGTGCACATATTCGACGTGCTGGACGACTTCCAGTGCCCGTAGTCCTGGTGCCAGCCGATGTTGCCGGCGGTCTCGTCCTTGCCGTCCGGGCCGATGCCCGGCTTGTAGACGGCCTGGTCGTGCCACAGGCGCACGGTGTCGACGCCCATGAAGCGGGCGCCGATCGCGCCCAGCAGCGGGCTGGTCGTGACCTTGCGGATCACGTCGCTGAGCCAGAAGGCGTTGCACTGCTGGAGCACGTCGGGCGAGCCAGGCTCCACCTCCTGCGCGCCGTACTGCGGCAGGATCTCCGAATCGTGCTCGCCGGCCCACATGCGTTCCTGCGCTTCACGCATCTCCGCGATCTGTTCAGCGTTGAACAGCCTAGGGCTGACCCAGTAGCCGCGCTCGCGGTACTCAGCGAGTACGTCGGGGGTGATCAGTTCGTCGATGTTGACGCCGTCGACGACCGTTGGCGTCGCTGTCCTGTCCGTCATTTTTCGCATTTCTCCATGTTGTCAGGCCGCGCCGGGCCGGTCCAGTGTCTAACCCTTCACCGCGCCCAGGGTAAGCCCCTTGATCAGATTCTGCTGCACCAGCATCACCAGCAGCGTGGGGGGCAGGACGGCGACGGTTGCCGTGGCCATGATGTCGCCCCATTCAACGTCCCGTTCCCCCAGGAAGCCGGAAAGAAAGACCGGCAGCGTCGTCGTGTCGGGCCCGCCCAGCAGCAGCGCGAACAGGAACTCGTTCCAGGCGAGCAGGGCGGCGAAGACCGCGGTCGCGGCCAGCCCCGGCGCGATGAGGGGGAGGATCACGCGTCCCAATGCCTGCAGGCGCGAGGCGCCGTCAATCCACGCCGCCTCTTCCAGTTCGATGGGCACCTCTTCAAAGAAGCTCTTGAGCATCCAGACCGTAAAGGGCAGGTTGAAGACGGTAAAGATCAGTATCAGGCCGATGTGCGTATTGCGCAATTTGAGCGAGTTGAAGAGCAGGTAAAGGGGTACGATGAAGACGATAGGCGGCATCATGCGGGCGACGATGAGCGAGAAGCTCAATGTCAGCGAACCTTTGAAGCGGAAGCGGGCAAAGGCGTAGGCCGCCCACGCGCCCAGCACAAGGGAGAAAACAACCGTCGTTCCCGTAATGATCAGACTGTTCTGTATGACTTTCAAAAACTTCGGGTTGGTAAAGCTGCTGAGATAGAACTGGATCGTAGGCCAGAAAATCCATTTGGGCGGAATCGCGAACGTGTCCACCCGGGTCTTGAAGGAGGAGGAAACCATCCAATAGATTGGAAAAAAATAGAAGATCCAGACGGCCGCCACGACAAAAAACATGGCAATGTTGCGGACCCGCTTGAGGTTGGCTGTACGCATCGTGTACTGTCCCGTTGGAAACTGAGCCTGATTTACAGAAAGGCAGCGGTCCTGCCGGTTACTCCTGCGTGAGCTGGACTTCGGCCTGGCGCACCACCAGCATGCGCAGATAGAAGATGCAGATAATCAGCGTCGCGATCATCAGCAGGATCGACGCCGCCGAGGTGAAGCCCAGCTTGAAGTGGCGGAAGCCCCAGCGGTAGATGAACATGCTGATCACTTCGGTGGTCGTGCCCGGACCGCCGGCGGTCAGCAGGAAGATCAGGTCGAAGGTGCGCAGCGCGTCGACCGTGCGGAAGAGGAGCGCCACGATGATGACCGGTGTGATGAAGGGCAGGGTGATCAGGCGGAAGACCTGCCAGCCGCTGGCGCCGTCCACCTCCGCGGCCTCGATCGTTTCCACCGGCTGCGCCTGCAGGGCAGCCAGCAGCACGAGCACCATGAAGGGACTCGAACGCCATACCTCGGTGGCGACGACGGCATACAGCGCCCAATCCGGATCGCCCAGGAAGATGGGCGGATTGGCGCCCACGGTGCGGATCAGATGCGGGACGACGCCGAACTCGTCATCATATATGATGCGCCAGATCAGCCCTGAAGCCAGCGGCGGCACCATCAGCGGGACCAGCAGCCCCACCCGCAGCCAGGTACGCCCCCGGAACTCCCGGTTGAGCAACAGCGCCAGGCTGAGGCCGATAGTGAACTCCAAAAAGACGCCAACCAGCGCGAAGCGTAAGGTCACACCGACCGACGTCCACATCTCGCTCTCCAGCGCCAGCAGATCGAGATAGTTTTCCAGTCCGACCCATTTGAAGGGGACGGAACCGGTCAGGATCTTGTTGGAGGCGCTGAGTACGATCGCGTATCCGAGCGGATAGACCAGCAGCCCGAAGACGATCAGAAATGTGGGCGCGATCAGGAGAATGTGAAGGGGCAGACCCAACAGCCGGTTTCGCTGTTCTCCACCGGCTGTACGGACCTGCCCCTGCGTCCCTTCTGCAATGCGTCCCTGCTCAAAAGCGGCGTGCTGTTCGCCCGATGTCATCGCAGCGCGGTTCCTCGTGGTCTCGCCACCGGTATCCGACTAGCTGACGTAGCCGCGCTCGCGGCGCAGCTCCAGAATCTCGTCATTCATCAGCACGGTCGCTTCCTCCGGCGTCTCTTCGCCGGTGATGGCTGCGTTGATGTGCTTGACCATGATATCGAAGACCTCGTTGGTTTCCTCGGTGCGCGGCCAGCTCAGACCGATCGCCATGGCGTCGCCCATCGTCTTCAGGTAGGGGTTGATCGCCTGGACTTCGGGATCTTCAAACAGGTCTGTCAGGGTGATGGCGTAGCCCTCGCTCACATACTGGCGCTGAATCTCGGGTGAGACCAGGTAGTGGCAGAGCAGATAGGCGGCGTCCTTGTTGCGCGAATAGTTGGATACCGCGATGCCGTGTCCGCCCAGAGGCGTGCCCCCGGGAGGCGCGGAAAAGCCCATCTGACCGTACACCGGCGAGTCTTCAACGATCAGCCCCTGCAGAATGCCCGGCCACTGGATCTCCATGGAACAGGTGCCCTGCGCAACGGCTTCGGCAGCCTGCACAATGTCCCACGAGATTGCCGCCGGCGGCGAAATCTCCGGCAGCTTCACCGCCATGATCTCCATCGCCTCCAGGCCTTCGTCACTGTCAAACTGCGGCTCGCCGGCATCGTTGTAGAAGCCCTTTTTCGCCAGGCCGAAGAAGATGGCCGCATAGGTGCACATCGCCTGGATCTGACGTCCGCCCATCAGCGCGAAGCCGTACTGGTCATCCTGCGTCAACTCCATGCCGAACGAATGCACCTCGTCCCAGGTCACGGGCGGCGCGTCCGGGTCCAGACCGGCGGCCTCGAAGTGGGTCTGGTTGTAGGGGAAGATCATGGCGTCGCCCAGCCACGGCAGGCCGTAGAGGCCGCCTTCCCACATGCCGTAGACCTCCAACACGGCCGGGACAAAGGCGTCCAGGTCGATCGGCGGGAAGGCGGGGTTGTCCACATAGTCCTCCAGCCGCATCAGACCGTCGGTGGCGATAAACTGACCGAACCAGGCGAAGTTCAGGTCGATGATGTCGTAGGTGCCGCTCTGCGAACCCAGGTCCAGGAAGGTCTTGTCGTAGACCTGGTCGTAGGGGTTGTTTTCCCATTCGGTCTCGATACCGGTCAGTTCCGTAAATCGAGCCGACGCCGCTTCATTCACGGCCCAGTGGCCGACGCCGCCGACCGGGACCCGCAGCAGCGTGCCCTCCCACTGGCGGCCGACCTCTTCGTAGGCGGCTTCGAAATCATTGGCGGCAACCGATGCCTTCACGACGGCAGGCGCCTCGGACCCGGCCGCCTCTTCAGCCGGCGCCGCCGCGGGCGCACAAGCTACCACAGCCGCTCCGGCCACCGTCAAAGCACCGGCGCGCAGGAATTCACGTCGACTGGCGCCTCTTCCTTCTACTACGTTACCCATTGTGTTTCTCCTTCTCTGAATGAATTCGTTCGGTTTCCTCGCTTAAATGTTGTGACAGTCAAAACCAGTTGATCGGCGAAATCACGCGAAGGGCCCGGAGGCGGGGCAATCACCAGGGCACCCACAAGGGCACCCACAAGGGCACCCACAAGGGGTGCCCCTACGGTAGGGGTAGCCGGCCGGAATGTCAACGGGCCCCAAAAAACCGACTGCTGAAAGCTTACCTCAGACCCGCATCCGCAGCACCGGCTGCTCGAACGAGACCTCCAGGTACTTCATTTCGCGCAGCGACCTGGTGCCGGGGGTCATGAAGTGGATGGCAAAGGCGCGCCGCTGCCGGTCGGTCTTGTTGGGCGCGGTGTGGTGCAACGTCTGGCAGTGATGCAGGGTCATACCACCGGCCGGGAGGGGCACGACGACCGCCTTCGACTCATCGATCTCTTCTCCCAATTCAAGCAGGGCGTTGTTTTCGGCGAGCCGGCCGTGCTCCACAGAGCGAAAGTGCGTGCCCGGCAGGAACTGCATGGCGCCGTTGTGGACGTCGACGTCGTCGAGCGTGAGCCAGCAGCTGACCAGGTTGGGCGGGGAGCAGCGCCAGTAGGCGTTGTCCTGGTGCCAGTGCGCGGGGCCGCCGTGGCGGGCCGGTTTGAACAGCGCCTGGTCGTGGAAAAGCTGGATGTTGGGCCCGATCAGATCTTCGATCAGGTCGAGAATGCGATCGTTGTACAGCAGGCGGCGAAAATGTATGTTGTATTCGCACATCTGCATGATCTGGAGAACCCTGGTTTCCCCGATTTCATGACTTCGGAACCTGGGATGGTGACCGTTACGCGCACGTTCGAATTCCCCGTCATATTCACGGCGCAGCAGTTCGATTTCGTCATCTTCCAGGATTTTGCCCACCTTCAGATAACCGTTCGTCCAGAAGCTGTTGATCTGCTCTTCGCTGAGCGCCTTGCGCTCTACTGCGGTCTTGTTCCCATTTGCGGTCTGCATTGCCATTCCTCCAGAATTCGAGCGTGCTCGGCTGCTTGTTTTGGCAGCCCCGTACCGCTGGTAATGTGATCTTGGCCAATGCCCAAGACGCGGCCGCGTGCCGTTACTGAAAACTGCCTACTAACTAAGAACTAACCTCAGACCCGCATCCTCAATACCGGCCGTTCGAACGAGACCTCCAGATACTGCATCTCGCGCAGCGACTTTGTGCCCGGGGTCATGAAGTGGATGGCGAAGGCGCGGCGCTGGTTGTCGGTGACGTTTGGCGCGGTGTAGTGCAGGGTCTGGCAGTGATGCAGCGTTACGCCGCCGGCGGGCAGGGCGATGACCGCAGCCTGGGACTTGTCAACGTTGTCGCCGTAGTCGAGAAGAACGCTGTCGTCGGTTGAGTCTTCATGTGAAACGGATTGGAAGTGGGAGCCGGGGATGAACTGCATGGCGCCGTTGTGGATGTCGACGTCGTCGAGCGTGAGCCAGCAGCTGACGAGGTTGGGCGGGCTGCATTTCCAGTAGGCGTTGTCCTGGTGCCAGTGGACGGGGCCGCCGTGGTGGGCCGGTTTGAACAGCGCCTGGTCGTGGAAAAGCTGGATGTTGGGCCCGATCAGGTCCTCGACCATGTCGAGGATGCGGTCGTCGTAGAGCAGGCGGCGAAAGTGAATGTTGTATTCGCACATCTGCATGATCTGGAGCATCTGCGATTCGGCCTGGTTCTTGGCCTCCACGTCGTCGGTATCTTCGATCGACAGGTTGCGGAACCTGGGATTCTGGCCCTTGCGCGCCCGCTCAAATTCATAGTCATACTCCCGGCGCAGCAGCTCGATCTCGTCTTCCTCCAAAATTTTGCCGATCGTGAGATAGCCGTCGATCCAGAAGCGGTTGATCTGTTCTTCGGTCAGCGCCTTGCGTTGGACCTGCGCCTCGTTTCCGTTTGCACTCTGCATTGTCTGTACTCCAGAAAGTGTTGATAGTCGGTCCTGGCAGTTTGGGAATGCCGGGATCCTGTTCCCATTGCAAGTGTTCAGGACTGGTAAGCTGCGATGTACGAGTGGAGTTGCTGATAACGTAACTACTAAGCCATGTTCTGTGTGCGGTCTGCCTGGGGGGAATGTACCGTCAGTATTTCTGTAGCGGGTTCTTGATGGCCATAGCGGTGCCGGTTGGGCCTGATTGGGCGTTGCCTCTCCTACCTT
>JAJDTL010000018.1 GCA_022827195.1 Caldilineaceae bacterium
GGGCGCATCCCAAATTATTGTCTGTCAAGCGAGGCCAAGCAATTCTCCAGGCTGAAGTCACCACTGGTCTATCAAGCCTCTACAAAAATCTGGGATGCACCCGTTGCGTCAGATCACTGGCGTACCCACGAATTTCGTGCGACAATACACTCTCCTGCCTGGCTTGAATAGGTTGGGTCCTACTCGCTATTCTACCAAGCAGGAGTTTCCAATCGCCCTCTAAGTAGACCGCACACACCCTATGCATCTACATCCACCGTCTCTTGGGCGTTCACTACTATCTGCATATCAAGAAACTGGCCTCTCCCAACAAGAATAAGGCACTGATTACGATGGAAATGGCTGGGCATCATGCCCGCGGCGCGCAGGCGGCGAGCTGGAATCGCGCAGGCACGGTGGTTTTGCCTCCGCGTCGCTGAAACGTCTTCTGAGGATGTGGCCGCACAGTTCGGGAGGAGTGGTGTCAGGGGGGCGTTGCGGGGGGAGTCCCCCCGCACAAGGGAGGGCCGTAACGGCCCGACCGTCCAACGGCAGGGGCCGGTGGTCAGGAAGTGCGTGGGCCGGTCATGACTGGATTGCTGCCCGAGGCAATGGAATTGGTTCTTCAACTCAGGAGTGCAGACGGGACGGGCGTCGCGATTGACGTGAATTTGCGGCGGGAATATTATTAGCCGAAAGAAAGCGGCCGTTCAACCACCAGGGAAGGAGTCACTGACGTGCTGGAACATAGGGTATCAATGCTGGGAACAGGTCTGATCGGGATGTTCTATACGATGTCCCTCAACGGGGGCAGGGGCAAGGACCGGGTGCAGCTCGTATACTCACGCACGGGGGAGCGGGCAAGCGCGTTTGCCGACGAGTGGGGGATTCCGGCTTGGACCACCGATCTGAAAGAGGCGTGTACCTCCGACGCAATCGACACCGTCGTCATCGGGCTGCCCAACCATATCCACGAAGAGTGCGTTGACCTGGCCGCGGCCGCGGGCAAAGCGATCCTCTGCACCAAGCCGCTCGGCCGCAACGCGGCCGAGGCCAAGCGGATGTTGGACAAGGTCGAAGCGACCGGCGTCTTCGGCGGCTACCTGGAGGACCTGTGCTATACGCCCAAAACGCTGAAGGCGATCGCTTCGGTCGAGAACGGCGCGCTGGGCGAGGTCACCTGGGCTTGCTCGCGCGAGACGCATCCAGGCCCGCACAGCGACTGGTTCTGGGACCTCAAACAGGCCGGCGGCGGCGCCATCGTCGACCTGGGCTGCCACTGCATCGAGATCGTGCGCAGCTTCGTCGGCAAGGATATTCGCCCGGTCGAGGTGATGTGCTGGGCCGACACGCTCGTGCATCCCATTGAGGCCGAGGACAACGGCATCGCACTGATCCGTTTCGAAAACGGCGCGATCGGCCAGTTCGAGGTGAGCTGGACGTTTCGCGGCGGCATGGACCTGCGCGACGAGGTGGCGGGCACGGAGGGCACGATCTGGTTGAACCACTTCTTGCGCACCGGCTATGAGATGTATACCAGCGGCGCGGGCGCCGGCTACGTGGCGGAGAAGGCGGAGGCGGAGAGCGGCTGGCTCTTCCCCGTCGGCGACGAGGTGGTCGAGCTGGGGTACAGCGACATGTTCGACGACATGTTCAACTCGCTCGACGAGGGCCGCGAGCCGAGGGAGACTTTCTACGACGGGTACGTGGTCAACGCGGTGATAGACGCCTGCTACCGTTCGGCTTCCTCTCGGCAGTGGGAGCCGATTCAGCTGGACGTCTGGCGTGGGCGAGAGAACGTACCGCTGATCCGCGACAGCCGCGGGCTGGCTGGCGGAAGCGCTGCGGCGCAAGCCGACCCGGCAGAGGCCCTCGCCGCGGCCGCAGGCTTGACGATCATCAAGCGGGAACGCATGCCGGGCGGCCAGGTAAAGGTCATCATGAAGAACGAGGAGACGGGCGAGATCAGCCAGGAGATCATCGAGAACGCGTAGCATTGCCCATGTCGCTGATTCAGCCCCTTCTGCAGGACGAGGCCTTCCTCCAGGATGTGCGGGATGCGACCGCCGACGAGAGCGCTCTTCACATCTGGTGGCTGGGCCAGAGCGGTTTCCTTCTCCAGTGGCAGGGCCGCCACCTGCTGTTCGACCCCTATCTCTCCGACTCGCTCACTGCCAAGTATGCGGCAACCGACAAGCCGCACATGCGGATGACGGCGCGCGTGGTCGCGCCGGAGAGTCTCGATTTCATCGACGTAGTAACCTCGAGTCACAACCATACCGACCACCTCGACGCCGAAACGCTCGGTCCGCTGCTGGCCGTGAGTCCCGGCATGCGGCTGGTCATCCCGGAGGCGAACCGGGCCTTTGTGGCTGACCGGCTGGGCTGCGATGCGGAGATGCCTATCGGTCTGGACGATGGGGAGAGCGCGCAGGTGGATGCCTTCAAGTTCACTGGCATTGCCGCCGCCCACGAAGCGTTGGGGACCGACGTGCAAAGCCGACACGGGTTCCTGGGCTACGTTGTGCGCTGCGGCGCGTGGACTGTCTATCACAGTGGGGATACGGTCAACTACAGCGGGCTGGAGGAGAGGCTCAGGCCCTATAACATCGACGTGGCGATTCTGCCGATCAACGGCAGAAGGCCGGAGCGTCGGGTGGCGGGCAATCTGAGGGGCAGCGAGGCGGCAAGTCTTGCGCGCGCCGTCAACGCGAAGTTGGCGGTGCCGTGCCACTACGAGATGTTCACCTTCAACAGCGCGCCGCCCGACGAATTCATGGCTACGGCGGCCGAGCTGGGTCAGCCGGTGCGTGTCCTACGCGCGGGCGAGCGATGCACGGTCGAGAAGCCGGTCAGCGGCGAGGTGACGAGTCGCTGAAATACTCGACCGCGGCCCGGGAGAGAGCGTCGAGTGGGCGGTCGGCTGTTGAAACGACGATAGCCGCGGTCGCGTTGCCGAAGCGGGCCGCCTGCAAGGGCGAGGCCCCGTCCTCAGTTGCGAACAGAAATCCGGCATTGAACGAGTCGCCGGCGCCGACGGTTGTCTGGACCTCTACGGAGAAACCGGTCACTTCCGTTGGCCCCTCCATCTCTCCGCGCTGCAGCACGGTTGCGCCTTGTGCGCCCTGCTTGATGACAACGCAGCCTGTGCCGCCCTCGACGATTTCGGACATGGCCTTTGCCAGGTCGGTCTCGCCGGTGCAGACGTTCAATTCATGCTCGTTGCAGAAGAAGAAATCGGTATAGGCCAACAGCGGGCGCAGCTCTTCCAGCCGCGGCGGGTTGCCGATGGCCGGACCGATGTCGGCGGCGGTGAGGGTCCCGCTGCGTCGGGCCCTTCTGAAGAGCTCGACCGCGCCGTCGGGGCGCAGGCCGGGCATGATCGAGTAGCTGGTGAGGAGCAGCGTGTGCGACCGCCTCAGGAGTTCGTCGTCGATCGAGTCGCCTTCGACCGCGTTGTTGGCGCCGGGGTGATGGAAGGCGATGCGGTTCTGGTGCACGTCACTGAGAATGAGCGTCGTGGCCGTCTTCGTGCCCGGATAGCGCCGTACATTGGCAATCTCGACACCTGCGCCGGCCAGTTGCGCGGCCATCCAATCGCCCAGGTGGTCCTCGCCGATACCGCCGGCCAGCGTCACGCGTGAACCCAGGCGTGCAAGAGCATAGGCGGAGTTGGCGCCGTTGCCTCCCAGGGAAGTTCGCAGAGGATGGTCGTGGAAGACGAGGCTGTCGACGGTAAACTCGTCTCCCTCGCTGCGGGGCAAGGCGGCCAGGTTGGAGACGAAAAGATCAACGGTGGCGGAGCCGATGACGGTAAACATGGTCTTGCTGCCTTTTACGAGCGTCGGGCGGGTCTGCGCGTTGGACCGGGACCGGCCGCGGCCTTCGGTTGTCTCGCGAAACTCTTTTTGTCAAACGAAGTCCTTTATTTTATCGCCAATCGCCGCACCTGTGAAACAGCTTTTTCGACATAGACTATTCCAGTTACGAGAACACGGAAAATTGCTCTTGGAGCGGCTTATTGATATAGTCGACTTGACGCGGCCAACATCCGGCTGACACAGAGGTTTGGGCCCGCAGCCAGAGGCACCCGATCTGCTTGGACTGTATCCGACCTGCCATCCCCAAAGCGTGCGCGCCCGGTCCATCAGGGCCGGCTTGGACGCGGGGGGGCGCGGCATGGCCATGGCCGACTTTGACGGCGACGGCGACCTGGACGTGCTGATCAGCAACCTGCGTTCGCCGTCTCAGGTATTCGAGAACCAGCTAAGCAGCGGCCTCTCTCTGCTGGTGGATCTGCGTCAGGACGGCAGCGGCAATACGCGCGCTTTGGGGGCCGAGCTGCTCCTGCACACGACGAACGGGACCCTTCGCCGCAGCGTGCAGGCGGCGGGCGGCTACCTCTCCGGTCGCAGCGCGCGGCAGCATTTCGGTTTGCCGTTCGGGAGTAGAATCGTTTCCCTTGAGGTCATCTGGCCGGACAGCACCGTCTCGAAGATAGATTGGTGACCGTTCCAGCAGGTAAGACGGTTGACGATCACGCGGATCCCCCCACGGACGCATTAGTCCGCCGCAGGCGAAGCCTGCCCGCTCTGAGCAGTCAACGGCGGTCACCTTTCCCTCACTACATGACGCGTTTCGCGAACGAACCTACATACGAGCACAAGTGGCTGATACTGGCCGCCCTGGCCGGCGTTGTCCTGATGGCTTCGGTGTTATTCAGCTCTGCCGCGGTCGTCCTGCCTGCGATTGTGCAAGAGTTCGACATTGACTTTGCGGTAGGTCAGTGGGTGCTGCTTTCGTACACGCTTGCCCAGACATCGATCATGCCTATCGTGGGGCGGTTGGGGGATATGGTCGGCAAGCGGCCCATCTTTTTGGGCGGCACGCTTGCCTTTGTGGTCGCGTCGATCCTCCCCGGGCTGGCGCCGACAGTTGAGCTGTTGCTTCTCTTTCGTGTGCTGCAGGCTGTGAGCGCGGCATTTGCCCTCGCCCTGAATTTTGGCATTGTGACCGAGACCTTTCCGCCTTCCGAGCGCGGAAAAGCGCTGGGTGTTTTCGGCGCGCTCTTTGCGGCGGGAAGCATCGCCGGGCCGATGGTTGCCGGAGTACTTTTGGAAACATTGTCGTGGCGCTGGATCTTTTTCGTAAGTCTTCCCCTGGGTGGGATAAGCCTGGTCCTGTCCTGGCGCTATTTGCCCAAGACGCGCCCGCCCGGCCGGCAGAGTTTTGACTGGCCCGGCTCCCTCTTCCTTTTCGCGGGGCTCCTGGCGCTGATGCTGTATATGACATTTGGCGACCGGACAGGATTCCTTTCCCTCGGCATGCTGGGGCTCTTAGCCGTTTCACTCCTCCTATTGTGGCAGTTCGTGCGCAATGAGGCGCGCGTTCAGGATCCGCTTGTCGACCTGTCCCTCTTCAGGAACGCCCAGTTCAGCACAAACCTGGCAATTCGGGTCATTGCGAATATGACGGTGGGGGGGTTGTGGTTCCTGTTTCCCTTCTATCTGGGCAATATCCTGCTGATCGAGCCCTTGCTTGCAGGCATGCTCCTGACGACATTCTGGGTCTGCTTCGGCGCGACCGTGATGATTTCCGGCGCGCTGGCCGATCGATTCGGCGTTCGCCTGATCACCGGCGCGGGCTTGGCGATTCTGGCCTTTGGCTGCTACACCGTCAGCACGCTCAGCGCCGCCAGTTCGGCTGTGGATTTCGTTTTACGCGTCGCGCCTGTGGCCCTGGGCTTCGGGATCTCGCATTCTCCTACCAACAGTGCTGTCATGAGTTCGGCGCCCCGCGAAAGGCTGGGCATCGCGAGCGGCACCATCACGATCGGCTGGTTTTTGGGACGCACGGCCGGCGTGGCCGCGCTGGGCGCGCTGTGGGCCAGCCGGGTTCACGCCTATGCCGGGGCCGAATTTGGCGGCGCGGTGACGGAGGCAGCCGCAGGGCCCCAGATCGCCGCGTTGCGGGATGTCTCCTTCGCGGCTATGGCCCTGGCCGGCGTCACCTTCGTGATGATTGCGTGGGAATCACTGCACGCGCGTTCGGCCGTCCGCCCGTCGCATGCTCCTCTTTAGCCGGCAATGTTGACTTCGAGCGCACGCGTAGCCGCCAGCGGATCTCAAGAGGGCGATACAGTACTACTGGACGCCGCGGCATGAACTTTGCCTGTCTTGAGGGAGACATTTCATTGGACCCGCCGATCAACAGCCTGGCTGCGCCGGCCAGGGTTTTCGAAGACAGGTTGTGCAGGGGCAATTCTCTTCGGTTGATCATCGACTTCGCGGGTCCAGCGGTTCAGGCGCCGAAGGCGTTGAGCTGCTTCCGTACACTTCCAGCGGAGTCTACCGCTGCAAAACACCAGCATCAGATCCTCCGTCCCGGGCTATGGCAGTCATTGCTATCTAAATTATGACCAGACTCTCTGACACGCTTACTTCCAGGCACAGGTGGCTCATCTTTGCCGCGCTCGGTAGCGGCGTTTTCCTGGACTCGTTGGAGATCAGCATCGTTGCCGTGATTCTCCCCACGCTGGTGACCGAACTACAGGTCGGCTTCGCGCTCGTTCAGTGGGTTGTCCTTTCCTTTACGCTTACGAAGACAGCGCTTGTATTGAGTGTGGGAAGGCTGGGGGACATGATCGGCAAAAGGCCGGTGTTTCTCTTTGGGACGGTGGCCTTTATGGTCGGTTCGGTCCTCGCCGGCTTGGCGCCGAATATCGAGTTGCTCCTCGTATTTCGAGTTATCCAGGCCGTCGGCGGTGCGTTTGCAACCGCTCTCAGCATGGGCATCCTGACAGAGATCTTCCCCGCTTCGGAGCGGGGCAAAGCGCTCGGCGTGTTCAGCGCCAGCGTCTCTTTGGGCGGCATAACCGGGCCCTTCCTGGGGGGGCTTCTGCTGGATTTCCTGTCCTGGCGCTGGGTCTTTTTCATCGGCATTCCGATTGGTTTTGTCAGCCTTTACTTTGCGTGGCGCTACATGCCAAGTTCTCCTCCGCGCGGCCGCCAACGATTCGATTGGGCCGGGTCGTTCTCCCTTGCGGCCTGTCTGTTGACACTCATGCTCTTTCTGACTTTCGGTCAGGGCGCCGGATACCGGTCTCCGGCCATGTTGGGCCTGTTTGCGCTTTCGGTGCTGGCCTTCGCCCTGTTTATGCGGACAGAACGGCGCGTGCAGGACCCGCTCATCAATCTGGCCATCTTCAGGAACGCACAGTTCAGCCTTAACCTCTCGATGCGCCTCATCAGCTTCGTCGTGCTCGGGGGCGTTTACCTCCTGCTGCCTTTCTACTTGACAAATATGCTGCAGCTGGAGCCCGTGGTCGTGGGCCTGCTTCTGACCACATCTTGGGTCTCTTTTGGGGTCGCCTCTCCGGTCGCCGGCATCCTTTCCGATCGTTTTGGGTATAGGCGCATCGCCGGCGCGGGGCTGGTCCTGATGGCGTTCGGCTGTTACGCGGTGAGCACGCTCAGCGTCGACACGTCAATTCTGGGTTATGTCGTGCGGGTGTCCGTCTTGGGTCTGGGCATGGGAATGTTTCAATCCCCAAACAACAGTGCCGTCATGGGTTCTGTCCCGCGCGAACGTCTTGGCATTGCCAGCGGCATCAACGTAATCGCCCGCACACTGGGGCGGACATCCGGCATTGCGGCTTTGGGCGCGCTGTGGGCAAGCCGTGTCACTGCGCATGCCGGACCGGACTACGTTGGGAGCGTCACGGAAGCTGCAGCGGCCGTCCAGATCGTTGGGCTACGCGACGTCTCCTTTGCTGCTCTCGCCTTCGTCGCAGTCGCGCTGACGCTGAGCGCATGGGGAATCCTGGAGGCCAGGGCACCGCTCCGAAGGGCCTAGCGAGGACTCTGACCGGTCTGTGCGCCGGCGACAGTTCGGCCCACCTGACGGGTCCGGCTTCCACGCCCTCAAGAACAGCAGGCCGGACCGTTTCATGTCGCAGATGGAGGGCCGGCAAGTGCAGCCGGTTTGCGAACAGAGCGTTGCGCGTTCAGACGAATTGTGTGAGCTGCGGCCCAGAGCGCTCTGTCCCTCCCCCTGATCCTACCCAGAAGGCGGAAGTTCCCACCTGCGATGGCTAAGCCGACCGATCAACTCTTCGCCGAGCGCAAGTGGCACATCTTTGCCGCGCTTGGTTCAGGTATCTTTCTTGCCTCTTTCGACGGCGGTGTCGTCAGGGTGGCGTTGCCGGTGTTTGTAACCGAGTTCGACGTCGACTTTGCACTCGTCCAGTGGGTCTTGCTCTCCTTTTCACTCACCCAGACAGCGATCATGCTGGGAGTTGGGAGGCTGGGAGACATGGTGGGCAAGAAACCTGTATTCCTATTCGGCACGATCGCATTTGCCATCGCTTCGGTCCTCGCAGGGCTTGCTCCGAATATAGAGTTCCTCCTGTTTTTCCGCGTGCTCCAGGCCATCGGCGGGGCATTTGCTACCGCCTTGAGTATGGGGATCGTGACCGAAACGTTCCCCGCGTCGGAGCGAGGAAAGGCTCTCGGCCTCTTCAGCGCCACCGTTTCGGTCGGCGGCATCGCCGGACCGCTACTGGGGGGCCTACTGCTCGAATTCTTCTCCTGGCGCTGGATTTTCTTCGTGGGCCCTCCATTTGGCTTGGTCAGCTTCCTTTTGGCCTGGCGCCACTTGCCGGGCGCCGTCCCCGGGGGTCGGTCGCGCTTTGACTGGACAGGATTCTCGACCTTTTTTTCCTTTCTTTTGGCGCTCATGCTGTTTTTGACTTTCGGAGAGCGCAATGGCTTCCGGTCACCAGCGATGCTCGGCCTCGTGGCTTTCTCGCTACTTGCCCTGGCGTTGTTCATTCGCACAGAGTTTCGAGCAAGAGAGCCCCTCCTTGACCTTTCGCTTTTTGCCAACGCTCTCTTCAGCCTGAATCTGTCGATGCGGTTGATCAGCTTCATCGTCTCAGGCGGCATTACGCTGCTCCTTCCTTTCTTCCTGAGCAATCTCCTCGAATTGGAACCAGCGGTCGTTGGTCTTCTGCTTACGATTACGATGGTCTTCTTCGGCCTGGCCTCACCGGTTTCGGGTATCCTTTCAGATCGCTTCGGGTACAGGCTGATCGCGACCGCCGGATTGGTTATGCTGGCATTCGGCTGCTACACTATCAGCACTCTCAGTGCCGAAACTTCCGTCCCGGGCTATGTTCTGCGGGTCTTTCCACTGGGACTGGGCATGGGCATCTTTCAATCGCCGAACAACAGCGCGGTGATGGGTTCGGTCCCAAGGGAGAGGCTGGGCGTCGTAAGCGGTATCAATGTTATCGGTCGGACGCTGGGAAATACCGCCGGAGTCGCCGCCCTCGGTGCGCTATGGGCGAGTCGCGTCTTCGTCTATGCCGGGTCGGATTTTGCAGGCGACGTGACAGAGGCAGCCGCCGCGGCTCAGACCGCCGCATTGCGGGACGTTGCTTTCGCCGCGATGGCAGTCGTTGCGCTGGCCCTGTTGATGAGCGCATGGGGACTGTTGCGCGGGCCCGCGCTGCTGCATATCCGGGAACGCTTCCATTAGCAAACTGTGCTTGCTTGAATCCTGCGGCATAGGCTCTGGATACCAGGTCATAGAGAACCGACCAGGAGAAGGATGATGAGAATTCGCTTCGGTTATCGGGACCTGACCCACCCCGGGGGCACGCTTGGCGCATTGCAGGAAAGCCAGCATCTTCTGCCCGATATGGAGGCCCTGCAGGCACAGATGGCCGACGACGGATACCTGCTTTTGCGGGGCCTGATTGACCGTGCCAAGGTCCAGCGGGCGCGCGAAACAGTCCTCAACCATATGAATGAACAGAGCGTGCTGTCGCCCGGCGCGCCGGTCCTCGAGGGCGTCATGCCCAGGGGCGGGCGCGGCGCCAAGTTGCAGCGCATCGCCGCGCACGAGGACGTCCGCAACGTCCTCGAAGCGGACGAGCTCTTTGCCTTTTTCGCCGGCTACTTTGGCGAACCGGCGCTTACGTTCCATTTCAAGTGGATGCGCGCCGTCGGCAACGAGCAGTACACCGGCGCCCACTATGACTTCGTCTATATGGGCCGCGGCTCGCCCAGACTGCATACTGTCTGGATCCCACTTGGAGACACAACGGTCGACCATGGCACGCTGGTCGTATGTAGAGGCTCGCACAACCTGCCGGCATTTGCGCCGATACGCGATACTTACGGGCGCATGGACGTCGATCGCGACGGCATCGACGGCTGGTTCACCAAGGACCCGATGGAGATCGTCGAAAAGTTCGGCGGGGAGTGGCAGACGGGCGAGTTCTTCATGGGGGACGTGATCCTGTTTGGCATGCACACGATGCACGCTTCGACGACCAACCTGACCAACCGATTCCGCCTCAGCTGCGACGTGCGTTTCCAGCCGGCGAGCGAGCCGGCAGACGAACGCTGGGTCGCGGGAGGCCCCGGCCACACGGTACACGGCGTTGAGGAGCTTGTGCCGATTGAGGAGGCGCGGCGGCGGTGGGGCCTGCCGGTCTGACGAGTGCCGGCGGCTGTGCGGCAGATTGCCCGCGCTGTTGATTTCGGGTAGGATGACAGTCATTCGGAGACAAGGGAATCGCTCAGTTGCCGATCTGGCTGGGGCGCCAGCGTTCGATGCCTGAAGAGACAAGAATCGACTGCGATATTCACAACGAGGTGCCCGGGCTGGCGACGCTCTACCCCTACCTGCCCGCGCACTGGCTCGACTACTGCCGAGAGTCGGCCTTCAACGGGCCGGACGCTAACGACTACCCGGCCGGCGCGCCGACCAGCGCGCGCGAGGGCAGTCAGCCCAAGCCAGATCTGGCTGAAGTTCGGAGCCAGGCGCTTGACGGTGTCGAAGTCGGCATTCTCAACTGCGCCTACCGCGTGCAGAGCGTGCGCAACGAGGACCTGGCCGCGTCGCTGGCGACGGCGGTGAACCACTGGCAGGTCGAGCACTGGCTGGAGGAGGAGCCGCGCCTGCGGGCGTCGATCGTCGTGCCCAGCCACAACCCGCAGCTCGCGGCAGAGGAGATCGAGCGCTGGGGCGGGCATCCCGGCTTTGTGCAGGTTGTACTCCCGGCGCGCGCGGAAGCGCCGTACGGCAACCGTCGCTACGACCCGGTCTTTGCCGCGGCGGTGCGGCACGACCTAGCCGTCGGCATCCAATACGGCGGTGCGCCCGGCCATCCGCCGACGGCGGCCGGCTGGCCCTCATACTACATTGAAGAGTACGCCGGCATGGCCCACGTCTTCCAGTCGCAGGTGATCAGCCTGGTCTGCGACGGGGCGTTCGAGCGTTTTCCCTCGCTGCGCATTGCGCTGATCGAGGGGGGCTTCACCTGGCTGCCCTCGCTCATGTGGCGCATCGACAAGGAGTGGAAGGGGCTGCGACACAATACGCCCTGGGTGCGGCGGCGTCCATCCGATTATATGCGCACACATCTGCGCTTTACGATTCAACCGCTGGACGCGCCGCCGGACCCGGCGCATTTGGCGCAGATTTTCGACCAGTGCGGCGCTGAGGACCTGCTGCTTTTCGCCAGCGACTATCCCCATCGTCGCGGGCGCCCGGAGCAGCTGCTGGACCAGCTTTCGGAAAACCAGCGAACGAAGGTTCTCAGCGGAAATGCGCGCAAGCTTTATCGCCTGTAACGCGTCTGGCAACTGGTGTTCGACTGATAGTGAAATTTGATGTTTGTCCTTAACCGCCAGTTCCGGGAGGCATACCATGACCGCTCCTGTTGGCCCCTCCACCACCACCATTGACCGTCCCGTGGTCGAGCGCAACGGCCATAGCGACAACGGCGCGGCGCCCGGCGCGGCCGCATCAAAGCGGCCGTCCAGGCGGGCGCGATTGGATACGGCGATTATCGACACGGACGTCCATATCTACTTCCCCTCGCCGGACGTCCTGCGCAGCTACCTGAGCGAGCGCTGGCAGGCGTACCACCGTACGATCGGGCAGCGCGGCTACGAGGGCTGCAACTATCCGCGCGCAATGCCAAACGCCGCCCGGCACGACGCCTGGCCGGAGGACGGCACGCCGCCCGGCTCCAACCTGGCCTTCCTCCAGGCGCAGCTGATGGATGAATGGGGTATGGAGTTCGGCGTCCTCAATCCGCTGGTGGGCGCCGGCTATGAGCGAAACCTGGACTTTGGCGCCGCGTATTCGCGCGCTACGAACGAGTGGCAGGAGGCCGAGTGGCTTGAGCCTGACCCGCGGCTGCGCGGCTCGATCATCGTCCCATGGGAGGACGGCGAACTGGCCGCGGCCGAGATCGACCGCTGGGGCAGCCATCCAGGGTTCGTCCACGTTCTGCTCATCGCGCGCACAAAGGAGCCGCTGGGACGGCGCAAATACTGGCAGATGTACGAGGCCGCTTGCCGCCACGAGCAGCCCATCGCGATCCACTTCGGCGGCGCCGGCGGTGGTCCGATCACAGGTACCGGATACCCGGCTCACTACATTGAAGACCACGGCGGCATGCCGCAGACATTCCAGGCACAGGTGATCAGCCTCATTTTCGAGGGCGTATTCCAGCGGTTTCCTTCGCTCAAGTTTGTGCTGATCGAAGGCGGATTCGCCTGGATTCCGCCGCTGCTATGGCGGATGGACGAGGCCTGGCGGCAGCTGGGCATCGACGTGCCGCACGTCACCGAGCCGCCGTCCGAAATCTTCCGCCGCCACTTTTGGGTCAGTACCCAGCCGATGGAGGAGCCGTTCCAACCGGAGCAGTTCCGCCAGCTCCTGGACCACCTGGATATGGACGATCACCTGCTCTTCGCAACCGACTATCCCCACTGGGACTTCGATTCCCCCGACCGCGCCTTCCCGATCCAGTTCGACGAGGAGCGGCGGCGCAAAATCATGGCTGAGAACGCTCGCCGCCTTTACAGGCTATAATGAACCGCAATGGCTAAACATGTCGTCGCCACCGTAGATGAGATCCCGCCCGGCGAACGCAAAATCGTCGAAATCGGCGGCCGTTCGCTGGGCGTCTTCAATATCAAGGGCGAGTATTACGCCCTGCGCAATATCTGTCCTCACCAAGGCGGCCCGCTCTGCCAGGGCCGCCTTACGGGCTTCGTCACGGCCGACAAGCCGGGCGGCGAATACAGGTACGAGCGCCGCGGCGAAATCCTGCGCTGCCCATGGCACGGCTGGGAATACGACGTGACAACAGGCCAGTCGTGGGTGGATCCCGCTTCTGTCCGCACGCGTCGTTACGATGTGGAGGTCGCGGCGGGAGACGCTCTTCCGCACGGCTACCAGCCAGGCCCCTACACTGCCGAGACATTTGAAGTCTCGATCGACCGCCAGTATGTGGTCGTCGAGCTCCCCGGTTGAGATGCAGGCCGCAATTCGCTGACCCTCACAGTTCTCCCCGCACGCCCGGCGGCGGGCAGCGCCGCGCGCATTTCCCTGCCGCAATCCAATTCTCAGTGACAGGAACGACCCATGAATCGACCAGACAATCCGCCTATCGACCCTGCGCTCGACGCCTATCTGCACAGCGCCGAAGCGCAGCTGCTCAGTGAACTGTGCGACTGGCTTCGCATTCCCAGCGTCAGCACGCTGCCGCAACACAAAGAGGACATCGAGCGCGCGGCCGGCTGGCTGGCGCGGAAGATGACAGCCGTCGGTCTCGAAAACGTCGAGCTGATCCGGAGCGGGGGCCATCCGATCGTCTACGCCGACTGGCTTCACGCCGGGTCTGACGCGCCAACGCTGCTCGTCTACGGCCACTACGACGTGCAGCCAGCCGACCCGCTTGAGCAGTGGACCTCGCCGCCCTTCGAGCCGACCGTGCGCGGGGATGACCTTGTCGCCCGCGGCGCGTCCGACGACAAGGGCCAGCTCTTTGCCCACGTCGCCGCGGTGCAGGCGCTGCTGGCAACTTCGGGGTCGCTACCGGTGAACGTGAAGTTCGTCGTCGAAGGCGAGGAGGAGGACGGCAGCCAGGCCCTGATGGACTACGTTCCCGCGGCCGTAGAGAAGCTGGCCGCCGACGCCTGTCTCATTTCCGATACGCACATGCTCTCGCCACAGCAGCCGCTGATCATCTACGGCCTGCGCGGTATGTGGGGCGGTGAGATTACCGTGCGCGGTCCTGCGCGGGACCTGCACAGCGGCATGTTCGGCGGGGCGGTCCACAATCCCAACCAGGCCCTGTGTGAGCTGCTTGCCCGCCTCCATGACGAGGAGGGTCGCGTAACGGTCCCCGGGTTTTACGACCGCGTGGAACCCCTGAGCGAGCAGGAGCGGGCCGCGCTCGCGCGTGTGCCCTACGACGACGAGACCCTGTTGAAGGAGAGCGGCGCGCCGGCAGCCTGGGGCGAAGCGGGCTTCACAGTAACCGAGAGAATCGGGGCGCGGCCGACGCTCGAAATCAATGGCATGTGGGGCGGCTTCACCGGTGAAGGCTTCAAGACGGTGATTCCCGCCGAAGCGCAGGCAAAAGTCAGCTGCCGCCTCGTTCCCGACCAGGACTCGGCCGCGATCGGCCCCATGATCGAGCGCTTCCTGGCGGAGATCGCGCCGCCGACCGTAGAAGTGAGCGTACGCACGCGTGTGCATGCGCCGGCGACGGTCGTGCCTCTCGATGTGCCCGAAATCGGGGCTGCCTCCCGCGCCTTCAAGCGCGTTTTCGGCGCCGACCCGGTCTTCAGCCGCGAGGGAGGTTCGATTCCTGTGGCGACCGTCTTCCAGGAAACACTTGATATCCCGATTCTTCTGATGGGCCTGGGACTCCCGGATGACAATCTGCACGCGCCGAACGAGAAGCTTCACCTTCCGAACCATTTTCGTGGCGTTCGCGTTGGCATTGCGTTGATGGAAGAGTTAAATATTGCTTGACTTCCGCGCGGAATCGATGCAGAATGATAGAATTCCCTTTTGGCGTTTTGACCCGGTATGGTCTTGCTTACTTTGAATAAGGAGTTACAGATGCATGCAGGCATTAATCGATATAACCCGACTCGTCGTGTCCGGTTCATTGTGGTCGTGGCGGTTTTGCTTCTGGCTATGCTGCCGCAGGCTCTCGCGGCGGGCCCTGCCGAACTGAACGCAAGCCCGCAGACGAGCGGAAGCACGACACACGTCGTACAGGCCGGTGAGACGCTCGCTATCATCGCGGCCCGCTACGGCGTAACCGTCCAGGCGATCGTCTCCGCCAACAATATTGCGAATGCCAACATTATCTACGTTGGCCAGCGGCTGCAGATCCCCTCGACGGGTCAGCAGCAGCCGGGCGCCGCGCAACCTGCCCCCGCACAGCCGGGTGGATGCGCCCAAACGCATACTGTTGTTGCAGGAGAGTCGCTGTCAGGGCTCGCGGTCCGCTACGGGGTGACTATTCAGAGTCTGGCCAGGGCGAACAACACTACAGTTACTTCATTCGTGTATATTGGCCAGCGGTTGTGCATCCCCGGGGCAGGTTCGGGCGGCGGCACAACCGGAGGCGGCGGCACCCCGACGCGCTCGGGCGGCGTCTGGTACGAGGTACAGATCGGCGACACGCTGAGCCGCATCGCATTCAACCATGGCGTGACAGTCAACGCGATCGTGCAGGCGAACAACCTGCCTAACCCCAACACCGTATTCTGGGGCACTCGAATCTGGATTCCGCAGGCCGGGTCGACGGCACCTGCGCCAGGGGCACAGCAGCCTGCGCCAGGGGCACAGCAACCTGCACCCGCGCCGGCCCCTGTAACCGGCGGCCCGTTCGCAGTCGTGACCACTTCGGGCAGGCTAAACGTCAGAGGCGGCCCCGGCACCGAGTATTCCGTGGTATCCACGATTGCTTCCGGGACACGCGTCAAAATTGTCGGTATTGGCCCGAACGATGAATGGTATAAGGTCGAGGTCTCCGGTGTGTCCGGGGATGCCTGGGTCTATCGCGCGCTGACCCAGACCGAGGGATCGGTTGAAGGCGTGAAGCGGTACGCCGAGTCGGAGATCCCGCCGCGGCCCGAGGCGCCAGCTCCACAGCCCCAGCAGCCTACCCAGCCGCCGCCTACAAGGCTTCCCGGCATAGGCTTCGGCTACGGCGTCCAGGCGCATATGATTCACAATGGCCAGGAAGGCATTGTGATGGACAAGACCCGCGAACTCGGTTTTGGATGGGTCAAACAACAGATTGAATGGAAGGTCTTTGAGTCCAACCAGGGCCAGTACGGTTTCGGCGACATCTGGCCCCTCGTAAACGCTGCAAACTCGCGCGGCATCAACCTGCTCTTCAGCGTTGTCAACGCGCCGAGCTGGTCGCGTGAGTCGGGCTTTGACGGCTCGGTCGGCGGTCCACCAGCGGACCCGGGCACTTTTGCTGCTTTCCTGGGCCGTCTGGCCGGAGAATACTGCGGCTCGTCCGTCAAGGCGATCGAGGTCTGGAACGAGCAGAATCTGCACTACGAGTGGGGCAACCGCCCAATCAACCCCAGTGAGTACATGGCGCTCCTGCGTCCGTCTTACGGGGCGATCAAGAGCGCCTGCCCCTCAATGTACGTAATCAGCGGCGCGCTGACGCCCGCCGGCGACAACGGCTCGCTGGCCATGGACGACTTCCGCTACTTTGAGGCGATGCTTCAGCAGGGTCTGGCCAACTATGTCGACGGCTTCGGCGCTCATCCCAGCGGCTACAACGTACCGCCTGACACCGTCTGGCAGAACGCCTGCGCCGAAATTCAGAAGACAGGCAATCAGAATTTCAACGGCGCCTGCGACAACCCGCACCACTCGTGGAGCTTCCGCAGCACGATGGAAGGGTACCGCAACCTGGCGCTCCGCTACGGGGCGGGCCACATACCGATCTGGCCGACCGAGTTCGGCTGGGCCGCGGGCGGCGCGTTTGACCCCCGCTACGGCTACGCCAACGACAACGATTTCGATGAACAGGCTCGCTGGACCGTGAGGGCCTACGAGATGATGCGCAACTGGGGCTGGGTCGGACCGGCCTTCCTGTGGAACCTGAACTTCCGCGTCGTTGCCGACGGGACCGAGAAGGCGCAGTGGGGGATAGTCCGGAACGACTGGAGCCCGTTGCCCGTCTACCACGCGCTGCGCAACATGCCCAAGTAGCAGGTGCGCGGCAAGTTACGATGTTCAACCCGGAGATGACCGTCGCCGCCATCAATCGGATGAGCGAGCAGACGCTAGTCGCCAACCTCGGTATCGAGTTTACCGAGGTTGGCGCTGATTTTATGTGTGCCCAAATGCCCGTGGACAGGCGGACTCTCCAACCCTACGGCCTGTTGCACGGTGGCGCCTCGCTGGCGCTGGCCGAGACGATGGGCAGCGTCGCTTCAACTGCGCTGATCGATCTAGCCACGCAGGCCGCGGTCGGCCTGGAGATAAATGGCAACCATCTGCGACCGGTCGAAGACGGCGTCGTCACTGGAACCGTGCGCCCTATCCACATCGGCCGTCGTACCCACGTATGGGACATCCGCATCGAGGACGAAGAAGGCAGGTTGGTCAATGTCAGCCGTCTGACGATGATGATCGTACAGCGTACGTGAAAGACAATGCTCGAGATTCTGACGCCCTGGGAAGAGAATGGGGAACTCCTGCGCCAGGCGGCCAAGCGAGTTCGTACTTTCGACGCGCGTTTGCACAAACTCCTGGATAGCATGATCGAGACGATGCGCGTCGGGCACGGCGTCGGTCTGGCCGCGCCCCAGGTAGGTCTGCTGCAGCGTATCTTCGTGATCGAATACCCCGAGGATACGGAACGTCCCGAAGAGACGATGCAGCGCTACGAGCTGATCAACCCGGAGATTGTGAAGGCGAAGGGCGCCGAAGTTGGACAGGAGGGCTGTTTGAGCCTGCCCGGACTGGCCGCGGACGTCGAGCGGGCCACATACGTGCTCGTCAAGGCGCAGGACCGCAACGGCAAAGCACAGCGCATCAAGGCACATGACTGGCTGGCTCGCATCTTCCAGCACGAGCTGGACCACCTCGACGGCGTTTTGATGGTAGACCGCGCAGAACAGGTCTACAAAGTAGTCGAAAACGAGGAAGGGGAACCTGAGCTGATTCCCGTGGAAGAGGCCTTTGCACAGAGCTGAGGCAAAGCGCCGGGACCGATCAAAAGCAAAGCCCCGCATGTCAATCCTGCGGGGCTTCCTGCTGTCATTGGGAGATGTATCGGGCCCTACTGGCTACTGGACGTGGTGGTCGATGCCCTCGTAGCGTTCGATAAAGGCGCGAATGCGAGCGGCGTCGAACTCGTCAAATTTGTCGATTCGCTGCCAAGCGGTCAACGCGATGCGTGCTCCCATGTCCTTGTGGACCGACTGCGAACCGAAAGCCGTCCAGCTGGGATCGTTCGGCATCATCAAAACGTGCCGTCCGCTGCCGACATAGGGTTGGACGATCTCCGCCAGCTGCTCTCGCAGCTCCGGGCAGCCCTCTTCGCACTGGTAGTAAACGATCACGCCACCGTCTTCCATATTGTGCACAACCTGCTCATAGCGGATCGGTTCATCATAGATGTCCCACGGCGCCAGCCCGGGATAATGGGGGCCGGACGTTGGCGGGGTCGTGTTGTATTCGATCGGCGATGCGCTCCCCTGGGGAATGTGCGTGTTCCCCTGAGTGGGCCAGGACTCCTCTTCGCCCACCGGCGCAGCGCTGCGGATGTTGGTGTAAATGACCAGCGCGACGATGGCAACCAGGGCAATGCCTCCACCAATCAGGTAGAGGTTCTGCATGCGCCGTCGCCGCGCGGCGATCTCCTTTAGCTGCTGCCGCGAAGGACGCGCCAGCGGGTCCCGCGCACTTGCACGGGACCCGCGGCCGCTTTTTGAACGAGTCGTCCTGCGCGATCTAGTTTTCGTCGCCATTAATTGTGAACCCAGACAAGTGTTGCGTTATCCACTGTCGCTTGCACCCACTTGGTCGAGCCGTCCCACTCGGGAAACGACCACTTGAACAGCCACTCGGCGTCTTCTTCCGCCAAGTTGACGCAACCGTGGCTCATCGGTGTTCCGAAATTGTTGTGCCAGTAGGCGCCGTGCAAGGCATATTCACCGTAAAAGTACTGTACCCACTGCACATTTGGCAAACTGTAGTAGGTGCCTGCGGGCTTGCTTCCGCCGGACATCGTCTGGGTTGGCGTCCGTACCCACATTCGGAATACACCTTGCACCGTCGGATAGGTCGAAGTCCCGGACGAAATCAGAAACTCACGCTGGAGCTCATCACCGGCCCAGGCGTAGAGTGTTTGGTCGCTGAGATTGACCTCGATCCACTTCTCGCCCCCGGTGCGTGCCTCGTTCACATCCAAGTGGAGAGGGGACCGATCGTCGATCGATGAATTGACGCCGTTCTCTTCCTCGGCTTCCTCCTGGTCTGCCGCGGCCAGCAGTGCCTCCAATTCCAGGCGAATCCGGGGCACGTCCATCGTCGCTTTGGAGAAAGGAAGAGGCGGAAACAGGTCGAAGCCAACCGGGCCCGCTTCCGGCGCCTGAGTCGTCTCCGGCCCCGCCGGCTCCGCGGCCAAAGCGGCGGCAGGCGCACTGCTCCAACCAACAAGCCACGCTCCGCACAGTAGGAAGGTTCCTATCGATACTGTCACAATCCGGCGCATCTTCGAATGACCCCCATATAAAGGAATGAATTGGTCCCCACGAGATGGAAGAATGAGTCAAGAGTAGCCCCCGCTATTGGTGGACCATTACCAATGTACCGGGATTCGATCTATCGCTGAACAGCCAGTCGTCATTGTGAACGGCGGGCGAAGTCCAGTCGAACAGCCACGCCGCGTCTTCTTCGGTCAAATTGACGCAGCCTCTGCTCATGGGCGAGCCGAAGTTGTTGTGCCAGTAGGTGCCGTGGAAGGCGTAGTTTTTGAAGAAATACTGCACATTCTGGACATCTTTCAGATGATAGTAGTTGCCCGAGGCCCGACTCCCGCCGCTCATGTCCTGCATCGCAATCTTGGCCCAAATGCGGAATGTGCCCGTCACAGTCGGCGTATTGCCGACCCCGCTGGATATGACAAAGGCCCTGACTGGAATCGTGCCTTCGTAGGCGACGGCCAGCTGTTCGCTCAGGTCGACTTCGATCCACCGTTCTGTCTGCGTAGGATATTGAGAAGGATGCAGGCGGGCAAAAGAGCCGTCGAGCAGTTCAAGCGCGTTAGGCGGAGGAATTCGCAGGACCTGTCCAACCTCCAAGACGTTCGTGTTCTGCAATCGGTTGATGCGGGCCAGGACAGCGGCCGGAACCCCGTATCGATCGGCGATATGCGACAAAAGCTCGCCTGGCTGCACCAAATGCGCGACCACTTGGGTCCGGGCCAGATTCACTTCTGCCTGGGGTGGCGCAGCCTGGACATCAGGCGCAGGCAAGGGCGCCACCGGCTGCTCGGGGGCCGGCCCGGGCACGCGCAAGACCTGGCCGGTGTAGAGCCAGCGATTGGGAGACAGGTTGTTCATGCGGGCTAGCTCGGACAGACTGATTCCATAGCGCCTGGCAATCCTTGAGAGTGAGTCTCCGGCCCGTACCGTATAGAACTGGATGCCACTGGCATTCTGGTTCGTCGCACCGGCCGGTGATGATTGGCCCTGGAATGCCTGCCCGCTTGGGGCCGAATCCGGCACGCGCAGTACTTGGCCGGTGTAAAGCCAGCGGAAGGGAGACAGATTGTTCATGCGGGCTAATTCAGTCAGGCTGATTCCATATCGCCTGGCAATCTTCGATAGCGAATCGCCCGTCCGCACCCTGTAAGTGGCAACGCCGCCCCTGTTCTGGTTGGCGTGCGTCGAGGAATTCGGAGTTGGTCCGTCGATCAAGAGCCTCTGACCGTACCAGACGAAATTGGCATTGGGCAGGTTGTTGAGCTGGCGAAGCCGGGCCACTGTAGTGCCGTAGCGCGCGGCGATCTGGCTGAGAGTCTCACCTGGCCTGACGATGTGCTCCTCGTTGGCCGATACGCTGCGGACGCTGGCAAAGGCAGCAATGGCGGCCAGAAGAAGAGCCAGGGTCGCCCGCACCATCAGGCTGAGGCTCCTTCGCGTCGAGAATTTCATCAAAGGGAAAAAGTGCGTCACGTCAGTACCGTCCTTCGGTGCTTTGATTTGAGCCTGTCATTGTTCCAACAATGACTCCGGGTTTGCCTCCTAAGTTCCAAGACGACAACCAGGGTGCAATTGTTCCGGCATCGCCGGCCTCTATTCGACTCGTGAGCGCGCTCTTCAATATATCGAAATGTCCTGGCGGGATCAATCCGAACAACAGACTCTGAAGAAGCGGGGCCTAAGCCCTGCAACGAGCACGGAACTATGCCCTACTCATTGCACGACGGTGGCGGGGCTTCTGACCAGCTCCGAATCGGGTCCTACCTCTGGCGCGGCCGGGAATGCCGCGCATCCGCCCGCCGGGCGGGCACATGGTCCTCAAGGCGTCGCCGACCGTCTCCCACGAGCCAGTCTGGGCCGATTTCGGACACATTGTTATGGCTCCCCCTGCGTGTTATAATCCCGCAGTCGAAACGGCACGCCCCTTTCCGCAAGTTGAGTGTCAGGGCGGCTCCGACGACCTCTCTCTTTCGTCGGGTTACCGGCCTGGCAGATAGCCGGCGCCCCACGGGCAGACGAAGCGAAAGCTTTCCAGGCTGAATTCCCAGGCCAGAGCAGCCGTTTGCCTTCCGATAGAGGAATGGATGGCACAGTAAACAACTGCTTCGCATGGGAGTTGGTGCTCCCCCATCAGCGCGAGACCGGTTGCTGCAAGTGCCCGGCACTGGAACAACCAGCTCTTCGTGAAAGGTAAAGAGCTCCACGCTCTGCTCCGTCTGCCTGATAAGGGGGGACGCAGCGTTGTCGCCCGTGTACTTGAGGATGGGCGCTTCGAAACATCGACGCCCGTTCCCCTTGACGCTCGCACGCGGGTAAACGAATGCAGTGGCAGTTCTTTCGCAGTCCGAGACGGAGATGTCTTCATTTCAAACTTTCCCTGCGACCGGATCCACTGCCGATTACCGGGCGAAAAGCCGCGACCGGACTCTGTAGGAGGCGATGTCCGCAACGCCGACTTCGTCGTTGACCCTAGGCGAAACAGGCTGATCTGCATCAGGGAAGATCAAGTCTCTGCGGGCGACCCAGCGCACACTGTTGCCGCGGTCGACCTCGCCGGCGAACCCTTTGGCGACGCCCGCTTCGAACGCGCAGGCTTCTTCGCCTTCCCCGATTTGAGCGGTGATGGTGGCAAGCCGGCCTGGGTGGCATGGGACCATCAGGGCATGCCATTCTTCTCATGCGCCATCGGGACCGACGACGCAGGGGATGACGGCGTGCTCGCGGACGCCCGGCAGATTCCGCCGGAACAGGAGGAAAGCATCACCGATTCCCGCTGGTCGCCGGAAGACGTCCTCTCTTTTGGCTCCGATCGCACCGACGAGTGGGACCACTATCACTGGCGAGAGGGCGAGGTTTCACCCGTGTGCCCGATAGAGGCGGAGCAGGGCATTCCTTACTTGAGTTCCGGCAAGACGATGTACCGTTTCCTGACACAGTCGCGTGTCCTGGCCGCTTAGAGTGTTTGAGGTACTTGGCATTCCTGCCTGATCGACATCGTCGATGGCACCTGCAAGGAGATAGAGACTGAATCTACCCACATAAGCCCGAATTCGGCGTTAGATTAGGGTCAGCAAGCGAGCCAAGTTTCTGACTGGGAGATGGAGGGAAGGCTTCAAGGGTTGCCAAGTGTAGGCAATCAGGCCGGCGACAAGATTGATGACTAAGTTTCTCGTGCTGCGGTGACGGGTGCGTACAGTCTGCGGGACATTCATAAACCGGTCAAAGATGGTCTCAATCGCGAAGCGCTTACGCGTGAGCAGCTTGTCTTCGAGAACGACGAGTCGATTCTGCACGTTTTTGCGGATGAGTATAACTGATTGCAGTCCGCGTGCGAAGAGTTGCTCAAAGAGAGCTTGGGAGAGATAGGCGCGATCGCCGACCAACTTGCCCCATAGGTTCTTGCTCATTTGTGGGACCGGTCTGCGATCATCGATGTTGCCGGGCGTGCATTGAACCATCGGCAATTCAGTGCGGTCATTGACAATCGGATGGAGCTTGAAGCTATAGAACCATCCCACACTGCTCTTGTCGCACGCGGCCGCCCGGTGGCAAAACCCGGTGGCGACCGATGCGCCGGTTGTGGCAGACAGACAACGGGGTCGAAACGATGAACGCCACCCCAGTCCCCTGGCCGAATCGCCCGAGCAAATAGAGACACATTGACTGCAGGGCTGATGGAAGCAACTCCACAAAGCGGGTGTAACTGACCAGAGTTGGGAATCCACTGCCCATGTGCTCACATACTTGCTACGCATAGTAGGCCTTGAATTCGCGATCATGCGACCGGTGGAAGTGAATCAGAATCGTCATCACAAATTGCGGGCCGACCGGTTCGGTCAAGCGGGGGCTCGACCTGGACGTGCAGGTCTTCACCAGCGGGGGATTCGCCGTGCTGGAATTAAGAAACGGCGGTAGCGCCGGCAGCTTTACAAAAATTGCAGCGCGGGGCTTCATTGGAATGGAATTCGGCTTCTAACCAGCCGACGAACTTCCACCCCTGCAATTTGACTGCGCGGGGGCCCTCCACCGTTAGGGGGACACCGGCTGAACCGGCGAGACAGCTATATTCATGAACAATCTAAAGCCTAAACGGCGAAACCATGGAGGCCCGAAGTGAGTTCTAATCGAGGACAAGAAACCGCCAGTGCCATTGTCGAGACTTTCAAGCGGCGCACGCGGGGGTCAGGCGAGTGGGACGCGCGCGCCAAGAGGACGATGCCCGGCGGAGACACGAGGGCATCCTCATATTACACGCCCTATCCCGCCTATATGGTGCGCGGGGATGGCTGCCATCTCTACGACTATGATGAGAACAAGTACATCGATTTCCTCAACAACTACACCTCCCTCATCCATGGTCACGGTCACCCGGCGACCGTAAGCGCCATTCAGGAACAGGCCGTGCGGGGGACAGTGCTCGGCTCCGCTGCCGAGGTCACGGTTGAGCACGCTGAAATGCTTGTCGACCGCGTCTCCAGCCTGGAAAGCGTCCGTTACTGCAACTCGGGTACTGAAGCGACGCATTTGGCGATGCGCGCGGCCCGGGCGTTCATGGGCAGGGACGTCATCGTCAAGATGGACGGGGGCTATCACGGGTCGCACGACTATGTTCAGGTCAATGTGCAGGCCGACACAGAGTCGGAGGGGCTTCCCCGACCCAGGCTTACCACGCGCGGCGTTCCCTCCGCCGTTCTGGAAGACGTTCGCATCGTCCCGTTCAACGATCTCAATGCGCTTGAAGACGTGCTGCGCGCCGAGAGCGCCGAGATTGCGGCCATCATCCTGGAGCCAGTTCTTGGTTCGGGCGGGGGCGTTGAGCCGGAGGCGGGCTACTTGCAGGGTGTCAGGCAACTGGCGGACTCATATGGCGTGCTGCTGATATTCGACGAAATCCTGACCTTTCGCACCGATCTCGGCGGCTTGCAGGCTGCAATCGGGGTTACGCCCGACCTTACGTCGATCGCGAAGTTCATCGGCGGCGGTCTGCCGTTGGGCGCGTTCGGCGGACGGGAGGAGATCATGGCGCCGTTCGATCCCACGCACGCGCAGACCATTCCCCACAATGGCACGTTCAATGGCAATAACATAACGATGGCGGCTGGCATCGCGACGATGAAGGGGTACGGGGCGGACGAAGTCGCGCGCATCAACAGGCTCGGGCAGCGGCTGAAGGAGGGTTTCAACCGAGCTTTCGGGGAAAAGGGCGTGAGTTTGCGGGCGGTGGGCGAGGGTTCGATCATCCGCGTCCATTGGAGCCAAGACCGGATCAGGAACGCGCGGGAGGGCGCGCTGGCGCAGGCCGCTGCAGAGGAGTTGCCCCGGTTGCTGCACATGGAACTGATGAACCGGGACATTTTCAGCGCTCCCAGGTGCCAGTTCGCGATCTCAACACCAATGACGGAAGGCGAAGTCGACAGGGCCGTCGAGGCGATGGCGCGCTCCCTGGAGGTTGTCATGCCCTACATCGAGGAGCAGACGCCTCACCTCCGTCGGGCCTGAGCGGCATGTGCGGCCGGGCGCGCGCCCTGACCTGATGGGCGAGGAGGCGGACCGCTGAGGACCAGGCCCCGCCTTTCTTTCGCTTCCGGGAGCATGACTGGGTGAGAGGTCGTTGGCAGGCGTGCTGCGGCGATCATGAAATCGATCTGGAATCGCCGGCAGGATGGCGGGTGAGAAGCGTTTGGACGGCGGTGCCCGCCGGTTCAGATTGAGAACTCGTACGAAGGGTCCGTCGCCACGCGCGCCAGGCGTCCGCCCAGCTCACGCGTCGTCTGGATCAGTGCGTCGAGCGTTGCCGCAAAAAGCGAAAAGGAGAGGGCCTCGAGAGGGAGATCAGCCTGAAGGGCGACGTCGCCGTCGCCGTCGAGGGCAAATCGGACCAGTCGCACAGACTGATTGATGCGCAGGAGGAGCGATGCCAGCGCCTGTCTGCATTCTGGCGAGGGCGTCGGCGTCAGGGGGCTGACGGCGAAGTGCAGCCACTCTTCGCCAGCCGCCACGTACAGGTCGAACTCTTCATCCTCTTCGTCTGCGAAACTGCTACGCCAGACGGCGTCGGCGACCGCTTCGTATCCCCAGTCATAGCGCTCAAACAGGGCTGGAATGTCCACTGCCAATTGCCTTACAGACGGCTACGGACCGGCGGGACCGACTCGATAGGGCATGGGGATACGTCGCAAGAGGGCGCCGTCATTCGCCTCATCTACGGCGGCGCCTTCCCAGGTGGCGCAGGCGAGAGCGCGGGTGGTCGACTGCCTGGTTGATTTCGTCGGCTGTCAGGCCGGTAGCCTCTTCGAGGTCCATCATCGTGCGAAAGGACGAGTCTTTCAGTTCCAACAACCTCTCCCGCTCGAATTCGCTCACTTTGTGGCCGACGAGAGTCGCTTCCGTTTCCTCGAGGAGCATGCTGCGGCATTCCAGGCAGATCCACGTATGACCGATAAGAATTAGGTAGTCTCTGACCCTGGTGTTCTCCATGCGGAATCTTCTCCCGGTAACTCCTTGGGATTGGCAGCTCTCTGTTCCAGGTTGCCGGGCTGTACCGTCCTGGTAGGTTGGCAGCGCAAATGCAGGCCCGTTGCACTCCAAAGACTAAGGCGACTGCTCTGCCGCCGCCCCGGAGTCGAAGGCGGCGTGATCCACCAGCCCCGCCGTTTCGACGGGCCAGATTGCAAGCCACGCCTTGCCGATTACGAATTCCTGGGGCAGCTGGCCCCACGTACGAGTATCGGACGAGGCCGGTCGGTTGTCTCCCAAAACGTACAGGTTGCCGTGTTCCACGACCTGCGCAGAGATGTTACGCGTCATCGGAATCTGATCATACGGTTCATTGACGGGCGAGCCGTTCAGATAGAGAACTCCCTCAAGGATTTCAACGGTGTCCCCCGGCAGCCCGATGATGCGCTTGATATAGTCCTGGGTTGGGTTATTGGGATAGTGAAAGACGATCACGTCGCCGCGTTCGTGATCGCTCAGGCGGTAGGCCAGCTTGTTCACGAGCAGGTACTGCCCATGGTGGAAGTTGGGTTCCATCGACTGGCCTTCGATGCGGTAATTCTGGACCAAGCTGCGGATGACAAGAAAGATGAGCACCGCCAGGATCACCGTTTCCAGCGTTTCCCGCAGCAGCGATTTGAGTTCTATGCTATCTTCGTTTTGCTCATCGCCGGCAAGAGCGGCTGCGTGATCTCCCAGGTCGCCCAGTGGAACCGCGCCGCCCGTCGGAACGGCTGTGGCAATCGTCTTCCCTGCTGGAATGGCGGGGTCTGCGCCCTGATCGCTTTTCGGTCGGGCCTGTACGGTTTCCGGGGATGTCGCGACGCCTTCAGGGGACTCTGCCGCGCCGGAAGCAGACCGCGCTGGCAGGCCGGTTTCCACCTCCGACGCTTTCGGCTTTTTCTGGTCGTCGAGCAACGGTTTGGGTCCGATTTCGTGGCGTAGAGCGACAGTAAGTGTTCAGGCGGACAGAAAAATTATATCATTCCCGACGAATTGAAAACAAGCCGCGACCGTTCGCGGCCATCACTAACACAGTGGAACGGGACGTTGGAATTCGATTCAATCGATGCACCGTTCTTCAAATCAGGTTTTTGCATCTGTCCTGGCAGCGTCTTAGTCTTCCTGACCTTGTCCCCTCGGTTGCGTCAATTATCCCAAATGAATAACCCAATTATCCCAAATCCGCCGGCTATCTGAGAATGTAGCGCGTTCCCCGTTTGTCACCGATCTTGAGAAGCAGCTTCTTGTCGACAAGGTCGGCTAGGTCCAACCGCAGCGTCTCCGCGCCTACGTGAGAACAGAGCTGCCTGTAATCGCGGTTGGTGATGCTGCCGTTGGCATGAACATGCTGCATCGCCTTCAGCTGACGCTCGTTCATGTGCTGCTCCCACTCAGGAATGATCTTCTCCAGGTCGCGGCTGTTCTGCAGCTTAACCGAGAATCGATGGCTTTTCGCTTCAAAGATCGGCGGCGGATGGCCTGCGGCCACCATCTCTTCGATCATCCTGTCTACGCCCAGGCCGAGCTCCTCAATGTATCCCCATTGGTACAAACCGTTGACGATGCGGGGATTGCGGCTGTAGTGCTCTTCGACGATGTTATCGACTGTAATGTAGGCCGGCAGTCCGCCTGGGCTTGTGATTTCCAAGCGGTCGGTGTGCATGTGAATCTCGACGCTGCTCCCCCGCAGGCGATAGTCACGGTGGCAGACCGCATTCACGAGCGCTTCACGGACGGCAAATGGCGGATACTCGGTCCTGTCTTCGCGCTGCAGGGCCTTGACAATTGCCTTTTTGTCCATCTCCTCCCAGATTACGCGCCAGCCGCGCTCGACGATACGCGCGAGCGGGCCGGTAATCTCCTCGCGCCGGCCGTAGCTGAAGGAACCGGCTGCGCCGCCGAGCGGCAGGCTCTCGGCCGGTCGATCGCCGGCGCCCGGCGCGGCCCGGTGCCCATCCGACCGGTTGTTGTCGAACTTTACGAAGACGGCGCGGCTCTGGGGCAGAAAGAGCTGCGGCTCCTTGCCGAACAGAAGCATCCCGCAGATCGTCGGCACACCGTCTGCGCCGATGGCACCTATCTGCTGCAGCAGCCGGTCTTTGGGCAGCAGCGTGCCGCGCGGATTGCGCTGCTGTCGCTTTTCGAGGTACTCGTCGATGACGTCCTCGTCCAGGTCCACCCTGACCGCGCCGGGAACAGCATCGGTCTCAAACTCGCCCATCGAACGGTTAGCCAGCAGCATCTGCAGCTCTGCCGGGCTGAGCGGACGGTTTTCGCGGCTGTGGCGCACAAGGGCGCGGCCGTCGCTGAGGATATGAAGCTCGCTGCTCCGTTCGACCCGCAGCAGTACGATTGGCCCACCCTGCGCTTCCGCCTGCTGCCACTCGGTCCGCATTGGCGGGCGGCACAGCGTCAGTGCGGCGCGCAGGGTGCCTTCCGCCTCATCGCCTGCAAGCAGGTTGCCCGGCAACCCGCCGGCATCTACGCCCAGCACGACGGTTCCGCCGTCACCGTTGGCGAAGGCGACGAGCGTCTCGGCCAGCGTCTCCGGGCTGGGGCTGGGGAGGAAAGCAACTCTCGCGCCGGGACCTTGGTCAAGTAAAGTCCGCAGTTCTGTCATTGGTGGAATTGCCGGCCTAGTCGTCGGCCGGGACTGGAGGGGCACTGGTGACGGCCGCGGCCGGACCGCTGCCATTCGATTCCACGCCATCGACGCCGCGTGTCAGGTCCTCGTGCCTGAGCACTGCCAGCGCTGCCACGGTGTCGCCTTCATCCAGATTGACGATGCGAACGCCGCGCGTAGCGCGGCCAAAGAGGCTGATTCCGGAGACCGGAGTGCGCAACATGATGCCGTTGCCGGTGATTACAGTGATCTGGTCCTCGTGTTTGACCACGCGGGCCGCCACGATCGGGCCGACTTCCTCCAGCCTATTGCGGTCAGTGGTCCACACACCCTGCGTATATCGGCCTTGCTGGGGGTATTCGGTTAGGCGCACTCGCTTGCCGCAGCCCAGTTCGTGCAGTACTAACAGGTACGCGTCCGGCTGCAATACATCGAATCCGGTCACCTGGTCCCCCGGCAACAGGCGAAGCGCCCGCACACCGGCCGCCGTGCGCCCCATAGCCCGCACCTCGTCCTCGCGCATTCGGAGCGCTTTGCCGCCGCGCGTAATCACGATAAACTCCTGGCTGCCGTCGGTCAGCTGAGCCCACTCCAGCGAATCGTCCTCATCCAGATTCATCGCAATCAGTCCGCTGGGACGTACATGGGAAAACGCACTGGCCCGCACTCGCTTGATCCGCCCCTTGCGTGTCAGCAAGGTAATGTACTCCGCTTGACCGAAGTCGGCGGTCGTCAGCATCGCGGTCACTTCTTCTTCGTGCTGCAAGGTGAGCACATTGGCGATGTGCGCGCCCTTTGACGTGCGGCTGCCCTCCGGCAACTCGTAAACGCGGCTGCCGTACACCCGCCCTTTATTCGTAAAGAGAAGAATGTGATCAAGCGTACGTGCAAAGCGCAGGTCCATCACCTCGTCCTCACCGCGTGTTGACATCCCTTTCACGCCTCGCCCTCCGCGGCCCTGCGACCGAAACACATCCGCCACCATGTACTTAATGTAGGCGTTGGCGCTGAAACTGATCAACACGTTTTCCTGCGGGATCAGGTCCTCATCGCTGAAGGCGCCACTGGCGTGGCGGATGATCGAAGTCCGCCGCTCGTCGCCGTACTTCTCCTGCAGCTCGACAATGTCGTCGCGGATCAGGGCGCGAATCTTGTGGGGGTTGGCCAGCAGGTCCACCAGATACGCGATCCGCTCCATCACCTCCTGGTATTCGTCCTCGATCTTCTGGCGTTCGAGCGCGGCCAGTCGCCGCAGCTGCAGGTCCAGGATCGCCTGTGCCTGGACAACGCTGAGATTGAAGAGCGCGACCAGCTGCGTGCGCGCATCCTCGGCGCTGTCCGAGTTGCGGATCGTCGCAATCACTCTGTCGAGGAACTGGAGGGCAATTCGCAGCCCCTCCAGGACGTGTGCCCGCTCCCGCTGCTTGTTCAGGTCGAACTCGGTGCGCCGCGTGATCACTTCAAAGCGGTGATCGATGTAGATGAGCAGCGCGCGGCGCAGCCCGAGCGTTACCGGGCGTCCGTTCAACAGAGACAGGGCGTTGACGCTGAACGTGGACTGCAGCGGCGTGAACTTGAACAGCCGGTTCTGCTCCTTCTTGGGCGACGCCCCGCGCTTGAGCTCGACAACAATGCGCATGCCGCTGCGGTCACTCTCATCGCGCAAGTCGCTGATCCCGTCCAACCGGCCGGAGCGCGCCAGCTCGGCGATCCGCTCGATCAAGGTCGTCTTATTGACCTGGTAGGGGATCTCGGTTACAACGATGCGGAACCGTCCGTTGTCGGTCTCCTCGATCTCGGTGCGGGCGCGCACGAGCACGCGGCCGCGGCCGGTCGCAAAGGCCTGCCGCACGCCCTCCGTACCCAGGATCTCGCCCCCGGTGGGGAAATCCGGGCCCTTCACCATCTCCATCAGCTCATCGAGACCGACCTGTTCACGGCGTTCCCAGTTGTCGATCACGTACGCGACCGCATCGCAGATTTCGCTCAGATTGTGCGGCGGAATGTTAGTGGCCATACCAACGGCGATGCCGCTCGAGCCGTTGACGAGCATGCTCGGAACTTTTCCGGGCAGGACGAGCGGCTCTTCGAGGCTGTCGTCGAAATTCGGGCCCCAGTCGACCGTGTCCATCTCGATGTCCTGGAGCATCATTTCGGTCAGCTGCGACAGCCGGGCCTCGGTGTAACGCATCGCGGCCGGGCTGTCGCCGTCGATCGAGCCAAAATTGCCTTGCCCGTCCACCAGCGGATAGCGCAGGCTGAACTCCTGCGCCATACGGGCGAGGGCGTCGTATACGGCCTGATCGTTGTGTGGGTGATATTTGCCCAGCACTTCGCCTACGATGCGAGCCGACTTCTTGTAGCCGGCATTGGAACGCAGACCCATATCGTGCATCGCGTAGAGGATGCGCCGGTGGACCGGTTTCAGGCCGTCGCGGGCGTCCGGCAGGGCGCGGGCGACGATGACGCTGACGGCGTAATCGAGGAACGCGGTCCGCATCTCATCTTCAATCGAGACTTCCTCGACGCTTTGCGCGAAGTATCCGTTGCCGTTCGACCCGTTCGGGGACGGGACATTGGAGGGCAGATTGCCCAGGCCTCCGTCCTCTGGGGAAGCGTCGTCTGCGCCGTTTGGATCGCTCATTCACCTTCTCCTGCTGCTACAGTACATCTCATTCGGCCAACACTCTTTGGGAGAAACCTGGAGCCATGAAGCGGCTGGTCTGCAGGCCGCGCATGTGTGAGTTTCATGCAGAATTCGACCGTCCGCCGAGTCCCAAAGAGACCCTTCAAGCCGGTGCATCTGAAACCGTCCCCAAGCCTTACAATTATACCTGATACAGCCGGATTTGGCTAACGTGAAGGCGTTCTCAAGTTCCGCCTACACTGCTCCAAATGATGCTCTACGCCGCCTTTTCTCTGGACTCCGAAGACGCGCCGCCGGCCGGCCATTCCATACTCTGGGTTCCCATCCTCCTGAGGTCCTGCTACGTTTTTCGCGCCCCAGCGCTGATCTTTTCCCCTCGAACCGCCGCCCTCCGCCGGCGCGCACTCGCCAGGTCTGGCAGGGAAAAACAAAGACAGGACCAAGTCCTGTCTCTCACACCTCGTATCGTTTTGAAGAAGAGGCCGTCAAATCCGGCCGGACCGATTACTACTCATTCTCCTCGGAGTCTCCGGCCGAGTCATTTTCCAAAGCTTCGTCGATCAGTTCGGCCGCGGCCTCCTCTTCCAGCAGGGCCTGGGCGGCGGCCTCGCGGTCGCGCTCCCGCTGTTCGGCGTCGGCCCAGCTCTCGCCTTCACGCACAACCGCGACGGCGAAGGAGGCCTCCACTTCCGGCATCAGCCTCATTGTCAGGTCGTACAGACCAAGCTCGCGGATCGAGGCGCCCAGCATGATCCTACGGCGGTCCACCTCGAAATCTACTTTCTCCGTCAACTGCTCAGCGATGTCGGAGGTTGTGATCGAACCGTACAGCCGGTCATTGTCTCCCGCCCGCACCTCGAATAGCAACTGCTGACCGCTGAGGACCTGTGCCTGCGCTTCGGCGTTCGAGAACTCCTGCGCGCGTCTGCGAATCGCCATCTGGCGAATCTCCTCGGCCTGCTTGAGCGCTCCCTTGGTCGCAACGATTGCCTCCCTGCGCGGGATCAGATAGTTGCGGGCATAGCCCCTGGCGACCGTGTGAACTTCACCGGCCAGTCCGAGGCTGGGGATATCTTCAGTCAGTAGAACCTTCATGCGTGCCATTGTTTCTCTTTTCCTTCGATTCTCAGGCGGCCGTCGGCCAGGCTCGCCTCTTGCCGATCATTGACAGACTACTGCACTGCAATCCACCTGAGCGTCCACCTCTTGGTTGGTCCGCTCTTCACCTAGCCTGAACATTGGCCGGTTCCAATAGCGAAGCCAGCCTTTGAACTGTATACTACAAAGCGACATTGTACACCGGCCGCGCGGCGCCCGGCAAATCCTGCAAGGTCAGGCTGCGCGCCCTAAACGGCTTCGGCGAGACGGGGCGGACAGCCCTATTCAGGAGACCGCTAATTCGCCGGTTCTGGCTGGAGGCGCAGTGCTCCGCCACAGGCGTTCGCCCGCCGGCAGCCGAGGGAGATCGCACAATGGCTAATGAAAAGCTGCTGATTGTTGAGGACGAGCGAGCCGTCGCGAGGGGTCTGGTCTATGCGCTCGAGGCCGAGGGCTATGACGTAACCTGGGCCCGGACGGGCGTAGAGGCGCTGGAGCTGGCAAGGCGCGAGCCGCCCGACCTGATCACCCTCGACCTGCGTCTGCCGGACATGAGCGGTTACGATGTCTGCCGTGCGCTCCGCAGCGAAAGCTTCCGCCAACCGGTCCTGATGCTGACCGCCAAAGATGAAGAGCTGGACAAGGTTTTGGGCCTCGAGCTGGGCGCCGACGACTACGTCGTCAAACCCTACAGCCTGCGCGAGTTGACCTCGCGTATCCGCGCCTTGCTGCGGCGGGCCTACGGCGATCTGGCCGCGCCCTCGGAGGACGACGTCAAGCGTATCGGCGACCTGGAAGTCGATCTGACGCGCATGGTAGTCAGGGCCGGGGGCGATGAAGTCGACCTGACCCCGATCGAGTTCCGGCTGCTGCGTTATCTATCGGCGCGGCCCGACGTGCCGGTAAGTCGCAGCGGCCTGATGGAGGCAGTGTGGGGTTACGAGAGCGATGTCAGCAGCGACCGGACGGTCGACGTTCACATCCGCCATCTGAGGCAGAAGATCGAGCGCGACCCGGCCAATCCGACTCGCATTGTGACAGTGCGCGGCGTCGGTTACAAGCTGCAGGGATGATCACCGGCGCACGTCGAGAGATTCGCGACGTGCCGCAAACAGTTTGTCGCCACGCGTCCAGCGACCTTCCTCCCCGATGTTACGGAACCTTAATTGAAAGGCAACAGGGCTTTCAGATCGGGGCGCTACACTGGTAGTCGTAGCACTGAATTCCAACCAATGTGTAGCGTACTTTCAGGAGGAAGAGATGAATCGCATAGGACAAAGGGGAAGCCGGGCCGTCGCGATAGGCGCCCGACAGAAGAGCCTCTGGATCGTGCTCGCAGCGCTGCTGGCACTTTTGGCTGCGAGTGTGCCCGTATCCGCTGCCAGCACGGAGGAACGAGTCAAGCCGGAACCGGGCGTTTTGATAACGGCTGTGGCTGACGAGATGCCGGCGGCAGAGGCCGGCCTTGCCCGTGGGGACATCCTGCTTGCCATCGACGGCGACAGAGTAAATACTGCGGCCGAGCTGCAAAAAGTGGTCCTGATGCAGGATCCTGGTGACGCGCTGGAGCTGACGGTAAAGCGCGGCGACGAGAAGCTAACGTTTTCGGTGACGCTGGCCGATCGCGACGGCTACCCTGTCCTTGGCGTGGCGGCACACGTGGACCGCGGCGATGGCATGTCGCCTCAGCGCGGGCGTCGCGGCTGGATGCCAGACCGCGGTCGCGTCTTCGGCATGGAGCGTGGAAGAGGCATGAATGCCCTCCCGATCAAGGAAATTGACGGGGCGGCGGTCGTCGACATTCTGGAAGACGGCCCAGCCGCCGCCGCCGGTCTCCAGGCCGGAGACATTATCACCACGGTCGACGACATCGAGATTGGCGGGCTGAACGATCTGGCGCAGGCAGCTGCCAACTACAGCCCTGGCGATGAGGTAATGCTTACAGTCGAGCGCGACGGCGAGGCAGTCGAGTTGACTGTGACGCTTGGCGCCCATCCCGATGACGACGGAATGGCATTCCTCGGTGTCCGCATAATGCCTTCCGGCGAGTTCCAGCTGCACAGGGACGGACGCGGTCCCCGTCGCGGCGGTTACTTTCGATTCGGCTTTCCGCGCGGTCTGCCCTTCGGCGGCCCCTTCGCGTGGATGAACACCGACGGTGCCCTGGTCATGGGTATCCAGGATGAAGGTCCTGCCGCGGGTGCAGAACTACAGAAGGGCGACGTGATTACCGGTATCGGCGAGACTGAGATCGCAGGCTTCGACGAGCTTGTCGAGGCGCTGGCTGCCTACAGCCCCGGCGATGAAGTCGAGCTGACCGTAGTCCGCGACGGCGAACAGCTGACCGCAGCCGTGACGCTGGGAGCCCACCCGGACGACGAAGACAAGGCCTACCTCGGCCTGATGATCGTGCCTCTCGAGCGCTTCCGCATGCAATTGGAGGAAGAGATGATCGAAGAGTCGCACAACGGCGAGGAGCAGGCCCAACAGAGCAGTCACGAGGCCGACCAGGACTCATAGACCGCCCGCCAGCCTGAGGCTGCCGGCGTCACTCGAGACGGGCGAGCACAACGGAGTGTTACCACCCACGACCCCGGCGCCGTCAAAATAGTCGTACCCCGCTCTCCGGCCGCCCGTCGTGCCGGAGAGCGGGCCTTGCCAGGGCAGTCCGCAGAAGAACGGCGGAACCGCAGAGACGTCTCGGAAGAACTCGGACGGCGAGCAAAAGGGGAAGGAAGATGTACCATTCGATCCGCTGGCGACTGATTTTCAGTTACTCCGCGCTTGCCCTGCTCACGATAGCGCTGATAGGCATCGTCGCCATATCCCTGGTCACCCGCTATATGGCCTCCCGCGAGAATGAGACATTGACCGCGAACGCCGAGGCAGTAGCGCGCATGGCGGGGCCGCTTCTGCTCCCTCCTTTTTCGCCCGCCCGTCTGCAGCAGCTCGCCATAACTTCCAGCTTCCTTACCAATACCGATCTGCAGATCCTCGGTCCCGGCGAGCAGGTTCTGGCCGACTCGCAGCTTGAACCGGCCGGATCGGATTCGGCGCGCGCGACCTTGAGAATGATGCAGGATATGCCGCGGGGCGACTGGGACTCGCACCAGACCGGCCTTGTCGGCCCCTTTATAATCGTTTCGGGTCGAGGCCATCCGCGCGGCATGTTTGCTCTGAACGTGGACAGGGACGATTTCCGCAACGTCATCACGGCGTTTTCGGTCGAAAGGCGCCCCGGGCCGTGGGGAGGACAACTGATTGTCGAGGAGTCGACCGCAGCCGCACGCGGGGAGAGTGCACCGGCTGCCCCGGCCGACGTGCACGCCGACCGGCCCCTTTCCCAGCGGATGATGCGGATGCTTTTCGGCGACGCTCCTTATTCGGCGGAATTTGGGCCAGCCGGTCCGGCCGTGACCGTGCCCGTCCGCCATAGTGAGCAGGTCGTCGGTTACGTGCAGATGAGCAACAGGTTTCCGATTTCCGCCGAGCCACTGCAGGCGATCCGGCGTTCGCTGATCGCGGCCGGGCTGGGCGCTGTCCTCGTGGCCGTCCTGCTAGGCTACCTCATGAGCCGCACGTTGACGGCGCCGCTGATGACCCTCCAGGGCGCCGCGCAGCGGATGGAGGGGGGCGACCTGACGGCGAGGGCGCCGGAATCAGGCGGCGAAATCGGCGACCTTTCCCTGCGATTCAACCGAATGGCCGCACGTCTCCAGGCGACCTTCGCCGACCTTTCCTCCGAACGCGACGCACTGCGCCGTTTCATTGCCGACGCCTCGCACGAGCTGCGGACGCCGCTGACCGCGCTGCGCCAGTTCGTCGAGATTCTGCAGGGGCAGGCTGGCGCCGAGCCCGACACGCGGGCAGACTTTCTTGCTGAGAGCCAGCGCCAGCTCGACCGCCTGCAGTGGATCACGGGCCACCTGCTCGACCTTTCCCGCCTCGATGGCGGTGTAGCTTCGCTCGACATTACGCGCCACGATGCCGGCGACCTGCTCCAAAGCGCCCTGGCCCCCTTTCGCTCCCTCGCCGTAAAAGAAGGGATCGAGTTGAGGCTCGCAGTCGCCGACGACCTCGAAGCCATCCTTTGCGACAGGGCGAGCCTGGAGATTGCGCTGGCAAATCTGCTCGACAATGCCTTGAAGTACACGCCATCGGGCGGGACCGTGGAGCTGGCTGCGAGCGAGGAGGCCGGGAGGACAGTTCTCGCCGTCTCCGACACAGGGCCGGGCATCGATGCGGCCGACGGGGACCGTGTCTTCAAGCGTTTCTACCGCGGCCAGGGCAGCGGCGCGCAGCCGGGGGCCGGGCTGGGGCTAGCCATCGTCAGAAGCGCGGCGGTGGCGCACGGCGGCAGGGTGCGCCTGGAGGGCGATGCAGGCGCAAGTTTTTTCATCGAGATCCCCTCTTCGCGCGCATGACCACAGCTGGCCGAAGAAGGTCATGCCGCGCCCGCTCCGGTCCGGCGGCAAGCGCGGCGCACATCCAGCTTTCGCATAGAAACCCAATCAAAAAGGCCCGGCGCACGCGTCGTCGCCAGGCTCTTGCCACTTTGCAGCACTATTCGGCCAGACCTTCAGCCGTATAAGAGGACAAACTCCAGATTCCGGGCAGAGCCGCCGATTCTAACTTCGCACGGCTTCGCCGTCAGGCTCATGCCGATTCCGATTCTCCGCTCTGCTGGCCGTTCTCCGCCAGGCTGGTGTCCTGGTACTTCTTGCCCTCCTCGATCAACATAACCGGGATGCCGTTGCGGATCGGATAGCGGTATCCGTTGCGGGGGTTGAGGAGAAACTTTTTGTCTTCCATCAACTGCAGCGTTCCCTTGTCCTGCGGGTCGACCAGTATCTCCAGTAGCTGGGGGCTTACGTCTCCGCCCAGCGGCGCGTCTTCGAGGGGCGTCACCGGCGTCTCCGGCAACACGCCTGTGCCGCTCCCCTCGCCCTGCGGCCCACCCAGCGCCTGCTTTATGACGTAGACGACGCCGGCGGCAAAGCCGACGAAGAAAAGAAACTTGAGCAGTTTTTTCATCGCACGCCTCCCTTGAACGGGTCAGTGAAAGCTCCCTCTCGGTTTCCATCGTAGCACACGCGAGCCACTCAAGGCAATTTCCTGGCGCAGGATACAAAATGGACTCGTATTCTTGCACACGTATCCTTCATGCTGTATAGTCTCTGCACCGAGCAAGGTGGCGCAAAGAGTGCAGTCAGGCCAGCAGGCGCCGTCACGTTTTCCGAACTGGTCGCCGTCTTTGGGGACGCAGTTCATGAATTGCAGGGCCAAGTACAAAGAGGAGCCCTTGCCGTCCTCAGACGACTCGTTCTCGCATGCGCAGAGCGCGGCCGAGCGGGCAGTGCGCTACGTCGCAAACGCGGAGTTTAACCAGGCCGTCCTATTTTTCCAGGACGGCAGCTACCTGCAGTTCGAGCACAAGGGGCGCGAGAGCCGCTGGGCGAAAGCCTCAGCCGACCCGTCGCAGGCGGACCTTGCCTGCCGCTCGATGAGCCACTTTCGCCTTAACGCGCTGCACTTGCAGCTCTATTTTGAGGACGGCAGCGACGTCGAATTCACAGTCTAGTTGTCAGTTGCCGCAGGAATCATTGGAGGTTGCCAGATGGCCCGGATAGACGAAGACATTGAATTCCAGAGCTGGCTTGTCGCCCTGCGCACCGGGATTCTGAACGAAATGCAGGTCCAGATGTTGCAGCTGTTGATCGACGAAGGCAAGGCAAAAGACCTCGAAGGCGCCGCCCGCTATCTGGACTGGCGCAACTCCGTCATGGACCCGACAGAACACTTCTACGGACATTAGGCCTCCGCCAAGAGTCCTGGGACAGACCTTCTCCCCTTCCGCCTCGAAGTTCCCGGCAACTGACCACCGGCAACTGACCACCGGCAACTAACCACCGGCAATTACGGCTGCCAAAAGATGCCCCCCGATCAAGAAACAGCGAGCGGAAGCCAAGTTCCACTCGCTGTTTTTGTACCGAGCCCGATCGGCTACTCTTCGAAGTCTTCGGGATACAACGTGACCTGAATGTAGCGGTCAACCCGCAGATACTCCAGTGCCGCCGCCTTGATATCGGCGACGGTCACCGCCTCCGCCCGGCCCTCCGCCACCTCCAGGTCAACCAGGTTGGCCAGATCCACGCCCTCTTCCGTGGCGTAATACTCAATCACATTCAGCCAGAAGCTGTTCTGCTCCAGCTGCTCCTCCCGCTGCCGCACATACTGCGCCTGGGCCGCGTCCAGCAGGTCCTCCCTCGGCCCGTCATTGTGCAGTCCGGTGATCAGCGCAAACAGCGCCCCCACCAGCTCTTCAACGCGTCCGGGGTCACTGCCGAAGTAGACCGACACCTCGAACAGACTGTCCGGATGGGGGACCGTATTTGCGGACGCGCCGTAGGCATAGACGCCGCCCCGCTCTTCGCGCAGATCCTCGCGCATCAGCGTGTCCAGGATCGTCGCCAGCATCCGCAGCTTCAGCCTCGTGTCCAGCGTGTCCTCGGCCGGCCCTGTGAATAGCATCGAAGTGATGCTCTGCTCCTCCTGCCCGCGATAGACGGGCGACAGCACTACGCCCGTGGGCGGGTCCGGCGCGACGTCCTGCCATGTTTCGTCGCGGCCCGTCGAAGGCAGGTTGCCCAGGTAGCGCTGCGACCAGTCGACCATCTGCTCGAGGTCGAAGTTGCCCACAAAAACGAACGTGAAATCGCTGAAGTCGGCGAACCGCTCTGCGTAGATTTCGAACGCCCGCTCCAGGTCAAGTGAATCGATGATCTCCAGCGTCGGCACGTTGCGCCGCACCGTATCGCCGTGCCGCGCCGCGATGAACGCATCCGTCAGCGCACTGCGGGGGTCCAGCTCCCGGTTGCGCAACGACTCGGTGTACTGGTCTTTCAGCGTGGCGAAGGCGTCTTCATCCGCGTTGGCCGCCGTGCCGTAGAGATAGACCAGTTGGAAAAGCGTCTCGATATGCTCCTTGCCCGAATGGCCGTGGAAACCTTCGTCGAGCTCGCCTATGTAGGGGCTGACCCCGACCGACTGGTCAGCCAGCAGCCGCTGAAGCGCTGCGTAGCTCACGTCGCCGACTGCGCTCTGGCTGACGATGCTGTCGATGAGGTCTGCTTCGGGAAAGTCCTCATCGCTCACTAGTGAAGAGCCGCCCGGGCTGGTGGCGCTAAACAGTACCTCTTCCTCCTTGAAGTCGGTCGGCTTCAGCAGCACGCGCACGCCGTTCGCGAGTCTCAGGTCCGTAATATTGTAGGTTTCGTCGGTCGCGCGCGAGACGATTTCGACCGGCTCCGGGACCTCAGTCAGCAACTCGGTGACGGCTTCGATGTCCTCGTAGGCGTCGACCTGCTTGGCCTGCAGGCCGTCGATTACTGCGGCCAGCTCCTCCTGGGTCGGCAGTGTATCAGCCTCGGGCTCCGGCCCGATGATCATGACCGAACGGTTGCTGCCGCCTACGTACTGCCCCGCCTTCCGGTTCACGTCCTGCGGCGATATGTCAGGCAGGAGCCGCTCTACCAGACGGTATTCGAATTCGATGCCGGGTACGCCCTCGTTCTCAAGGTAGTTGCGGCTGTACTCCCTCGCAAGCGAGAAGCTGTTCAGGTTGTCCCGGTCATTGTACAGGCGCAGGTAGTCGTTCAGCAGGTCCGACTTGGCCCGCTCCAGCTCGGCAGCTGTGAAGCCGTGCCGCCGCACCCGCTCCACCTCGGTCAGCGCGGCGTCAAGGCTGGAGGCCACCTCGCCCTGGCGGGCCTGCACGTCCACAATCTGATAGTTGACGCCGCGGATAAGCTGGCCTTCGTTGACTGCGGCGCCCAGGAATGGCGAGTCGGCCTCCCTGGCGATGTCGTCGAGCCGGAAATTCAGCATCCTGTAGAACAGTCTGCCCAGCAGCAGGTCGCGGTAGACGCCGACGGTGCTCAGGTCATCGGCCGCCTGCCGGTAAATGATCCAGCTGAGCGTGCGGGGAAACTCGGGGTCGGTGATGATCAGATACTTGGTGTCATCGAATTCGGGCAACGTGTATTCGCCCCGGGCGCGCGCCCCTTCCGGGTTGGACAGCCCGCCGAAGTGCTCGACAATCCTCGCTTCGGTCGCGTCCACGTCGAGGTCGCCGACCACGATCACCGACATCAGCTCCGGTCGGTACCATTCTTCGTAGAAGCGGCGCAGTGTCTCTGCGGGCGCATTGCGCACGATCTCCATGTCGCCGATCGGGTCCCGCTCCTCGTAGCGGGAGCCGCCAAGCAGAAACTGGAAAATCTGTTTGTTCAGGCGGCCGCCGGCGTCCTGGTCGCGCAGACGCTCCTCTTCGATCACCACGCCTCGCTCCAGCTCGACCTCATCTGCGGCAATCGTCGCGCGGCTGGCCCAGTCCTCGGCCACCTGGAACGTCTTGCTGATGATCTCCTCGTCGTCGGTCGGGAACTCCAGGAAGTAGACGGTTTCGTTGAAGGAGGTGTAGGCGTTGACGTCCGGCCCGAAGGTCATGCCCACGCTCTCAAAGTAGGCGACCAATTCCTGCTTTGGGAAGCGCTCGGTGCCGTTGAACATCATGTGCTCGAGGAAATGGGCCAGACCAAGCTGGTCCTCGTCTTCCTGGACCGAGCCGGCGTTGACCACCAGCATCAGCGTAGCCCGGTTGGCCGGCTCCGTGTTGTGCCGGATGTAGTAGGTCAGCCCGTTGTCCAGCTGTACCTTGCGGATCTGCTCATGCAGAGGCAGTACTGCGTCCAGATCCAGGACCTCGCTGTCGAGGTCGGCGACAGCCATTGACTCTTCTTCGGCTTCCTCGGCCTCTGCCATCGGTTCTTCAGCCTGCGAAGGCTCCTCTGCCTCCGAAGACTCTTCCGCCTGCTCTTCGCTCTGGTCTGTCGTCGCCGGCGCGGTTACAGCCGACGCGTCCATGCCTTCGCAAGCTGAGACAAGCAGGGCCAATACCAGAAGGATTACCACGACCAGGTGCGCACGCTGCAGGCCCCGGCCCGGCGCTCGCCTGCCTCTATCCTTCCGCCGCAAACGCGTCGGAATCCTGGCTATTGCATTCGTCATTTTCGACTCCTTTATCGATGAGTGTTTGGAGTGGCTACGCTGCCGCTTCCCAATCTATCATCTGAATCTGAAATATCCCTTGCCGTTCGGTTAATCTTCCTTAACCTGCGGGATCAAGGTTGAACGGCCGTCCCTATCCGCAGTCTGCTCCAGGTAGCCCGTTGTTGATTCTCTATCAGACCACCAGACAAAAAGTATATGCCAGCCGCCAGAGAAGCCAAAAACAGCCCTCCCTAGTTCCGCAATCGGTCTTCCTTCCGCTCGCGCCTCCATGTCCTTTCTCATTTCTCGGTAGATTTCCACCGACATTCTCTTCATGCAGAACACTGTCCCTGCGCAGGTATTTCCTATCCCCCTACGTATACGGCCCTTTTGACCCCGCGTCGGTAATCCTCGGCCCAGAGTTGGTTGGGCGTACCCCCGGTGTCCCGTAGAAGCAGAAGAAGCCAAAAGGAACGCTTCTCAAAGAGGAATCGGCCACGCATGTGTGCAAGAATGTGGCCGATTCTGTCCAGAATTGGCCTGAGAGCGTCCAGATGTGACGCAAAGCGGCTGAGAATTGCTCGGAAATCGGGTATCGACAGGGTATCGATAGGGTATCGAATTGTGTAAACTTGCCCAGATTTGCCCAACTTTGAAAAATTTTTCTGTGTTCTCGTGACAGGACACTGGCACGGACTCTCGTAGCAGGATGCGGTCGCGGTCAGTTTCCGGTCGGTATTGGACTGAAAGTGCGCAAGAGATGGCGTTTTGGTGCAGAAAGTGCGCAAAACGGTGACAGCTGCGGGCACCTTGTGACAGGATACAGAGCCGGGAGATGGCGGCGCGGCGGACGGCTGGTGTGAGCACTTGCAGTTGTTGCAGGCTGGGCTCGGTGGGATATTCGCTAGAGGCGGGATTCGGACGTTCGGTTCAGAGCAGGTCAACATGGTTTGCGGCCTGGGTATGGTGGGCGGGCAGGTGTTTGATGCAGCGCATTCGGGGTCCAGCCCGGTTGTGTTCAAGCTCGACCTTGCAGTATAGCACTTTTCGGAGACTTTTGCAGGGGACGACGGGACCGGATTGCGGCACTGCAGAGGTCAGTGGCCAGTAGCCACTGGTCAGGTGCTGTCGGAACTCGGAGGGGGGTACTGGGGACACACAGACGCGGCGGCTGGGGAACGGCGGCATTCCTTAGCTGGCGCTAACAGGTCAGCTGGAGCCGGGCACGTACGGTGGCATCGGCGCGGCTGCGCGCCGGCGACAAGCTGGAATCGTGCAGGCACGGTGGCACAGCTAAGGGGGGCGTTGCGGGGGGAGTCCCCCCGCACAAGGGAGGGCCGGAACGGCCCGACCGCCCCGAACGGCCGTGATTCGTGATTCGTGATTCGTGAATCGTGAATGGTGATTCGAACTGCGGGAGCCGCGCAAGCACGCTGGCGTCGGCACGGTTGCGCGTTGGTGGCGAGATGGTATCGTGCAGGCAGGGTCGGTTCTACGACGGTGGCGTCGGCGACGGGCTGGAATCGCGACGGTACAGTGTTATCAGGACGTCTGGCGCTGATACGGCAACTGGGGACGTGCGGGCACGGTGGCACAGCAAAGGGGGGCGTTGCGGGGGGCGTCCCCCCGCACAAGGGAGGGCCGGAACGGCCCGACCGTCCAACGGCAGCGGCCAGTAGTCGGTGGTCGGTGGCCGGTTGTCAGTTGTCAGTAGTCAGTAGTTTGTGGCCGGGGACTGCAGGGGGCGGGTATGAGTTGGTTGCTACCCGAGGAAGGGAGTTTGTGCCCCAGTTTTGGACTGCACCATTCCAACGCAACCGGTTTGACAATCCCGGCGCGGGTGCCCTACAATGACGGCGCAACAGGCTCGTTCAGAGTGAAGGGTGGCAGGCAGTCGCGCCTTCATCAGTTCAGACACAGAAGGCTCAGACTCAAGACCCAAGCTCGCCGGGGCGCGCAATGGCACGCTTCGGGACTCTGACGACCACTACGCTGCCCCCTTTGCGGCAGCAAAGCAACAAGGCAAGGAGACTACCGTGGCCAACATCGGTTGGAAAGAGATCCTGGCGGAAGAGATGCCCCTTGAGTGGGCCCACGAGATCGACATCTTTGAGGGCCAGATGGAGTTGATGGGTCAGGGGAAGCTCGACGAAAAGGTATTTGCCGAAACGCGTCTGCGCCGCGGCGTCTACGGGCAGCGCTACGACAACGGCCAGCGCCACGACGGCTTTGAAAGCCGCGAGCTCGAATTCGAAGAGATCGAACGCATAAAGGGGCCCGACACGATCTGGCACGCCCCCGGGATGCAGCGCATCAAGGTCCCCGGCGGCGGTCTTACGGCCGAACAGCTTGACGTCCTTGCCCAGGTTGCGGACGAGTATTCCGACGGCATCCTGCATGTCACAACGCGCCAGGACTTCCAGCTCCACTTTGTCCATATTGAAGATACGCCTGACATGATGCGCCGTCTAGCCTCCGTCGGCATCACCACACGTGAGGCCTGCGGCAACTCGGTCCGCAACGTAACCTGCTGCCACCTGGCCGGCGTCTGCCAGACCGAAGTTTTCGATGCCACGCCTTACTCGGAGGCCTTTGCCCAGTTCCTGCTCGGCCACGACGACGTGCAGGACTTCGGGCGCAAGTTCAAACCGGCGTTCTCCGGTTGCGAAAGCGAGGCCTGCGGTCTCGTCATGATGCATGACCTCGGTTATCTCGCCCAGGTGCGCGAGGTCGACGGCAAGCAGCAGCGGGGCTTCAAGGTCTATGTCGGCGGCGGCCTCGGGACCGTTCCCCACCAGGCCAAGGTGCTGAGCGAATTCACAACCGAAGAGGAGATCCTGCCCCAGGCGCAGGCCGTCGCCCGCGTCTTCGCTCGTCTCGGCGAAAAGCGCAATCGCAACCGCGCCCGCATCAAGTTTTTGGTAGCCAAGCTTGGCATCGAGGAGTTCGGCCGCCTCGTCGAAGAGGAACGGAAGACATTGCCCCACGACGACCGCTGGACCGCCTACCTCGACACTCTGCCCCACTACGAGGAGAAGCCGACCCGACCGCCCACCTTCCTCAACGGACAGGTACACTCGGCCGGATTCCAGCAGTGGTTCGAGACCAACGTTTACGCCCAGCGCCAGGAAGGCTACAGCGTCGTAACCGTCAACCTGCCGCTCGGCGACCTGACCTCGCAGCAGACCTGGGCCCTGGCCGACGTTGCCCGCAAGTATGTAGGCGACAATGTCCGGACCACCGTCGAACAGAATATCGTTTTGCGCTGGGTCTCCGATTCCGACCTGCCCGGCCTCTACGACGAGCTGAACGCGTTCGGTCTCGGCGACCCCGGTGCGGGCACCGTCGTCGACATCACGGCCTGCCCGGGCACCGATACGTGCAAGCTGGGCATTGCCTCGTCGCGCGGGCTGGCCGCCGAGCTGCGCACACGCCTGACCGCCAAGAGCGCCTCGCTGCCCGACGCCATCAAGGATCTCAAGATCAAGATCAGCGGCTGCTTCAACTCCTGCGGCCAGCACCACGTCTCCGACATTGGCTTTTTCGGCAACAGCCGCCGATCCGGCAATTTCAAGATGCCACACTTCCAGGTCGTGCTGGGCGGAATGTGGCGTGAAAACGCCGGCAGCTACGGGCTCGCCGTCGGTGCGGTCCCCTCCAAGACGGTACCCGAAGTCGTCGACACAATCACGAGCAAATATGTGGAAGAGCGCGGCAAGGGTGAGACCTTTCAAGAGTGGATCGGCCGTATCGGCAAGAAGGAAGCGCGCGGCCTCATCCAGCCTTTCATGCAGCTGCCCGACTTCGAGCAGCAGCCGGACTATTTCTCCGATTGGGGCGACCCGCGCGTCTTCAGCCTCGGCGACATTGGCATCGGCGAGTGCGCCGGTGAGGTTGTTTCCCTTTTCTCCATGGAGATCGCCACTGCAGAATCGGAGGCATTCGAAGCCCAGGTCGCCCTCGACGAGAGCGACCCCGCGCGCGCCGACTCTTTGGCCTATTCCTCGATGGTCAAGGCCGCCCGCGCCCTCGTTCGCACCCAGTTTCTCGATGTCGGCGACAGCCCGGACCGCATCGTGGAGGAGTTCAAGACCCGATTCTTCGATACCGAGCTTTTCTTCGACCAGTACGCCAAGGGCAAGTTCGGCCAGTACCTGTTCGACCGGCACCAGAGCCCCAATCCCAGCCCTGACAACGATTCGGCGCACCGGCTGATTGAGGAGTCGCTCCTTTTCATCGAGGCCACGCACGCCTGCGAGTCAAAGGTCGGCGGCAACGTTTTGATCGAAATCTAGGCGACTACGCTGGATGCCACAGCTGGAGAGCACGATGACTGTACCGCACCGTATGAGCGTGAAATTCTATTTCGAGGATCTTTCGGTCGACGTCGAGGAGTTCATCCCTGTCTTCCACCGCTGGATCCGCGAAGATGTCGTGCCGAATGAGCTCCTGCTCGACGTCGCCGACTACAAGCACATAATTGACGGCCCCGCCATCCTCCTCGTCGGCCACGAAGCCGACTATGTAGTCGACTTGACCGGCGGCATGCCGGGACTCCAGTACGTGCGAAAACGCGATCTGGGCGCCGATCTGCCTGAGGCGCTGGCGACGACTCTTGCGCAGGCGCTCAACGGCATCAAGCTGGCCGAGACCGACGTAGAGCTGCAGGGAAAGCTGAAACTGCGAACGGACGCCGCCACGATCGTCCTGCTGGACCGGCTCAACTACCCCAATCGATCGCCCAACGGCAGCGGAGCCGGCGACGCGGGCGAGGCCGTACGGAGCCAGCTGGCTGATAGTCTAACCGCCCTTTTCGGCGGGGACACAACCATCACACGTGTCGAAAACGACGCTCGCGAGCCGCTGACATTCGAGCTGAACGCGCCCTCGGCGCCCGACGTCGACACTCTCCTTGGCCGCCTCTGAGGCCCGCGCCGCCCAACCGTCCTGCCGTCGTGTGCGAGGCGGCAGCCCAATCTGAACCCGAGAGCGGGCCGCTGGCTGTATCGCAGCGCCCGCTTCTTACGCACCTCGAATTGCCGGCGGACCAGCGATGTTGAACCCAACCATAAACGACCATTCCATCTACGAGACGGACCGGGACCCCGGTCCCTTCATCCCATTCATCAAGGCTGTCGGTCGCGGCGAGAAACTGAAGAGGGACCTTACGTACGAAGAGTCGGTTGAGGCGCTGCGTCAGATCGTCGAGCAGACCTGCTCACCTGCGCAGGCCGGCGCCTTTCTCATCACGCAGCGGGTCAAGGGCGAGGCGGTCGACGAGATTCGCGGCTTCACCGACTTGCTGCGGGCGGAGGCTATCACCCAGATCGAGCCGCGCGTCGAAGGGTTGCTTGACCTGGCCGCGCCATACGACGGCAAGGTGAACACGGTTCAGCTGGCCCCCGCGCTCGCGATCCTGCTGGCCGAGGCCGGGCTGCCAGTCGTACTCCACGGCGACGAGAACGTACCAACCAAGTCGGGCATCGGGCCGGGACCTGTTCTGCGGGCTTTGGGTGTGGCAGACGACTTGGAACCGGACGATGTCCGGCGCATGGTGGAGTCGGTCGGTGTCGGATACCTGTCGGCCCGTCGTTTCGCGCCGCAGTGGCACGCGCTGCTGCCGCTGCGCCACCAGTTCGGGCTGCGCACGGTCCTCAACAGCGTCGAGAAGCTTCTCAATCCCGCCAACGCGCCCTACCAGCTCAGCGGCTTCTTCCACGGCAACTACATCGAGCGGCTGCGCGCCGTCCAGACCGGTTCCAGACGCAGCTTCATCGTCCAGGGTGAGGAGGGTTCGGTCGAAATGGCGGTCGGACGCAAGACCCATGTCTTCGCCGAGGACGGGGCCGGCGACTTGGTTCTGGACCCCGCCGCGCTCGGGCATGGCGAGCGCATCCGAGTTCTTTCGCCGGGGGACGCTAAGGCACATGCCGACCTCAACCAAGCCGCGCTGGCGGGCGAACCGGGGGACGCCACGGAACAGCTCTGCCTGACCGCGGGCGTCATCCTCCATCTTTTCGACCTGGCAGCCAGCGTGCCCGAAGGCATCGAACGCGCGCGTAGAATCACCGCCTCCGGCGCGGCAATCACCCGGTTGGCGCGCGTGGTCAATGCGAGCTGAGTCTATACGGGCTGTCAGATCGATGAGATTCGACCGGCGTTGCCAAATTGGCTACAGGCCTGAAGCTCCCGAACTTTTCTCGGCGGCCTGCAGGGCCTCGGCCATGGCCAGCGCCTCCGTTGCGCTGCTGAGTTCGCCCGCTGCCTGTGCCTCCGCAAGCTGACGCAGGATGGCGCCAACCGCCGGCCCCTCGCTGAGGCCAAGGTGCGCCATCACTGTATGGCCGTTGACGAACGGCGCCGCCAGGTGGGGCGGCTGTTGCGAGAAGGCGGATTCCAGCAGGCTTGCCAACGCCGCCAGGAAGCGCGGCCAGTCCTCGCCCCGCTCCAGCCCCGTTGCCTGCATGTCGGATAATGCCTGAAGCACGACGTCCACCCCGTCCGGGGGCGGGCTCGCGGAGCCGGCATGTGTTCCGTGCAAGACTTGGCGCCCGCCCGCCACGCTTCCGGCCTCTCGGAAGTAGCGAAAGGCCTCCCGCGGAGGTACGCTACTCTGGTTCGCGTCAAGCGCCAGATAGAGCCTGCGAGGCCGGCCGTGCAGCGCGGCCACTTTCTGTGCCAGCACGACCTCTCGCCGGCTGAAACGAAGGTGAGAAATGCGCTCATGCGCGACTTTGGCGCTCAAACTGTAGTGGTCGGTGCGACGCGGCCGTCCGGCATCGTTGTGGCATTCGGTGGGCGGCAGGCCGCCGGCCTTGCCGGTGTCGTGAAAGAGCGCGTGCCAGACGAGCCACCCAGCGCGGTCACGCCCGGCCGCGATCTCCCCGGCGAAGTGCTTGCGCAGCGGCACCCTCCACGGGGCGAGCGCATGCGAGAGCGCCCCGTCTTCCGGCGGCGGGCCGCCCCGCAACCAGTCCCGCAGCTCCGCGGCGTAGTGGACGGTCAGCAGGCTGTGTTCGTAGGCGTCAAGGTGGTGTGGCGACGGCTGGACAACCCCTTGTAGAGCCTTGACTTCGGGCAGCAGATGGGCCAGCAGGCCTAACGCCTCCAGCTCGCGTACCCCGGCCTCCGGGCTCGTGCAGTCAAGCAACTTCCACAACTCTTCGCGCACGCGCTCGATGCTGACGGCCAGGACTGCGGCCGCGCGGGCTGCGATCTGCGCCATCGTAGAGTCCTCGATCTTGAACGAGAGCTGAACCGCCAGCCGCGCTGCGCGCAAGAGCCTGACCGGGTCATTGTCAAAGCTGTCTGGCGCGGTCTGCCGCAGGGTCCGCGCCTCCAGGTCGGCCGCGCCGCCGTTCGGGTCTATCAGCTTGGGCTGCCCCGCGGTGGAGATCTCGAGCGCCATCGAATTCACGGTGAAATCACGCGCCAGCAGATCGGCTTTCAGGTCGCCGCGCAGGGCGGCGGCGTCGCATTCTATTCGCCGGCCGTCCGCCCCGACGCCGACCAGCCGTGCGACATCGCGCGTCTTGTCCAGCGGGTAGTAGGCCCAGCCGAGCCGATCCGCCACGCGCCGCGCAACCGGCAGCACCGGTCCTGGCAATACGAGGTCGAGATCGGTTGTCGTCGCGGGGCGAGGCTTGTGGGAGGAAGCAGTTGGTGCGCCAGCCGGGTGTCGAGGCACAGCGGGCCGGTAGGACCAGCCGGGAACCGACGAGACGCCGAGCAGATGGTCCCTCACGGCGCCGCCGACGAGATACAAGGGCTCGCGCTCGGCCATGAACGCCTTCAAGGCCGCGACGACTGCATCTTCGGTTGCGGAGCTGACGTCGATAGCGGTCATCATCCCGTGGTACCGGCCGCTATGGGCTGGACCGGGTCCTGTTGGCCGAACCTTCCGGCGAAGGGCGGCGCATCCCGGCGGCCAGGCCGGTGCGCGCCGCTCCGTCAGACCAGCGCCTCGATCAGGTAGGGGCCCGGCTCTTCGATGCCGCGGCGGAGGGCTTTGGCGAATGCTTCGGCGTCGTCAGTGCGGGTCGCCGGCACGCCCATCCCCTGCGAGATAGAGACCCAGTCCAGGCTCGGTGTGTCGAGCCGCATCATCGCCATGGCGTTCGGGCCCGGCTCCCTGGCGCCCCCCACCCTTTGCAGCTCGCCCTGCAAAATGCGGTAGCTACTGTTGGCGAAAATGACGTTTACAACATTCAGGGACTCGCGCGCCTGCGTCCACAATGCCTGCAGCGTGTACATTCCGGAGCCGTCTCCCTCCATGGCAAAGACCTGCCGCTCCGGGCAGGCGACGGCGGCCCCGGTGGCCGCGGGCAGACCCTGGCCGATGGAACCGCCGGTGACGTGCAGCCAGTCATGCGGCGGCGCGCTCTCGGTCAGCGAGTAGGCCTGTCGGCCGCTGGTAACGGCCTCGTCGGAGACGATGGCGTTTTCGGGCATCAGCGCGCCGAGGGCGGTCCATACGGCATCGGGCGTGAGCGGGCCACTCGGCAGAGGCGGGCGCTGCAGGTCGGCAAGAGGAAGCGGTACCTCCGGCGCGCTGAGCTCTTCGCACAGCGCGTCGAGCGCGGCAGGGATATCCTCATGCGCGTCGGCCAGCAGATGGATTTCGGCGTCCGGCGGCGCCAGGCGGCTCGGGCTGTCGGGGTAGGCAAAGAAGCCGACCGGATCCTTAGCCCCTACCAGGACGATGTGGCGGGCGCCGGCCAGCAGGGCAACCGCCTGCTCGACCGGGTAGGGCAGACGGGCGATGACCGGGCGGCCGGCGCCCCTGGAGACACGGGCGGCCGCGCGGTTTCCCACGACGCGCGCTCCTGCGCGCGCGGCGATGCGGCAAGTGAGGCGGCAGAGAGCGTCACGTCCCATCACTGCATCGCCCACGAGGATGACGGATTCCTCGCGCCGGCCCAGTAGTTCAGCAATGCCGGCAATCCGGCCATCTGGAACCGGAGGCATGGCTGGCGGTACCTGCGGTGCTGCCGGGCCGTCGGCCTCCCCCCAGGCCGTATCGGCGGGCAAAATCAGTGTGGCAACGTGGCCGGGGGGCGTGCGCGCCGCGGCGATTGCGGCTGCCCCGTCGGCCGCGACCGCGCGTGCATTGGGAGAGGTACGGACCCAGCCGGATACCGGGCGGGCCAGCCCTTCTATGTCTGCCGTCAGGGGTGCATCGTACTTGAGGTGGTAGGTGGCGTGGTCGCCGACGATGTTGACAATCGGCGAATGCGCCTTTCGACTGTTGTGCAGATTTGAGATACCGTTTCCCAGGCCGGGACCCAGATGCAAAAGGGTCGCGGCCGGCCTGCCAGTCATGCGCGCCCACCCGTCGGCGCAACCGGCTGCAACTCCTTCGAACAGGCACAGAATTGAGCGCATTTCAGGCACGAAGTCCAACGCGTCGACGAAGTGCATCTCCGACGTGCCGGGGTTCATGAAGCAGGTGTCCACGCCGCCGTCATACAGCGTGCGGATCAGAGACTGTGCTCCGTTCATTTCTAGCGCTCCTGGCAGACATGGATTGGCGAGCACTGCAGCGGCCGCCGCACGCTCAGGACTCGACATTGGACTGATCGGGCGACAGTTCGTCTTCCAGCCGACGCCATGCCCTCTGGGCGTCTTCGGCTGTCTGCTGGGAGGGCGGCTCGTCGCCGTAGCGCGCCTCGTTGTAGGCGGCGGTGATGGTCCCTAGTGCCTGCGGGTCGAAGTCGGGCTGTTCCGCGAGCCGGCCGCCGTAGTGGTGAGGAGTTTCAGAGCGGAGCCTTGCCGGGGCGCGCGTTTGTGCCAGCGAGAGCAGCCGCTGATAGATCGAACGAATCAGGCGGCGGGTGTCAACTTCCCCCGCCAGCGACAGATACGGGTCGGGTTCTTCAGCGCCGGGTCCGAAGCGGTCGCGCAGCCGCGACCACAGCTCGGCCAGCTGGGCCTGCAGCAGATTGGCCGTCAACACGGACTCGCGTACCTCGTCGGTCTCGGTCGGAGAACGGCTCCGCATCAGGCGCAGCGCGAGCATGAAAATGATGAAGACGCCGGCTGCGATAACGAGCAGAGCGACCCAGCGATAGGGTTCGGGAACAGCTTCTACTGCCCGTTCGGGGGCCTCCGGAAATGGCTCTTGCTGCGGCGGCGGCGCGATCGGCTGCGCCTCCTGCTCCTGCGAGCGATCGCCGAACAGGCTGCGGAACAAACGGATCAGGTATTCCAAGACAATAAATATCGGGTAGGCGATGGCGGTAACGATCCAGACCAGAACCGTCGCGATCACACCCCAGACCATTCCCAGGACACGCCAGAGAATCGCGGCGTCCTCCGGCTGAATGATCAGGCCGATTAGAAGGGCAACACCCAGCAGAACGCCGATCGTCACGGCCACGCCCACCAGCCAGCTGCGGTTGGGAGGTGTCTTGCCGACGCGCGCGCTGCGCCGCCACCCGCTGGCTTTGCGAAGATTGGCGACGCCCAGGCCGGCCAGGCCCGTTGCGGAAAACAGCATCAACAGTCCGAATAGTCCCGGAGGCTGACCGGCCGTGGGGATGATCCAGGCAAACAGGGCCAGGGCGGCGCCGCCCCAGAGGAACGCAAGCCAGATCACATCATGGTGGAACTGACCGCGCCCGTCGAGTGCGCCGCGCAGCCAGAGGAGAATGCCCAGAAGCAGAAACAGCACGGCCCCGGGAACCTCGATCTGGACGGCGTTCCAGTATATCAGTTCATAGCCTGCAGCCGGCAGCCAGCGAAAGTCCCACAGAGCAAAGTCCTGGCTGAGGAAGCGCAGCCACAGCATAAACAGCAGGACGGCAAAACCGGCCGATGCGATGTGACGGCGGACTTCGGTGACACGACTGCGGTCGCGGCGCTCAGCATACGTAGGCATGCTCCAGCGCGCCAGGCTGAAACTAATGACGGGCAACGCGATCAGCATCAGCGGCGGCATCAACGGCCCTTCGACCGAGGGCGACAGGAAACCCTGGACCAGTATCATCCACGGCCAGACCCAGCAGAGGCGCATGATTGCAACCACCACAGGCAGCAGGAGGCCTTCGACACTGCTCCACTCAGCATGTTTCCAGGGCAAGACGATCGGTGAATTCATGGGTCGAGACTGGCTGTTACAAGAGTGTGCCTCTTGGCGAGAATCAGCCGGCGGGCTCTGGTGCGGCGAATGTGTGCTTCTCCTCCTCTTTGACGAGGGAGAGTTCGGCCAGGCCATGCCGGGAAATCGATCGGAAGGCAACGCCGGGGATGGCTTGTTCCAGCCTCAACCCACCGATGCCAAGCAGCGTCACCGCGAACCCGCGGCGTTGCAATTCGACCAGGACACGGCGCAGGCCTTCGGGCAGGGTTGCGCTGATGAGAACGATGGAGGTGCCGTTGGGCAGGCCGTCCACTTCCTGCTGGAGGACCCGTTCTATCGTCGTATGCGGGATGCCAACGCAGTAGGCCAGTGCCTCCAGCACGCGCATGAGCTGGCGCGGATGAGCGCTGGGCGCAACGCGCACGCGCCGGCCGGCTTGCATCATGCTATTGGCGAATACGCCGAACGGGTCGCCGCGCTGCTGCGCCCAGCGTGCGAGGGAGGCGCCGGCGCTGATGGCAAATTCGCGCAGTTCAGGGTCGATCCCTTCAAAGCGGTGCGTAAAGGTCCGGATGTTGACAAAGATTGCCAGAGGACGCGAAGCGGATGGGTCGAACAGTTTCGTCTGCAACTCCTGGCGGCGGGCCGTGGCTTTCCAGTGGATATGGCGAAAGTTATCGCCGGGCAGGTAGTCGCGCACGCCGCTCAAAAGCAAGGGATCGTCAACCAGACGGTTGCGGCTCTCGTAGTCCCCGAAGGGACGACGGGCGTCCAGCCCCAGCTCGGGCAAAGAGAAGAGCCTTGGGTAGACCAGCAGCAGGTCGGTACTTTGCAATTCCAACTGCTGGCTGCGAAACCCGAAGATGTCGCCGCAAATCAGCTTCGCCGGTCCGTACTTCCAGGCGCCGCGCTGTGTCCCGGTCACTGTGTAACGGCGGATAACCCGTTGGTAAAGCCCGAGTGAGAAGAGATTGATCAGTACGCGGCGGTTTGCCTGATAGTGCCTGACGCGCTCGTCAGGCGCCAGCTCCAATGCATAGGGTATATCGTCTTCACAGCGCAGCCATGCCAGCGGGAGTGGTTTGGCATTGGTAACTTCGAGCAGCAGATCGGTCTGTTCGCCGAAGAAGAGCCTATCTACGCTGAACCTCCGCTTGAACGTAACCTCAGCGAGGCTGTAGCGGCTCCAGAGCCAGACGACTGCCCCCATCAAGCCTAGGATGAGAGCCATGGTGAAAATCAGGCTGTTGCGCGTGATCAGCGAAATGAACAGTATGAGAGCCGCCGCGGTCCAGCCCGTGCGTCCCATCAGTCGGATTCGGCGGCAGGCCCGTCAGCCGCTGGGGCCACGGCGGCAGCATGGAGAGGAGGGGGGAATTCTGATAAATGATCGCGTACGGCATCGAGGGAGTCTGACCCTGCCGTCCCCTCGCGGGCGACCGCCTCCTGCCAGTTTTCTTCGACCGGAACCGGTACACCCTCAAGGATTTCATCTAACACGGTGGCAACTGAAGTGCCGTGCAGACGGGTGTCCGGTCCGGGGATCAATCTGTGGCGCAACACTGAGCCGGTGAGCTGCTGAATGTCGTCGGGCGTCGCGAATGAGCGCCCGCGAATCGCGGCGTAGGCCTGCGTGGTACGGTAAAGGGCGAGACTGCCGCGTGGGCTGGCCCCAAGGTCGAGCGCGTTGCTGGCGCGGGTCGCTTCCACCAGGTCCAGTAGGTAGTCCTCAAGCACCGGATGGATAAGAACGGTGCGGCAGACATCGACCGCGCGGCGGATTTCCTCGGCGCCGACGACAGGCTGGACCCGGGCCAGCGGATTGTCAGTGCGGAAGCGGTGGAGGATCTCGCGTTCCTCTTCTCGTTGGGGATAGCCCATTTGTACTTGCATCAGGAAGCGGTCCATCTGCGCTTCGGGCAACGGGAAGGTGCCCGCCAATTCGACCGGATTCTGGGTCGCCATCAGGAAGAAAGGGTATGGGAGCGACCGGGTGACACCGTCGACGGTGACCTGGCGCTCTTCCATTGCTTCCAGCATCGCGCTCTGCGTGCGGGGCCCGGCGCGGTTTATCTCATCGGCGAGGACGATGCCCGCCAGAATCGGACCCGGGCGGAATTCAAAGTCGTCCGTCTTGCGGTTGTAAACGCTGACGCCGACAATGTCCGACGGAAGCAGGTCCGGCGTGAATTGGATGCGCTGGAAGCTGATACCAAGGGACGCCGCCAGGGTTTTGGCCAGGGTCGTCTTGCCGATGCCGGGCACATCGTCCATCAGCACATGGCCTTCAGAAAAGAGGGCTGTAAGCAGCTGGTCGACGGTCTCGTCCTTTCCGACGATCACCTGCTGGACGTTTTCGCGCAGCCGCCGGGCAAGATCCCTTACAAATCCAATCTCTGACATGTATGCTCCTGAATCGCCCGCACTGCGGGACTTTCGGCCTGTGAAAAGGAACGGGAGTTGCAGTGCGGTGCGGCACCAAGTGGACAGGCGGGCCCGAGGGAGTATAACAGTGGCAACCTGGAACGCCAAAGGGGGCGGCAGTCGACTCGGTGCTGGAAAGGAGTAGGCGGCCGAACAGGGTCCCGGAGGGCAGGGCCTGGGATCCCAAACCTGCCGGTCAAACCAGCGAGAGCGGCTCCTTTCCGGCCCAAACGCGCTTCAGGTTCTCGAAAATGAAACGCCCGCGCCGCTGCCAGGTATCATAGGTCACGCCGGCGACGTGTGGCGTGAAGATGACGTTCTCAAACTGAAGAATCGGATTCTGAGGGTCGGTCGGTTCCTCGTTCAGGACGTCAAGGCCCGCAGCGCGAATTGCCCCGCCTTCAAGAGCGTGGATGAGCGCGGCCTCGTCGACGACCGGGCCGCGACAAGTATTTATGAGGATGGCGCCGCTCTTCATCTGTGCGAACTCTTGCGCGCCAATGAGATGGTGCGTGCCGTCGTTCAGAGGGACATGCAGTGTGACGACGTCCGAACATTGCAGCAGATCATCAAGTGTGGTGCGTTCGACCTGCAAGGCGCGCTCGACTTCGCCCGGCGCGGGGAACGGATCATAGTACAGGACCTTTGCTCCAAAGGGGACCATCCGCGCGGCCACCTCTTTGCCGATATGGCCGAGACCGACGATGCCGACTGTCTTTCCCTGGATAGTGAATGTGGTCATGCCGCTGTCGATCGCCGTCCAACCCTCGTTGCGAACGTTGCGGTCCATCTCGGCGAGACGGCGGTAAACGCTCAGAATGAGTGCGAACGTGTGTTCGGCCACGTCGATAGCGTTGGTGCCGCCATTGTTGGCCAGTGGAATCGCCAACTCCGCAAGAAGATCCAGCGGCATGCGTTCGAAACCGGCGCTGACAAGCTGTACGAGCTTGAGCCGCTGCGCCGCGCGCAGCACGGAGTCCTCGATCGCGCTTGGGAAGAGGATGAGGAAGTCGGTGTCTGCAGACAGACAGGCTTTCTCTACCGGCGGGAGGTCATGTGGAAAGAAAGACACATCCCAGTCGCCTGGCGCCGGCGCGACGACCTGTTTGGACAGTTCCGGTACAAGCTGGGTGAAAAAGATCACTTTTGGCATCAGCGCATTCCTTCGTCTATTGGGCATTCAGTCTCCAGACCTGTTGCGCGGTCCGGCCGAACACCCAGGCGCGTTCGTCCTTGCTCAGTTCTGAAAGGTAATCGAGGGGGAACGTCAGCGAACTGTCGAAGCCTTCGCGCGTGCTGACCGGCGGCCAGTCGCTGCCCCACATCGTGCGCTGCGGACCGAATGCCTCCAGCGTCAGCTCGGCCAGCGGCGGGACATCTTCGAACGGGCAGGGAAGGTGACAGAATTCACCGAAACCGGGAAGCTTTATGGTCACGTTGTTGTATTCGGCGAGAGCCGTAATGGCCTTGAAGTCGTCCAGCCCGGTTTCAGGTGAAGCACCGCCGAGGTGCTCGATGACGAGTGAAAGATTGGGGAAGCTGCGCAGTACTTCGGCGAATTCGGCGCTTTGCAGTATATCCGGCCGGCTGAAGACGCTGACCACCAGGTCCAACTCGGCGGCTGTGCGCCAGTGCGCAAGCGGGTCGGCGCCGTGGCCGCGGAAGTCGGCGTGCAGACGGATGCCGACGATGCCTTTGTCGGCCCATCGCCGGACGGCGCTGCCGTCGTCGTCGTCAGGCACGATCATGGCCGCGGCGAAGCGTCCCGGGTACGCCTCCATGACGTCGACCAGGTAACTATTGTCCGTGTTTCCCAGGTACTGGATGAAGACGGCCTGGTCGACGCCGGCCCGCTCCATATGGAAAAGCAGGACCTCGACCGGCTCGTACTTGTAAAGGCCTATGTGGCAGTGGGTATCGACGACTTCGAACTCTCTTTCGCTCATGGGATCTACTCCTCGCTGAATTAGTTGCGCCCAATCTCGAAGCTGAGCGCCTCCTCGGTTGGCTCTGTGCCCAGCCCCGGCCCCTGCGGCAGATCGAAAAAGCCGTTCTGACAGTCCATTGCGCTGCGGATGAACTGTTTGTTGCGGTCGAAGATGGAGTGCTGGTATTCGTGCATGACGAAACTGGCTGAGGTCGCGGCGACGTGCAGGCTGGCAGCCTGGGCGATGCCGAGGTTGATGGTGGCATGGGGCATAACTCGGCAGTGGAAGGCTTGCGCCAACTCACAGATGCGGCGGAAGCCGGTGATGCCGGTATGGGCGATCTCCGGCTGGATGACGTTCATGCAGCGGGCTTGCAGGCGGGGCAGGTATTCGTAAACGGTGCGCCACTCTTCTCCCAGACCGATCTGCGTGCGGACGGCGCGGGCAACCTGCGCCTGTCCATCCATGTCTTCGGGCGCGACCGGCGCCTCCGCCAGGTGCAAGTCATACTCGCACAGGCGGTCAATCATCTGGATCGCCTCGAGCGCGGTGTAGCGCCAATGAAGATCGACGAGGATGCGGGGAACGTCGCCGACCGCGTGGCGAATCGCCTTCATCTCGGCCACCTCGCCCAGGTCAGCCACGGCCGCGGCAATCTTGAACGCGGAGAAGCCGCGGTCGGTCCAGCTCCTGGCGAGGGCACTGCGTTCGGCAGTGGACCGGCCGGGCAGGCCGGAGACGTAGACAGGCAGGCGCTCATGCCGCAGGCCGCCGAGGAGCTGCCATACCGGCTGACCGAGCAGTTTACCACGCAGGTCCCACAGGGCGATGTCGAGCCCGGCGATGGCGTCGAGCGCGTAGCCGCCAAAGTGGCCGCGCACGCGCTGCAGATCATAGAGGTCCTCGTAAATGCGCTCAACGTCGTGCGGGCTGCGGCCGATGACGAAGGGAATGAACAGCTCCTCTAGTATGGTCCGGGCGACCTGGGGCGCGACGACGCCAAAACACTCGCCCCAGCCGACGGTGCCGTCGCCGGCTTCCACTCTCACGAGCAAGGTTTGATCGTGCACGGGGTATACTGTGCGATTGCCCGGCCTGACGATGTAGCCTTGCGCGTTGGGCCGGCTGCCTTCTTCAAGGGGGCCGAGATAGGGCACATCGCGGGGAATGCGAAGAGGGTAGAGCCGAATGTCAGCAATCATCGCGTCCACGGGCCGCCGGTTGTCGCGGGTAAGAGCCTATAGCCTGTCATTTTGCCATCAGCGGGAGGAAACTTCATAAACTGTACCGTCTTCGAGCCTGGCAACCGTCTTGAAGTCTGCGATTTCCCGCAAGCTTTCGACGCCAAACAGATGGCCCTTTGCCTGGGCATCGAACCAGACAAGAAGTGCCTTTGGCGATTCGGGCCACAGCCCGGCCAAGGAGGTAACCGGCTTGCGCGGCTCACTGGACTGATGCCTATGGGCCGCCGGCACCCACCTGGCAGGGATCCCGGCATGGACGTAGAGGGCAAACGGAACGTTGCTGTACAGTGGAGTTTCCTCACCTTGGCTCAGCCAAACGCTCTTTGCCAATTGGATGGTCTCGCTGGATTGCCACACGAAGTGGTTGACGTTGTTGTCAGGTTCCACGGGCCTGGCGATGGTAACGACTTCCCTAACGGCAGCCATCGCGAAAACCGCGACAAGCGCGGCGATCACCAGCCGCGACCTGGGAATTCGAATGAGTGATCCCAACAGGGCAAAAGAGATCGTTTTGCCAGCGGAAAAGAGCTCCTGCTCCATGAGATATAGGATGATAAGGACAACAGGAACAAATGCCGGTGAAAGGTATCTGTAGCCGATTCGTTCCAGGCCAAAGGTCGTCGCGAGAGCGACCAGGAAAGAGACATAGGTGATGTAAAAGATCGAGACTGCGTCCAGCTGCCAGGCGGCCAGCCGGGACCAGCGGAGGAGGTCTCTTGGCTTCAGGAGTGCGCCCGCCAGGTAGCCCGCGACGGCGGCCAGAACGGCCAGCGCTCCTCTCGAAGTAGCCGTGACGCCAATGAAGTAGACAGGGAAAAACCAGTTCAGATGAAATACAAATGTATAGTAGAGGTTGTAATACAGCGGGTACTTCGAGGGACCTCGCGAGGCAGTCGGCAGTCCTGTGAGTTGAATGTTTCTGAGTGCCCAAAGTGCCAGCGGCAGCGAAGCAATGGCGCAGAAGAGCAGGAGATGAAGGATTCGAGTGCGTACTGTGCAGCGCCCATTGACCAAGATCGCGACTGCGCCAGCCAGAATCAGGGTAACGCCCATATACCTTGTCACGCCGGCCAACCCTACCGCGAGCGCAGTCAGAAGCAGTGTCAGGAGGCTGTTCTTGTTGAGGTATCTGTTCAGCCCCAGAAGGAAGACGATAGTCAGGAGAATGAAGAAAGGCTCAGAGAGACCGTAGGTCGAGAGGCGGAGCATGTCGGGGGAAAGCAGTACAAAGGCCGTACCGACGACAACGAGGAATGGCTCTCTGAGATAGCGCTGGAAGAGCAGGCCGGAGAGGAATACGATCAGGCCAAATGCGGCGGCATCAAAGAATCGTGCGCCTGAGAGCGGCTGGACTCCGAGAGCGAGGTCTATGAGGGCAATCAGGGCGGGGTAAAGAGGCGCCCACCCGGTCAACGGCGTGCCGTCGAAGTGGGTGAAACCCATGCCCGCGGTCAAATTGCGGGCAACGGCGATGTATGTGACCGAATCTCCGTGGAGGGCGACGCCGTGAAGCTCGGTCCTGACGAGTGCCAGGACCGGAGCCGTCAGGGCCATGAGCAGGAGAATCCACCTGGGCCCCAGCCACATTCCCAAGAGCGACCAGGCGCGCGGACCGACTTGCGAGGCGTTCACGGTGTACTCAGCTCAGTCGGCCAGAAGCGGCTCGATCTCGCGCCAGATAGCGTCAAACTCAAGCAGGTCTTTCTGATCGAGAAATGCGCCCGGGATACGGGTGGCGGTGGAAGTGAAGACGCCGCGACGCAGGAAGACCTGCTTGTAGACGGCTACGCCGTGCATGCGTTCGAAATTGAGCAGCGGAAGGAGCCGGTTGAAAAGGGCGCGGGCCGCGGCTTCGTTCTTTTGCTCAAGCAGATGCCAGATCTGAGCGTGCACGTCCACCGACTGGCTGGCCGGCATGTTTCCGCAGGCGCCGCGCCGCCATTCGTCGATCATGTATATGCCGCCCTGGCCGCCGAAGACCCCACGGCAAGCGTCACCCGCGGCGGCAAGGGTACGCGAAATGGCGCGCGGCTCCGGGAGCGTCTCCTCTTTCAGGTACTGTACGTACTCCAGCTCGGAGCACATGCGGGCCAGTAGATCGGCAGACATGGGCGTGCCGATGGGCCCCATGAAGTTCTGGACGCAGATCGGAATGCGCAGCGCGTCGTTAAGCGCACTGTAGTATTCGTAGCAGCCGCCCGCGTCCGGGTGAAGAATGTGAGGCGGCATTGCCATGATTCCGTCTGCGCCGACTTCTTGGGCGTAGCGGCTGAGGGCTAAAGCCGGTACCCTGTGGCCGTGTGTCGTGGCGGCTATGACTGGAACGCGACCGGCTGCTGCCTCGGTGACTATTCGGATCCAGCGCCGCCGTTCGTCGTCAGACATCGTCGCAAATTCGCCTGCATTTGCCGGTCCTACCAGGCCCGCCGCGCCTCCTTCGATACAGAACTCTATCTGCCGCCGCAGGGCCGCTTCGTCCAACTTCAGCTCATCGTTGAACGGGGTGACGACAATTGCGAAGATGCCGCGCCAGGGTTTGCACATTGGAAACGCTCCGGGACCGAATGATGACTGAAGGGGACCACTCAACGGGCATCGGACGATCGGAGTCCCGACGTGGTCGCAGACGTATCGCGGACTTGCGCAATAACCGATCGTGGGCGAATATCGATGCTGCCGAAATGGGGTCGCACACCACACCTGCAAACGGACGCTTCAGGCGCAGTTCCCTGCCCTCCCGCCAAGCCGGTTCAGTATACTACAACCATAGGGTCAATCAATTTGAAAGCGAGCATTCCGATTATGAAAATCACCGGAGTTAACGTCTACGAGCTGCAGGGCGTTCTTGAGCACGAAGAAGATTTCTGGGAGGAGCGGCTACTGCGCCCGTTGGACATCTACCCCGAGCACAAGGCAGAAGGAGCGCACGAAATGTTCGCGGTTGGCGAGGGACAATACCGCATCTCTGCCTACTTTGTCGATATCGAGACCGACGAAGGGGTGTCGGGTCGCGGCGGGCCGCTCCCGCGCGAGCAGGCTTTCATTATTGAGACACAGCTGGCGCCGCTGTTGTTCGGCCATGACCCGCTGGCCTCCGAGCGCTTGTGGGACCGGATGTACAGGGCGCAGGTTCATGGGCGCAAGGGCACCGAGATGATGGCGCTGAGCGCGGTCGACTGCGCCCTGTGGGACCTGAAGGGGAACTGGTTCGACGCGCCAGTATGTCAGCTGTTGGGCGGCCCGACGCGCACGGAGGTGCCGGCGTATGCCAGCGCGCTGGGCTTCTCGCTTGACCCGGAGCTGGTGCAGGAGCGAGCGAAGCAGTTCGTGGCCCAGGGATACCGGGCGACCAAGTGGTTCTTCCGCGACGGCCCGACCGACGGGAAGGCGGGGATGGAACGCAACCTGAGGCTGGTGCGCACATTGCGGGAAAGCGTAGGGCCCGACGTGGATATCATGCTAGACTGCTGGATGAGCTGGGACGTGCCGTATACGGTGCAGATGGCGCGGCGTCTGGAGGAGTACGCGCCGCGCTGGATCGAGGAGCCGGTTCTGCCGGACAAGATCGAGCAGTACGCGCAGATCCGCGGGCAGGTGAATGTGCCCATTAGCGGCGGCGAGCACGAGTACACGCGCTGGGGGCTGAAGCAGCTGATGGATGCGGGCGCGTGCGACGTCTACCAGCCCGATATCTACTGGTGCGGCGGCATCTCAGAGACACAGAAGATCCTGGCGCTGGCATCTGCCTATGACGTACCGGTCATCCCGCACGGCCACTCAACGCCGGCCAGCATTCATGTCATTGCAGCCTGGCCGGAGCCAATCACGCCCCTGCTCGAGTATCTGATCAAATGGAATGAAGTCCACCAGTTCTTTCTCAAGAAACCGGTCAAGCCGGTCAACGGGATGGTGAGCGTGCCGGACGGGCCCGGGATAGGCATGGCGTTGGACGAAAAGAAGATCGAGGGGCGCGCGGAGGTGAAATTCTAGGCGCAAACGGGATGTTCAGCGCGGCGTTGTGGGATAGCCGATGGGATCGATGTGGGCTTCGACGAGGAAGGGCGCGTTGCCTGCTGCAGCCCGCGCCAGCGCCTCGTCGCACGCGTCGGGGGTCGTGACCCGGGCCGATTCGATACCGTATCCGGCAGCGATCTTGGTGAAGTCGGGCGCGGGAAACTCGGTGCCCAAAGGCTCCTTGCCTTGCCGGATTTGGTGCGAGCGGATCAGGTCGATCGCATTGTCGACCGGGACGACGACCGTTATCGGCAGGCTGAGGCGGGCAAGAACGCTCAGCTCGCCCATGCACATGAGCAGCCCGCCGTCGCCTATCATGCAAGCCACCCTTTCGCCGGGTCTGGCCAGCGCCGTGCCGATGGCCGCGGGCAGTCCGAAACCCATGCATGAGAGCCCGTTTGAGAGTGCGAAGCGGTTCGGACGCAGGGTGGGCCACTCGAGGCTGCTGAAAATCTTGTGACTGCCTACGTCCACGGCAAGCATCGCTTCGGCAGGCAGGTGGCGGCGCATACTATCGAGAAGCTGCTGGGGAAGGAGCTTTCCAGGTCGCGGCGCCGGCAGGGATTTAGCTGCCCGCTCTCTACGGAATCTGTCTACCCTTGTCGCGCCCCACTCCCGGTTGCTGTAGAATTCGCTGTCTGCCAGTTGCAGCAGCGCAGATTGTATCGAACCTACCATTTCAACGTCTGCGGGTAGGACGGGGTCTTCGTTCGGCCAGTTGGCGATCCATATCAGCGGGACATTGCCAGGGTCTTCGCCCGTGCCGCTCCCGTCAGGACGCGTCAACGACCACGGCTTTACCAGTTCCACGACGTCGAATCCGACGGCAATGACGCAGTCCGCCTCTTCGAGAATTTCGTAGGCGGGGTCGGTTCGAGTCAGGCCGATTACGCCTGCGCTCAAAGGGTGGTTGGCGGGCAGGGCGCCTTTGGCCTTTGGTGAAACGATGACCGGCGCGTTCGCCGCTTCGGCCAGCGATTTCAGAGCGCCATAGGGGGCTTCCGGTTCCAGCCCCAGACCGGCGAGTATCACGGGGCGACAGGCGCCGGCGATGAGCGCGTGCGCTCGGGAAATGAGGTCCGGGCTCGGGGATAACCGGGACTCTCCAAGAAGGCTCGCCTGTTCATCTTTCTTTCTGGTCGGGGGACGTCCCCCGCCGACGGCCTGCAGGTCGGCCTCTTCATTGCTGATCTGCAAGTGCACGGGACCGGGCCGACCCTGCATGGTCAGGGCGATCGTCGGCGCAAGTTCGGCGGCCGCGTTCAGCGGCGACACCTTGAGCGTGCGCTTGGTAATCGGGGAAAACAGCGCCTGCAAATCTACGACCTGGTGTGTGTAATTGGGCAGCAGCGTATCCGGCTTTTGGGCCGTGATGAGGACGATTGGCGCCCGATCCAGCCAGGCATGACCGATGCCGGGTACGGCGTTGAGGGCGCCGGGGCCAAGCGTGGTCAGCACGCAGCCAGGGCGGCATGTCGCGCGGGCGAAGGCATCGGCGGCAAAGACTGCGCTCTGTTCGTGGTGCATCAGCTCGAAGCGGATGCCTAGCCGATGCAACGCTTCCAGGACGGCGACGACTTCACCGCCGGGCATGCCGAAGACAGTTCGCACGCCGGCTTCGTGAAGCGTTTGGGCGATCATTTGGGCTACGGTGGGCATAGAGGGCGGTCGTTCCTTTAGGTGCGGTCGAAGTATTTGCCAACGAGCAGTTCCAGGCGGTCGATCACCTGCCTGGGGACAACATCCTTGCTCGTCATCAGAGCATCCTTCAGCGCATCGGCGTAGGGGGAAGGTCCACATTCGGAAAGCAGCGCGATGGCGTTAGCGACGGCCTGGACGGCTACTTCCGCATTGTGCATCAACGTCTTGATGACGGCATCGACCGTAACTGCTTCTTCGGTCTCATGCCAAACGTCATAATCTGTCACGTGCGCCATGCAAGCATAGCTCATCTCGGCCTCGCGCGCGAGGAAAGCCTCGGGCGTTGTTGTCATGCCGATGATGTCCATTCCCAACTGCCGAAAAGCAAGGCTCTCGGCGCGGGTACTGAATCGAGGCCCTTCAATAGTAACGAAGTTGCCGCCCTTGTGCGCGGTTGCGCCGGTCTGCTCAACGGCCTTGAAGCAGATATCGCTGAGAAGGTCGCAGAAGGGGTGGGCGACGCTGACGTGGACGACGAGCCCGTCGGTCCCGACATCCGGGTCATCGAAGAAGCTGAGCGCCCGCAGCCGCGTGCGGTCGAAAACCTGGTCCGGAATGACGATGTCGCCTGGTCGCAGATGTTCCTGCAGGCTTCCGCAGGCACTGACGGCGATCAGGTATTCGACGCCCAACATTTTGAAGCCGTAGATGTTGGCGCGCTGGTTGAGACGAGTAGGACTGATGCGGTGTCCGCGCCCGTGACGGGCAAGGAAGGCCACGCGTTGCCCCTGAAGCGTCCCGACGATGAAGGCATCGGACGGGCTGCCGAACGGAGTATCCAGTTCGACCTCTTCGACGTCTGTCAGCGATTCCATCTGGTAGACGCCGCTGCCGCCGATAACGCCAAATCGAATGGGTTTTGCCATCAGCTCAACTCCATGAAATGATAGGCGGGGAAGAGACGCGCCCCGCGCTCCCTCTCCTCTACCTTGTGGCAAGAAGGGCCGCGGCGGCGCCGAGGACGGCCGCGCGGCCGCGCTTGTTCATCACCGGAAAGCGAATACGGGCTACTGCGCCGCTGCTCAGCAGGTAGACCTTGCCTTCCCGTTCGTAGTCATGACTTTCTGCGTCTTCGGTTAGCAAAGGCCAGATTGAGAAGTAGGCAAACTGGCCGGCTTCATCGTAGCGGATCGTCCCGGAAGGCAGCGGCTCGCCCACAGCGTAGGGGATCTCCGGAGCTTCTGCGCGCAGCCAGCGGCCCAGTCCGAGCCTTTTGTGGTCGCGCATGGTAACACCAACCAGGCGTTGGCCGGCGATGTGGGCAACAATGTCAGCTGTCGTCCAGTTTTGCGTGTGCGGCGCGCTGCCCTTCATGCGCAAGTCGATCACGTCTTTGCGCCGCAGCCAAACCGCGCGGAAAGGGACCTCGTAGACCCTGATTTTGGGTCTAACGTCGGTCATCGCGCCCTCGCCGCAAATGCGAGATCGGTCAGGGCGTGGGCCAGCAGACCAGCCAGGCCTGCGAACAACAGCGCCGGTCCCAATCCGGTTTCGAGGCTTTGCCCGTAGAGGTCCGTGAGTGTCGGAACGACCCAGCGAAATTGCAACAGTGGAAAGTAGATGGCCGCGGCCGCGAGCGCGGCCAGCGCCGTCGCGCGCGCCAGCGAGAGCAGGCGGGCGTTTTTCCATGCTTTGCCGCTGTCCGTTGCGGAAGCGGCGCCCATTCCGAGCGCTTCAAGTAAGGTGCGGGGGGCAACGGTGAGTGCGGCCAAAGGGCTGACCGCGACGAACAACAGGCAGAAGAATAGGGCGATCGACTGCAGGAGAAACTCGGGCGACAGCAAGAGGCGCGGCGTCCAGGCGGGGGGCAGCAGATTGAGCGCTGCGACTGCGGCGAGCAGGAGCAAGGCGGGGCGAACAGGCAAGGGGTATGCCGGGCGGGCTTGTCTTTCATCACCTGACGGCGTTTTTTCAATGCTCTTGCCAGAATTCAAGGGGTCGCGGCGAAATGCATTCAGGCTGAGGCTAAGGCTGGCGGCGACCAAAGGGAGATAGAAGCCTTCTCGCCAGAGGCTGATATCGCCCTGCTGAACGGGATACAGAAACTTCACAAGTTCTGCCAGGTCCAGCCCGAGAACCACCAGCCCGGCCGCGGGGTGTTCGATCCAGGGCAGGAAGTAGCCTAACAGTGTTGCGAGGGCGGCCACGGGCAGCAGCAGTCGCACAGGCAGATTTCGGGGGGCCAGGAGGTGAGAAAAGTGCATTGGGCTGCCTCGGCAGGGGCTAGACCGCGCCGCTGATCTGTCTGCCAGCGCGCTCAAGCCGGCGGACCTGTCGCTCCCTGCCCTCTTCGAAGCGGCGTCGTTCCTCCGCAGAAGTCAACTTGAGGCGGGGCACTTCTGCGGGCGCGCCGCTCCCATCCACTGCCACGAAGATGTAAAACGCGCTGTTGGTGTGGGTTATCTCGCCGGTGAGGAGGTTTTCGGCTTTGACGATGACCTCGACTTCCATCGAGCTGCGCCCGACATAGGTGATGCGGCCTTCGAGGTTGAGAAGCTGCCCGATGTGGACCGGCTCGTAGAAGGTCATGCTATCGACGGCAACGGTGACCGCGGGCAGGCCCGCGTGCCTGGCGGCTGTAATGCCGCCGCACTCGTCGCACAGCTTCAGAATCACGCCGCCGTGGACATTGCCCAACAGGTTGGCATGCTCGGGATTGGTAAACTGGTTGATTCTGGTGGCCGATTCGGCGACCGTCTTGTGACTCGATTCCATCTAAGGTTTCTTTCCGGGCGCGCTGAAAGCATTCTACCATATTCTCAGTTAAGCGCACGCTCGTAGGCATCCAAGAGTTGACCGAGGCTGCGCCGCCAGGTGAAGTTGCGGGCGTGGACGTTACCGGCGGCTGTCAGCCGCGTTCGCAGTTCGGGCTTCGTAGATAGCTGCTCGATGCCGTCGGCGATACTTTCGACCGACTCGGCGTCGACATATAGGGCTCCTTCTCCACCGGCTTCGGGCAGGCAGGAGTTGTCTGCCGTCAATACCGGCGTCCCGCAGGCCAGCGATTCGAGGACCGGCAGTCCGAATCCCTCGTACAGGGAGGGATAGACAAAGAAGTCGGCAGCGGAGTAGAGAGCAGGCAGGTCTTCATCGGCGACGAAACCGGGAAAGACGACATCCTTCTCCATTCTCAGTTCTCTTACGGTCGCGAAGATCTCCTCGAAGAGCCAGCCCTTCTTGCCACCGATTACGAGTAGATGCGGCAGTGCGGCCTCTTGCCGGGCAATGTGAAAAGCGCGAATCAGGCGGGGATAGTTTTTGCGGGGTTGTAGCGTGCTGAGACCGAGCATGAAAGGCCTTTGGCCTAGCCCGTACTTTTGCCTCGCCTTGAGCAGCTCTTGCGGGTCCGATACCGGGCGGAAGAATCGGTGGTCGACCGCGCCCTGGACGACGCTGATTCTCCCTTCCAGGACCGGCCAAAGCGTCTGGAGATCTCGCGCCGTGTTGTGGCTGTCTGCGATCAGATGATCGGCCTTGGCTATGCTGCGGGGCACGACCACATTCAGGTAGTGCTGTAGCGTTGGCATGGCGGCTTCGGGATAGTGCACGAATGCGAGGTCGTGGACGGTCAGCAGTTTTCGGCGTGCCGTGACCGGCGCGAGAACGAAATCGGTGGCGTGGAACAGGTCGATGCCGCGGCCGGCCAGCCACTCGACGCGTGGAAAGGGGATGTTGAGCCGGTGCCAGATGCGGGTGAGGCTTCGTTCTGAGATGGCCGGAAAGGTGAGCAGAGGCAGCTGGGCGAGGCCCTTCAGGTCGTTGTCAACCGTGCCGGCAACGAAGAGGGAGAGATCGTAGCCGGGGTTGTGCTCGAACAGCGCTTCGATCTGCCCGCGTATGATGCGACCGATACCGGCGGACTGGCGAACGGCCGGCGTGTAGTCGATGACGAGCTTCACAGCCCCTTGTAGGTCCACAGCCTGTTGGCGGCGAAGTTCCAGAAGAGGACGACGCCTATGGAGAAGAGCTTGGCGAAATTGTAGCTGACGGTCGGGCCCCAAATGGGGTCCGAAAGCCACTCTATCCAATAGGGACGCAGAGACAGGTCGACGAACTGGAAGACGATTGTGTTAATCCCCAAGCCGGCGACGCTGACCAGGGCGAACTGGACGAGCTGCCTGCGCGTATTGCGGATCTGGCTTTCCGGGAAGGTCCACGTGCGGTTGAGGACAAAGTTCTGGACTACCGCCGCACTGAAACTGAAACCGTTGGCGACGACGGGAAGGAAGCCGGCGAGCTGAACCAGCACGTTGAGGAGTGCAAAGTCCGTCATCGCACCGACCGCGCCGACTGAGGCGAACTTGAGGAAGCGCTTGGTCTCTTTGCGCCTGCGGCTGCCCGCCGGCAAGATCTTGTTACGGCTCATAAATGAAAGCATTGAACGCGAATTGACCGCATCAGGTGCAGATCTAATCACAGCTCGAGCATTAGGCGCGAGTCTGATGTATCTACCTGCAATAATCACAGAATACGTGGAAGCGCACCCTATGCCCCTCTTGTTGCTACTGTGCGCCAGCACCGCAGTAGTTTCGCCTACTCGTACGCAAATCGCAAAAGCCATTGGTCCTCAGCATCCCCCGCGGGGCTGTCTGCCGGATTTGCGCGACGCCGGTGCGAAAGCTCCTTCCCTCGTTCCACTTGCATAGTCGAACGGCGCGCCAAGGCTTGGGCTCCTCGGAAGGAGTTGCCCCGGTCTTGCCGGCCGGAGCTGCACGGAGCCGGCTACACCTGGACTCACCCCGCAAGCGCGGGCCACCCGTAAGAGTTGGACGCCGGTTTCGTGATTCCATGCCTGCTTTCAGTTAATTGTTGAATGCGAGGCGGCCGAAGATGGGACGGCGGGTGGACGGCGGGCCAGGGCTACGGCGGACGCGAGCCAGAACGCGAGGTGGAGGTAGATACCCTGCACGTAGAGATAGTCGAAGAGATGGTGTACGGAGAGATGGACGATTACGCCAAGGACGCCGAGGAGTAGAGCGGCATTCCATGGTGCCGGCTGAGAGGGACTATTGTTCTGAAGAGGGTGCTGCTCGGCCTTGGTTTCGCGCATCTGCATTCGCTGACAGACGAGCCAGCCAACAACGCCTCCCCACATCACCAGATAGGCGACCAGGCCGACCAGGCCGTTCTCGGCAAGCACGTTCAGGTAGATGTTGTGGGCGTGGCCCAGGGGCTCTTCCCAGCGAGGCAGACGGACTTGTGGGTAGACGGCAGCATAGTTTCCTGGCCCGATGCCAAACCAGGGCGAAAGTTCCCACATGCGCAGCGCGGCGATCCAATGGGCGAGGCGTTCGATGACCGAAAAGTTGCTGTTTGTTACGGGCTGCCGCACGACGTCCCATATGCCGAGGCCCAAATAAATTGGGAGGTCGGCCAAACGATCGGTTAGCGAGGTTGGAATGAAACGGGCCAGCGCACCGCCGGCGGCCAGGAGGACGGCGAACGCGGCAACCAAGGCGATCGCGATCCTGCGGCCAGTTTGGAATAGCAGGACGACAGTAAGGCTTGAGGCAGTCCCGAGCCAGCCGCCGCGGCTCCAGCTGGCGACCAGGCCCAGGCCAATGACGGTGGCTACGCCTCCGTATCCGATGGTGGCTGCCAGCGAACCTACCCATGCCGGCAAGCCGCTAACGGCTGGCCTCGCGGGTGGGTCAGGCCCCCGGGCACGCGGACGGGTGAATAGGGAACTGATCGCGTGCAGGAAGAGGGCGGCTGCGACGGGCAGGGTCAGGCCCAGATAGCCGGCGAACGGGTTGGGCTGACCGAAAGTCCCGGACGCGCGCATGAAGCGGTCGAGCAGGAGGAAATTGGGCGGCCCGATGCGGAAAACAAACTGATAGATTCCCAGCGCGGCCTGCAATACGCCTCCGGCCAGTAGTCCCCAGACCAGCCAGTGCACTCGGGCCCTTGGCACTGCTTCCTGGACCAGCAGGATGATCAGAAGCATCTCCAGCCACTTTAAGACCCCTTCAACTGCCTTGCGGAAGTTGATCGAATAGGGGAATGAGAGCAAGACGGCCAGTAGAAAGAGGAGGACAAGACCGGGCACGAACCCTACGTTCAGACGCAACCGGTTGCATCGTACGCCGTTGACGAACCAGACGGCCACGGCAGCCGCCAGCAGACCGTCGGCCAAGCTAAAGGGACCGAGGTCTATGCCGCTTGCGAAGGGCAACGCGACCGCCAGCACCGGCCATATCAACCAGGGAAAGCGCAGCAGAAGAAACCCAAATGCCCCCACGACGACAGAGGCTGCGGCCCAGCGAATGGGGAGTCGGGCGAGCAAATAGGCCAGTGCCAGGAGGGCTGCGACTCCGGCCGCTTGCTGGCCGCGTAGCCGGGCAAGGAGGGCCAAATTGGGGCCGCGGCCGAATTCCGTACTGTATTGGGAGACGAGTGCTGTTCGAATCGGCCCCATCGATGCGGCCTTCCGCGGAGGATCCCCGACAGTTCCAGCCGCGCGCGTCGGCGGAAAGCTGGCGGCCGGTCCTCAGATTGCAAAAGATTCCCGGACAGCATGTGCCCGGGATCGGAGGCGGAGAGGGAGGGATTTGAACCCTCGAGGGCGTGAACCCTACGCGTTTTCGAGACGCGCGCACTCGGCCAGACTATGCGACCTCTCCAGTTTGTTTGGCTGGCGGGGCCAACCCATCGCCGCAAATGGTAGCACAACCGGACACCTGTGTACAATTTCTGGCGATCCAAGAGGATTGGGCCCTCGCTTCGACTTACCACCCAATTCGTCCGCTCGAGCTCGGTTCGAATCCACAGCTGCTATTGACCGGCCGGGACTGCGAGTATCCATTCGTGAGCGCCATGTGACCCGCGGCCCGATGCGTGAGCAATGCCTTGAATACATCGCCGTCCTCACACTGCCGCCAAGCTACCATGGGGGAAAGGTGGGGTGAATATGCGAGTCAGCAAGGTGGGGAGTCGCCTCCTGCTGCCGGAGTGGACTGGTCAGCAGAAGTGAAAGCAGGATGAAGAGAAATATTGAAGGGAGGCGAAGCGCGGACACTTGGCAGAAAACTCGGTTCACATGTCGATCGCGACTAAGCTGGCCCAATCCGATGGTTACTTTGTCATAAGTTCGGTGGTAGGCGGCCGCAGCGTTCCGTCTTTGTCGAACTGCATCATCCGGGCCGAACCGATCCTTGTCAGGGCCGGCGCGTGTTCAACCTCCTGGAGCAAAGCAGGCGAAAGCCAGAGAGTATCCAGTTCAAGGGTGTTTTGAATCCAAACGACGCGTGCAACGTCGGCTGCCTTGTCCATCAGACCTGTCTCGACAATCTCGCGATCGGTTGCAAGGGAGACGGGCTGCTTGGCGGCGGCGAAGTTTCCGGCGGTCAGGCAGTTGGTGTAGGTGGCGTGCCAGTCGACTTTGGCGCGCAGGCGCTCAGAGATGAGGTCGGCGAGACCGATGCCGGAGGCATTGCCGTGGCTGTCGTGCGTCAGGTCGAGGACGGCGAGAACGCGAAAGTCGGGCTCGCGCGGGCCGCCGTTGCGCCGCCACATGCCGATGATGTTGGTATCCATACCTGTGCCGCTGATGTTCTTTCCCATCTCCTGCACGATCAAGAGGTCGAGTTGGTCGAACGGGATACTAGGTTGAAGTTCCTTGGCCAGTCGCAGAAGGCCGGGCTCCTGCCGGAAAATGCTCTCGCCCGGCAGGACGGCGATCTTCGCCGGGGCATGACGACCATTCTCTACGATTGCAACGCCGGCAACGACCGGCATTTTGTTGAGGACGACTTGCGCTGCGAGGGGAATGGAGATGGAGGCATCGTGAGCGTGCAGGGTTGCGGCGCCGCGCTTCTTGCCGAGACCGATGGTCATGATTTTGCACAGGCCGCTCTCGTGATCGGCGCGAAAGGCGGTATGGGCCTTGATGCGATTGACCGGGATTACGGCGTCGGCTTCGGCGGCGAAGCGGTCCCAGTAGACAGGCATACTTCCGGCCTGACCTATCTGTGTGACCTCAAGGCTGCTGTGAATCGGGACCCCGAGTTCGGCCATGCCGTAGCTGACGAGCACGGCGCGTTGGCCTTCGGCAGTGCCACCGCCGTGGCTACCCATTGCCGGTACAAGAAAAGGTTCGGCCCCGAGAGACTGCAGCGTCTTGACGACCGCCCCAACGACCTCGGCGTAGCATGAGATACCGCGGCTTCCGACGGCCACGGCTACGCGCATCCCAGGTCGGACGCGGTCGGCCAGGGAAAGCGCGTTGAGGCCATTCCAAACTTCAGCGGCAACGTTTTCGACACGCTGTTCGGAGACAGTCTGCCTTACGGGCGCGAGTTCAATCATTGTTTGCTCCTCCTGGGTCTTCGTTCAGGTACCCACCTGCATCTTGAGCCAGGCCTCGATGAACTGGTCCAACTCTCCGTCGAGAACCGTCTGCGGCGTTGAGGTCTCCACATTTGTACGCAGGTCCTTTACCATCTGGTAGGGATGGAGGACGTATGACCGGATCTGGCTGCCAAAATCGGCCTGAACGTTCTCGCCTTTGAGGCGGGCCTTTTCGGCAGCGATCCTCTCCTGTTCGACAGCGTAAAGTTTGCCGCGCAGGATTCTGAGCGCTATCTCACGGTTCTGGGTCTGGCTGCGTTCGTTCTGACAGGTAACGACGATTCCGGAAGGCTCATGATGGAGGCGAACGGCGGTGGCGTTTTTCTGTACGCTCTGACCTCCGGCGCCGCTCGACAGGAAGACGTCGATGCGGATGTCGTTGGGCGAAATCTCGATCTCGATGTCTTCGTCGATTATTGGCATGACCTCAAGCTTGGCAAACGACGTATGGCGGCGGTTGCCGGCATCGAATGGACTGAGCCGGACCAACCGGTGTGTGCCCCGCTCTGCTTGCAGATAGCCGTAGGCGTACGGTCCCTCCACGGTTATGGTAACGCTCTTGATTCCGGCCTCCTCCCCCTGGGTCATGTCGGTGACTTCGGTGGCGAAATCCTTCTTCTCAGCCCAGCGCAGATACATGCGCAGCAGCATGGCGGCCCAGTCCTGCGCCTCGGTTCCACCCGCGCCAGCGTGAATGCTGACGATGGCGCCGCCTGCGTCATACTTGCCGTTGAGTGCCAGCGTGAATTCCCGGCTTTCCAACTCCGTTTCGAGTGCGGCAGCCTCCTGCGACAGCTCGCCGAGCATCCCGGCGTCATCATCGGCCATCAGCGCCAGGTCCTGCGCGTCCTGGGCCCGCTCCTGCAGTCCGTCCCAAACGCCGATTTGCTCTTTCAGGGCGTTCAGCTCTTGCATCTTCTGTTGTGCTGCCCGCTGGTCGTCCCAAAAGCCGGGCGCAATTGATTGCTTCTCCAGTTCCTGGACCCGATCCACCTTATCAGGCAGGTCAAAGCCGCCTCCGTATCGTGTTGACACGTTCTGCGAGCTGGTGCAGACGGTCGGTCAGTTCTCGCATTCTTCTCCCTCTCCTTCATCGAGAATCGGTTGGCAAGCCATAAGGCGCGGGGTGTCTTACTCTCCCAGCAGGCCTTCCACAAACGCAACCGGGTCGAACTCGGCCAAATCTTCCAACTTTTCGCCGGTGCCGACAAAGCGCACCGGGATGCCTAACTGTTTCTTTATATTGAGAACGGCGCCTCCCCTGGCCGTACTGTCGAGCTTGGTGAGGACGATGCCGGTAACCCCCGAAGCTTTCTGGAAGCCCTTGGCCTGCAATATGGCGTTCTGTCCGGTGGAGGCGTCGAGAACGAGCAGAATTTCGTGCGGCGCGCGGTGGACCTGCTTGGCGGCCACGCGGCGCATCTTTTCCAGCTCCTGCATGAGATTGAATTTATTCTGTAGACGGCCGGCCGTATCGGCGATGAGAATATCGGCGCTGCGGCTCTCCTGGCTTGCACGCATGGCGTCGAACAGAACGGCGGCCGGGTCTGAACCGGGGGCCTGGGCGATAACCTCAACTTCGGCGCGCTCTCCCCAAATCTTGAGCTGGTCGATTGCCGCGGCGCGGAAGGTGTCACCGGCAGCAAGGACGACGCGTTTGCCCAGCTGTTTGTAGCGAAGCGCAAGCTTGCCTATGCTTGTCGTCTTGCCGGACCCGTTGACGCCGACGACGAGCACGACCGTCAGAATGCGAGGCTCTTCGATGCCCAAAGGCTCGTCGGGCTGCAGGAGTTTGACCATTTCCTGCTTGAGGATGAGGTAGGCGTCGTCAGCCCTCATTACGGCCTCGCGCTCGACCCTGGCTCTGGTGGACTCGACCAGTTCCAGGGTCGTTTCCATGCCGACATCGGCGACAATGAGGGCCTCTTCCAACTCTTCCCACAACTCGTCACCGATCTCGTTTTCATGAAACAGGGCGCCGACTTGCCCGAAGATGCCGGAGCGGGTCTTTTTCAGGCTTGCTTCGATTTTCAGGTCGTCGGCCGACTTCTCATCCTGTCGTCCAAACAGGCGTCTCAGCACATGCAACTCCCCGCGGGCGGGTCAACATGGAGAATACGGGGCAATTATAGCACGCGGGGGAAGGTAGGGGAGAACGGGGCCGCGACCTGTGCGCGGACGCCGGCGCCGCACAGGTTGGGGAATCGGGGACCAGACTGCATCTGTCGGAAAGGTTCGCCGGTTCGGGTCGTCAGAATGTATACTGAAGTCGTCGAAGTCTGGAATCTCCGAAGCGGCAACAGACCATTTGGACGTCCGTTATCCGGCTGAATTTCGTGGTGAGGGCCTGCAAATGTACGTCACAAGGGAGGAGCTGGAGCAGCGCGAAGAACGCGAGCTGGCAACGTACGCAATGCGGAGCAGCGAGAGCCGCGGACGTGTCTTCCCGGGGCCGGAGCATCCTTACCGCACTGCGTACCAGCGCGACCGAGACCGGATTATCCACACGACCGCGTTCCGCCGGCTTCAGTACAAGACGCAGGTGTTCGTCTACAATGAAGGCGACCACTACCGCAACCGGCTCACGCACACGGTTGAGGTGGCTCAGATCGGGCGCACGCTCGCGCGCGCGCTTTCTTGTAACGAAGACCTAAGCGAGGCTATCTGCCTGGCACACGACCTGGGGCATCCTCCCTTTGGGCATACCGGCGAGGCGACACTCAATCAACTGATGCGGGCGCACGGCGGCTACGATCACCAGAAACAGACTTATCGAATCATCACAAAACTGGCGCTTCGCTACCCGGCGCATCCCGGCCTGAATCTGACGTACGAGGTGCGCGAAGGTGTAGTCAAGCACGACACGGACTACGACGTTGTCGACGCCAGGGAGTACAACGCGGGGGAGCGCGGCACGCTTGAGTGCCAGCTCAGCAACCTGGCCGACGAGATCGCGTACAACACGAGCGACGCAGATGACGGTCTTCGGGCAGGGATCCTGGACCCCGGCGAATTTCTGGAGCTGGCGATCAGCCGGCGCGTTCTGAACTCGCTTGGCGAGGCCCCTTCGTCGATCGATCTGACCCAGCCGCTTGACCGCTACCGGTTCATCCGGCGGCTGGTAGGCATCGAAGTCAGCGATGCAATCCGTGCGTCCGGCGAAAGACTGGACGCGGCAGGCGTGCGGGATCTCGCCGGCCTGCGGGCGCAGGCAGAGAACATGGCGGACTATTCTGCTGAGGTCGCGGAGGAAAACCGGGAGTTGAAGCGTTTTCTTTTCGACCGTTTCTACCGGCATTTCCGCGTTGTGCGGATGGCGGCAAAGGCGGACCGAACTGTGCGCGCCCTGTTTGGCGCCTTTGTCGAGGAACCGGCCCAGCTGCCTCCGGAAGCGCAGGAGCTTTTGGCCCAAGGCGACGGAAACGTACATCGCATCGTGTGCGACTACATCGCAGGTATGACCGACCGTTACGCCATCGCCGAGTACCGCCGTCTCTTCGATACGAGAGAGCCTGTCTAAACTTCCGACAGGATCAGGCGATGCGGAACGCGTCCGGCTACGCTGGGCCAAGAACGACCAGCAACGCGCTCACCGACCGCAGAGGTCGCGGCGACTGTCCGCTATCCAGATAGGATACGCCCTTGATCGTGCAATCTAGCTGAATGTGGTGGGAGCGAAGCACGCATGTCAGGCCGGGCATTAGCTCCAGGGGCGGTGAACGATGGGGACCATCCACTTCGCTGCCGTCGTCAAAGGAAGTCGCGTCGAATCCGGGCGAGACCAGCAACTGGCTGATGGTACGTACTGCTGAACGGTCATAGAGCCAGATCTCCAGCAGCCGCACCTGGTCTGTATCGGCGGCCGCCCGATCCAGAGATTCATTCATGCCCATACCGCAGGCGCCCAACAACTCACCGTCCGGGGCAACAATGGTGAAGCTCTCGTCGTAGGACTGGATGCCGAAGGCGTAGTTCGCCTTGAATACCGCCAATTCGTCACCGCCTGGCGGCGAGGCGCCGTCTTTGGGCCCGCTGTCGGTTGAGACCCCCTTGACAGAATGGTCGACCTGCGGCTGGGCATGCAGGGTCGTCGGATCAGACCCAGACGACTCACTCTCGCGACCGTTCGCGCTGATCGAATCGGCGGCCTCAACTCCTGCGCGGCCTGGAGAGTCCGGCGGTGACTGCCTGCTGTCTGGGCGCGGCATCGCATCCACTACTTCCTGACCCTCTATGGACCCTGTCTCCTGCTGAAGCGCGGCCCCATTCTCGGACGTCGTCTCGTCTGCCAGCTGCGGTCTGCTTTCGGCATCGGAGGGTTGGGAAGCGCCAATATCGTCTGACGGCGGATGCCGGTCGGACTGCGGTTCTGGTGGCATCGGTTCAGCTATCCCGGGTTGAGAGAGCTCTTCCTCATCGGGTTCATCCGGGGACTTTGGCGCAGGCGAATCCGCCCAACCGGTCCCGGATTCCGGCCAGTACTCTGCATTTGACGGTTCTTCTTCGCCCGAAGCGCGCTGGCGAGGCGAGGCCTCTGCGCTGTCCGCTTGAAAACTTTCTGTCTCAGCCGGGCGGGCGAAGCGCGAGCCTTCTCCGGAATCGTTTAGGGGTCCTGACTGGCTGGGAAACACGGGCTCGTCAGTGTGGGACTCGTCGCGAGAGGGCCGCGGCCTGCGAATCCAATCCAGGGCCGGCGTCCTGGAGCCGGTCCGCTTGCCGGAAACGAAGACCGGCCGGGGGCGGCGGGCCTGCTGGACGGCCGCCTGCCTTGCGTTGGTGGATCCGGCAGACCTTCTCGACGACGCACGGTGTTCAGGCTGCCTAAGGAATTGGTAACCAATTGCGACCGCTCCGCCTACCAGGAGAGCGGCGGCAAGATACAACAACGCCTGGTTTAGCCAGTCCTGGAACGAAGTGTCAGCAGCGGACTCTTCGGGAATCTGCTCGGGCGCCGGCTCGCCAGACTGGACTGGGTTCGCAGCGCCGGACGGGTCGGTCCATTCCACCGGCCAGACCCACCATCCGATGAAGAGGCCGAGCAAAAGCCCTGCAAGGCCCGACACCAGGATGTGGACCAATGATCTGTTGCGTTCCATTTTTTTGTGAGAACTGTCTTCCGGGGGAATCGGCGAACGATTAGAGTAGATCGGCGCGCTGCCCGGACTGCAGCTTGGCTACGACCTGCTTGACTTGCTGAATGCTCTCTTTCCTCCCAATCAAGAGCGCGTCTCCTGCATCGACAACGATTAGGTCGTTGACGTCGACGAGTGCGACAATCTGCTTGTCTGCGGCCACAATGTTGCCGCTGCTGTTTACGGTAAGGAGTTCTCCTTCGATAGGAAAGTTGCCGGCCTCGTCGGGGGCAGCGACAACCTCAAGCGCGTCCCAGCTGCCGAGGTCATTCCATCCAGCCTGCATTGGCACGACTGCCACCCTCTGTGCACCTTCCATCAAAGCATAGTCGAACGAGATATCAGGCATTTTCGGCCAGATCTCCGCCAGCAGGCCATCCAGGCCGGGAGTGTCGAGCGCGGCCGAGATGCGGTCTATGTCGGCGTAAAGTTCGGGCATCCGTTCGCCGTATTCCGACAGGAGTCGATCGACGCGTCCGACAAAGATGCCGCCGTTCCAAAAGTAGTGTCCGTCAGCCAGAAACTGCTCTGCAGTCGCCTGGTCGGGCTTCTCGAGGAACTGGAGCACGGGGTAGGTCGCCAGATCTCCGTGCAGAGGCAGCGGCTCCGCGGCGCGCCGAATGTAGCCGTATCCTGTGTGTGCCTTCGTCGGCTCGATGCCGAGGACGGTGAGATATCCGCGGTCAGCGCTTCGCTTAGCCTGTCGCAACGCCGCCCGGAAGGCAACCCCGTCTTGGATGTGATGATCGGCAGGCAGAATGGCAACGACTTCCGTGGGGTCGCGGCGTTTCAAGCGCGCGCATGCCAGGGCAATTGCCGGCGCGGTATTGCGGCCGCTCGGCTCCGTCAAGATATTGTCGCGGGGAATGCAGTCGAGTTGTTCGGCGCAAAGCCCGGCGTAACGACGGCCTGTTACGACATAGGTGTCGCGGGAGGAGACCAGGCCATCCAGTCTGGCTGCCGTGGCTTGAATCATGGTACGGCCGCTTCCCGTGATGTCGCTGAACTGTTTAGGGGCGTCCTGGCGGCTGCGGGGCCACAAACGGGTGCCAACACCGCCGGCGAGAATGACTGCGTACATTGTCTCTTCGGGTTAGACCGCTCGAACGTACTGCATCAGGCCGACATGGCGTACAAGGCCCTTGATTTCCATCGTGGCAAGCAGGCTGCTGACCTGCGAAGTATCCAACGTAGCTGCGCGTACAATCTCATTCATGTGCCGCGGTTCTGCCGAAACGTGCCTGAGAATCAACTCTTCCTGCGGTGTGGCCGGTATGGAGACACGGGCCTCCTGGCGGGCCGCTGCGGTCTCCAACTGCAGATTCTCCAGAAGGTCGCCTGGCGAGGTAACGGCAATAGCTCCCTCCTGGATCAGGCGGTTGCAACCGTCGCTGCCTGGGCTGAGGATCGAGCCTGGAACGGCAAATACGTCCCGTCCTTGTTCAGCTGCAAAGGCGGCGGTGATAAGAGCGCCACTTCGTGCTGCCGCCTCCACGACGACGACTGCCAGGCTCATCCCACTGATGATGCGGTTTCGGGGCGGAAAGTTCCGGGCCTCCGGCTTGGTGCCGAGAGGATACTCGCTTACAAGGGCGCCATTCTCGACTATTTTCAGCGCCAGACTGCGGTTTCGCGCAGGGTAAATCTGGTCGACACCACTGCCCAAGACGGCGATTGTCCGTCCACCCGATTCGAGCGCGGACGCATGGGCAATTGCGTCTACCCCCAGTGCAAGGCCGCTGACGACCGTCACGCCGTTCATCGCCAGTTCATGTCCAAGTCTGCGGGCCACCTCCCTGCCATAGGGGGAGACACGACGCGTGCCGACTACGGCAACCGCCAACCGGTCCCTTTGTTCCAGGTGACCGCGCACGTACAGGAGAGGCGGAGAGTTCGGAATCGGCAGGAGGTTGGTCGGGTAGCCTGGGTCTTCCTGCGTGAGTATCTCGACTCCGCTCCTGTCGACCTTTTCCAGTTCGTCACGGGGGTCGAGATTTCGGCGGGCGGCTACAAGATTGCTGATCGTGCGGCGATCGAGACCGGCTGCTTCAAGTTGATGCACAGGCGCATTCCAGGCCGCTTCTATGCCCCCGCAGACTTCCATCAGAGCAGTGAGCCGCGCGGGACCAATGCCGGCGACACAGTTGAAGGCGATCCAGAAAGCTCGTTCGTCCATTGGCGGGAGTTAAACGGTCGGAATCAGATCACGGGTCCGAACGGACTATTGTCCAGTTTCGTCAAGCATTCCCGGCAACAGGCGGACGGTTACGGCTCCTGCTTCGAGGTCAACGCTGCGAATTACATCCGCCAGCGCAGGGATAAGAAGCTCGCGGTCCTGGTTGATACCTGGGGCCGGTCGGACAATATACACTTCGTTTGCGCCGGTAAATAGAACGTCCACGACCTCCCCCAGCCGCTCACTGGATTCGTCCTGCACGTTAAGGCCGATAATGTCGTGCACCCAGAAGGAGTCTTCGTCCAACTGCATGGCAGCCATCTCGGGGATGTAGAGCCATTCATTGTGCAGAAGCTCCGCCTCCTCCCTGTCCGAAATTTCCGCAAAGCCGAGAAGGAAGATTCCCTTGTGGGCCCTGGACGTGGAGATTTCGGCCACGAGGAGGTCCTCGCCGAGCAGCACCTGTTGGCCGGGATTAAAGCGGTCTGCAAAGTCGGTATAGGACTCGACCCTTACCTCTCCTCGCAGGCCATGGGCGCCCAGAATGCGGCCAACGATCAGATGGCCATCAGGAACGGTGACCGGGCGACTGTGAAAGCGGCTGGCTCGGGCTGGCCTGCTCTTATGCTTACGGCGTCTTTTCCCACTCTTAGGCGCTGTCATCGGATCCATCCTGTGCGCAGCAAACCCCGCCCGACAGCGCACGGTACGGCCGTTTAAGGGTCCGCCTTCCACATGAAAGAGAATCGTCTTCGCCTGCGTCGCCACATCTTGCCGTCCGGGCATCTTCGGCGGGAATTCGGCTTTCATGCCCGAACGAAGAATTGGAATGCAGACCTTAAGTCGCCGAACAGGCCAGCGAAAACGGCAACCGCCGCGGGCAGTGCCGCGCGCACGCCGTTACATTATTTTGAGAATCGCATCGCGCGATTGTCGGATCGACGCCACTTTCAAGACAGAACGCATGGCGTTGGCAACCCTACCATTCTTGCCGATGACTCGCCCGGCATCTTCCGGAGCAACCTGCAAACGAAGGACCACGCGTTCGCGGTATGTCCGCTCCGAGACATGCACCTCATCCGGATTCTCGACGAGTGCCCTAGCCATGAATTCGATCAGTTCTTTCATGGGGTGCTCGCTTTACCTGGCTCAGGCGGCTTCGGTTTCTTCGCCACCGGGCGCGACCGCCTCAGCCTCGACGGCCTTCAGCATGCCGTGCTCGTCGGTAATTCCGTTTTTTCTCAGCAGACGCGCCACGGCATCGCTGGGCTGGGCGCCGACGCTCAGCCAGTGGCCGGCGCGTTCGCTCTTGATCTGAACGGTCGGGGGATCGGTCATCGGGTCGTACGTGCCGATGTTTTCGATAAAGCGGCCATCGCGCGGGCTGCGCTGGTCGGCCACGACGATTCGGTAGAATGGCTTCTTCTTGGCGCCCATGCGGCGCAGACGTATGCGTACCACTGATTGCGACTCCTTGGTTGACTTCAGCTTACATGTAATCCAATGCAGGCGCCGGGCGGGAGACCGGCGAGCCGGCTACGATTCTCAGTCCACCGGCCCGCGTTTGAGGCGGCGGGCTGAGCCCTGTGCGGGGCCGACGGGAGAGGCGTCATGAGACGCGGCCCTGTCGCATGGAGGCGAGAAGGCCTTGCGCATTCGGCTCGCGCCGACGACGCCTGCGCTTCTTCTTGCGCTTACCACTCTGCTGACCCAACATGCCGGCCTGTTTCATCATCTTTTGCATGTCGCGGAAACGCTTTAAGAGCTGATTGACGGCTTCGACGGATGTGCCGCTCCCGTTCGCAATGCGGCGGCGACGGCTCGCGTTGAGTAGACTAGGCAGCCGCCGCTCCTGCACTGTCATGCTGTTAATGATGGCCTCGATCTGCTTCAGGTCGGAGCTGACTTCCTGTGCGTCGACCTGCTTTGCGAACTGACCCATGCCGGGCACCATCTTGAGCAGATCGCCAATCGAACCGAGATGCTGTATCTTCTGCAACTGGTCGCGAAAGTCCTCGAAGTCGAACTGGCCTTCCGCCAGCCGTTCTTCCATCGCCTGCGCGTCTTCCTCGCTGATGCTCTCTGAGGCGCGCTCGATGAGCGTCATCATGTCACCCATGCCGAGGATACGCCCCGCCAGCCGGTCCGAGTGAAAAGGTTCGAGACCGTCCATCTTTTCGCTCGTACCGAGAAACTTGATCGGCACGCCGGTCACCTGGCGAATGCTCAACGCGGCACCGCCCCTAGCGTCACCGTCGATCTTGGTCATGACCAACCCTGTGATCGGCACCCTTTGGTGGAAGCCCTCGGCGACAGTGACCGCCTCCTGGCCAGTCATGGAATCGACGACGAGAAGGACATCTGCCGGCTGCGCGATCAGGCGTATCTGCTCCAGCTCCCGCATCATTAGCTCATCGATCTGCAGGCGGCCGGCGGTGTCGAGAAGCAGGACGGTGTAGGCCTTTTCGCGTGCGATCCGCATGGCATTTTTGACGATGGAGCTGGGCGCGGCTTCGGTGCCTTCACTGTGTACGGGAATGTCAATCTGCCGGGCCAGAGTCTCCAGCTGATCAATGGCGGCGGGGCGGTAGATATCGGCGGCGACAAGCATCGGGCGCTGGCCCTGTTTGCGGAGCCGCAGGGCCAGTTTGGCGGCCATGGTCGTTTTGCCGGCGCCTTGCAAGCCGACCAGCATGATCACAAGCGGAGGCGTACCGGAGAGGTTGAGTGGAGAAGGTTCGCCCAAGAGCTGTACCAGCTCTTCATTGACGATTTTGACGACCTGTTGGGCAGGGGTGAGGCTCTCCATCACCTCAACGCCGATCGCCCTTTCTTTGATGCGTCCGACAAAGTCGCGCACGACCTTGTAGTTGACGTCCGCTTCGAGCAGTGCCAGGCGCACCTCGCGCAACGCGGCGGTTACTTCGCGCTCGGATAGCTTGCCGCGGCTGGCCAGGTTCTCAAAGACGCCCTGAAGCTTGTCGGATAGACTCTCAAACACGAATTGTGCTCCACGCGTAGTCGTCGCGGGTATCGCTACGAACCGCCGGACCCGCATTCTACGTTAGAACGGGTGTGCCAGTCAATTCCGAGACAGCCAGATCCGGCGGCGCACCCGTGATACATCCACAAAGTTTATCCTGTTTTGGGCAAATCTGCTAATGAAGTGATCGCTAGAGCTAGCGCGGGTCGGGCTAGGGAGAGACAGGAGCGCAGAAACTGTGCAGGCGGCAATAGCTGTGCGGGAGAGAGTCGCACCTAGTCGGAGACAGGCTGGTTCTCTTGGCGGGTCGACGTGCGCACGTAAACCTCGTAAATGCGCTGGCCCGCGGTGATATTGGTCATCACGGCCAGGAACCAGAGGACCGGCAAGACAAGCCCCAGAATCAAGCCGGCGATCAAGATGACCAGGCGTTCCGGCCTCTGTAGGAAGCCTACGTTGCACTCAATGTCCAGCCCCTCGGCCCTGGCGCGGGTGTAGCTGACCGCCCACGAGCCGACCAATGTGAGGAAGATTGCGAGGAGATGGGACTGGGCGTCGCCCTGATTGGCGTAGAAGAAGGCAAGGCCGAGAAAAGTTATGCTCTCCGAGTAGCGGTCGAGCGTGCTGTCGAGGAAAGCGCCGAATTTGCTTTCGCCTTTGCCGAGGCGGGCCAGGGTACCGTCGACCATGTCCAGCATTGCCGCGGCCCAAAGAACACCTCCGCCGATGGCCAGCCGGCCTGTAGCCAGAAGAACGGCCGAGCCGACAGTAAGCCCGAATCCAGCGAACGAGACCATGTTCGGGGTCACGCCGATGCCGTCCAGCCAGCGCGCAAACGCATTGACTGCGGACGAGAGCAGCGGGCGAACATACTTTGCCAGCATCAGGTGATTCCGTTCGTTGCGAGCAGGCGGTTGGGCTGACAAGGAGTATACATCAGCCTCTTTGGGCCGGCAAGCGTTGGCGGCGCAACTGCATGCGGGATGGAAGTGGAACGTCGCCAATGCTATGAGCGCAAAAGGCAGGTTCTGTAACTGTTAAGGCAGGGGCGTCTGGCTGTACATGAGAATTGGGTTGACGTAGAGGTGTCCATTGTGCAGCGAGCCAATCGTGAAGCCCCAGCCGTCTGTCGGGCTAACCTCGCCGCGAATGCCCGGATCGAGAGAAAAGGCGGTGGCCGGCGTGGTTACCGAGAGCGTGCCGGCAAAAGCGGCAAAGTGCGAGTAGTGGATATGACCGCTCAGAATTGCGTGGATATTGTGGCCGGCGATCGCATGCGCCAGATCCTGTGGATTGAGAAGTCTGTGCTCATTCAAGGGCTCAATTGTGCTATAAACGGGTGGGTGGTGAACGGCGATCAGCGCGCCCCGCGGGGCCGGCTTGCGCAACTCGGCCTCCAGCCACGTGAGTTGAGGCGCATCCAGGTTGCCTTGCACTTCGCCCGGCTCTTTGCTGTCCAACATGATCACGCGCAATCCATCAAAGACCGCGCTGTGATAGTAGCGCTGCGCCTCGTCGGCAGACTCTTCGCCCAGAACGATCTGACGAAAAAGAACGCGGCAGTCGTGATTGCCCAGGCCGATGATGAGAGGGACTCCAAATTCGCGCAGTTCATCGAGCAGGCCGTTCAGCGTTTCGTATTCCGCCCTCTGGCCGTCGTTCACCAGATCGCCACTCAAAACAAAAAAGTCCGGTCTGATTTCCATGTTGTGGATGAGTGCACAGATCTGTCGCAGTTTCTCAGTAGTTTGTACGCCTCTGAATGCTTCATCCGCGCTCGACAATATGTGCAGGTCTGTCAAATGTACGAATGTCAGGTCAGACATGGCTTTTGCGCCTTCCCGCTCTGGGCGATATATTGGTGGACGGTCGCACTGACGGCACGACTTGGCGGAAGTCGAGGATTGGAACTTTATGATAGCCCCAACTCCAGGCGCACAACAAACAGCGTGAAGGGAAGATCAGCGCGATGAGCGACAAGGTCATTTACTCGATGGTTGGTGTCGGCAAGAGCTATCCGCAGGGCCAGCGTGTGCTGCGAGACATCAGCCTGGGCTTCTTTCTGGGCGCCAAAATCGGTGTTCTGGGTCTCAATGGTGCAGGCAAATCGACCATGCTGCGGATCATGGCGGGCGAGGAGGACGAGCACGACGGCGACACCATTCTCACCGAAGGGTACACGCGCGGCTTCCTTCCCCAGGAGCCGGTGCTTGACCCTTCCAAGACTGTGCGGCAGATTATCGAGGAGGGCGCGCAGGAGGCGGTTGACGCTTTGGCAGAGTTCGACGAAATCAACGCCCGCTTTGGCGAGGACCTATCGCCCGAAGAGATGGATACGCTAATCGAGCAGCAAGGCCTGGTTCAGGAGAAGCTTGACGCGCTCGGCGCCTGGGATCTCGACAGCCGCCTTGAGCTGGCGATGGACGCGCTGCGCTGCCCCACGGGAGAGACGCGGATCAGTACGCTATCCGGCGGGGAACTGCGCCGGGTCGCGCTAACGCGGCTGTTGCTGAGAGAGCCGGACATTCTACTGCTCGACGAGCCGACAAATCACCTAGATGCGCAGTCGGTGGCCTGGCTGGAAAGGCACCTGCAGGCGTACGCCGGCACGGTGATAGCTGTCACGCATGACCGCTACTTTCTCGACAACGTCGCCGGCTGGATTCTCGAGCTGGATCGCGGACACGGGATCCCATGGCGGGGCAACTACTCCGGCTGGCTGGCACAGAAGCAGCAGCGACTCGCCCAGGAGGAAAGACAGGAAAGCGCCCGTCAGAAGACGCTGCAGCGCGAGCTGGAGTGGCTGCAGATGTCGCCCAAAGCGCAACAGACGAAACGAAAGGCCCGCGTCAACGCCTATAACGAGCTTCTCAGCCAGGAGTTTGAAGAGGCGCGCGAAGAAAGGGAGATCTACATTCCGCCCGGACCGCGACTCGGTGACATGGTTATCAGAACGCAGGAACTGCGCAAGGGCTACGGTGAAAACCTGCTGTTCGAAGACTTGACAATTGATATTCCGCCTGGCGCCATTGTGGGGATTGTCGGACCGAATGGGGCAGGCAAGACAACCTTGTTTCGGCTCATCGCCGGCGAGGAAGAGCCGGACGGCGGCAGCGTCCAGCTTGGTGAGTCAGTATCGATTGCCTATGTGGACCAGAGCCGCGAGGATCTCGACCCCCGGAATAGTGTTTGGGAGGAGATAAGCGGCGGCAATGAGCAGTTGCGTTTGGGAGAGCGCCTGGTGAACAGCCGCGCCTATGTGGCTCGCTTCACATTCAGCGGTGCGGACCAGCAGAAAAAGGTAGGCACACTATCGGGTGGGGAGCGCAATCGAGTGCATCTGGCCAAACTCGTCAAGAGCGGGGCAAACGTCATTCTACTGGACGAGCCCAGCAACGACCTGGATGTGAACACGCTGCGGGCGCTGGAAGATGCCCTCGAAACCTTCGCCGGCACCGCCCTTGTCATCTCGCATGATCGCTGGTTTCTGGACCGCATTGCTACGCACATTATCGCATTCGAAGGCGACAGCAGGGTGACATGGTTTGCCGGCAACTTCAGCGAGTATGAGTCGGACCGGGTCCGCCGTTTGGGGGCGGGGGCCGAACGCCCTCACCGCATTACATACCGCAAACTGAGCAGGGCGTAGCCGCCCGCGCTAGGTCCCGGCTGCCAGTTCGGATGCCCGCTCGCGCAACTGGGACCGTTCTACGCGTGAAGCGGACCAGCCCAGCGCCGCGGCCAGCCGTTCCACATCCATCTCGGCCAGTTGCGCAAATGAGGTCACGCCGGCTTGGCGCAGCCGCTGGGCGTACGTGGGGCCGATGCCCTCCAGTCGGCTGAATTCGTCAGGATTGCCTGGCCCGGGCGGCTCATGCGGGGGCCTGGACGGCTGCGCCGCTTGGTCTGCCGCTTCTACCGCAGGAGGCGGAGACGCAACGTCTGGTACAGCCGGTTCAGCCGGAGGCCCGTTGCCGTCGTCTCCATTGCCCAAAAACGAATCGCTAGGAAAGCGTCCCGAAGATCGGGCGAAATGAACGATAACGGCGCCGGCTCCGGTCGATCCGATGAGGACTGCTATGAAGAAGCCCAGGCAGACGAAGATTGCCCATGCGAACATCGTCACGCCGGTCAACAGTAACGAACAAAAAGCGACCGAGACGAGCGGATTCCAGGAAAGTCTGGTCTGTTTGGCCAGGAAGGCATCAAGGCGGCGGCCAAGCAGGTGGCAGGTAACGGTCCAGCCGCAAAGGATGACCAGAGCCAGCAACGCCAACAGAGGCATGGCGAGCAGGGCAAAGCAAATGGTCAGCGTGAGGAGGGCGGCCAGCAGCGCCGAGCCCATGAGTGTAATCGCGCCCGCTGCAAAGCTGAGGGCCGTCTCCTTCTCGGCGGTCCGTGAGATGCGCTCAACCTGCGTTGGAAGCAGCCAGGCGACCAGGAGAACGAGGCCTGTTATCAGGAGCGTCCATAGGAAGGCCTGTACGAGCCTCCCCAATAGAGCAAGAATCCAGGAGGGCCCTCGATTTGCGCGTGCGGCCTGCGCCTCGAATTCCGCCTGCGCCCGCTGGGCCTCCGCCTGAACACGGGCGGCGTGCTGCTGGGCCTCCGCCTGAATACGGGGGGCGCGCCGCTGAAGTTCCTCTTCGGCTAATTGTGCCTTTTCCTCCAGAAGGGCAGCTTGTGCTTGGAGTTCGGCAGCCGCCTTGAGGGCCTCCTGAGGAGTGCCGGGTTCCTGCGGCGAATCCGGCGCTTGCGGCGCGGCCCGACTACCGGAGAATTCGGCACGGGGCGCGGCAAGGTTGTCCGGATGCCCATCGCGGTTGCCGTAACTTCCCCAATTGGAACTGCCGCCTATAATGGCGGCCGGGTCCTTCGAGACGTCGCCGCCTATAACGTTGACATTGCCGCCGACGCGCGAGTGTGCATCAAGGTCGGCGTCACCGCCTACGACTGCGATATTCCCACCAATCTCAGCCGCTTGCCTCACGTCGGCGTCGCCGCCGATGACGCTGAGGTTGCCGCCGACGCGCGAGTTTGCGTCCAGGTCGGCGTCTCCGCCCACGACGACGAGATTTCCCCCGATCCGCCCTTCGAGCTTCAAATCGTCGCCGACGACCAGGAGGTTACCTTGGACAGTTTCGTCATGTCCGATTTCTACGTCTCCCCCCAGAAAGACGACATTCCGCCAAATTGGGCCCTCACTAAGTGCCGCCCTGTGCTTCCTGGAGGGAGAAAACAGAAACGCGAGTGTTACCAGGGCGACTACAATTGCGAATATCGTCCAGCAACCGGCTTTAGACCTTGACTTCATGCAAATCGGTTCCCAGGCATTCTCAGTCCGGCGGCCAGCCATCGATCCTTCGGGCAGACCGATTCGCTACTTCCCGGGCGGTGGGAGGGCTGCAAAACAGTTTTCACGACTCGCTCCGGTGCAAGTCCGCGTAGTACCTGGCACGAACGGGCTGCGCGCCGCGCTGAATGATGAGGCACCAGACGCCCAGTGCCACGGTTGTAATGATGAGATAGACGGAGGCCACGCCCAGCGCGGTTGGCGCGGCGGTCAGTTCGGTTGCTACATCCCAGAGCGAGTGACAGATGACGCCCGACACTGCCCAGGTCTCGGCCAGGAAGCTGCCTGCCGCCGCGAAACTGCCCAGGTTGGTGTAGACCAGGGCAGCCGCCAGTACGCCGGCGCCGACGAGAGCAAGCGCCCAGGCACAGACAGTAAGGACTGTCAGGAAGATCCCGATCTGCAAATTGCGGCGTCGCTCCTGCCTAATCAGTTCTTCCACGATTCGTTGGGAGAATCCGGGCGCGGGCTGAGGCACAGGTTCGGCCTGCATTTTCTGATCGAGCAGCTGCCACAACTGCCACTGTACGCGGCAATCGCTGCAGCGCTGAAAGTGGGCGTCCAGCCTCCTCTGCTCGCCCGCGTCGAGCATACCGTCCAGTTCCAGCGAGGCCAGCATTAGATATTCGTCGTGGACAGCCTTTGGGCCCGGTGGCGTATGAATCTGAGATTTCCTAGCCGCCATCGTTCTCTCCAGTTCGACTAAAGACCGGCTCCGCCGGAAGGCGCCAAGAGTAGGGGCAGCGCGGCTGCCCAGCTTTCACCGGATTCCGTCCCTTTTCCAACAGTGTCGAAGCGGTGGGCCGCTGAATCCTCCGTATCGGCAGCATCCGCTGTATCCGCACGTCTTGGCTTTGTTCGCCTGCTCCCGTCAGGACCGGCCGGGGCGCGTTCAACTCTTTGCGGCTGTTGAGCCTCCACGTACAATGCGGCCAGCTGCTTGCGGGCGCGGAACAGGCGACTCTTGACAGCAGCCACTGAGATCTCCATGACGTCGGCGATCTCCTGATAGCTGCACTCGTTCCAATAACGCAAGACGAGGGGTGTGCGATACTCCGGCTCCAGCTGATTGACGAGCGCGTGCATCTCCTCAGCCTGCTCGGCAGCCAGCGCCTCCTGTTCGGGGCGGGCAGAGTCTCCTTCCAAGGTGAAGACCGCCGGAGATTCATCCAACCCGACAAACTGTACGCGCCTTTTGCGCAGTCGATCGATACAGTGATTGTTTGCGATTGAAAAAAGCCAGGTACTGAATTTGTGCTTCGGATCATATTGGTGGAGGCGGGAATAGGCGCGCAGGAAAGTCTCCTGTGCGGCGTCTTCTGCTTCGGACAAGTCGCCCAGCATTCGGTAGGTCAGAGCGAGGACCGGCCTCTGATAAGTCTCAACCAGCAATCCAAAGGCGGCCTGCTCGCCGGTGAGGGCGCGCTCCAACCAAGCCTGTTCCTGATCATTCATTCGACATTTCCTCTGCTCGCTTATTGTCTACTACGCAGGTTGAGGCGTAAAGTTTCATGGGGCTTTGGTTTGTCCTGACAACTGCTCTCGTTATATAATGTAGCCGATTTGCGGCGCGGCATTCTGTCATGACACTGACCACCCGCTGACATTTTTGCGCCGGTCCGCGACTGGCGCGTCAGCTATCGGTTGAAACCTGTTGGGCAAACTGCTGGGCCTGTTTTGCCGCCCGTTCGGCATTCAGATGGTGCGCGATGTCCGTTGATTTGCGTCCAAGTCTCATCCCATCTGCCGGCTGAACCCTTGAAAGGAACGGACAACGATGCAAGTCATCTATCCATTCACGGCGATCGTCGGCCAGGAGCGCATGAAACGGGCGCTGATACTGAACGCGGTCCACCCACTTATCGGCGGCGTGTTGATCAGAGGCGAACGCGGCACGGCCAAGTCGACCGCGGCCCGCGGACTGGCAGCGCTCTTGCCCCCTATGGAAGCGGTGGAAGGATGCCCCTTCGCCTGCTACCCCGATGATCCGGTCGGCCTTTGCCATGTTTGCCAAGCGGGCGCCAGCAATGGCCAGTTGAAGGGCGGTCACCGAAACACGCCCTTTATCGATCTGCCGGTCAGCGCGACCGAGGACCGCGTGGTAGGCACATTGGATATTGAGAAGGCGATTCGCCAGGGTGAGCGCCATTTTGAGCCCGGGATCCTGGCTGCGGCCAACCGCGGCATCCTATACGTGGACGAAGTCAATCTGCTCGACGATCACGTGGTGGACCTGCTGCTCGACAGTGCGGCAATGGGCGTCAATGTGGTGGAGCGCGAAGGGATCAGCGTGCAGCATCCGGCTCGGTTCGTGCTGGTAGGCTCTATGAATCCTGAAGAGGGCGACTTGAGACCCCAACTCCTCGACCGTTTCGCGCACGCGGTCGATGTGATAGGAATTGACGAGCCGAGGGCGCGAGTCGAAATCTTGCGGCGGCGCACTCGTTTTGAACAAGACGCTGACCGCTTCACTGAAGACTTCGCTGACGAAGCTCGCAGCCTAGGGGAACGCATCATCCAGGCCCGGCGACGGTACGACAAGGTCAGTTACACCGACAAAGACCTCTACACCATCGCCGCCCTCACCAGCAGCTTCAATGTTGACGGGCATCGAGCCGATCTCGTCATTCTGAATACCGCCCGCGCACAGGCTGCGTTCGAGGGGAGGGAGGACATCACCGACAGGGACATTTTGTTGTCGGCAGAGTTGGCCCTTCCGCACCGGATGAAAAAGCAGCCGTTCCAGGACAACGCACTGCAGCCGGAACAGCTTGAGGCCAACATGCGCCAGGCCCGCGCCGAAGCCGAGGAGAACGAGGAGTCGATGGAAGAGGCGGACGGCGATGCGGCTTCAATGGAAAAAAAAGTGACGAGGGTGATGACTCCGAGGAACTAGATTCCTCGCCTGAGAGCGGCGAAGGCGGCGTGGCACAGCCGGACGCGGCTCCTCAGCAGAGTTCATCACCCGGAGACGAAAAAGGGGCACGCAAACCGGTCGACGTCGGTGAGGTGTTCGAAGCGCGAAAGTTGGACACGCCGCTCGACAAGATGACGCGCGAGAAGTCCGGCAAGCGCTCATACAGCCGAACGGACCGCAAGCGCGGCCGCTACATCAAGGCCCGACCGGCCCACGACAAGATAGACGACATCGCCTTCGACGCCACGTTGCGTAACGCCGCCCCCCACCAGAAAAAGCGGCACGAGAGCGGCGAGAGCGACTTGGCGCTGCAGCTGCGCATGTCCGATCTGCAGCGGAAAATCCGCGTCCGGCGAACGGGCAACCTCATTCTTTTCGTCGTTGATGCCAGTTGGTCAATGGCGGCGAGTGAACGCATGGAAGCGACCAAGGGCGCAATCTTCAGTTTGCTGGTTGAGGCTTATCAGCGCCGTGACCAGGTCGGCTTGGTCGTCTTCCAGCGCGACAAGGCCCGCGTTGTGTTGCCGCCGACAAACAGTGTAGAGCTGGCGGAAAAGGCGCTGCAAGATCTTCCCGTGGGCGGCAAGACGCCGTTGAGCAGCGGCCTGCTGGCGACCTGGCAAGTGGTGGAGAACGCCCAGCGCAGGGATCCTGAGCTGCGACCGCTGGTGATGCTTCTGACCGACGGGGCCGGCAACGTGAGCATGACGGGGATGCCCGCGCAGGAGGAGGCGATGAAGATGGCAACGCTTTTCGCCAACGAAGAAGTGCGTACGATCGTCATCAACATGGAACACATGGCATTTGACCGCGGGCTGGCCCAGGCCCTGGCGGAACAGATGGGCGGCGTCTGCTACAATTTGCCCGACCTGAGGGCCGACACGCTTCTCAATACGGTCAAGCGGGAGATCGGTGGGTAGGCGGAAGCGGACCGCCGCTTGACCGGGGAGCCGCCGCGAAGGTTAGTTATAGACCAATCCAAATTTTTCGCATAGTGAGAAGATCGCGATGACAATTGGTGCGGGCAGGCAAGGCGACGCGCCAGCTCTGAAAGGCTCGTGGGAGGGGCTGCATGCCGAAGCCGTTGCGCTGTCTCGGCAGGGAAATGACGAGGCAATTGACAAACTAGGCTACCTGATCGAACGGCTGACCGGTCTGCCCGAAGCCCGCCGCATGGCCCAGGAGGCCAGGCTGCAGACGATACTGGAGCAGAGTGTTCTCGGTCTGCAATCGCACTTTGCACGGCGACACCGTCTCGAAGAGATGGCTGCCGCCAGTGAAGAGATTTTGGAGATTCTGAGCGAAGACGCCCGGTCCCTCTGGCGCGAAAACCAGGCGCGAGCCCACTGGTGGCAGGGCCGGCACGAGTCCGCGGTCGGTATTCTGCGTGCGGAGGTGGACAAGCTGCCGTTCGAGGTGGAGTTGCGCTGGCTGCTGTTTTCGGTGCTGGTCGATGCCGGTGACATCGACGAGGCTGACCGTGTTAAGTTTTCCCTGTTGGACAAGCTGGCCGGCCTTTTCCAGGAAAAGGGTCTGGCCGACGTGGATCTCGCAGATGAACACACACAGCTCTCGCTGAAGGAGCAGCTCGCCGGAGGAGAGAGCGACGATCAGGTCTCGCTGCAGTTCGGCCTTTTGCACTTTCTGAACGCCAGTGTGGAGATTGAACGGGGAAACTGGCAGGAAGCGCTGGATGCGTTTGGCTCGGCGGCGAAGCTATCTGATGCATATCGCGAACGCTGGCACTTGATCTACCGGCCGCTTGTGGTCAACCGCCAGGCAAGGCTGGCGCAGCGGGCGCTCAACCGGGAAAAGTCGCCAGCGTCTCAAGGGTTCTGGCGCGGCCTTTCCGGCTTCTATGCCGGCGACCGGCAGGGCGCGGCCGCGGAATGGAGGCGAGTGACGCAGATTTCGCTCGACGAGGTTACGGTTCCCTCGGTTGGCGATTGGATCCTGGCCCACTACTACCTCGACGCGCCCCAACTCCCAGGCCAGGCTGTTGAGGACGTTGAAGACTTACAAACTGAAGCGAGCCCCGGCATTGGCGGCGATCAGGGCGCATTGACCGATACCGGGCGGAAAGGGCTGCAAGTTGCATTGAATCTGTTGGGACAGCGGGATACGCGACGCGATCCGCTCGTGCTTGGCTTGGCCGCGCTCGGGTGGGGAATGGCCGGAAACAACGAGCATCTTCACCGCAACCTGCGCCACTCTGTCGAGCTGCTGCGCGGCTCGCTTCAGGACAATAAGCTGGCGGTATTTAACTGGTACTTCTTCCATGATCTGCTTTCGCCGGAGGATTTTGCGGGTGTGGAGCAGTTCTTCCACGTGCCGAAGGCGGAAAGCAGGACAGAGTTCCCGAAACAGTAAAGAGCGTCACTCCATCTCCCGCATCGCCTTCTTGAGCGATCCATTATCCCACTGAAGGTTTTCCCTCAATTCCCATATTTGTGAAGGACGCCGGCGTACGAGACCGGCCGGATGCGCTTGCGCCACTTCGCCCAGGTGCTCATAAGATGGGGCCAGAACGGGCTCTCCTTGCCCGCCGGCCTGGCCTGGTGCAGCGCGTCGATGAATGACTCAGGGTCGTCTTCGAAGGGTGGCATCTCAACGTAGCAATGTCCCAGCTCAAAGGGAATATGCGCGTCGCTTCCTGCGGTTGTCAGCAAGTTGTGCTCTTGTGCCAGCGCCAGCGCGGCCTGATTGTCGGCCGCGCGAACGCAGCGGGCGTTGCGGACCTCGATCGCGTCGACCAGGTCGATCACTTCCAAAACGTTGTCCATACCCATCGCCGAATTGCGCAGCGAGTCGAGGGGATGAGGAATGGCGATCACAGCGCCCTGCGCGCGCAGGCGTCTGATAGTCTCCTGAGGCGAAAGGCCGGGCGGCACCTTTTCCTTCACGAAGTAGGCGATCAGTTCACCGCGCGTCGTCTTGATCTCTTCGCCGACAATGATCAGATCAGGCGCCAGCTCCTTGGCTCGCAATGCACCAGCCAGGTTGTCGTGCTCCGTAATTGCCAGCTTGTCCAGGCCGATGCTGCGAGCGCGCGCAATTGCCGTTTCGGGCCGCGTGAGGCAGTCCTTGCTGAATATGGTATGTGAGTGCAGGTCAACTTTCCACATGGGCCTAAAGGGCATGGTGGACAGGTCGCAGGAGGTTCAACTGTCGTGACTCAGTTCGCCGGCTTCTCGCTTTCTCGACTGGTAAGCAAGTAAGGCCACAACGCCAGGCATACGAGGCCGATTGCAACGGCGAACCAAAGCGTCAGGAAGCGGATCAACAGCGCCGCGGCCGCGGCTTCGGAGCGGGTCAACATCAGGATTTGCGAACTAAGCGCAGCGAGCGAGCCTTCGACGCCGCCCAGGCCGCCGGGCGTGGCCACCACAGCGCCGACGACCGCACTGATGTTGAAGATTGAGACCGACGCCAGCATCGTGTCGAAGCCGGCCGCCACTTCGAATCCCAACATCAACAGGTAGAAGGCCAGGCCCTGGATTGCCCAGCTGACGAGGCCGACAAGAACCGAAATCAGCAGGTACTTGGGCTTCAGTATATGGTAGCTGCTCTCGTAAAACGCGGCCAGCTTGTCAGCGAATCGGTTAACGAACGGGATGCGGTGGCCTATGGACAGGCAGGCCTTCGCCAGCGGTCTGATCTGTATGCAGACGATGATGGCGACGATCCCTGTTAGCGCCAGAATCGCTGCCGCCCGGATGGCTGCATCGTCAACGACCAGCAGGCCGATTCCTGCCAGCAGGATCATCGCGAGTCCGTCGGTCATCCGTTCGGCCAGCACTACGGGAGCTACGACCGAAACGGGAACGCCGCAGACATTGCGGACCATGAAGGCGCGCAAAAATTCGCCTACTTTCCCGGGCGTCATTGTCATTAGGAAGCTGACGCCGTATATGCGAGCGCTCTGGCCAAATCTGATTGGAGCGTTGATCAGGCGCAGGTACCAGTGCCACTTCAGCAGTCGAACGCCGAAGTTTACCAGAGTCAAGCCCAGTGCTGGCGGAAGCCAGATCCAAGGAAAGGCTGCCAACTTGGCCGACAGTTGGCGCCAGTCGCCGTAGAGGATCAGCGCCATATAGACAATGAGAGCAAGCAGCAACGACCAGAGGAACTGAATGCCCAACCGCTTTCGGTCCATAGCCTTCTTTGATTGGAGTTGGGCAACGAGGTTTCATGATTCTTCGCCCATTTTGGGATACATTATACCCCCGTGGAGAAGAAAGATTCAATTCAGTTGCTATTCTCGATCTCCTTGCTTGCCACTGCACGTCTCCTGTGCGGCTCGCGGGAATCGCCGTCGCAGTACCGCCAGAAGCTGAGTACATTGCAGCCGAAAGCGCTTGGTCGCTCCAGGTGGACGTTGTGACCCGTTTGGGGTATGACGACGAAGTTGGCGTTGGGTATCAGGTTCGCCATTTCCTGGTTGACTGCGACGTATTTCCGGTCGTCTCCCCCCGCGAGCAGGAGAGTCGGTGCGGCCAGAGCTGGCAGGCGGGGGCGCAAATCGGGTTGGGCACCCGCACCAATCCCGCGCAGGCTGTTTGCCAGGCCCGCGGGTCTGTTTCTCAGGCGTTGCGCCCGCAACTGTCGCCGCTGTTGGGCGGACAGAAGTTTCCACTGGTTTTTCCACAACGGTAGGGACTCCCAAACGTCGACAAAAGCCGCGATTCCTTCGCGCTCGATGCGGTCCGCCAGGTCGTTGTCGCGTTCGCGCCGTTGTGCCCGCTCGGATTCCGTCGCCAGCCCGGGAGACGCGCTTTCGAGCGTCAATGACCGTACCTGCGCCGGGTAGTTCTGCGCGAAGTAGAGCGCCAGTCTGCCGCCCATCGAGTAGCCCAGGATGTGGACGGGATCGTCGGTGTTGGCGTCCAGCAGTGAGGACAGGTCCCCTGCCGCGCGCTCCATCCGGTACCGGTCGGGGCGGGCCGGCGCCGGCGAGCTGCCGTGGCCAAGCAGGTCCGGAGCGAGCACGCGATAGCCGGCGGCGGAGAAGGCCTCAGCCTGTGTCGCCCAGCTGCCGCCGTATCCGGTGAATCCGTGCAAAAGCACGGCCGGTGGAGAGGAGGCGCATCCCCAACTGTGCAGATGTAAGATTTGTCCTGGAGTCATGAACGGGACCTTGGATTGGTCGCGACTCAGTTGCCGCACCTAGTGGGTACGCGGAGAGCGACTCGCTTTCCGACCCGAATCAGTCAATTCGCCAGCGCTCTTCTTCGGGCCGCGCGAGTGGGAAGTCGGAGCCCACCAGCTCTTCGCCGTCCTTCACCCTGAAATTCGGAATCAGTGGATGGTTCGGCGCCTGGTCCAGTCGAGCGTGCACGCCCTCGGCCATGTAGATGATGACGTGGGCGCGTCGCTGGCGCTCGGTCACATTGGCCGGCGTGGCGTGAAAGTTCAGGCTGTGATGAAACATGCACTCGCCCGCCTTCAAAGCAACCGGGCGTCCAGTCGATGCCGGTTCGTAGGCCATCTTCTCCCGTTCCGACTCTTCCCATTCAAGTCCCTGGGCTTCGGCGGCGGCGCGGGCTTCCAGCTCTGCCGCGTAGGATTCCAACCCGAAGCGGGGATCGCGATGACTGCCGGGGACAACGTGCATGCAGCCGTTTTCAGGTGTGGCGTCGTCGAGGGCGATCCAGCATGTGACGATGCGCGGCTCAAGTATCGGCCAGTTATAGAAGTCCTGGTGGTAGCGGAAATGACCGTTGTCGTGGGGCGGCTTGGAAATGATGTGATCGTGCCACAGCCGCACTCTGGGCGATTCCAGCAGGGCACAGGCTGCGCCTGCGATTTCGGGGTGGTGCAACAGCCGCTCATAGATCGGTTCGCGCTTCCACATGTTTACGTATTGGGTAAGGATGCGCGGCCTCTTCGCTTCCTCTTCGCTTTCGTCGCCGCGGCGGTGGCCGAACTTGAACTCGATCTCCGAATCGTCGCCCCCTGCCATCTCAACCGCGATCACGTTGTCGAGGGCGGTACGCAGCGCTTCAACCTCCTCCTGTTCCAGCACCTTGCCGTAGCTCAAATAGCCGTTCTCAGCAAAGTAGTCGATCTGATCCTGGGTGATCATCCTTGCGTCTCCTGAAGGTTTGAGCCGATACTCGTCAATAGCGTTTCCACTGCGCCGCGTGCGATCTTTCCCGAACCGGTTTTGGGCAGCTCGTCTACGAATCGGATATGTTCGGGGGCGGGCTGCTTGTAGGCAGCCAGGCGGGCGCGGCTGTAAGCGAGGAGTGATTCCCGGTCAAGCCCGTGCCCAGCGCGCGGTTGGATCGCGGCCGCGCAGCGCTGTCCCCACTCCTCGTCCGGCAATCCGACAACGCAAACGTCGACGACGTCGGGATGGCCGCGCAACACTGCTTCAACTTCGGCCGGATAGATGTTCTCGCCGCCGCTTACGATCATGTCGGTCCGGCGCTGGAGGACGAACAGGTCGCCCTCGGCGTCGATGGTGCCGACGTCTCCGGTATGCAGCCAGCCCTCGCGCAGGGCTGAACCGGTTGCGCGCGCGTTGCGGTAGTAGGAGATCATGACCTGCGGCCCGCGCACGAGTATTTCACCGGTCTCGTCGCGACCGAGAGTGCGGCCTCCGGCGTCGGCGATGCGGACCTCGGTGAACATCAGAGGCTTTCCCACGCTGCCAGGCTTTCCACGCGCTTCCCGCGGCGGCGCGGTTGCAACTTGCGAAGCGGTCTCAGTGAGCCCATAGGTTGTTGCTACGGGCAGCTTTGCCTCTGCGGCCGCGTCGAGAAGGTCCTGCTGGGCGGCTGCACCGCCGAGCAACACCATGCGCAGGCTGTCGGGCCAGGCCGTGCCGCCGGGGCTGTTCAGAAGCCGGTGCAGCATCGTCGGCACGAGCGAGGTCAGTGTGACAGCGTCTCGGCGCAGGCTGCGCTGGAATTCGTCGAGATCGAAGGCGCGATGCAGTACAATGGCTGTGCCGTAGAGGCAGGAGCGGAAGACTACGGCCAGGCCGCCCACGTGATAGAGAGGAAGGCAGCTCAGCCAGCGGTCATCTGTGTCAACGCCGAGGCGGTAAGCGGAGGCTGTAGCGCTCCAGAAGTTGTTGCCCTGGCTAAGCGCCACGCCCTTGGGAAGGCCCGTTGTACCTGAAGTGAAGACGATGGCCTGTGGATGCAACTCCGAGCCAGCAGCTGCCGGCGCCGGGACCTGCGCTGGAGAGTCAATGCTCTGCGGCGAGGCTCGGCAGCCAAGTTCTTCAAGCGAGACGGTCTCTAGCAAATATGGCAGCGACGAGGTTGCTTTCGCCGAGGCGGCCTGAGTTTCCGAAACTGCGCCCTTGTCCTCGGATCCCCGCCGGTCTTCTACTAGGAGCAGCCTTGGCTCGACCAGGGCGAACTGGCGGCTCAGCTCTTCGGTCGTGAGGCGCGTGTTGAGAGGGACCAGCACGGCGCGGGCGCGTTCGGCAGCGTGGATGAGCGCAACCGTTTCGACGCTGTTTCCGGCGAGCGCGGCAACCCGGTCTCCGGCCCGAATGCCGTTCCGGACAAGGCCGTCGGTCATTTTGCCAGCAAGCTGGTCAAGTTCTGCGTAGTTGACCGAACGGCCCTCAAAGAGGATGGCCAGCTTTTCCGGCGTAGCGAGCGCGCGCCAGCGCAACCAGTCGTTCATCATGTTTTCTGCAGAAAAGGCCCAATTCGCGCGGGCCCTTTCTCCCGGCTTCTTCCTCAGGGCCGCCACGGGAACTGCCTGAAATTGGGCGCTCGCCGCTCGTTGAACGCGTCGCGTCCTTCTTTGCCCTCTTCGCTCATGTAGAAAAGCATGGTGGCATCGCCGGCAAGAACCTGCAAGCCGGTCTGTCCGTCCAGATCGGCGTTGAAGCCTGCCTTGAGGAAGCGGATGGCAATCGGCGACTTGCGCAGGATTTCCTGCGCCCAGTCAACGCCCTCCTCTTCGAGCGCTTCCACTGTCGGCAGCACCTTGTTGACGAGTCCCATCTCCAACGCCTCTTGCGCCGAATACCGCCGGCAAAGGTACCAGATCTCACGTGCTTTTTTCTGCCCGACGATCGAGGCCAGGTAGGATGCGCCGAGGCCGCCGTCAAAGCTTCCGACAATCGGCCCGGTCTGGCCGAATACGGCGTTCTCCGAGGCCAGGGAGAGGTCGCAGATGACATGGAGAACGTGGCCGCCGCCAATGGCGTACCCGTTCACCAAGGCGATGACGGGCTTGGGCATGGTTCGCATGATACGCTGGAGTTCGAGCACGTTCAGGCGCGCCACCCCTTTGTCGTCCAGGTAGCCTGCATGGCCGCGCACGTTCTGGTCGCCGCCGGCGCAAAAGGCATGGACGCCGTCCTTGGGCGATGGGCCATTGCCGGTTAACAGAACGACGCCGGTCCGGTCATCGGCCCAGGCGTCGCGGAACGCCTCGGTCATCTGATCGATGGTCTGAGGACGGAACGCGTTTCGTTTCTCGGGTCGATTGAATGCGATGCGCGCCATTCCATCGGCCTTGTGATAGGTGACATCACTATACTCTGCGGCTTCTTGCCAGTCGGCGCTACCAGGAATCGTCACGAATTCTTCTCCTTGCTATTTTGAAATGATGCGGCCAGCTCGCGCCTGAGACGCTCGTCACGGTCGCCTTCGGTTCGAAGTTCGGTGATTGCAGGTCTGCCGCTCCGTAGGGAGGCGCGCAGGTCGCTGGCAAAGGATTCGCGGTCTCCGCCGGCATGGTGCATATAGTCGAGTCCGTACATCTCTGCCGCCGGCGCAAAGTCCAAGCCGTGCTTGGTCAGGAAGAGCCGCTCGAACTGGGCATGGCCGTCGGCGATGGACAGCCTGCGAAAGAGGCCGCCGCCGTCATTGTTCATAACGACAATCGTAACGTTGTCGAGGCCAAACTTGCCGATGGCATAGAGGCCGTTCAGGTCGTGGTAGAAGCTGACGTCCCCGATGAGCAGGAGCAGCGGGGCAGAGCGGTCCGCCGCGGCAACGCCTAGGGCAGTGGAGACGACGCCGTCGATGCCGCTAGCGCCGCGATTGCCGTAGACGTGGACAAGCTTGCGCATCGGCGCGCCAAACTGGTCCAGGTGGCGGATGGGCAGACTGTTGCCGACAAAGAGACCGGCACCGGCCGGGAGCGCATTCAGAATCTCCGGAATGGCGGAAGCGTCGAACCAGTGCTGTTGCAGGAACTGTGCTTGCCTGCAGAAAACGCGTCTGCCTGCCGCGGTCACGGCCATTCCCCAATCGGAGACCGGACGGTCAATTCGACACGCCAAAGCACGGCAGAATGCGCTCTCATCAACCTGAAGGAACTTGCTAACACGATGGCTGTCGTCCGCCCAAACGCCGCTGCTGCGCAACTGAACCTGGTGAGGCGGTGCGAGGCGATCGAGGTAGTCACTGAGCGATTTCGATGTAGGTACTGCGCCGAAGCGAACTATGACCTCGGGCGGATCGAACGGCGTCGGATGATGGAGAAGGTTCTCGAAGCTGTCGATGACGGGCGCGCAAGCGGTGTGCTTTCCAAATCGCAAGCCCGAGAGAGGATCGGCCAGGATGGGGTAACCTGTCCGCCGCGCCAATAGGGCGATGTCCTCGATGAGTGCCGGCGGCGTGCGGCCCGGCCAGGGGCCGCAAACGATCCAGCCGCGCTCTTGCGCCGAGACGAGCGCGGTCATCTCGTCGATCTGCTCCTCAGAAGGAAGCAGGACGCCGCGGCTGATGGAGGATTGACGGGCGCGACCCAGCCCCTCCCGCCCTGCCGGATGTTCGAAGACCGGCCGGTACGGCGCCTGCGGTTCCAGCGGCTTGCGGAAGGGGAAATTGATGTGGACCGGCCCCCGGCGTAAGCCGTCGGCTGTGGCATAGGCGCGGGCTGCCAAGGTGCGGAGGTTACGCAGGGCAACGTCGGGCTGTCCGCTTTGCGGCAGGGCGGCATCCACGCTCCAGAGGACGTGATCGCCGTACATCTTGATCTGGTCGATCGTCTGGTTGGCCCCGCTGTGGCGCAGCTCCGGCGGCCGGTCGGCGGTCAGGAGGAGGAGCGGGATCTCCGCCATCAACGCCTCGACCGCCGCGGCATGAAATTCTACGGCGGCGGTGCCGGATGTGCTGAGCAGGGCAATCGGGCGGGCGGTTGCCTGTGCCAGGCCCAGCGCGAAGAATCCGGCGCTGCGTTCGTCCAGGTGGATGAACGCCTCGATGCCGGGGTGGGCGTCGACGGCCAGCGCGAGCGGCGTGGAACGGGAGCCGGGCGCGAGGCAGACGGCCCGCAGTCCAGCGCAGACGAGCGCGTCGACCACTGTTTCAGCAAAGAGCAGATTCGGGTTGCTCCGAGCCGCGCAGTCCACTATCGTCCTCGCTTCCCGACGAGACTCGTGATAATCGGCTGAAACTTCCAATCCGTTTCATTCCATTCCGACAATGGAAGTGAATCCGGCGTAATGCCGGCGCCGGCATAGGCCCAGGCGCGCTCCTTCTGCACGACGGCGGATCGAATGGCGACGGCAAATGCCCCGTCCATACTCCTGTCGATCCACCCGACCGGTGCAGCGTACCAGCCGCGCAAAGTCGGTTCATGTGACTTGATGAATTCCAGCGCCAGTTCGCGCGGCGCGCCGCCCATGGCAGGCGTCGGGTGCAAAGCCCTCACCAGAGGAAGGACGCCTTCCGGTCGCCTGAGCCTGGCCTTGACCGGCGTAAGGAGGTGCTGGATATTTCTGAGCGCCAGGACCGTCGGCTCCTCGGCGACGTTGAGAGTGTCGGTCAGCGGCTGCAGGCAGCTGCGCAGCGCGTCGACAACCAGGCTGTGCTCGTAGCGGTCCTTGGCCGAGGACAATAGAGCGCCGGCCAGGACGGCGTCCTCCGTCGCGTTCGCGCCGCGCTGGATCGAGCCCGCCAGCGCCATCGTCCCAATCTCCTTTCCCCTGACCCGCACCAGCAGTTCCGGAGTCGAGCCCAGGAAGCCGTTGCCCGGCTGCGGTTCGAAGAGGAAAGTGTAGCAGTCCGGATATAGAGCACATAGACGTGTCAAAGCCTGCAGAATATCGAAGGGACGCTGCGCTCGCAGCTGGGCGATGCGGGAAAGCACGACTTTACGCATCGGCGTCACTGCGAATGTCCGCCGCGCAGTTTCAATCATCTGCCCCCAGGCAGCGAAGGAAAGGGGGTAGTCGATCGCGGCTTCCGGGCCCTGTGCGGAGGCGCACGGAGAAGCCGGATCGGAGATCCCGGGTTCGAGACTCTCGTTCAACCGATTCAGAGACTCGACCCTAATCTCCAAGGCTTCGTTCAGCAACGGGAGGTTGGCCGACGCCTTCTCTTCGGCCGGCACCAGAGCATTAATTGTCAGCCAGCTTTGGTCGCCCCGCGTCACTAACTGATAGTGGGGCAAGATGAAGTGGGCGGGATGGAAACCTGTCCAGGTGACGTCGGGAACGAAATCCTCACGAAAGGCAAACCCGCCGAAGAGTCGCGGCTGCGCCAGCGCCGACCCGCCGTCAGCAATAGAAAGGGTGTCCGACTCGGCGTGGGAGAAGAGGAGGCCTGCCTGCCGTTGGATGGCGGGTATTCGTCCTGCGCCGTAACCGATCATGTGGGCGGCTACGCCTATTCCGGCGAAGGTAAGGTCCTGTCCGCCGTCGCGCCAGAAAAAGCGTTCTTGTCCCTCGGCGGCGTCAAGGAATCGAACCGCGGGCAGGCTCGCAATCTGCCTGCTGACGCTGATCAGCCGGCCGTGCCTCGCGACATTGTATTCGTCGTCGCCTTCTGCCGTGTCAGGCTCCAACCAGGCATCTGCAACTGCCATATCGGGGGCTGAATCACGCCCCGCCCGGCCTGTAAGGGTTTGCCTTTCCATCCCTATCCCTTCAGGCCCCGATCGGGCCCAAAGATCCTCCCACTTGACGGCGAGTCTGCAGTTGTCAACTGCGCCTGTAGTTCACGCTGCGCAGCAACATCGGCACCAGGGTGCCGACGATACGGGGCGGCGAGGGCTCCCCACTGTAGACCCAGCGGATGGTCACATGATAGATGCTACCCATCCATGCATAGGCGATAACGTCGGTGTCGACCGCTTCGATCTCTCCGGCGGCGACCGCCTCGTCCAGGTAGACGCGGATGAGCCGGGCGAAGCGTTCGTTGATCTCCAGCCGCTTTTCCTCGAATACCGTACCCAGCCCGGCCGCGTGGACAAGCATCACTTTTGCAGGGCGGCGGTAGCGGCCAAAGGCCTCCAGGCAGGCCCTGAGCGCGGCTTCGACCTTTGCCATTGGGCTTGTCTGTTGCTCAATCGCCTCAATCACGCGACGTTCGATGAGATCGGCGAACTTCTCGACCAGCGCCAGAAAGAGGCGCTCTTTGTTAGGAAAATGAAAGTAGATCGAGCCCTTGGACGTGTCGGATTCGGCGACGATTTCGTCGAGACGAGTGTCGTGATAGCCTTTGCTGCTGAAGACGTCCAGCGCGGCGTCGAGGATGCGCTCGCGTGTCGATTCAGGTGTGCGCAGTGACTTTTCGGCCATTCGATCCTCTTGAAACCAGGTATCTAAACCGACTGGTCAGTCGAATAATAGATCAAGTCGCATGGCTGTCAAAATGCCGGGGGGCGTCGGGGAGCCAGGTCGCGGGAGGGCGTTTCGGTGGACTGATGGCCTGAATCGAGGGCTGTCCTCCACGTTACAAGAAACTCGAAGCCGAACGGCCGGTTTCTGCGCCCGGGCAACACTTTGTGGACCGCCAAACCGGCGGCAGAGCCTTGCCTGTTCAGGCGAGGCAGAAGCGTTCGAGGGCCGCGGCTGCGCCATCCTGCTCCAGGGCGGGCGCGACCCAGTCTGCCTCCTGCTGCACGATGGCGGTGGCCTGGCCCATGGCGACCGCGAAGCCGGCTGCGCGCAGCATGGGAATGTCGTTCTCGTTGTCGCCAACGGCCAGGATGCGCGCGAGGTCGATATTGAGCCGCCCTGCCAGCCATTTCAGGGCGTCTCCTTTGTTGGCCTTTGGCGCAGTCCCTTCCACGAGCAGCTGGTGGGAGCGGCTAATGAGGAGGTCGCTCCCGAAGCGTGCCTGGAGTCGCGCCGTCAAGTCGGCCTCCTGCGTGCAATCATTGACGGTAATGAATTTCAGTGGGTGGACGCTGGGCTCATTCATTGCTTTAAGGAGACTTGGGCAGAGCTCTCTCGGGCTTCCGAACCAGTGATCGTAGGTGGCGGCATCCCAGCCCTCCATGCCTCCGTCCCCGTTGGTTGGGGTGAATGCGTTCTGCAGGAGCCTGGTACGGCCGTTGCGCCGGTTGAGATAGAAAACGGTCGTCCGCTCCTCGCAATCGGCCCACCGCGCTACATCGCGCGCGGGGCCAGGCGGAATCAAGGCCTCGTGTAGCAGTTCGCCGCTGACGGGGTCGCCGATCACAGCGCCTTGCGCGGTGATGACCGGCAGCGTTATGCCAAGGTCAGGGGTTATGGTGCGCACGAAATCGAAGATTCGTCCCGTGGCGATTGTTACCGGCGTCCCGGCTTCCTGCACTGCGGCAATTGCGCGGCGTACGCGCGGCGAGAACCCGCCGGGGAACTGTCTGCCGTAGATCGTACCGTCCATATCCAGGACGACAAGGTCAAAACTGTCATTCATTGGCATACCAATTGTGGGGGGAGGGTCTGCCGCGCCATGGATTCATGGCTGCACGATTCGCCATGCGGTGCGGGGCCCCTTTCCTTTAGGTCGCTGCGTCTGGGCCCGCATCTAGAATTCAAGCGTGACCATGCGAACCTGGCCGCTGTAGTCTCGGCGCAGCCCGACATAGGACGGCTTGGGGCGCAACTCTTGTGCCAGCCCTTGAACTACTTCGCCCTGTCTGGGCGAGATCTCCAGCAGCACAGTCCCGTTCGGGCGCAGTTTGTCTGCCAGCTGGGCGAGGAGGCGCCGAATCAGGTCGAGGCCTTCGGCGCCGGCGTGCAATGCGAGGCGGGGCTCGTAGTCGCGCACATCCGATTGCAGCCCCGAGTACTCCTTGTCGGCGACATAAGGAAGGTTGGCCACGATCACATCGACCGCTTCGGGAAGCGGTTGCAGGAGGTCCCCTTCCAGGAACCGGGGGCCATTCTCCGACGTCAGGCGCCTCCCATTCTCCTCGGCGACATCGAGCGCATCGCGACTTATGTCGATGCCGTAGATTGTCGCTTCGGGGGCATGGAGGGCGACGGTGATAGCAATGGCTCCGCTGCCGGTACCGACATCGGCGACGATTACCTGGTGGCGGGGCCGGTCGCTGATCTGCGCCAGGACGAGATCGACCAGCAGCTCGGTCTCCGGCCGGGGAATCAGGACGCGTCGATCCACTACAAACTCCAGGCCATAGAACTCTTTGCGGCCCAGGAGATAGGCAACCGGCTCACGGCGCCTGCGCCGCGTCACCAGGTCTGCGTAGCGGTTGCAGTCGGCATGGCTAAGCTCGTGGTCATGGTGCGCGAAGAGCCACGTTCTGTCCTTTTCCAGCACATGCGCCAACAAGACCTGTGAGTCCAGCCGCGCCGATTCGCTGCCAGTTTCACTCAGCCGTTGGGCTGCCGATACAAGCGCACGCCCAACAGGGGTCCCCGGTGTCAGGCTCCACTGGAATGGGTCGATGAACAGTCCGTCCTGCTGCGGCTGGTCTTCAGCACCGTGTGAATCTGACGGGGTTTTTTCTTCGATGCCGTTGCTTTGGGAAGGAGTCGGGTGCTCGCGATTGGAACTATGCTGGCCTTCTCTGTACATGGATTACGCTTCTTCACCCATTGACTGCAGCTGCTGCGTCTGATCGTAGGCAGCCAAATCGGTTATGAATTCGTCAAGGTCGCCGTCGAGCACCGCGTCCAAACGGAAGACTGTCTTGTGGATGCGATGGTCGGTGACGCGGCCCTGAGGAAAGTTGTAGGTGCGGATCTTTTCGCTGCGGTCGCCGGAACCGACCTGGTTGCGCCGCGCTGCGCCAAGGTCTTCGATTTGGCGCTGCATCTCGATGTCGTACAGCTTCGTCTTCAGAATGCGGATCGCCTTCAAGCGGTTCTGTAGCTGGCTCTTTTCGTCCTGGCAGCTGATGACGATGCCGGTCGGAAGATGGGTGAGACGCACAGCTGAATCGGTGGTATTGACGCTCTGCCCCCCCGGGCCGCTGCTGCGAAAAACATCGACCTTGACTTCATTGGGGTTGACTTCAATCTCTACGTCTTCGGCCTCTGGGAGAACGGCAACGGTGGCAGTGCTGGTGTGGACGCGGCCCTGGCTCTCGGTTGTTGGAACGCGCTGAACGCGATGGACGCCAGATTCATATTTTAGGCGGCTGTAGGCACCGCTGCCCCGCACTTCGAGGATTGCCTCCTTGATGCCGCCGACACCGGTCTCGCTTGAGCTCATGATTTCGGTCTTGAACTTATGGTCATCGGCCCAACGGGTATACATGCGCAAAAGATCGGCGGCGAAAATGCCTGCTTCGTCGCCGCCGGCGCCGGCGCGGATCTCAACGATTACATTCTTGTCGTCGTTGCGGTCTTTGGGCAGGAGCATGCGGCGCATTTCGTCTTCGAGGCCGGCAACCTCCGGCTCTAGCTCGGCAATCTCAAGTTCTGCCAGCTCAGCCAGTTCGGGGTCATCGCTTTCCGCCAACAAGGCGCGGTTGTCGCTGAGCTGGCCTTGCAAATCCTGGTATCGGCGCCATGCATCAACCAGCCGTTCGAGATTGCTGCGCTCCTGGGCAAGTTCAGAAACGCGCGCATAGTCGGACAGCACGCCGGGGTCGGCCATCAGTCTGTCCAACTCTTCAAACCGTTCTTCAACGCGGGTTAGTTGCTCGGTGAGATCCATTTTCTCATGGTCCTGGGCCCAACGCCCTCACGCGGGGCGGTTCGCAGGAAGCCTGCGCCTTGCGTCGATTCAGTCGGTGAAGATAGGAAGATTGCCCAGCGCCGCAATCCCCTCCCAGGCGCCCGGGTCGCCTTCGGTAAAGACGGCCATTTCGCCGGCGATATGGCCTCCGCCTCTTTCTATCAGGGCGCGCAGCCCTTTGAGAGTGCTGCCGGTGCTTACAACGTCGTCAACTAGGAGCGCGCGCTTGCCCCGGATCAGTGCCAGGTCTTTGCCGTCGATGAAGAGGGTCTGCGGTTGGCCGGTGGTGATGCTGACGACCTCCGTTTCGAGACAGTTGACCATGTAGGGCTTGCGGATCTTGCGCACAATCACCAGGGGGAGACCGGTCGCGACCGAGAGGGCGTGCCCGAGCGGGACAGCCTTCACCTCCGGCGCGAGGATTACGTCGGCGTTTTCGGGCACGTCCTGCGACAGCATTGCGGCGGCAGTCTCGACGATTTCAGTGTCGCCCAGCATATTGAAAATGGCGATTTTGACGCCGGGCGCCACCTCGAAGACCGGCAGGTCTCGCTCGCATTCTCCTATGGTTACTCGATGGTGTCGTCCATCGTAACTCATTGGACCTGCTCCTTGTGTACCTCACGTCAGGCGACACACAGTAGACCCTCGGTCAATTGACGCACACGCAATTCAGATGCAACCCCGTTTGCGCAAGACTGTCGCGCGCGGAACCACGTCAATCGAACGCAAAAAGCTACTCTAGCACAGAGATTCGAAAACTCCAAGAAACGGGAGCCGTATCACATCAGAAGTAAGTAGGCGGCCAGAGAACGCTGCCCGATACAAGATTAGGGTTCGTTGACATTCGTCTGCACTACGGCTCATCTGATTCTTGTGATGGACATAGTGGACGGCTACGGCTCGCGCGGCGGTCCTGGCGTCAAGCATCATGCGAGCAAAAGCAGAGTTGAAGGCAGGAAAGTTGTAGATTGCGACATTTGGTGGCCAGTAATTGGAAATGACAACGACTCCCAAAAGCCCCTGAAAGGCTTTCTTTTTTACGGGCGTTTGCGGGCGGATCTGGACGCGACATGGCGTGCTTTTTTGCCTGATTGGCGGGCGGAATCGGGCGAACCTTGCGGCAATTCCGAGGGAATGGCGGGCCGTGCGCTCGGACGATCCTAGATGATCCCAGACGATCTGAGACGATCTGAGACGATCTGAGACGATCTGAGACGTACGAAAATACGGTTCTTTGTGAAATGAGGACAGCGGACGGATGCGGCAAAGCCGGGCATGGAGGGCAGCGGTGCGTGCGGCATGGTTGGGGGTAGGTTGGTATGATGGGCAGACGGTTTTCATGGGTCGCAAAGAGTCGAGTTGCGGCAGGGCCGCGGGCGCAAACGGCGGTTGTAAGGAGCAGTGTAGCGTATTTCCGGGGCTCTTGCAGGATTTCAGGGAAAATTGGTTGTTGTGGGCGCGGGCGGCGGGAGGATTCCCGGGCTGATTGGGGACAGTTTGGGCGTTTATTTCTTTGCAGGGCTGGTTGACAAATGTCTGAACTTTGATTCAGCAGATTCTAACAGCTGATACTGTTCACTGCAGCGGCTTACGCAACCGTCTTCGCGCCGGGAATCAGGGGACCCAGAGCAGGCACTGTAAACAGGAAACCTGTCGATGACGACTTTGCTGACCAGTCGTTGGAAATGTCAGCGCCCCTTGGTTCAGCGTTGAGAGGACTTTGAATGTCGGAGCCTACTTGACGGGCGCGGCGAAGGAGTTGCAACCCATCTGCCGAAGACTTCGAGTTTGACGTTGAGGTCAGGCTAATGAGGACAGGCTAATACTGTCTGGCCTTGCGGCGGACGTAAGGAACGGAGAGCACTGCTGTCAGCAGGCAGATGACAAAGATTATGAGCAGTCCGCCCGCCCCCACAGGATGGAGCGCGTCCAAATCCCCCTCGAAATAGGCGACGAGAAGGCTGATGGACATGGCGCTGTTGCTGATCAACGCCGCCAGCAGGACGGCCGGCTGCAACTCGGACTGGGCTGCCGCGGAAAGGAGACCGATCCCCAGGCCAATCAGCGCGCTGCCGCCGATGCGGGCCGCCCAGGCTGAGCCAAGCGTGATGCCGGCAAACTCCAGCAGGTCCCGTGGGTAGACCAGCAGAAGCGCGCCCAGCCCCAGCCCGATGGTAACGGCATTCACGCGCAGGAGGAGACGGGCGGCGCGGTAATGGTCATTGAAGGTGTAAGCCATTGATCCGAAAGGCGGGTTGCCGCCGCTTCAGGTTGCGGGTTCCATGCAGGAGGCCTGCCTGGATTCGCATCAAATTTCGTTGCAAAAGGCACTGGCTTAGCAGTATAGCAGACGCCGAAAGTGCTGTCAGGGGGAGCTGTTAGGGGGAGAAGAGAAGCCCGTCCTCTTTCTGCGCCTGCGGGGCGCCTGTGGTACACTGGCCCTGGCGCTTAGGCAATGAACTGCTACAAGAGTTGGGACGCAAGACGGAGACAATCGTGAGCCAGCGGATCTGGATTGTCCGGCACGGCAACCGCGAAGACTTTCAGAATCCCGGCTGGGCCAGAACGGCTGAACGACCTTACGATCCCGCACTCTCGGCGGATGGAGAGACACAGGCGCAGGAGGTCGGCCGCAGCCTGCGCAGTGAGCCGGTCGACTACATTTTTGCATCGCCGTATCTGCGTACGATTCAAACGGCCAGTCACATTGCCGACGCGCTCGATTTGCCGGTTCGCCTCGAGCCGGGCATCGGCGAGATTCTTCCCGACATTCAGGGTATGCCGGCGCTACTGTCCCGGGGAGAGCGCGCCCAACGCTTTCCCCGTATCGATTGGAACTACAACGCAGCAGGCTGCCTCAGCTATCCAGAGAGTTCAGACGCGGGGCACATCAGGGCCGCGGTTACGGCAAAGGCTCTGACGGCACGCTATCCTGCGAAGAACCTCTTGATGGTCACCCACGGAGCGCCGGTCGTCGGCATCGTTAAGGGGTTGACCGGCGTGACCGAGCGTATCACCGTACCGCTGTGCTGCATCTTCACTCTGCAACGCAGCTCGGAAGGCTGGCACGTCGTGCAGAGCTCCGTTACATCCCACCTCAGCAACCCGGAGACGAGCAGGCGCTACGCCCACTCCGGCTAGGAGGAGCCTGCGGGCTTTCTATACCAGGGGACGGAGCCGTCCCTGGGCGCGCGCGGCGTAGATTTCGGCAGCGTGGTCCGCGGCGTGGGCTGACATTGAGATCAGCAAGAAGATCAAGTTGCCCTTCTCAGCCTGGTTGTAGGCGACCTCTTTCTGCACCTGCTCATCGCTGAGGCTGCGGTAGCGGTTGGCGATGCGGCGGTGCACTGTCACCAGCCGGTCCAGAAGATCGATCATCGACATGTCGGCCTTGCCCGCCATCAGGCGTTCGTTGACGGCGTCATCGTCAGCGGAGATCCAGGGATCGAGCACGGTAAGGTCGACTTCGGGCCACTGGCGCACAATCGCCCAGGTATATTCGTCCCAAACGAGCGCGTGGACCAGGACGTCTCGCACACTCCACCGGCCGCTCACAGCGATCGAGACACAGTCGTGCTCGGACAGTCCGGTGATGCCGTCCAGCAGGTTGTCGAACTGGCGTCGATAGAATCGGATGACCCCCTCGCGGCCCCACCGCTGCAGCGAGAAACAGTAGCTGTGCACATCCTGGGCGTGTTCATCGGCGTGACGCGGCATGTGGTTCAGCAGCTGCTTCAGGACCGGCCGCCGGGCGCCGTTCTCCGCGTAGTCGGCACCGATCTGCCCGGCAGTGAGGGAGGCGGCAAATTCGATCATGTTGCTGCGCGCTTCATCGGCTACGGCCAGGACCTCTTCCCAACTTCGGTCCTCATTTTCGGCGCGGTCGTCGTTGCTGCGCGGCGGAGAAGGGACCGGCCCGGCCGCGTTAAGCGCAGCCTGCATGCGCTGCAGCTGGAAACCGTCCCAGAAGGCAACGTGGGCCACCATCGCCAGGGGAGACCAGCCGTTTTCGAGACAAGGCCGCGTGCACTCCTCTGGATTGAGCAGGAACAGGGGCCAGCGAAAGTTGAGATAGCTTCGCTGCAGGCGCGCCGCAATCGCCTCCGGTGAGAAATCGTCCGACTCTTCGTCTTGCGCGCGGTCGCGGGTTAGAGCGGTCGCGTCCTTCTCTTCCTGTGTCATTCCCGGTTATCCTCCTCTAACCTCAAGTGTCCGCAGTCGGTTGAGCGCGGCGGCCAGTTCGTGGCGCCGAAAACAGGCGAGATCGCCGGTCCGCCGGCTGTCCAGAACATCCAGACCGTCGCGTTCGATGGCGGCATGCACCAGTTCGAGGACCTCTGCCAAAGTGCGGCTCCCGTCGATGAAAGAACGGCGGGCGTAGTCCAACGCCGCGCCTATGGCCCTCGTCTGCGCCCAGTGGACGATCTGCTCCACGGCCGACAGATCCAGCGACTCCGCGCCGAATTGGATGGTGCGAACGTTCCTTGTCTTGATATTCACCTGACGGCGCCCCTTGGAGGGATCTATCGATCCGGGCCGGGGGCGCCTCCGCAAGTCAATCTCGATTGGTCCGGCCCCTTCATTCGCCCGCGCCGTGGGATAGGCGGCCGCGACCTCTTGAGCGCGTTCAGTCACGTCGCGCGGGCGGAAGTTTTCCATTGCGATCACGGTGTCGGCAACGTCGAGGTAGTCGCCGCTGCCGCCGACAACGAGGACCGCGCTGACACCGAACTGAGCGTGCAGCTTGCGCACGCGGTCGATGAAGGGGGTGATCGGTTCATGCGCTTTGGGCACGAGCGCCTGCATGCGGGCATCCCGAATCAGAAAATTGGTGGCAGCCGTGTCCTCGTCGATGAGCAGCCCTTCCGCGCCGGCTTCGAGCGCCTCGACAATGGCAGCGGCCTGGCTGGTGGAGCCGCTTGCGTTGCGGCTCGAGAAGCTGCGGGTCGTCTGCCCCAGGGGAAGGTCGCCGATGAAGGCCGAAATGTCAACGCTGCTCACCGACCTGCCGTCTTCGGCTCGAATCTTTACAAGATCCGATACGCTGACGACCAGCTCCCGGCCGTCGCCGGGCCGGTGATTGTAGACCCCGCGTTCGATCGCCCGCAGTAGCGTCGACTTTCCGTGATAGCCGCCGCCGACGATCAGCGTCACGCCCGCGGCAATGCCCATGCCGGTCACGGCGCCGGCGTGGGGAAGTGTAAAGGACCGGCGCAGGCTTTCAGGCGTGCGGAAGGGAACCACCCCGTCGGCTCGCAGGGGCCGGTCGTCAACGCCGCTGGCGCGGGGCAGGACCGCCCCGTCTGCAACGAATGAGATCAAGCCTTGCTGGGCCAGCATGGCGCGCAGGGCGTCTGCGTCTTCGTTGGCGGCTGCATGAAGCCAGAGTGCCTCGTCCGAATGGCTGCGTGCGATAAGGCTGCTCTCGACGATCTCGGGCACATCCTTCACGAGGAGCCGGCTGGCCTGGCGGCCCAGCACGCGCCTTCCCTGGGCGGGCAACCCGACCGTGAAACGGGCTTCGGCCGTACCGTCGTCGTGAATCTGCACGGCCGTGTTCGCCAGCACCTGCTGACCGGGCGCCTCAATCCTGATCTCTCCGCTGCGCCCGCTGCCGCGCCGCGCGGACAAGCGGCTCGCCAGGCGGGCGAAAGCTCTGGCCAGGAAGCAGCTGACGCCCACCGCGCGGCTGTCGCCGGCGAAGAGCCGTTCCGGCAGTGCGGCCGTGCGCGGGGGGACGAGGGCCCGCAGACGGCTGGGCGCTGCAAACGGGTCCGACTGGACTGAGTCGATCGCAAGGGTGAAGCCTGGGAAGCTGTAGGTCCCACCGATCTCCTTGTAAGCTTTGTACCCGCGGCCGTCGATGCGGATGAGAGTCTGATGTAGGGCCTCATGGGTACGCATGTTCGTCGTCTTAAGGTTATTGCGGAAGCGTCTGCAGACGCAGTTGATCGGTTGCCTTCGTCGACAAAACCGTCTTCCGGCGGCTTGAGGGAGGATTTTACATCGCTTCAAATCGCTTGTACACTGTGGGCGAGTCGGAAAGGAAGATTAGCGGCAAACCCGCCGTCAACGCGCTCAGTCAAACAACTGCAAGAGACCGACGACATGGAATATCGCAATTTCGGACGAACGGGCATGAAGGTGAGCCCGCTCTGCCTGGGCTGCATGAACTTCGGACGGCGGACGACCCCTGAGGACTCGTACGCAATCATCGACCGCGCACTGGACGCCGGCATCAATTTTCTGGATACGGCAAACGTATACAGCCGCGGCCGCAGCGAAGAGATCACCGGCGAGGCGCTGAAGCGCAACGGCGGCCGCAGCCGCGTCGTCCTGGCGACAAAGGTCCACGGCAGGATGGATGACGACGACCCCAATGCTGCGGGGACCAGCCGCCGCCATATTGTCGAGCAGTGCGAGGCCAGCCTCATCCGATTGCAGACCGACTACATCGACATCTACCAGGTCCACCGGCCCCGCCCCGAGATCGCAATCGACGAGACCCTGCGCGCGCTGGACGACCTCGTCAGGGCGGGGAAGGTCCGCTACCTGGGCAGCAGTACGTTTGCGGCGTGGCAGGTCGTCGAGTCGCTTTGGGTGGCAAAGGAGCTCGGCCTCAACCGCTTCGTTTCGGAGCAGCCTCCCTACCACATACTGGACCGGCGCATCGAGCGGGAGCTGATCCCGATGGCGCAGACCCATGGCATCGGGCTGATTCCCTGGAGCCCCCTGGCCGGCGGCCTGCTGACCGGCAAGTACACGCGTGAAGAGCCTTCGCCGGAGGGCGGGCGCTATGCCAATGCAGAAAACGAACCGCGCCTGGCTCGTCGTAAGAACGACGCTATCTACGACATCGTCGAGGGATTGCGCCCGCTGGCAGTGGACAAGGGTTGCGCACTTTCCCAGTTCGCGCTGGCCTGGTGCGTGCAGCAGCCGGGCATCACCAGCCCGATCATTGGCCCGCGGACAATGGAGCAGCTCGAGGACAACCTCGGCGCGCTCGACGTAGACGTGACCGACCAGGATCGGAAGGCTGTCGACGCACTCGTCCCGCCCGGTCGCATGGTCAGCCCGTTCTACGAGGCCGACTTCGGCCCGCAACAGTTCCGTGCGCTGGCGTGACCGCCGATGAATGAGTCGCAGCTGGCCGCTCTCCTGGGCGATGTGGCTGACGGCACAGCCTCAGTTGAATCCGCGCTGGCGCGCTTGCGAACTCTCCCCTTCGAAACCCTCGAAGGCGTGGCGACGCTGGACCATCACAGGCCCTTGCGAACCGGGTTTGCCGAGGTCATCTATTGCGAGGGCAAGACGGCGCAGCAGGTGGCGTTGATTGCCGAGAGGCTTGTGGCGCGTTCTCCCCGTCTCTTGGGCACGCGGGCGACAGAAGCACAGTTTGAGGCTGCGCGAAAGCGCGTGCCCGATCTGCAATGGCGGGAAGAGGCACGTTGCCTGTGGGTTGACCGCGAACCGGAGGGCGAGCGAAAAAGCGGGGTGGTTGTCGTCTGTGCCGGCACGAGCGACCTGAATGTGCTGGAGGAAGCGGCGCTGACCCTGCGGCTCATGGGGCACTGGGCGCATACAATCACGGACGTGGGCGTGTCCGGTCTTCACCGGCTGGTGCCCCACATTCCGACCTTGCAGCAGGCGAACGTTGTCATCGTCGTCGCAGGCATGGAGGGCGCACTGGCGTCTGTCGTGGCGGGTCTGACGCAGGCGCCGGTCATCGCGGTGCCAACGAGTGTCGGTTATGGGGCCAGTTTCGGCGGCGTGGCCGCGCTGCTGGCGATGTTGAATGGCTGCGCGTCGGGAATGGCGGTTGTCAACATTGACAATGGCTTCGGCGCGGGTCATCTGGCAGCGTTGATCAATCGAAAGATCGGCAGCAAGGGGCCGGCGGACCGAGAAGGTGTCAGCGCAGACGGCAGAGTTGGCACTTAAGCAGCTTAAGAAAGTTAGCCGGGTGACGGTGAAACCATGAAAGAGACGACAGTGCGGGAGTACCCTCCTCAGGAATGGCCAAAGCAGACGGAAGCTCCTGTCGGGGCCAGCCATGCGCTGACCGCGGCAACGGCTGCTAAGCTGGAGGTCATGCGGGTCGCCCTGGCCTCGTTCGGCTCCGTGATCGTAGCCTACTCCGGAGGCGTGGACAGCGCGCTCGTTATGGCGGTCGCCTTTGAGCAGCTGGGCGGCCGGTCGGACTCGAGTGCGGACGGGCAGGGCGCGCTGGCCTGCATCGGCGTCTCACCCAGTTATCCGGCGCGCGAAATGCGCGACGCTGTCGCCCTGGCGGAGGAGATAGGCATTCCCTACCGCCTGGTGGAGACCGAAGAGTATCTCGACCCCAACTACGCTGCAAACCCCGACAACCGCTGCTACTTCTGTAAGGCTGAGCTTCACGACCGGCTGCACGCAATTCTGGAAAAGGAGGCGTGGGGCATCGTCTGCGACGGGACCAACGCCAGCGACACGGGCGACTTCAGGCCGGGCGCGACCGCGGCGCGCGAGCGAGGTGTGTGTTCCCCACTCCTGGAAGCCGGCATCACCAAGCCGGAAGTGCGAGCGATCGCGCGCCACCTCGGATTGCCGGTCTGGGACAAGCCCGCCATGGCCTGTCTTTCGTCACGCGTGCCGCACGGCACACCGATCGACCCGCAGCTGCTGCGCCAAATCGAGGCGGCCGAGGATGTCCTGGTGGCGCGGGGAATCCGGCAGTTTCGCGTGCGGCATCACGGCGAGATCGCCCGCATTGAGCTGCCGCCGGCGGAATTCGCGACGGTTATCGCCGATCACCAGGCGATTGTCGCCGGCATTCAGGCGGCCGGCTACCGCTACGTCACGCTCGACCTGGCCGGATTCCGCAGCGGCGGTCTGAACGCGGTTGCCGACGGGGCGGCCGGCGGCGGGCTCATCCCGGTCGCTGAGCTCATGTCCTGAGGCCTCCTGCCGCGACCCAACGAGAGAGGTCGCGTAGGTTTCTCCAGTGCGATCCATGCCTCTCGCCTTTCTCGACACCCCTTCCGGCATATCAGGAGACATGTTCCTGGGCTGTCTGGTTGACTCGGGCTGGCCTGTTGACGACCTGCGGAGCGTGGTTTCCGGACTGAGACTCCCGCGCGACAACTGGGAAATCAGCGCGGAAGAGGTCACGCGCGGCGGGGTGCGGGCTACGCTCGTTCGCGTGGACGTGAAAGAGGACGAGACCCATCGCCACCTGGCAGATGTCGGGAAGATTATCGGGAGGAGCGAGCTTCCCGCCAGCGTCAAGCAGCGCGCCTGTTCAGTCTTCAGGCGCCTGGCCGAGGCTGAGGCAAATATTCACGGCTCGACGCCTGAGCAGGTCCACTTCCACGAGGTCGGCGCACTCGACGCCATCATCGACATCGTCGGCGTGTGCGCAGGGCTGCACGAGCTCAATGTCGAGCGGCTGGGCGCGTCGGCGCTGCCGCTCGGACCTGGCTGGGCGAAGTCGCAGCATGGACCGATTCCACTGCCGGCGCCGGCCACGCTGGCCCTGCTGGCTGCAGTCGATGCGCCGACGGTCCCGGCTCCGGGCGAAGGCGAGCTTGTGACGCCGACGGGCGCCGCGCTGCTGGCAGAACTGGGGGCGTTTGACCAGCCGGCCATGCGCCTGCAAAGGGTCGGCTATGGTGCAGGCCGGAAACAGTTCGACTGGCCGAACGTAGCCAGGCTCTGGCTCGGATACGAGGCCGATGAAGAGGCAGGCGGGCTTGACGGTACGCCCTCCGGCGCGCTCGTCATCATCGAGACGAACATCGACGACATGAGCCCGGAGCTGTACGAACCCGTGCGGCGCCTGCTGCTCGAAGCCGGCGCGCTCGACGTCTGGACAACGGCAATTGGGATGAAAAAGGGACGCCCTGCCACGAAGATTAGCGTTCTGGCCGAGCCGGGCGACGAACCGACCCTGGCCGCCGCTCTTCTACGACAGACGACAACCTTGGGCGTAAGGGTTTACCCGGTCCGACGCCACATTGCCGAGCGCACGTTCGCGAACGTGGATACCCCTTACGGGGCTGTGGGCGTGAAACTGAAGCGGGTCGGAGGAGAGGTCGTGGGGGCAAAGGCCGAGTTTGAGGACTGTCGGCGCCTGGCCGCGGCAGCCGGCGCGCCGCTGCCTGCCGTCTACGCCGCCGCGCAGGCCGCGGCATCCGCCCTGGTCAGCCGGGAAGCCGCCCTGCCTGCGCAGTCAGGCAGCGGGGAAGGCACCTGATGAACAGTCCGGTACAGAAGGCGGTCCCCATCGTCATTCGGCGGCGTAGCTCGCTGGAGATCCTGGCTTTCCGCCATCCTCTGGCCGGCTCGCAACTGGTGAAAGGCACAATCGAGGAGGGAGAGGAGCCGGCGTCGGCTGCGTTGCGCGAGCTGGCGGAGGCGTCCGGCATCCGCGAGGCGGCCGTCGAAAGCGCGCTGGGCCGGCTGGCTTTTCCGGAAATCGGCCAGAACTGGCATTTCTACCTGTGCCGCGTTGCTTGCTCGCTTGCCGAGGAGTGGACCTTCTACACCCAGGATGACGGCGGCCATCTGTTCCAGTTTTTCTGGCATGGTCTGGAGACTGCTCCCGACCGTAGCTGGCACCGGGACTTTCTGAGCGCCCTGTCCTTTGTCCGCGGCAGGCTGGAAGAAGTGGGCGCGCTAAACTGAACGCAAACAAGAGATTCCGCGAGGAGAACCATCCATGATTGCGAAACGTCTTTTTGGTCGCACAGGACACAACAGCACGGTAATACTTTTCGGTGCCGTAGCCTTCGCTGCCGTGACACAGGCCGAAGCCGACGAGACGATGGCGCTGCTGCTGGACTACGGCATCAACCATATCGACACCGCGGCAGCATACGGTGAGGCCGAGGACCGTCTTGCTCCGCCCCTGCAGAAATACCGAGAGCGCTTCTTTCTGGCAACAAAGACGGGAGAACGGGAATATGCTGCCGCCAAAGCCCAGATCCTCCGTTCGCTCGAGCGAATGCGTGTCGACAGCATCGACCTCATCCAGCTCCACAATCTGGGCCACCCGGACGACTGGGACACTGCCATGGGAGAGAACGGCGCGTTGGAGGCGGCCAAGGAGGCACGCGACCAGGGGTTGGTCAAGTATATCGGCGTAACGGGACACGGGCTCAACATCGCCGCCTTCCACCAGCGCAGCCTGCAGGCGTTCGACTTCGACTCGATCCTCCTTCCCTGGAACATCCAAATGAAGGGAAACAGTAAGTACGCGACCGATTTCGAACGCGTTGTCGGTCTGTCCCGCGAGCGGGGGATCGCGGTCCAGACGATCAAGTCTCTGCTGCGAGGAACGTGGGGCACGACGCCACGGAGTTATCGCACATGGTACCAGCCACTTGAGGAACAGGGGGACATCGACCGGGCCGTCCATTGGATCATGGCCCAGGATGACCTGTTTCTCAATACAGCGGGCGACATACGGCTGCTGCCCAAGATACTTGACGCAGCCAGCCGCTTCGACGGCGTCGGGCCGAGCGACGAAGAGATGGAGGCGATGGTGCAGGAGCAAAGCATGACTGCACTGTTCGCCTGAGCCGGCGGCTGAGCCGCGAGCAACGGCAATTCCGTCGCTTCATGCGATTTCTCTACCTCGCGCTCTACAGCCTGCTTTACAACCAGCTGGCGTGGGCCTACGACGGCGTAAGCTGGGCGGTCAGCCTCGGCCGTTGGGACAGTTGGCGCCGGGCCGCGCTGCCTTTTGTGGTGGGGGAGCGTGTGCTGGAGGTCGGGTTTGGAACGGGCGGCCTGTTGTCCGACCTGCACAGAGGCCGGCGTCGTGCATTCGGTGTCGAACCTTCGGCGGCCATGCAGCGCATCAGCGCGCGCAGGCTCGAGCAACAGGGACGGCATGTGCCCCGACTGCAAGGGACGGCGCAACAGCTTCCGTTTGCCGACCGCGCCTTTGACACTATCGTCACCACGTTCCCCGCATCCTTCATTCTCGACATTCAGGCCCAGCGCGAGTTTGCGCGCTGTCTGCGGCCCGGCGGAAGACTTATCGTAGTCGAGGTCGTTCTGACGAGCCGGCACCCATTGCTGCGCTTCTTCTTTCCATTGCTCTTTCCTTCACCTCCAGGCGCCCGGGAGCAGCTCGACGACGCGTTTCACGCGGCGGAACTGCAAAGCAGGCAGCACGTGATCGGTGAAGGAGCCGTGCTACCCCTGGTCATCGTCGCCGAAAAAGAGGGCCGAGGATGATGCCACTCTCAATCCATACACGGTTCGCCGGCCAGCCGGGCCGCCGGTGGCGGCAAACGACGAGCGGTGGCGGACGCATCGACGTCGGGGCAAACGGACTTTACCTGGGCAACGACATGGCGGCTTCCCGCCGTTACACCAACGCGCAGATCGACGACTATCGCGGTCTGGCGCGGTCCGACTTCCCTTGGAGGCCTCCGCTACGCCTGCACGTAGGCGCCCGGTTCTCGCACGCCAGCGGCGAGCTGACCGGGACGGCCGGCTTCGGCTTCTGGAACGATCCCTTTCGGATCACCGGTCTGCGCGCGCCCGCGCTGCCGCAAGCCGTATGGTTCTTCTACGCCGGGCCCGATTCCGATATGCGCCTGGCCCTCGATCGTCCGGGTTGGGGGTGGAAGGCTGCCGTGGTAGCCGCTCGCACGGGCGGCTTTTTGATATCAGCCCCATTCCTCGCTCTTTGCGCGCCGCTGATGCGGCTGCCCCGGCAGCGCCGCCGTCTCTGGAAGACATTTCAGCGCGCCGCGGGCATCGCCGAGGCCGTGCTGCCGGCGGCAATGCCTGAGTGGCACATCTACACGATCGACTGGCAGCGCGAGCGTGTGCGGTTCTTTGTGGACGGCCGTTTGCAGGCTGAAACGCCCCGCGCGCCGGCCGGCCCGCTTGGGCTGGTCCTGTGGCTGGACAACCAGTACCTTCAGATCGCGCCCTGGGGTCGTTTCCGCTGGGGGCTTTCGGCGAAGGAGGGGCAACAATGGTTGGAGATCGACTGGCTGGCGGTGGAAAGCGGCCATGCGAGAGTAACCGGCCGGCCGCAACAGGCTTGATGGAACCTATTCGAATCGCACCTTCGACGAGTCTGCACGGCTGGCTTCCTGGACGCGGTAGGCGTCAACCAAACGCGGGTTGAGCCGATGTCCCAGCCCAGGCTCCTGTGAAAGCAGCAGGTGACCCTCCTCGATACGCTCCGGCGGCGACAGTAGATCGGCGCGCCAGTCGACTTCTCCCCAGGCATACTCCAGGATGTAGAAATTGGACCAGGTGGAGGCCGCCTGGGCCGTGGCCGCGGTCGCGAGTGGACCGGCCGGGTTGTGTGGGGCAACGGGTACCTGCCTCATGCGCGCGGCCGCGGCAATCTCATTCAGCTCCAGGATGCCGCCGCAATGCTTGACGTCGGGCATGATCACGTCGACACAGCGTCCGGCCGTGAAGGGGCGAAAGGCTTCGATACCGAAAACACTCTCAGCCGACGCTATCGCTTGGGGGACCTGTGCCCCCACCTCCGCCAGGCCCTCGCTATCTGCGTAGCTGACCGGTTCCTCGTACCAGAACAGGTTGACGTCGGCGAGCTCCCGCCCGACGATGACGGCCAACGATACATCCATGCGGCTGTGACAATCGACCGCCAACTCGACGTCGTCTCCGATCGCTTTGCGGACGGCGCGCACGCGTTCGACGCCGGGGCGCCAGTCAGCCTTGGGGCCGGTGCGGTAGCGGAACGGGGGCCGCAGCTCGTCGAACGGGGCCATTTTGACCGCGGTAAAGCCCTCGTCCGCGGCCTGTTTGGCGGCGCAGGCAAATCCCTGCGGCGAGCGGTCCTGCACATGGCGGTTGATGTTGGCATAGAGGCGGATCCGCTGCCTGACCGCTCCGCCGAGCAGGCGGTGCAGGGGGGAGTCCAGCGACTGCGCCGTTATGTCCCACAGCGCCTGCTCCAGGCCGGACAGCGCGGTGTTATAGAATGAGCCGGCGTCCTTGCGGCGAAGCTTGTGGCGAATGTGCGCAATCCGGCGGGGGTCTTCGCCCACCAGCAGCCGCGCAAAGTGCCCGACCGCGGCCGCGCATAGTGCGTCGTTGCCGCTCTGGCTGGCCTCGCCGATTCCGGTTAGCCCGGCGTCGGTCTCAACCAGGATATGAAGCCAGTCGCCGCGATGGTTGACGCGGACGCCAACGGTCGAGATGGACAGGATCTTCAATGTTCGGACTCCAATTCTTCATCAGCCGGGATCGAGCAGGCCCGCTGCAGCCTGTCGTTGCCTCTCCGCCACTCGCCCGGGCGTATTCAATTGTAAGATTTTCTCTGTCACTCGCGCTTCGGGAGAAAGAGGTTGAAGTCGACCATCCTCGTAGCGAGAGTTTTCGGGCCAAAGCTGAGTGCGGGGATTGAAGAGGGGCGTCAACTGCCCGGTCACCGGGTCGATAGATCCAATGTTGGGCCCCTTGCGACGGTTGCACCTCATGCACGCAAGAGCAAGGTTTTCCAACTCTGCCCGGCCCCCGTGTTGCACAGAAATAGTGTGGTCGGGTTCGTGCCTGTGAAGTGCCATCGACTGGGGCAACCGGGAATATTCGCAGATGTCGCCGGCGAGTTCGCGTAAGGTTGTCCGAAAATCGTCCGACATCTCACCAGCCATTCGCTAGCCCTTGCCAGCGGCCAGCTTCGAGGAAATCTCTGCCTTCAACATGACGAAAAGGTGTTCGACTTCCTCCAACTCATCCAGTTCCTGCTGCTCTTTGCTGGAAAGCAGACCAGTTCCGCTCAGGGTAAGAAGCCGTTCAAGCCGGTTCTGTCTCTCTTCGCTTACATGATAGTCCATGACCTCTTGGGGCGAAGGATTGCTGCACAGGAATCCGATGAGGTCCGCTGCAGTTGCCGCTGCTTCCGTTCTCAAACCCAAGAGAGAGATTTCAAGTATGGAGGGCATCCATTGGTGCATTGATTGGACCTTTTTGGCCAGATTATCGGGCAGTTGAATCGTTACCTGTATCATAGGCCGTTTCCTTCTGACATGGCGGAGGGTTGGCTGCCAGAACTTGGCCATCGATCAAGATCTCTTCCAGACTCAGTGGACCGTCCAACCGCCGTCGATGGTTATGCCGGCGCCGGTCATGTAGCTGGAGGCGTCGCTGGCGAGAAACACGGCCAGCCCGCCGATCTCGTCGAGTTCGCCCCAGCGGCCGAGCGGGATACGGGCGATGAACTTGCTGTACTCTTCCGGGTCCTCTCTCAGTGGTGTGTTCATCTCGGTGGCAAATGGGCCGGGCAGCATGGCGTTTACCGTGATGTTGTACGGCGCCCACTCCAGTGCAAGCACGCGCGTCATCTGCCACACGGCCCCTTTGCTGGAGGCGTACGGCGTCCTTTCGGGCAGGGCAATGATGGATAGGGTCGAGCCGACGTTAATGACACGACCGTAGCGCTGTGCTTTCAGGTGGGCCGCGGCCGCGCGGCAGATGTTCCACACGCCGGTCGTGTTGGTGGCGATCACGCGCTGAAACTCCTCCGGTTCGATTTCCTCGATCGGCCCGCGGATGTTGATGCCGGCGTTGTTTACGAGGACGTGCAGGCCGCCGAAGTCGGCGATAACCCGCTGCACGACTTGGGCGGACTGCTCCGTGTCGCTCACGTCGCAGGCATAGCCGCGCACGCTCGGCAGACGGACGGCCGTCCGGCTGCTGTCCTGATCGCCGGCGGCAACCGAGATCGACCGGGCGATTTCGCCGGCTGCGAACTCCGCCCGCTCTTGCTCCCTACTCGTGAGTGCGACATGCGCGCCGGCCTCGGCCAGCGCCTGCGCCATCTGGCGGCCCAGCCCGCGATTTCCGCCCGTAACAAGCGCGACGCGGCCGGTTAGCTTGAACTTGTCGAGAATGGACATCTGCTCCTCCGCTGGATTGTTGCTGTACGGCCGGCGGCGGCAAAACAGGAGCAGCCGCTTTTCACTATCCGCCCAAAAGAGGCTATCATACCCGGCAAGACCGGCGGCACTGGAAAAGTGGAGAGTCCTGATCTGCGTGCACCGGGCACTATACACCAACAGACGGTCTTCCGCCATGCCCAACAGCATCCTTTCCCCGTCCGAACACAGCGCCCTGCTTGCGTTCACACGCCTGCTGGCCGCGGAAAGCGGCGCGATCATTCGCCGCTACTTCCGCACCGACTACTCGGTCGACAGCAAGTCGGACGAGTCGCCGGTTACGGTGGCCGACCGGCAGGCCGAGGAACGCATGCGCGAGCTGATCAGCGACCGTTTTCCCGCCCATGGGATCCTGGGCGAAGAGTACGGCCATCACCAGCCGGACGCCCCCTTCCAGTGGGTGCTGGACCCGATCGACGGCACCAAGAACTTCATCAGCCACGGCTACCTCTTCGGCACCTTGATCGCTCTCACACACGAAGGTCAGGCGCTGGTGGGGGCGATCCATCAGCCGGTCGTGGAAGATCTGCTGCTGGGAGACGGCGAAACGACATGGCTGAACGGGGCGCCGGTGCAGGTGCGGGCATGTGAGAGACTGGAGGATGCGGTCTTCCTGACGACGAGCCACTATAACGTCGAGAATCATCAGAACGGCCCCGCGTTTGAGGCAGTGGCGCGCCGGGCGGCCCGTTATCATACGTGGGGCGACTGCCACGGCTACTACCTGGTAGCGGTCGGCGGCGCCGACGTAATGACCGACCCGATCATGAACTTTTGGGACAGGGCCGCGCTCGTGCCGATCATTCAAGGGGCGGGCGGGCGTATCACCGACTGGCAAGGTGGCGATCCGCTCTACGGCAGCGGCGTCATCGCCAGCGGCGGCGGCTTCCACGACGAGCTGATCCGGCAGCTGAACCCGGGCACGCACTCGGGTTGAGGAGCTACTGCGCGGGCTACGCGGCACTGTGGGCGTTCCGTCAGAATTCACGGGGGTTAGGACAACATGATGCTATTGAACGAAAGGGTCGCACTGATCACCGGCGGAGGATCGGGCATCGGAAGAGCAACTGCCACACTCTTCGCCCAACAGGGCGCCAAGGTCGTTGTGGCCGACATCAACGCGGCAAGCGGCCAGGAAACGGTGGACTCGATACAGAGCGCCGGGGGCGAGGCGCATTTCGTTCAAGGCGACGTCGCCAAGCTTGCAGCCGTAGAGGCGATGGTCCGGACCGGTATTGAAACGTACGGAGGCCTCGATATCGTCCACAGCAACGCCGCCACTTACGCGATGGGCACGGCGACGGAGTTGAGCGAGCAGGAGTGGGACTTAACGCTCGACGCCAGTCTGAAGGCGACGTGGATGCTGGCGCGCTGCGCATTGCCTCAGATGCTGGCCCAGGGCGGGGGCGTATTCGTGATTACCGGGTCGGTCCATGCCTTGCGCGGATACCCACTCTACACAGCCTACCAGGCGGCCAAGGGAGGGTTGCTTGCACTGACCCGTGCGCTCGCGGCCGACTACGCGCCGCACATCCGCGTGAACACAGTTCTTCCCGGCGCGGTCGTGACCGGGCTGTGGGACCCGATTTCGGAAGAAGACAGGGAAAGGATCGCGCAGATGTGCGCGCTCAAGCGAAACGGCAGACCGGAGGAGATCGCGCAGGCGGTGCTCTTCCTGGCATCCGACATGTCAAGCTACATGACGGGAAGTCACGTCGTGGTCGACGGCGGGTTGAGCTCGATCATGATGTTACCGGATGACATTTCGCTTTAGCCGGGAGAATCGGACAGGCGAGCCTGGTTCGGTCTCCAAGCGTTGCGAGGTCTCCTGCGAGGGGATCCAGTGGCTGTGCGAATCACTCCATGCAGCGCCCCTGCCGGCCCGGCGCCTTCAGCCCGGGCTTTTTTTGAATGAAGTACCTGGTCGCGGGCCACTTCGCCTGCGCGCGCCGAAATCAGGGTCGAGGTCAGAGTCGAAGTCAGAGGTGGCGTCGGTCTCCTTGTCGGTAGCGCCGCGCAGGTGCGCAAAAGTGGGGCCGATTCTGTCTGACATTGGCCCGGGGGCGTCCGGATGTGACGCAAAGGGGCTGCTAGTTTCTCGGAAACCGGGTATCTACTGGGTATCGATAGGGTATCGAATGCGCTGTTTTGGCCTGATTGGTCCAATTTTGAAAAAAAATTCTCTCTCCTCGTGACAGGATATTGGCATGGACTTTCGTAGCAGGATGCGGTCGCGGTCAGTTCTTTGTCGTTTTTGGACAGAAAGTGCGCAAAAAGTGTCGTTTTGGTGCAGAAAGGGCGCAAAACGGTGACAGTGGCATCCTTTTCGTGACAGGATACCGAGGCGGGTGGCGGCGGCGCAGGCATGGGCGGTCGGGTAGTACATTTCGGGGAGGTAGCGGCAAGGCCCGGTGCGATGTGCGATGGGGACAGGGTTAGGACGTGTCGTTCAGAGTGGGTCGGCATGGTTGGGGGCCTGGGCAAGGTGGGCGGGCAGTTGTGCGATGCGGCGCATTCGGGTCCGGCCTTGCAGTATAGCACGTTTCGGAGACTCTTGCAGGGGACTGCGGGAGCGGATTGAGGGACTGCAGTGGATAGTGGGTAGTGGACAGTGGGTAGTGGCCAGTGGTCGGTGGCCAGTGGTCGGTGGGCAGTGGCCAGTGGTCGGTGGGCAGTGGCCAGTGGTCGGTGGCCAGTAGTCGGTTGCCGGGGACTGCAGGGGACGAGAATGAAACGGTTGCTGCGCGAGGGATGGGGATTTGTACCCCTTTTTGGCACTGCAGGCCCTAGATTGAAGGCGGTGACAAGCGCCGGTGATTGTGTTAGGATTGCTCTCCAGAACGAGCAAGCGGGCGTCAGCAGTACACCCGGGCTCCGGCGAACCGACGGGCCGAACAGTTCCCGATGTGACTTGACCGGCCGCAGTCCTACGAGCGAGAGGCAGCAATGGCAAAGACGATAGTCCTGTCAGCTTCCGAAGCGACGGTGCAGGCGTTCGACTTCGGGGAGCTGATCTGGTATGCCAACGGCAAGTTGGGCAACAGCGCGACGATGACCTTCGGGCGCGCCATTCTGAAGGCCGGGCAGGCCAATTTTCGCCACTACCATCCCAACTGTGAGGAGATTCTGCACGTCCTCAGCGGGCAGATTGTCCACTCGCTCGGGGATGAGCTCTACCCGATGGGGCCGGGAGACACGATCGTGGTACCGCCGAACGTCATTCACAATGCCAGCAATGAAGGCGACGGGACAGCGGTCATGTCGATCCTCTTTTCGACCCCGGACCGGCAGACGGTTGTTGTTGACGATGGAGAGCAGGCCGGCGGATAGGGTGAAGCGGCGGTCGCCGCATTCTTCGCAATCCGCCGCCGCCAGCGATAGGAGGAAGTGAGATGCAGTCCACCCAGGAAAGTCGCGATGCCCTGAAGATCGATTGGTACCGTGTGCCCGTGGCGCGCGCCGATCTCAACGCGCTCAATCAACGCAGCGACTGGCAGGGAACGCTGCAGGTCGCCGGACACCTTGGCCTGGTGCTGATCAGCGGCGCTGCAGGCTGGTATGCGGCGGCACACCTGCCGCTGCCCGCGCTTCTCCTGCTCCTGTTCCTGCACGGCACATTCTACTCCTTTCTTTTCAACGGCACGCACGAGCTCCTGCACAACACCGTATTCAAGACGAAGACGCTGAATGTCCTTTTCGCCCGCACGCTCAGCTTCCTCGTATGGCGCAACCACCTGATGTTTTCGACGAGCCACGTCGAGCACCACAAGTACACGCTGCACCCGCCGGACGACCTCGAAGTCGAGCTGCCGATGGAGTTGACCGCGGCCGGCTTTCTCAAAAACGCATTGGTCGACCCGTGGGTTTTCTTTGATACCATAAAGGCGACCGTGCGCCTTGCCTGCGGTCGGCTGGAAGGGGAATGGGAGCACTCGCTCTTTCCACCAGAAGAGGCACAGAAGCGGCGTCAGCTTTTCGCCTGGGCGCGCTGGCTGCTGCTGGGGCATGGCCTGATCCTGGCGGTGTCGCTCTACTTCGGCTGGTGGTTTCTTCCCGTCCTGACGACCTTCGCGCCATTCTACGGGGGATGGCTGCGCTACCTGTGCAACAATCTGCAGCACGCCGGCTTGCAGGACAACGTGCCCGACTTTCGCCTCTGCTGCCGCACCGTCTATCTCAATCCGTTTACCAGTTTCCTATACTGGCAGATGAACTATCACACCGAACACCACATGTACGCGGGCGTTCCCTGCTACAATCTGCCCAAGCTGCACCGCCTAATCAAGCCGGAGATGCCTGCGTGCAAACGGGGTCTGCTGCCCGCGTGGATTGAAATCATCAGGATCATGAGGAAGCAGAAAGCGGACCCCGCCTACCAGCACGTCCCAGAGCTACCTACGCCCGCACCGATCTGAGCTCGCGCGTAAGCCCGCGGCGGAGCGTTCTTGCCGCGCCCTAATATGGCAGCTGCAATCCGGGGTTTGAAGCTGTTCCGATTACAACAGATTAATCGCAGACCAAAGTCACAGGCAGGAGATGCGCCATGACGGAACGTACGCTGTATGTCGGCACTTATACACATCGAGACAGCGAAGGCATCTACATCTATCGTTTTGACACGGTGAGCGGTTCACTGCGCCGGGAGGCCGTTTGCGCCGGGCTGGACAGCCCCTCATTCCTTGCGCTGCATCCAGGCGGGCAGGTTCTCTACGCCGTACACGAGAGCGAGGAAGCAGGACAGGTCAGCAGTTTTGCGATCGACAGCAGGTCCGGAGGCCTGACCTTCCTGAACCGCCAGCCGACGCACGGAAGCTCGCCCTGTCATCTGGCCGTCGAGCCGGGGGGGAATACGCTGGTCGTGGCCAACTACTACAGCGGCAACGTGGCGGTCTATCCACTGGATGCCGACGGTACCATCGGCGACCCGGTGCAGGACATTCAGCACCATGGCAGCGGCCCGAACCAGGAGCGGCAGGAGGCCGCGCATGCGCACTCGGCAACGGTCAGCCCCGACGGCGGCCGCGTCTACGTGGCCGACCTGGGCATTGACAAGGTGATGATCTACCGCATCGTCGACGGGCAAATGGAGGCCAACGACCCCGATCATACGCCTTTGCACGCAGGCGCCGGGCCGCGCCACTTTGATTTCCATCCCAACGGGCGCCTGGCGTATGTAATCAACGAACTCGACCTGACGGTTACAGCCTGTGCCTACGATGGCGAAAGCGGCGGCTTGACGCCAATTCAGACGCTCTCCACGCTGCCGGAGGATGTGCAAGATCGCAGTGGATTCAGCTGTGCCGACATCCACGTCTCAGGCGACGGCCGCTTCGTATACGGTTCGAACCGCGGCCACGATACCATCGCAATCTTTGCGGTTGACGACGGCAGCGGTCAGCTGACTTCGGTCGGGCATGCTTCGACGCGCGGCCGGACGCCGCGCAACTTCACGCTCGACCCGACCGGGGCGTGGCTCCTGGCCGCCAATCAGGACTCAGACGACATCGGCGTTTTCGGGCGTGACATTGACACGGGCCAACTGACTCCTCACGGCGAAATGGTCTGGGCGCCGATGCCGGTCTGCCTGCTGTTCGGCCCGTAGCGGCAAAGGGAGAGTCTTTCGTGCAGTTCGGAATCTTCTACGAACATCAGCTGCCGCGTCCATGGGGCGAGGAGGGCGAGCACCGCCTGCTCAAGGAGGCGCTGGAGCAGGTCGAGCTGGCGGACCGCCTGGGGATCGAATACGCCTGGGAGGTGGAGCACCACTTCCTTGAGGAGTACTCCCATTCGTCGGCGCCCGAGGTCTTTCTGGCGGCCTGCAGCCAGCGCACCAAGCGGATCCGGCTGGGCCACGGGATCGTGCTGATGCCGTGCGGCTTCAATCATCCGGCGCGTGTTGCCGAGCGGCTTGCCACGCTGGACCTGATCAGCGACGGGCGCGTCGAATGGGGCACCGGCTCGGCCAGCAGCCGCAGCGAGCTCGAGGGATTCGGCATCGATCCCGACCAGAAGCACCTGATGTGGGAAGAAGCGGTGCGCGAAGCGGCCAAAATGATGGTGATGGAACCGTACGCCGGCTACGAGGGGCAGAGTTTTGCCATGCCGGCGCGCAACGTGGTGCCCAAGCCGCTGCAGAAGCCGCATCCTCCGCTGTGGCTGGCCTGCTCGAACAGGGAGACGATCAAGATCGCGGCCCGCTACGGAATGGGCGCGCTGACCTTTGCATTTATCGATCCCGCGGCCGCGGCCCACTGGGTGGAAGAGTACTATGAGACGTTTCAGCGGGAGTGCAGGCCGATAGGCAGGGCCGTCAACCCAAACATTGCCATCGTGGCCGGGTTCATGCTGCACGGGGACGGCGCCGAGGCCGTGCGGCGCGGCGCGCGAAACTTTCAGTTCTTCGGCTACGCGCTGAGCCACTTTTACATCAGCGGCAGCCACCAGCCCGGCAACTTCGACCTCTGGGAAGACTTCCAGCGCAATATGCCGCCGAGTACCGAACCGGCTGCCGGCATCGGGAGCCCCGACCAGGTGCGGAGCAACCTGGAGGCGCTCGAGGCCGCGGGCGTCGACCAGGTCGTGTTTGTGCAGCAGGCGGGCAACAACCGGCACGAACACATCTGCGAATCGTTGGAGCTATTCGCGGAGCGGCTGCTGCCGGCGTTCAAAGAGCGGGACGAAGTCCACCGGCGGCGCAAAGCGGCAAGGCTGGCGCCTGCGATCGAGCTGGCGATGGCGCATGTGAGCGAACTGCCGCAAATGGAGGAGATGCCCGCTCTGGACGCCTATCCGCTGCAGGCGGCCAAAGAGGGGCTGGCTGAAGAGCCGCAACGTCCTGTCGACGGCGACAATATCGTGACCGCGATCGCGGGCCGGGGCTGACTACCGGTTACCCACTTCAGACATGCAGGCCGGTAGGGTTGCCGAAATGGCAGCTCAGCCGCTTTCAATCGCGGCGCGCACCTGCTGCGCGGACCTGATGCGCGCCATGTCGAACTTCGCCGAGCGGTCGAAGCGGTAGATTCCGTTCTGCTCCTGGTAGATGTCGGTCAATTGCGTATAGCAATAGCCAAAGTGGGCGGGGTCGTCGAGCAGAACGGCGCACAGCCGCGTGAACCGCTGGTAGAACTCCTCGATCGAGCGCGGGCGTTCGCCGTAGCCCCATGAGTATTCCTCCTCTCCTGCATCCGGATTCCACCAGATGCCGCCGAACTCGCTGACGAAGAAGGGCTGGCCACGGTAAGGCATCGACCACGGTTGCCCATCCCGTCCGTTGAAGTGTGGACGGCCGCCGCCGGTGCCGGCGTGGTTCGAGGCGAAGGTATCGACGTCCTGCGTATAGTCGTGGCAGTCGTAGACGTCCGCTTCGGGCACACGGTGGGAATAGCCGGACGTATCCAGCACAGGACGGGTCAGGTCCATCGCCTTGGTGGCCAGGAACAGGCCGCGCGTGACCGCGTCGAGGGTCGTGATGCGGTCGTGCAGCGGTTGCCAGGTCTCGTTCAGCGGACACCAGCCGATGATCGAAGGGTGCGAATAGTCCCGCTCCAGCACCTCCAGCCATTCGGTGATGTAGGAGGCTGTGGGCTGCTGATGCGTTTCCTGCGGCCCGTAGGCGCGGCAACCCCAGTCGCCGAATTCCCCCCAGAGCAGGTAACCGAGACGGTCGGCGTGATAGAGGAAGCGCTCTTCGAAGACCTTTTGGTGTAGCCGGGCACCATTGAATCCGGCGTCGATGCTCAACTCTATGTCGCGTCTCAGTGCTTCGTCGCTCGGCGCGGTCATGATGCCGTCCGGGTAGTAGCCCTGGTCGAGCACGAGCCGCTGGAAGACCGGGTCACCGTTGAGTGTGATTGCCTTTCCATCGATCGCGACGCTGCGCAGACCGGCGTAGCTGCGGGCCTCGTCGAGGGTTGTACCGTCCCCGTCCACCAGGCGCAGGATGACATCGTACAGATGCGGGTCCTCGGGCGACCACAGCCTTCGTCGCTCTGCGCGGACCGCCAGGTCAAGGTTCAGGCCAAGGTCGAGCTCGGCGGAACACGACGCTTCGCTGACAAGGCCGGCGGCATCGAGCAGTTGTGCGTGCAGCTTGAGCCCCTTTCTGCTGACAGGTTTCGCCTGCTCTGCTACGCCCGGTCGATGAACGAGCGGCTGTTCAAGCCGGAAGACGCCATTGGCTGTGTCGGGTGTAAGGCGAGGACGGCCAAGATGTATGTCGGGAACGGGCTCCATCCAAACGCTCTGCCAGATGCCGGTCGTGCGCAGGTAGATGGCGCCGCGCGGGGCGTACGTCTGGGCCTGTTTGCCACGCGGCTGGGGATCGCGGTGGCTGTCGCGGGCGCGTACGACAATGTCAGTGCGATCGCCGGGCGCGGCCGCGCCGCTCAGGTCACAGGTGAACGGGCTGAAACCGCCCCTGTGCCGGCCGACCTCCTGCCCGTTGACCCAGACCGTGGCGTCATAGTCGACGGCCTGGAAGTGCAGCAGAAGGCGCCGTCCCGCCCAGCTGCTGGGAATCTCAACCTGGCGGCGATACCATACGGCCTCCAGGAAGTCGTTGTTCCCTACGCCTGAGAGCTGCGACTCCGGGCAGAAGGGCACTGTGATGCTGCCGACGAGCGGGCGTTCCAGCAGCCCGCGTTCCAGGCCGCTGTCGCCCTGGTCGATTTCAAACTCCCACTCGCCGTTGAGACAGAGCCAGTCAGAGCGGACGAACTGCGGCCGCGGGTACTCGGGTCGCGGGATCGACATGGATAACCTCCAGGCTGGGGTCTTAGAGAGGGAAAGACTCAGTTTTTGTCCGGCACGAGCAGCACCTTCGAGACATTGCCGGGGCTGTGGATGAGCCTTTGAAACCATTCGCCGCCATCGGCCAGAGGGGCTTCGACTATCCACGGATCAAGGCGATAGTTTCCAGCGTGGAGCTGGTCCAGGCCCTGAGCGAAGTCAGTTGCAGCGTAGGCAAAGCTGCCGCGCACGGTCAGCTCCTGGCGGATAATGGCCGCGGCCGGCATTGCGCTCGTCTCCTCGTGCAGCCCTGAAAGGATGAGCGTACCGGCGCTGCGGGTGGCGGCCACACACTGGCTGCGCGTCCCGCCGGTGCCGACCGCATCGACCGAGACGGCCACGCCGTCGCCCGCGGTCTCCTCTTTGACGAACTCAACGAGATCGGGGCCCTGGCCGGCGACGTCTGTTCCCGGCGCGGCGGGCGAGAAGGTTATGCCGCCGAGGGCGCCGCCCATCGCCAGCCGTTCGGGATCGAGATCGGCGATGAAGATCCGCTCCGCGCCTGCCAGCTTCAGTGCCTGCAGCGCGAGCAGCCCGATCGGACCGGCGCCAATGATCAGGGCCGACTCGCCGGCGACCTCACCTGCCAGGGCGCCGATGCGTACACCGACCCCCACAGGCTCGGTCAGGGCGCCGGTACGCAGCGACATTCCATCCGGCAGTTTGTGAACGAGGAATGCCGGGATGCTGACATATTCTGCGAATGCCCCCGGGCGGTGCGCGCCGACCAGTCGCCGCTCGGGGCACAGTTGGGTCAGCCCCAAGCGGCAGGTGCGGCAGTGGCCGCAGTAGGTGAGCGGGTTGACAGTGACGGCGTCGCCGGTCTCGAAGCCGGTTACGTCGCGACCGGTCTCCACGATCTCTCCGGCAAACTCATGGCCCATGACGAGCGGCGGCGTACGCAGGGCGTTATGGCCAAGGTAGCCGCTCAACTCGGAACCACAGATGCCGGCATAGGCGACGCGGATTACAACTTCCGAGGCTGTCGGCGCAGGCTCAGGCTGCTCCTGCATCTCCATCCTTTCCGGCGCGGTCCATACGAGCGCTCGCATTGAAATCCTCCACAGATTGGTTGGCCTATCGTCTGGCAACATGATACGGAATCGCGGCTCGAACTGCAATTGGGACAGAGCCTCAGTTTGCTGCAGAGCACGACGTTGCGTTGCGCTTTTGCGCCTCTTTCCCAGGGGCTGCAGCTTGCGTCGATCGCAGCTTGCGGGTAGGCTTGCAGGAGCGAACAGCCGCCGGAAAACTCCGTTCAGCCACCAATGTTGTCTGCTACTTCGAGGAGCCTTCTATGAAGATTACCGACATTACCGCCTACCCTGTTTGGGCCGGCCAGCGCAACTTTCTCTTTGTCGTCGTTGACACAGACGAAGGCATTTACGGCGTGGGCGAGTCCGGCCTGACAGGCCGCGAAGAGGCGGTAATCGGCGGCATCAGCCATTTCAAGGAGCTGCTCGTTGGCGAGGACCCGTTCCGCATCGAGCACATCTGGCAGGTGATGTTCCGCGGCGGCTTCTTCCCCGCGCAGCGAGTGCTCAGTTCGGCGATGTCCGCCATCGACATCGCGCTGTGGGATATCAAAGGCAAGGCGCTGGGCGTGCCGGTCTACGAACTGCTTGGCGGCCGCGTGCGCGACAAGGTCGTCTGCTACCCCCACAACCATGTCGATGCCCTGGAGGTCGAGCCGCTAGTCGAGAGCTGCCTGGAGACGAAGGAGCAGGGCTGGAAATTCGTGCGCTGGGGTTTGCCGCAGGACGGCGAAATTCTTGAGCCGCGCGATTCGGTGCGCGCGGCCTTACGCCAGGTTGAGGCGGTGCGCGCGGCCGTCGGCGACGAGGTCGACATCTGCTTCGACGTGCATACCCGGCTCGACCTGCCCGACGTCGTCTGGTTCTGCCGCGAGGTCGAGCAGTACGCGCCCTTTTTCATCGAAGACCCGCTGCGCAGCGAAAACCCGGACTCCTTCAAGACCTTGCGCCCGCGCACGCACGTCCCGCTGGCCGCGGGCGAGCAGTTCTCATCGAAGTGGGAGTTTCGCCAGCTGATCGAGGAGGAGTGGATCGACTACGCACGCGTTGACATGTGCATTGCCGGCGGCTTCACCGAGGCGCGCAAGATCGCCGGCTGGTGCGAGACGCATTACATTAAGCTGGTCGTTCACAATCCGCTCGGGCCGGTCTCCTCGGCCGCCTGTTTGCAGATGAACATGGCGACGCCGAATTTCGGCGTGCAGGAGCAGCCGCGCAAGCCCGGCGAGACGCTGCCCGAAATCGTGCCGGTCTATCCCCACTGGGAGGACGGCTACATGACGCCGACCGACCTGCCCGGCCTCGGCATCGAATTCGACCGGGAGGAAGCCGCCCGCAATCCCTACCGAAAGCGGGACATGCCGAGAGTGAGGCGTAAGGACGGCTCCTTCACAAACTGGTGAGCAAACCAGGCAGCCGCGCCGATCTGCCGGCGAGGTCCACAAGGGGCGAGAGAGATGAAAAAAGCAGCCGTGTTCGGACGGCAACAGGGGGGCGTCGTGGATGCTCCCGAGCCCAAGGCGTCGGATGAGTGGGTCGTCGTCAAGATCCATTCAGCGCCGATGTGTACCGAGTTCAAAGTCTACATGAGCGGGGACGAGGCCCCCTACCTGGGCCACGAGGCGGCCGGAGAGGTCGTTGCCGTGGCGCAGCCGTGCCGCGTCAAAGTGGGCGACAGGGTGGTGGTAATGCCCCAGACGCCCTGCGGTCGGTGCGAGCTCTGCCTCGAAGGCGAGTACATTCACTGCCAGGACACAACCTCGCCACCCCTGGAATCGGGCGATGAGGAGGGCCGGGCGACGATGGCGCAGTTCATGCTCAAGCAGGACTGGCTGCTGGTCCCCATTCCCGACGGCATCTCCTACGACCACGCGTCGATGGCCTGCTGCGGGCTCGGCCCTACCTTTGGCGCGGTGCGGCGGGCCGGGGTTGGACCGGATGATACGCTGCTGATCACCGGGCTTGGGCCGGTCGGCCTGGGCGGCGTCATCAACGGCGCCCATCGCGGGGCAACGGTCATCGGCGTCGACACAAACAAATACCGGGCGTCCGTTGCCCTGGAGCTGGGCGCGACCGCAGTCATCGACCCGGCTGCTCCCGATGCGCTGGCAGAGACGCTGGCTCTCACGAGGGACGGCCGCGGCGTCGACCATAGCATTGATTGTTCCGGCGTCGTCGCCGCGCACCGCCTCTGTATCGACGCAACGCGGCGCAAGGGTACAGTCAGCTTCGTCGGCGAGAGCCGCCAGGAGACGCCAATCACGGTGAGCTCGGACATGATTCGAAAGGGGCTCAGCCTGCACGGCTCCTGGCACTACAACATGGCCGATACACCGCAGATTCTGCGTGTGATTGCGGCCAACCGCGCCAAGCTGGACCGGCTAATCACCCACAGTTTCCCCCTCGATCGCGTTGCTGAAGCTTGGGAGCTGCAGGCTAGCGGCGAGTGCGGCAAGGTGCTGCTCAAGCCGTGGGCGTAATCGTGGAAGAGGTGCGATTCGGTCGTGTTGACATGAAAGGACTAGCATATCCCCATGCGAGACCTGCTCAAACAGTACTTTGGCTATGATGAGTTTCTCCCGCTTCAGGAAGAGATCATTTCAGGCGTCATGGCTGGAAACGACGCGTTGGTGCTCATGCCGACCGGCGGGGGCAAATCATTGTGCTACCAGTTGCCTGCCCTGCAACTTGACGGGATGACACTGGTTGTCTCACCCCTTATCGCGCTGATGAAGGACCAGGTCGACGCGCTGAGAGCAAACGGCATCGAAGCGGCCTTCATCAACAGCACGCTCCCATTCGCAGAGATCGATCGCGTACAGGCCCGGGCCCAGCAGGGCATTCTCAAGATCCTTTACGTCGCGCCGGAGAGACTGGCACAGGAAGGTTTCCGCTACTTTCTCTCCCGTCTCAAAGTCAGCCTTGTCGCCGTAGACGAGGCCCACTGTATCTCAGTGTGGGGGCACGATTTCCGTCCTGACTACCGCAAGCTGGGGGAACTTCGTCGCAGTCTCCCCCATGTACCCTTCCTGGCTCTGACCGCGACGGCCACCGAGCGCGTGCGCAAGGACATCGTTGAACAGCTGCAGCTGGACCAACCGCAGCAGTTCGTTGCCAGCTTCAACCGTCCTAATCTCAACTATGCCGTTCTCCCCAAGCAAGGGGACACCTTTGATTCGCTGGTGGATCTGCTCCAGAAGCACAAGGGCGAGTCCGCCATCATCTATTGCACTTCGCGTAGCGATACCGAAGGTCTGTCGGTCCGCTTGCGCAAAAACGGGTTCGACGCTCAGCCCTACCATGCCGGCCTGGACAGCAACGTTCGGCGCGCGACGCAAGAACGCTTCATTCGCGACGAGCTCTCGATCGTCGTCGCGACCATCGCCTTTGGCATGGGCATTGACAAGCCGAATATCCGGGTGCTGGTCCACTATGATCTGCCCAAGTCGCTGGAAGGATACTATCAGGAGACGGGCCGGGCCGGGCGCGATGGGCTGCCCAGCGAGTGCGTCCTCTATTACACCTATGGGGACACGGACAGGCAAAAGTTTTTCATCGACCAGTTGGAGGACGAGGCGGAACGGGCCAACGCCCGAGAGAAACTGGCGCAGATTGTCGAATTTTGCCAGCTTCAAGCATGTAGGCGAAAACACATTCTCGGCTACTTTGGCGAGGATTGGCAGGAGGCAAACTGTGGCGGCTGTGATTTCTGCCTGACGCCGAGGGAGGAGTTCGACGCAACCGTTATCGCCCAGAAGATCCTGTCGGCGGTGATCCGCACCGGTGAACGCTTCGGCGTCAACCATGTTTGCGCCGTGCTGCGGGGTGGCAATACGAAAGGCATCCGGCAGTGGCAACACAGCGAACTCAGCGTCTATGGCATCGTCAGAGACTTCTCAAACGCTGAGATCAAGGAGATCTTCGGTCTTTTGGTTGCCGAAGGTCTGCTCTACAAGAACAGCAGGGAGTTGCCGACGTTTGGCGTAACCGAAAGGGGCAGAAGCTTTTTGAGCGAGCGCGAGACGTTGACGCTGGCCAGACCCAGGCGCGAGGGGGAGAAGGCGTCAAGCGCCAGCCGCGCGGCGCTCGACTATGATCAGACGTTGTTCGGCGCGTTGCGAGAGCTGAGACGCCGGCTGGCCGCAGAAAGGAACGTGCCCCCATATGTCATTTTCGGCGATGCCACGCTTCAGGAGATGGCATTTTACCTGCCTCAGAGCCGTCAGAGCCTCTCCAACATCAGGGGCGTGGGCGCGGCGAAACTCGAACAGTATGCCGAAACGTTTCTGCCGGTCGTTCAAGAGCATGCCCGCGCGCACCACCTAGAGGAGCGCGAGATTCGACCGCAAAGTAACAAGAGGAGCCGGGCGGCGGTACGTGCGGGTTCGACCTACGAACAGACTATGCAGTTGTTGCAGCAAGGGATGACGATCGCGCAGGTCGCGCAAGAGCGGGGTCTGGCCAGAAGCACGATTGAAAGACACCTGGAGCGACTGATTCGTGCGGGCGCGCAGATTGACCTTCGACCTCTCATGCCGCCGAGGGAGCGGTTCGAGAATATCAGGAAGGCTTTCAAGCAATCGGGAGGCACGCTTCTGTCGCCCGTCAAGGAGACTCTTGGCGAGGAATACTCCTTTGACGAGATCAGGCTGGTTTGGATGTATCTTAACCAGCTGTCTGAGAAGACACAGTAGCCCGCTAATGATACTTGTCCAGCGAAGGGCCCTCGAGGTCCGTCTGACATGACCTACAAATGCGCTATCGTCGGCGTCAGCGGCGGGCGCGCCAACGGCCATGCCGACGCCTATGCACACATCCCGCGCGGAAGACTGGCCTGCATCGCCACGCGCAATCGCGACAACCTGGACGCATTCGGCGAACGCTGGTCGGTGGACAGCCGCTTTACCGATTACCGCGATATGTTCGTGCGCGAAAAGCCGGACTTGGTGCACGTAAACACGCCGCCCGACGTACGCCTGGAGGTGATGGAGGCCGCCGAGGCCGCCGGGGTCGGCGCGCTGATCATTGAGAAGCCGCTCGCGATCCAGGCCGAGGACTACCTGGCGATATTGGAGTTCTCGCGCCGCTGCAGGCTGAAGGTAGCCATCAACCATCAGCTCCACTTCCATCCGCGGCGCAAGCACCTGCAGGAACTGGTCGGCGAGGGCGCTATCGGCGAGCCGCGCTTCATCGACGCCAGCGCGCGCATGAACATGGCTTACCAGGGCACCCATGTCCTGCAATCCATCGCCGCCTTTCACCCGTTGGGCGTGCCGAGCGCCGTTTTCGCCCAGGTTTCCGGTCCCAACGGCTTGCAGGCGAGCCGGCGCAACCACTACGCGCCCGACGCGACCGCGGCGACGATCCGCTACGAGGATGGCGTCAGCGCGTTGCTGCGCTGCGGCACAAACGGCGCCTACGTGCTGGCCGACGATGAACGGGTCAACGTCCATAAGCAGCTGACCGTCTTCGGCGCCGAAGGCCATGTCCACTGGAGCATGTGGGGCTGGGAGACGCTGGTGCGGGGCCGGCGCGAGCGCGGGGACCACAACTATCCCGATGAGGACATCCTGGGCCAGGCGGCGATGACCGAAGCTGCCTTCGACTGGCTGGAGGACGATAGCCAGCTGCATCCGCTCAATCTCGACGCGGCGCTGCGCGACTTTCACATTGTTCTCAAGGCCTACATGAGCGCGTTGCAGCGCAAGGAGGAGACGCTCGCGAGCGAGCTGCAGCCTGGCCTGATCGATGCGCTGCGCAAGGCGTTGTCGGGCTAAGCCAGGATCTGACTTTGTTGAGTGGGCATGCCCTGTCACCGGGTCCGGCGGCCCTTGACGCGCGTGCTGGCGTACCGCAGCGCCAGCTCCGGCTCAGCCCGCTGCATGCGCAGCGGCGGCATGCCCTTGCCTATCGCCTCCAGGTCGTCCAACACCATTTCGCCGATCTCCCACAGCGCCTCTTTCACCGAGCCGGCGCGATGCGCCGAGAGTACCACGTTGAGGGCGTTGCGGATCGGATGGTCCGGGTCGAGCGGCTCCTGAGGGAAGACGTCGATTGCGGCGTGGAACCTGCCCGCCTGCAAGAGTTCGGTCAGGGCGTCGAAGTCAACCAAGTGGGCGCGGCTGATGAGGACCAGCGCCGCGTCCGGGCGGATCTTTTCCAGCAGGGAGCGGTCGAGCAAGGACCGGTTCTCTTGCGAGGGTACCGCCAGCACGAAGATCACTTGCGACGTTGAGACCAGCTCCTCCAGCGGGAGCGGCGTGACGCCTTGGCGCCGCAGGTAGCGCTCGCCAAGCCAGGCGTCGTAGGCGGCAACACGGCAGCCGAACGGCTTGAGCAGCGGATGCAAACAGCGCGCCAGCCCGCCGTACCCGATCAGGCCGACCTGCTTTTCGTATAGAGTGAACGTCCCGACGTTGCCGGCGTGCAGATAGGCTTCGTTCCCCTCTTGCATCGCCGCGTGCCCGTCGACAATCCCGCGCCCGCACGCGATCGCCATACCCAGCGCCATCTCTGCGACTTGGCGGCCAAAGGCCGGCGCGGCCGAGAGGACCCGGATCCCGTTGCGAAAACAGTACGCATAGTCAAGACGGGAAGGGAACGCGCCTGACACGGACAGAATCGCGCGCAGCTTCTCAAATTGCGGCAGTACGTTGCCATAGCGCCATTCCGAGCAGACCACGGCGTCCGCGCCGGCGAGGGCATCGACGGCGCTATCCAGCGGCATCGGTTCCGACTTCCCCCAGACGACGTCGACGACTTCGGGCAGGCGGTGCAGGTCCTCCGGAGAAAAGATCTCGTCCATTCTGCGAAAGGAAGGGTCCACGAGCACTCTTGGTTTGCCGGGCATTTTCATTCCTCCGTGAGCGGGCCGGCTATCGCGATTGGCGTCTTTTCCGAGATCCGGCCTTTTGTTTCACTTGATCTGTACCGCGGTGCCGACTAGAATAGTTTGCATTGCTCAATCCAATCGTACAAACGGCACGGCCCTATCCCAACCGCAATAATAATTTCGTATAGAAATTGAAAGAATTTTGATCCGCGCCTTCGCGGGAATCAGATCCGTCCGGGGCTCGTTGGTCCCATGAGTCCGCGTCTGCGAACACGTGCAGGCGGCGAAAGTCATGGGGCGCCCTACCCGGCAAGCCAGCTCCAATCTCACAGGGTGAACCCATGAACATTCTGCCGCACGCCGTCAACCGCTTCAACGGGATCGAAATCAATACCGATGAACTGCCCTATGATGCCGCAGTCTTTGAGCAGGACCTTTCCGCCTCGCTGGTCAAATGGGTCCAGGATGCGCGCTTCCTGGTCTGGCTGCATCTGCCCATTGAACGGGCTGCGCTTGTCCCGATCGCGACTGCGGCCGGATTTGTTTTTCACCACACCGAGCCCAATTATTTGCTGCTTGTACGCAAACTGCAGGAAGACACCCTGGTCCCCGGATACGCCACCCACTACATTGGCGCCGGAGGCGTCGTCATCAACGACCGGCGCGAGCTGCTGGTCGTTTCCGAGCGGCACCGCGGTTCGGCGCGTCCCTACTACAAGCTGCCAGGAGGCGCGCTCCATCCCGGCGAACACCTGGCGACGGCGGTAATCCGCGAGGTCTACGAAGAGACCGGGGTCGAGACCGAGTTCGAGGCCGTCGTCTGCTGGCGCCACTGGCACGGCTACCGCTACGGCAAGTCGGACATCTACTTCATCTGCCGTCTATCGCCGTTGACGGAAAGGATCGAGCGCGACGACTGGGAGATCGACGAGTGCCTGTGGATGCCGGTTGACGAGTACCTGCAGCACGAGCTTGTAGGTGATTTCAACCGGGCCATCGTCGAGGCCGCCATCAAGACGCCCGGCCTCAAAAACCTGTGGATGGACGGATACGACGACCCAACCAAGCGGGAGTTCTACTGGCCTGATTCCGAATAGCCGACGCCAGCAGACGGTATCTTCCGCGTGATCCTACGAAAACGAGAGTGATCAGCAGAAATGGATATTGCGTATGGCGGCGGCAGACGCAAGGTGTTCAGTTTTCGTTGGGCCGAAAGAGTTCCACTTAGGCACTCGCTCGCATAACGTATTGCACTTCACCCTAGCGGAACCCTCTTCGATTGAGTTTCGGCCGCGTGTTCCCGCGTAGTGACTATTTTCTGGCCGACTGGCCCGTACCCCGACGCCTGCGAACAGGCCGACCCCGTCGCAGTTAAGGACTGCGAATTCCCTTTCGGCAACGGAGACTCCCTGGCGGGTGAAGCCTCGCTCAGCTGGCATGCAGAGATCCCAATTGGCGACTTGGAGGGTGCCGAAGTCGATGTCTCAGTGCTTCGGGCACGCGTTTCGGCCCTTGCACTGATCGAACAGGGTATCTCCGGGCGGATTCCGCCGGAACTGTGCAGCATCCTCGTGCTGAAAGAGCTGGATCTTTCCCATCACGAATTAACCGGCGAGATACCCACCGAACTGGGGAGGATATCCATGCTGGTCGGCCTGCAAATCGGCTAAAGCCGCCCGACAGGGAACATCCCTCATGAAGTTGGGCCAACTCTCGAGTCTCCTGGGCCTGTGCATCTTCCAGAATCCCCTGGAAGGAGGCATGCCGTCAGAGCTGGCCCCTCTTCCAAACCCGCGCCATTTCGGGTTGTCCTCCATCCGGCTGACAAGCGGCATTTCTCCTGATCTGGGCAGATTCTCAAGGCTCCGCCACTGTGGCTCTCGGGCAAAACCGCTGGCAGGCGAGATTCCTGCAGAGCAGGTCGGTCTCCGCTGGCTCTGCGAATTGCGTCTTTCCGCCAACAATCTGGAAGGAGAGATTCGAGCGGATTTGGGCCCCTTGTCACGTCTCGGCACGTTTTTCGTTTCCGGCAATCGATTGGGTCGGTGCATTCCTGAGAACTGGCGTAGAATCCATATGAATGATCTCTCGGACACAGGAGTTCCCTCCTGCAACCGTCAGGCCCCTTGTTCCAACGGCGTTGCCGTTGAAAGTCCGGCGGAAAACGGCGGGCTGTTCTTCGACTGCGCACTGCTTCTGGATTTCCGGGGCACGCTGGTGGGCTGTGGCTCGCAGAGCTGGAGCGAAGATCTCTCAATCAGCGGGCCGAAAGGCCAGATTCCGGCCAGGCTGGCGGTCGTGGACCGCTTGCAGACTTTATGCCTCTCTTGGAATCAACTAGGGGGAGGTGTTCCGAGCTGTCTGGGCGGGCACGATGGACTATGGGAGCAACTTCTTGAATGGAACCGGCTGTGGGGATGTAAGCCGTCGCCTTGGCGAACACTTCAAGATAGCGATCCAGCCGAGACGAGGCTACCACTTTGGCAGTAGGGTATCCTTGCGTCTTTTGGCCGCCATTTATAGGGTTGCAAAACAGTGCCCTCCCATTCCGGGAAGGCGCCGCACTCTAGCGAGAAGAAGCCAATGACTATCCCATCCGACTACACTGAGCGCGTCTACGCCGGCGTCCTCGGCAAGTTGATCGGCGTCTATCTCGGCCGCCCCTTCGAGGGTTGGACGTACGAGAGACTTAGCGAGCGGTTCGGCGAGGTCAACTACTACGTCCATGAAGAGATGGGCGTGCCTCTCATCGTCACCGACGACGACATCTCGGGCACCTTCACCTTCCTGCGCGCCTTGCCCGACTACGGCAACCGGCGCGAGATTACGCCCGCCCAGATCGGCCAGAGCTGGCTCAACTACATCATCGAGGAGCGCACCATCCTCTGGTGGGGCGGCATGGGCAATTCGACCGAACACACCGCATTTCTACGCCTTAAGGAGGGCGTCCCCGCGCCTCTCAGCGGCTCAAGCGCCCTCAACGGCCAGGTCGTGGCCGAGCAGATCGGCGCACAGATCTTCATTGACGGCTGGGCCATGGTTGCGCCGGGCGACCCGGGGCTCGCGGCCGAGCTGGCGCGCAAGGCGGCCAGCGTATCCCACGACGGTGTCGCCGTCCACGGCGCGCAGGTGCTGGCGGCGATGGAGGCGCAGGCCTTCGTTGAGAGTGACATTGACCGCCTGATCGACACCGGCCTCTCCGTCATCCCTGCCGACTCGCTCATCCGAACCATGATCGACCGGATCCGCGAGTGGCACGCCGCCCACGGCGACGACTGGCGCGCCACTCGTCACAAAATAGCCGCCAACTACGGTTACGAAAAGTACGGCGGCAACTGCCACATGGTGCCCAACCACGCGCTTATCATCCACGCGCTTCTACACGGGAACGACGACTTCCAGAGGTCGCTGATGATCGTCAACACCAGCGGCTGGGACACCGACTGCAACTCGGGCAACGTCGGCTGCCTGCTGGGCATCAAGAACGGCGTCGCCGGAATCGAGAGCGGCGCCGACTTTCGCGGCCCCGTCGCCGATCGTCTCTATCTTCCAACTGCCGACGGCGGCCGTGCCGTCACCGACGCCGCGACCGAGAGCATCCGCGTCGCCAATGTTGGCCGCGGCCTGGCGCGGGAGCCCGCCCTCGAGCCAAAGGAAGGCGCGCGCTACCACTTCGAGCTGCCCGGCTCGGTGCAGGGATTCATGCCCGACGAGAGCCCGGACAGTCGCGGGACCCTGAGGCTGGAGAACGTTGCCGGTCATAGCACGAATGGCAGCCGCAGTCTGGCGCTTCACTTCAGCGGCGTGGCCGCCGGTCGCGTGGCGCGCGCCGCCACACACACGTTTATCCCCTCCAATGAGGTCGCCGGCTACTTCGAGCAACGCGGCTACGCTCTGCTCGCCTCGCCTTCCCTCTATCCGGGCCAGACGGTTTCAGCCGAGCTGGAGGCCGACGCCGGCAACGGGCGCGCCGTCGAGGCCAGCCTCTTTCTGCGGCGCTATAGCGCCCAAGACGATCGGCTGACCTTGGTCCCCGGACCATCGTGCACGCTTGAGCCTGGTGCCCGCCATATCTTCAACTGGCGGCTGAAGGGATCCGGCAACGAGCCGATCGCCGAGGTTGGATTGGCGATTGACAGCCGAGAGCGCACGCAGGGGACCGTATATCTCGACTATCTCACGTGGTCGGGTGAAGCGAAGGCGGCATTCAGCCGCCCGGACGGGCCCCCTGACCGCCGCCGTCGGACGTCAGCGCCCCAGATGTGGCGTCGCGCCTGGGTCAACGGTGTCGACAGCTATGACTCGCGCTGGCCGGAAGCCTTCCGCATCGTGCAGAACCGCGGCCGCGGCCTCTTGATGACCGGCACGCGCGAATGGCGCGATTACGTCGTCAAGTCAGCAGTCAACCTGCACCTCTGTGCGGCTGCGGGCATTGCCGCACGCGTGCAGGGCATGAGACGCTACTACGCTTTGCTCCTGTGCCGCGACGCCGCTGGTAACGGGGTCGCCAGCCTCGTACGCGCACTCGACGGCGATACGGTCCTCGCCGAGGCCCCCTTCGCCTGGACGTACGGCGAGTCGCACACCTTTTCGCTGCGCGTCACCGGCAGCCGTCTCCGGGCCGCCATCGACGACCTCGAAGAACCCCTCTTCGAGGTCAGGGACGAGGCGCTCGACGGCGGCGGTATCGCGCTCGTCGTCGAAGAAGGCCGCGTAATGAGCGATGAGGTCATCGTTCAGCCCTAGCCGGCGCGCGCCAACCGGTTGAGCCGGTGGATCAGTTGTGCGATAATGGGGCGGGATTCCGCCTCATCTGCGCCTGTTTACCTCTATGACCCGCTCCTATCCAACCCAGCTCGCGTTCCCCTTCTCACACAATCGCGGCCCCGGCGCGAGACCTTTCCTCAAGTGGGCGGGCGGCAAGGGCCAACTTCTGGACCAGATTGGAAGACATTTGCCCGCGGAACTTAGAGAAGGCCGCATAACCAAGTACGCCGAACCCTTTATCGGCGGCGGCGCGGTCTTCTTCTCGATCGCCAACCGGTTCGGCGTGCGCGAACGCTTCATCTCCGACATGAACGAGGACCTTATCCTGGCCTACCGTACGATTCAGCAGCAGGTCGAGGCGCTGATCGATCGCCTGGACGGGATCCAGCGCCAATACTACGGACTGATGCCGGGCGGGCAGAAACAGTTCTACTATGAGGTTAGGGAGACATTCAATCAAGGGCGCGGCGCGAGCGCGGGAAACGTGTGGCGCCGCGACGCGTCCCTGCACGTAGCCCGTCTCATCTTTTTGAACCGGACCTGTTTTAACGGGCTATACCGGGTCAATTCGCGCGGCGACTTCAACGTGCCGTTCGGCAACTACCGCAAGCCGAGAATCTGCGACGCGCCCAACTTGCGCTCAGTATCGCATTCGTTTCAGAAAGCCGAGATTCACTTCGGCGATTTCACCGCCTGTAAGGGATTTGTCGACGAGACCACCTTCGTCTACCTGGACCCTCCCTACCGCCCGATCAGTCGCACCGCCAGTTTCAATTCCTATTACAAGAATCCATTCGACGACGCGGAACAACGCCGTCTGGCCGGCTTCTACCACGAGCTGGGCAGCGCCGGCGCCAGGCTTATGCTGAGCAATTCTGACCCGCACAATGAGGATCCGCAGGACATGTTTTTCGAAGAACTCTATTCCGGGTTCAGTATCCACAGAGTGGTCGCGAGCCGTCGGATCAACAGCAATGCCGCAAAACGGGGTCCAGTCACGGAGCTGTTGATTACGAACTATTGAGGGGCAAGGGAAAGTTGCCGGTTTCATCAGAATTGGCAGTAGAATAGAGAAAGTGTCAGGTCAGGATCCGTTTGCAGGAGGCCACTCGTGAAGGCACGCATTGACATTCCGTCAGCAAGGATCGCCGCGTTCTGCCAGCGCAACCAGATCGTGCGTCTGGCGCTGTTCGGTTCGGTGCTGCGGGACGACTTTACGCCCGAGAGCGACGTGGACGTCCTGGTAGATTTTGCACCGGAGGCAAGCGTCGGCTACTTCGCGCTCGGAAGAATGGAAGCTGAGTTAGAACGCATCCTGGGGCGGAAGGCGGATATTCACACTTTTGCAGGCGTCGAGAGGAGTCCCAACTGGTTGCTTAGGGAAGAGATTCTTGGATCAGCGGAGGCTGTGTATGACCAAACGGGATGATCGGGTCAGTTTAGTAGACATGCTGGTCTATTTCGAGGAAGCAGTCGAACTGCTGGGGGAGGCGAGCGCAATCGATCTGGCGGATGATAGATTGTTGCAGCTCGCCCTCGAGAGGCTGGTTGGAATCGTCGGAGAAGCAGCCAGTAGAGTTTCGCCAGCTACGCAGCAACGGCATCCAGAAATCCCATGGGCGCAGATCATTGGCATGCGGAACCGGGTGGTTCACGGCTACGACGCAATTGTTTTGAGCAGAATGTGGGACACCGTTAGGTATGAAATGCCCCCATTGGTCGAGCAACTGGTTGCGATCGTGGGCAGAGACCCGGGCCGGTCCGTTCAAGGCGACGGGCCATAGGGGCACTACCTCGCAAGCATCTCCTCAGCACGTATGACATCGCGCATCGCGGCATCCAGGTAGGGGTAGGCCAACCAGACCGAGGCGCCGCCGAAGAGCCCGCCGGTCACCGTGCGCAGCCACCAGTTGCTCTCGCGCAGGCCGAATAGCTGGCTCAGGCCGTCCAGGGCCATGGGCACCAGAAGCAGGAGGTAGATCTTCAGGCTGGGCGACCGCATCCGGCCGCGCAGCAGCCCGAATAGCAGACCGGCCAGCACGACCGAACCGTAAATGGCAACGTCTCGCTGGCAGATCGCGATCTTGTAGCCGCTGGCCTCGTTGCCGCGGAATCGCCGCCGCTGGAACAGTCCGGCATCCTCTTTCAGCCCCTCCGCCTGCAATGCCGCCAAACTATACAATGGCCGTTCGCCAAACAGGAAGTAGCTGCGGTCCGGCAACTGGTGACATGTCACCGAATAGGCGGAATAGATGAGCGAGGCCTGCGCGGCCAGGCCGGCGCTTGCGAGCGCCGGAGCCACGACCGGCAGGAGCAGGTAGACCGCTACCACCGAGTTGAAGAGGGCCAGCCAGTGTCGTGCGATCCAGATGACGAAGCCGTCAATGCGGCGGGCAAACTCCGTCTGGACGCGGTCCACTGGAGGCTGGCCAGGCTGGGTTCCCATCGCGCGAGTCAAGCTCCCACGTCCGCCTACCGTCCCATTTCGACGCGGATGGCGCGGCGCAATTCAATCTGCTTCACCGGGAATTCAAAGCGAACTGTAGAGCCGTCCGACCTTTCCATGTCGACATAGGGGACGTGCTTTTTCTCGTCCTCGCTGCGGCCCTGAACGTCATCCACGAAATGCTCGCTGAAGCCGAAGCCATACTCGGCTTGCAGGTCGAGCAACTCGTACTTCAGGGCATCGCAGAGCTGGCAGCTGTGTTTGGTGAACAAAGTCACCTGCATCGGATCCCTCACTGTGGTGCGATCTGCTCGACGAATACGGTCAGCTGTTCAGCGGTAAGGAGGCCGGCCCAGCGGGCGTCGATCGTGCCGTCCACGTCGACGAAAACGGTCGTGGGCATGTTGCGCACGCCGTAGGCGCGGCCAATCGCGCCCTCCGCGTCGAGGATGACCGGCATCTTCATGCCGAACTCGGCGGCGAACGCCTCGACAGCGTCCAGTTTTTCGCGCACGTTGACCTCGAGTACGACGACGGCCGGATTGTCATTGTGCAGTGCGACCAACTCCGGCATCTCGGCGCGGCACGGGCCGCACCAGGTTGCCCAAAAGTTGATAACGACCGGCCTTCCCTGCAAGGAGGCCAGGTCGGCGCCGCGGCCGTCGGCCAGGAAGAAGGCGAAGTTCGGCGCGGCGTCGCCCGCGGCGGTGTCGCCTTCTTCGACACGATCGGCAACGGGGAAGCCGGCGCCCAACCCCGCCGGGAACTCGTCGAGAGGGGTGGCGGTAAAGCCGTCGGGGGCAACCTCTTCGGACGCGTCGGGCACGCAAGCGGCGAGCGCCAGCGTAGCCAGGCCAGCGAAGAGCAGAAGGGCCAACCACTTCTTCATTTCAGATTCCTTGCACACTCAGTTCCGGACGCCCGAGAGCGCCGCGCCGCTCAGGTAGCCGATATAGGCCGGGATGAGCGGCAAAACGCAAGGGCTGATGAAACTGATGATCCCGGCGACGAACGAAAGGGGTGCCGCGCTCAGGGCGCCGCTGTCGAAGGCGGCGCCAACTTCAACCGACTGCGAGACGCTGTCCTCCAAGAGGAAGACCCATTGATTCAGGAACGCAAACTGCGATGCCAACATGGTAAGCTGGTCGCTCCAGAGCAACCAGGCCACATAGAGAAGAAAGGCGCCGCTGACGACGCTGACAATGTTGGCATGGCGATTAAGGCGGCGGAGAACGAGGGTCGCCCTGCTGAAGGCGGCCCCGGTAATCAGAAAGGGCAGGCCGAGCCCCAAGCTGTAGATTGCAAGCAGCAAGGCGCCCTGGCCGGCAGTGGCGCTGTCGCTGGCCAGGAAGAGGATGCTTGCCAGGATTGGACCGACACAGGGCACCCAGCCGGCGCTGAAGCTGACGCCCATCAGCGCGCTGCTAAGATAGCCCCAGCCGCGCTTCACCTTGTGAAGTTCGGTCACCCGGCGCTCAGTATACATCAGCGCGTTGAGAAAGCTCAGAATATCCACCAGCGCGGCAACGGCCGGATTGGCGGCCAGCCTCGCGTTGGCCTGGACGCGTCTGACGACCCATCCCAGGACTCCGAGAGTGGTCAGCCCAAAGATGAGAAGAAGCAGAGCTCCAACCCGCTGAATGAATGGCAGGTATTCGTTCAGGTTCTGCCCGATCAGCCCTGCGGCAGAGCCCAACAGGGTGAAGATTGCGCCGAATCCCAACACGAAGGCCAGCGAATGGAAGAACGTGCTGCTGCGACTAACCGGCGCCGCCTGAACTGTGGCGCCTTGCGTGCTGGCCTGTACGTTTCCTGCGCTGCCGATATTCTGTACCATGTTTCGATCTCGCCATCTACGATTTGCGCGAACCCTACCCTCTGCCGGTCACGCCTCAAGCCGGTGGAACAATAATACGGGTAGCCATTCGGTCATGAAGTAAACATGCTTACGAAGATCGGGAATCTTCGCGCGCGCTCTCTTCCTCCCACTGCCGACGTAAACTCGTCAAGGTCCTTTCCAGCGCCCGCTGGCGGTTCAGCAAGAAGAGCAGGTAGCCGCCGACCAGCAGCCAGAGCAGGATCATTACGGACGCCAGATAGATCATTCGTCTCTCTCCATTTGCAGCTGCTCGATGCGCGCCTCCAGCGCAAGCTGGCGTACTCGGTGAAACAGCAGCGCCAAGAACAGGATTGCGAAGGCAATCATCGAAACGGTCAGAGCCTGTCCCATTGTCGCGCCGAGGGCAAAATCTCCCTGCGACTCCTGATTGGAGCCGGCGACGATCACCGGATGAATCGAACGAAACAGGCGGGCACTGTAAAAAGTGAGCGGCACGCTCAGGAAGGCGAACAGCGCGTAGATGCTGGAGAAGAGGGCACGGGTCGCGGGATTCTCAAAACCGTTGCGGAACAGCATGTAGGCGACGTAGATCAGCACCGTGATTGCAGCGGTCGTCAATCTTGGATCCCAAGTCCAGTAGGTGTTCCAGGCCGGCTTCGCCCATATCGAACCCGACAGCAGCACGAAGAAGCCGAATATCGTGCCGATTTCGACGCTTGCCGCAGCCCAATGGTCAAAAACCAGCCGGCGGGTGAGCAGGTATCCGGCGCTGCCGGCAACCGAGCCCAGAAAGCCCAGGAGAGCGGCGATATTGCTGCCGATATGGAAATAGAAGATGCGCTGCGCGACCTGCTCTACGCCGGCGAGATTGACGGCGTCGCCAGCGTATATGAGCCCGGCCCAAATCGCCAGGGCCATCGTCAGCGCAGCGAGAACATCGAGGATCAGGAGCGGCCATAAGGGCGCGTCCGACCGCCTGGAATTTGGAAGAGTGCTCAGAGTGCTCAAAGGACCTTTCTCTCCCCGTGTTCAGCCCTGCTCCCAGATCAGATCGAAGAGCAGGAGCGCAATGGCAAGGAACAGTGCATCGTAGAGCGCCAGGACGACCAACCAGCGCCATACCTCACCGTCTGGCCGGGCGTCGAGCACGACCGCGGTCAGGCTGACGCCGGCGATGAAGAGCGGCGCCAGCACGGGCAGGAGCAGGACCGGCAGCAGCGCCTCCCGCGCCCGGCTGCGGACGGTGAGCGCTGCGAATAGTGTGCCGACGATGGCGTAGCCGAGCGTGCCCAAGAAGAGCCCCAACAGTATGATGGGCCGCGCCAGGTTGACATCGAACAGGATGAGCAACGTCGGCGCAAGCAGCGCTTCAACAATCAGGAAATAGAGCAGATTGGCGGCGACTTTGCCAAAATAGATCGCCGATCGCTCTACGGGGGCCAGCAACAGTCCGGTCAGAGTGCCTCTGTCGGTCTCCGATCCGAAGGAACGCTGCAAGCCGAGAATGCCCGTAAAGAGTACGATGACCCACAGTATTCCCGGCACGACAAGCTCTGCACGGGGCACGCGCAGATCAAATGCCAGGCCGAAGATAACTGCGGCCAGAACGGCAAAGGCGGCCATCGTTATCACGATTTCGCCGGCGCGCAACTCCGTGCGCACTTCCCTTTCCGCTACAGCCAGGACCCTGCGCAAATAGGCGGCAAACCCGCTCTTCCTCTTGGAGACTGCGCCGCCCCCCGTAAGCTCATCCATAGTACCACGGGCGCGAAATATGCCGGCGATTGAAAGAGCCCGGTAGCCTTATCTCCATGACTCACTACGTTCCGAATCCGTGATTGGGTGCAGCCGGCCGTCGCGCAGTTCGCAAATCCGGTCGGACCAAGTCGCAGCAAGGCTCCGGTCGTGGGTCGACAACATAACGGCCCGCTCGCCGCGGCGGAACTCCGCCAACAGCCCGGACAGTATGGTCAGGCTTTCGCCGTCCAACCCGCTATCCGGCTCGTCGAAGATCAGGACGGGCGGGTCGTGCAGGATTGAGCGGGCGATGGCGAGACGCTGGAGCATGCCACGGCTGAACGTGCGGACGGGCTCATCGCGCCGCGGCCAAAGTGCGAATGCGCGTAGGAGGCGGTTGATGCGGTCCTCCGGCGCATTCAGGTCGTACATACGGGCGAAGAATCGGAGGTTCTCTGCCGCGGTGAGGCTATCGTAGAGTAGGGGCGCGTGCGCGACCACGCCGATGTAGTGGCGGATCACGTGGCGTGCGGCTGAGAGAGGCACGGGACCCAGCCACACTTCGCCGGCATCCGATCTTTCCAACCCGGCGACGATACGCAGGAGCGTCGTCTTTCCCGACCCGTTGGCGCCAAGGAGCGAAAAAATCTCTCCGGCGCGAACGGAGAGGCTGATGTCGCGCAGGACGCGCTTGCCGCCGAAGCGCTTCGCAACCTTGTCGCAGCGGATCAGGGAATTCGCGCCGGTCACTGGGGAGGCTCCATGTCCTGCGCTGCCCGGGCTACGGCGAGCAGTTCCCGCTTGAGCTCCGCTCTTCTTTGTTGCCAGGCGCGTTCGTCCAGTTCGTCCAACGAGCGGAGATCGTCCATTCGGGCGATCTTCTCGATCAACGCCATGCGTTGGGCTGCCAGCTCTTCACCCGTCGGCGCGCGCCCGGCCCGCGCGCGGCGAATGAGCAGGAGAGTCGCCGCCAGCAGAACCATGGCGACGACACTGCCAAATCCAATCGGTATGCGGGGGTCCAGCGGCGGCCGTGCCACCGGCAAGGACCGGTTCATCTGTGTCTCTCCACCGGGGCGAGGATCGCGACCGCCGGCCGCAATCAGCCCGCCCAGTTCGACCTGGACCGGCGCGCCAGCGGGCAGTGTCGCGCTCCAGCGTCGGAAAAGGACACCTTGTATCGTGTCCTGACCTGTCGACGCGCCCGAGCTGCCACCAAGCGAGACCGCCACTTCGAGATTGGGGAGGTCGGCCACCAGCAGGTTCAGCAGCTCGATGTCGTAAGTGACGGGAAAGGCGATCGCTGCCGAGCTTCCAGTGTATGGCAGATGAAAGCGGGCAAAGACTTGGCGCGATGTCTCGCCCGGCGGAACGGGGCGCGTGTCATAGATGACATCACCTTTCCGCCGGTAAGCACTGCCGACTTCTCCGTCCTGCAAGTCGACTTCTTCCGCGTTCGGCGGCAGCGGAATCGCCAGCGTAACGGGGCTGTCGACGCCACTGATCGAGGTGCCGACGAAGGTCCGGTCGCTGCGGTTTGCGAAACTGTACACCTGCCCGATCAGCAGCGAGCCGGGCTCGTGCTCAATGATCCAGTTGGCGCGGCTGACGAGGAGGCCGGCCGCATCGGTCGTCTTCTCGTAGACGGCGAGCGATGTACTGATAAGATCGGGAGCGACCCTGCCTTCGGTAAATTCCGGTCCGCTGAAGGCGAGGATTGGCGAGGTGTAACGAATGTCGAGGTACTCGGTCTCGACCAGGTAGTAGAAGCCCGCATCCACCGGCAGGTCTTCGAAGCGGAAGTTGCCTTCAGCGTCGATTGAGGCGGCGCGCGTCGACATCAGCTCGGTCTGTTGATAGATGTTGAGCTGAACTTCGCTTTGGGGCGGCGGCGGTCCATCTGCCGTACCTTGCAGAAGCTGGCCCGCGACCGAGCCCGGCCCGGTCAGGGATAGGGGCGCCCACTGCGGCAAGTAGGTGAATGTGCGGATGTACTCGAGCGCGGCCCTGCGTTCTTCCTCCGACCATCCGGCGCCGGCGTCGGGGTGTGCGACTTGCCACCTCTGCGCGAGGTCAGCATTGCTGACAAAGATCATCGACGACTGCGAAGAGAAATCAGGCATCTGCTCGTCCGCGCTGGGGCCGTTCCCTCCGCCGTTTTCGCCGTGGCAGGCGGCGCAGGACTGGGCATAGAGATCGGCGCCGATTGCAATCTTCGTTTCGGTTGCCTGCAGATTCCAGGCATAGTAGACCGCCTGCCAGATCTGCTCGTCATCCAGGCTGTTGCGCCAAGGCGGCATCAGGTTTTCAATGCGGCCGAACTTGGTGACGAAGAATAGCTCGGCGGGGGACCGCTCCCATACCGAGTGGGGATCGGAAAACACGGTCGGCTCCATGGTTGCGCCCGCCTGCGCGGGCCCGTCGCCGTCGCCGCTGATTCCGTGGCAAGGCGCGCAGTTCTGCGCGTAGAGCTCGGCGCCAAGCGCGGCAACCGGAAGGCGTTCAGGAATTTGAACTTGCTGTGGGTCGTAGGGCGGGGAAGGTTCTTGCGCCAGGGCTATTCCGGTCGTCAGAGTCACCAGTAGTGCCGCGATGCAGGCCGCTCGAATCCGCGCGTAACTGAACCATTTGGCACGCAATCGAATTTCTTCCCTACGATCCTACGATGAGCAAAGACCCGACTGAGGATTCAGATGTGAAGGTACCGGGCCGCGACGGCGACGGGCGCTTTCCCATGGCCTCCGGCGGCCGCGGCCCTGTTCAGGGTGCCGACTGGCGCAAGATTGCTTGCGGGTCTTCCTCGTAGCGGCTAGGGCACTTGAGCAGGAGTACGTCTGCCCTAAAGGTGCCGTCGTCCAGAAGCTCCCCTTCCACGATGACTGAGGCCGCCCGTTGGAAGTTGTCGGGCCGGGGCTCGTAAAAGACGACAGGCAACTGATGGCCTGGGTTCTCTTCATCTTCGATCATGAACTTCAGCGTCACTTGCTCGGCGTTCCAGAGTTCGCTGCCATCGACCACGACTCCGTTCACGCGCAGACGCTGTGAAACGAGGGCATTGCCCTGCTGCATCACCTCGTCAACTGTGAGCCAGTAGGCCTTGGCGGTCGTCAGGCCGTAGACCATCAACGCCAGGATGACCCCGACGAGGATGAGCCCGGCCACCAGGAACTGCGGCCTGAGGCCCGACTTCCTGCGCGCCAGGCTGGCCGGGATCGGCCCTTCCCACAGACCGTCGTGGTCCAAACTGTCTTGAACAGACGAAGCGGTTGTCATTGGATCAAGTGTCTGCCTTTGCTGAATGCCGGCTGTCTCTTTTTGCGCCGCGCCTACTCGGCTTAGGCCGCATCATATCTCTCTCGGCCGGCGATGCTCAAATCCCTCTACTCTTCTTCTTCCCCATCCAGCGCCCACTGGACTTCCTCGGATAACAGGTCGCGGGCAGTCTCTGCCAGCGGCGCCGGCACGAGCACATCCCGCTCGGCCAGACCTCCGTAGACGAAACCGTATATCCGGCCCATTGCCTCGCCCTGCACAATGGCGGGAATGCCTGCACTCTGCAGACGGCCCTTCACGATCTGCGCCTCCATCGGGTTGGCAGCCTGCCAGACGACCTCCGGCTCCTGTGTGACCGAACCGCCGGTCGTGGCCGCGGGGTTCGAGCGCCCCGCCTCAGCAGGAGGTTCCTTTTCGCTGCGCTTTCCCCACAGCCTCTGGAGGCCTTGAGCGACTATCGACATGGGCGTTCCAGTCCTTTGTCAGAAGCTGGGCAACGTCGCCGTCCGGCCCACAAACGGGTTGCTCTCTCGTTCGACCCCGATCGTCGTGGCTTCTCCGTGGCCGGGGTAGACGACGTAATCGTCGGGCAGGGTCAGCATCTGTTCGCGGATGCTGCGCAACAGGGCTGCGCCGTCAGCCAGGGGCAGGTCGTAGCGCCCGATGCTGCCGCGAAAGAGAGTATCACCGGCGAAGACCTGCCGATTGCCGTGGTCGACGAAGATCACGTGGCCGGGCGAATGCCCGGGGGTCAGGCGCACTTCGAGCGACTCGTAGCCGAACTCGATCCGCTGCCCGTGCTCCAGAAAGCAGTCCGGCTCCACGATTGGTTCGACGCGCGCGCCCAGCCATTCGCGCACGCGGTCGGGCGCCGAGCGCAGGACGGGCAGATCATCCTCGTGCAGGTGGAAGCCGGCGCCGGTTGCCTCCCGCACCGCGTTGACGGCCAGCACGTGGTCAAAATGGGCGTGCGTATTGATGATCTTCTCAATGGAAAGCCCCATTTCGTCAGCCTCTTTCAAGATCGCGCGTCCGCTGTCGCCCGGGTCGATGATCACCCCGCGCAGGGACTCTTCGCAACCCAGGATATAGCAGTTCTCCTGCAGCAGGCCCACGGTGAGGCCGGTAATCAACATGCTCATTACGCTTTCTGTTCGGCCGTCGCATCTGCCAGAACAGGGACTGGCGCCGCCAGCGGTGTTGTCGCGACGCATTCATGGCCGGTCCGAACCGGCTTCGCCGACTTCCGTTGTCCGCGGTCAGAGAGCGCCGGCGGCTGGCAACAATCCTACTATGCGCGGCGGCCCCTTGTCAAAGAGTGTCGGAAATGTCTGCCGCTTCAGGCTGTGACGGGCATGCGAGGCGGCAGCGCCGTAAGAGCGCCTCCCGGGTCGCGTTGCCGTTCACCTATTTGGCCTGGGGAACAGTTCCCAAGTCGACGCGCGCGTCTCCGATCTCCAGCCACAGGGCTGGGTCGGAGCCTTCATAGACAATGTCGAACAGCGCACGCACCAGCTCACCCGCGCGCCATTCGGCGGTGGGATATGCGCCGCCGGCCAGCGGGGCTTCGACAACCCGGTCTCCCAGCAGCAGCCGCAATTGCAGGTCGTCGGGCCAGTCCGCGGGGAGCGGCTGCGGGGCAAGCCAGTAGAGCACAACCTGGAGGATATCGCCGGGCGCGAGCGCGGTGGCCGGCGCATGGGCAAACGCCTTTCGGTAGGTGTCGTAACCGGCGAGCGTGAGGGGACCGGCTTCGCGATTTACCCGGTGCTGCATCGGAATGAAGGGAAGCGGGAGCGGACTCGCGGGGCGGCCCAATGCCGGTACGGCGATCTGTACGGCATCGCCGCCGGCCGCGGCTAAGCGTGCGCCGGTCTCGTCGTTGTACAGCGCGACGATGAGACGGTAGTCTCCCGGCGGCGTCCCAGGCGGCAGCGGCAGACCGTGATTGTCGATCACGACTTCGCCGGTATTCCAGCCCGGTGTCGGCAATGAGCCGCCGCCCGGCTCGCCGTCGCGCTGGACGATCACCTGATCGCGCCGGTCGAGCAGCTGCACTGAAACGACGAAGCGCTCCTCCGGCGGCTTCAGGGCGAGCCAGCGCAGTCCCACCAGGAGCGTATCTCCGGCGGAGAGCTGCTTCGTGCCGAGGCAGACTGCCGCCAGTTCGGCAACGTTTTCGAAGCGGGTCGGCGGGTCCGGCGCGGCACAGGACAGGTCTTGCGCGAGCGAGTAGGTCGCGAAACGCACATTGCCCTGCCAGCTCTCCAGCCCTTTGAATGCGTGCCGGCCCAGCCAGCTCTCGACGATGCCTTCGCTGTCCGACTGCTCGGTCGCCCACAAGAGGGCGAAAAGATTGCGCCGGTCCGCCATCAGCTTGGCGAGCGCGGCTTCGGTCGCGGTCCGGTTCGGCGGCCGTTCGGCCGGCAGGGGCAGCACTTCCAGGCCGGGATCGTAGTAGCGCCAGACATCAGCCTGGCCCGGCGCGTTCAGGATAACGAGGTCGCGGCCGGGATCGCCCAGCGCCGCGATTGTGCTGGCGATGCCGGCGTAGTTGTCGCGTGCGGCCGGGTCAGCGTAGTAACCGGGAAGGACAGCCAGGGCCAGGGCGAGGCCCAGCGCGGCGACCGCGCCCGGCCCGGTATAGCGCAGGAAGTCGCCGAACCGGCGGGCTTCGGCAGGCGCGGCAGCAGCGTCTCTTCCGGGCCTCAAGCTGGAATGCCCAAGCGCAGACCTGGGAGTTCCGGGAAGTGCGGCGGCCGCGGTCAGCAAGCACCAGGCCGGCGACACTGCCAATAGAAACTTGAGGAAGGCCGGACTGAAGAGGCCGAAGCCGAACATGGAGCCGACCGGCAGCAGGGTCCACAGGAGCAAGGCCGCGCCGGCCCCGGTGCGCCGCAGCCGCCAGAGACCGAAGAGGGGCAATAACGCTACAATCAGCATCCATCCCCACGCCAACTGCGGGGCACTGCGAACCGGGCCGGCGGCAAGCGTCTGCAGAATCAGACCCAGGCCCTCCAGCGGGCCGACGAAGCCGTCTTGCGCGGGCCAGTTCAGCAGGCGCTCGACGGCGGTAGGGAGCCAGGGCAGGAAGGAGACCAGCGCCAGCCCGTTGGCGAGGAGGTAGATCAGCAGCGGAGTCCGCAAAGAGGACCGTCCCGTTCCTCCCGACTGCCTACTCTCCGGTCGCGGGGGCCTCTCCCTTACCGCCGTGACAAGCCACCAGGCGAACGCGCCACCGGCCGCGGCCAGAACAGCGGCAAAGGTGTAGTGCGTCCACAGGCCGGCCGCAGCCGCAGCCAGGTAAAGGATCGCGTACGCGGCGACCGTTCCGGTGGCGGCGCCGCCTTCCCAGCGTCTCTTTGCCGCCACCAGTGCCCAGATGAGCACGGCCGACTCGAGCATCAGGAGCGCGTACATGCGCGCTTCCTGGCTGTAGAAGACCTGGAACGGATTGAGTGCTGCGAGCAGGGCGGCGAGCAGGGCGAACTGTATTCGCGCGGGACGCGGAACGTCGCCGGTCTCCAGCCCCAGCCGGTAGATGACTGCGACCGCCAGCAGGCCTGCCAGGGCCGAGAGGCTCCGCATCCCCCAAGCGGAGTAGCCAAAGGGCCCGCCCCAAAGTTTCAGCAGCCAGTAGTAGCCGGGTGGATGGATGTCGGCGGCGGCATCGACAGCAATGCGGGCAAAGCTGCGCTGCGCCAGCGCCCAGGCGTTGCCTTCGTCGTGCCACAGCGAGGAACAGGTGAGGCAGTAGAAGCGGAGAAATGCTGCCAGCACCAGGACGGAGACGAGGACGGCGGCATAGAGCAGGGAGTTTCGCGCCGTCTCCTTCGCCATTCTCTATTGTTCGCCGAGCGCGGCGATGTAGGTCCGGATCGACTCGTAGACGGGCTGGGGGGTGAAATCGGGCGCAAGCAGTCGGAAGTAAGCCTCTGGCTGGCAGTTCAGCTCCCATAGATCGGTAGCCCGCTTCATGAACCAGACGTTTGCGACGCCCAGCCAGGGCCAGTCGGCGCGGATGCGCTCGAAGGCGAGGGGCAGATTGGCGGCTTGCTCCTCGAGGCTGACCCGCCCGTAGCGCGGCTCGGCGCAGTCCGGGGCGGCGTTCCAGTTCAGTTCGCTGAGCCAGACAGGCTTGTGGGCGTCGCCGTTGGCGACCATAAGGTCGCGAATGTACTGCGGCCGGCCGAAGTTGATGATGCGCGGGTGCATGCGGCGGTCGGTCGGGCCCGACCAGAGACCGTAGCCCTGTGCCGCCATCACGTCGAAGTAGGGGGCGGCGCCGGCGTCGTACATCCTCTGGAGGAAGAGCAGGTCGGAGAAGTTGCGGCCGCCGATGGTGGTGCCGTCGAGGTCGATGGTGGCGGCGAGCGCGCCGGCGATGATGACGGCCTCGGGGTTGGCGGCGCGAACTGCGGTCGCCCCGGCCTTGAGCAGATCTGTATAGGTCTCGGGGTCGGAGGGGTATACGCCCCATTCGGGATAGATATTCGGTTCGTTCCAGATCTGATAGTAGCGGACTCTGCCGCGATAGCGTTCGGCGACTGCGGCGGCGAAATCGGCGTAGTCCTGGAAATCGTCGGGCGGGCCGTAGGCGCCGGCGTCGTTGCCCTGTGCGCGGCTCCAGGCCGGCGGGTTGGAGAGGCGCACGATCAGTTCGATGTCGTACTGTTCGGCCAGCGCGACGATGTGGTCGTATTTTTCCCAGGCCGAACGGGCCGGCTCGTTGCGACGGTCCTCGAAGTCGCCCTTGGCGTGGATCTCGATGTCCTCCCAGGGAAACTCCTGGCGCAGCCAGGTGAAGCCGGCTTCGGCGGCCATGCGCACGACGCGCTCGCGCTTGGCCGGCTCGACCTCCTGTTCGAGGAAGACGTTGACGCCGTAGGGCGGGACGTTGGCGTATGCCGTTACCTGTTGCGGGGCCAGCTGGACACGCGGGCGCAGCAGTCCCCCCGCCAGGTCGGTCAGCCCTTTGACTTGCGGTAGGAAGGCGGTCTCGCCGGTCTGTGCCTGCAGCCAGCTGCGGCTGGGGCCGAGGGCCAATATCAAGAGGGCCAACCCGCCGATCAGCAGCAGGCCGGCCCACAGGGTCAATGTTTCTCTTATGGCCGTTTTCAATGAACTCAAGGCCTTAAAAGACTAATGCCGTAAATGACAAACTATCTCTCTTGGAAGTCTATATTATTGCACTGCATGCTCTCGGTCAGCGTCCTAACCCACTTCTCGGAAATGGGCGTGAGGTCATCGCCGGCGAAGTTGCTCTTGGAAAACACCTTCCCCCCACGTTGACCTACCTGCAATTCGGCAGGGCAGTTGACCATATAGATTTCGACCGTAACAGGGAACCCCTTAAACTGTAGTTTCCCGTCTGCTCCTGGTCCACCGAAGGGAGTGAATTCCCAGACGCCATGCGGTTTACCTTCGTCCGTGGGACACCCCGTACAAACAGTCTGGCGCGGCTGGAAGAAGTATACGTGGACGCACATGTCATTGCGTTTGCCGCCCGCGCGATCGACAACGACCCCTTTGAAGATTGTGGCTGCTTCGTTCCTGTGACAATCGCCGCGATTGCCAATAAACCACTTGTACTGTGGCGCCGGCGGCTGTGTCGGCGCGGGAATGGGTGTCGCGGTTGGTGGAGGCGTGGGTGTGCGCGTCGGCTCGGCCGGAATCACGGCGGCTATCGCTACGTTTTGCGTGTTCCTGGGAACCACCAGCTGGCTGTATACCCAGCCTCTCACCTCCTCCGACCTGTACTTGATTTCCCACCAGTCGCCTAGGCCGGGGTTCCTCCCGGTGACTTCGAACTCTTCGCCGGGGTAGGCCTGGCCGATGATCAAGTATAGCAGGCTCGGGCCGGCGCGAACGTTCATCTGGGTTGTGCCGATCGTCACCATCGGAGGCTCCGGCGTTGGCGTGGCAGCCGGGACGGCCGTTGCCGCCGGCTGGACCTGTGTCTGGGTCTGCTGAACGTTCTGACCTCCGCTTGCTTCAACCCCTGCGACTGCCGGAGTCAAGGTAAAGGTTGGCACCGGCGTAATCGTGGGCCGGGGCGGCTCGACCTGCGCGCGCCGCGGGCCACAGGCGGCCAGCAAGAGAACGGCTATGACGATGGTCAGAAAATGTGTCCAGCGCATCGGTCGAAACTCCCGTCTGTGCAGTAGGCAGTTCGTCTTGCGGCATTGGCGGAGGCGCAAGATCGGCTAAATTGTATCACATGCCGCGACGAAGACTAAAGCGTCTGCGAAATCACCGGTCATTCTCGCCATACGTTCGGATCGGGTTCTTCCTGCTTCAAAAGCGAGGGGCCGGGCCCGGACTGGTCTGCACTGACTTGGAAGCTTCCGGCTTTAATCTCCACCACCCGGCAACGGGATGTATCTCGTATGCGCGTTTCCAACCAAGGCTCCAGATCTTTCGCCTTGATGCTGGTTGTTATTACGGTCGGCTTCAAAGCGTCGTCAAAGCGGCTCATGAGCAACTGGCGAAGTCTTGCCTTGGCCCAAGGCGTAGCACTCTCAGAGCCAAGGTCGTCCAGAACAAGCAGGGGTACGCGTTTCAACTCGTCGAAGCGGCGCTCGTAGGAGTCGGCCGACTGGGAGCTAAAGGTTGCCCGCAGGTAATCCAAGAGGTCGGAGACGACCGCAAACAGAACTTCATGTTGCCCGACTGCGCTTTGAGCAAGGGATATTGCGGCGGCCAGGTGCGTTTTGCCGGCCCCATTGTCTCCCGTCAGGACGAACCACCCCAGGGGGTTCTCGGCGTAGGCCTTTGCCTGGTTCAGCGCATCGCGCAAGCTGGAGAGCCCTTCTGGTGTTGTGTTTCTACGCCACTCTTCGAACGTCTCAAACGTCTGGGACGCGTGATGGGAGAGTGTACTCAGGCCGCCCTGACGCGCGTTGGCGCCGGCGCGGAAATCAGGCGCGGTAATGTGAATGCGGTCCACGAGCGTCACGTCCTGGAGGCGGCTGCGAAGGCGTGGGTCCAGGTATTCGATTCGCTGGTTTGTCGTCAATAGAGTTGGCAACTGGCTATTGTAGCGGTGATTCAGGATCTGGAACAGCTTTTCCTGCGCCCAGGGCGTCGCGCTGTGGGCACCCAGGTCGTCAAGGATGAGCAGCTCTGTGCTGCGTACTTCGTCGAAAAGCTCGTCGTAGCTGGCCTCGCTGTTGGGGCCGAATGTCATGCGCAGATGGTCCAACAGGTCGGGCGCGACGGCGAAAGTAGCGGGGCGGCCAACATCCAGTCGCTGGTTGGCAACGGCAGCGGCCAAGTGAGTTTTTCCGCAGCCGTAGCCGCCGGTCAGGAGAAGCCAGCCGCTCGGTTCCTCGGCAAATGCGATTGCAGCATCCAAGAAGCGGCCGAGCCTTGCGCGCTCGTTGGGCGGCAACCACGCCAGCTCCGGATCGAAGGATTCAAACGTGAAGCGGGCCAGCGCATCGTGTTCGTTTACCCCCAGGTACCGGCTCCTGCGCCTCTGACTCCGTTCTTCCAACTTACACCTGCAGGGGACAGGCGTGCCGTAATCGGGATGTCCCAATGGCAGATCGTCGAGGACGAAGCCTGCCCCGCCGCAGCGTTCGCAAGGTTCAGCCTGGGCGCCCTGCAGCCTCTGTGAACGGGACGGCAGACCGGGCGGAGGGGACCGGTCCAGGTACGGTCGCCTTTCCGAACCAGACTCCGGCGTCAACTTTCGCAGCAACTCGCTGATCTCATCCATGTTGATTGTCCTTGCCCTCGGCTTCCCAGCGTCGCAGAACGGCCCGAATGTAGTTCAGATGGCGCTTGTTGTTGACCAGCGCGATCTCCATCGCCTCGACGATCCAATTGGGCGGGTAGCTCTTCTCAAGGTCCCTCAACTGGTCGGCGATCATGGCGGTCATCAGACCGAAGTTCTGCTCGTAGAGAACGAAAACATTGGGCCGCTGCACCTGCAGGCGCGCCTCCGCCGGCACGACGGCCTGAAGCTCGGCGAGCCTTCCCTGGCGGATGGCCGCGACCGACTGGCGGCCCTTGGCCGTATTGAGGAAATACCAGTCCTCTGAGCGAGGCTTCTCTCCGGAATCTTCCCCATCCAGTCCTAGCTGCGGCTGGCCGGACTCGACTTCCAGATGCAGAAGCGTGTTGCGCGCCACCGCGCGTTGCAGCGCGTCCTCGAGCGCGGCGAGCGGGCTACGCAGCTCGCTCTCCAGGTTGAGACTGTTCAGCAGCGTCTCGTCGCCGCGCATGTCCTCGCCGCGAATGAAGCGCAAATCGCCTTCCCGCTCGTTGAGTAGCCAGAAGAAGTAGATTGTCACCTTAAGCTCGGCCAGGTCATCGATCTGGGGTAACAGGTCGACAAAGAAGAGGTCCGGCACGGTGACGGCCAGCATTTTTGCGTCTGGGAAGCCGATGAACCCCGGCTGCGTTTTGGTCATGCTCAATCCGGGTCTAGCAAAACAGGCGCGGTGGTAACGGAAAAGGCCCGACCTTCCGCGAGTGTCTCCAGGCTGAGACAGTTTGCGGTCCGAGATTCTGCCTCCATGCGGCCAAAACTCCCCAAGGGCATTCCTGATGTCTCATGGTGTCGCTTCATGATAATTCGCGGAAGTCCTTGGCTAGCTCGCTTGTTCGCGTTGGCACTGCTCCGTCGCCGGGGGTCCTGACGGATGGCGCCGGCAACAGATTGGCGATCCACGAAGGACACGAAATCACACGAATTGCGGGGTCGCGGGCGGTCATTTTCTTTCAGGGCTGGTTGACAATTGTCTGGACTCAGATTCATCTGTTTCACTCAGCTGACACAGTTCACTGCTGCGGCTCAGGCAACGGCCTTCGATCCAAGAAACAAGGGAACGGGAGCTGGAAATGTAGGCAGATAACCTGCCGATGACGACTCTTGCTGACCAGTCATTGGAAGTGACAACGATCCCTAGTATTCCAGGTCCTCGCGCCGCAGCTCCAGGTCGCGGAACTGTGTCAACTCCTTGCGGAAGTATAGGCTGACGGTGCCGGTGGTTCCGTGCCGGTGCTTGGCAACCATCAGGTCGGCGATGTTCTGGCGGTCGGTCTCCTCATTGTAGTAGTCCTCACGGTAGACGAAGATGACGACGTCTGAGTCCTGCTCAATCGACCCGCTCTCGCGCAGGTCGGACAGCACGGGCTTGTTGTTTGCGCGGCTCTCGACGGCGCGGCTGAGCTGGCTGAGCGCGATGACGGGCACATTCAACTCGCGGGCCAAGCCCTTGAGCGAGCGGCTGATGAAGCTGATCTCCTGCTGACGGTTTTCGCCGCGGTGCCCGCTGCCCCCGCCCGACATCAGCTGCATGTAGTCTACGAGGATCAGATCGATGCCATGCTCGGCGTAGAGACGGCGGGCCTTGGTGCGGATCTCCACCATCGTCGCGCCTGGTGTGTCGTCGATGAAGATTTTGGAGCCGGCCAGCGTGTTGGCCGCATCGACCAAGACTGGCCACTCCTCTTCGTCGATTTGACCGAGGCGCAGGCGGTGGCTGTCGATGGCAGTCTCGATAGCGAGCAGGCGTTGGACGACCTGCTCGCTGCTCATTTCGAGACTGAAGACGGCGACGCGCGCATTATGGCGCATGGCTGCGTTCTGCGCGATCGAGAGACCCAGGCTGGACTTGCCCATGCCAGGGCGGCCGGCAACGATGATCAGGTCGCTCTTCTGAAAGCCGCCGAGCATCTTGTCGAGGAGCACAAATCCGGTGGGAACGCCCATCATCCGGTCCTGATGGCGGGCGAGAAAGTCGATCTGATCGACGACGTCGGGCATCAGCTTGGCGAGCGGCGTGAGATCGCGGTGGATGCGGCTCTCGCTGATGCCGAAAATGAGGCGCTCGGCCCTGTCAACCACATCGTCAGTGTCGTTGCTTTCGTCGTACGCCATTTCGGCGATCTGACCGGCGGCGTTGATCAGGCGCCGCAGAGTGGCCGTGCGCTCGACGATGCGCGCGTAGTGGTCCACGTAGATGGCCGTCGGCGTGCTGTTGATCAGCTCCGTGATGTAGGCCGGGCCGCCGACACCGTCCAATTGCTCATTGCGCTCCAGTTCATCGACCAGCGTCACGAAATCGGCCGGCTCGCGCCGTTCATACAGCGCCAAAAGCGCGCTGTATATCCACTGGTGGCGTTCGCGATAGAAGTCGGTATCGCGCAGCGTTGTGGAAACCTTGATGATGGCGTCAGGATCGATCAGAAGGGAGCCGAGCACTGCCTGCTCCGCTTCCAGATTGGCGGGGACGGTCTTTATCGGGGATTCAGCTGTTTCGCTCATCGTCAGGGTTGGTACTGTAGATCAGTTCGGTCCATTTCTGGGCATCGCCTACCGCCCAGCCAAATCTGGCAGACCTTACTGCGCAAGTGGACCGCGTCTGGGCTGCAGCCGCCATGCGTCAGCTGTCTTGACCCGGCCTCCGGGCACGGGCGTACGGACCGTGCGTTGAGGTCTACCGCGCGTCAGGGAGCAAAAAACGGCGAGAACCGCATGGATGCGACTTCGCCGCCGTCTGAAACGCCGCCTCATTCAGTTGCGCAGTCAGCCCTTTCGCTCGGCTCTCTGCCATTTTGGGGGCGGGCGGCCAGCCCTTCGCCTGCCCGGCTAGTTGTCGATATCGAGTCCTTCGATGAAGTCGCGGAAAACATCCAGGTCTTCGTCGCCGGTTTCGCCCGGTTGCTCTTCCGGCGCCTCCCCGTCCCGGTCGAGCGGACCCAACTCCACTTCCGGTTCCATGCCTGCCTTCTCCATCACTTCGTCGGCAACATAGATTGGCACATTCACGCGCACTGCCAGCGCGACCGCGTCGCTGGGACGGCTATCGATTTCCAACGTTTCGCCTTTGGCTTCCAGAACGATTTCGGCGAAAAAGGTTTCGTTCTGCAGGTCGCTGATGACGACATGGGTGATTTCGCCGTCGAGTGACTCGGTAATCTGGCGCAGCAGATCGTGTGTCATCGGCCGGCCGGCCTCTATGCCCTGCAGTTGAATTGTGATGGCGTCGGCTTCGAATGGGCCGATCCAAATGGGAAGGTATCTTTCACCGTTCTCTTCGCGCAGGACGACGATACGATGCTGGGACATCAGGCTGACGCGCACGCTATCGATCACAACTTCAATCATTCCCGACTCCTGCTCTCGACTGTCAAGAACTGGTCAACGATGTCTCTCACACATTCGTCCACATCTGCTGACGCTGCGATGTTCAACTGCGTGCGTCGAGCGGAATTATAGCATAGCCGCGAAATGGCGCAAAGTGATCTGCTGGAAGGGCCGAAAATCGGAACTCGAAACTTCGAAACTCGAACGGCGGAGCTGGAGTCGCGCACGCACGTTGGGTCCGCCCTGCTGCGCGGTGACGACAAGCTGGAGTCGCGCAGACACGGTCACTCCGCCTGGCTGGCGCGGGCGACAAGCTGGAATCGCGCACGCACGGTGGCGCTACTTCAGGGGGTGCTTTGCGGGGCCAGTCCCCACGCACTAGGCAGGGCCGAAGGCGCGACCGCCCAAACTGCGGGGGCCGGTGGTCAGCGGACAGGAACCGCAGGGGGCGGTGGACGTCATGTTTCGAGCACGGCACGGCGGGGAAGGGGTGGAATCAAGAGGGGACGTAGCCTGCTGAGGTTTCAGTTTTCGGTTCTGACGAAGAGCGATTATCGCGAATTGCGGACTGTGATATGATGGTAAGACACGGTCGAAACAAATGCGTAAGCCGGCGCATCAGAAGCCAGGAATGCCCCCCCACACAGCGAAAGCGGGCAGCCAAAGACCCGGATTGGCGGGTAGGTCGCGCTCGCCTCGCAAAGGGGTTTTACAATAATGAAGACCGGTTTCACGCATTCAGTCGGGCTCCTTGCCCTGTTGTGTACCAGCGCATGCACTCTAATCACCTCTCGCGAGCCCGCTGCGACGCCTTCGCGGTCCGACCCGCCTGCCGTCATCCTGATTCCGGAAGAGGCCGCCGCGCCCGAACCATTGTCGGTTTTGACAGCGTCGCAGGTGACGGAAAGTCCCGGGCCAGCCTCGCGACAGGCAGAGAATGTTGCAATTGCAGGTGTCGCACAGGCCTCGGCCAACGGAGAAGAAGCACGGCTGGCTATTGATGGCGACCCTGAAACACACTGGAACGCCAATCTCCATGGGATGCAGTGGCTTACGGTGTCACTTGATGCGCTCCATCTGACGGCGCGCATCGAGTTGGTCGTGGAGCAGTCGCCTGCCGGACCTACAACGCATGAGGTCTGGCTGGGAAACGGGACCGGAATGCAAACGTTGCACCGGCGGTTTTCCGAACAGTACACGGAACAGGGGCAAGTGCTGACGATCGAACTGGACCCGCCTGTCCGCGTCGATGCGGTGTCGATACTTACGCTCAGCAGTCCGAGCTGGGTCGCCTGGGGAGAGGCGCGTGTGATAGGCGTCGAGGCTGAAGAGCCGCAGCGACCCGAAGGAGATTGGGCGTGGAGGCTGCAGAGAGTTGCCGGCGGGCTTGAGAAACCGGTCCACCTGGCACATGCCGGGGACGGCAGCGGGCGCCTCTTTGTCGTTGAGCATCCCGGCCGCATCCGAATTGTGAAGGACGGTTCGGTTGCGGAGAGGCCGTTTCTGGACATAACGGACCGCGTCAAGTGCTGTGGCGAAGAGGGGCTTGTCGGGCTTGCGTTTCCGGCGGGTTACGCCAACACGGGGCTCTTCTACGTGGGATACACAAACGCCGCGGGTGCGACAACGGTAAGTCGATTTGCGTCGACAAGCGACCCGGACGCGGCAGATCCCGGTAGCGAGGAGGTGTTATTGACTGTGAGCCAGCCGCGGGATAACCACAACGGCGGGCACATGGCGTTCGGTCCGCGGGACGGCTACCTCTACATTGGCATCGGCGACGGCGGTGAGACCGGAGTCGTCGTCACGCCAGGACTAGGGCCCGACACGCTATTGGGCAAGATTCTGCGAATCGATGTGGGGTCGGGCCCTGAGCCGTACCGCGTGCCGTCGGAGAATCCCTTTTTTGGCGACGCCGGCTTTCGAAGTGAGATTTGGGCGTCTGGCGTACGAAACCCCTGGGGTTTCGCCTTTGACCCAACGACCGGCGACCTGTACATCACCGACGTGGGCGACACACTTCATGAGGAGATAAACTTCCAGCCTGCGTCGAGCGCAGGGGGTGAGGATTACGGATGGCCGGCGATGGAAGGCCACGTCTGTTCACCTTTCTTTCCCACAAATTGCAGCGCCGACGGTTTGACGTTGCCTGTGGCGGCTTACGGTCATTCGCAAGGCTGCGCAATTGTCGGAGGCGCGGTCTACCGTGGAGCGAAACACGCTCACCTGAACGGTGCCTTCGTCTACGGTGATTTCTGTAGCGGCCGAATCTGGGCGCTGAAACGGTCACAGGACTCAAACGCAGGCTTTCGGCAGGATAGGTGGCAGAGCGAACTGCTGCTGCTTGGGCAGGCAGCCGTTCCGATGAGCAAGGTCGGAGTCGGCGAAGACGGCAGCCTGTATGCCTTGAACTACATGACCGGCTCGCTCTACGAGTTAACTGATCGGTAGCGTGTCCGAGTCGTTGGCTGTATGTTGAAAATCGGAACTCGAAACTCGAACGACGGTCTGATGCACACAGTACGGCGTGGGACGGTCGAGGCTCGAAACTCTAAGGGCTGCCCCTTGCACACGTTTTGGCTTGGGGTTTTTGCGAAGACCCGGGCTTGCGGCAGCCGTTTGCGGGCAGTGCCTGTGGGCAGGGAGAGTCCAGCAAGTGTCCACTTCGTGCAAAGACGGGTCAACTAGCGGAAAGATCTGGGAATTTACGGGGATCGAGGCTCCGGCTCAATTGGGGGAATCTACCTGGCCACAGGAACCCGAGAGCAAGGTTAAACAAGGCCTTTCTTCGGGTAGATTCGTCCTTCTGCGGGGAATGATTTGAAAAGCTAACCGAGTTCGGGCACCCGTATTCGCAAAGGAACCAGTTCGGCTCTCAGGCTTTTGCCTAAGTTTGGAGCCCTCGCCGCCGGCGATGAGCAGTTGCGGAGCAGAGTGGACTTTTGCCTTGACGCTCCGGCACTGTTCTTTCTCTCAGAGGCCGGTAATCCCGCCCTGGCAGCCGGCTGGCTACCAGGTTACGTGGGTGACACCGTCGTGCTCGTCAACCGTGAATACGTAAGGCTTGTTCTGCGCGGTATCCGAGTCTTCGTAGTAGGTGCTGATTCGAAGCAGCTCCTGGTCGGGCAGGTATTCGACAACGACCGACTTGGAAGTCAGCGGGTTCTGGCCGCGGTATAGTTCGATTGGTACGGTTCCGGTCGGATGCAGCTCGGACAGCGTGTCGACTGTTGCCAGGAAGGGCCCGGTATCCGTCTGGTCGGTGCCGATAAAGTAGTACTGGTAGCCGTCCTCGACGATGCAAAGTTGAGCCGGCGTTGCCTGGTGCATCACGATGCAGTTTGCTGATTCGACCGATTCGACCCAGCTCGAGTATTGGCCAAAACAGTCCGGTCTTCGGGTCTTAGGCCCGGTAAAAATGTGAATTCTGTCTGATGTCTGGGGCGGGACGGGTCGATCGATTAGGCCGACCAGCTCCATTGCGTTCAGGCAGTCCGCCTTTGGCGTGGGAGTGGGCGTCGGAGTCGGCGTTGGTGTTGGTGTAGGCGTCGAATTTCTGGGAGGGCCGGAGTGTTTCGGGCCGGCATCGCCGAAAAAAGTAGAGCGGTCGCGGTGCGCATTGTGCGCCTGTACGCCGACCGCGAACAGGATCAGAAGAGTCAGCGCTCCAGCGCCGGCGGCCAAGGCGCCCCTGGAGGTCAGGAGCCTCCGGGAGTTGGACGAATACGAGGCGAGAGGGAATTTTGGTTGTTTGGACATTTTTTTGGTGTGAATCCGATGTTTCTTTCAAGACCCGGACTTCACAATGCCCAAGTTGGGCACCGTCTGTGAAGACTCGATTGGCCTGGCGTCAGCACCGGCTTCTTTCAAACCGGCCGGTGTTAATCGCCGATACAGTCGGCCGAATCGTACAGTTCAGATTAAGCGGGCAGCGCGGCAACAGTCAAGTAGAATCAGATTCAGGGGCGTCGTAAATTGGGCGTTTCGGAGCGAAATGCGCGAATCGTCGAAATGGCGTAGGCAAAATGCCGCAGGTACATCGAAAACGGGTCCGCGGTGAACGTAAAGACGAAACGGGCAATGGCAATTCGCAATGACGACAGCCACAGTTTCAAGGAAGCAGGAGCGGCGGCGGCTCAGTTTCATGGCTTAGACTGGACTGAGGCCGAAAAGGGACTGAGAGTCTGGCTGCTCTCCCCATACCATACCGGCAGCCACAGGGCGTGGGCGGAGGGGTATCAGCGCCACAGCAAGCATATTGTGCGTCTCTTGACATTGGCGGGGCGTTTCTGGAAGTGGCGCATGCAGGGAGGTGCGATCGAGCTGGCGGCGCAGGTGCAGTCGGAGTTGGCAGCCGGACCGCCCGACCTGGTTCTGGCGACCGATATGACACATTTGCCGGCCTGGCTGGCGCTCTCTCGGCGCACATTGCCGGCGAAAGTGCCGCTCGTGCTCTACATGCACGAGAACCAGCTCACATATCCGTGGCAAGAAGGTCAGAAGCCGGACCTGACCTATGCGATGATCAACTGGCTCGGTCAGCTCTGTTCGGACCGGATTCTGTTCAACTCCGAGTTTCATCGCCGCAGCTGGTTTGGGGCGCTGCCAAACCTGCTCAAGCATTTTCCGGACTACAACCACTTGGAGCTGATTGAAGAGGTGAAGGCACGGGCGGGCGTTCTGCCGGTCGGCGTGGAACCCTTGCCGGGCCCGGGGCGACAAAGGCAGGCGGGCGCGCCGCTCATTGTCTGGAATCAGAGATGGGAGTACGACAAGCGGCCGCGGGCGTTTTTTGAACTGCTTTACAGGCTCGAACAGGATGCCCACGACTTTTCGCTGGCAGTTGCAGGCGAGAACTTTCGCAATTCGCCGGACGAGTTCGAGGAAGCGAGGGGACGGCTGGCGCACCGCATCGAGCATTGGGGCTATCTGCGGTCGCGTCAAGCCTACCTTGACCTGCTTCGGAGGGCCGATCTTGTTATCAGCACGGCGGGCCACGAGTTCTTCGGCATCAGCATACTCGAAGCGGTGCAGGCGGGCGCCTTTCCGCTGCTGCCAAACCGTCTAAGCTACCCGGAGCTGATCCCCGCCAGCCTTCACCCGGCGTGTCTGTACGACGATGAAGAAGAGCTGTTCCTCATGGCGGCGGCGAGGTTAAGGATGCCGCGCGCGGCGCCGCCGTCGCTGCAGCGCTCAGTGCGCGAACGTTACAGCTGGCCCGTCGTCGCGGCAGCCTACGATAGTTTTTTCGAATCGCTTGTTGATGCGGTAGGCTGAGACTGGGCGGCCTAGGCGGAGTCCCCGGATCGAACGGAAGAGTTTGGCCGCGACTCCGCTTTTCGGGGTCGGAAAAGCAGTTGGATATCCACGGCTTCGGGCCCTTTCTCGCCCTGCGCGATCGTAAATTCGACCAGATCGCCCTGTCGCAGGCGGCCGAAATCGATGAAGCTGGAGCGGTGAGCGAAGAGGTCCGGCCCGGAGTGCGGCGTGATGAAACCGTATTTCTTGCGCGCGCTGTACCACTTGACCAGCCCCCTTGCTCTCTCCGGGTCTGGCAAGAGGAACGCGCAGCCCATACACCGGGGAGGCGTCTTGGGCCGGCCCGTTGCGCTCCGTTGGTCTTCGATGGTCCACAGAAAGGTGACGCCGCACCTTTCGCAGAGGATCATCTGGTCGTTCATGGCGATATCGCGGGAATGTAGTCGAAACGTCTTGGATCCGCCGTTCAGGCGTACAGGATACATCCGGCGGAAACATTTGACAATCGGGGGGGCCCCTGCTAGCATTATCGGGAGGTACAATCCCCCTTGGCAGAGTGGCGACGTAGCCAAGTGGTAAGGCAGGGGTCTGCAAAACCCTGATCGCCGGTTCGAATCCGGCCGTCGCCTCAAACCGCTCTTGTGGGCGGTTTTCTTGTCTGCGGACTCTATTGCGGTTACGGTGTAGGCGCGCCTGTGGGCCCTGGGCGTATGCAAGTCTTCAGGGCAGAGTTTTTCTTCACGCCGGCGGGCGCTTTTCATGTGATACAATTCAGATTCCGGCAGTCCGCTCTTCTCAATTCCCCTGGTGGGATGGCCGGTCCGTCTCTTGCTCCAAGCGCGGCGGGGGCTATTGCACCGAACGGAAAATGGAAGTCCTCCAGGGAAACTGATGGGAAGAAGAGAAAGTAATTGCGTTATTGGGACGATCACTTTTTCAGCACCGATGCAGACGTTTGCGCGCAGCCTGCTAGGTCAGCGGCCCAGGTTCGGCGGCAGGGTACACACCAGCTATTGCAATATCTGAGCAGGTTCTCCAATGAATAACAAACTAACGTCACTCTTTTTCCAATTGCAGACGGTTCGGTTGGAGCCCGGCGCCGGCCGACTGTGGGTCACAGTGCTGCTGGCCGTACTGGTGCTGGCCAGTTGTTCCGACGGGGATGCCCAGGAGTCGGATGGAGCCCTGGAGGGCTTGCCCTTCAACCTCAACGGGCTCGAAGCTCCGCCGTTGGAGGAACCCGTGGCCTGGCGTTTGGGCCCGAGGCCGAATGGTTCGATCAAGACGGTTGTAGAGCACTATCTTCAGCACTATCAGCCGGAGGGCAAGCTGCCCAAGCTGTTCGAAACGACGCGTCTCTACGACCGCAACGGCGTGCTGCTGGCCGAGTTTTACGAAGAAGGGCGCCGGACCTGGGTCACCCTTGACCAGATATCGCCGGCGCTTGTCTCCGCAACCGTTGCCACGGAGGACGCTTCGTTCTTCACCAACCGGGGGGTGGACAGCCGCCGCATCGTCGGCGCGGCGCTGCAGAACGTGCAGACCCAGTCGATCGCGTCCGGCGCGAGCACTATCACCATGCAGCTGGCACGCAATCTTTTTCTGGATCCCAGCGAACGGTTCGAACAGACCGTCGATCGCAAGCTGCAGGAAATCGGACTGGCCCATGACCTTACAATATTGTTCAGCAAGGAAGAGCTGCTGGAAATCTATCTCAATCTTGTGAACTACGGACATCAGGCGTACGGCCCGGAAGCGGCCTCCCAGGTCTATTTTGGCAAGAGCGCGATCGACCTCAACTGGGCCGAGGCGACGATTCTGGCCGGCGTGCCTCAGCAGCCTGCCGCCTATGACCTTTTCAGCAACTTCGAAGCAGCCAAGGAACGCCAGCGCGTTGTGCTGGACCTGCTCGTGCGCCACGAAATGTTATCTCAGGTGGAGGCGGATGCCGTCTTCGGTGAAGAGATACTGCTCATTGGGTCCTCGCAAAAGAAGGACCTCTTGGCGCCGCACTTTGTTTTTTACGTCGAGAAAGCGTTGGAAGAGCAGATGGCTGAAGCACTGGGCATTGAAGTGGGACGCTGGGAGATGCGCCGGTCCGGCATGCACATCATTACAACGCTGGACATGCCCATGCAATGGTTGGCTGAGCTTGAATTGCAAAAGTGGATCGACAGGGTCGGTGAGGCGTATCGCATGACCAACGGCGCGCTCGTCGCCATCCAACCGCAGACGGGCGAGCTGCTGGCGATGGTAGGGGGCGTCGACTTCAACGAGGAGGATGCGGGCCAGGTCAACCTTTCAACCAGTTTGCGCCAACCCGGCAGCTCCTTCAAACCAATCCTGTACGCGACTGCGCTCGGTGAGGACATGATTTCTCCGGCGACTGTGATATGGGACACGCCGACATCCTTTACGGTCGGCATGGGCCACGTCTACGTCCCGCGCAATTACGACCGCAAGTTTCACGGCCCCGTAACCGTCCGCACGGCACTGGCGAACAGCTACAATGTTCCGGCGGTGAAACTGCTGGCAACGCTCGGCAATGAGCACCTTGTGGCCAAAGCCAAAGAGTTCGGCATTACAAGCTTTACCAGGGAACCGAACTCCTACGGCCTTAGCATTTCGCTGGGAGCGGCCGAAGTTTCCCTGCTGGAGCTTACGAATGCCTTCCGCACGTTCGCCAATCAGGGGCTCTATTCGGAACCCAGGTTTGCGCTCTTCATGGTCGACGATCTGGGCCGTTACCGCTCGACGCCCGAGGTCGAGCGCAAGAGAATCATTTCGCCCGAGGTCGCCTTTCTGGTTGCCGACATTCTCAGCGACAACCAGGCCCGCAAGCCGGCCTTCGGACTCAACAGCTCGCTGAACCTGAGCATGCCGGCCGCTGCCAAGACCGGAACGACGACCAATTTCAAGGACAACTGGACGGTCGGCTTCACGCGCTATCTGGTCGCGGGTGTCTGGACGGGCAACAGCGACGGCCAGACGATGTGGGGCAACAGCGGCGCCGCCGGAGCGGCCCCTCTCTGGCGCAATTTCATGGAGGCGGTAATCGAAGACAAGGGGATGCGCGAGTTGATCGGCGCGCCGGACAATCCCAGTCTGTGGACATTTGAGGTACCGGACACCGTTGTTCAATTGCCCGACTGTCCACCTGCCGTGCAGTGCCGTGAGGGGGGCGAATACTTCAGCTCTAGCTGGTTGAGCAAGACGCGGGGGAATGGCCTGCTGGCCGGTACGGTCGTAACGGCCAGGACCCTCCCCACCCATTTTGCGCGTACAAACGACTTCGTCGACTTTTCCTTTTGCACGGTGAATGATGAGGCCGGTGCAGGCAGGGGGGGAAGGACGTCCGGCCCGCCGGAAATCCGTTCTCTCCTGCGGCTTTCGAGCATGGTAGGCCTCTCCTTTCCGCCTGGTTACAGTACCGTCGGCCGACCGCTGCCCCCCAATACAGATCCGCCCCCCGAGACCGATGACAGGGGAATAAACGTGCCGCCGCCTGTATTCAGGGAGGATCTCTACTATTATCCTGCGACAGAACTTGAGAAATTCCGTCTATTGTCGTGGAGCATGAAGGAAGGCATCCCAGTTTCGCTGGGATCGTGTTCCGACCTGCGTTACTATACTGCGAGGGCGGGCGACAGTTGGCGTGTTCTCGCACGAGCGCACGATCTGCCCGAAAGTGTGCTGCGCGGGGCCAATCTACACGTGCGCGGCGCGCTTCCGGGGGAAAGACTGCTTCTGCCGAGGGGAATTCCGATCCGCTATCACGTGGACAGCATTCTGCACGAAGTGCAATCGGGCGATTCCTGGGTCAACATTGCAGCCAGGTACGACATTCCCGTGCGTCTGCTCCGGGCCGCCAACCCTGAGGCCGTGCGTGCCTACAACATACTTCGCCCCGGCGACCTCCTGCACGTGCCGGAGAATCTTGAACTCTACCAGAACCCTTTCGAATAGCGTCCCCTCAAAAGGCAAGACTGCCCCACTTTTTGCTCCGGTTCGGTGGAACCGGCGCCCCCTTGTACTCGTTACTTCAATGCAGAGCCGGCGTTCCCGAAAGGGATATTGACCGGAGCGCAAGGTCGCTGAGAGGACGCGAGTCCGACCTCATTCCCATCACGGCAGAAACAAGTGCATCATGCGCCACACGAATCCAGACCTGCGCCGCATTCGACAGCTGCTGTTGCTGATCGTCCTGCTCGCTGCCGGGTGCAGCTCCAGGGAACGCGTTGTCGACAAGCGCCCGGCCATCGCGCTGGCGACAGTCGCCGAGGCCTATCTGCAACAGTTTCAGCCGGGCCCCGTCCCGCGCCTGTTTCAGACGACATTTGTCTACGACCGCAACGGCGTCCTGCTGGCTGAACTGATCGGGGAAGGCCGCCGCGAGTGGGTCCCGCTAGACCAGGTATCGCCGCATCTGATCAACGCGACCATTGCGACGGAAGACGCGACCTTCTTCACAAACCAGGGTGTTGACCCGATCAGGATCGCGGGCGCGGCGCTGCAGAACGTCGAGAGTGGCGAGATCGTCTCCGGTGCCAGCACGATCACGATGCAGCTGGCGCGCAACCTGTTTCTGGGTGTCGAAGAGCGGTACGATCAGACATTCGACCGCAAAATCATCGAAGCCGGGCTGGCGACCGAGCTGACGCAGGCCTACCATAAAGAAGAGTTAATGGAGATCTACCTGAATCTCCTGAACTATGGCAATCATTCTTACGGTCCCCAAGCGGCTGCGCGCAGCTACTTTGGCAAGTCGGCCAACGATTTAAACCTAGCCGAAGCTACGCTGCTGGCCGGGATTCCCCAGTCACCGGCGCTGTTTGATCTGTTCGAGGACTTAGGGGCGGCCAAGGCCCGGCAGAGGGTCGTGCTTTCGCTGATGGTACGCCACGGCTTCCTGACGCTCGACGAGGCCAACGCCGTGTTCGGTACGCCCATACAGCTGAACGGTTCGCGCGAGCTTCCCCCGGTGCGTGCGCCTCATTTTGTCGAGTATGTCGTCCAGGAGCTGGAGAAAACACTGAGGGAGGGCTACGTTCGGCGCGGCGGGCTGCACATTTTCACCACGCTCGACCTGCAACTTCAGGAGACAGCTGAACGCATCGTCACTGACAAAGTCGAGGAGCTGCAACCGCGCTTCGACATGGATAATGGCGCGCTGGTCGCGCTTAGGCCCGGCACCGGGGAAATACTGGCGATGGTGGGCAGTGTAGACTACGACGACACCGATATTGACGGTCAGGTCAACGTTGCAATCAGCCCGCGCCAGCCGGGGAGCTCGATCAAGCCGCTGCTCTATGCGACTGCGCTCCACGACAACCTCATCAGCCCTGCCACAGTTCTGTGGGACACCCCGATCACCTACACGATCAGCTCGATTGAAGAGTATGAACCAATCAATTACGACCGCAGAGTTCACGGTCCGGTCACAGCGCGCGCGGCCCTGGCCAATAGCTATAACATTCCTGCGGTGAAGCTACTTGACGCGGTTGGCGTCGAGAGAATGCTAGAAAGCGCGCGCTCGATGGGTGTGAGCAGCCTGCACCGCGGAACCGACTGGTACGGCCTGAGCCTGACCCTTGGCGGTGGCGAGATAACGCTGCTCGACTTGGCGACGGCCTACCACACGATGGCGAATGGCGGCCGCTTTCTTCCGCCGCGCTCGATCCTGACAATTACCGACGGACAAGGGTTGACCCAGGTGGAGAAAGCTGCCGACGAGGGAAAGCAGGTTCTTTCGGAAGCGGCGGCAACGCTGGTAACCGATATCCTCAGCGACAATCCAGCCCGTGTTCCGATGTTTGGCAGCCAAAGTCAGCTGACCCTCGACAGGCCGGTTGCGGCAAAGACGGGAACGACCGATAACAACCGGGACGCCTGGACGATGGGCTATACGCGATACCTCCTAGCCGGGGTATGGGTAGGCAATACAGATGGCCGCCCGATGCGAAACGCGACCGGGGCCGGGGCCGCGGCTCCGATCTGGAACGAGTTCATGAGGACAGTGCTGGCCGATACCACTTTTCTGGATGGGTTGGGCGCGCCGCAAGCGGAAGGAGCTTGGGAGTTCAGTCTAAGCGACGATGTCCAGAAGCTGGATGCTTGTCCCCCGGGCCTGACCTGCCGGCAGGGGGGCGGAGAGCTTTTCAGCGCTGCCTGGCTGGAGGCGGTCAATCCGAAGAGCGCCGGGAACGAGGCTGAACAGTCAATTGAGGAAGACCGAAATCCTGCAGTTGGTGAAGAGTCCCAAATCGGACGCGGCGAGGAGGCATCGCCCCTGGTCGACAGTGTCGAATCCACACCATCGGCCCCAGTCTATTGGACGCGGCAGAGCGAATCGGGGGAAGAGACGCGTCTGCTTGGCTTTTGCGGCTTTGCCGAAGGGGCGGCACGAACTCTCCTGGCCCTTCCCGACCCGTTCGGCCTGCCGCAGCAATCGACCGAAGCGTGCCGACATTGCTGGCAAGTGGAAGGTGCGCAGGAAGAGCTCCTTGACGCCGACAGAATGCTGCGAGACCGGAGAGGCGCGCTGGCGTGGAACTTGGGCGCGAGTTTTCCGGTCTACCTTGGCCCGTGCGAGGAGATGGAGAGCCTGTCGGCTTTCACTGGATGGCGGGTGGCAATCGATTTTGCCAACGCAGGCGCCGACATTGCCGGCGCGTTGGCGCCGGGGCAGCTGGTAAGCGTGGGCAGTCAGATCGCCGAGGGCTCTGCTTTCTTCAATCTGGACCGGCTTTGGCACGATGCCCAGTGCCCCGGTCAGTACGTCATGGGCCTTGCTCTGACCAGCAGCGGAGAAGCGCTGCCGGGCGTTCGAATTCGCCTAACCGACGCTTGGGACAACAGTTACGAGACTGTAAGCAAGAGCGGCACTTTAGACGCCGGTCGGTTCGACTTTCCAATCTACAGCCATGATTCCTCGCAGAACCTCCTCTTGCACATCCTGGACCAGAATGGTATTCCTCGCGGCCAGCCGATTCTCATCCCACATCGAACGGACAGTGCCAGTAACGCCCCCTGCCATCACGTTGTCGTCAGGCGCAGATGAGTTGAACTCAAATTCAACGATTTCAGTGCGTTGTACCTACGGACGCGCCACGACGTTTCAGACGGGCGAGAAAAGTGGGCCAGACCGCCTCCACTTGGCAATTGCACATTGGAACTGGGTTAAATGATTCGATACACTGAAACTCAGTCCGCGCGTTGCGCCTTTCCGCGGATGCAAATCAATTGCGCGTTTGGCGAAAAGTCCGCCAAACATCCGGTCTCAAGGATTACGGGCGTCTCGCTCGTGCGTTCCAAGTTACATTGGAGGTGATAAGTGCAGCTGAACATGAAATGGCGTATAGCAAGAATCGCCTCTGCAGTGGCGTTGATTCTGGTCGCAATTCCCTACGCGGTGACCGCGCAGAACGGTATAGTTTCTTCAACAGTCAGCGGTCAGCTCAACGAGCAGTTCGCTAAGCACTACCTGGGCCTACAGGTCATCGACCCGATGCAGCCGGTCGAGATCAACATGGCCTACGAACCACAAGACAGCCTGCCGTTGGATCAAAACGCTGGAATGTATGCTTTCGACGCCAGCAATTTCAATCGTTACGTAAATGCCGCGCCGGCTTCCGAGACCGCGTATCGGTCATCCACTTTGCAGACAGTGGGAGGCACAAAACGGAAATCGATCGATTACGGGGCCGATGTCGCGTCATCGATCGTGACCCTGGTTGTTTACAACGATTCGACCACAGCACTATCCTACACGCTTACAGGGACGAACGTCCGGTTCGTCGACGACTCGGGGATCCAGGTTGTGGCGGGAAGCACGCCCGCCCCTGCGGCGACGCCCGGTTCAGCAGCTCCGACACCCGCACCCGCATCAGGAGCGACGGCGAGCCAGTCGGCGCCCACACCCACAGCGATGGTGGCCGGAGTAAAGTCGACCTGGGTTCGCGGCACACTGAGCGAGCTGTTTGCCAAGCACTACCTGGGACTGGAGGTTGTCGATACCAGCCTGCCGGTTTCCATCAAGATGGCCTACGATCCCCAGGATAGTCCGACGCTTGATGCCGATTCCGGTTTCTACGTCTTTACCGAAAGTGGATTCAACCAGTATACGTCCGCTGTGCCGCCTTCACAGAGCGCGCTCGTATCTTCGCATCAGGAAACGACCGACGGCGTAAAGATAAAGGCTGCCGAAGTCACATCTGAAAACGCGTCCACGATTGTGACGCTGGTCACATACAATGACACGACAACTCCGATTTCCTACACACTGACGGGTACGAATGTCAAGTTCATTGACGAATCCGGTACGCAGGTAGAGGGTGACAGAATGGCAGCGCCGGCCGGTACACCTGCTGCCGCTTCGCCCGCGCCGTCAGGAACCGACATTACGCCTGGAACTACCTATACCGTGCAGACTGGGGACACACTGGGCACGATCTCCAACCGGGCTTATGGGTCAACGACACACTGGTCTGACATTTGCAACGCCAATTCGCTGGCCAATTGTGACTATATCGAGGTCGGCGCTGTTCTGAATATCCCGACACTGGCCCAGACTGACACGCAACAGCCGGTAGCGACGGCAACGCCGGAGCCGACCGCCGACGCGATGACGCCGCAGCCGACCGCCGAGGCGATGACGCCGGAGCCGACTGCGGATGCAATGACACCGGAACCGACGACTGAGGCGTTGCCGGAACCGACGGCCGAAGCGACCCCTGGCGTGGGCAATCTGGTCGAAGTGGCGGAAGACTACGAGGACCTGGACATTCTGCTGCTGGCGCTGGACCTAGCAGGACTGACCTCTACCATTTCCGACGGTGGTCCCTATACGATATTCGCGCCGACGAATGCCGCGTTCGCGTCGCTTCCCGAGACCAGGCTTGACACGTTGATGGCAGACTCAGCTCAGCTGGCGGAAACCCTTAAATACCACGTCGTTTCAGGGACTCTAACGTCGTCCGATCTGGCATCGCAGACGTCGCTGACGACGCTCGAAGGCAGCACAATTTCGATCACGACCGAGAATGGCATGTTGAAGGTTGAAGGTGTTAGTGTCGTTACGTCCGACGTGAGCGCCTCCAACGGCGTCATCCACTTCATCAACGAGTTGCTGCCCGAACCGGACGACAACTCACAGTAAGTGCAGCAAAAGAGGGCCGCTGACAAAGCGCCCGGAGCGTACGGCAAGAGACGCCCTTGGTTCGCCGAACCAGGGGCGTTATTCTTTTGGACGCCTTGCACATTTGTGCTACGATCATGCCATGGAAAACATTGACCAGCTCTACGTTGAGGAACTGTCCGGCACACCGTCCCTGGCGCATGTCAAGGAGTTGGACGGGCGCTACGGCGATGAAAGGGAAGACGAGAAACCGTCTCCCCTGGAAACAGCCGACCTATCGGCCCTGGTCGGGGAACGAGGCCGGCTGGCAGAGACGATGCCCGACTACGAGGCGCGACCCGGACAGGCCGAGATGGCAGAGGTTGTCAAGCAGGCGATACTAGACGAGTGCACCGCTCTGATCGAAGCGCCAACGGGGACAGGCAAGTCGATAGCCTACCTGCTTCCTGCCCTGCTTAGCGAGCGAACAGTTGTTGTCGCGACAGCCAACAAGTCGCTGCAAAACCAACTCTTTCGCAAAGACATTCCGCTCCTGGCCGAAGTCTTGGGAAGACCGGTCGAGGCCGTCGTCGTGAAGGGTCGCAGCAACTATGTCTGCAATCTGAAGTGGGAAAAGGAGTCGGTCGAACGGAAGCGCCTCGCCCTGTATGACAAAGAGGATGAGCAGGTCACTTTTCTGCGGCGCTGGCTCGGGGAGACGGGCACGGGGGATATCGACGACCTGCCTTTTGTACCGTCCAACGATCTTCGTACACGCGTTGTCAGCTTCCCTGACGACTGCATCGGGCGCAGCTGCGGCCATTTCGAAGACAACTGCTTCGTAAATCAGATGCGCGACAAGGCCCGCCAGGCGCAGGTCATCATCACAAATCATCACCTGCTTCTCAACGCCTTGGAACTGGGCGAGATCGGCTTCGCCATTCTGCCTGAAGCATCGATATACGTCATCGATGAGGCGCATCAGCTCGAAAGCACTGCGACCTCGGTCTTTGAAGTGGAGACATCGGACTATGCTCTCGAGCAGCTACTGGCGAGGGCGGTATTCAAAGCGCATCTGGAACAAGAACAGCTGGAGTCTTTGCGCTGGCAGAACAGATTGGCCTTTGCCGAGGCGGAGGGTCTGTCCGAGGGGAAAGTATTCCGCCTGGACAGTGAACTGGAGGAATTGCAAAAGCTGGCGGGTGGATTGAAACAGGTGCAGGACGAATTGCGCCAGGCCAACCCTTATGAGCTCCCTGAGGAGGAAGGGCGCCCGCAGCTAACGCCCGACGAGACCGAAGACGCAGCCAACTACGACCTGGCCGTGAAGGGCCTTGGATCACTGGCGGCGAAATTTCAAGCCGTGGCTAGCGGTTCGCTCGATGACAGGGTCGTCCGCTATGGAGAGAAGATCAGCGGTTCGCGTCATCTTCGTCTGCGCCTGCATGCCACGCCAATCGACCCGGCAGATGAGTTGGCAAAGCATCTCTTCGCTGAAGAGGGCCGCACTGTCATCTGCACGAGTGCGACGCTAGCTACAGACGGAAACTTCGACCACTTCAAAAGCCGGTGCGGTGTGAAGCGTCAGACGCATGAGTTCGTCGCCGGCCAGGTCTTTGACTATGCACAGCAGGCCGTGCTGTATCAGCCCCAATTGCCTGCTTTCGACTGGCGCGAGCGGGAGCGATTCTACGACGGCGTCGCGGCGGAGATCGAACGGCTGCTCAATGTAAGCCGCGGGCGGGCGTTGTGCCTCTTTACAAGCTGGACCGGATTGCGCCAGGTGCAAGAGCGGCTGGCCGACGTCGTCTGGCCCCTGAAGGCCCAAGGCCAGCTGCCCCGCAATCGGCTTCTGGACTGGTTTCGGGAGACGCCTCACAGTGTTCTGCTGGCGACGAAATCCTTCTGGGAAGGGGTCGATCTGCCGGGCGACGACCTGAGCCTGGTCGTCCTCGACAAGCTGCCGTTTCCGTCTCCGAGCGACCCGCTGCATGAGGCTCGCATGAACGTGCTGGACGAAGCCAAGGCCGGCAGCAGCTTCAACAGATACACGGTCCCGCTGATGACGCTGGCGCTCAAGCAGGGATTCGGCCGGCTCATCCGGCGTAAGACCGACCGGGGCGTGGTGGCGATCCTGGACGAACGGTTGTCGAGTCGAAGGTACGGCAACCGTACGCGCCGCGATCTGCCTCCGGCCCGCTTCAGCCGCCAAGTCCGCGACGTGCACGAATTCTACCGCAACGCGCTTGGCAGCAAGGCGGACTTCGCCCTGAATGTCTCAGCAAATGAGGATGAGGGGACTAAGGAAACCAAATGGCGCTGGCAGCTGGTCCGGCTTCAGGACGGCAAGACCGACGACCAGACCTCCGCCCTGGCCGCCTGCAGCACTACGGAAGCGGAGATTCAAGCTGCGCTGGCAGGGATCCGCAATCTGCGCAACCGTATCGAGGGCGCCGGGCGGTTCACAAGCAGTTTCGGTGTCGAGCTTCGTTGCAGTGCGGAGGCGCAACGGAGCCTGTCGGGAGGAGAGTTGCCACCCGCGCTCGGCCTGAATTGGACCGACGAATGTGCCGTCTGGAGGTCGCTGGAAATCATGGGCCTACGCGGCTTCAATTACGAATAGTAGCAGGTGACTTTGTTCTACCGTTCCGCCATGCCTACACATCAAACAGCAACATGCCGCGTGCGTTCTTGCCTGCTTCCATGTCGGCGAAGGCCTGGTTGATCTGTTCCAGCCGGTAAGTCTGTGTGATCAGTTCATCCAGCTTCAGTTTGCCTTCGTCGTAGTATCGCAGGTACTGCGGCATATCGACGCGAGGGCGGGAGGAGCCGTAGTAAGAGCCGATCAGGTTCTTTTCGCCCCAGATCAGGTCCTGGGGCGGGACCGGCACCAGGTCTTCGGCGCGCGCCAGCCCGATTGCAACGGCCGTTCCAGCCGGGCGGACCATGTCGAACGCCTGTCGGATCGTCGCAGAGCTGCCTATGGCCTCAAATGCGTAGTCAACACCAAGGCCGCCCGACAATTCCCGCACCGCCTCAACCGCGTCCACCTCAGAGGCGTTGACCGTGTCTGTCGCGCCGAACTGGCGGGCGTATTCCAGCTTGTTTTCCATCAGATCGACGGCAATTATGCGCTCGGCGTCGGCCAGGACCGCGCCCTGAATTGCGTTCAGCCCCACGCCGCCGCTGCCAATCACAGCGACGCTGCTGCCAGGCTCGACCTGCGCCGTCTTGAGGACCGCCCCTACACCGGTGGTTACGCCGCATCCTACAAGGGCAGCCCTGTCCAACGGGTATCCGGGATCGATTTTGATCAAGGCCTGCTCCGGCACGACGGAAAGCTCGGACATTGTGCCGATGCGGGACATCTGAATGATGTCCTGGCCGCGCGCGTTGTGGAGGCGGCAGGTATCGTCGAGGAGATAGCCCCTGCGGGCGGAAAAGCCCTTGCAAAGGCAGACCCTGTCGATTACGCACAGCGGGCAATTGCCGCAATAGGTGACGAAGGAGAGGATGACGTGATCGCCCGGCTTGACGTAAGTTACATTGTCGCCGACGCGTTCGACGATGCCCGCGCCTTCGTGGCCCAGCGCGACCGGCGGGTCAAAGTAGATCGTTCCATTGACGACCGAAAGATCGGAGTGGCAGACGCCGCTGGCGCCCATGCGCAAAAGGACTTCGTTTTCCCTGGGATCGTCAAGAGTCAGGGTATCGACGACGACAGGGGCGTCGTGTTCATAGACTACGGCTGTCTTGGTCTGCATTGCGAACTCCTTCTGGCTCTTTCTCTCAACTTTCATTTGGCAGTCAGAGCGAACTGGGTGCGCACCGGCGCTGGACGGCGTAGGCGGCCGCGCGGCCGCTCTGCCGCTGATTCTCTTCGGTCGTCGCCACAGGTGCGACCGGGAAACCGCCCAGTTTCGGGTTGCGCTGATGTTAGCGTATTGGCGGCCCGATCTCAAAATCCGCCAAATGACTATAGGCCCTGCGGCCGGCGAGATTGGGCAGGCGGGAAACAGCGGCGTTACTTGGCGAAACCAGGTTTGCAACATATTATTACAAGAAGTTTATAAAAATTGACAGCCCCGGCAAAACCTGCTACACTTGAGGAAATCATGAGCCGACCGGGAGGCGGAGCGATCCCGTGCAAGAAATCCGAAGTCGCATACTGGAGACGTTGAAGCAGATGGGGCCTTCGTCGGCGGGAACACTGGCCGACTCCTTGAACGTGCCCCAGGTCACGGTCAGGTATCATCTCGATATCCTGCTGGGTGACGATCTGATCGCGGTCGCCAAGGCAAAGCGGAGACGGGCTGTTGGGAGACCGCAGCAGCTCTATTCCCTGACGGCCGAGGCGGACACCCATTTTCCCGACAATTTTGCCGCCTTGACGGCAGGCGTCGTGAGGCAACTGAAGCAGCTGCTGCCGGCCGACAAGGTGGAGGGTTGCTTCCGTACGCTGGCCGAGGAGATGGCCCAGCCGCTTACGAACGAGATTCCGGTTGGGGAGAAGCTAGACAAGCGCATGGATCGGGTCGTTGCCTTTCTCAACGAGCGGGGATACATGGCGCAGTGGGAGCCGGGCAGCGGCCTGCTCCGCACGCACAACTGTCCCTATGCCGGCGTTGCCGGCGAACACCGGGAGCTGTGCTGCATGGACCTGGTGTTGATCGAATCGCTCAGCGGGCAGAGTTGCGAGCGTATTGAGGCCATTGCCGAGGGCGGGCGCTGTTGCAGCTATCAGGTCCACGAAGACAGAGCAGAAGTTGCGGCGCAACCACAGATGGTTGAGCTGGTTGTTTAAGAAATCCTGGACTCCTTAGCCGGAGTTAATGAATATGCCTACGACCGTCCGCAATCCGGATATACCCGAGCTACCGCTGGCCAAGGCCGTACCGAAGGGGAATAACGGCCACCGTTACCGAAACGGATACGGCCGAGTGACCGTGGCGGCGGCTCCGGGAGAAGACGCGTTGGCGGCGATGACTGAGCCGGTCCACGACAGCTACGGCCGCCGCGTCCGCTACCTGCGTATAAGCCTGACCGACGCCTGCAATCTCCGCTGTGTCTACTGCATGCCGGAAGACATGCAGTTCCGCCCGCGGCAGGATTTGATGTCCGATGAAGAGGTCCTTTTTCTGGTCAAAGTCGGCGCCAGCCTGGGTGTCGACAAGATCAGATTGACTGGCGGCGAGCCGACGATTCGTCCCGGAGTGGTCGACCTCGTGCGCCAGATGGCCGTCATTCCGGGTATTCGCGACATGGCGATGACGACCAATGCCCTGCTGCTTGACGAGATGGCCCAGCCGCTGGCCGACGCAGGTCTCAACCGGGTGAACATCAGCATCGATACGATCGATGCCGAGAGATTCCGGCGCATCACCCGTTGGGGAGACATCGACGACGTTTGGCGCGGCATCGCCGCAGCCGAACGCGCCGGGCTGCGCCCGGTCAAGCTCAACTGTGTCGTAACGCGCGGCTTCAACGAGGAGGATGTCATCGACCTTGCCCGCCTGACACTGGAGAACGACTGGGAAGTCCGCTTCATCGAGTTGATGCCTTTCGGCGAGGTGAGCGACTTCCAGCTAAGCCACGTCGTCTCCTTCCGCGAGATGCGCGAGCGGGTTGAGTCGGTCTTTGGCGAGCTGGAGGAGGCAAGCTATGATTTTGTCGATCCCAGCCGCCCCTTCCGCATCCCCGGCGCAGCCGGCACGCTCGGTTTCATCAGCAGCGTAACCGAACCATTCTGCCAGGGCTGCGGCCGCGTACGGTTGACGGCAGACGGCAAGCTGCGGCTCTGTCTGTTGCGCGACGACGAGGTGGACCTGCTTTCTCCGCTTCGCGGCGGCGCCAGTTTCGACGAGATCAGGGCGCTCATGGAGGAGGGTGCTTACCATAAGCCGTGGGGCCACGGCCTGGCTTCGGGCGACTTCGCCGAGAACCGGGCGATGAATCAGATCGGGGGCTGAGTCGAAGGTCGCAGGTGCTATCAAAACGACAGACGCAAGCAAGTCTAGGTACTGACGATATAACCTTTCAGAGACACCCGCACAGGCAAGGAGAGCAGAGATGGACATTGCACTGACCGACACGCAGACAAAGGCGATCACACTGACCGAGATGGCTGCCGAGAAGCTGGGTGGCATTCTCGAACAGAAGGGCCTGCGCGCGTCCCATGCGCTGCGCGTATTCGTCAAAGGCGGTGGCTGCGGAGGGATGCAGTACGGCATGACCTTCGACGATGACATTCAGGAGGCCGATCAGGTCTTCGAGCAGCACGGCCTGCGCGTCGTTATCGATCCGACGAGCTTCCTCTATGTCGGCGGCTCCAGCATCGATTACATCGACAATCTCATGGGCGGCGGGTTTCACATCGAGAATCCCAACGCTGTCAGCTCCTGTGGTTGCGGCAGCAGTTTCCGCACCAATGGGGCCCCGGAAGGGGCGGCGGCCGGCGCGGGCTGCGGTAGCGGCTGCGGGCACTAGACCGGGCAGAGCCAACACAAAAAGAGGACGGTTGGGACAGCTATCGCTTCGCCTTCGTTTCCGAGATGGGACGGGTGCGACGGGCTGGCCCGCCCTACTCAGTGCAGGGACGATTCTCGTGCAGGCCAAATACTACACTTTGGAACAGGCCAAAGCCGCGCTGCCCCAAGTCAAAAAGTTGATGGGCCGGGTGCAGGAGGCGCGCTCCGAAATCATGCGGCTGCGGCCGGATGTGTGGCCTGTCCTGCAAAAGGCGGCCAGCAACGGCGGCAACGCTGCGGCCGGCGAGGTCTATACCCATTTCCACAAGCTGGAGAGCGGCGTGAAGGGGATTCTGGAGATGGGCATCCTGGTCAAGGACATCGATATGGGCCTGATCGATTTCCTTTCGATTCGAAACGGGCGCGAGGTCTATCTTTGTTGGAAGCACGGGGAGGACGAGCTGGCCTACTGGCACGATGTCAACGCCGGCTACGGAGGCCGGCAGCCGATCGATCCCGATGATTTCTGAGTGAACCCCTATTCAGTCGCCCCTGACCTGGTTCGGCGCCGCGCCAAAGGAAGAGTACCGACAGCAAGAATTCAGCGAGTAAGCGACATGCCCAATCCCTATGGCGCCCCCGAAATCAGTGTGAAGGAAGTGCATGCGAAGCAGGAGGGCGGCGAAGCGTTCATCCTGGTGGACGTGCGTGAACCAAATGAGTTGGAGCTGGCCAGCCTGCCGGAGGAAGCCTTCATCAGCATGCCGCTGAGCGACCTGCGCGAACGGCGGCTTGAGGCTGTGCCGGATGCGCTGAACGAAAACAAGGATGCCGATGTCGTCGTGTTCTGCCACAAGGGTCTGCGCAGCGCACAGGTTACCGTCTTTCTGCGCCAGCAGGGCTGGAATAACGCGGTGAGCATGGCGGGGGGAATCGACTCCTGGGCCGAAGAGATCGACGAAACGGTTGGCCGGTACAAGAGTATGTAGCGGATGCGGGCTGCGCTCGCGGTAAAGTGGGATCGAGCAAGAACAGGCGTTGCGGCTGGGCCAGGCGGGTACCGGAAGTCCTGGCAGATGTGAACTGAGGAGCATCGCGTGGGCACAAGCTGGCCCTGGAGTAAGGAACGCAAGAGCGACATCGTCTGGATCGACCTGGGCGACTTGGGCGACCTGGTCTATCCTCAGGGTCCCCACGAGCAGTGGCAAGACCACGGGCTTGGCTTGCTGCGCACCATTCTACACAAGAACGGGATCGAGACCGATATTGTCTCCACGCGTGCGGTCACCTCGTGGCGGCATCTGGCGCGCAATCTGTCGGGCTACAGAATGGCGCTGATGAATGTGCGGAGCTACACCTTTCCCGTCGGCCTTAAGGCGGCACGCATCTTCAAAGAGGTCAATCCCGGCGGCCTGGTTCTGGCCGGAGGAATGCACGCAACGGTTGCGCCCGAGGAAATGGAGGCCGAAGAGGTCTTCGACAGGATCTGCCAGGGCGCGGGCGAGGAAGTCATCGTAGAATTGGTGCGGGACCCGCTCAGTTTTCCGAGGGTGTTCCGCGGGCAGGGCTCCCGTTCGATGTCCGAATGGCCGGCCATCGATCGCGAACTGTGGCCGAAACCGGCCGGCTGGAAGGATGCGCTGGCTCATCTGCGGCCGCGGCGCGCGGTTCGCGCTCTCAAACTGGCGCGCGGCTTCAACTGGCCGATGGAGCCGGAGTGCGGCTGGGGACCGCCGCCGGTAGCAACCATTATCACCAGCCGTGTCTGTCCGTGGCAATGTGTATTCTGCAACGAGGCCTCATACATCCCCAACATGGGCCGGCGTCCGGTCAACATGATAATCGACGAGCTGAACGAGCTGGACGAGAAGTACGGCGTCGGGTCGGTTGTCATTCACGACTCAATGTTCCTTCAGAATCCGAAGTGGCTTCAGGAGTGGATCAAGGAGTACCCGCGCCGCGCCAACAAGGTCTGGCCCTACTGGGCCGCGGGGCGCGCTGACACCGTGCGCCAGTGGCCGGAGCTTTTCGAGTCGCTGGTGCGCGAGACGAATTGGAACCTGATCTCGATCGGTTTCGAGTCGGGCAGCGACCGAATCCTTAAGCTGCTCAACAAGGAGTGCACTGAGGAGGACAACGACTTCGCGATCGACCTGGTGAACCGTATCGGCGACGATATGGAGGCGGAGGGCAGGGAGCCGCCTGTCTTCTGGTCGAACATCATGCTCGGCATCCCCGGCGAAGCAGAGGAGGACGCCTTCAAGACGATGCGCATGGTAAAGCGAATGAAGCGCGTATTCCCGTCAATCTCCTACTATGCGCCCTATCCCGGTTCGGCGCTCGGCTTTCAGCTGATCGCCGAGGGCAAGAGCCTGATGAGCAAGGACAACTACCACCGCTTCCCCGATGACGAGAAGGTCAAGGGGGTGAATTACGGCTTTTACCGCGAGCTCCTGGCCGGAAAATACGACGCCGAAGTAAACCGGGGCCTATCGGAGGAAGAGCGGGAGCGCGGCTACGCCGGGCTTTACCAGCAGGCGCTGGCAAAGGCGTAGCCCATGAGCAGTTTTTCCAATCCCCACTTCATGTACCTCTTCGACATGACAAACGGCAAGAAAAAGCTCGCCTACGGCCAGAGCCCGGCGGACGCGCTGGAGATCCTGAGGATTCGGCTGTCCGAAGAGGAGATGGCGCAGATCAAGCCCGACCAGTATGTGAAGATCAGCCAGCGCAAGCTGCAGGAACACGTCGACGAGTTGGGATGAACCTCCGCTCCATTCTTCGCCGCCGCTCGAATTCTCCCACGCACTACTCGCTATCCGCGCCGCAGGAGAATCTTCTTCTGGCCGTGCTTTCAGGGGCCACGCTCAAGTCCCATCGCGACGTCGACGGCGCCAAAGAGTACCGGCTGCATCCCCTGGACGGCGATTCAGTCGACGTACCCGCGCAGATCGTGCGTTCGCTGGAGGAGAGGGGATTACTGCTGAGCAATCAGAAGTTCCCCGCAGCGAGTCTGATCCTTTCGCAGAGCGGGCGTCGCTTTGCACAAGAGGCGCGGGAAGCTGCCGGTTCGAAGCCGCGAGCTGCAAAATCCGCCTCCACGCCTCGCCGCTGAGTCACACATAGAAACCGGCCACATCACCTGGCGACGCCGGCCCCCCGCCTTCTTCAGGCTTCCCCCTCTTCGCCATGCTCCGGCAGGACGATGCCCAGCGCCTCCGGGGTCTGCGCCTCGTAAGGATTGTGGAAGGCGATCGTGGGAAACGCGTTTACGTCAATGTCAACCGGTCCTTCGGCCTCTTGCACCGAGAGCCGGCGGTGGATGAGTTCCGCCGCGTCGCGCAGGGCGGCCACATCGATTCCCTGACAGTGTCCGTCGATGCCGCGCAGCTTGGGAAGGCCGCGACGAAACATTTTGAGCGCTCCGCGCCGGTTTCCCCGTTCAATCTGCAATAAGGCTACGCCAACCTGAAGGATGCCCTGGTATACGTCGCGCACCGGGCGCTCTTCCTCGTTCCAGGCCAGTTCCAAGTACTCGTGCTGGTCGAAGAAACGTCGCTGGTTGAAGGCCAGAAACCCCGCAACCGCGGCCCGGCTGGGCGGGTCGTTGCAGCCTTCAAGTTGCCGGGGCGGTGGATGAACATGGCGGTTGACGACGGCCACCAGCTCCTCCATCATGCGGCTCCGCGCCCAGGCATGGTCGGCCCCGGCCTTGCGCGCCTTCTGAAGCGTCGCCGTGTCCACGTGGCTACCAAACGCGTAGATCGGCGTCTGGCGCGTGTGGGGTTTCATCTTGCACTGGCGAATCGCCGTCTCCCAGTCGCCAGACGTTTTCAGGTCGAGCAGGGCGAGCACGGGAAAGGTGCTCTCGACCGCGGCCACGAAGCGGCCCGCGGTCTCGATTGTGACCGGATCGCCGCCCGCGGCACGCACCACGTCCTCCAGCCGGACCGAGAAAAACAGGTCGGGCTCCAAAATGACCACGGCCGGCCTTAACTCACCATTGACTGTCATCAGCCCCCTCCCGGCGCGCCAGGCGCCGACCATCCACATTTGATCACAGCAGTTCGGTCCGGAGCGGCAAGCCAGGCAAACGGCTCGACAAAGTTGCGAAATCTCCGCGCTGCGCCGGCGACCAGGCTGCCACAGAATCTGCCCCCTTTCCAAGTCCGAACTAGGCCCCTTCTTTGTTAGAGTTTCCGGTCCCTCTGGTATACTGGGACCAAACTCAAGACAGAAGGGAGGCACCCGATGGGCGATGGAGAAGACAAGGCCGAGCAGATTGCCGAGCTATCCTACGAGGATAGCTACCGGCAGTTGCAGGAGGTCCTGGAAAGACTGGAGGCGGCCGATCTGCCGCTGGCAGAATCGCTCGAACTTTACGAGTCTGGTATGAAGCTGGCCGCCCGTTGCGGCAAGCTCCTGGAGGAGGCCGAACTGCAGGTCAGGAAGTGGCAGCCTGACGGCACACTGGTTGAGTTCGGCGCCGACCAGGAGCAATGAGCCGATGCAACTCCTTGGTTCCGCGTCGATTCTCTGGCTGCCTCTGAGCGCGGGCCTCCTCGTTCAGCTCTACAAGTTTTTCTTCGAGTGGATAAAGCGGCGCGATTTCGACCTCCGTGTGCTCGCCCGCGCCGGCGGTATGCCCAGCAGCCACGCGGCCATGGTCTGCAGCCTCGTCTCGGCAATTGGCTATCGTACCGGGCCGCGCAGCGATCTTTTTGCCCTGGCCGCCCTCTTTGCGCTCATCGTGATGTACGATGCCACGGGCGTGCGTCAGGCTGCCGGCAAACAGGCCGTGGTCCTGAATCAGATTCTTCGCGAGCTGTTCTCTGGCCAGCCTGTCAGCGAAGAAGAGTTGAAGGAGCTGATCGGTCACTCGCCCACCGAGGTCTACGTCGGCGCACTCGTCGGCGTACTCTATACCGTACTCTGGTTCCAGCTAGCCTCTTAACGTCTCTGCCCGCGTTTCCTCCTGAATTCTGCCGGCTCCTTCCAGCTACTTCCCCAGCTCCTCCAGCAGCCGGACGTATGCCCGTTGGCTCTTGCGGAAGCTGGCCAGGCGAAAGAACTCATCGGGCGCGTGGTAGTTTTCGTCTTCGATGCCGAATCCAAAGCCGATGGTGTCGATGCCGAGCTGCTCCAGGAACACGCCCGTTATCGGGATGCTGCCGCCGCTCCGTGTCTGGTAGGGCTCCCTCCCATAGAATTCCGTCAGGACCGCGGCCGCGGCCCGGTTACCCCAGTGGTCGGCCGCGATACTGTAGGGCCGCCCGCGTATCGACAGAGGGTTGACCTCGACCCTGACGCCCGGCGGCGCATGCTGCGCGACATGCTCTTCCAGCAAGCCGATGATGCGCTCCGGGTCCTGGTCCGCGACCAGGCGGCAGGTAATCTTCGCGTGCGCCGCGTTGGGCAGCACTGTCTTGATCCCGTCCTCCTGGAAGCCGCCCCAGATGCCGTTCATCTCCAGGGTCGGCCGCACCCAGCCGCGCTCGCGGTTGGTGTAACCGGGCTCGCCGAACTCCTCATCCAATCCGACTTCGCACAGGTATTCGTCGCGATCGAAGGGCACGCGCGCAATCGCGGCGCGTTCCACCTCCGTCAACGCCGCCACGTCGTCGTAAAATCCCTCGACCGCCACGGTTCCATCCGCCCGACGTAAGGAGCCGAGAATCTGCGTGAGCGCGTGGATCGGATTCTGGATGCGGCCGCCGTGCAGCCCCGAATGGAGGTCGGTCGAGGCGCCGTGGACGTCGATCTGCACACCGCAGATTCCTCGCAGGGACATGAGCAACAGCGGCTCGGTCTCGCTGAACTGGCCGCCGTCGGCGCTGACCGCGAGGTCGCTGGCGAAGCGCTCCACGTGCGCCGGCATGAACTCCGGTATCTGCGGACTGCCAATCTCCTCCTGGCCTTCAAAGCAGAACTTCAGGTTGACCGGTGCGGCGCCCCCGCTGCGCAGCAGCGCCTCCACCGCCAGAATCGGCGCCAGCATGTTTCCCTTGTCGTCCGACGCGCCGCGTGCATAGACGCGTCCATCAACGACCGTCGGTTCGAAGGGCGGATGTGTCCAAAGTTCGACAGGGTCCACCGGTTGCACGTCAAAGTGCCCGTAGACTAGAATCGTCGGTTTGCCTTCGGCGTGGAGCCAGTCACCGTAGACCACCGGATGGCCCCCGGTCGGCAACACCTCCACGTTTTCGGCGCCAGCCGAACTCAGACGCTGCGCTACCCACTGCCCGGCGCGGGCGACATCCTCAGCCCGCTCCGGCAGGGCGGAGATGCTAGGAATACGCAGAAAATCGAGCAACTCGTCGAGATAACGGTCCTGGTTGCCATCGAGATAGGTACGGTAGGCGTTCATGCCCGGCAATCCTCCTTGTTGGCATCGGCGGGGCGCGAGCCGAATTCTACAGTAGGGCAGTTGTGTTCGTCAAAGGAATCACAGTGCGGAAGGCGTGCCGGGACAGGGCCCACTTCCTTTCAGCGCGTGCACCTTTTGCGGTACAATTCTGCCGCGTCGCCTTACTTTTTGGCACCGCTCCCAGAGAGAATTCCAGATGAAGTCGCCCAACGAATGCACGACCCTAGCGGAGATCCGTTCTGAAATCGACCGGCTTGATCGTGCCGTAGTTGAGGCCATTGGCCAGCGGAGGGAGTATGTCCGCGCTGCAAGTAGGTTCAAGCGAAGCGAGAGCGAGGTTCAGGCCCCGGACCGGCAGCGCAAAATGCTCGCAGCACGGCGGTCGTGGGCCAAGGAAGAAGGCGCGGACCCGGACCTCGTCGAGGCCCTCTTTCGCGAGATCGTCGCTCACTTCATTGCCGTCGAAATGACCGAGTTTTCTGGACCGGAAGCTGAACCGACTTTGAACCCTCATCAGCCGCCGTCAGATAAGGCGGCTTCCGGTGACCCCCGTGGCAAAGCCAGCGCCTGAGAGGTGGGAAGGCGGGGACCCAAACGCCCGTGCACAACGCCTACGAAAGGGGTTGCGGGTCGCCCTGGTCCATGACTGGCTCAACCAGATGGGCGGCGCCGAAAACGTGCTCGAAGAGCTCGTTGGGCTCTTTCCCGGTGCGCCGGTCTTCACCAGTATGTACGGCCCCGAGAAAATGCCGGACGCTTACCGCGCCTGGCCTATTCACACTTCCTTTATGCAGAACCTGCCGGGCGTCACCCAACGTCACCAGGCCTACCTGCCTCTCTATCCAGCCGCTTTTGCTGCGACCGACCTGAGCGGATTTGACCTGATCCTGAGCAACAAGAGCGGCTTTTGCCACGGTGTGCGATCCCGCCGGGGCGGGCGCAAGGCGCTTCACGTCTGCTATTGCCTGACTCCGACACGCTTCTTGTGGCTTTATGAACAGTATCGCGATCGTGAACGGATCGGGGCCCTGCTGGACGCCGCGCTGAGACCGGTGTTGGCCCTCTTGCGGCGCTGGGACTATGCCGCCGCCCAGCGCGTCGATCACTTCATCGCCATCAGCGGCGTAGTGCAGGAGCGAATTCGCCGCATTTACGGCCGCGAAAGCCTCGTGATACATCCGCCTGTCGACACCCAGCGCTTCACGCCTGATCCATCAGTGTCAATCGGAAGCTACTTTTTGATTGTAAGCCGCCTCATCCCTTACAAACGCGTAGATTTGGCCATAGACGCATTCCGCGGCCTTCCCAATGAAAAGCTCATCGTCGTCGGTTCAGGCCGTGACCGGACCGCACTAGAGTCGGCCGCCCCCGCCAATGTCACCTTCCTCGGCTGGCAGGCCGCCGACCGCCAGCTGGAGCTGGTTCGCGGCTGCAAGGCCTTCCTCTTTCCCGGCCTCGAAGACTTCGGCATCGCGCCCGTCGAAGCGATGAGCGCTGGCCGCCCAGTTATCGCGTATCGCGGCGGTGGCGCGCTCGACACGGTCATTCCTGCGCGGACCGGCGTCTTCTTCGACGAACAGACGCCGGAATCGTTGCGCCACGCCATTGAGCAGTTCGATCCTCGCGCGTTCGACCCAGCCGCGTGCCGGGCCCAAGCCCAGACATTCAGCCAGGATTCATTTCGCCGCCGCATGCTGGAGACGCTGGACTCCCTCGTCGGCCTGACTGCCGCCGGCAGGCTGCGTTGAACGCGCCGTCCTGAACATTCAAGGATGGCATCGAAGATAAAGGAGGCGCAGGTCTGGTTAACGAGAATGAAGTTCGCCGCCTCTACCAGAGGGGCGATTCGGCCCACGACTTCGACCACGTACTGCGCGTCACCCGGTTGGGCATCCATATTGCCCAGGCCGAGTCCGCCGACGTCGAGGTCGTGCGCGCGGCCGCGCTGCTCCACGACGTCCCGGTCGAGGACGGAGGACGCGACGCGCATCACATGGCTGCGGCCGTTTTCGCCGCCGGCTACTTGCGAGCGGCCGGTATGGAACCGGCGCGCATCGAGAATGTCGTCCACTGCATCCAGGCCCATCGCTACCGCGATCGCTCGATCCAACCGCGCACGCTCGAGGCGAAGTGTCTCTACGACGCCGACAAACTGGACAGCATCGGCGCTATCGGTGTCGGGCGCGCGTTCGCTCACGCCGGCCGTCATGGCAACCGCCTTTGGAACGAGGCGGCGGCCGCGACACCGCCCGAATGCGCCATACCGGACGGCCGCGATTACACACCGGTCCACGAGTACGTCTACAAGCTGAGCCGCGTCCTGCCAACTCTGCATACGTCGGCTGCCCGCCGCCTCGGCGAGGAAAGGCAGCGGTTCATGCGCCTCTTTTTTGAGCAGCTCGACGCAGAGATGACCGGACGCAAGTGACTTCGCATAGTCAAGAGAAGCGATTTCCTCAGCCTATGCCCCTTCCTGTTCCAGTGCGCTGCGGGAAGGTGCGTCATCGCAATGGCCGGTACTGTACAAAACCGTCAACTGTGTTAGGCTATGCGGGTTGCCGGCGAGTTTATCAGACCGAAGAGAAATGACGATGAAACAACAACCTGAAACCAACAAGACTCGTCCTCTGCCCTTCGATGAGGCCGCGCGCCTGCCATTGCCGGGGGACAATGTCGCCATCGCCACGCGCACGCTGCCGGCGGGAACGCAGATTGACTACAGCGGCCGCATTCTGACGCTTGACTACACTACGATGGAGGGGCACCGGTTCGCCGTGGCGCCCATCGCCGAGGGGGCCGCCCTCCTTTCATGGGGCCTGCCCTTCGGCATGGCGACGCGGCCGATCGCGCCTGGCGAGTATGTCCGGAACGCCGAGATGCTCGACGCGCTCGGCGTACGCGCGCTCGACTTCGAGCTCCCGGCCGAACCCAATTTCGCCGACCATGTCAAGCCATATATTCTGGATACCGCAACCTTCCAGCCGGGTGAGCCTACGCCCCGCCACGCGCAGGAACAGTTCTTCGAAGGCTATGCCAGACCTGCCGGACGCGGCGTGGGCACGCGCAACATGATCATCCTGCTCGGTACGTCTTCCCGCACAGGTGGCTTCGTGAGGCAGCTGGAGGCCCGCCTGGCAGGCACTGCCGACCAATTCAAAAACATCGATGGCATCGTCGCCGTCGCCCACACCGAGGGCGGCCACGACAATCCCAACAATACCGAATCGGTCCTGCGAACGCTGGCCGGCTTCATCGTTCATCCCAATGTCGGCGCTGTCCTCTGCGTCGATTACGGTCTCGAACCGGTCGACAACGCACGCCTGCGCGCATACCTGTGCGATCAAGACTACCCGCTTGACGCCGTACGGCACACTTTCCTGACACTCAAGGGCGGATTTCAGGCCGGACTGGAGCAGGCAGAGGCGATCGTGCAGGGCTGGCTGGAGGATGTTGACGCCACCCCGCGCACACTGCAGCCCCTTTCCGAACTGAAACTGGCACTGCAGTGCGGCGGCTCCGACGCGTTTTCAGGCATCTCAGGCAATCCCCTTGCCTCCTGGGTCGCCCGCGAACTGGTCCGCTACGGCGGGGCGGCAAACCTGGCTGAGACGGACGAGCTAATCGGGGCCGAACCCTATATGATGCTCAATGTGCGCGACGCCGACACAGCGGCAGCGTTTCTGCACACGATTGCGCGCTTTCAGGAGAGGGTCGCCTGGCACGGTCATTCTGCCGCCGGCAACCCTTCCGGCGGCAACAAATACCGCGGCCTCTACAACATCGTCCTCAAGTCGATAGGCGCCGCCATGAAACGCCACCCTGACGTGCGCCTCGACCATGTAATTGATTACAGCGCGCCGATGCGCGAGCCCGGCTACTACTTCATGGACAGCCCCGGCAACGATCTTGAGAGCATCGCCGGTCAGGTGGCGTCCGGCTGCAACATCATCTACTTTGTCACCGGCAACGGCTCGATCACCAACTTTCCTTTTGTGCCGACCATCAAGATCGTCACCACCACCCAGCGCTACGAGTTGCTCAGCCGCGACATGGACGTCAACGCCGGCCGCTACCTGGATGGGACTCCGATGGACGAACTCGGCGCGGAAACCCTCGAGTTGACACGACGGGCAGCCTCCGGCGAGCGCACCGTTGGCGAGAAGGCCGGTCACGCCCAAGTCCAGCTATGGCGCGATTGGCGCCAGACGGGTCCGGGCAAAGTCGAGGAGATTAGCAGCCGTCCAGACCCTGCAGGAAGGCCGCTGCCCATGCGCGGCGACGCTTCAAACCCGCCCGCGTTGGACCTCACCTACCCGGCCTACGCCGCGCCCGATGGCCCGGTTGCCGACCGCATCGGCCTGATCCTGCCGACAAGTCTCTGTTCCGGTCAGATCGGCCAGATCGCGGCCGCTCGTCTCAACGGCAGGAACGCACGCGGCCAGGCTTTGCCAGGCTCGCCGAGTAGATACGTGGCGCTGGCTCATACCGAGGGCTGCGGCTTTTCCGGTGGACACACCGGGGACCTTTACGTGCGGACCGTGCTCGGCTACCTCCGTCATCCCCAGGCCGCCGAAACGCTGCTGCTTGAACATGGTTGTGAGAAGACCCACAACGATTATTTCCGGCACGAACTGACCTCTGCCGGGCTCGACCTCGATCGCTACGGCTGGGCCAGCATCCAGCTGGACGGCGGCATCGACGCGGTCTTGCAGAAGATCGACGATTGGTTCGGAGCGCGGCTGGCTGCGGTGCCCGCGCCCGCCCGCTTGACCGCCGGTGCTTCCGACCTGCGCATCGGCCTGCTCAGTTCGAGTACACTTTCCGCCCAGGCCGCCCGGCAGTTCGGCCGGCTGGCAGCCGCCATCGTTCGTTCGGGCGGTACGGTCATCGTGCCGGAGAACGCGGCGCTCCTTTCCTCGGAGGCCTTTCTGGAAGAGAGCGCAGGGGCCGGGCCCCATATGCCGACCTTGGCCTACGGACAAGCCCTGGCCGATGCCGCGGTAAGGCGCGGACTGCATATCATGGAAACGCCGACCGAACACTGGACCGAGACGGTCACCGGCCTTGGCGGCGCCGGCGTGGAGGCGATTCTGGCTTACGCCGGCAGCCACCCGATCGAGGGCCACCCGCTCGTGCCCGTGTTGCAAGTTACCAGCGATGAGAATGTTGCGCAGCGGTTCGCCGACGATATGGACGCGCTGCTCGAACGAGATCCCGATGGCTGGCCTCAACAGCTGGCCGACCTGCTTGCCCAAACGCTGGGCGGGCAGAGGCAGCCGAAAGCGACGCGCTCCGGCAACATCGACTTCCAGTTCACCCGCGGGCTGCTGGGCATCTCCCTCTGAACCTGGCAGCAAGAGAGATCAAACGATGCCGCAGAATCCGCCCAACGTCGTCTATGTGTTCGCCGACCAGTGGCGGGCACAGGACACAGGGTACGCTGGCAACAGCCAGGTGCAGACGCCCCATCTCGACGCGCTGGCCGCACAGAGCGTAAACTTCACCCATGCCCTGGCGGGTATCCCAGTCTGCTGCCCGGCACGCGCGACGCTTCTGACCGGCCAGCACGCTTTGACCCACGGCGTCTTCGTCAACGACGTGCACCTCGCCGACGATGCCGTCTCCATGGCCAAGCTCTTCAAGGGGGCCGGATACGACACCGCGTATGTCGGCAAGTGGCACGTAGACGGCCGCGGCCGCAGCAACTACATCCCGCCCGAGAGCCGCCAGGGCTTCGACTATTGGAAGGCCCTCGAATGCACGCATGACTACAACGACTCCAGGTACTACGCGGGCAGTTCCGATCAGCCCTTGACCTGGGAGGGCTACGACGCCATCGAGCAGACAAGGGACGTTCAGGCCTACCTGCGCGATCGCAAAGGTGACGGAAGCGCCGACAGACCTTTTCTTCTCCTGCTCTCGTGGGGGCCCCCGCACGCGCCGTACGAAACGGCCCCGAAAGTGTACCGGCAACTCTACAACGCTGACGCAATCCGGCTGCGTCCCAACGTGCCGCCGCAGATGGCCGCAGCCGCCCGAGACTGGCTTGCCGGCTACTACGCCCACTGCACTGCCCTCGACGACTGCCTCGGCGCCCTGCTGGAGACCCTGCAAGAAGAGGGCCTGGCTGACGACACCCTCTTTGTCTTCACCTCCGATCATGGAGACATGCTCGGCTCGCAGGGCGAGGTGAAGAAACAGAGGCCCTGGGAGGAGTCGGTGCGCGTACCCTTCCTGCTGCGGTGGCCGCGCCGCTTCGGCTGGCGGGGCCGGCAGGTCGACGCACTGCTCGACACGCCCGACATCCTGCCGACGCTGCTCTCCCTCTGCGGCCTTCCGATACCGCATACGGTCGAAGGGCGCGACTTTTCGGCGGCGATCGAAGGCGGCGGAGACCCTTCGGGCGGCGCCGCGCTCATCTACTGCCCCCATCCGTTCGGCCAGTTCACCCGCCAGGACGGCGGCCGCGAGTATCGAGGTCTGCGCACCCGGCGTCATACATACGTGCGCGATCTGAACGGGCCGTGGCTGCTCTACGACAACGAAGAAGATCCTTTCCAGCTCGAAAACCTTGTCAGTCGCCCTGCAAGCAACGGCCTGCAGACCGAATTGGACGCGCTGCTCCAGCACAAACTCGATGAGCGCGGCGATGCCTTCCTGCCCGGAACCGCCTATGTCGATAAGTGGGGCTACCCCCAGGACGAGACCGGCACTGTCCCCTTCGAATGTTGATCCCGGCTCGCCGCCATTCCGCCCACTCGTGTAGAGACTCCCGCCAGGCATTTCTTCGTACCCAATCGTGCTATGTTGCATCAACTTTGGCTACCTACCAGGGCAGCATTCAACGAAAAACTGGAAGCTGAAAACTCAAAACGCATTGCCAAAAAATGAACTCAGCATCCGCCTACCTCAGCCAAGCCCAGGCAATCCTTGACCGCATCATCGCCACCCAGATGGAGAACATTCAGCGCGCCGCTGACATCTGCATCGACTCCATCGCGCAGGAGGGCCTGGTTCATCTCTTCGGCACGGGCCACTCACGCATGTTCATCGAGGAGATTTATCCCCGGCACGGCTCCTTTCCCGGCTTTCATCCGATCGTCGAGCTCTCGCTCACCTTTCACAACCAGGTCGTCGGCGCCAACGGCCAGCGCCAGGCCATGTTCATCGAGCACGTCGAAGGTTTCGCCAGGCAGATCCTGCGCAACTTCGTCCTTCGCCCGCCCGACAGTTTCATGATTTTCTCCAACAGCGGTGTCAACGAGGTCATCGTCGAAATGGCCCTTGAGGCCAAGGCCCTCGACCTGCCCGTTATTGCCGTCGTGTCGGTCGACCACTGCACCGCGTCCGCGCCAAAGCATAGCAGCGGCAAGCGCTTGCTCGACGTCGCCGACGTCACCATCGACAACGCCACGCCAGCCGGCGACGCCATGGTCCGCGTCGAAGGACTTGAAGACCCGGTCGGGCCGGGCTCGACCATCGGCGCGGCAGCGGTTGTTAACGCCGTCAAGTGTCTTGTCGCCGCCGGCCTGACCGAGCGCGGCAAACCGCCCCTCGTCCTCTCCAGCAGCGTTTTCTCCGGCGACAGGTCGGCTGAAAAGTTCGACGCCTCCTACGACGACTACCGGCGCCGCGTGCGCCGAGTCTACGGAGATTGAATCGCTTTCCTGACCCGCGCCAGACCGGACCGAAAAGATCATGCAACCGACACCATTGCGCACCACCGTGATTGGCAGCCATCCCATTCCGGCCTGGCTGGAGTTTGCCAGCGAGCACTTGGACCGGTTCGGCAGCGACGACCTCGCCGAAATGATCGACGACGCCGTCGTTGGCGCCATCCACGACCAGCTTTCGGCCGGCCTCGACGTCATCACCGACGGCGAGCAGACGCGCCTCGACTTCAATCTCTCCTTTTACGGCTACCTAGACGGCATCGAGCCGGAACCCGCCTCACCCCGCCTCTGGGGTCCGCCCGCGCACGACCAGCGCGGGAAACATTCCATCGTCGGCGAGCTTTGCGCGCCCAACGGACTCGGGGCCGTCGAGGAGTTCCGGCGCTTGCGGCGGCTTGCTCCCTGCGGTCAGGACGCCCCCGCGTTGAAGGCCAGCGTGCCCGGTCCTTACACGCTCAGCGGCCGCCTTTTGCCCAGCGCCGCCTATCCCGACCGCTATGCAGTAACCGAAGCGCTGCTGCCAATCGTGCGGGCCGAACTAGAAGCCCTCGTCGCCGCCGGCTGCCACGAAATCACCGTCGACGAACCCTCCATGAGCTGCTACGCCTACCGCGAAGACCCTCTCCGCTTTGTCGACATCTTCAATCGCACCGTCGAGTCCGTCGTGGGCAGATGCCGGTTGTCGACGCATCTCTGTTTTGGCAACTACAAGGGCCATCCTGTCGGTTTCCGTCGCTACGCGCCCATGTTTCCTGCCTTTCTTGAGATGAACGTCGACGAGATTCACGTCGAGATGGCCAACCGCGAGTATGCCGAGTTGGAGATCATCGGCTCCATCGCCGAACGCCGCGACGTGGCAGTGGGCATCATCGACGTCAAAAGCTACTTCATCGAGTCGCCAGAGCACGTTGCCGAGACTGTCCGCCGCTGCCTGGACTTCGCTCCGGCCGACCGCCTCGCCTTCGCGCCCGACTGCGGCCTCAGCCAGACTGCGCGCTGGGCCGCCCGCCTGAAACTGCACAACATGGTCGCCGGCGTGCATGCAGTCCGGAACGAGCTGTAGCAACGGCCGCACCCCAACACCGGCATTTCCTCTGCGACGAGCAACTCCGCCCTCTCTCGCGACCCTTCGAGCCCCCCGTCGATTATCTCCTGTTCGTCCAGTGGCAACTGCAATCTCACTCCGAGATGAGATACTCTTTCATCGCCTAAAGATTTGGCGCCTGCCCATCCATGTGCTAAACTGCGGTGCTGTGCCCACACTGGTAGGGGCTGAGTACCGTTACACCGGGGGCGCGTTCTGGAGTACATCAGGCCGTGACCGCGCAACTCTAGGGGATAGACGCATTGATCGAGAGGGCGGTGTGAGATGACAAATGCTTTGATGGCTTCGCTGCAACCGGAGATGCCTGAAGGCATGGCCGATATCGATCCCGGCGATACCGTGCGGGTCCACCAGCGCATCACCGAAGGCCGCAACGAACGTATCCAGGTCTTTCAGGGCGTGGTGATCGCTAAGAGAGGCGGAAGAGACGCGGGCGCGACCTACACCGTCCGGCGAACCGGCTCGCACGGTGTCGGCGTCGAGCGCACCTTTCCTCTCTATAGCAAGAGCGTGGAAAAGGTTGAGGTGCTGCGCAAGACCAAGGTCCGCCGCGCGCAGCTATACTATCTGCGCGATCGGCAGGGCAAGTCGGCCCGCCTCAAGGAAAAACGCTTCATCAGCGTGTAGCTGTTGCTTGTAAACGGCACTCCTGCAGCGTCCTGCGACACACGCTGCAGGACGACGTATCGTCTTCCGGTATTCGCCCGTGCGATATTCGACTCCGTGATCGATAGAATAGCTCGCATCCTCGGCGACCACTCCGCAGTCCTACCAACCGAACTCTACAATGAGGGCTGGATGCTTCGCCTGGTCCTGGACTGGTACAGTCGACGGCCAGGAACGGACGGCCGCGCTCTCTTCGAGCAGGGCGCCCGCTGGTTCTCAGAAGGAAGGCTCTCCTCGCAGTTCCTTCCCCGCTTCAGGGGCGACAAACTGGCCGAGGCTCATACTCATACCGACGGCGTTGTCGGCCACTTTGACATTGAGCAACGGTCTGAGGTCCGTCTCCGCAAAGGCGCGACTCAGCTCCTGGTTCTCGAAGCCAAGTTGGCGAGCAGACTCTCGTCCGGGACGACTCGGGCCCCGGGCTACGACCAGGCCGCCAGGAGCGTGGCATGCCTGGCCCATGTCGCCGCGGAAGCAGGAGTCGCCCCCGGCTCGCTGTCCAGCTACGGTTTCTGGGTATTCGCCCCCCAGAAGCGGCTCGGTGAATTCACGTCACTTGCTACAGCGGAAAGCATCAAGGCCAAAGTAAGAGAGCGCGTCGAACAGTTCGGCGACGACAAAATCGAGTGGTACAACGGCATCTTCCTGCCCCATCTCGAGTCGATGTCGGTCGGAACCATGGCCTGGGAGGACCTGCTCAGCGCCATGGAGTCCGAAGGCGCGGGAACCGGATTCCGCCAGTTCTACCAGGAATGCTGCACCTACGCCAATCTCTAGACCTCTGTCCAGTATCTCCGGCGGCCCTGTCCCAATCCCCTCCAGCGGAAGGCAAGTAAGGAAGCAACCGCACCCCTAAAGAAAGAGGGGCACCTTCCGGCCGGCATCACTCCCAGTACAGGAGTGACCAGGAGCATGTGTGTATCATTAGTGGCGTAAGTCAGTTGGTTCTCTGGCTTCTCGGGTCCTGTTGAAACACACTTCCGATCGCATTTGGGATCCACTTTTCTGGTATAGTAGTATTGGGTTTCCGTACCGGTTTATGCGTTCGGCTTCCCCCGATTGACTGTCCACTCCCGTTTTGTTGGCCTCATTGGCGCACTGAGACTTCCACTACTGTTTTTGAGTCATGAAATCGGCTCTCCCTAATGAGCATAAGGCTCTGGGAGCATCCCTGGAGGTTCAAATGCCAAAGCGTCTTGCCCTTTTTGTGTTCCTTGCCGCAGCGCTGATGCTGGCCGCGTGCGCCGCTGCACCGACTGCCGAAGAAGCCTCCGACGATCAGGCTGCGACGGAAGAGGCTGCTGCCGACATGAGCGGCAAGGTCGTCGTCGAATCGGGCGGGATGCTCCGCATCGGTGGATCCTTTGCCCTGACCGGCCCGATCCCTACTCTCGGCTTGGACATCCGCCAGGGCGCCGAACTGGCCATTGACGACCTCAACGAGGACGGCGGACTGGAAGGCTTCATGTTCGAGCTGGTAGCCGAGGACGGTGCCTGCGACGGCACGCAAGGGACGAACGTCGGAAATAAGTTTGCTTCCGACGGGACAATCATTGCCGTCACCGGAGGTACCTGCTCAGGCGAGACCTTCGGCCTCGTGCCAATCCTGCAAGAGACGCGCATCCCCTTTGTCAGCCCCAGCGCCACCAATCCGGACATCACCTCTCCGAACTGCGATGTCTGCAACCGCGTTGCCCTCAGCGACGCGCTTCAGGGTGCCACAGATGCCAGATTCGTGTACAGTGAATTGGGCCTCGCCAAGGTAGCCGTCGTCCATGACAACTCCGACTATGGCAAAGGCGTTGCCGAAGTCTTTCAGCAAAACATCACGAGATTGGGCGGGGAAGTGACCGCATTTGAGGGCGTCCAGGTAGGCGACACCGACTTTCGCGCCATGCTGGCAAAGGTTGGCGCGGGTGGGCCACAGGCTATTTTCTTCGGTGGATACGCCACCGAGGCCGGGCTCATCGCCCAGCAAATGACCGAAACACCCGGCCTCGACGACAAGGTGTTTATGAGCGTTGACGGCGCCTACACGCAGCAGTATCTCCAGGCTGCGGGCGTTGCAGCCGAAGGCACGTTCATCTCTCTACTTGCCGGAGACGACTCGAAAGAGTTGAACGCCGAATTCGACGCCAAGTACATCGAGAAGTACGGCGCGAGCCCCGATGAACTCGGCGCCTTTCACAGTCAGAGCTACGACTCCGTGATGCTGATCGCGGCTGCAATTGCCTCGGTTGCCTCCTTCGACGACAGCGGCAATCTCGTTATCGATCGCGAGGAACTGATCGCCGCCATTCGCTCCGTAGATGCATTCGACGGACTCACCGGCACCATCAGGTGCGACAGCATAGGCGAATGCGGCGCGGGCGGCGTCCAGATTTTCCAGGTCACCGACGGCGCATTCGTTCAGATCTCCGGTTTTGGATTGGAGTAGACCTCTATGCAGAGAGTAAAGAGAGCGTTTTGGCCCTCTCTCCTCTTTTCTCCTAACCCACCTCAAAAAATCGACGCGAATGGCGGCAACGGCGACCCCCTTGTCGATACCGGGATTTTCGATTTGCCACCTGCCTGGCTACCGATCGTTACCGCGGCTTCGTCGCATATTTGCGTGAGACTCCTTTGCTCGACCTGCGGGCCTTTCCGACTGTCGGACTTGAACAGCGCGGCAGTCCAGAGGGCGGGATGCGGCTGGATTGTCTGCTACGCTTTCAACCTGCATCGGGCTGGGACGAGTAAAGGTCGCAGGGCAACTGGAACGGATAGTTTTTCAGCTGCGTCGGTCCGGAGCAAGGTCGGCGAATAAGCCTGCGCGATTCTGGCCGGCGGCCGCGTGGTGGACAGGGCCGGCGCATCAAAAGCCAGAAAACACAAGGTTAAGAGCTCAGCCCTAGCCTCTCAAACTGGTCCGCCGGCGCATCGTTCGCCCGCATCAGTTCCGCCATGCGCGCCGCCAACCTCGCCTCCTGCGCGACATTCTCGATCGGCGACTCCTGGCCGGGGTCTGCCTCCAGGTCGAACAACAACGTATAGCGCGGTGGGGGGTTGTCCGTCTTCCTCGACGCCGTCTTCACCGTGCGGCACCCCTTGGTGAACGAGAACGGCTCGGCCAGCTCGATCTCCTGCAGCTCGGCCGCGGTAAAACGTTGCCGCATGTGGTTCGGCATCAACGTATACTCGTAGAGCGGCTCGTTCTGCAGGGGGTCATCCGGACCGCGCATGTAGACATAGCGCCCGTCGGTGATGTTGACGTGCCCGCCGTGCACGCCGAACAGCACGGCGTCGCGGGTTGGCGCGTCGTCCGCGACTACATTCCCCAACGCGATCCCCTGCATGTCAGGCGGCCGCGCCACGTCGAACAAGTCCAGCAGCGTCGCCGGCAGGTCGATCATTTGGGTCAGTTGGGCCCGCCGCACGCCCATCACCCTGCAACGCGGGTCCCAGACGAATAGCGGCGTGTGCGCGATCTCGTTGTAGAAGGGCGGAAAGTTCTTCGCCCACCAGTCGTGCTCTCCGAGAAGATAGCCGTGGTCCGTGCACACGATCAGCATCGTGTCGTCCCACATCGCCTGCTCGTCCATCAAGTCCAGCACCTTGCCCAGGTATTCGTCACACATGCTCAGCAGCGCCGCGTACTCGAAGCGGGCGTGGTGTACCTCTTCCGGCGTCTCCTCCACCCGCCGGTAGGGCGGCCAGTCAAAGTGCTCGCCGTCATACTCGTGCGGATAGAGGTCCTTGTACTTTTGATGCGTGAAAAATGGCTCGTGGGGGTCGAAAGTCTCGATCTGCAGGAACCAGCCGTCCTGCCCGCTGTTGCGCTGCAGGAAATCCAGTCCCGCAGCGAAGGTCTTGGCCTGCGGCTGCTTTTCTTCGCTCTGCATATGCTCGCGGTTAATCCAGTCCTGACGCAGTTTCTGGTCATTGCGCCGCAACCCTTCAGGCTGCATCCGCATCCGATTCAGCGAGGGAGGCTCGACCGGATCGGCCACCTGACCGATCCACGCGTCGCCCTCCTGGCCGCGATGGTAGTCCCAGCTATCGTAGCGCGTGTGATAGGTGGCGCCTCCGTCCTCGAAATAGTGCAGATGATCGGTGCTCAGATGTGTGTAGATGCCGTTTTCCGACAGGAGTTCCGGCATCGAGTCGTCGAACGGCTCCAGCGGGCCCCAGCTTCGGTGCAGAAAGTTGTAGCGGCCCGTGTGCAGCTCCCGGCGCGCCGGCATACAAGGCATGCTGCCGACAAAGCAGTTGTCGAACGTGACCGTCCGCTCCGCCAACCGCTCGAAGTTCGGCGCATGCACCCAGTCGCACCCATAAGGCGGCAGCATGTGTCGGTTCAATGTGTCAAACATCACCATCACCGCTCTCATTTGGTTCCCAGCTCCTCTCGCCTGAATCCTGATCCTTACCGTAAAGGACTCTGCCCTATTGCAACAAGACAACTCGCCGTAACCAACTGGAGGCTAACCACGCCATCCACTATCGATCACGGTCCCCAATCTCCATGACAATCTGACCTCTATTCTCCCCACGCAACGCAGCAACCAGCGTCACAAACAAGACCTGGGCGCGGTACTTTTTCCTCAACGCCCTTCTCATCTCCTCCTTGACTTCCACATCGTCTGCGATCGACGTGACCACGCCCTCGACCCACGGCCCCTCCGTGTTCCCCCGCATGTCGCAAGCCGCCACCCGCACCAGCGGATTGTTGCGCGCCCGCTTCACCTTCCAGCTGTCGCCCTGCGTCCAGACCAGCAGCTTACCTTCCCTCGCCACCGTCCAAACCGGCGTCCTGACCCCCTGGCCGTTTTTGCGAATCGTCTCCAGCGAGATGTACTTGGGATCGCCCAAGTCGCTCAGCTTCATCAGGTTCCTGCCTCCCGTCGCGGCACCTTACTCTCCAACCGTCGTCCTCAGAACAATGTCCCGCGTCCCCGTAAGAACAGCCATGCCTTCCCCGTCGGTCCCCTCCTCCACCTGCATGATCAGCGCGTTCACATCCTCGCCCGCTCCGGCAAAGATCCCATCCGCGCCCTGCCCCGTATCGATGCTGAAGTAGAACTGCGTAGTCAGCAACTCCTTTTCCACCAGCCGCACCTTAACGTGAATATGCCGCGGCCGCCGCCCGTATGCACCCGGCATTATCGTCCTGAATCCATAACGCCCATCCTCGTCAGTGACCGCCTCACCATAGGACTGAAAGTTCACGTCGCGCCGACCACTGTCCGGGTCGCGCGGATGCATATAGGCCCCGTTGTCGTCCGTCTGCCAGATCTCAACCACCGCCCCCGCCACCGGCATCCCCGCCGCGTCGTACAGCCCGCCTCCGAACTCCAGGATCTCTCCGGCTGCCATCCCGGCGGCGCCCTTTAGCACCACCAGGTCATTGTCCCGGTCGGCCGGCTTCTCCACCGGATAGTACGGCCCCTCCGTTTGCGCCGGCGTATGGTAGGTAACTTCGATCGGGAAGGCCTGTTCGACGTCCTCCGCGACCGCCGAACTTTCCGGGTTCGCTCCCGCGTTCTCCCCGTTCGCAGACAATGCTGTTTCGCCGATAGCCGTGCACGCCGCCAGGAGCGAGGCGGTCACAAGCAGTCCGATCAATCTCATGAGATGGCAAGCCAAGACGGCTGCTCCTTCAGAATCGTTGCCGGTCCCGGCATTCGTAATTCATCGAAGTTTCTCGTCGAGTGGACTCCCGACCTCTCGTGGGCGATTGTATTCGCCTCAGTAAATCGAAACTCACATGCTTGCAGCAAATCAGTTGGAAACCGAAGACCGAAAGAATTTAGACTAGCAGCACCCATCAAGCAGGATCCCAAACCGCGCGCTCGTACCCGCCTCCACCTCCGCCAGCGTCGCCCCCGGCATCAGCTCAGTCAAGGTCAGCCGCTTCCCTACAAAACGAAATACCGCCAGCTCGGTAATCACCACATCCACCGCGCCCGTCGCCGTCAGCGGCAGCGTGCACCGCGGCACGATCTTCGGCTGCCCGTCGCGGCTGGCATGCGTCATCGTCACGATCAGCCTCTTCGCGCCCGACGCCAGGTCCATGGCGCCGCCAACGCCCAGGAGCGGCCGCCCCGGGGCAGCCCAGTTCGCCAGATTGCCCTGCTCGTCCACCTGCAGGCCGCCCATGATCGCCGCGTCCACGTGGCCGCCGCGAATCATTGCAAATGAGTCGGCGCTGTCGAAGTAGCTGCTACCCGGCAGCGCAGTCACTGGAATCTTGCTCGCGTTCACCGGGTACTCCATCGCACCGCCGCTCTCCGGCGATGGCCCTACACCCAGCATCCCGTTTTCCGTGTGCAGCACGATCCCATGCGCGGGCGTGATCAGGTCCGCCACCAGCGTCGGAATGCCCACGCCCAGGTTGACGATGTCGCCCGGCTTCAGCTCGGCCAGCGCACGCCGCGCCAGCCGCATGCGCACGTCGCCGGCCCTCTTCCCGCTGTCCTCGATGGTCGCCGACGTCCCCAGGTCGGCCGCCGATGTCTGCACCGGCACAAGATAGTCGACAAAGCAGCCGGGCGTGTGGATGCTCTCAGGCGGAAGCGTCCCGGCTGGCAGGCACTCTTCCACCTCGGCGATCACCAGGTCGGCCGCCGTCGCCATCACGCGATTGAAGTTTTGCTCGGTCATGCGGTAGACCAGGTTGCCGGTTTTGTCGGCGCTCCATGCCCGCACGAGCGCCACGTCTGCCCGCAGTGCAGGCTGGAAAACGTGCTCCCTGCCCCCGATCCACTTTGTCTCACGCCCCTCCGCCAGCGCAGTCCCCGCAGCCGTCGGGGTGTAAAAGCCGCCTAGTCCCGCGCCGCCCGCCCGGATCGCCTCGACCATGGTGCCCTGCGGCATCACCTCGAACTGAATCTCGCCACTCTGCGCCGCGGCCACCGCCTCCGGATTGCTGGTGAAAAAGGACCCGATCGCCCTGCTGATCTGCCCATTGCGCAGCATCCGCCCCCCGCCGAGCCCCGGCTCGCCCACGTTGTTCGCTATGTAGGTGAGCCCCCGCACATCGGTCTCGGCCAGGGCGTGCAGGACCTGCGTCGGATTGCCGGTCATACCGAAACCGCCGACCAGTACCCTGTCGCCGGACCTGACCAGCGCCGCCGCGGCGCGCGGCGTGATTTGCGGAATCTCCTTCACTGGTCGATCCTCTCCACTACCGTCGCTTCCCCTTGGCCCACGCCCACGCACAAGGTCGCCAGGCCGAATCGCGCTTTCCGGCCCTCAGCCCGTCGCCTGCACATTTCGTGCACCAGTGTGGTCAAAATCCGCGCGCCCGAACAGCCCAGCGGGTGCCCCAACGCAATCGCGCCGCCGTTCACGTTGGTGATCTCTTCGCACATCCCCAGCTCGCGCACGACGGCAAGCGTCTGCACTGCGAATGCTTCATTGACTTCGACCAGGTCCACGTCGCTGCACCCAAGCCCGGCCCGTCTCAGTGCCTTACGCGACGCCTCGACCGGGCCCAGCCCCATCACGCGCGGATCGACGCCGGCCGCGGCCGAAGCCAGCCAGCGCGCAAGCGGCCTAATCCCCAGGCTCTCGGCCTTCTCGCGCGCCATCAGCACGAGTGCACACGCGCCGTCGTTGAGCCCGCTGGCGTTCCCCGCGGTCACCGTTCCGTCCGTGCGGAAGGCGGGCCGCAGCCGGCCCAGGGCATCCAGGCTGGTCGCCAGCTGGTAGCCGTCTCTTGTCTTGGTAAAGCGTGGGTGCTCGTCGGTGTCGACCGTCAGGGTCTCGCCCCGCGGCTGCCGGACCTCGACCGGCACAATCTCCTGCCGGAATCGGCCCTGGCCGATCGCGTCCACGGCCCGTCGCTGGCTCTGCAGTGCGAACCGGTCCTGCTCGGCCCGGCTGATCTCGCCGCCTGCAATTGCGCCGCCGCAGCTCATCTCGTAGATGTTTTCGGCCGTCTCGCCCATCGCCTCGAGGGGAAACAGCGCTTCCAGCGCCGGATTCGGAAACCGCCATCCCAGCGTCGTATCGTAGCCGGTAACGTTGCCCGAGGGACCGAAGCCGGTCGGGTTCTTGGCCAGCGCGTAGGGCGCACGCGTCATGCTCTCAACGCCGCCGGCGACAAAGACCTCTCCTTCGCCGCATATAATCGCCCTCGCCGCCTGGTTTACGGCGTTGAGCCCGCTCGCGCAGAGCCTATTCACTGTCACGCCCGCCACCGACTGCGGCAGCCCCGCCAGCAGCGCGGCCATGCGCGCAATGTTGCGGTTGTCCTCGCCGGCCTGGTTGGCGCAGCCGAGAAAGACCTCCTCGATTTCGGTCGCGTCGACACCCGCGCGTACGACCGCCTCGCGTACAACCAGCGCCGCCAGGTCATCCGGCCTCACCGCGGCGAGCGCGCCACGGATCCGCCCGATCGGGGTCCGTACCGCGCTGACGATCACGACTTCCTGCATCTTTCTCAGCTCACTGCGTTGACCAGTGCCTGCACGAAACCGTAATGCTGCGACTCATGGTACAGGTTGAAGGTAAACGCGTGCTCCAGGCTGCCGATCTGCATGCCCGACCCGGTTGTGAACGACTCGAATTCCACATCGTCGAATCGGCCTGCGCCGTAGTCCTCCTCCAGCTGCGCCTGCTGCGGCAGGAGCCCCGCGACCAGTGCTTGAGCGTCCGGCTCGCTCTCCCAGTCCGCCGGCGACGTGCCCGGCAGGTACAGTGGGACCATCTGCTCGTCCACCGAAACCGGCAACCCGCAACGGGCATACAGAATTCTCTGCTGCACCACCAGCAGGTGGCCGACGTTCCAGGTGATATTGTTGTCAAACCCCGCCGGCACCTCTTGCAGCTGCTTCGCCGAAAGCTCCCCTATTGCCGCATGAATCGAACTGCGTACTTGCCGGTGCATCGTCACTGCAAACTGTGACACGCTAGCTCTCCTTTCGAATGGGAATCCGGACCGGTCAAAGGGAGGGTTGGCGCTGCGATTCGCTGTCGGCGGGACCTTCTTTCCCTCTCCGCGCCCGCACGACGGCGTCCAACCCGCCCGTGCCGTGCATTCTAACATACCGCGCTTGGGCGGCCCTACCGTCCGCGCTTTCCTCGCATCCCCTCCCCGGCCTCCACGCCCAGACTCCACTCCAGGCACTGCGCTATCTGATCCCGAATGCAGAGACAGATTCCCGCCGATGTAGCGTCTGGCTAGCCTTAGCGCAAAGAGCTTCCTTGCCTACTGCCGAGAGCCTTCTCTATACGGACCATCGACTGAATTCATGGAGTTCGTGGATCGTCTGGCAGTCGCAGGGCACATCCGACACAGCAATAGGCGACTGAATTACAGCGTTATGGGCATACGGGCTGGTTGCCACCGAAATGGGCAGTTTTTCGAAAAACGTCCGGATGTGACGCAAACCAGCCGCGAACTTTTCGGAAACCGAGTATCGACAGGGTATCGATAGGGTATCGAATGCGCAGTTTTGGCCTGATTGGCCCAACTTTGAAAAAGTTTTCCCTCTCCTCGTGACAGGATATTGGCATGGACTCTCGTAGCAGGATGCGGTAGCGGTCGGTTTTGGACTGAAAGTACGCAAAAAGTGTCGTTTTGGTGCAGAAAGTGCGCAAGAGATGTCGTCTTGTTGCAGAAAGTGCGCAAAGTCGTGTCGGTTGCATGCTTTTCGTGACAGGATATCGAGCCGGGTGTCGGCTGCGCAGGCATGGGCGGCATGGCGGACGGCTGGGTGGTACATTGCCGGTTGGTGCCGGCTGCACCCGGAGCGATGTTCGCTGGGGGCAGGGTTCGGACGTTCAGTTCAGAGCAGGGCGACATGGCGGGTGGCCTAGGTAAGGTGGGCGGGCAGTTGTGCGATGCAGGGCGTTTGGGACCAGACTGATTGTGTTCAGGTTCAACCTTGCAGTATAGCACGTTTCGGAGACTCATGCTGGGGCCGGTGGTCAGAGGTCAGTGGCCAGTGGCCAGTGGTCAGTTGCCAGTGGTCAGTTGCCAGTGGTCAGTTGCCAGTGGTCAGTTGCCGGGGACTGCGGGAAGTGGGTATGAGTTGGTTGCTAGGCGAGGTATGGGAGCTTGTTCCCCAATTCTGGACGGCACCACTGTGGGTCCTATTCCTGGCCTGATGCGGGTCGGCATTATCCGAGAGGGAACGACAGAATGGCCGGGACACCTTGCAGCGGCGTCCTAAGAGACGGCATTCCCCGACGGCTCGGCAGACCTCCAGGGAGGATTCCATCTGAAAGGCCGCTGCATGTGTGTTACTTAGTGAAGAGATTGCTGCCCTCTCCTGTCGGTCGGTACGTCTCCCAGGTTGTCGTCTCTGACCGTGGCTTTCGAATCGGCGAATGTTGCGTTAACTTAACAAGGTCGCAATCGGCCCTTAAGTGGACTGATATAGACTTGTCTGTATGACAGAGAAGATTATCCCCTGGGCTTCCGAGATTATGGCGCGCACGTAAACCGGGAGTTGCGGCGCGCGGGCAACTGCCCGGCATTTGGAACAGTCAGTCGCTTGGCTTTGGCGGGATGCTCCCATAGTCCGCTAAAGACCGCTGACATTGGGGGCAGTTGCAGGGTCCGACGGTTTCTGGCTTCCTCTTCATGTGGAACTGATCGATTGGACATCTGATGGGACAAGGTCAACTTACGCACTTATCTGGACCGGTCTCCGTGAAAGTCAGATCGGGCTCGGCGTCGTCCAGCCCTTGCCGGCGACATCATCCGGAGGCAGTTTTTCCGTTATTCCGGGCCCTCTTCAGCGCTCCTGGCCGAGCGACGCTCCGCACAATACCTTTCCGACGCCCTGCAATTCGACAAGATGGAGACGCCACATGAGCTACTGGATTCCGAGACTTCTGGTCGTCTTGATCTGTTCGGCCATTGCGCTGGCTGCCTGCAGTCGCAGCAATGATTCCAACGAATTGGAAGAACGCGAAGTGGGCACCACCACAGTTCTGGAGAGCGAAGAGTCGCCACCTGATTCCGTCTCCAGGCTCGAAACATCCTTCGACGGCGCGCTGCCGCCCACGACGCAACTCATGCTCGGCATTCTAAGGCTTGAAGACACAGGCGATGCCGTGACGGCTGCGCAGGCCGCCTCCATGCTCCCTCTTTGGCAGGCGTTGCATAGCGGCACCATCCAGAACCAGGCCGAGAGAGCCGCAGTTTTCAATCAGATCGAGGTTGCCCTGACCGACCATCAGATCGAGGCCATCGGCGCCATGCAGTTGACCGCAATCGACCTGAACGAGTGGGCCGCGGCCAATGGCGTTGAGCTGCCTCAGTTCGGCCAGGGCGGCCAGGCAAGGCAGGCCGGCCAGGGCAGACAAGGAGGCCAGGGCGAACCCGGAGGGATCTTTGCCGATATGTCGGAAGACGAACGCGCCGCCTTCCGAGAGGAGATGCAGAACCTGTCGGCCGAAGAACGGCGTGAACGCTTGCAGGAGATGGGGGTAGAGATCCCGGAAAATGCCGGTCAGGGCGGCCCCGGGGGATTCCGCGGCGCAGGCGGCGGCGCACGCTTCGGCGCCCTGTTGGAGCCGCTGATTGAGCTCCTGCAATCAAAGGCAACGCTTTGATCGACCGCCGTTGACCGCCTTTTCGCGAACTACGAAAAGGAGCTTTCGATGAGATCGGTCCTTATCAGCCTTGTAACTCTGCTGATCTTCGGCGGGGGTGGCTACTACGGCTACACATCTTTCTTCGCACCTCCGGAAACCGAGGCCGCCGCACCGGCTCAATTGCAGACCGCCCAGGTTCGCCGCGGCGACATCCTGTTGACCGCCGGTGGAATCGGCACCCTCTTTGCGGGAGAAGAAATCAAAGCCGGCTTCGGCAGCAGCGGTATCGTCGGCAGCGTCGCCGTCCAGGTTGGAGACCGCGTGGAGGCCGGTCAGATTCTGGCAAGACTGGCATACGACTCCGTCCTTAATTCGCAGCTCGTCTCAGCACAGATCAACCTTCGCTTAGCTGAAATCGCGCTAAGCGACCTTACGGGCGAAGTTGGCGGTGCAGAGCTGGCCGCCGCCCGTTCCAACCTGGCCGCGGCCCAGGCCGAGTATGACCGGCTCGTCGCACCCCCCACGGCCGAAGAGGTCGAAGCCTCCCGCAGTGAACTGATCAGCGCCCAGAGCGCGCTTCAGACGTTGTTGGCCGGGCCATCCCGGGATACAATTGCCAGCCTGCAGGCTGACCTAAAGGCCGCCGAGGTCGCACGCGCTGAAGCGCAGGCGGCCTACGACAGAGTCGCCTGGCGAAACGACGTCGGCAGCACAACTCAGGCCGCCGACCTACAGACCGCCACGCTGGCCTACGAAAAGGCGCTGGCCCAGTATAACATCAACACGGCCGGCGCCTCCGAAGATGCGGTAGAGTCGGCCCGTGCCCGCGTTCTGCAGGCGCAAAACACTTTGAACCTGCTTCTCAAGGCCGCCGACCCCATGGACCTGGCCGCAGCCCAGGCGAGAGTGGAACAGAACCGGGTCGCGCTTGAAGAGCTGCTGGCCGGCCCGACCGCGGATCAACTCGAGACGGCCGAGCTCGCCGTCCAGCAGGCCCGCCTCAGCGTCGAAGACGTACAAAACGAAATCGAAGGCGGTACTGTTCGCGCGCCCATCGCCGGCGTCGTTACTGCCGTTTCGATCCGGCCGGGCGACGCTGTCTCCATGGGGCCCATCATTTCTCTGGCCGATGTCGATACCGGGCAGGTTCGATTTTGGATCGAAGAGCTAGACGTCGCCGCCGCGGTGCCAGGCTTTCCCGTCAGTATCGTCTTCGAAGCCTTTCCCGAATACACGTTTTCAGGTCAAATCACGCGCGTCGAACCGGCGCTGGTCGATGTCGACGGTGCGGCGGCAATTCAGGCCTGGGCCAGCATCGACTTGAACCAGCATGCCGCGCCGCTCCTTTTTGGCATGAATGCCGAAGTGGAAATCATCGCCGGCGAAGCGCGAAACGCCCTACTCGTGCCCGTACAGTCGTTGCGCGAAATCGCGCCCGGACAGTCGGCTGTCTTCGTTGTCGGACGCGGTGAGGAGCTTGAGTTCCGGCCCGTCCAGGTGGGGCTCAAAAACTTCGTGAACGCCGAGATTCTAGCCGGTCTCGAAGTAGGAGAAACTGTCAGCACGGGCGATGTGCAGGTCGGGGGAAATTGATCCCGGGATCTACCGACTCTGGACCCGAATCAGCTCGAGGTATGCGCCCATGAGCGATTGTGTAATCGAAATGACAAATTTGACCAAAGTGTACGGGCAGGGGGAGATTGCCGTCCGCGCCCTGCAGGAATTGGACCTGCAGGTCAAGCGGGGTGAATTCGTCGCGATCATGGGCCCGTCCGGATCGGGAAAGTCGACCCTGATGAACATAATCGGATGCCTGGACCGTGCCACCAGCGGCCTATACATGCTAGACGGCGAGGACGTCAGCCGGCTCGACCGCGATCAGCTTGCCGGCGTGCGCAATCGCAAGATTGGCTTTGTCTTTCAGTCCTACAATCTGTTGCCCAGGCATTCCGCCCTACGGAATGTGATGCTGCCCATGATGTACAACGGATTTCAAACCTGGAGCGACAGCCAGCGGAGCGACCGGGCCGCGAAGTTGCTTGACATCGTCGGTCTCGGAGATCGACTGCATCATCTGCCGGCCGAGCTGTCCGGCGGTCAGCAGCAGCGCGTCGCCATTGCACGCGCTCTGATCAACGACCCGTCGCTGATTCTCGCCGACGAACCCACCGGAAACCTTGATTCCCGTTCGAGCACTGAAATCATGGGCATCTTCCACCGGCTGCACAGGCTCGGCGCCACCATTGTGATGGTTTCGCACGAAGCTGAGCGGGCGCACGAAGCCCAACGGGTCGTCAACGTGCTCGACGGACGCGTCGTCCACGGAGAGCCGAGCATCAACAGCCTGGTCGCGGCCTAGACCACTTTCAAGCGACGGAGAGACGGCGGGCAGGCCCACTTGTCCGCCGGAGAGATGGAGTACAGTCATCGATGTTTCAGGAATTGATCCGATCTTCTCCGCAAGGGAAGCAAAGGCTGGAAGTCGATTCAATCAAAGATTTGCACGGAATGACGATGCCCAACGCCTTCCGTGTCGCCTGGGAAGGGGTGATGCTCAATAAGCTCCGCTCCTTCCTCACCACGCTCGGCATCATTATCGGTGTCGCCGCCGTCATCGTCATGCTTGCTGTCAGCGCCGGCGCCGAAGCCGAAATCGAGGACCAGATAAGCGGGCTCGGCGCCAATCTGATCATGGTCACGCCTTTTCGCAGCTTTGGCGGCGTGCGCGGCGCAGGGGGCGGCTTTTCCGGTGGTGGCGGCGGAGGCATTACCGCCCTTACCTACGACGATGTCGTCTTCCTTTCGCAGAACTTGAATAACGTAAGCGGCGTCTCACTGGAGCAAGGCACGACCCAAAACGTCAAGGGAGGGTCCGCCACAATGACCGGTGTCTCCATTGTGGGTGTGACCGCAGACTTTCTGGAGGTGCGCGACTACGCCGTCGACAGCGGACGTTTCTTTACACACGCTGAAGACGAAGCTACGCAGCGAGTAGCCGTCTTGGGCGCCGGCATCGCGGGCGATCTCTTTGACGGCGTTGACCCGCTCGGCCAGCAAGTCAGGATCGGCTCCTCCCGTTTCACCGTGATCGGCGTGATGGCGGAGCAGGGCGTCGTCGGCGCGACCGACAACGACGGGCGCGTCTACATACCGGCGTCGGTTGTTTTCAAGAAGTTCGGCGGCTCAGGATTCGGCGGCAACAGAGTACGGATGATTTTGGTCAAGGCCGAGAGCGGCGACATGCTCGAGCGCGTAATGGACCAGATCACCGCCCTCATGGCCACGCGTCGAAACGTCGACCCGGCCGAACCCAACTTCGGCGTCCGCACACAGCAGGACATTGTCGACGCACGCGCTTCGACCACTGCCGCCTTTCGCAGCCTGCTTGCCTGGGTGGCCGGCGTTTCGCTCGTGGTGGGCGGCATCGGCATCATGAATATCATGCTCGTCAGCGTGACCGAAAGGACACGCGAGATCGGGTTACGGCAGGCGCTGGGTGCACGCCCGGGCGACGTGCAGCGCCAGTTTTTGCTTGAAGCCGTCATGCTGAGTCTGGTCGGCGGCCTCGTCGGGCTATTGGCAGGCGTGGCCGGATCGATCGTTTTCGGACAGGTTGGCGGGATGCGCACCGAGTTGGTGCCGCTGTCACTTCCTCTGGCTTTCGGCGCCTCGGCCGCCGTGGGCATCTTCTTCGGATATTACCCTGCAACCCGGGCCGCGCGGCTGGACCCGATCGAGGCCTTGCGCAGGGAATGAGAATTTCAGCCTTCTACAATAGGCAACCTCTTCCGCGCCCTGTGGTCGCGGTCACATCGCCAAATTGCTGAACCTTGCGAAAATCGATTGCACTTGATTTGCCCTCGTCTTACAGTCGCATCTCGCATAGCTGTTTGTGACCTCCGCCAGCGCTTGGACGCGTTCCCACAGAGCAAGTCCAGCCTTTGAGAACTGGGTCCAACTTGCGTGCGGCGAGTGAATCTTGTCACCGCCGGTCGGTACAGTGGACTGTCTCTAATGGAAGCGAGCATGGGACCAGCTCATTGGCCCACCCACCTACCCCGAATACCCGGCGCCGATTCCCCGGTGTCATGCCTTCATGTATACTCTTGTGAGAACGGTATTCCCTTAAGTGAAACAGTTCCGAAGAGATGCAGTTCGGATTCCGACCTCGAATCATTCTTGCCGCAGTTGTTTGGGCCTCGGCGGTCCTGTCCATTGGTCTAACCCGCCCCACGCCGCCTGCTGTCCGCACGCTGGCCGCCGATGCCTACTTCGACAAGGTGTACGGCGCCTGGAAAGCGACCCTCATCGCCAATCATTCGGGACTCGACCTGCAGGGACGGTATCTCGAAGAGCCAGGGCCGCCGGGCTCGTTCACGCTCCTCCTGCTCGACCAGTGGTCGACCGACGATGACACCCATATCGAGTGGGTCGACCTGCATATCCTCGAGACACACGGCCTCGATCCATCAGCCGAACAGATTCGTGACGAATGGGTCGACCACCTGAACCACGATATCTGGGTTTCGACGCGCCGCGCCCGCGACCTGATGGATGAAGGCCTTCTGCCTCCGGATACCGGCAGCGCAGACAACAACCCAGAAGGCACCTGGTCGATCGGGGCCCAGTTTCAAACCGAGCTCTTCGGAATGCTGACTCCTGGCATGCCTGACATCGCTGCCGCCTACGCCGAACGCTTCGCCCGCATCACGAGCAGCGGGCCCGCGGTCGGAGCCAGCGTCTTCTACGCTACGCTTTATAGCCAGGCATTCTTTGAAGATGACGTGCGAAAACTGGTCACTGACGCGCTGCATCGGGTTGAGACCGGGGCAACCGTTTCGCCAGCGGTAACGTCGATCGTCGAAAACGTGCTGCGCTGGCATCTGGAATCGCCGCAGGACTGGCGCGCAACCCGGCAGAAGATCCGCGACGCCTACGATACCGACCCGATGTGGTGGGGCGCACGCGTCAACTTTGCAGTTACGATCATGGCCCTGCTCTACGGCGATGGCGACATTCTCAAGACGATCGAAATCGCGGCGCTGGCCGGATGGGACGCCGACAACAACATGGCCACCGCGGCCGGGCTCTTGGGACTGGTCTATGGACATTCCGGGTTGACTGGGGTCGTAGGCAGCAGTACCGACCTCTACTTCAACGAGGACGTCACCGGAGACCTCCCCCGCTACGAGACGGTCACAGAGATTGCACTGCGCACGCAAAGCCTCGCAGAGCAGATGATCCGGCGCGCCGGCGGCTTCGCGACCGGCAGCACTTACAGCATCCCTCTTCAAGGCGTAAACGGGGGAACGCGCTAGGGCGATGGCGAGTTTCCGCTTCTGGTCGATCCCGCTAGCCCTCTTCGCCATATCGCTCGGCGCCTACCTGGGCATGGTCTCGATGCAGGTGCGCCACGGCAGCCTCGGCGGCAGCGTCGTGTTCGAGTTCCTGGCCTGGTTCGGGTTGGCATTCATCATGTACGCCACCGCCATTTTCTGGCTGGAAAGATGGTGGCTTAGCGAGAGGCGCACCAGGCCGGGCGGCCGCCCCGGCGTGCGCGGCTTCTTTCTCGTCGGGGGACTCTGGCTGGGCGGTTGTCTCTTCCGGTGGCTCCTGCTGCAGACCTATCCGACGCTCTCATCCGACGTCTTCCGCTACATTTGGGACGGGCATGTCGCAGTGAACGGCATCAGCCCGTACCAGTTTCCCATACATGCCTCGCAGCTTGACTGGCTGGACATTCCCTACCGCGCCCAGGCCCATCACGTGCACATGGCCAGCCCCTACATGCCGGTAGCCCAGTGGTACTTCACTGCGGTGGCAATGTTCTACCCCCTGGAGCCGATCTCCTTTCAGACGGCAGCCGTTCTCATGGACCTGGGAACCGCCTACATCCTGTCGCGTCTCCTGGCGCTCGCCGGCCTGCCCGCGCACCGGCTCCTGATCTATCTTTGGAATCCGCTGGCCATCGTCGAAACGGCCCAGGGCGCGCACCTGGACACGCTTATGGTCTTGCTGGCTCTCCTGGCCTTCTTCGCAATGACGGGCCGGACGGCCGCGCTGCAGAGGGCGCCGGAGGCCGGCCGCGCTGCCCCAGGCCCGTCAAGGCTTCCCTTCTCTGTGCTGGCACCGGCGCTTCTGGCGCTGGCGACATTGACGAAGCTCGTTCCACTTGTACTAGCCCCCGTATTCTGGTGGCGCTGGAACTGGGGCAGCCGGCTGCTGTACGGCTACCTGGTCGTCGGGCTGCTCGTCGCGCCGGCATTGCGCGCCGGCTGGGGACTTTTCGGCGAACTCGACGGCCGCGGCCTGTTCGGCGCCCTCCGCATCTACCTGGATGAGTGGAACTTCAACAGCGGCCTCTTCCACTGGCTGGAGGAGTGGCTCACGCAGATGGGCATCGGCAGTCCAATTGCACAGGCCAAGGAGATAACGTTCTTTCTACTCTTCCTGCTCCTTGTGGTCGTGTGGCTCGGGTCGCGGCAATCTCGCGACGATCTGCGTTCGACCCTGCGCTGGCTGGCGGTACCCCTCGGCGGCTACCTTCTGTTGACAACGACAGTTCACCCCTGGTATCTGCTGGCGCTGCTGCCATTTCTGCCGTTCCTAACGCCCCGGACAGACGAGTCTACGCGAGCCTGGCTCTGGCTGCTGCCCTGGCTGTGGCTCAGCGGCGCGCTCGCCCTCTCGTACGTGACATACCTTGATCCCGCCAATCAGCGCGAGTATGAACTGGTGCGGCAGTTGGAGTGGCTGCCCGCACTGGTTTTCCTTGGGATCGCGTTGCTGTGGGGCAGTGCGGGTAGAACGTTTCGCCCGATACGGGGTTAATCCACAGGAGTTCAGCCAGGAAGGCGTCGCGAGATTGGAAGAAGAACGCCGCCGAAGTTTCTGTCCGCAGCGCCCCACGTGCGCCCTACTTCCTGCTGACGTAGCGATTAATCTGGATGCCAACAAACTGGGCCTGTTCTACTTCTTGAAACAGTGAACCCATCTCGCGCGGTACGATGCCATCAGGGTCGGAGTACCAGTTGTGGGAATAGATGAGCCAGACACGCTCTCTGCCGGCGAGGACCTCCTGCACGCGCGGGGCGTCGCTTTCCTCCATTGTCGGCTCAAGCTGACCGCGCTCGAAAAGGTCAACCGGCAGCCCCCTCAGCTCGGTCTCCAGACCGAAACGTTTGAAGTAGTACTCAAACGGGACCTGAACCCAGGTGGCATTGAAAAGGACCAGGTCGCCCGGTTCGGCCTGCTCGGCGATGTAGGCCGCGGCCTCGTCCCATCCCTCTTTGGGGAAGAAAAAGTAGTAGCCGTGGAGGCAGAATCCGCTCAGCGTCACGATGGCGAGCAGCACGAAGAGTTGAGCGGCCGAGCGCGCAGCGTCGAGGAGCGCGACGTTCTTGCCCCTGCTGACTGCACTGGCGCGTTCCGATGCGCGGCGAAGCGCCAACCAGAGCCGCGTCAGAGAGGGGCCGCCGAGAAATCGAATGCCGGCCGCGATCAGCAGGTAGTAAGGCAGCGTCGTCCAGATCAGCGGACGCTCGGCGTAGACCGGGCTGCGCAAGCTGACCAGGAGTCCGATCAGATGCGGAACGGCGAACAGGCAGGCCAGCAGGACAGCCGTCCCAGCGCGGCCCGGCCAGGTAAGGTGTGATTCCCCTCGATCAGGGCCAGGATCTCTCTCCGCAGGTTGCCTCGGCTGCCCGTCACGCGCAGAGGGCTTTGTCAGTAGCAGCCCAGCCAGCCCGGCGAAGGCGAAAACGGGATAGCTCCAGATCCATAGCGGCCGCACTGGAAAGTCCGACCCCAGAAAGGCGAAGTGGAAGTTGCGAAAGGTGTCCAGCACCAATTTGGGCCACGGCGGCGGCAGCCAGAATCCCTGCTCCACGTCTAGAATCTGAATGATGAACGGCATCGCCCATGGCAGCCACAGCAAAAACGCAAGACCCTGGTACTTTACCCAACTGCTGACGAAACTGTCCCTGTCGGTTGAAGCATTATCGGGGCTCTTTGAACTCTCACGCACGCCGACCGGGCCGTCAGGAGCGGCTTCCAAGTCTTGCGCGATCCTTCCGGTCCAAAGCGAGAACGAGGGCAGCAAGAAGAGTATGCCCATCGCCGCGTTCAGCGCCAACGGGAAATAGACGGCCGCCGCGTTGTGCGTCAGCATGACCGCGGCCTGGGACGCCGCCAGCCCGACCCAGCAGCCGGTGGAGGGACGGCGTTCGGTCAGTAAACGCGACAGAAAAAAGAGAAGGCACGCCGCCTCCAGCGTCAGGAGGGCGTACATGCGCGTTTCCTGCGCGAATTGAACGTGAAACGGCGAAGTAGCCAGGATACCGGCCGCGATCGCCGCGCTTGTCCTGTCTAACAGGCGGCGGGCGGCGGAATAGAACAGGGGCACGGCCGCGGTCGAAAACAGCGCCGAGAGCATTCGTACAGGCCCCTGCAGTTCGCCGAACAGCTCCGTCCAGACATGCAGCAAGCTGTAATACAGCGGGGGGTGCTGGTCAATGCGAATAAGCCAGCCCAGTCCTTCCCAAAGCGGATGGCGAGCAATCCACAGGCTGAACGCCTCATCCAGCCAGATGCTTTTTTCGCCGATGCGATAGAAGCGCAAAACGAGGGCCAACAGGGTGACCGCGCCGATGAAGATCAGGTCGCCGCGCGTGGCCTGCGTTCTGGAAAGGAATTCTGTCCTGCGTTTAGCGCTCATCGCATCCATTATGGCACTTAGCATCTCCTGTATCAACTGCAGTCGGCCCTGGAAACGGTGCTCCAATCCCGGATTCTGGGCAATTTCAACATCCCTTGAGGACCATCCCCATTCCTTTGCGGACTGTGTCCCGGGCGGTTCTCCCTGCAGCCGGCCGGGGGAGCATGGAAACGTCGCGGCATAATTGTGTTTCCACGTAACCGGGTCATTCATTGCGCAGGATGGCGGGCGCATGTACAATTCCTGTGATCGGCCTGCCCCATTCTCCTCCGGCCGTTGATTGCGCTCCATCTGGCGAGAGTTGGTATGGTTTCCCCGCTCCAAATTGACGACAGCGCCCCATGGCGCCGGCGCTTCCGCTGTAGGCGGCTTGGCAGCGTCTGTCTGGCACCAGGCAACCCGGCGCGAGGCATCGTCCAGGCCAACTGGGACGGGCCGGAAATCCAGGTCTGCATTTGGGACATTGCTTCGGGCCAGTTGCGTCCCCTGGCAACAGAGCACGGCGCCCTTTCCTTCGCTTGGCTTGGTCCAGACGGCGCACACTGCTACTTTCTGCGGGACGACCGCGGCAGCGAAGTCGGCCACATCGCCCGCGTTCCATTTGCTGGCGGGCCTGCCCGCGATCTCACGCCCGATCTGCCGTCGTATACGTTGCGCGGCTTTGACATCAGCCGCAGCGGAAACCAGCTCGCCCTTGACGCCGTCTACGACAATCGTTACTGGTTTTACTGCATTACCTTGCGCCCGGACGGCTCCTGCTCGCCGCCGAGACTAATCTACGCCGCCAATGAGGAGACCTGGGCCTGCCATCTCTCTTTCGATGGGGCCCTGCTGGCCGTCAAGTCCACACACCGCGCGAAACACAGCCGCCGCTACTCCACACTTGTGTTCGAGACCCAATCGGGAAGGCAGATTGCCGAACTGTGGGACGGCATCGACTTCAGCGTCGAACCGGTCCAGTTTGCGCCCTTGCCTGGCGATGACCGGCTTCTCTTGACCTCCACCTCACAAGGGGGTCTTCGGCCGCTGCTCTGGCACCCGCGCACGAATCAACGCCGGGAGCTGCGCATTGGCGACGGAAACGAAGCCGTCGTGCCCCATGACTGGTCTGCCGATGGTGCCAGGCTCTTGGTTGAGACGAAATGTGACGGACGCAACCGGCTGGCTGTCTACGATCTCAGGGAAGAAGACCTGCGGCCCCTCAACCATCCTCCCGGCACAGTTCGCGGACGCAGCGGCCCATTTCATACGGGGCCACCTGCCACTTTTTTTGGCCCCGACGGCGCCGTTTGGGCGCACTGGAACGACGCCTCGCACCCTCCCAGACTGCTTTCTCTGACGGAGGAAGGCCCGCCCGAGCCGGTGCTTCCCGTTCCCGACAGCCCGCCGGGCCACCCCTGGCGCGAGGTCAACTTTCCCAGCTCCGACGGCGTCACTGTGCAGGGATGGCTAGGTCTGCCGGCCGGCGAGGAGAGTTCCCACGGCCCCTTTCCAACGGTTCTGCACGTGCACGGCGGGCCCAGCGGCGCGGTCACCAACGCCTTCGACGCGTCCAGCCAGGCCTGGCTGGACCACGGTTTCGCCTATTTGACAGTAAACTACCGCGGCTCGACCGGTTTCGGCCGTGCATTCCAGGAGAAGATCAACGGCGACGTCGGCCGCTGGGAGCTGGAGGACATGCTGGCGGCGAGGCGCTGGCTCATCGAGCAAGGAATCGCCGACCCGCGCCGGGTGCTGCTTGAAGGAGGGTCTTACGGCGGGTTTCTGACCGTGTGGGCGCTCACGCAGAAACCCGATCTGTGGGCAGGCGGGATCGCGCCGGTGGCGATCGTGGACTGGCTTATAAACTACGAAGACTCTTCGGCCGCCATGCGGGGTTGGGCGCGCATGATCTTCGACGGCTCGCCCAGCGAACGGTATGAACTGTACCGGGAGCGTTCCCCAATCACCCACGCCGCCTCGATTCAGGCTCCCCTGATCGTTTTTCAGGGCCGTCATGACAGCCGAGCCACGCCCCGTCAGATGGCGTTATTCTCCGGCAAAATGCAGGAGCTGGGAAAAGATTTCACGCTGATCTGGCAGGATGCAGGCCATGGAGTTAGCAGTGCTGCGACCGCGGAGCAGATGCAGGAAGTGCACATGAAATTCGCCTATCGCGTGTTGGGGCTGCGGGCTTCCGATGTGGACTGAACTCTCGAACCGCTATCAGAACCTGTGGCACCTCCCTGCAGGGGCGCGAGAGTCTCTGGCCAGCGCCGACTACAGGCTGCTTCTCAGCTCCTCCACTCTATGGTGGCTGGCCCATTACATGGAAATGCTTGTTCTCGGCTGGCTGGTGTTGGAGCTGACCAACTCACCCGCCCTCGTCGGCCTGGTCGCATTCTGTCGCGCCATTCCCGTTCTCTTTGTCGGCGGCTTCGGCGGCATGCTCGCTGATCGGATCGGTCGCCGACCGCTCATCATAGCCGCGCAGTCAGTGACAGTCGCCATGTACGCAGCCGTGGCGCTCCTGCTGGCCACGGGCCTGGCCGCGCTGTGGCAACTGGTCGTAATCGCCCTCGTTCTGGGATGCGCGTGGGCCATGGACTGGCCCACGCGCAGGGCGCTGATTCCGGACCTGGTAGGCCGTGCCCGCACACTCGATGCTTTGCTACTGGAGAGTCTCGGCATGGGCATAGCCCGCACGCTCGGCCCTTTCGCGACCGGCTTCGTGCTCAACGCCTACGACGCTCTGGGCTGCTTCCTGGTCCTTAGCGGGTTGTCTGCGATTTCTCTGCTGTTGTTGAGGGCCCTCTCGCGCCAAACGATTCCCCATACCTCCTCTCCTTCCAGCGCCTCTCCGCTGGCACAGATACGGGACAGCGTGCGCTACGTGCAGCAAAACCAGCCCATTCTGGCCGTCACACTGATCACGATGATCATGAACATGCTGGCATTCCCCTACATGAACTTCCTGCCCGTATTCGCCCGCGATATCCTGCACCAGGACCCGGTCGGTCTCGGCTACCTTGGCGCAGCGGTCGGGGTCGGAAGCTTCTGCGGGCTTTATCTCGTCGGTCGCGTGCGCCACCTGGCCGGACCCGGACAGGTCTTTCTTGTCGGCACGCTGGCGCTTAACCTCGCGCTGTTGGCCTTTGCTTATAGTACAGATTTTCTCGTCTCTTGGGCGATGCTTCTGGTGGTGGGGCTGGGACACGCCTGCTTCGGAATCCTGCAGAGCTCGATCGTGCTCCTGGCCGCCGCGGACGAGAGGCGAGGCCAGGCAATGGGGGCCATCGCGGTTGCAATCGGCACTGGGCCGTTCGGCCGTCTCCTGACCGGGGTCCTCGCGCAGTCGTTTGGCGCGCCCGTGGCCGTAGGGGGCGAGGCTGTAGTGTCCTTTCTGCTGGTCGCCGCTGTCGGCGCGGCGTTACCGGGCCTACGCCGAATGAGCGCAAAAGAAAACAGTATCGACGCCACTTGAGTTTCACACCGACCCTCAGCAATCCAAAACAGATTCTCCCTCGTTCCTGGAACATGCCCAGAAGACGCAGATTTTGATGGCGCGCCTGCCTCCTGGCCGGACGCCAGTCATCAGGACGTAATCGTCCTGTCCGTTTCCACTTGTCGGTTCCGGCGACCGGCAGGCCGCTCAAAGTGGGGAGAGTCGCGAGGAAACGCGAAGGTCTGCTTCGTGTCCCTTCGCGCTATTTCGTGCGTAGATCAGTGGCGTCTGGAGATCTGAAACTCGTTGTTTCCATGTGGAAAGACTCTAGATTTCCATCGCCTCCTTCATCGTCGCAACGGCGGGCGCCTCAGTATCGCGAATTCTCAGTACCTGTTCCGCGATTCTTTCTCTGAAGGCAACGACCTCCTCGTCCGAAAGGGGGAAGTCCGTTTCCATTTCGCGGCGAATCTCTATCAGCCGCGCACAGTTGGCTCGCCCTCTTTCGAGCTTCTCGCCGCCCTCCTCCAAAAAGAGATGTTGATTGGTCAGCATCAGACCGCGTGCCTCCGCCCACACAGGGACCTCGTCGGGCAAGAGGATCAGCCCCAGCTCCTCCCACGCCCTGGCGCTGACGCGAAAGTGCTCCCCTGCCTCGCGCAAGGCAGGCTTCTGCAAAATGTCGGCGGCCTCGTCGAGAAAGTCGGCGTACATGTCCCGCTCGGCAAATCCTTCCTTGCCGAAGGTATGCGTGTCGCTGAAGACCGATTCCAGGCCGGCGTACATCTTGCGCCCGCGCGGAAAGTCCTTATCCCAGCTGCCGCGAATCTTCGGCTTGCGCAAGGTATCGGCCAGGCGCTCGTAGGCTGCAAAGCCGAAATTGTGGCGCGCACCCTTGGGCGGCTTCTCCGTGTACAGCTTGATGCAGTCCCAGATGCCCAGCTCCACCGCCTCCTGAAGATTGTCATGATCAGGAGGCTCCAGAGTCAGAATGCGGTTCCGCACTTTCTTCACCTGCGCACGCGCCGCGGCCAACTGTCCCGTCGTCGTGCTCAGTGGCACGCGCGCGCGGTCGGCGATCGCGACCTGGTCGGCCTCTTCGTCGAATCCGAAGACGACCACCGGCATCATGTGGGCGATCTCGAACTCATAGGGTTGTGGATCGTATGGAAGTTGCATGGCGTCGACCCATGCGATGGCGGGCGAGCCGCCCTGCAACACGTCGACAAGGTTTCTGACCGCCTTGTCGGCACTTCCCGTCTGCCGCGCATTCTGGACAGCACCAATCCGTTGCAGCATGGTCTCCATCGGGTCAAAAGTGTTGCGCGTGAGAATGCGTGCGTGCGGGTCGATACCCTGATAGGAGAAGGGGAAGTAGCCCATCACCGCGCCGCCGCTGATGCCCATCAGCAGCGCTTCCGTATAGGGACCACCCGTGTGGGGCGCCTTTACTCCGCAGTAGTCGTAATAGTTGCGGACGGAACCGGTCTCCCAGTGAAGCCCGTCGAACTGGTTGTAGTCATTCAAGGTCGGCATTCCAGTACTCCTTCGGCGTTCGGCTATGATCGTCAAGAACAAAATCTACGCCGATGTGAACTTTTTGGCTTGCGGTTCTGGCGGCGGTAATCACCGAAGGGGAATGCGCCAACGCGTGGCATCGCGGGCGAACCCGCTCCAGGCGATCACTGTCTGCGGGAAGACGGCAAACAGCCCGACCGGGACATTGTTCGAACCGGCTGCATTGTCCAGGTTTTCGCTGGGCCGATATGTCTGATATTTGCGGACGAATTCATCGTCCAGCCGCTGCAGAAACGACTCATCCCGCCGTTTGATTTCTTCGAAGCTGCCCTCGATGATGACAACCTCGTCGGCTGATTCCAGGTGAACGACTGCCTGCGGATTGGCGCGCAAGTTCCGGATCTTGCGACCCGCGCCAACAAAATAGAAGACATCGTCCAACCATGCCCCCCATACAGGCACGGCGTGGGGCCGGCCGGCAGCGGAGGCGCTAACAATCCAGTAGTTCTGAGCCGCGTGCATTCGGCTCTCCACGAACGACCAGGTCAACATCTCTTCCGTGAACGAAGAATCGTCCAACGCGAGGTTCGGGCGGCCGCGCTCGCCGTCGTAATTGCCTGTCATCTCATAGTCCTTAGATAAGCGGAAGCACGCGTGCACCCGCGCTCGGCGAACTGATGTAAATCTCGGGCCACACGTTCATCCGTTTCGCGTAGCCTTTCCTTACGAATTCGCGAACATCTCCCTCCGAGCCTCTCCAAATCAAGGCCACTGCGCAGCCTCCAAATCCCGCGCCGGTAAGGCGCGCGCCCAAGCAGTCAGGATGGTCACGCATTGATTCAACCATCAAGTCGAGCGCCTCGCTGCTGACTTCGTAGTCGTCGCGCAGACTGGTGTGGCTCTGGTTCATCAGCTGGCCGACAAGCCGGAAATCACTCCGCTCAAGCGCAGCGACGGTAGCCTGCACGCGCTCGTTCTCGCTAACCACGTGCCGGCAGCGTCTGTAAACGGTATCCGGCAGCAGATGACGGTGTCTTTCCAACTGCGTGCTGCTCACATCCCGCAAAGCCGCGATGGCCGGCAGGACCGACTGCAGCCGTCGAACGCCGTCTTCACATTGAGCGCGGCGTTCATTGTATGCGCTGCCTGCGAGAGAGCGGCTGGCCTTCGTGTTGCCGATGACGAGCGAGGTATCAGCAGGAAACGGCACCCGCCGGTAGTCCAGGCTGCGGCAGTCAATCAGGAGGGCGTGCCCCTCCTCTCCCAGTGTGCTGATGAACTGGTCCATGATGCCGCAGTTCACACCTACATACTCGTTCTCGGCCTTCTGTGCCGCTTTGGCAATCTGCGGACCGCTCAAGGCGTGGATCTGCTTGGCTGACGCCAGATAGGCCTTCGCCGCGGCAATTTCGAGCGCGGCGGAACTGCTCAGCCCGCTGCCGCGCGGGACATTGCCGCTGACAACGCCTTCATAACCGTTCAGGGGGACCTCCAGCTCAGACAACGCCAGGCCAACCCCCTGGATGTAGTTGGGCCAGAGCTGCTCGTCGTCTCGCCGCGGCGATTCGATGTCGAAGTCAGTCCAGGAGTCGAACTCCAACGCGTATAGCCTTACCCTGCGGTCCGCACGCGGGCGGAACAGAACGCGTACGTCGCGGTCCAGGGCTACCGGGAGGACGAACCCGTCGTTATAGTCGGTGTGTTCCCCGATCAGGTTGACCCGCCCGGGCGCGATGGCCAGGTGAGTCGGTTTGCCCTCAAAGTGGGCCGCAAAGCCGTCGAATACCTGTTGCGTGCGTCTGTCGGGTTGCATAAACGTGTCCGCTGGGAACTCTCTGACTGAGATGGCAAGGAACCGTGCAGGACTGGCGCCGCCTGGCAGGCGATTCGGGAGCATACGGGCCCGGTCATCTTAAGACCGCGTAAAGATTCAGGCCGGGGAGCACGCCCGAACTGCCCGTCTCCTCGCGTTTACCATCGGCGCGGAACGTGCGCAGGACTGTCAATCCGGTGTCCGCGGCCAGATGGTCCAACTCTACCTCATCGACCTGGTGTACGTAGCGGACCGCCTCGATGCCCTGTTTCCAGGGCAACAGGCCGTCGCCTTTCTCAAGTGCACCGGGATCTACTCCAACAGTAGTCGGGTCGATGAGCCTTGCGCGAAATCGCTCCCGGCTCAGAAACTGCCAGAACGAAAGTATAATGTATCCGCCGGTCAACCTCCGAAAATCGCGCAGCAGGCGCAGCCGCATCTCGTAACCAGGGAGGTGCTGGAGGGTGGCCGTACAGAGAACGATGTCGAACGGGCCCTTTCTTCCCTCCCCGGTGGAAGCAGGCAAGGCGCCGTACTCCGCCACTTCACCTGGCAGCGCCGCCAGCCAGCGCGGGCGCGCGAGATCGGCCTGCAAGAAGCTGCACTCGACGCCGGGCAGTTCAGCTGTGGCTTTACGTGCGAGCTGGAGCAGTCGCGCGTTTCCGTCCACGCCCACGTACGCGGCTTTCATACCTTCATCTGCCAGCAACCTGGCAAACCGTCCATTCCCGCAACCCACATCCAGGACCGTCAGCTTATCTTTCACGCCGCGTTCGAAGTAAGGTAGAATAGCCCGCAGACCGGGCGTCCCACCTTGGCGCGTCGCGTCGAAGTGGATGGCCGTCCGTTCGTAGAAGATCCGGTTGATTTGCAGCAACGAGTTCTGCGTCTGCGCGTCCATGCTGTCCGTCCGAGCCCGGCCGCGATTGGATGCGAAGGCCTGATTCAGAGCAGGGTCAAAGTGAAACGAGTCCTGGCGCCTGAGGAAGTCCCGGCAGAGGTGCATCAGATCTCCCGTGAGTGGCAGCGCAAGCGGTCATTTGACCCGGCTGACTACAGGGATACGCTTTCTGCCATATTCGGGGAAATCTTGGAGGTGCAGGAACCGGAATGGGATGTCAGACGGTCGCTTCGCTCCATTCTAGCCCGATACCCGAAAGACGGCAAGGGATTCTTCGCCAAGTCCGATCTGGTTGCCGGGCTTCGTCACCTCATCGAGAGCGGCGAGATGGAACCGGAGGCACGACTGCTTGAACGAATCCGCATGAAGCCGGTGCGCACCGCCAGCGGCGTGGCGCCCGTCACCGTTCTCACGGCGCCGGCCGGCTGCCCGGGCGAGTGTATCTTTTGCCCCGACGACTGGCGCATGCCCAAGAGCTACATCTACGACGAACCGGGCGCCCAGAGGGCCGAGCGAGACGGCTTTGATCCCTTCAAACAGACGCTCGGCCGCATCGACGCCTTTGAAAGCATCGGCCACGATGCCTCGAAAGTGGAGCTCCTGATCCTGGGGGGCACGTGGAGCGCATACGGCCGAGACTATCGCGAGTGGTTTGTCCGTCGCTGCTACGACGCGATGAATGCGGCAGGCAGTCCGGGCTTTGTCCCTGCCGCGACGCTGGAGGAATCGCAGAAGCGTAACGTGCAGGCTGTTCATCGCAACGTCGGGCTGGTCGTGGAGACGCGCCCTGATTGGATCACCCCGGAAGAGATCGTACATCTGCGGCGTCTGGGTGTGACCAAAGTACAGATTGGAGTGCAGAGCCTCGACGATCGGGTGCTGGCGCTCAACAAGCGCGGCCACACCGTGGCCGAAGTGCGGCATGCGCTAGGCCTGCTGCGCACGGCCGGCTTCAAGCTGCACCTACACTGGATGCCCAACCTTTACGGGGCGACGCTGGAGTCTGACAGGGCCTCATTCCATCAATTCTTCAAAGACCCCGCTATCCGGCCCGACGAACTTAAGATCTACCCCTGTTCGTTGATTGCAGGTACCGAGCTATACGACAGATGGCTGGAGGGCAACTACCGGCCCTATTCGGAGGAGGAGCTGGTCGATCTTCTGGCCGACATCAAGCCGTCTGTCCCCACTTATACGCGCATCAACCGGCTGTTTCGCGACATACCGGCGCACCACATCGAAGCCGGTGTAAAGGTCAGCAATCTGCGCGAGATTGTTCACAGGGAGCTGGCGCGCCGGGGAGACCGCTGCGGCTGTATCCGCTGCCGCGAAGTACGGCGGCAGCACGTGCGAGAAGAGGAACTGCGGCTGTCCGCCTATTCTTACTCCACCGACCTGACAGACGAGATATTCCTGCAATGTGTTGTGTCGGGGCGAGGCGCGCCGGGCGGCGCCCCCGCACTAAACCGGGCGCCGCTTGCCGGCTTTCTTCGTTTGAGCCTGCCCAAAGGCCCTTCGGTGGGAAGTCGCGCCTTTTTGGAAGAATTACGGGGCAATGCGTTGGTTCGCGAAGTGCATGTTTATGGGCCTGCCCTGGCCATCGGCGGCGTCGAAGCTGGCGCGCCCCAGCACGTCGGTGTCGGTACCCGCCTCCTGACAGAAGCGCGGAGACTCAGCCGGGCAGCGGGCTTTGAGCACATCAGCGTCATCGCGGCCACGGGAACGAAGTCCTACTACGCGGCGCGTGGCTTCGAAGCCGGCGAACTCTACATGACCGGACCAACGTAGTTTCGAACGTTGTCAAAAGGCAGGGCCGCAGGCGGGAAGCAGCGGAACAGGAAAGCTTTGAGGGGAGAAGACGCGTAAAGAGGCACGGCAAAAAGATGCCGCGCCTCTTACTTTTGTCCCAAAGCCGCCAACATGAAGGAGGCTGTTTCTTCGGTCGGGCCAGCTACGTGGCCGGGTTCCGGATCTAGAAGTTCAGCGTCAGGTCGATTTCCGCCGACTGCACGAGAGGCAGAAGCTGGCTGACCATCGACAGCATCGAGTCCATGCCGCCGCCCATCATCGACAGCAACCCGGTCTGTGCCACAACTTCGATCAGGTTGCCGGCTTTGCCGTCGGACCAGTCCAGCGTCGGCAGGGCATCGCCGTCGATTGAGATGGTTATGCCGTCCACGTCAGTGCTGATGCCGAGCTGCGAAATGCCCATGCCCCTGACCATACCAAGTGGAGCCAGCCCCATGGCGAGTGCGTCGAGCGAGCCGCCGGTCATCGCCGACAGTTCATCGACGGACAAGTCGCCGATGCTGATGCTGCCATCCGCATTGTAGAAGACGGGCAGATTGATGCGAGGCGGCGTCCCAACCGAGTCGAGGAACTCTTGCTGCGCGGCCTGGGCTGCCATCGCCGCACTGCTGTCTCCCTCAACGTACATTGGAATTGCTTCCGCGCCTGGCATAGCCGGGAAGCGGGCAATCACGCCTACCCCGAGCTGGTCAACAAGCTCTACGAGGAGGCCGGCCATCGGGCCAATGTCGGGGGCGAAGGCGTCAATGGCGCCAGGCAATGCGGCCAGCGAGTCGTCGTCGTAGCTGATCGAAGGAATGCTGCGGCCATTGACCAGAAGCAACAGGCCGTCAGGCGTGTTGCTGACCTGGATGTGCTGAATGTTGGCTGACATCAGCAACCCAACGGTGAGGGCGTCGATTGGCAGATCCAAAGATACGTTAAGCGTCGTCATCAGATCGGCAACCGTTGCATTCATGATCGACGTTGAGCCGTCGGCTCCAATATCAAGTACAAGAGCGGGCAGGTCAATGACCAGCTGGTCTGACTCGGTGTCTAGCATGCCTTGCCCAACACGGGGCGCGCAGCCCGACACCGCGAGAACTGCGATAAGCGTTATGGCGGCCCAGAACGTAAGACGTCGATTTAGCATTTCAAACCTCCTAAGGGCGGTCATGGAATGAGGGTGATGATGATGATGGATCAGTGCAAGAGTGCAGAAATCCCGTCCCAATATGATAAATCCTGAATACTGCTTCCAGGAATTATATCCTCCATTCTACTTGGAGTCGGCTCTCCAGGAAAGGGGCTCGGCGACCCGTCTCTGAGCTTGCGCCTCAGATAATAGCGGGAACTCCCCATTTGCGCAAACTCCTGAAACGACGGTGGCGAAATTCAATTTCGCCGCTCCATTCTATACGACGATTTCTGTCCTGTCAATCTGCCTTTTCGCCGGTTGACCAGTGGGAAACGTACGAAATCGTGGCGAAACTCCCTGGAATCGGCTACGGCCGCGGCAGCCCGAAGCAGCCCGCAGCCGAGTCGCTCTCAATTCATGTCGAATTCGATGAACTCCCCTGTTACCGTGAAGATAATTCGCTCGCAGATATTTGTAACCCGATCGGCGGCGCGCTCAAGGTTATGCGCGGCCCAGAGCAAATAGTTTGAGCGGTCGATCAGGGTCGGGTCCTCCAGTATCATCGCGATCAGGTCGCGGTGTACCCGGTTATAGAGTGCGTCGACTTCATCGTCGCGCAATGGAATCGTGTGGGCAGCTTCAAGGTCCTGTTCGATAAACGCGTCCAGAGCCTGATTGAGCATGTCGGTGGCGATTTCACACATGAGCGGGATATCAACGAGCGGCTTGATCAGCGCCTCCGGCCCAATCAACAGGATGATGCGCCCGATTCCTTTGGCGTAGTCGCCGATTCGCTCCAACTCGGTGCTGATCTCAAGCACCGCGGCGATCAGACGCAGATCACGCGCCATGGGCTGCTGGGTTGCGATTAAGCGGAGACAGTCGGCCTCTATCTCAAATCGCTTCTTGTTGATCGCCTGATCTTCACTGATGAGACGCTTGGCCGTCTGCATGTCGCGGCGTCGCAGCGCGTCGACTGACTCCCGCAAGGCCTGCGTCACCATGCTGCCAAGCATCAGTGTGTCGGTCTGAAGCGTTTCCAGCTCTCGAGCAAAGGATGTGCGCAGGAGTCTTCCCATCAGTTTCCTCCCCTCTCACCCAGGGCCTATCCTTCCCGGAGGTAGCTGAGCAAAATGTCTCGCATCCTGTCCCGTACATCGCGGCAGGCGGCCATTCGTGCCGCATCGCTACCAATGACCTTCGTGGGATCGTCGAACGGCAAATGCACTACGCTGCCCTCACCTAACCAGACCGGACAGTTCTGAGATGCGTTGTCGCAAACGGTTATGACCAGATGGGGATTCAGTTCGCGATAGCCTTCGACCGGCTCGGATATGTTTTCGCTGATGTCGATGTCCAGTTCCGCCATTGAGCGCACGGCCAGCGGATGCACGCTGCCCGAAGCCGACGTACCGGCCGAATAGGCCTGCCATTGCTCGCTCAGATAGCGGTTCACCAGGCCTTCGGCCATTTGGCTGCGGCAGGAGTTGCCGGTGCATAGGATGAGAACGCGCCTTTTTTCCATCTCGTCCTGCTCTCCTCGTGCGGCCGCGGTCAGCCAAAGCGCCCGGTGATGTAGTCTTCCGTTCTCTTCTGCCCGGGATTGGTAAAGATCTTCTCAGTGTCGTCAAACTCGATCAGCTGGCCGGTTCGATTTTCATCGACGCTGAAAAAGGCCGTGAAATCGGAGATGCGCGCCGCCTGCTGCATGTTGTGCGTGACCACGATAATCGTATACTTTTCAGACAACTCCTTCATCAAGTCTTCGATTCGCAGGGTAGCGATCGGATCCAGCGCCGAAGCCGGTTCGTCCATCAGGATAATCTCCGGTTCGACGGCGATGGCGCGTGCTATACAGAGCCGCTGCTGCTGGCCGCCGGAGAGACCGAGCGCGCTCTGTTGGAGCTTGTCCTTTACTTCCTCCCACAGCGCGGCCGCACGCAGCGCCCGCTCCACCATCTCGTCCATGTCTCCACGGAAGCCGTTGATGCGCGTGCCCCACGCAACATTCTCGTAGATTGTCTTCGGAAATGGATTGGCCTTTTGGAACACCATTCCGATGCGTCGCCGCACCTCCACCGGGTCCACGTCGGCGTCATAGATATTGTGGCCTTGAAACAGGACCTCGCCTTCTATCCTCACTCCCGCAATCAGGTCGTTCATACGATTGAAACAGCGTAGTACCGTGCTCTTGCCACAGCCCGACGGGCCGATTATGGCGGTAATCTTGTTTGAAGGCACCTTCATGTGCACGTCGCTCACGGCACAGAATTTCCCGTAATGTACGCTCATCGCTTCGGCCTCAATTGCATACCTGCCGTTCGCCGACGACCAGCTGCTCTCTGCCTGGGAAAGTGTGTGGCGTTCGATGGCGATTGTCATAGTTCGAAACGTTCCTTCTCTAGGCGTTGGCCCGGTTACGGTTGAAGCGATTGCGCAACAGCACGGCGGAGGCATTGAGGGTCAGGAGAAGGACGAGCAGCACCAGAATCGCTGCTGCCGCCAGATTGCGAAACTCATCCTGCGGCCGCGAGGTCCACTGGTAGATCTGGATCGGCAGTACAGTGAACTTGGAGAACGGTCCTTTTGGGTCCAGCGCGATGAAGGTAGAGGCGCCTACCACCACCAATGGGGCGGTCTCCCCTATCGCGCGGCTCACTGCCAGAATCGTACCGGTCAGAATTCCGGGCATAGCGCTGGGAAGCACGTGGTGCCAAATGACCTGCCAGTGGGTGGCCCCCAGGCCAAAGCCGGCCTGGCGCAATGAATGGGGGACCGCCCGGATCGCTTCCTGGCCGTTTATGATAATGAGCGGCAGTATCAGCAGGCCGAGTGTCAGACTAGCCGAGATGATCGTACGCCCATTGGCGGTCGTATCGCCGCCACTCAGAAATGCGCCGCTTGTAATGAACTCCATCATCCGAACAAAAATCGCCAGACCCAACATGCCGTAAATGATTGAAGGTACGCCGGCGAGATTGTTGATGTTGGTCTGGATCAGACGGTTGAGAAACCGCTCCTTGCGCGCAAATTCTTCCAAGTAGATCGCGGCCCCAACCCCGACCGGAAACGAAAACAGAATTGTGATAAAGACAACCCATAGGGAGCCGAGTATCGCAGTGCGGACGCCGGCTCGCAATGGTTCGCTCGACTGCGAATTGGAGATGAAGCTGGACGTCAGCCAGCTGCGGAAGTAAACCTGGGACCCTGGAAACCTTTCTTGGGCCTCTTTCATGATGCTGCCGCGGGCGAAAATCGAGTCGAACAGCCCCCAGGTTGCCTCGACCTGCGGCTCGACAACCCTTTCCAGTATCAGGTCCTGGACGTTGTCCCGGCTGCGTTTGGCGAATGGCAAATCGTGTTCATAGCGCCTCATCAGACCGCTGGAAATATTGGCTTCCAGGATCTGGACCAGGTCTTCCTTGGGCAGCTTGTTCAAGGGCACGCCGTCCATGGCCAGCTCAGCCGGATCGATTTCGTTTACAATTGCGACATAGCCGAAAGACTGATTGACAATGTTGAGCAGCAGTGCACACAGGGCAATAATGCCGCAAAGCATCGCCGCCTGAAAGGTCAGCGTCCATGCCCGTCCACGACGGCGGCGCGTTCTGATCTGCCTATGGTAGGTCTCGCCGGAGGGCATCAAGCCGGCGGCAGCCTCCAAAGCCTGCTGCGATGATTGAATCGGCGTCATTCGTACTCCTCACGGTAGCGGCGCACGATCCACTGGCTCAGAATGTTTAGGCCCAGTGTCATCAGGAAAAGCATGAGACCAATGGCAAAGATGCTGTTGTAGTCAATCGAGTCGTAACTGAGGTCGCCTCCGCTGATGCGAACGATATGGCCGGTCATGGTCTCCGCGGCACGGAAGGGCGAGAAGGTGAAATTTGGGCCGGCGCCGGCGGCAATCGCCACAATCATCGTCTCGCCAATCGCCCTTGACGTTGCAACGATGAATGCGGCAGCGACGCCGGACAGAGCTGCCGGCAGCACAATTCGCAGCGCAGTCTCAAGACGAGTCGCCCCCAATCCGTAGGAGGCCTGCCGCAGAGATCCCGGCACGGCGCTGAGCGCGTCTTCGCTCATCGAGCTGACAAGTGGAACTACCAGAATTCCCACCACAACCCCGGCTGAAGCCGTGTTGTAAATCTCAACCAGGTCCCTTCCGAGGAGCGTCCGCAGAAGGGGCGTCATAAACGTCAGGGCAAAATAGCCGTAGACAACAGTGGGGATGCCAGCCAGAACTTCCAGGATCGGTTTCAGAACTGATCGCGTGCCGTGCCCTGCATATTCGCTAAGATAGATGGCGATACAGAGGCCTATAGGCAATGCCACAAGCATCGCGATAACACTGACCATGATCGTGGCCGTAACCAGGGGCCAAATTCCGAACCAGCCTATTGCCGGCTGCCACTCGGTCCCACCGAAAAACTTCAGCAGGTTCACTTCCTCGGTGGCGAAGAATAGCAGCGATTCCCGCCCAAGCACAATGACGATTCCCACTGTAGTCAGGATTGAAATGCCGCCGCACAGGAACAGGAAGGCCTTGATGATCGATTCCGCGAATCGCGGCTTGCGTCTCAGATCGAAGACATTGCCGCCGCTGACTAAGGTGGGCGCCTGGGTGCCAGACCCGGACAAGGGCCGGGGCACTGATTCTGCCGAAATCGCGGCCTGCGCGGCCGACGTCGACCGAGTCACGATTACTCCTCTCTTCTTCACTATTTCCCACCCTAGCACCCTGGTGACTTGCCGGTTATCATTCGAACGTCAACCTACCTGACTCGGACGCATCTTCACTATTTCCCACCCTAGCACCCTGGTGACTTGCCGGTTATTTTTCGAACGTCAACCTACCTGATTCGGACGTAGCGCCAGGCGTTCATCGGGAAAGTTCCGTCGTGGCAGGGGTTGCCCTCCTGGCCGCCCCTATTCTACTCAAACGCCCAGTTATGGGAAAGCTGGGGAAGGGATAACCCCTTTCCCCAGCTCTGTCGGCAATGATTCAAGCGGCCTGCGTTCGGCGGGCGATTTCCTTTCCTACTCCGTAGCCTTCATCGCGTTCAGCAGGCTCTTCTTGGCGGCTTCGAGGACGGAAGCCTCGGCCGGGAAGTAGCCGATGCGTTCAATTTCTTCGTCGACGAAAGTCAGGTAGAAGTTGATGAAGGCGGCGACCTGCGGCTTCTTGGCTATAATGCCGCCGTCCGAGTAGATAAACAGCGGCCTGGCGAGCGGGTAGCTGGCGTTGTCGACGTTTTCGGCGGTTGCCTCGACGTCGTTGATGGCGACGATCTTGAGTGATTCGGCATTTTCCTGGTAGTAGGCATAGCCGAAGTAGCCGACAGCGTAAGGACTGCCGGTGACGCCTTGTACGAGCACGTTGTCATCTTCGGAGAGTTGGATGGCATCGGCGCTCAGGATCGGCTCCATGTCCTTATCGAACACCTCTTCGACGAAGTAGTCGAAGGTGCCGCTGTCGGTGCCGGGGCTGAAGCGCTGGATCGGTTCATCCGGCCATTCGGGGTTGACATCGGCCCATGTTCCGGCGGAGGAGAAGACGAAGGCCAGCTGTTCCATCGTCAGGTTGTCGACGAAGTCATTGTCTTTGCTGACGGTGACGGCGAGGGCGTCGGTGCCGACGCGGAACTCGATTGGAAGGCGGTTGATGGCGGCGCAGGATTCTCGCTCGGAATCCTTGATGGGCCGGCTTGCATTGGAGATGTCGGACTCGCCGGCGACGCAGAAGCGTTCGAAGCCGGCGCCGCTGCCGATGCTGTCGATCGTGATGTTGTCCGGGTAGCCCTCGTCTTTGAATCGTTCAGCCATGGCCTCGGACAAGGGGAAGACGGTGGAGCTGCCGGCAGTGATGATGTCGCCCGAAACCTCAAGCGGATTCACCTCTGGCAGACTGGCCATCGACTCTGCCGCGGCCATCGGCTCTTTAACAGCAGCGGGCTCTGAGGCTGTTTCAGGCTCGTCATCGGAACCACCGCAAGCAGCCATAAGCAGAGCCGCAATCAGCAAAGGGACCAACAGGTATCGATGCATTCTTGCTCCTTCGACAGGTGTTGAAGTGATGAGACTTGCATTGGGCAGCAGACTGTCTCTGCCTGCAACCACGGTCCTTCTATAGACGTAAGGCCATTCCTGCACATCTCTAAGAACATCCTAGCCATGACAGGTTAATGGCCTGTGATGAAACGAAAGGTTGAAGTTAAGTACCGTTTTCCGATCCGTTAAGGGTTGGTTAACGGCCGCCGCCGGCTCATTGCGCTATCTCGCGCCGACGTGCGAAGCGAAACGGTGCTGCTAGACCGCCGCCGACGGAGTCCTGAACGGAAAGCGCAAAAGTTCCTGGCGCCCGATTGGGTCTGCGAAGACAAGAGCCATCGCATCCAGCTCGCCCAACAGTTCGGGCGCATCATCCAGACTCAGCAGGTCTCCGGCGCCGGTCAGCAGTCCCGCCTGCTGAAGCTCAGCGATGACTTCGTCCAGGGTTGGCGCGTCCGCGAACGAGACCTGGCGGACGTATTCGCGGCTGACAAACCGCTGTTCCGAGTGCTGGTGCATAAGGAGCAGAAACCAGATCTTGTGGTATGAGTCGATGCGCCGCAACCGCATGAATCTTTCGAGCGAATCCGGCAACTTAGGCCATCCGGCCAATCCCTTCGACATAGTCGGATGAGCGACTCGACCCGGGTCATTTGACTCTGCAATCGCCGTCCCCGGACCTGGCTCCTCCATCTGTTGGGTGCTCTTGGTATTCTTCATAACAAATGGCAGGATAGTCCGTCGCGGTTAATGCGGCGTACGGGCTCTGTAAACGGCAGTTTAGGAAACGGTTAAGAAACGACTCAGAGTAAACTGGCGCGGAGAAAAAGTGCGAGGAGGGAGAATCCCTCCTCGCTTGCTCTTGCCGCTCACACTTTGGCGTGGTCTACCTTCTATGCAACTGTCAAGGTGAAAGAGAACTTGCTGCCGCGGTTCTCGATGCTGTCCACCCAGATCCTGCCGCCGTGTGCCTGGACAATGTGCTTGGCGATCGCGAGTCCCAGCCCGGTGCCGCCACTGGCGCGTGCCCGGTCGGTCTTGTAGAAGCGCTCGAAAATGCGTTCCCGGTCTTCGGCGGGGATTCCGACTCCGGTATCGCTGACCGAGATTGTTACCTCTTGACCGGAGCGACCGCCGCCGGCAGATACGTTGATCGACGTTCCCTGCGGCGAAAATTTGAGGGCGTTGTGAACAAGGTTTGCCATCACCTGGTGGACGCGCTCAGCATCGGCGTAGACGCGGGGAAGACGGGGCGGCAGATCGACAATGAGTTCAATCTGCTCACGTGCGGCCAGCGGCTGCAACCTTTCGACCGGCGCAAGGACGACATCGCTGACCGAAACGGGTCTAAAGCGGAAGGGGACCTGGCCGGACTCGATTCGGGAAAGCTCCAGGAGCTCCTGCACCATCTGCGACAGCGCGTCAACTTCTGTTTCGATTCGGTCGAGAAAATGGGGCGCGGCGGCGGGGTCATCCAGCGCGCCGTCGCGCAGAGTCTCGGTCAGTGCACGCAGAGAGGCGAGCGGCGTACGCAACTCGTGCGAAATGTTGCTGACAAAGTCGCGTCGAATTCGCTCCAGGCGGTGTAGCTCGGTCATGTCCTGGAGCAGAAGGATGAAACCGTCGCTGCCGCCAGCGACAAAGGGGAGTGCGACTGTGCGCACCGTCCTGCCATCCATCTCGAAGATGCTTTCAGCGGGTTTGCCATCATCGCGGCTAGCCTGCCACGTTTCGACAATCCGATGATCGCGCACGACCTGCGCGAGGGGCTGCCCTTGGACAGGGCTCGTAGGTGCGGGCGCGACCTGCGCTGCCAGGCCAAGGCTTCCGGACGGAGCCGTGCTGCCTTGTCTCTGTTCGCCCGGCTCTGCCTCAGGTATCCGGCTTCCGTAAGCTGCCGAAGCGCCTACCATGCCGGCCGCAACCGAGTTGCAGAGCCGGACGCGCCCCTCGTCGTCGAGAATGAGAATGCCGTCGACAAGGGTTTCCAGCACGGAGGTCAGCCGTTCGCGCGCGCGGGACACCTTGGCGGCCTCTTCATTGAGCTCCTCCGACAACCGGTTGAAGGCGCGAGTGAGCTGCCCGACTTCCTCAGGCGTTCCCGGCGTGACGTGGACACTGTCGCCCTGAACAATCCCTGAGGCGTTTCGGACCAAACTGCGGAAGGGACGCATCGCGGCGTCTGCCACAAAGAATGCGACTGTCGCCCCTAAGGCCGTTGCCAATAGCGCGGCCCACAGGACAGTCAATCTCAGGCGTTCAAGTGGAACGTCAAGAGTTGCGCGTGGAGTGGATAACCGCAAAATGCCAGGAGGATTGGCGGTAGGGGGTATCGCGGCCGCGGCGAATATCGCCTCCGCGCGGAAGACACGGCTGTGCCGCAAGCTGAAACCTGTTCCGGCATCGAGAGCGGCCCGAATCTCCGGCTGGTTGCCCTGGTTTTCTCGCGCAGACTGACTATCCTCAGAGTCCGCCAGAACCGTCCCGTCGGCCAGGAGCAAAGTAACGCGCACATCGAGCTGCTGACTCCAAGTGCTAACGAGGCTGTCAGCCTCGGCGTCGTCCACCTGCCAACCTGAAATTGCAAACCCGGAGCGCAGCTCTGAATCGGCGGCCAGTAGCAGCGCTTCATTGACAAGCCGTATCCGCATCTGCTCAAGTCTGAATTGCCGCGTCTGATAGAGGAAGATTGCAGAGAGGCATACGAGTATCGCGGCGATGAGAAGGAACAAAGCAAGAGCGATTCGCCAGCGAAGCGAGCGGAGAAGAAACATGGCCGCGATGTGCGCCTTTCCCCCGGGCGCGGAATTGCGCCGAGCGCTGACAGCGCTACCCGTCAAACCGGTAGCCGATGCCGCGTACGGTCAGAATGCGCGCCGGCTGGGCCGGATCGACTTCAACCTTCTCGCGCAGCCAGCGGATGTGAACGTCCACCGTCCGGCTGCCGCCGTCAAAGTCCCAGCCCCACACGCGCTCCAGTATAAGGCTGCGTCCTAAAGCAATGCCCCGGTTGCGGGCCAGAAACGTAAGCAGATCAAACTCCTTCGGTTTCAGCGCCAGCACTTCGCCGCCGCGTTGGACTTCGCGTCGACTCTCGTCGATGACAAGCTCCCCGAAAGTGAACACGCTCACGCTGCTTTCGCTATCCGCAGGCTCCCTGCCGCTTGCCTCGAACTCCTCGCGCAAAATCCTAACCCGGCGAAGCTGGGCTTTGACGCGTGCCAGCAGCTCGCGCATGCTGAATGGCTTTGTAAGATAGTCGTCCGCCCCAACCTCGAGACCGACGATCTTGTCCACCTCCTCGTCCCTGGCGGTCAGCATCAGGATCGGGAGGCTCATCTCCTGGCGCAGGACCCGGCAGATTTCGAAGCCGTCCAGGCCGGGCAGCATGACGTCCAGAATCACCAGATCAGGTCTCTCGGCCCGGGCGGTGGGCAGCGCCTGCGCACCGTCAGCGGCGGTGACAACTTCGTAGCCCTGCCGCACCAGATTGTATTTCAGCGTCTCAAGCAGCGTCGGCTCGTCTTCGACGACCAGTAGCTTTGTCTTGTCCACTGCGTGGAACCCCCGCGCTCATGATTGGCGCGAATCTATTCAGTCGTCACTGGAGCGTGACCGTTTCGTGCAGAGAGCCGGCACGGTCGCTCAGAATCTTGATCTCAACCACCTTGCCGGATTCGCCCCGCAGCACCCATTCAACCCAGGCCCGGTTGTTGGTAGGACTGGCAGCGTAAAGGGCGCTGACCGAGAGCCTGCTGCTGCGGCCCTGCAAGTGCCCCAGCTCCGTCTTCTCTTGTCCGCTTTGAATCCGCACCGACTCGGGCAGAACGAGCTCAACCCGAACGGGCAGGGCGGCATTTCGCGATCGGCCTTGATCGCTCGTATGGGTCGGTAGGAATCCACTATTTTCGACGACCAGGCGAACGCGAAAATCGCCTGAATCGGAAAGTCGCTCCACGTCCAATGTGTGAAGGCTCAACTGCGGCAGCATATCGGCCAGCGAGAGCGCGTAGGCCGTGTTCTTCTCCGCCTCCTCGCCCATCAGATCGGGGGGAGGATTGCGCCAGGTGTACATCTGATCGTAGCCGCCGATCTCGACCGCGCCCAACTGCGGATGCTCGAAAGTATACCAGCCCACGTACGGCTCCGCGGCTCCGTTCTCCTCCAGCCAGTTGAGGATCTTCACGTCCTCTTCGTGCGGATGTTTGCGGAACCATTCGATAAAATGCCTGTCCTTGACTCCGGCGCGGCCCGGCAGGTCCCACAGCTCGATAGTGAAGGAGAAGATGCCCAGATGGTCATACACCCAGTCGTCGAATGCACCGGTCGTGATCTCTTTGGGATGGTAGCGGAAGCCATGAAATACCGACAGACATGGATAGCCCGTCAATTCCTTGCCCCGTTCTCCCATCAGTTCAAACACCCACAGGTCGTTGGTCTCCATTTTTTCGTCGGGCCTGGTGCTGAAAGGTCTCAGGATGACGCCGCTAAACGTGTGGTAGGTAAGTGCCAGGCTGATATTGTTGTGACGGCTGATAAACTCGACCGCCGCGCGAATCTCCCTTTCAGAGGTTGGGAAAGGCCCCGCGCCCGCCTGGGTCGAATCCGGCTGCCACTCGAACGGAAAGTTGCGGTTAAAGTCCAGCCCCTGCAAGGGCCGCGCTACCTTGATATTCACGCCGTCGTAGTCTTCCAGTCTGCCTTCCGGCAAGAGCCTGTAAAAGGCCCCTTCCTGCTCGTCCGGGCCCCGTTTTTCCATCAGGCGGCAATCCAGGGAACTGACTTTCCAGTCGCCGTTCGGGTCGGGGATCCGCATCTGCAGTATCCTTCCGTCGCCGTCGATATCTTCTTCGTGTAGCCCTGCGGCAGGCTCATTGTAAGGAAAGGGCCGCGTCCCCGACCGAACGTAGCGCGGCGTACCGGCCAGCGCCCAGGCCGCGCCGTCCGGATTGAGCCGGGGCACGATGTAAAAGACAGCGTTGTCAAGCAGGCGTGTGCAGCGCGTGTCACTGCCGTAACCGCTCAACAATGTATGAGCAATGTGCAGGGCGACCGTAGTCCCTGCGACCTCGGTGGCGTGGATGTTGGCGTCGATCCATACGGCCGGCTTGTCCGCAGGCGCGCCGGTCTCTACGTTTGTCAGCGTAAGAAGAAGGATGGGGTTGCCCTCGTGGCTTTTGCCTAGTTCGGAAAGGTCCACAAGCTGCGGGTGACTTTCGGCCCAGCTGCCGGCGACGGTCGCCAACTCTTCATTGTTGAAAAAGCGGTTGAATTCCATCGACTTCGCTCCAACAGGTGCGGTCACTTTCGACGCCCGCGGCGGGTAGGCGATTCTGCGGCGCGCCGATCCGTTTCAGGGCGAGAGTTCGACCAAGAGTGCGGTCAGAAGCGCCGCGCGTTCCCCGATCTTTTCGACCTCGATGTGTTCATGGTCGGCGTGGGCGCCGTGCCCGGGGAGGCCCAACCCGTCAAGCGTGGGGACGCCGAGTGCGCCCGTCAAGTTGCCGTCGCTGCCGCCCCCGGTCCCTCCCTCCTGCAGGTCCTGCCCAAGCGCACGGCCAATCGCCCGGGCCTTCCCAAACAGACCGCCGGTGACTCTCCGTTCCAGTGGCGGGCGGCTCACACCGCCGCTCACTTGCACTTGCGTACCTTCGAGCACCGGCTCCAGGGCCGATATGGCCGCACCAATTCGCTCCATTTCGGTCCCGGACCACGCCCTTACGTCGATGCGGGCCTCGGCGTGCGCTGCCACCACGTTCGGGCGCGTCCCCGCGCTGACTACGCCGACATTCACCGTCGTACCCACTTCCAAATCGGTAAGATTGTGGAGCGCGAGGATCTGGTGGGCAAGCTCCTGCACAGCGCTGACGCCCTTTTCCGGCTCGACGCCCGCATGCGCGGCGCGGCCGGCAATCGTCAACGCGAACTGTCCGCCGCCTTTGCGCGCCGTCTTAAGCACGCCGCCCGGCAAGGGCGGCTCCAGTACCAGGACATAGGCCGCGCGGCTGGCTTCGTCTTCGATCAGTTGCCGCGAGGTCTGGCTGCCCACCTCCTCGTCCGAGGTTACCAAGAGGGTGACCGGGCGAGGAAGCCGCAGGTTGAGCGTTTGCACGCCTCGGACCACATACTCTGCCAGCGCCAAACTCGACTGCATGTCGAAGATGCCGGGACCGTAGGCCCAGCCCTGCTCATCGACCCGAAACGGGTGCGTTTCCAGCGAGCCGACCGGCCAGACTGTGTCATAGTGGCAGAGAATGAGAGCAGGTGCGGCCGCGCTGTCACCGACGTAAGCGGGGCCTGTGAAACGTGCGCGCAGATGATTGCCGCGCGTCGCATTTTCGATGATCTCAGTCTCCATTCCCGCTGCCGCGTATCGGCTTGTCAACCTTTGCGCGAAGGCGTCCAGGCGACGCTTGTCATCGGTCGGCGTCTCCTCTACGACCAATTCACCGATGGTCTCAAGAATCTCACGCTGCTGACACTGGTAGTGTTCTACCAATCTCTGGGCATCCAAGTTACACTCCTGCATCCTTGTGGGAAGCGAACCAAACCCCTCCGGGCTGCTGCAACCTGCCCCATCCGGACCTTAGCGACCCAATCCAAACTCAATTGCGCTCAAGTAGAGTGGCGGCAACGCCAGGGCGCCGATTAGAACGATGGCAATTTCCAGGTATACCCACCCTTGGGCGACCCGCAGCAGTACCCGCGGCACGTCAGTTGCCGCTCTTTCCCGCGAAACGACGATGTACTTGACAGTGTACTGCTCCGCCGGGCGCAGTTGCGCCAGCGGATGGACCGTCCATCCGGCCCGCTGAAAGAGGCCGGGAAAGGACGTTACGAGGCGGTGAGCGCCATAGCCAAAGGGCAAAATGACCAGTGCCACGAAAGTCGCGGCCCCAAGGGTCAGGCCAACGGGGCGCGATGCAACCGAGACGAGCTCGACCAGATCGACCCACAGCCAGCCGAGAAAGACGATTACCGGCGCAGAGAGTATCCAATAATAGAATCCGTTCGCTCCCGGGGTCATCTCGACAAGGCGCGCCCGCACCTCAGTGCGCCGGGGTTCTCTCGTCTCGGCTTCCGATGACATCCGCTTGCTCCTCCTCGCAGGGATCTCCTCGCGAGCGATCAGCGCTTGCTGCGCTTTTTCTGCAGTCGCGCGCGCAGCGCTTTCCTGTCCCTGTTGAACGCGGCACTGGCCCGCGAAGGGGGGCGTCGCGGCACATCCGAGTCCGTTCGCACGGGCGGACTCGGGGGCGGGCCGAAGAGCTGCATCCACTCAGAGAGTTCCCCGTCCGAGAGCTGAACATCGGTTTCGGCGCCAGGCTCTTCCGTAGACTCTGCCTCCTGTGCAGGCTGCGCGCGCCCAGACTGCATTTTCAACACAAACTCATCAGCCCTCCAAGTGTCGACATCGTACAGTCTCGCTTCCCTGCACAACGACCAGTCGTTCGTTACGACGGTCAGACCTGGCTGGCGTGCGTGAATCCTTCTCTTGATCCAGTCGTCGGCTTCTTGCGGATCGCGCGCAAAGATCACTTTGACACCGCCGCCGCTCAGCTCGCGCGAGGTGCCGCCGACGATTCCCCGGTCAAAGACGACCGTCATGTCACCCTTGTAGTTGCTGCGCCAGACACGCAGCCGCTTAACGAGGCGCAGCTCGTCGTCCTCGTCTTCCAGGCTGATGCCTTCCAGCATGCCGGATCCAATCAGATTATGGCCGTCAATAAGCAGTGGCACGGCGAGTCTCGCTTCCATCCACACTAGGATGCATTCTCAATTTCCCCAATTTTTCGCCAGATTATCTCTTTCCGATGTCTGTTCTTCCACCGCCAAATCACACCGATCGGATAGCCGCAGATCTTCGCCGCATCGCCCACAAACCGGATGACAGGCACGAGCATCGCGGCCTGAACAAGCTCCCCGGCGGGCGAACCTTTTCCCAGCACCAACAAACGCCGCCAGGGGCGGGCACAGTTGACAAGACCGCCAGCGATCAGGCCGGCCCAACCCAGCCAACGGGCCTCCAGACCCCAGAGCGCATGGCCCAGCAGCGCCGGGATCAGGAGCAGATAGGTGGCAAAGCGAATGGCGTGACGGAGACGCCAGAGGTCCGCCTTTCCGTCCCCCCGTGCGTAGCGGAAGTACTGTTTCCAGAACGCCGCGAGCGTTTTGCGCGGCTGGAAATGTACGAACGCGTCCGGCGTCCAAACGAAAGCCCTGCTCTGGTTCGCGGCTACCGCCCGCAGGCGCAGGTCGAACACGAGGTCCTCGCTGAAGTCGAGCCATTCAGGATAGCCGCCGACACGGCGCCAAGATTCCTTCAAGAAGGCCATCGACCGGCTGCTAGGTAGAAAACTGGCTGGATCGATCTCCTCGACCCGGGGCAAAACGGTCGCGCCCATCGCCATCTGGAACGCGCCGGATACATCCGGCAGGAAAAACCCCGCTACCGCGTCCGTCCCGGCTTGCGGCCCGCCTTCGCCGCCTTCCAGCGGCGCCACCAGGCGATTCAGCCACTCGCAGTCCAGACGTACGCCCGCGTCTGTTGTGGCAATTATCGGTCCGGCCGCGGCGGCTATCGCTCTGTTCCTTCCCTGGCTGATGTTCACGCCCGGCGCTTCGATAATTTGCAGGCCGGGCAATCTGCCTCCGTACTCTCGCAAAGCGGAAACCGTTCCGTCCTGGCTTCCGCCGTCGCAGATGACGATTTCGTCGGGCGGGCGCGTCTGATTCAATAGGGACTCCATCAGCGGCCTGACGCTGTCGACCTCATTGTAGACGGTCGCAATTAACGAAACGCGCATCGCAGATTTCAGTTCTCCCTTGACGCCGCCGGCGCATTGCTTGCGGACCCAGGCAACGAAAAGCGCGCCACAACTGTGACGCGCACTTTGAAGTCTAAACGCTTGACGCAGTTGGACGCCAACCAATGCGCGGCACTCCGCAACATTGTGCACCAACACCCGCGCCCGGCCAACTCCGCCATCTCCTGTCCGGCGGTTTCCTGAGCTGAAAGGCGCCGCTCCTGCCCCTACCGCCGGAGCCAGCCCCTACGGCTGCTCGAACGAATGCCTCAGGCAACTCTAGGTTGCAGGAGTCCGTACTGGCCGTCCTTGCGGCCGTATACGATGTTCAATGAACTGGTATCGACATTGTAAAAGATGAAAAAGTCGTGTCCCAGTAGCTCCATCTGTTCGACCGCCTCTTCTGGCAACATGGGCTGGGCGACAAACTGCTTCGTTCTAGCAATCAACGCCGGATCTTCAGGCAACTGCGTTGCTGACAGATCGACGGCAGCCGCCGCGGCCGCAGCATCTCTTCTACGGCTTTGGAAGCGACGACCTTTGAAACGCTCGATTTGGCGGTACATCTTGTCGGCAATCGCATCGATCGAGGCGAACAGGTCCTCGCTTGACTCCTCCGCGCGCAGTATCTGCCGGTTCGTCCAGACGGTCAATTGGGCGGTGTAACGGTCTGAGGAAGCACGCGTTTCGTTGCGGACCAACTCAGCCCTGGCTTCTCTTATCTGCGGAAGATACTTGTCCAATCTGCCGACCTTCTTCTCGACGTACTCCTGGACTCTTTCCGATATGGCAACGTTTTTCCCGTGGACGGTCAGGTTCATGTTCCGTTCTCCGATCTATAGAAACGCATGTAAACACATGTCAATTGTAAGTCGGTTGGGCGTGTTCTCCAACGGCGGCCGCCCGGTGGAACGCGTAGAGCACTACCCATGCAAGGCTTGAACCGGTTTCTCCTCGCCGAGAGCCGGCCGGGAGAGCGTCAGCCCGAACACGCCGCCGGCTCCCGCAGCGCGCAGAGCCGCAGCGCACTCTGACATCGTCGAACCGGTCGTGCTGACGTCGTCCACCAGCAGCAACGTCTTCCCCAGGACGAAGTCGGGGACGGCGCTGAAGGCCTCCTTCACATTGGCAACCCGATCGCGCGCTTGCAGCCCGACCTGGGACTGCGTGCTCCTGACGCGCGCAAGTGCCCCTCCCATGACCGGAATGACGGTACCTTTCGCAAAACAATCCGCCAGCAATAGCGACTGATTGTAACCCCTCTCCGCCAACCTCTCCTCATGCAATGGGACCGGCACGATACCATCCAACCGGGCCAAGATTCCGGGCCAAGGGTCGGTCTCCGCCGCCGCGTGCAGATAGCGTGCCAGGAGCGAAGCCAGTTCCACTCCTCCTTCATATTTCAGGGCATGGACCGCCTCTGCAAGCGGGGGAAGGTGCAAAGTTGCCGCCCAAATCAGTGCCAGCGGAGTACGGCACTGCGGACACGGTGCGCCGCTTACGATAAGATCCTCCGGCAGAGGGTATTCACAACTGCGACAGGTTCGGGGCGGCTCCGCAGGCAGCACCTCCTGGGCGCATCGGTCGCAGAACTTATGACCGCTTCGGTTGCAACCGACGCAGCGGGGAGGAAAGAGCAGCTCAAGCAGGAGTGAATGAACGCGTCCAATCAAGTGTCGGAGTTGAGTTTTTTGGCTCAAACGGGAGACTTCTGCGAGCTTTCGGTTCGAAAGGGGCTAAAGCATCAGTGCCGCCCGAATGGCCTCAGGAGTTTCAGGGAACCAACGCTGGAGCAGGTCGCTGATGAAAGTGCGCAGATCGTTGCCCAGAATCAGTAGGATCGAAAGCAGGACTATCGACACTAGAATCAGTAAGAGCGCATATTCGACAAAACTTTGACCGCCGCGACCCGATGAAGGCCTGAACATCGACACTGCTGCAACACCTCCTTAGCCGCCACCGACCCGGCGCGAAACAGCGCTTGGAGCGCAGGGCTGAATGCAAGAACTGCGACCTATTGTTACGGATATTCTCCCGAAGAGCAACTCCTTCGGCTTCTGTCTATCATGGTTCCTGCCCAAAAGGCTCTGAGCGGATGCACGCGAATCGGCAATCCGACCCGAAACGAACCGAGAGCCGGTGAATGAAACCATTACGGTGTGCCGCGCGCCCCCTGCGGAGCCGTCCGCATGCTCACGGCGTCGGGTATACATTCCAGAACACTCAGGCCAGCCGCAAGGGGTGCATCCCGAATTATTGTCTAAGGCGACAAGCCAAGAAGCTGAAGTGAATGTATCGGGTGAGGGCTGAGCAAGGTGGAACGCAAAGCGAGCATGGCTTGTGCGCCGTTACGCGACCAACGCATGCCAGATTGTTTG
>JAJDTL010000028.1 GCA_022827195.1 Caldilineaceae bacterium
CGTGATTCGTGATTCGTGATTCGTGATTCGTGATTCGTGATTCGTGATTCGTGATTCGTGATTCGTGATTCGTGATTCGAACTGCGGGAGCGACGCAGGCACGGTGGCGCTGGCACGACTGGCGTTGACGCGTCAGCTGGAATCGCGCAGGCACGGTGGCATAACATAGGGGGGCGTTGCGGGGGGAGTCCCCCCGCACAAGGGAGGGCCGGAACGGCCCGACCGCCCAAGGGCAGCGGCCGGTGGTCAGCGGCCGGTGGCTGGGAACTGGAGGGGAGGGTGGGCGGCTATTCCAACTGGCGGATGACCGACACGACTTTGCCCTTGACGCTGACTTCGGCGGCGGGCAGGAACATCTCCGGGTAGCTGGGGTTGGCCGGGCGGAGGCGGACCTGGTCGCCTTCGAGGTAGAAATGTTTTAGGGTGGTCTCGTTCTGGGTGTCGATCCAGGCGGCGACCATTTCGCCGTTTTCGGCGCGCTCCTGGTGGCGGAGGATGACGATGTCGCCGTCGAGGACGCTGGCGTCGATCATCGAGTCGCCCTGGACGCGCAGTGCGTAGAGCTCGGCATGGTTGCGGTAGAGGGCCTCGTTGAGATCGAGCCATTCGTCGGCACTGACATGGTCTGTGGTTTCGACCTGGATGGGCTGGCCGGCGGCGATGAAACCGAGGACGGGGACCTGGAAGAAACCCTGGAGCGGACCGCCGCTGCCGGCGGAATCTGTGTCGGACGGCGCGCCGGTCAGGTCGGCGGCGAGCCCCAGCTCCTGTAGGCGCTCCCAGGCCAGGCTCAGGCCGCGGCTGACCTCTTTGTCGCGGCGGATCAGCTCGTGGCGTTCCAGTTTGGTCAGGTTGTACTTGACGACGGAGGTGCTTGAGATGCCGCAGGCGCGGCCGATTTCGCGAATGGTGGGCGGGTAGTTGTTGCTCCCGACGAAGTCGGCGATGAAGGCGAGCATGTTCTTTTGGCGTTCCGACAGTTTCATGGCTATGCTCCTAGCATGTTGATGGATGCGCCTTGGCTTGAAACTCGGGGCGCAGCTTGTGGACGCTGGAATATCCCAAAGATTTCAAGCAATTCCCAAACGTTATCCCAAGTATACAAGAACATCTGTGCGGTGTCAAGTCCTTGCCCGCACGAATGTTCCAGGATGAGGACAGGCAGAGGAGGAGCGTTCGATGCGGCTGACATTTCACGGTGCGGCGCAAGAGGTGACGGGGTCGATGCACCTGTTGGAGGTGAACGGGCAGCGGATTCTGCTGGACTGCGGGCTATACCAGGGGCGGCGGGGCGACACGTACGCGCGCAATCTGAACTTTCCGTGGGAGGCGGAGTCGATCGATTGCGTTGTGCTGAGCCACGCGCATATCGATCACACGGGCAAGCTGCCCAACCTGGTCAAGCAGGGCTTCAGCGGCAATGTCTGGTGTACGGCGGCGACGCGCAATCTCTCGGCCTATATGCTGTTGGACAGCGGCTACATCCAGGAGAAGGATGTAGAGTATCTCAACCGGAGGCGGAGCCGGAAGGGTGAGCCGCCGGTCGAGCCGATCTACACGCAGGCGGATGCGCGGGAGACGCTGCCGTTGTTTGTCAGCGTCGGGGAAGGGCGGCCGGTACCGATCGCCAACGGCGTGAAACTGACGTTTCACAACGCGGGACATATTCTGGGTTCGGCAGTTGTAGAACTGGATATCGAGGAGTTTGCCAGCGGCAAGAGGTGGCGGGTGGTATTCAGCGGTGACCTTGGCCGGGACGAGATTGCGCTGCTGCGCAGCCCGACGATCGTCTCGCAGGCTGATCTGCTGATCATGGAGAGCACTTACGGCGGGCGTCTGCACGGGCACTACGAGGCGGCGCAGAGGCGGTTGCGGGATGTCGTGTGCAGGACGGCGCGGCGGCGGGGCAAGGTGATCATCCCCTCGTTTGCGGTGGGCCGCACGCAGGAGATCGTCTATGCCCTGAACCAGCTGGACGCGCAGGGCGACATCCCTGAGATTCCTGTCTATGTGGACAGTCCGTTGGCGGTGAATGCAACGGACGTATTCCGCATGCACCCGGAGTCGTGGGACACGAACGTGAGGGCGTTTCTGGAGGATGGGCGGCGGCGGAGCCCGTTCGACTATCCGCGCATCGAGTATGTGCGGGAGGTGCGACGCAGCAAGCAGCTGAACCACATGACGGAGCCGGCGATTATTATCAGCGCCAGCGGCATGGCGGAGAGCGGGCGCGTTCTGCACCACTTGAAGAACAATATAGGCCAAGCGGAAAACACGGTTCTGTTCGTCAGTTTTCAGGCGCAGCACACGCTAGGACGGCGGATTCTGGAGGGGAACGGGACGGTGCGGATTTTCGGCGAGGCGTACGACGTGCGGGCGGAGGTGGCGCGCATCAACGGCTACAGCGCGCACGCGGACCACGCGGAGCTGCTGGCGTGGGCGTCGCAGTTCGACCGGGGGCGTCTGCAACAGGTCTTTCTTGTCCACGGTGAGGCGGAGGGGACCAGCGCGCTGGCGAAAGAGTTACGCGAGCAGGGTCACGGCAACGTGGTCGCGCCTACCTTGCACGGGTCGTTCGAGCTTTGAAACGCCGCCCGGCGGGGGCGCTGCTCCGGATCAGCAGCCGGCCAGGAAGCGGGCGCCGTACAGAATGCCCTGCCGTTCGGTCTCTTCGGTCCCGTTAAAGTTGGCGTCTTCCAGCTCGATGGAGATGCAGCCGCTGAAACCGTGTTCCTCAAGGATGCGGAGTCCCTCCGTCCAGCGGAAGAGTCCATGCCCGGGAATCGTATAGCGCCAGCTGTGGGCGCCAAACCTGATGGGCTCGCTGAAGGTTGCGGGCTGTTCGTGGCCGTACTCGTAGAAGTTTTCGGCCAGGAGTTCGGTGTCCTTGCCGTGAACGTGCTGGACGCGATCGACGAACTCCTCGAGGAAGCGCAGCGGGTCGATGCCCATGCGAATCAGATGGGAGGGGTCGTAGTTGACGCTCATGGACGGCGAAGGGACGTCGCGGAAAAAGGCGCGGTAGGTCTCCGGGGTGCAGCAGAGCGCGCCGGGGCCGGGCCAGCCTTCGATGACGTAGTGGGAGCCGCTTTCTTCGAGGACGCTGGCAAGCGCAGTATAACTCTCGACCATGTAGCCGTAGTTTTCGGCACGCGGGAGCTCCGGATTGTCAGGCAACATGACTTCGAAGAAGTTTTGGGGGCCGTCGGCGGTGCAGGCGCGGATACATTCGCTGTTGCGGGCGAGCGCGGCGGCGCGGCGTGCCGGGTCGGCGGCGATCATGCCTTTGTGGTCGGGCAGGTCGATGGAGCCGATGCGCAGACCGGCAGCTGCGACTGCGCTTACGGCTTCGGCGGAACTGTGGTTGAGGTCGATGACCTCAAGGTCGTTTCGGACGGCCCATTCCAGTACGGATTGGAGGTCGCGCTGCCAGGGGGACTTGACCTGACGGAAGCCGATGGGGATGCTGCCTGTTCGCGTTTTCATTGGGAAGGTCCTTTGGCATCGGTTGAAGTACGGGTCGCGTCATTATGACACAGACCTTGTGGATGGGCTCATTCCGGGGGAGACATCAGCTGTATGGGATTCTATGACGAAGAGAGGAACATCGAAACATACGTTGAGATGGCGGAGGGATTGGACGGAAGAGAACTGGTAGACGTTTTGAAGAAGCACCTGGCGCCCGGCTCGACGGTGCTGGAGTTAGGCATGGGGCCGGGAAAGGACCTTGCCCTGCTTGCGGAGGCGTTCGCCGCGACCGGATCCGACCGGTCGCAAGCTTTTTTGCATCGCTATCGACGGGCCCACCCGGATGCGGAACTGCTCTTTCTGGATGCGGTGACGTTGGAGACGGAGCAACGGTTTGACGCCATCTTTTCCAACAAAGTGCTGCATCATCTAAGTGTGGGTGAGTTGCGGAGATCATTACAGCGGCAGGCGGCGATATTGAACGCGAACGGCCTGGTATTGCACTCATTCTGGTTCGGGGAGGGAGCGGAGGAAAACCACGGTCTGCGGTTCACGTATTATACAGACTCGACGCTTACGGCCGTCGTCGTCCCGGAGTTCGCCAAGGTTGCGTGTGTCCGGTACAGGGAGATAGAAGAGGGTGTCTCGCTCTATCTTCTCTTGCGCCGATCTTCCAACAGTTTGCCTACCCCTGTGCGGTAGGCCGGGCAGGATCTGTGATCCATTCGCTCCAGGAGCCGGGGTAGAGGCGGGCTTCGCCGATGCCGGCGTGTTCGAGGGCGAGGGCGTTGTGGCAGGCGGAGACGCCGGAGCCGCAGTAGAAGATCAGTTCTGAGGGGGGCCTGTTGCCCATGACTTGACCGAAGCGGGCGGCCAGCTCTGCGGGTTCGCGGAAGAGGCCGTCGCGCAGGTTGCCGTCGTATGGCAGGTTGGAGGCGCCGGGGATGTGGCCGCCGACGGGGTCGAGCGTCTCGTTTTCGCCGCGGAAGCGGTCGGCGGCGCGGGCGTCGATGACGAGCGCGGCGCCGCTGGCGGTTTTGGCGAGCATTTCGGCGGCGTCGACGACGAGTTCGGGTCGGGGGTTGGCAGTGAAGCTGGCGTTTACAGGGGTTTCAACGCCTTCGCCGGTGGGCAGGGAGGCTGCGGTCCAGGCGGCCCAGCCGCCGTCGAGCACTGCGACGGCTTCGTGGCCGAGCCAGCGCATCATCCACCACATGCGGGCGGCCATCGAGCCGCTGCCGTCGTCGTAGACGATAACCTGGGCGCTGTTGCCTATGCCGAGGCGGGCGAGAGTACGGGCGAAGTCGGCTGCCTCGGGCAGGGGATGACGACCGGTGCGGCCGGGCAGGATCGGCCCTGACAGATCCTCATCCAGATGGGCATACAGTGCGCCGGGAATGTGGCTGTGGGCGTAGGCGCGGCGGCCGGCCTCGGTGTCGCGCAGGTCAAAACGGCAGTCGACGATGCGGAGGTGGCTTGCGGCGGGGCCGTCTGCGGCTGCGAGCGCGTGCGAAAGTTGGGCGCAGCTGATGAGGGTGCGGAACGGTTGGTCCTGTTCGTTGGGCATCTATTTGGACTCCTTTTGGTAGTTTTGAGTGTCTGGCTCTTCGCTTTTAGTTCGTTGCGTGGAGGCAGCTGGGACAGTGGCTTTCAGTCAGGTTTGTGGCCGAAGGGGCAGGCCGCGGAGGGCGTATGGGGGCGGTGTCTACTCCTGCACGTCGTCGAATAGGACGGCGTGCACGACCTTGGGGCCGTGAACGCCCATGGTGAGATTTCCTTCCAGGTCGGCTGACTTGCTGGGGCCGGTGACGATTGAGATGTTGCGGCTACGGCGGATGTAGGCGTCGAGGCCGCCGGCGTAGCGCATTTCGGCGAGCCAGTCTTCGGCGGTGGCGAAGAGGCGGCTGAAGGGGATCACGACCAGGTGGCGGAAGGGGGTCAGGCTGGCGGCGCGAGCGTTGGCGCCGCCGGCGCCGACGACGAATGAGCCGGTGCTAGCAAAGGCTGCTTCAACGGTGGTGATTCCGGCCCGAACCGGCCGGATGCGCTCGCGCTGCTCCGGGTCATGCAGGTCGGTCGGTTCGATCAGCTTGAAGCCCGTTTCTTTGAGGACGTGCGTCAGGCCGTCAAGGTGCAGCTGCGCCGGCGGCCAGCAGAGCACATTCCAGTCCTCGGCGCGTTCGGCGTCGACGGTCTTGCGGGCCGCCTGCTCTTCTTCCACCCAGGTTTGCAGGCGAGAGACGATGGCGAGGCGGGTTTCTGTAACGGTCTCCAACAGTTCACAGGTCCCCTTGACCGCGGCGAGCTCCTGGGCGAAGCGTTCGGCCTGGGCCCAGAGGCCGCCTGGGGCGCTGGTGACTGTCATGCGGTCGGCCTGAGTCAGGGGGGGACTTTCGAGGGAGGGAAAGGGCAGGTCCGGCTGGCGGAGGGTTTCGCGCAGGCGGGCGAGGATGTTGTCGCGTGTGCTCATGGGTCGTTTTCCGATCAACGTGGTCTGGCCGGGCGTTTCTCAGGCCCGCCGGCGTACCTTACTGCGCTCTCTCCACCAGTCACGAAAGCTCTTGCGGGCGAACGGGGCGAAGTCGCGGTAGGCGGTCCAGCCATTCAGCGGCGGCGGCATGAATTTGATGTTGCCGCCGCTCATGCCGGCGTAGACGTTCGAGCCGATGCCGGCGAGTTTGCCGAGACTCTCGTACATGCGGCGGCTGCTCATCAGTGCGCTGTAGCTCTTAATGCCGAGCGCCTCGGTTGTCGGGCCGGCGCCCTGCTGCACGAGATCGGAGCGGAGGTCGAGCAGTAGGCGTGGCAGGTCGATTTTAACCGGGCAGGCCTCGCGACAGGCGCCGCAGAGCGAGGTGGCATGCGGCAACTCCTTGAAGCGGGCGATCTCCGGGGCCAGGGCGGGCGTGATGACGGCGCCGATAGGGCCGTTGTAGGTGCTGCCATAGGCGTGGCCGCCGATCTCCTGGTAGACGGGGCAGGCGTTGAGACAGGCGCCGCAGCGGATGCACATGAGCGCCTCGCCGTAGCCGCGGGCGAACATGCGGGTGCGGCCGTTGTCGAGCAGGACGACGTGCACCTGTTCGGGGCCGTCGACATCGCCAGGGCGGCGCGGCCCGCTGGTCATCGAGCAGTAGACTGTAAACTTCTGCCCGGTTGCGCTGCGGCAGAGGGCTTGGAGTTGGAGGAAGGCGTCTTCAACTGTGGGGACGAGTTTTTCGATGCCCATCACGGCGACGTAGACGCGCGGCATGCTGCTGACCATGCGGCCGTTGCCCTCGTTGGTGACGATGCAGATGGTCCCGGTTTCGGCGATGGCGAAGTTACAGCCGGTGATGCCGATGTCGGCGGCGAAGAACTCTTTGCGGAGCCGGGCGCGTGCCAGCGAGGTCATTTTCGACGGGTCGCGCGTGGCCGGCATATCAAGCTTTTCCTGGAAGACGTCGGCGATTTCTTCCAGCCGTTTGTGGATCACCGGGGCGACGATGTGGCTGGGGGGCTCTTCGGCCAGCTGGATGATGTACTCGCCGAGGTCTGTCTCGACGACGCGCAGGCCTGCCTCTTCCAAGGCGTGGTTGAGGTGAATCTCTTCGGTGGCCATGGATTTGGCCTTGACGACCAGTTTGGCGCTGTTCTGCAGCGCGATATCTTTAACGATTTGCTGCGCATCTTCGATGCCCTCGGCCCAGTGGACGACGCAGCCGTTCTGACGCAGGTTCGTTTCAAGATCCTGGAGATAGTCGGGCCAGTTGCGCAGCACATTTTGCTTCATTTGGCGTAGCTGAGAGCGCAGCCTCTCGCCTTCAATTTCGTCCATGGAGGCGTTGCGGGCGTTGGCCATGCGGTCGGTCGCCTTGCTGACGGCGACGCGGAGATTTGGGTCGCCCAGCGCTTGGCGGACACGATCTTTGTAGGGGGCATGGATATCTACTTGCATCGAAGTCGTTCCTGTTGGCCGGTCGTGTGCGATTGCGGGCCGAGGATGGAGCAGGAGCCGGCCTGTGTCGAGTGGGCCGGCACCAGTTCAGGAGACATCGCCCCAGCGCCGCGGATGGTCGGCGGGCGTCGGGCCCGGTTCGGTCGGCGGACGCAGGTGACTGCCGAAATGGTTATTCAGGATTTCGGCGATATGCTGGGCGCGGCAGTCAACGCCCTCGCGACTGAGTATGCCGTTGATGTGGGTCATGCAGCTGACATCGCCGAGAACGATGGCGTCGGCGCCGCTCTGTTGGGCGCAACGGGCCTTTGCCCGTCCCATTGCGGCACTGATGCCACTATTTTTGATGGCGAAGAGCCCGCCGAACCCGCAGCAGTCGTGGGCGTGCGGCAAGTCGACGAGTTCGAGACCCTCCACACCGGCCAGCAGTTTACGCGGCTGCTCATCGACGCCCAGCTCGCGGAAGAGATGGCAGCAGGGATGGTAGGCGGCCTTGCCCTGCAGTTTGGCTCCGGTGCTCACCAGGCCAAGCACATCGACCAGGAACTCGGTCAACTCGAATGTTACGGATGCCAGCCGCTGGGCCTGAATAGACAGGTCCGGTTCGTTCGACTCCTGGAAGATAACCTCGTAGAAGTGGCTGATCATGGTGGCGCAGCTGCCGGAGGGCGCGACGATGGCGTCGACTTCGCCGCTGTCGACGAGGGGCCCGAAGATCGAAATGAAGCGCCGGGCCAGCTTGCGCGCCTCGTTGCGGTACCCGGCGTTGAAGGCCGGCTGCCCGCAACATGTCTGCTCCTCGGGGAAGAGGACCTGGATACCGTTCTTCTCCAACAGCTCGCAGGCTGCGATGCCTACGTTGGGATAGAGCATGTCGACCATGCAGGTAACAAAGAGAGCGACGCGCTCGGGTCTTTTTTCAAATGTGGCTTTGTGCATGGGATGGTCCGCTCTTCTCACTGCGTTGCGTGGTGCGAACTGGGTTCTTGACGGTTCGGAAGACCTCGCGACAGTCGACTGCGGCAATGCTGCGGCGCGGAGATCAGTTCAGCCGCCCAGGAGCGCGAGCTCCTGCTGCAAGGGCAGTGTCGTCAGCTCCAGGCCGTGTTCGTGTACAATGCAGTTGACCTCGCTGCGGATACCGAGTCCTTTGGGCTGACCGCTGCCGTCGAAGTCGAGCTGGGGCAGGTAGATGCCGGGCTCGATCGTGAACATGACGCCGGGGATGAGGCTGCGGCGGTCCTGCGTCTCAACGTTGTCGATGTTGACGCCGTTCCAGTGTGTGGTGGGGCCCAGGCTGTGGCCTGTGCGATGCAGGATGCCGCGGCCGAAGCCGGCTTCTTCGATGACGCGTCGGGCGGCATCGTCAATTTCGTAGCCGTGAACGGTCTGTCCGTTGTCGAGCCCCTGCCTGATGGCGGCGACGGCGGTGTCGCGCGCCTGCGCGACCGCTTCGAAGACGCGCGTCACTGCCGGGGGCGGCTCCTGGCCGCAGTAGGCGGTCCAGGTGATATCGGCGTAGCAGTCGTCGGGGCAGTTCCGTTCCCTGGCCCAGAGGTCGATCAGCAGGGCATCGCCGCGGCGGACCGGGCTGTGCTGCCGGGCGCTGGGGGCGTAGTGGGGCAGGGCGGCGTTGCTGTTGACGGCGACAATCGGGTCGTGGTCCCACTCCAGATCGGCGTCGCGGAAGCGGTTGACGATGAGCTGCTGCACGGCGTACTCGGTGATCTCCTGTCCGGCGCGCAGGGCGGCGTCGACGAAGGCGAAGGCGGCGTCCTTGGCCGCGAGCATGTGGGCGGCGGCGCGGCGGTGGCTTTCGATCTGCTCTGTGGAGAGCACGGCCTGAACGAGCTGTACGAGGTCGGCGCTGCTGACGACCGTTGCGCGGCTGGCCGCCTGCACCAGCTCAAGCGTACCGGCGTCGACTTTGCTGACGTAGGGAATGGCGCAACTTGGGCTGTATTCCATGGCTATGCTGCTGACGGAGCCGTGCGGAAGGATGCGGCGCAGCTTTTCCTCGATCTCCTGCCAGCCGACGTAGAGATGGAGCGGGCCGGCGAGTTCGGGCGGTACGGTGCTGAAGGCCGCCTGCTCGATGGCGTGGACCAGCCACTCTGGCTCGCCTTCGGCGGGAATCCAGAGGAACCAGCGCCGCGTGCCGGTATTTTCCAGCCCGGCGACGGATGCGGCGATGGGATTCTGGCCGCGAAAGTCGTAGAGCAGCCAGCCGGCTATGGCGTGATCGCGCAGATGTTGGCGGACCTGGTCCAGTTTCACGGCAATCATGTTCCTGTGCCCGCGTGGGCGCGCTCTGACGCGGTGGACGGGCAACTTAAAGGAAAGCAGCGGGTCGGAGTACGCAGTAATTATTCCATGAAGTGGCGAATCGGTCTAATTCACGGCGGTCTTCGGGAAGGTCGAATCGGTGGATTGGGCAGACATTGGAAAGGGAGGAAAGACTCGAATTTGAACTCTTGCGCGCGGGGGTAATCCGATTTGGCGACCTGCTAGAACATATGTACAATACAGATCTGAATGGTCTGGCGAGTCCATTATGCCTGCCGGACCGATAGGTCAAATCGATTGCGAATTCCCCCAAGGAGGCTGTACAATGTACCAGCAGATCACACTCGTAGGGAACCTGGGCCAGGACCCGGAGATGCGCTATACGCCGAACGGCGACCCTGTTACGAGTTTCTCCGTGGCCGCGAGCCGCGTGTGGACGGGGCAGGACGGTCAGAGGCAGGAAAAGACCGTATGGTTCAGGGTATCGGCGTGGCGGCGGCTGGCGGAGACCTGCAACCAGTATCTGGCGAAAGGGAGGCGCGTGCTGGTTGTGGGAGAGCTGGAGGAGCCCTATGTGTGGACGGACGAGAGCGGGAACCCACGTGCGTCGCTGCAGTTGACGGCGCGCACTGTTCGGTTTCTAAGTACGCGCGCCGAGGCTGGCGAGCAGTCGAGCGGGCCGCCCAGTTACCCTGATGGCGAAAAGGCTCCCGGTCCGAATGCCGGTGCCGACGTTGACGTTCCCTTCTGATGGTGTGTGCACAAGGTATCAGATGAGCGCCGGCGAGGCACGGGGCGACGGGGGCAATGCCTGATGCGGCCGGTTTCGCCGACGCCGGCTGATTGGACAAGAATTGAGGGAAGGAAGAGGCCAAATGTATCAACAGATCACACTGATAGGGAACCTGGGGCGTGATCCGGAGATGCGCTACACGCCCGGCGGCACGCCTGTGACAAATTTTAGCGTTGCCACCAGTCGATCGTGGACGGGCCAGGACGGGCAACGCCAGGACAGGACCGTTTGGTTCCGCGTGGCTGCATGGGAACGTCTGGCCGAAACCTGCAACCAGTATCTAACAAAAGGACAGCGGGTGCTGGTCGTTGGCGAAATGGAAGAGCCGACCACCTGGACCGACAGGGAGGGAAACACGCGCGCCTCGCTGGAAGTTCGGGCGCGGACGGTGCGTTTCCTCAACACGCGGGCCGAAGGTGAGGCGCTGGCTGCGGCGAGCGGCCAATCAGGCGGCCAGAGCGGGGGATGGGGCAGTGGCGGCGGTGCCGGCCAAGATCCTGGTGGCGAGGACGACATTCCGTTTTAGGGACGCCATCCCATTTAACGCAGGGACGAGGTGTGCCGTTCGTTCACATCTCAACCGAATCGGCCGGTCTGTCAGCTGCCCATCGCTGGCAGGCCGGCCGTTTGCGCTGAATGGCCTACTGCCAGGCCCGGCTCGCGCCGGTCAGACGGGCACAGCCCGGCCCTCGCGGGCGGACTGCTGCGCGGCGAGGAGGAAGCGCAGGACGTCGCGACCTTCGGCGCCGGTCAGGCGGGGTGGGTCCCCGCTTTCGTAGGCGTCGATGAGGTGGCGGGTTGCGTGGACAAAGCTCAACTCCCAGCCGGTCGGCAGGTCATCGAAGGTGCGCGTTCTGTCCTCGCGACGGAGGACGAGCGGAGGCACGCCGGGTAGTCGTCCGTGCCCGCCGTTGATCCAGAGCACTCCCCTGGTCCCGGTAATCTCAACGCGGTCATCCTGCGCATAGTGCCGGGTCTCGACCTCCAGCTGCGGTGAGTAGACGACCTCCAGCGAGCCGAAACGGTTGCCGGGGAACTTCCACGAGACGATGGAGGGCGCATCCAGAATGCGGCCCGGCATCAACTCCATCCTGCCGATCCAGGCATGCACCTCTTGCGCCAGTCCCATAAAGTGCCAGGCCAGCGCGAACTTGTGGTGGCCGTCATCGAATACCAGCGGGCCGCCGCCGCACTTTTCCGGGTCGAAGCGCCAGGCCAAGGACGCGAGGGGCAAGTGCCAGGCGTTGGGGCTGAAGCCGGCGTTGCTCTTGATGCGGATGGTCAGGGGGTCGCCGATTTCGCCGGCTTCGATCAGTTCTATCGCCTGCGTCACCGGTGGGTAGTGGAGGAAGTTTTCGTAGACACGGAGCAGTTTTCCGGCAGTTGACGCGGCCGCGACCATCTCGTCCGCCTGTGCCAGGGTAAGAGCCATCGGCTTCTGGACCGAGACATGTTTTCCGGCGGCGAATGCGTCGAGTGTCACGGGGTGGTGGAGGTGATGGGGCAGGAGGATTTCGACCAGGTCGAGGTCGGGCATGGCAAGAAGCTCGTGGTGATGACTGAAAACATGAGTGGAGGGAACGTCCCACCCGGCTGCGCGGCGTTCGGCGGTTTCGCCGTCAATATCGCAAACGGCCACGATCCGGGCGCGCTCGTCTTGCAGATATTCGAGGGCGTGCAGGTCGCTGATGCGGCCGGTTCCGATGAATCCTACGCGTAGCATGGGTTGGCAATTGCCCCCAACGGGATGGGCTTGAGCGAAAGTCGTTTACACGTCCTTCATTTCCAGACGGCCGAGGTAGATCAGGGACTCCAGGTCGTCCGAGGCTTCCGGCATGTAGCGGGCGACGCACTCCCGAGTCCGGTCCAGTTCTTCGTCGGCGGCGAGGCCAAGCATCTTCGAGAGATCTGCGAGATCCTGCGCGCGCGACGTTTCCAGCTTCATGAGAACAAGATAGGGCAGGTCCAGGACCGGGAAGCCGGCCGCGTCGCGGCGCAGGCGTTGAAATGCGTCGTCTATCCAGGCAAAAGGGACGAGGAGCAGGTGGATCTCGGTGCCGTCGGGAGCCTGCAGCGTGCAACCGGGGATTGACAGTTCAGTAGCCAGTCGAAAACCAGAACTTCGCAGTCGTGCCAGGGCCTCGCCACTGTCCTCAGGATGAACAAGGACTTTGAATTCGCTCGTCATGCGTTCAGGCATGTAGGCGCGGGTAGCCACTGCACCGACGACAGCCCAACGGAGCCCTTTCAGCAGGTCTCGCAGGTCGGGCCAGGCGTAGCGCGCGCTGCGTCCGCGCAGGAATTGGGGTGCGCTGCCGGTCCCGGGTTTCTGGCGCCGCAGCGAGAGTGATAGAAGGAGGCGGCGTCTCTGGGCTGGGGTGAGTTGCCCATCGGAGGCGACGGCGGCGATGGCAGGCGGCACGTCTCCTGATTTGCGGTCGAATTCAATACACCTCCGTGCTGGTCGCATAGAGATCGATGCGGTCGGCGTTGGCGCGCTGGGGGAGGCTGGCGGCGTAGAGGACGGTCGCTGCGATATCCTCGGCCTGCATCATCAGATGGCGCGTCTCCTGCGGGGGCGGAACGGGGCGGCGGTCGAGCAGCGGGGTTGCGGCGACGCCGGGATTGATTACGCAGGCGCGCACGCCGTGGGGGTTGCCTTCCTCGTTGGTGATCTGGTTGAGGGCCTTCATCGCCATTTTGGCGCTGCTGTAGGCGACTCCCGCCAGCAGGCTGGGGAAGTTGGCGGCGCGCGAGGCGATGTTGATGATGGTGCCGGCGCCGCGTTCCTTCATCTGCGGCAGGAGCAGGCTGGTGAAGAGGAAGGCGCTGACCAGGTTGACGTCGACAACGGCATGAAAGTCGGCGGTGGTTGTGTCGACGATGGTGCGGTTGGGGACGTTCGTGCCGGCGTTGTTGACCAGCACGTCGATCTGGCCGAATTCGGCGTCGATCTTGTCGACGGTTGCGCGGACCTGTGCTTCATCCCCCACATCGCAGGGGCAGACGATGGTGCGGACGCCGGATGGCTCGATGCGTTGCGCCAGCGCGCGCAGCATCTCCTCGCGGCGGGCGACCAGGGCCACGTGCGCGCCCGCCTGTGCGAACTGCAGCGCTATCGCTTCGCCGAAGCCGCTGCTGGCGCCGGTGACCAGGACATTCTTACCGGACAGGGTGTTCAATGGAGTGTCTCCTTAGGAGTGGTTGAGTTGCAGCAGTTGATCGACATCGACGGGCCGGCCGGAGGCGATGGAGTGGTTGGCGGCGATGCCCAGTAGAATCGATGCGGCGCCGTCAATGTGCGAGGCGGCGCGCGCATAGGGGTCTTCGGGCGGGTCGGGGTGGAAGATCTGCTCCAGCATGACGCGGTCACCGCCGCCATGTCCGCCGAGACCCTCGGGCACCTCCACGCTGTAGGGCGCGCGGTGCATGGGGAAGACCCAGATGTGCTTGCCGCCGAAGCCGGCCAGCGGGCTGCCGGCAGCGGGAAGGCTCTCCTCCTCGCCGGCGACGAAGGTGCGGCCTACCGCCTCGACGGCCTCCACTTCGATGCGCCCGCGGTCGCCGGTGACGGCGGCGCGGTATCCCTCCCAGGGGCAGTAGGCGAGAAGCGAGTAGCTGAGAATTATGCCGTTGCGATAGCGGGCCGTGACGCTCATCGTGTCCTCGGCGGTGATGTTATCGCCGAAGACGTTGCGGTCGCGCAGGTAACCGCTGTCGGCCTCGGCATTCAGGTAGAGGCCGCGCAGCGTTTCGTCGGACTCGAGGCTGAGGGCGAACGGGTCGGCGGCGGCGGCGTCCTCGCCGGTGTAGCGGTCGTAGCTGTAGCTTTCGCCGCGCGCGGCCGCGTTTTCTCGTCCGTAGAAAAGCAGGTCGCCCTGGGCGTAGACGGTACGGGGAACCGAGTCGATCCACCAGTTGATCAGGTCGAAGTGGTGCGTGGCCTTGTGCACGAGAAGGCCGCCGGACTTGTCTTTTTCGCGATGCCAGCGGCGAAAATAGTCGGCGCCGTGGCGTGTATCCAGCACCCAGGAGAAGTCGACGTGGCGGGGGCGGCCGACCGCGCCCTGCATGATCAGCTCGCGCACGGTGGTTGCAAGCGGCGCGTAGCGGTAGTTGAATGTGACGCGCAGTGATCGGCCGGTCCGCTCGATCGTGTCGAAAATCTGGCGGGCCTTGGCGTCATCGGTTGTCATGGGCTTTTCGGTGATTGCATCGCAGCCCAGCTCCATGGCGCGGCAGATATAGTGGTGATGCGTGGCGTCCATAGTGGTGACGATGACGACGTCCGGCCTAGTTTCGGCGACCATGCGGTCGAAGTCGCGGGCGAGGTAGGTAGGCAAGGTGTGCGCGCCGCGTTGCCGGACCTGGTTGTTGTACCAGTCCATGCGCGTCTGGCTGAGGTCGCAGAGTGCGACCAGCTCATTCCACTGAGCGAAGTCGCCGAGGATGGCGTCGATGTACATTCGGGCGCGGCCGCCGGTACCGACGAGCGCGTAGCGGCGCTTGGGAGAAGACACGGGAGCGTTCCCTTTCCGAAAGTGAGCACAATTCTCTTGTGTTTCTGCCAAATCCATGCTAGATTCCTAATACAAATGTACTGTAATGTTTACGTTATCCAATGTAAACTTGCGGTTTTGATGGGACAGAGTACCTTTTCCAATCTTCGCAATTTTGAACTGCGAATGGTCCTATAGGAGCTATTGGGCTAAGTCGTAAACAGCGAAAAGCACTGAAGGGTCTTCTTGACCGCCCCACGCGAACGCACATTTGCTGGTCCGATGTGGAAAACTTCATTGTCGATGTCGGCGCCAAGATAACCGTAGATAGGATCTCTCACTTTCGCATCGACATGGATGATTGTATTCGGACATTTCATCGCCCCCACCCCGGCAAGGAAGCAAAACGCTATGCCGTCGAAGCTGTTCGAGCGTTCCTGCGAGAAAACGGAATAGAACCTGAACAATGAACTTCAGAGGGTACACAGCCGACATACGTTATGACGAGAGGGACCGGATCTTCTGGGGTCATCTCCTGGGAACGTTCGACGACGTCTACTTTGAAGGAACCTCGGTCGAGGAGCTGGAAACGGCTTTCCACGAGGCTGTTGACGATTATCTGACCTATTGCGAAGAGACAGGCAGGGAACCGACAAGAGTCGAAAGCGGCCAAACTCCCAGCGAGATTTCAGTCCGGGTGACCAAGGAATTGCAATACCGGACATTCGTCGCCGCGCAACAGAGCGGTGTTAGCCTCGACGATTTTGTCGAGGACGCACTTAATCGGGCCCTCCAAGAATCCACTTAGCTGGCAATTCAGCCGAATCCAATTTCGCCCCTACTTTTGCCCAGGCATGCCGACTTGTCTGCCGGACAGGTCAAACGGCGGCGGCGGCCAGTGCAGCCCGCGCTGGCCTGAGAGTTCACGGTTTTGGGCCGGCTGCCATTCGCGCTGGGGCAGGCCGACCAGTTCGCCGTCTTGCAGCCACGCCTCGTCGCTGCCGTACAGCTCATCCAGCAGGTGCGCGGTCAAGGATTGGCGCAGTTGCGCGTGTTCCTGCGACGCGCTCAGATCGTGCATCTCGAGCGGATCGGCGTCCAGGTCGAAGAGCTGGAAGCGGTTGCCGGTGGGGTAGTAGATCAGCTTGTACTGGTCCTTCCGGACCATGCGAGTCGCCATCGGCCCTTCGCCCACTTCGCCGAAGAGATAGGGACGGCGTTCGGCGACCATCGACTTGCCCTCGACGCTATCGGGGACGGGGATTCCGGCCAGTTCGAGCAGCGTGGGCATGACATCCTGCCAGCCGACGAGGCGATCATCCTCGGTGCCTGCCGGCGTGCGTTCGTCGCCGGCCGGGCCGAGGAGGAGCATCGGGATGTTGGCGGCCTGCTCGTAGTAGAGCCGCTTGGCCCACAGCCCGTGGTGTCCCAGCATATCGCCGTGGTCGCTGGTGAAGCAGATGATCGTGTTGTCGAGCAGCTTTTCCTCGCGCAAGGTGCCAATGACGCGGCGAAGCTGGTGATCGATGTGTGTGCAGAGCGCGTAGAAGGCACGGTGGATGCCCTGTAGAGCCCCTTCGCTGAAGGCGTCGCCGTAGCGGGTTTGGATCACCTGTAGCGGATAGGGCAGGTCGGCGAAATCTTCCGACCACGCGGCCCGATAAGGAAGCGGGATTTCGATGTCGCGGTAGAGATTATAGTACCATTCCAGCGGCACGAGCGGCGGGTGGGGGTGGCAGTAGGAGAGGAACCAGAGTCCGGGCCGCGTCGGGTCGCGGCGGCGAATCATCCGGCACATCTGGTCGGTAGCCCAGTTTGTGACGTGGGTGTGCTCGGGCAGATGCCAGGGCCGGAAGTCGTACTCGTTGTTGCTCATGCCGTGTGCGTAGGAGCGACCCGGGTAGCCCTCCTCCCCCATCCACAGCTCGTAATCGTCGATCGCCCCGAGAATGGGGCGGCCTTCCTCGGCGAGGATCACATCGTCGAAGCCGATGCGATCGCGCTGGGGGAAGACGTGCAGCTTGCCGACCGCGTAGGCCTGATAGCCGGCGTCGCGGAAGGTCTGGGCAAGCGTTGGAAAGGGCGGCATCGGCTCCTGCACCATGAAGTTGCGGTCGCCGTGCGTGCGCGTGGTGGTGCCGGTCATGAGCGTGCGGCGGGCGGGTATGCAGACCGGGCATTCGGCGTAGGCGTTGGTATAGCGCACGCCGGCGTCGGCCAGGCTGTCGAGGGTTGGCGTGCGGATAGCGCCGTGTCCGGCTCCGCCCATCAGGTATGCAGGCCAGTGGTCAGTCGAGATTAGAAGTATGGACGGCGCGTCGGCCGCGCCGCTGGCGTGTGGTGCCATTGTCAGACTCCAGGACTCAGTGATATTGCGCCAGGTCGGCGATCGCGGCCTTCACTTCGCGGGCGATTTCGGCGGGAACAAGCGGGTTGAACGGGGCGCCGTCGCCGCCGTCAATGTCGTCGAAGCCGGACTGGGCCATGGCCGAAATCACAGCCCCGTAGTTGTAGCGTCGCCCGCCGCGGAAGCGCAACTCCTCGAGCGCGAAGATTGCATCCTCCACCCGTTGGGACTCGGCAAAGTCACCGAGGCGCTGCGCGTTGTTTATGGCGTCGGAGGCGCCGGCATAGACGATGGCGATGCCAGAGGTGTGCCCCTTGGAGCCGAGCCGGGCCGCGCGCGTGCTGCGGTCGCCGATGCCCCAGATGACGAGACCGTTGTCGCCGAGCGCGCGCTTGAGCGGCTCGACGTCGTCCTCGCTCGTGCCTACCTTCACGCCGACAAATGCTTCCGAGTCGCGGAAGAGGTTTTCCATCTGGGCAATGTCGCGGCCGTCCTTGAAGTAGTAGATTAGCCGGGCGCCGAAGCAGTCGTTCATCTCCTCGCCGAAGGCCATGAACTCGCTGTACATGCTGTCGGGGTCGTAGACGCCGGCCAGAGGCATGATGAGGTAGGCGTCTGGAGGTCGCTCGAGCGCGGCGAGCTCGCTGATGGTCTGCCTGGCTTCGGCGAGTGGATTGGGCAGCACGCCGGCTACGTAAACGCCCTCGTGTCCCATTGCCCGCGTCGTGATGTCGACCAGGCCGACGTGCTCGGCGCGGGTCATCTGGTGGATGGGGCTGGTGCCGGCGATGGAGAGGACGCGGGGGCGGTCTTCGCTCTGCCTGTTGTTCTGCATCAGGTAGCGCACGTTCTTGAGGTGCGCTTCGTTATCGATGTTGCCGTTGCTGTAAGGCACGACGGGAATTGCGGTTACGCCTTCCAGCGCGGCCAGCAGCTCGGTGGTTGAGAGTTGGGCCTGTGTTGCGATCGTCATAGGGGCTCCTCCTGTGACGGCAGGCGAAATGCCTGCGCCGTTGCTGAAGGTGGGATACTTGCTATACGAGAATCGTGCTGGGTTGTGTGTGCCGGGCCGGACCGCAGCCGCGCGCACTCACCATTCTACCACCGAGACGCGATTTCTCTCTACCCAATCCCAATTTATTTCAACGCCGAGCCCCGGCCCCTGCGGGACCGACACATGGCCGTTGGCGTCGATGGCGTCCAGTTCGTCGCGATAGTCGATGTAGAGTTCGGGCTCGTGGCTGGCGGGCGCCTTGGGGTGCAGCAGGCCCATCTCGTAGTAGTTCGTGTTGCGGATGGAGGCCATGCACTGGCGCTGGGCCGGGCCGGGGCCGTGGAATTCGAGGTCGATGCCGAGCGCCTCGCAGGCGTGGGCCAGTTTGATCACGCCGGTGATGCCGTCATAGCCGACGTCGCCGCGCACGTAGTCGGTGGCGTCGGCGAGGGCGAAGTCGATGTGCGGCTCGAGCGAGCGCACGTGCTCTGTCTGCAGGATCGGGGTTGTGATCAACTGGCGCAGCTTGCGGTGGGCGAACTGGGAGATGCCGCCGTCGCGGTAGGGGTCTTCGTACCAGAAAAAGCGGTTCTCGTCACAGGCCCAGCCTACCTTGACCGCGTCGCCGAAGGTGATCAGCTCGCAGGCGGGGTCCAGCATCAGGTCCATCTTGTCGCCGACGCGTTGGCCGACGGCGTGGACGTTGGCGACCTCCTGGCTGACAGGGGCGCGTCCCCAACCGTGGATCTTGAAGGCCGGATAACCAAGTTCGAGGCACTGTTCGGCGAAGTCGGCGAAGGCCTCGGGTGATGAGAGGCCGTCGGGCTGGTGGTCGCCGTGGTAGGTACTGGCGTAGCAGGGGACGCTCTCCTTGTAGCCGCCCAACAGCTTGTAGACGGGCTGCTCGTAGAGCTTGCCGGCGATGTCCCAGAGCGCGATGTCGATCGGCGCGAGGCCGATGCGGGCCACCTGCCGGAGGGCGCGCTTGACCTCGGTGTAGATCAGCTCGCGCTGCAGCGCGCTGCGGCCGATCAGAAAGTGGGCAAAGATGGGAATGGTCGAGAACTCGGCCGCGCGGCCGCCGGCGTATTCGCCGACGATGCCCTGGTCGGTCTCGATACGCAGGACATTCCCTTCGTGCTTGATGCGGTTGCCCGGCTCGTAGACGATGTTGAAACCGTTGTAGTCGGTGCCGAGATCCTCTCTCTCGCAGGTATAGGTATGCAATTCGATTTTGGTGATGATCGGATCGGCCATAGTTTGCCCCGCCTGTGGGATGGTTGGTTGCCTGAGGTGGCATAGAGACTGCGCGCCGGCGAAGTGCGCCCTGCACATTCTACACCGACTCACAGGAGTCCGCACCCCGCCCACAATAGAGTTGTATGGAAAGGCCGCCGCGCTGGCGGCGCCTTCCACACTTCCACCCCTGGCAGATCGGTGCTTCGATCCGGCCCGGGGGGCGTTCATCCCGGTATTGAACGGGGGCAGAAGCAATCGGCGCGGCCAAAAGGTGCGGGCTGGCGGCTAATCCTGGCGATGCGTTTTGCGGAGCAGGTCGAAGGCTTTCGTCCCGATGAACGGTCCGGTGCAGATGACAAGAACGCTCAGAATTGAAGGAAAACCGAGGTAGGAAACGGCAACCCATGCGGAGATCCCCAGGCCCAAATAGCGGAAATAGAGCTTGAGGATATGACCGAAAGGACCCTCGTTCTTACATAAGAGCGTGTGTGTGACTTCGCCGGAAGAGATCGCCGCGACAAGAATGTACATCGGAACAAGAGAGTCGAAGTAGCTGTGTGCGGTCAGGGTGACCATGATAGCAGCAAACAGGAACAGGAGCCCGACGGCATATCCGCCTACTTTCACATCTGTCAAGAATGCTACAGCGTTGCAGAATGCCGACGTACGCTCCTCCTCCGGTCCACATCGTCCCTCAATTGTGTCATTCACGGTTGAAAGAATCCTCATCGTGTACTGCGCGAGAGGCCGCCCGCCATGGCGCGACTCTCACGACAAGGCACTTTCGGGTAAGTCCGGTGCTACCTATTGGGCCGCCTGGCCGGTCTGGGAAGCAGAAGACCTGCGGTCTTTCTAATAAATAGAATAGCGGCATTGGGCGGCGGCTTGCCCGTTGAAATATCCTGATTTCAGGAGGAGAACTTGCCGATTTTGGCGTATCTGACGTCGGATTGCGGAGGTAAGTGGGAAGACTTGGAGCCAAGCGAGGTGTCAAAACGTGACTTCTGGCGACAAGGAGGAAAGTGAAAGGGGGCACGTGCAGGCGTTGAGGAGGGCAGCAATCGCGGGGAAAGACAGATGGATGAAGGGGAGCCAGCAGTCAAGACGAGAGTGCGATTGTCATAGCCGCGGCCGTCCCGAGAAGCCAGGCAGCAACGAAGCGCTACGCATGCAGCACGACCCAGCCGTCCTCGACCGTTACGTCGAAGCTCTCGACAGAGGGATCCTCTTCCTCGGCGCGCTGCTCGACCGTCACGTCGTAGGTCCGCACGCGCAGGCGGTGTGGATTGAAGACCGAGCGACCGCTGGTGATGTCGAACTCCCAGCCATGCCAGGGGCAGCGCAGGACCTGGCCTTCCCGCTCCCAGATGAACTCGCCGGGCTGGCTGGCGCGGGCGGTGCCGGTGATCGTTCCGCGGCAGAGGGGCGCGCCCTGGTGCGGGCAGAGGCTGCGCAGCGCGTAGAAGTCGCCGTGTACGTTAAAGACGCCGATCGAGCGGCTGCCGACATCGACGATCCTGCGCTCGCCGGGCAGTAGCTCGGAGACACGGCAGATGGCGTGGGGCCGCGTTCCGGCGCGGCGCGGGGTGGCATGTTTCGGGCCGTTGCCGGCGATTTTCTCTTTCTTCACAGTCTTCTCAGTAGGGCCAGGCGCGCGGCAGCGGCCTCTCCGCGGCCAGCAGCTTGCGGCTTAGCCGGTGGCGCACGTCGGCCAGTTCGGCCGCGTAGGCTGGCTCGGCGGCCACGTCGCGGTAATCGCCCCATTCGGCGGACAGATCGTAGAGACATTCGGAGCCGTCAGCGTGGAGGACGTACCGAAAACGCTCTGTCCGCAGCGATTTCCAGCCGGTATGTTCGGTCAGGGCGGAGTCGTCGACCTGTCCGTCGCCGTACAGCCGCGGCAGGAGCGATCGGCCCTGCAGGTGGGGCGGAATCTGAATTGCGGCCAGATCGAGGATGGTCGGCAGCACGTCGAGCGCCTCGGTCAGCCCGGAATCGGTGCGTGCGCGGGCAGCATTGCCCGGCAGACGCATAAGCAGCGGGACGCGGCTGCACTGGTCGTGGGCGGGGTAGCCCTTGCCGTAACGCAGGTGCTCACCTAGCCACTCGCCGTGATCGGAGGCAAAAATGACGACGGTATCATCGGCAAGACCCAGCTCTTCGAGCGAAGCCAGCATCCGACCGACGTGATGGTCGACCTCGCTGACCTGGCCGAAGTAGCCCTGCCGCGCCAGTCGCAGTTCTTCGTCGGGAAAGTTGTGCGCGTTGCGCTGCGCTTCCGCTTCTGGCGGAAAGGACGGCAGGGGCAGGGACGCAGGATCGTAGAGGTCGAAGTACTGTTGCGGCGCCACCCACGGGGAGTGGGGCGAGTAGATGCCGGCGATGCAGAGGAAGTGCTGGCCTGAACGGGCCTGACGGCGCATGAATTCGATGGACTGTTCGGCGACAAATGCGGTGTGTGTCATATCGTCGCGGCAGCGAGCGGGAAGAGGACGCTTGGGAAAGCGTTCAGCAGGATGGTCGATGCCATCCTGCACGTCCATTGTCCGTTGCCAGACCTCGGTCATCGGCGCCAATCCCCAGCTGATGTGCGGAAGCTGGTCGGGCGCGCGGCGGCGTACCCAGGCTCGATAGGCGTCTTCGTACGAGCCGGGCTCATCGGAGATCTCCAGGTGGTGGAAGCCGTATGGGGGATGGTGCGTGCGGTGATCGCGGTTGGCGTGGGGCTGAAAGTGCAGCTTGCCGACGTTGGCCGAGCGGTAGCCATAGGGGGCGAGGAGGCGGGGCAGGGTGACGGTGTCCTCGGGCACGGGCACGCCCATGTGGGTGATGCCGAGGGTGGATGGATACTGCCCCGTGAGAAAACTGAGGCGGCTGGGCATGCAGACGGGGTTTTGGACGAAGCAGTGATCGAAGCTGACGCTTGCGCCCGCCAGGCGGTCGAGATGGGGCGTGCAGACGTGGGGGTTGCCGCTGGCGCCAAGGGCATCCCAGCGTTGTTGATCGGTGTAGATGATCAGGAAGTTGGGGCGGCGCATGTGATCAAGAGAACGTGAGTAGTGGAATGCGGCCAGTGTAGTATACTATCCACTGTCCACGGATTACTAACCATTGCTGTTTTATGCGAGGTACTTGCCATGCTACGCGTAGCCAAGCCCGAAGGATTTGGTAATATCGTCCTGGAAGAGGTGCCTATGCCGCCGGTCGGGCCGCAAGAGGTCAGGGTGCGGAGCAAGGTCAGCCTGATCAGCAGAGGGTCGGAAATCCTAAGGCGTTACATGAGAGAGGAGGAGATCAATCCGGCGATTATGGGTTATTCGCTGGCCGGCGTGGTTGACGCGGTCGGCAGCGAAGTCGCGCACCGCTTTCAGCCGGGTGACCGGGTGATGGCGGTCGCGCCGCATGCGCAGTATGCGGTGCAGCCATCTGAAGGGTATGACGGGCCGCGCGTCTGGCCGATTCCGGACGACATCTCCTTTGAAGAAGCGACCTTCCTGCCTTTGGCTAAGAGCGGTGTCATCTGGGCGCAGTCGCCGGGCATCCGGCCCCGTCACACGGTTGTTATTATGGGACAGGGACTGGTTGGCAACCTGGTGCTGCAGGCGGCGCGCCAGCATCTGTGCGAGCGGATCATCGTTGTCGACGCGATCGCGAAACGCTGTCAGCAGGGACTCGACTACGGCGCGGACCACGCCATCGACGTGAACGAGACGGACCCGGTCGAGCGGGTGATGGAACTGACCGAGGGTGAGGGCGCGGATATTGTGTTTGAATGTGTCGGCGGCAAACCGGGCTTGAACTCCTTTGCGCAGGCGCAGCAGATGGTCCGGGTCGGCGGTACGCTGCACCTGATCGGGCTCTATCATGGACAGCCGCTGCCGCTCGACGCGGCCAGGATGCAGCGGCGGCGCATGCTGGGCGGCTATTTTCAGGAGGACCCCGGCGAAGTCATGATGGCGCGGACCGTCGAACTGATGCAGGCGGGGAAGATCCGGGTCAAGCCGATGATCAGCCATCGCTTCCCCTACCAGCAGGCCAAAGAGGCCTTCGACCTGCTCTATGAACGGCTGTCGGAGGCGATGGGCGTGCTGCTGATCTGGGAGGAGTGAGCGGAGTCGCTGGAAAGGAGAAAACTGATCGTCGTCGAGTCTAAAGGTGGGTCTCAGCGAAGCGCATTCGCTAAGGATGGCAGGGCAGCAGGGGACCGCGACGGACATTGTTCGACATTTGGAACTCTTGCGGAGTACTTTTCCGAGGGATTTCGAAGTGTTTCCGCTCGTCGGCCCTCTCATGCCGGACTTCCTAGAATCGGGTTGGCTTCCCATGGGTACCGACGGGTGTGGAAGCTACTACATTTTCCCTCTGAATGGCGACTTCGGGCCGGGACTCGCGGTCGTGTTACACGACCATGAATACGTATACAACCCTGCCTACATCATGGCTTTGGACCAGGAGGATTTCATCAGGTTCCTGGTCGAGGATAAAGTGACGAGTGCCGCATCAGCTCTTGACGGTGGATCGTATCGTTGGCCGTTCGAATAGGAGGAGGTGTTGACGAGGGACCCTGCGAAACTTGAGTTCTCTGGAGTTCCGCTGCCCTGAGAAGCCTAGAGAGCGCTGCTTCCAATGGACCGTTCCTGTTTTTGCCACAAACGCCCGGCGGGAAGGAGTCTCCAATCAGAGGGCAGTCTCGTGCTACTCTAGCCGAGTCTCTTCGACCCAGCAGCTGCAAAGTATCCTCGCGTGAATAACCACTGTTCAGACGCAACCCATGAGTTCCCGAATCTCCGTTCCAAACCGGGAGGCACTAGATGGCCTTTTCTGCCAGAGGAATCGTTCACCGATCAACAGTAACCGGAAAGAGGGGCATGATCGCATCGGCGCACCCGCTGGCATCGGTCGCCGGGTTGCGCATACTGATCGACGGCGGCAACGCGATTGACGCGGCGGTGGCGGTGGCCGCCGCATTGAACGTGGTGGAGCCGTACATGTCTGGGTTGGGCGGCGACGGATACATGCACATCTATTCGGCGCGCGAGGGGGAGCACAAGGTTCTGGACTATATGGGCCGCGCGCCGTACGCGGCCACCTTTGACGAGGTGGGTGAGGCGGCAAGCCGGGAGCGGGGGCCGCGCTCACCAATCATTCCGGGAGCATGCGGGGGCTGGCTGGCCGCGCTGGAGCGTTACGGCACGATGGACGCGGCCGCGGTGTTTCAACCGGCGATCGAGTACGCGGAGCAGGGCTTTCCGCTGACGGTGAAGAACGCCTATTTCACCGAGTTCAGTGTGCCGGAGATGCTGAAGTACCCGTCAACAACGGCAAACTATCTGCCGCATGGGCGTGCGCCGCTCGCGGGCGAGTTGATGACGCAGCCCGACCTGGCGAACAGCATGCGCGCCATCGCCGAAGGCGGCGCCGAGGTCTTTTACAGCGGCGATATTGCAGACAAGCTGGTGCGCTACATGGAGGAGAACGGCGGGCTGATCACAAGTCGCGACCTGACAGATTTCGCGGTCGAGTGGCAGGAGCCGGTCTCGGTGACGTACCGCGGCTACCGCGTTTTCGGGCCGCCGCCGCCGTGCCAGGCGGTCCAGTACCTGGAGACGCTTAACATCATGGAGGGCTTCGACGTAGCGGCGATGGGTCACAACAGCGCCGCGACACTGCACCGCTTTATCGAGGCGGCCAAGCTGGCGCAGGCCGACAGGGCCGAGTACGCCGGTGTCGAAGAACCGCCTACGTCCGGTCTCCTGGACAAGGAGTTTGCGGGCCAGCGACGGGCAGAAATCGGCGCGCAGGCCCGTCCCAGCGGGGGCGAGCGCTTTACTTCCGACAAGATGGCCGGCGAGGTGCTGGCGGGCGACCCGCGGGCGTGGATGCGCAGCGAGTGTACGACCCATTTCAGTGTGGCTGACGCGGCCGGCAACGCGGTTGGTGTAACGCAGAGCCTGGGCGCCGGATACGGCTCGGCTGTGGTGGTCCCGGGCACGGGCATCGCGCTGAATAACTTTCTCTACTGGATGGACAGCGATCCGCAGAGCCCGAATGCGGTCGGGCCCGGCCGCAAGCTGGAGATGTGCATGTCCCCTGCGCAGGTGTGGGACGACCAGGGGCTGCGTTTCCTGATCGGGACGCCGGGAAGCTACGGCATTTTGCAGACAACGCCGCAGATGATCATGAACGTCATCGATCACGGTATGAACATTCAGGCCGCGATCGAGGCGCCGCGCGTCAAGGCGACGGCGCCGGGCACGCTGGTCGACGTCGAGACGCGCATTGGCGAAGATGTGCTGCTGGAACTGACGCTGAAAGGCCACCGGCTGAACCGTCTGGGGCCATGGGCTGCCGATGTCGGGGGCGGCCAGGGCATCATGGTCGATCCCGAGAGCGGCGGCTTCATGGGCGGCGCGGACCCGCGGCGCGATGGGTACGCGCTCGGCTGGTAGGGGACGGCAGTGGTCGGTGGCCAGTGGTCGGTGGTCAGTTGCCGGTGGTCAGTTGCCGGTGGTCAGTTGCTCGTTGACGATTCTCAGGGTGGTTGCGGTCTAAGATTCTTCGGCGCGGCCGGTCAGGTGGATGAGGCCGTCGCCGCCGTGAACGCGGTGCAGGCCGCGGCGCATGATGACGATGCCGTCATTCTCGGCGTGTAGCTCGGCCAGTGTAGCGCCGAGCGGGTCGTGGAGTGTGCCCACGAGTTGGCCGGTCTTTACCTCCTCCAACAGTTCGACTCGGGGGCGGAAGTAGCTGGCGACCGGCGCCGACATTACTTCGTCCATGTTACCGTCGCCCAGCAGGTGCAGCGGCGGCGGTGCAGTTTCCGGCTCCTCCAACAGCATATCCAGATGCCGCATGACGTTCAGGACGCCGCGTGCGAAGCAGTCCACGTCCTGGGGCCGGGCGCGCCCGGCGCCGGGCGCTTCTGTGTAGAGGCAGGGTACACCCAGGTCGAGCGCGGCGGAGAGTGTGCGGCCCGGCGGCACCGGCGGCGGGTGACCCCAGAGCACTGGTGCACCGAAGACGCGCGCCGCGGCCAGCGAACGCCGGCCGGTATCGTCGTCGCTGTGGACGTAGCCGACCAGCGTGGGAATGTCGCCGACGACGCCGGCGCTGTGCAGATCGATGAAAAGGTCTGCTGCGCTGATCAGTTTGACGGTGAGCCAGTGGGCGATTTGCTGGGTCAGCGTGCCGTTTTCAGAACCGGGAAATACGCGGGCCAGGTTGAGGCCGTCGACGGGACTGTTGCGCGTGGCGGTGGCATATGCCGCCACGTTGCATACGGGGACCATGAGCAGCGCGCCGCGTAGCTCCGCCGGGCTGACCTTGGCGGCTATGCGGTGAATCGCCTCGACGCCCTCAAACTCGTCCCCGTGGACAGCGGCGAACACGACCAGGGTCGGCCCCGGCTCGGTTCCAGTCGCGGTCAGCAACGGTAGCTGCCACCAGCCGCCTTCCGGACGCTGGGAAATATCGAGCAAGCAAGCCTCTTTTCGGCCCCGTTCCAGAGTTGTCACATCCAGTTCGGCAATGTGCATCGTCCTCTCCTGAAGTTTTCCTCGACAAGATCCGGGCGCCGGCAGCGAAGACGGCAGACAGCTCGATCGTTCACTCGCGAAACTGGATCGAATAAAGATCGGCGTCTTTGAGCACAAAACGGATGCGGACCGGCTGCCCCGCCAGTGCACTGAGGTCGCTGCCGCCCTTCCAGTGCGCAATCTGGCTGATCGAATCGCCGAAGATTTCGTTGCTTTCGTCGAGTGAGAAGCCGGGCACAGGTCTCCCCTCCCGGTCCTGGATTTCCAGGCGTAAACTGCCGGCCGCGGAGGTGGCGTAGTTGAGGACGAGATGACGCCCCGAAAAGATCAAGGGCTTGGTCAGGCAGACGCCGCCGGACAAGGGCGCGTGCAGCGAGACGAAGCCGTCGATGCGCGTCGTGTAGCGCCGAACTCTCGTGCTGCGGCCGGCCCAGTAGCTCTCGGTGACGTAGAGGGAGAGCTCGGGGGGCATGCCGGGCGTGTCGGACTCGGTTTCGAGCAGGCCCCAGCCGATGCAGTTGTCGCCGTAGACCCAACTGTCCAGGCTGCTGGGGCCGGGTCGGATGTAAGCCTCTCCCCAGCGTTTGAAATTTTCGCCGTCACGGCTGGACATGAAGACGCCGTCGGTGACGACCGAACCGTAGCGAGGATGGGCCGCGCTGCGCTCGCGGCGCAGCGCCAGCCCGGGCAGGTAGTCGGTCTGGTCCACCCAGCCCCTGTCCACGTATCGCATTGGAAAGCCAAAGAAGATGTGCGGTGCGCGTGCGTAGGGCCGGACCTGATTGGTGTAGAGCGCCTCCTCCGGCGCGTCGCCGTATTCGAGCCACTTCGGCTCGCTCCAGTGGAGAAAGTTGGGCGAGGTAGCGGTCTTTATGGCGCGAACGCCGTGGGGGGCGCCGCCGTCGAAGTCGCGAAAGTAGGCGCGGTACTCACCCCGAACCTCGTCATAAAAGGCCAGGTTCTGTGAATCGAAGTAGCCTTGCGTGATGACCGGTTCCGGGGCGGAATTGCCTTCGTTTCGCATCAGCGAGAACCGGTAGCCGTCGGGCGACTCGAGGGCGTAGAGCACGCGCGGCGAACTACTCGGGACAATGGCCTTGTAGGCGGCGCTCTCCTGGCTGGCAGGATTCGAGTCGCGAAATACGACGGTGTCACCAGCGCTGAGCTCGATGCCGCCCAGACTCTCAGGCGAGACCAAAATGTTGTTGTCGCGGCTGCCTTCGTACTCGACCAGGCCCATCTGCGGCTTTTCCCAATGTTTGCCGTCCCGGCTCTCGGCGTAGCATAGAAGGTACGGGTGGGGGTAGTCTATCTGGCTGCCGCCCATGTCGTACTGCCAGGCGCCGTAGTACATGCGCATGAGGCCCTGATCGTCCTGCAGGACCGTGCGGTAGAGGCAGGCGTTGCCCTCCCAGGGGGCATCGGTCTCCATCACCACTTCCTGTCTGACAGGCGGATGCAGGCGCAGCTCGATCCTGCCCTCCAGGTCTGCTAAAAGAAAATCGTCGACCAAGGGCTCCAGCCGTGTACCGATTTCGACCGGCTCGGCGTTTCCGTTCGTGGAACTGCTCATCGTGTTCTCCTCTCACAGATTGGGCGCTCGCAATAGCACGTTTTCCGATTGAAGGGCCCATACCTCGTGGTAGACCTTCGGCGACGGACGCGGGGGCGGAAAGCCCGGCGGCTTGTTGCCGGGATCGTGCAGTTCCAGTCGGTCGCGGCCCTCAACTCTGTGCAGCCAGCCCAGCTCTTCTGCCGCTGGCGCAATCTCTCGCCGCAGGATGAACTCCACGTAATCGAAGGCGGTGAAGGCCGCGTGGGCCAGAAATACGCGCTCCACGGTCCGGCCGTTCCAGGTAGCCATGTCGGGCAGAATCAGCGGACCGGTACAGACCTGAAAGGTAGCGTCCTCGCGGTTGACGTTGATCAGATTGACGGGAAATTCGACCGTTACACGTAGTTTGGTCTCCGGATCGCGGTATGAGCAACGGGCGTTGAGCAGGGCGTCGGCCAGGGTAGCTTCGACGACCTGTCCGGCGACGCGCAGCTCAATAGGATGCGGGTGTTCTCTGAGGCTGATGCGATGGTCCTGGAAGGAGGCGCTGAGCTCACGTGCGGCTGCCTGCTCGCCCTCGACGCTGGGGCGCTTGGCGATCGGAATCTGATGGGTACGGCTGAAGGCCATACGGAACTCGTCGCTTGGAATCTGGAAGAATTCGCGCCGCGGAATGGTGTACTCGGAACGGCAGGGGGCGCCGACGAAGAGTTCTGACGCCGTGCCATTCCCGTCCGAAATAGAACAGCGGGACTCCAGGTTGAACCGGACGTGGCGCACGTCGCCTTCTTTGCCGATGAAGCCACCTGCGTACTTGAAGTATGGATCACGCTTGACGGGGAAGGTATGCCAAGTGAAAAATGAGCGCGGAAAATCGATCATGACTGCCTCCGGTGGCGGCGAGGAACGAGCTAGAGGACGAATAGACAGAGACAACCTCTCGCCTCCGCCGGATCTCACGCCTCAATTCTCTCGATTGTTCAGTTCCAGGTGAAAAAGACGCTCAGCCAGCCCTCGCGGCCGCCCATCATGCGGTCATACAGTTGCGGCGCCTGGGTGTAGGGCGCCACGTGGCTGACAAGTGGCTGGACTTTCAGATCGCCGCGGCGGATGAGGTCGAGGATCACGTGCTGATTGCGCGCGCGCGTCCACGGCCAGTAGGGATGGGTGTCACTCATGCCGGTCTGGTAGGAGCCTGTCATTACGATTTCGCGACGGAACAACTCGTTGGATTCGATGGTCACGGAGCCGCTCGTCGCGCCCACGAGGATGATGCGCCCTCGATCCGCCGCGGCCTTGATCATGGTGGGATAGTTGCCAATGAATGACGTGCAGTGAAGTTGCACCTCGGCGCCGCTGCCCGGCAGCATGGTCGGCAGAGCGCCCCGCCAGCGCCATGGCAACTGCGTGTTCGCTCGGATTTCATTGACGACATCCTGGCGGTCGGCGTCGATGAGATGGGAGGCGCCCAGCTGGCCGGCGAGCTCCAGCCGTTCCTCTACCATGTCGACGCCGAACAGTGGGTAAGCCCCGACGAGGCGGCAGAGTTGCAGCGCCAGCAGGCCGACGACGCCCAGCCCGTGCACGGCCGCAGATTCGCCGATCTGAATCTGGGCGCGGCGCACACCATGCAACGCGATGTCGCCGAGCACGCTGAAGGCGATTTCCACGTCCGACAGGTCATCCGGCACCCTGTGGATGCGGTACTGCTGCGGGATGGCGACCTCATTGGCAATGGACGCCGGCGTTACCAGCCAGTGCGATGCGTGGTTGCCGCTGCAGATCACGCGGTCCCCGACCACCACGCTGTCGATTTTGTTTCCCACGGCCTCGACCACGCCGATGGCGGTGTAGCCCAGCCCGGTAGGCTCGAACTCTGCCTGTTGTACCGCGCTGGCCGTGCGACGGGCGCGGATGCCATTCATCTCCGAACCGGCACTGACCTGGGTGAGGTGCGTGCGCACCAGGATCTGATTTGACGCGGGGACAGGCACTTCGAACTCTTCGATTTCAATCCGACCCGTGGGCGTGAGGACCAGCCGTTGTCCCTTTGACACGAGACATATCCTTTCTGTTAGGCGAGTGCGGCGGCGATAGACAGGAGTGTATGGTCAAGTGTACAATCAAACGCAGTCTGCTTTCAACAATGGGCGGGCGATACAATCGCCTCTCCACATTCGTCGCGGAGGATGGCAATGACAACACAACGCACGGTCTACGTCAACGGCTCGTTCGTGGCCGAGAGTGAAGCCGGCTTCTCGATTTTTGACTCGGCGCTTATGTTCGGCGACGTGATATTCGAGACGACGCGCGCCTTCAACGGACAGCCGTTCCGGTTGCGGGAACACATCGAAAGACTCTATGTCGGGCTGAGGACATTGGAGATCGACTGCGGTTTGACGCCGGATGGCATGGAGGCGGCGACGCTGGAGACAATCGAAAGAAACCGGCCCTGCTTTCCCGATGGGACTGACTTTCAGATCGTCCACAATGTCTCACGCGGTCCGCTGGGATTCTACGAGTCGATCTTTGAGGGCGGCGCAAAGCCGACGGTTACGATCAACTGCTGGCCGCTGACCTGGCACCTGGCCGCGCTGGCCGACTCCTATGTCAGCGGCGTCCATGCCGTCGTCCCGGCGCAGCGTTCTGTCCCCTCGCGTCTGATTGACCCCAAAATCAAGAACCGCAGCCGCATTTTTTACCAGATGGCCAATATACAGGCACAGAAGGTTGATCCCGAGGCGTGGGCCGTGCTGGTGGACGAGGACGGCTTCCTGACGGAAGGCACGGGGTCGAACTTCTTTATTATCAAGGACGGCGGTCTGCTGACGCCGGAGCCGCGCAACATCCTGCGCGGTGTCACGCGGCAGGCGGTTCTCGAACTGGCGCAGCGGCTGGAGCTGCCCTGCCAGGAGAAGAACCTGGAGCCATACGACGTGATGACCGCGGACGAGGCTTTCTTCACTTCGACGCCCTTCACAATCATGCCGGCGACGCGTTTCAACGGCCACGACGTTGGTGCGGGCGAACCGGGTCCGGTCACGTTGCGGCTGATGTCGGCCTGGAACCAGATGGTGGAGGTGGACATGGTCGCGCAGGCGCGCGCCTACGCTGACATCGCGCAGAAGGCCGGCTGATCAGGCATTGTCGTCGCGGGCCAGGGGCCAGTGAATCTTTTCCACGCCCTTGGCCTGCGAGCGCATGATCGCGATCATGATCTCCAGGCTGTGCAGCGCCTCGCGGCCGTTTGATACGCTTTCGCCCCCGTTCTCGATCAATCCGATCATCTCGTCGACCGCATTGACCGTACCGCTGGTATAGTCGGCTGTGCCGCCTATGGGGCGGCTTGTCACCTCGTATGGAAACGCCTCCGACACAAGGTAGACGATCGCTTCCGTATTGCTGATGCGGATGCGTCCGTTGGTGCAGAGCAGGTCCAGCTCTAAGTTGACCAGTGTTTTCTGCGAGATTTCGATATGGGCGCGCACGCCGTTGGTGAAGTGGAGATAGGCTGATGCGCCGGGATCGGTGCTGGGGTCGTGGCCGCCGTCGCCCCGGTACTCGGTGCGGTCTTCGTAGCCCTCCTCCATGCTCCCGATCAGCCAGTCCGGCGCGGCGTCGGCGAACATGCAGACGGTGTCGATCAGGTGGGTGCCATTGCGGAAGAGCATGGCGCGATCACCGCCCAGGTGCGCGCCGATGCGGGTCAACGAGCCGATGCGCCCATCCTCGATTATTGATTCTGCCTGCCGCCAGAAAGGATCCCAGCGCCGGCCGTGGTTGACGCAGATCTTTGTGCCATTCTGCTCGACCGCGGCCAGCATGCGGTCGGCGTCGGCCAGCGTGGTGGCGAGGGGCTTCTCGCAGTAGATGCCGGGAACGCCCGCCACGGCCGCGTCAACGACCATCTGCGCGTGCAGGTGATCGGACGTGACCACGCTCAGCAGGTCCAAGTTTTCCTTCTCCAACATAGCGCGGTAGTCGTTGTACCTCGCCGCCGCGCCCCAATTGCGTTCGTATTGGTCCAAGAGTTCCGGCACCAGTTCGCAGACGGCCACCACTTCTGTGCGTGGATGCGCGGCATAGGCGGACGCGTGCGAGTGCGGCTGCGGATGGCGCGTCGCCCAAAGGTTGGTGCGCGGCGGCGACTGGCCGATGCCGGTCAGCCCGATGATGCCGGCCCGGTATGTTTTGCCCGATGAATTCTGACTAGCGGCCATATAAAACTCCTGCATCTGATAGGTTGAATGCGAGATTTTCTGGAGGGCGATGCGCTTTTTTCTGTCTTACTCCCCTCCACATCCGGCCTCATTGCGCCAGACTTCGTAGGGATTGTCGCGATTCTGCAGCGGAAAGTAGACGCGCCCGCGTACACGCTGCGATTCGTGAATCGCCATGATCATCTCCAGCACTGCGCGGGCGTCGTGGCCGCTGGTCACCGTCTGAACCTCCCGGTCTTCCTCGATGGCCCGGATCAGCTCTTCGACGAAGAGGCGGTTGTTCAACTGGAACTTTTCGTTTGGCGAACGCGGCTGTCCGTCGCTTTTGTAGTCCCATTCGGGCAGGGTAATGCGTTCCCAGGAGCCGTCGCGGTCGCCCGGCAGCCAGAGCCGGTAGGGGTAGCAGTAGAGTTCCCCCAGCGGCGTGCCGCGCAGCGAAAGGATACCGGCGGAGCCGTGAATTTCGATACCGAGCCAGTTGACCCGCTCGCGCGTGTCGGCGTCGTCGCTGCGGTAGGAGTCGAAGTGGGCGGTAACGCCGTTTCGGAAGACGAAGTAGGCAGCCAGCCCGTTGCCTGCAATCAGTCCGACGCCCTCGTCTCCCGCGTGAATATCTGCCGTAGTCACCTCGCGGCCGTCCTGCGTGACATGCGCGTGCGCCCATTGCACCTCAGAACCGGCAAAGAAGCGGATATCGTCAAGCAGGTGTGTGCCAAGGACGATCAAGTCCATGGCCCCGGCTCGATGATCGGCCTTGCCGTGGCGGCGAATCATCTGCACGTCGCCAATCAGTCCCTCCTCGATCAGCCGCTTGGCGTGCAGTTCGTAGGGATTGGCGCGTCGGTGCGCGACCGCCAGTTTCGTGTTGTGCCGTTCGCAGGCCGCGAGCATGGCGTCGGCTTCGACCAGCGTGCGGGCAAACGGCTTTTCGCAGAAGATGCCCTTGACGCCGGCTTCGGCGCAGGCGATGACCATGTCGTGGTGCTCGTCAACCCAGCGCGGGCAGACGCTGACGAGGTCCGGCTGGACGGCCGCGAGCATCTCGCGGTAGTCGGCGTAACTGTGGGACGCTTGTGTCCGTTTTGCGGCCGCCGCCCGCCCATCTGCGTCCGGGTCGGCGACTGCGATGACTTGGACGCCGGGCAGGCCCTGGAACGCCAGGTCAAGCTGGTGGCCATAGTTGCCGCGCCCGGTGTGGCCGATGACGGCGGCGCGGTAGATCTTGGGCATCGTGGGCTCCGGGGAAGTGGAAGACAGAGTTGCCCTTCAGGCGTGTTGGCGCGTGTCTTCGCGTTTCCGTCTACTGGGCGTTCTCTCGGCTCCCCTATTCGCCGGTGGTGCGGATTTCGACATCGTCGAGGCCCGGAGCGAGCGGAAGGGGCACTTGGGCGCCGGTCTTATGAGAGATGTGGATGGCGGTAATGACTTCGAGCGCTTTGAGGCCGTCGCGACCTGTGGATACGCTCTCGCGGTCTTCGAGCAGACAGTCGATGCTTTCGCGGACGGCGGCGTAGAAATAGTCGTCGAGTTTGAATTCGGTGGGCATATCGGGGATGGGCTCGAAGTCGTAGCGCGTTCCGTAGCCCTCTTCGGCTTCAACGAGGGGGCCATGCTCCCAGAGGCCGCGGCGCTCGCTGAAGTGGATGCGGCCCCCTGTGCCGGCGATTGTCGTGTAGCCCAGGTGCTCTCTGCGCTCGGCGATGCAGTCGACGATGACGACGACGCCGTCGGAGCAGGCGATCAGGCCGGCGCCGCCGGGGTCGGCGAGGCTCTCCTGATTCAGGTAGCCGGAAACCAGCAGCGGCTCGGCGGAGGTGAAGAAGAAGGCGTAGTCGACGGTATGCGTTCCGTTCATGAGGAGAGGGCGGCAGCCCTCGTAGGTGATCGTCTTTACTTGGCCGACCGCGCCTTCATCGACCATACGCTTGACACGCTGGTAATGGGGTAGAAAGCGCCGCGTGTGCTCGGTGATGAGGCGGGAGCCGCTCTGATCGCAGGCCTCGACCATCTTGCGGCCCCAGGCGACGCTGGTTGCAAGCGGCTTCTCGACCATGATGACTTTGATACCGGCCGCGGCGGCGTCGATGACTGGCTGATGGTGGTAGAGGCTGTTTGTTGTTACGTCGACGACATCAAGCGCGGCTTTCTCGTACATGTCGGCCGCGGTGGGATAGCGGTGTTCGGGCAGGATCTCCCATTCGTCACCGAACTGCTGGAGGCGCTGGGGGTCTATGTCGGCGATAGCGACCAACTCGGCGTCCTCGCAGCGGCGGTAGCCGGCGGCGTGGGAAAAAGGCCTGCGGCCCAGGCCGCCGATCGGCCCGGCGCCAACGATACCAACTCGGACTTTGGCTTTTGACATGCGAACGCTCCTGAAATGTGGGTTAGTGCCGCGACTTGCGATGAATCGTTCGGTTCAATCGTTGGGGGCGATCGGCATGACGAAGTGTACCTGTCGCGCCACCTCTCGAAATCCGAACTTGGGGTAGAAGTGCGCTCCTACCTCGTTCTGTGCCAAGGTCTCGATCCTGGCGAACTGCATACCTTCCGCCGCGAGATAGGCGACCGCCTTCTCCAACAGCCTGCGGCCGATGCCGCGTTGCTGGAATGCCGGCAGGACGGCAAAGTTGGGGATGCCGCCAACCTTTGCGGCCGCGTCGACGCGCGTGGTGACGTAACCAACGATCTGACCGTCCTCCTCGGCGACAAATATGCCCGCGGCGTTGATGGCGGCGTCATCGTCGATGTGGCGTCTCTTGCGCCAGCGCCAGTCCTGGCCGTGGATCAGACCGTATAGCTGCTCGATATTCTGGTCGATACACACACCATCGAAGCAGATCGCTGTGATCGTCTTCAGCGTTTCCAGATCGGACGGTCGGTAGGGCCGTATTTTCATCCCGACTCCCGGCTCAGCTCTGTGACTGCATCGTCTGGCTTGCGATGGCTCATAAATTTTACACGAAACGGTAAGCGAAGAGGTCGGCGTCGTGCAGCACGAAGCGCAGGCGCACTGCTTCGCCGCTGAGTTTGCTGAGGTCTACGCCCGGTTCCCAGCGCACTTTACGCTCAAGGTCATCACCCAAAATCTCTACGCAGTCGGCCAAGCCAAAGCCCTCTATCGCCGTGTCGACCTGTGCGTGCAGAATTTCGACGCGTACGCTGCCTGCGGCAGAGGCGGAGAAGTTTAACTCCAGATCACGGCCCTTGAAACTGAGCGGCTTGGTGACCATTTCACCGCCGCTGAGGGGCGCGTTCAGCGAGACGAAACCGTCGACTCGCATGGTGTAGCGGCGCAGGCTGGCGCTCTGACCGCGCCAGTAGCCCTCGTTGACGTAGATTGACAGCTCATCGGGTGCGCCGGCAATCGGAGAACGGGTCGTCACCAGGCCCCAGTTCTGGTAGTTGTCGCCGTATGTCCAGTTATCGACGGGCCGCAGTCCGGGGCGGATGTACGCCTCGGGCCAGATGTTGAAGGTGAGGGCGTCGCGGCTGCTCATGAAGAGTCCATCGGTCAGGGCGGCGCCGTAGCGCTCTTGCGCGTCTGCGCGGATGCGGCGATGGGCCCGCTCGGGCAGGTCGTCGATCGCCGCGGACCAGGGGCGGTCGACATAACGGGTCGGAAAGCCCACGAAGATGTGAGGCGCCCGGAAATAGGGGATGATCTGATTGGTGTAGAGTTCGGCGATGCGGCCCGGCCTGTAGTCGACCCAGACCGGCTCGGTCCAGTCGAGGAAATCGGAGGAGACGCAGGTCAGGATGTCGCGGCCATGGCGGAAGTCGCGGTGATAGTCGCGATATTCGCCGCGTTCGCCGTCCCAGAAGGCGAGATTCTGGGAGTCAAAGTAGCCTTTGGTGATGACAGGTTCGTCGCGCAGAAGATTCCAATGGAGGCCGTCGGGTGAACCGAGCGCAAATAGGCCCTTGTAACCCCGGTTGTTGGCGAGCGCCTTGTAGCGGGCGTCGTCGGCCGCATTGGGGTTGGGATCCTTGAAGGGCACGAAGTTGATCGCCGGGCTGCTGTCGTCGCGGGCGTCGATGATGATGTTGTTGCGGCGTGATCCTTCGTACTCGACCAGCCCCAGTTCCGGCTTGCTCCATGTGATGCCGTCGCTGCTTTCGGCCAGGCAGACCACCTCGTAGTGGGGGTACTCCAACGAGCCCGAGTCGTGCGTGAAGTGCCAGCCGCGGTAGTACATGCGGTAGGCGCCTTCGTCCTGAAAGACGGTGTAGTAGCCGGAGGCGTTGCCCTCCCACGTCGCGTCGGTCACCAGGGCGATCTCCTGCGGGACGGGGCGATGCAGCCGCAGGGCCGCGTCGCGGCTTATGCTTGCTATCAGGTGGTCGTCAACCAGCAGCTCGCGGCGCGAGCCGATGTCGATAATACCCTGGCCGTCGAGTGACTCTGTCATGGAGATTGCCTCGAATGTGTCGGCCCGTTAACCGGGCGGCGGGTTCAATCAGGCCGGCGTCACGCCGATGCCGTCCAGGCGGCGCTTGGTTTCAGCGTAGACGTCATCGGACAGGGGACCGGAGAGGACGGCCTGCACGTTCTCTTCGAGATGCGCGGGATTGGTCGTGCCGACGATAATCGTGTGAATGTCGGGATGCGTCAGCGTGTAGCGCAGCATGAAGGAGGTGTCGCTCTCGTCGGCCTGGCGGAGGTCAGCCAACCCGGCATCGGCAAAGGGCTGCCAGTTTTCAGGCTTTCCCAGGCCGACCTTTGGCTCGCCGAGGGCCACGCCGCCGCGGATAATGGTGCCCGCGCCGGCCTGCGCGGTCGTCGCCAGCCAAAGTTCGTGGTCGCGCTCAAGCGCGGAGTAGGGAATCTGGTAGACGTCGAACACGTCCCAATCGAGATAGGTGGGCAGGTGCGGCAGGGTCGTCGACATACCGAGCCAGCGAACTTTGCCCTGGGCGCGCATGTCCTGCAGCGCGTTGACCAGCTCACCCTGTTCGCACTCGGCGACGGTCGGGTTGTGGAGTTGCATAATGTCGACAGAGTCGACGCGCAGGCGCTCCAGGCTTTCATGCAGGCCGCGGAAGAGGTTTTCTCGGGTCCAGATATGGCCTTCGGGATGGCAGCCGCACTTGGTGGCCAGGATGAACTCGTCGCGGCGGTGGCGGAGGAAGCGCCCGATCATCTCCTCGCTGTTACCGTAGTCATTGGCCGTATCGACAAAGTTGATACCGGCGTCGAGCACGGCGTTGAGCTGGGCATCCATTTCGGCATCGGTCATGGCGCGGCGGTGCGCGGCGCCAAATCCGAGCCGGGTGACCTCCAATCCGGTGCGGCCGAGGGTTGCGGTGGGTAGGGCACTGGCCATTTCTTGTCCTCTCCTTCCATCTCAATAAGCGGGTCAACAATTGCGTCAACCCACAGGCCGCGGATCAGAGTGGCAATAGACGGGGAACCATCTACCAGCTTTTCTCATCCGCCGGCGAGTAACCGCAGCCGTCACACGCGCCCGGGAATCTCCTTGCCGCGGATTAGCATGAAGGGGGTGTTGCCCTGATTGGGCGTGCCCTCGACCTGCCTGCGGTGATCTTCGTCGACAATACCAAGGTAGCTCGTTTCGGCGTCGATATAGTGCAGCGCCAGTCCGCGACGGCGGTCGGGCGTTGGGTTTGCGCCGGTGCGATGAAAGTTAAGGCCGTGGTGGAACATACAGTGGCCCGCCTTGACTTCGACCGGGACCGGCTCAGCCAAGTGCGGGAGCGCCAGGAATCTCTCCTGATAGTCGCGCGCAATCGGCCCCGATTTGTGGCTGCCGGGGATCACAGTCATGCAGCCGTTGTCGACCGTTGCGTCGTCGAGCGCGACCCAGCAGCTGACATGGTTCTGTGGCGCAAACATTGGCCAGGCGACCGAGTCCTGGTGCCAGTGGGTAACGGTACCGTTGAAGCGCGGTTTCATCATCAGTTGATCGGCGTAGAACTTGATGTTGGGCGTGCCCATAAGCTCCTCGATCACGTCCACGATGTCCGCTTTCTTGGCCACGGCCTCAAAGAGTTCGTCGTGGTAACAGAGGTAGACCATCTTGCGGATCATGTCGATGCGCGGCTCGACCGTCTTTGTGCCGTCGCGGAACTCCGCCTCGAACTGAATATAGTTGGAGGGCACGTGGGTGAGCCGGCCGGCGGCGATGTCCTCGCTGCGCTCACGGAGGGCTTCGACCTCCTCATGCGACAGCACGCGGCCGTAGGGAAGATAGCCGTTGTCGTCAAAAAACTGTTTCTGTTCTGCGGTTATTGCCATGATCGTTCTCCTCGGAAGTCCGTTCTTGAAATCGTGTGGCTCATTCGGTTCAGCTGGGCAGAAGTCTCGGCAAGAGTAAATGTACGATGATAACGCCCAACAGTCCAAACACGATACCGGGTCCGACCAGTAGGAAGCCGCGCTGGAGCGTGTAGAGAAGAACGTAGTCGGAAAGAATCAGTTGAAGCGGGGGGACGAATCCGCCCAGCAGGCCCCATGTTGCGTACGTCCAGAAGCCGCCGAAGAGTAGTACGCTCGACAGGGAGGCGATCACCTGCAACAGGAACGCCCTCTTCTCCGCCAGCGCGAGGACAGTTCCGCTCAACAAAGCGCCGATGCTCAGCACCAGCATGTCGGCCTGCCAGGAAACGTAGCCGCCGATGTCGGAGAGTGAAATCAGCCCCAAGTAGGCCAGAATGGCGGCGACGGCAAGGACCGATGCAGCCGAACGGAGGTATGAATGCAAAGCGTTACTCCTGCAGGTCGGCTTGCAGCCGCACGAGGCGTTCGTCGCGCCCGAAGGGGTGGACCAGGCGTATGCCGGCCTCGACGGTCCAAAGTAAAGGTGTAGAAGCCTGCGCGCGTGCGCCTATGATGCGGTCCAAGTCATAGATGAAAAGGGGGAAGGAGACCTCCAACTGCGCGTGGGGCGCCAGGGTCTGGTCGATGGTGGAGGCGCGGCTATAGAGGGCCTGGTCCACGTTGGGGTCGTTGCCGAGAAAGGCGCTGTTGCTTCCGCCGATGCGTTCACCATCCAGGAATACGTTGAAGAAGTAGCTATTCAGACGGATCGGCAAGGGCGAGCGGTTGTGAAGCTTGAACTGCAGAATGAGGCGAGCGCTGCCGTCTTCGGTGCGGTGCACCTCGGTCAGTTCCAATTCGAGGCTCTGCACACTCGTGATCGAACTGATGTAGTTGGAGGCGCCGCGCCAGCTTGCCGCCAGTGCGATGAGACCAAGGGCAATGAGAAAAGTGCGGGCGATTCGCGCCGCGTTGGGACGGACGACGTTCTCCCTTCGTACGCGCTCAGACAAATCCCGCGAAGGACCTGCCGCGCACGGAGATATAGTCAACATGGATTTCGTCGGCGGCGCTCAGGTCCTTTGTCTTTGCGATCATATAGTGCAGGGCCCAAGCGCGGCGGCGCTTATCCGAGGTATTGGGGCTGGAAAAGTGCAGGTTCAGGCTATGGAACAGGAGGCATCCGCCGGCGGGTATGGGGTTGGGAATCTCCTGCTCCTTCATTTCCTCGGTCAGAAGCTGAGGCAGGTGCTTGAGCTGAAGCAGGCCGTAGGTGTGGCTGCCGGGGATGCACCGAATGCAGCCGTTTTCGAGCGTGGCGTCATCGAGCGCAATCCAGCAGGTTATCTGGTTCTGTGGAATGAGGAATGGCCACGAGGCGGAATCCTGGTGATATTCCTTGACAGAGCCATGACCGGGCGGCTTCATGAAGATCTGATCGCCGAGCAGCTTGATGTCGGGCTCTTCAAGGAGTTCGGAGATCAGGTCGACGATCTTAGGCTTTTTTGCGACGGCGAGGAAACTGGTGTGAATCGAGGCCGGGAAGTTTATCTTGCGCAGCTCGTCGAGCGCGCTGGCGGCCTGCACATCGCCGCTGGCGATGACCGCCTCTTTCTCCAGGACGGGGATGCCTTTGATGTCGGCGGGAATATCGACGCGGCCGTAGGCGATGTCCTCGGTCAACTGTTGCAGCTCTGCCAGTTCGCCGGCGTCGAGCAGTGTTGGGTAGGGCAGGAAACCGTCGCGCCAGAAGGCCGCTTTTTGCTCCGGCGTCAGAATCATCTCTTCCTCCAGTGCGCCCGGACAGGCGCGGCTGACGGGCTCAGTCGAGGGTCATGCGCGGGTCGAGTGCGTCGCGCAGGCCATCGCCGATGAAATTAATAGACAGGACGCAGATGGTGATCATGAGGCCGGGGGGTACCCAGAACCAGGGCATGTCTTCGATGATCGAGATGTTTTGCGCCTCGTTGAGCATGTTGCCCCAACTGGGGATCGGCACCTGTACCCCCAGACCCAAAAAGCTGAGTCCGGCCTCGGTAAGGATGGCGCCGGCGATGCCGAAGCTGGCGGCGACGGTAATGGGCGCGACCACGTTGGGGAGGATGTGGCGCATGATAATCCATTTCTGCTCGACACCAACGGCATGGGCGGCCATGACATAGTCCATTTCGCGGATAGAGAGGATGAGGCTGCGCACGAGGCGGGCGACGCCGGTCCATCCAATGAGGCCGATGGCGAGCATGGAGTTAAAGATGCCCGGTCCGATAAAGGAGACGATTGTAATCAGGATGATGAGGGTCGGAAAGGCCATAACGGTATCGGTAACGCGCATGATCAGGGCGTCGGTGCGACCGCCGTAATAGCCCGAAACGCTGCCAAGAATCGTGCCGATCGTGATGTAGAGAGCGACGGCCACGATTCCGACGGACATAGAGACGCGGCCGCCGTAGATGACCCGGCTCCAGACATCGCGTCCTGTGAGATCGGTGCCCAGCAGGTGGCCGGGTCCGGGAGCCAGTCCAATCTCCTTGATCTCGATCTTGGCTGGGTCGATGGGCGCGACGACGGACGCCAGGGGAAAGAATACAACAACAAAAACGATCATAAGGACTGCGCTCGCCAGGGCCAGTTTGTGGCGGCGGAATCGACGCCAGGCGCGTCGGCGCTGTGCGGCTGCTCCACCTTCATCGCCGTAGAGGGCAGAGGATATTACCTGGAGACCTTCAGCTTTACCTTCAACACTCATAGTTCGTCTGGATTCCGGCTTTCGGGCAGTGCGGTCTACAGTCAAGGGAGTGCCCAGAACCAAGAGCCAGAACCGCTGTACTCCTATTCGTATCGGATGCGGGGATCGATTGTACCGTAGGTCAGATCGGTAATCAGGTTACTGGCGACGATAGTGAGTGCGGAGACGAGCACCATGCCCATGATCAACGGATAGTCGCGCGTCGCCACGCCGTCCAAATAAAGGATGCCCATCCCGGGCCAGTTGAAGATAGTCTCGATGATAATAGCCCCGCCGAACAGGCTGGGCAGCCGCAGACCGATGATTGTGATCACCGGCAGGAGTGCATTGCGCAGGGTATGACGGAAGATTACCACCTTTTCGCTCAGCCCTTTGCTACGGGCGACGGTGACATAGTCGAGCCGCACGACCTCCAGCACACTCGAGCGTGTATAACGCATGATGCCGGCCGTCGTCTCAAGGCCCAGCACGGTGGCTGGCAGCGCCAGATATTTGAGTCGATCGATGATCGTCCCCCAGAAGCCAAAGTCTCTGCCGATTGATGAATAGCCGCTGGTCGGTACCCAGCCCAACTTGAGAGAAAAGAGATAGATCGCGGCAATGGCGGCGAAGAAACCTGGGATGGAGATGCCGATGAAGGCCAGAAACGTAAGCAGGTAGTCGGGCGACGTGTACTGGTTCAAAGCCGAAAAGATGCCAAGGGGAATACCAAGGACAACAGATATCACCATGGCCGCGGCCATGAGGCGCAGCGTTGCGGGCAGACGGCGTGCAATCTCTTCGCTGACCGGAATCTTGCTGCGAATGCGGACGCCGAGGTTGCCCTGGAAGAGGCCGCCCATCCACTGCAGATAGCGAATGGGAGCGGGTTGGTCGAGCCCGTACTTTTCGCGCAGTTTGTCGGCGTGCGAGCCATCGTCGCCGCCGGCCCCGGTCTCAAAGTCCATCAGGATCATGGCAGAGACGGCGTCGCCCGGGGCAAGTTCGGTGAAGGTAAAAGTGATGATCGTGATGCCGATCAGCACGGGCAACATCTGGACGAGGCGGCGCAGAATGTAACGGTTCATTGGCAGTTCAAAGACTCGTGAAGGCTCGTTGGAAGTCAGTGGATAGCGGTGTTCCTACCCACTATCCACTGACCACTCGTCGTTGCTCCGTTTACTCGCCGGCCAGATACCACCGGTTCGGGAAGCGGTCGGCAGAGGGGTTATCCAACTGCCGCATGGTATTGTTGCACACGTCGGCGCTGAAGGCGAAGTAGCGCGTCGGCCAGAAGACGGGGATCTCACCCGCATCGGCGGTGATGATCTCGGTGGCGCGGTACAGCAACTCTTTACGCTTTTCCGGGTCAGGCTCGGACATGGCGGCCTCGGACAGTTGGTCAAACTCTTCGTTGCAGTAGTGACCTGCATTGCGGCCGGCAGGCCAACTGCGGTCGCAACCGAGAGAGAGTCTCAATTGATCGGGGTTGAACCAGCCGCAGCAACCGTAGGAGAGATGAAAGTCGTCGTTGTCCAGGACACGGGCGATCCAGGCGGGACCGTCGAGGTAAACGAGCTCGACCTTAATTCCGACGTCGGCCCAGTACTGCTGCATAGCAGCGTGGACGCTCTTGTTCTGGTCGTCCTGGTAGTAGGTGACGAAATCGATCTCCATTTCAGGGTCCCAGCCGGCTTCGGCCAGCAGTTCGCGTGCCTTGTCGGGGTTGTACTCGTACTTAGTGATATTGGGGCTTACGAACTCGGGATTTGTCATGCGAAGATGGAGCACCTCTGCCAGGTCGCCGTAGTAGGCTTCGGCCATGGCTTCGCGGTCAAGCGCGTAGAGGAGCGCCTGCCGGAGGCGTGCATCCTGCCACAATTCTCGGTTCTGGTTAGGAAAAATCGTCATGCCGCCTGCGAGCAGGCCGCCGAGCAGAACGATATCGGGGTCGTCCTTGTAGCGTTCGTATTCGACGGCGGTGACGCGGCCGGCCATGTGAATCTCGCCTTTTTCAAGCGCGGCAAAGGCGGTTGCGCCACTCAGGCCGATGCGGAAGATGATGCGGTCGATGTAGGGGCGCCCGGCGTAGTAGTCCTCGTTGGCTTCGAGGATGTAGTACTGGTCCGGCTCAAACTCACCCATGATGAAGGGGCCGGAGCCGACCGGGTTGCGGACGGCATATTCGGACTCGCCCAGTTCGGCGAAGGGGATGCCGTCGAGCAGATGCTTCGGCCAGATGTTGAAGGAGGCCATATTGTTGAGGACGCTGCTGCGCGCCCGCACCAGGTTCAGTTCGAGCGTATAGTCGTCGAGCACCTTGATGCCCGAGATATCATCGGCTTCGCCGTTTTCAAAGGCCTCGGCGCCGACCAGCTGATCCAGCCCCGAGGTGCGTCCGTGGGAGGCACCGGTATCGGGGTGGAAGAACAGTTCCAGCGAGTACTTGACATCCTCGGCTGTCAGCGGCTCGCCGTCGTGGAAGCGGACGTCATCACGCAGGTGGAAGGTATAGGTGAGGCCGTCTTCAGAAACGTCCCAGCTTGTGGCCACGTCCGGATAAATGGTGACGGCATCGGTGTCGCGGTCGATCAGCTGGTTCCAAAGGTAGGGGTCTGCGGCCGAGAAGATAAACCAGTTGCTGCCCGTCATGGCGCCGGCGCCGCCTGCGATGATCACCTCGCCGCCATACTTGGGCGGTGAATCGGGGCAGACGTTTATCGTTGAACTGCCGACATCTGCGGGGTCGTACCAGAGCTCTTCGGGCTCGGCTGCGGTCTCTTCTTGCATCTCGTCCTTGTCCACCTCTGCCGATTCCGTGGCGACTGGCACAGCGCAGGCTGCCAGCAGCCCTACCAGCAGGACGAGGAAGATGGCGAATCCAACCTGCTTCCCTGTGATTGACATTGTTCCCACTCCCTTTATTTGGGTATGCTGCCCACATAGATGCAGGCGAGAGCCGGATGCATGAAACATACAGTTCGCCAGTTGGCGATGAAGCAAGCGTAGTCAATGCAATCGAAGAACATATTCTGTCGGCGACACAAAGTGTCTCCCCGGCACCTTGGACCGGTGAGGATAGAGTACCGAGACGGTACACGTGGACTTAATCACGGTGGAATGGATTAGGAAGCTCCATCCTTTTCATCGTAGCAGGGAAAGCGCGGCTGCAGCGATCCGGCTCACTTCTCTAGTCACACGCCCAGTCTAAACCAAACAGAAATCCGAACCCTTTGGGCGAAGTGGAATTGATGCCGACCCAAACATACTGAATCTGCGGCAGGTCAAAGGTCTATGAACAGCAGACCGTGGTCAGTGGGTAGCGGGACTGGCAACCACTATCCACTGACCACTCGTCGTTGCTCTGTTTACTCGCCGGCCAGATACCACCGGTTCGGGTAGCGGTCGGCAGCGGGGTTATCCAACTGCCGCATGATATTGTTGCACACGTCGGCGCTGAAGGCGAAGTAGCGCGTCGGCCAGAAGACGGGAACTTCACCGGCCTCGGCGGTGATGATCTCTGTTGCTCGATAGATCATCTCCTTGCGCTTCTCCGGGTCGGGCTCGGACATGGCGGCTTCTGACAGCGCGTCGAACTCTTCGTTGCAGTAGTGGCCTACGTTGCGGCCCGCCGGCCAGCTGCGGTCACAGCCGAGCGAGAGGCGCAACTGGTCGGGGTTGAACCAGCCGCAGCAGCCGTAGGAGAGGTCGAAGTCATCGTTGTCGTAGACGCGGGCGACCCAGGCGGGGCCGTCGAGGTAGACCAGCTCGACATCGACGCCGACTTCAGCCCAGTACTGCTGCATGGCGGCGTGGATGCGCTTGTTCTGGTCGTCCTGGTAGTAGGTAATGAAGTTGACCTCTTGCTCGGAGTCCCAGCCGGCCTCGGCCAGCAGTTCGCGTGCCCTATCGGGATCGTAGTCGTACTTTGTGATGTTGGGGCTAACGAACTCAGGATTCGTGAGCCGCAGATGGAGGACCTCGGCCAGCTCGCCGTAGTAGGCTTCGGCCATCGACTCGCGGTCAAGCGCATGTATCAGAGCCTGGCGCACGCGTGCGTCCTGCCAGAGAGGCTTGTTCTGGTTGGCCCATACGGTCATGCCGCCGCCGAGCAGGCCGCCGAGCAGAACGATATCGGGGTCGTCCTTGTAGCGTTCGTATTCGACGGGGGTGACGCGGCCGGCCATGTGAATCTCGCCGTTTTCAAGCGCAGCGAAGGCGGTTGCGCCGCTCAGGCCGATGCGGAAGATGATGCGGTCGATGTAGGGGCGCCCAGCGTAGTAGTCCTCGTTGGCTTCGAGGATGTAGTACTGGTCCGGCTCAAACTCACCCATGATGAAAGGGCCGGAGCCGACCGGGTTGCGGACGGCATATTCGGACTCGCCCAGTTCGCCGAAGGGAATGCCCTCAAGCAGATGCTTGGGCCAGATGTTGAAGGAGGCCATATTGTTGAGGACGCTGCTGCGCGCCCGCACCAGGTTCAGCTCGAGGGTGTAGTCGTCGAGCACCTTGATGCCGGAGATGTCATCGGATTCGCCGTTTTCAAAGGCCTCGGCGCCGACCAACTGGTCCAGCCCCGAGGTGCGGCCGTGGGAGGCACCGGTATCGGGATGGAAGAAGATTTCCAGCGAATACTTGACATCCTCGGCCGTCAGCGGCTCGCCGTCATGGAAGCGGACGTCATCGCGCAGGTGGAACGTGTAAGTGAGGCCGTCATCGGAGACTTCCCAGCTTGTGGCCACGTCTGGATAAATGGTGACGGCATCGGTGTCGCGGTCGATCAGCTGGTTCCAAAGGTAGTGGTCTGCGGCCGAGAAGATAAACCAGTTGCTGCCGGTCATGGCGCCGGCGGCGCCTGCGACGATCACCTCGCCGCCGTACTTGGGCGGTGAATCGGGGCAGACGTTGATGGTCGAGCTACCGATATCCTCCGGATCGTACCAGAGCTCGGCAGGCTCTTCCGCCATTTCTTCCCCCATCTCCTCCTCATCCATCTCCGCCGGCGCTGTGGCGGCCGGCGCGGCGCAGGCTGCGAGCAGCCCGACCAGCAGGACGAGGAAGATGGCGAATCCAACCTGCTTTCTCGTGATCGACATCATTCAAACCCTCCTTGTCATTGTTGCAGTGCGCCCGGTCATGCGGGCGCGAGCCAGATGCATAAATCCAAACACGCCGTCGGCGAACGTTGTAGCAAAGTTTGCTGTCGCGTTCGAAAGTGAAGAACGGTTGCATTCATGGAACTGCTCCCGGTCCCCGCTGGCCTGAGAGGACCGAAACGCGAATCAGTGCAACAAGGTTGAAGCTCAATGCTAGAATCGACAAGAAGATGTGATCGGTGGCGCAACGCCTCCACTGCGGCCTCGACCAATCGACCTTCTCGAAAGCCCGGACACTCTGGTAGGTGCAGGACTTCTTCAGAACTCGGATGTCCAGCAGCCGGTGCGTACAACGCGGCAATGCCAGGTTCCGCGCGGCCTTGTGGATCGCGGACGGCAGACGTGGGACATTGGACGGCAGGATTGCTGCCCGTCGTCCAATGTCCCTTTTGTTCAGCTGTTCCTACTCTCCGGCGAGGTACCAAGTGGCCGGGTAGCGTTCGGCAAACGGCTCGTCCAGTTGGCGGTAGACGTTGTTGCAGACGTCGGCGCTGAAGGCCGAGAATCGAGTCGGCCAGAAGACGGGGATTTCACCCGCTTCTGCGGTGATAATCTCGGTGGCCTGGTGCAGCATCTCCTTGCGCTTTGCCGGGTCGGGCTCGGACATAGCGGCTTCGGACAGCGCGTCGAACTCCTCGTTGCAGTAGTGGCCTACGTTGCGGCCTGCCGGCCAGCTGCGGTCGCAGCCGAGCGAAAGGCGCAACTGGTCGGGGTTGAACCAGCCGCAGCAGCCGTAGGAGAGGTCGAATTCGTCGTTATCATAGACGCGGGCGACCCAAGCAGGGCCGTCGAGGTAGACCAACTCGACGGCGATGCCGACATCGGCCCAGAACTGCTGCATGGCGGCGTGGATGCGCTTGTTCTGGTCATCCTGGTAGTAGGTAACGAAGCTGACCTCCTGCTCGGAATCCCAGCCGGCCTCGGCAAGAAGCTCACGCGCCTTGTCGGGGTTGTACTCATACTTTGTGATGTCGGGGCTTACGAATTCGGGATTTGTAAGCCGCAGATGGAGTACTTCGGCCAGCTCGCCGTAATAGGCTTCGGCCATCGACTCGCGGTCGAGCGCGTAGAGCAGCGCCTGGCGCACGCGAGCATCCTGCCACAAAGGCCGGTTGTGGTTGGCCCAGACGGTCATGCCACCGCCGAGCTGACCGCCGAGAAGAACGATGTTGGGGTCGTCCTTGTAGCGTTCGTATTCGACGGCGGTGACGCGGCCGGCCATGTGAACCTCGCCGTTCTCAAGCGCGGCGAAGGCTGTTGCGCCACTCAGGCCGATGCGGAAGATGATGCGATCGAGGTAGGGGCGGCCGCCGTAGTAGTCCTCGTTGGCATTCAGGATATAGAACTGGTCCGGCTCGAATTCGCCCATCGTGAAGGGGCCGGAACCAACGGGGTTGCGGACGCCATACTCGCTGCTGTCCAGGTCGGCGAAGGGGATGCCCTCAAGCAGATGCTTAGGCCAGATGTTGAAGGCGGCCATATTGCTGAGAACGCTGCTGCGCGGCCGCACCAGGTTCAGCTCTACGGTGTAGTCGTCGAGAGCCTTGATGCCGCTGATCTCGTCGGCATCGCCGTTTTCAAAGGCCTCGGCGCCGGCCAGCTGATCCAGCCCTGAAGTGCGGCCGTGCGATGCACCGGTATCGGGATGGAAGAACATCTCGAGCGAGAACTTCACGTCCTCGGCCGTCAGTTGCTCGCCATCGTGGAAACGGACATCATCGCGCAGGTGGAAGGTATAGGTGAGGCCGTCGTCGGAGACATCCCAGCTCGTGGCCAGGTCGGGATGGATCGTGACTGCATCGGTGTCGCGATCGATCAACTGGCTCCAGAGATAGTCATCGCGGGCGCTGAAGGTGAACCAGTTGCCCCCTGTCATGGCGCCGGCGGCGCCGGCGACGACAATCTCGCCGCCCTGCTTGGGAGGTGAGTCCGTGCAGATGTGGATGGTCGTGCTGTCCACGTCTGCCTGATCGTACCAGGGCTCGGCGGGTTCTTCAGCCATTTCTTCCTGCATCTCCTCTTCCTGCATTTCTGCCGGCGCGGTATCGGCGGGCGCGGCGCAGGCCGCGAGGAGCCAAACCAGCAGGATAAGGGAGAGGGTTAATGCAACGCTCTTGCTAGAAAACCTCATCGTATGAACTCTCCTTGTCTTTTTTGTGTTGCGCCTAAAAGGATTGACGCAACCAGCGTGGATTATTTCGAACGCGAAACCGGAGTGCATCTGCGGGATCTGCCCGTGTCTCCGGTGGAGATGGACGGTTGACTTCTGGACTGACGGAACATCGTGGACCCCGGTGGCGTGGGGTCCGGCAACCTATGCGTCTGACGAACGGGTGACGGCAAGAAGCCGCCTTTCCGGGCCGTTTGTCGTCCAATCTCTTCGATGAGGCAACGCGGGGCAGGATTAAAGTGGGACCAGGCCGTGCAGTACGGGAACCAGCCGATCCGGGCCGATCAACGCCAAAAGAGTACGCAGCCCCTACGATTTGACAACGCAATGTATACCACATGGCCGCGGACGACGTCAAATCGGCCCGATGCTCCTTTGGGGGACTTTGGGCGAGGCACTTCTCCGGCGGCTTTTGGAGGAGGAATGCGGCGTCGTCAGATCATCGCCCGCGCCCGGTACTGCAACGCCTCTGCAAGGTGCGGCGTGTCGATCTCTTTGTCCCCGGCGAGGTCGGCGATGGTCCGTGCCAGTTTGAGGACGCGATGGTAGGCGCGGGCGCTGAGGTCCATTTGGCGCACGGCCGCCGTCATCAAATTTTTGCCCGACTCCTTGAGCGGGCAGAAGCGCTGTACCTCCCCCGGCCCCATGTCTCCGTTTACGACGAGGTTGGTCTTGTCCAGCTGGGCAAAACGGGCCTGTTGGCGGGCGCGGGCCTGCTCGACGCGTTGCCGCAGCTGTGCGGAAGGTTCGCCGCCTTCGAGGCTCGACAGCTTTTCGACGGGCACGCGCGCCACGTCGACGTGGATGTCGATGCGGTCAATCAGGGGGCCGCTGATACGGCCCTGGTAACGCTGCACTGTCATCATCGAACAGTTACAGGGTCTGCGTTCATCGCCGAAATAGCCGCAGGGGCAGGGGTTCATGGCGGCGACGAACATGAAATTGGCGGGGAACGAGAGCGTGCCGGCCGCGCGGCTGATGGTCACGACCTTGTCTTCCAGCGGCTGGCGGAGGCTCTCCAGGTTCTTGGACCCGAACTCCGGCAACTCGTCGAGGAAGAGGATGCCGCGGTGTGCCAAGCTGATTTCGCCGGGACGGGGCACGCGTCCGCCGCCGACCATACCGGCGTGGCTGATCGTGTGATGCGGGGCGCGAAAGGGGCGGGCGCGGATCAGCGGGCCGGCGCCGTTTAGCTCGCCGGCAACCGAATAGATGCGGGTGATCTCGAGCGATTCGCGCAGGGTCGCGGCGGGCAGGATCGACGGCAGGGCGCGCGCCATCAGAGTCTTGCCGCTGCCGGGCGGGCCGACCAAGCGGACGTTGTGGCTGCCGGCGCAGGCGATCTCGAAGGCGCGCTTGGCGTGTTCCTGACCGCGGATGTCCTTGAAGTCGACGGGGTAGACGACTTCCTCCTCGACGCTAAAGGTTGTCGCGTTCTGGCAGGGGATCTCATTCTGTCCGGTCAGATGGCCGATGATGTCATTGAGATGGGAGACCGGGTAGACGTCGATGCCTTCGATGAGGGCTGCTTCGGATGCGTTGGGCTCGGGAAGAAAGAGGCGGCGGTAGCCGCGCTGCTGGGCCATTGCGGCCATCGAAAGCGCGCCGTTGACGTGGCGTACCGCCCCATCCAGACCCAGTTCGCCGACGACGAGCGCGTCTTCCAGGTCGGCCAGCACCTGACGGGAGGCCGCCATTATGCCGAGCGCGATCGGCAGGTCGTAGGCTGGGCCCTCTTTGCGGAGGTCCGCCGGGGCCAGGTTGACGGTCAGGCGGTGCTGGGGGTAGAAGAAGCCGCTGTTGGCGATGGCGGAACGAACCCGTTCCCCGCTTTCGCGCACAGCGGCGCTGGGCAGTCCGACAACTGTAAGTCTTTCCAGTCCGCTTGCAATATCTACTTCGACTTCGATCGGTTCGGCGTCCAGGCCGACGATCGCGCAGCTTCGCACTCTCGCTAACATCGAAACCTCCGGGGGATTGAGTTTTCGTCAGTATTCTTTGCTATTGGTCAGCAGATACAGTTCATTGCAGTCCTGCCAGTTGCCAGGAAAGGGCCAATGAGTCGGCGGCAGCCTGTGCTGCGCCGGCCGGGGCAAGCGCGCGAACGCGCTGGCTGAATGGTTCGACGGTCACCGGGCCGTCGTAGCCGATTGCGTCCAGCGCCTGGAGGAAACCCGCTACGTCGGTGAGGCCTGTTTCGGCCGGCAGCGCGCGCTCAAGGTCCATCTGCTCATCCGCGCTGCGACCGGCGACGGCGTCGTTGACGTGGACGTTCACGACCTGGGCGTTGGTCAGGCCGCGCACAGCTGAGACGTCGGTGTGGCTGGTAAAGAGATGAAAGATATCGACGAGCAGTCCGACATTGTCGCCAAGATCGGCGGCCAGCTGCAGCATATCCTCCATCGTGTGGATGAAGGAATATCGCGCTCCGTCGCGCAACGTCTTGGGCCCGATCCATTCCAGGCCAAAACGGATGCCGTGCGCCGCCAGGCTTTCGGCGATGGGGCCGAGACGCTCGAGGTGAAACCGGTAGTTCTCATCCCAGGCGCGTTCGTCACTGATAGGAGATACGGGTGTGGAGGTACGGTCGGCGCCCAGCGAAGCGGCCAGCTGGGCCTGCGCCGGCAGTTCGGACAGCGCCTGCCGCCAAGAATCTTCGCCGGCCGCATAGGCGACCGGCATGCTCCAGGCACCGAAGCGCAGGCCGGCGGAGGCCATCTGTTCGCTGATGGCTGAAATGCCCCGCTGCGCTGCGATCTGCTGCAGTTCGGCGATCGAGACGTCGATGCCGCCATAGTGGAAGCGGCGCGCGAGTTTTACGGACTCGTCAAACGACAGTTCGATGCCCAAGGCCCTGGGACTGAAATTGGGAAACATGGTTCTCTCCGGTGGACGCCGCGAAGGGCGGAATTGCCATTGTGCTGTGCGATCTTTTCTTTTCATCCGGGCCGGCTACGCAGGCCCAGGCTGGCGGTGATGCCGACGAGACCGGCAAGCGCCACGTAGAGAAAGACCTGCTGGTAGGCCTCGATGACCGGAAGGCCGCGTTCGAGGCCAGTATGCAGAAGAACGCCTGCGAGCGCGGTGCCTATGGCGACGCCGACGAAACGAATCATACTATAGACGCCCGCGGCCGTGCCCATCTCATCCTCTTTCGTTTCCGACATGGCGGCCTGGTGCAGGGCGGCGAGCATCGTGCCTACGCTCAAACCCTGCAGCGCCAGCAGAAAAATGACCACACCGACATGGACGGAGGCCGGAAGCTGGGAGAGAAAGAAGACGGCCAGCGCCTGCCCGCTCAGACCGGCGAGCACGGGCCAGCGGCTGCCCCAGCGATCGGCGGCCTGGCCGCCAAAACGCACCATCAGCGCCATCGCGCCAGGGTTGACTGTCAGCATCAGGCCCAGGATTCCGGGGCTGAAGTCGTGAATGTCGACGAGATAGAGGGGAACGAGAAAGCTGGCCCCACCCATTACAAACATGCGGATGGCCGCGCAGAGAGAGGCGAAACGGAAATTGCGGTAGCTGAAAAGGTTCAACGAGACAAAGGGATTGGCGCGACGACTCTCCCAGACGAGGAAGAAGACGAGTAGGAGCGCCAGCGCGGCCAAGAGCCGCCAATCGCGCAGTGGCTCGACACCTGTGATGGGGCGGCTGGAAAGGTAGAAGAGTCCGAGAGTCAGCGTACCCGCCAGGAGGAGGACGCCGGTCCAGTCAAAGCTGCGCCAGAAGTGCGGCTGCACGTCGCTGAGGCCGGCGGGAACCCACTGGCGCACTGCATAGATGCCGGCGAGGCCGAGGAGCAGTGCCGGCGCGAACGCGGCCCTCCATCCCCAGGCATCGACGAGGAAGCCGGCAAAGAAGGGGCCGATAGCGGCCATGAGCGGCCCGATAGAGCCCCAGGTGCCGAGCGCCTTGCCCCGTTCCCCTTCGCGAAAAACGGTGGCGATGAATGCCATGCCGAGAGGCATCATGCCGGCGATACCGAAACCCTGCACAGCGCGGCCGATCATCAGCCATGTCAGATTGGTAGCGAAGAGAGCCATCGCCGACCCGGCCGAAAAGATGGCGATGCCGGCCAGAATGAGTCGGCGGCGGCCCACCCCGTCGCTCAGACGTCCGTAGACGGGCATCAGTATCATATAGGGAAGTGTGAAGGCGCTCGACGTCCAGGCGACGACGTCGGCGCTCATGGAGAATGTATCGCGCAGGACGGGCAGGGCGACGCGGCTCATCGATGAGCTGAGCGGCATGATGGTCGAGGGGATCATCAGCGCGTAGAGAATCATCCAGGCTTCGTGCGACGGCAGGGCGCGTTCAGACGTTGGAACCGCATTGGCCTCGGTCTCGTTTTTTCTTCGTAAGAATACGCGCAGGAGGATCGGGGTTGTGGATCCTTCCATGCAGAACCCTTTCGGAACAGCGCGGCGGCGGGCGGCTTCAACGTTTTGGCGGACCAGGCAACTCTCCCTAATCATAACCGCGCGAGGCTGAATTGCAATGGGAGCAGATTCCTGGTTTTCGATCGAGCCACACCCGAGAGCGGATTACGGCACCGCAGTGGATAGTGAATAGTGGATAGTTGCCAGTGGCCGGTGGCCGGTGGCGAGAAACCGATGGGGACGGTGGGCGCCGGTCGAAAGGGGTATCGGCTGGCATTGACGCAGTAGGCAGTTGTCAGTGTCCAGTGGCCAGGGACAGCAGGGGGCGGGTATGAGTTGGTTGCTACCCGGGGGATGGAAGTTTGGACGACGATTTTGGATTTCACCCGCCGCCCGATCAGGTATTGACAAAAGGCAGACCGGCGTGCAAAGATCGAATTGCCATGCCGGACCGAACGGGTCTTTCCTGGCCCTCCCGCTTCGGTTGGATGGAAGGTTTGCGAGGACCAGCTCAGCAACCGGCGTCTGGAGACAGCTGAATAGCGGGACTCGAATCCGGAAGTTCGTCAAACCTGGCTTCATGCTCGGCCCTTTTCCGCCTTGCCAGGGCAGAGGAAATTGAAGCCGACCAAGTCTTGCGAGGAAACGATACAGAAGGCTGTCGGGAAACTGCTGACCGGCAGCCATTTGTAGCACGTCGAAGGAGCGGCAGTCCTGGTCTCTGCTTGGCCAAGGCCCGTGCCTCTTGCCGCCTGCGCGTGCGCTGGACGAAATGTAACAGTTTGACCATCCTGTAGCCGTAAAGGACTTTCTTTGATGCGAGCATTGATCTACCGCGGCCCGTGGAAGATGCCCTTGGAGGCGCTTGAGGAGCCCAGGCCTGCAAAGGGCCAGGTTGTCGTGGAGGTGCAGGCGGCCGGCATCTGCGGCTCGGATGTTCATGGTTTCACGGGCAAAAGCGGCCGACGCACGCCCGGCATTGTAATGGGCCACGAGTTCGCCGGCACGATCAGCGAAGTGGGCGCGGAGACCGGGGGGTACCAGGTCGGCGACGAAGTGGTCGTCATGCCGCTTTTCACGGTGGCCGAAGGCGCGGACCCGTATCCGATCAACATGTCGCCGCACCGGCGGTTGACGGGGATGAACGAGCACGGCGCGTATGCGGAACGCGTCGCGGTGCGTGCCTCACAGCTTTTCCGCAAGCCCGAGGCCCTCAACTGGCAGCGGGCTGCGCTGTGCGAACCGCTGGCCGTCACGCTGCACGCTGCCCGTATAACGCCGGTCAACCCGATGGACAAGGTAGCGATCATCGGCGCCGGGCCGATCGGCCTGCTGGCAATGCTCTGCGCCCGTTTGAAGGGCGCGGGAACGATAATTGTCACCGACCGTTCCGCTCACCGGCTGGAGCTGGCCGAGGAGCTGGGGGCCGACGCTGTCATCAACGCAGGGCCGGAAGACGCCCCTGTCGACACTGCGGCGGCCATCCGCGAGATGACCGGGGGCGGCGTTGATACGGCCTTCGAGGCCGTCGGTATCAGCCCAACGGCGCAGCAATCGGTTGAGTCGACGCGCAACGGGGGCAACATTACGTGGATCGGCAACAATGCGCGCATGATCGAGGTGGACATGCAGAGTATCGTCACGCGCGAGATGAGCGTGCGCGGCTCATATGGCTTCGACGAATCCGATTTTGCGGCCGCGATCGAGGTCCTTGCCACGGGCCGTCTAAACGTAGATCCGCTGGTGGAAAAGATCGCCCCGTTGGAGGAAGGGCCGGAGCTGTTCCGCAGCCTGGCCGAGGGTGCGTGCGAACTGGCGAAAATCATACTAAAGCCGTAGCCATTTCGGACGCCGGTCATTGACGCTAAATCGGGCAATGCGCTTGTTTGAACATTGCCTCTTGTGATTGACTGAATGCAACGATCAGCACAGGTCCTTACGGATGAAAATCTCGGCCTTCCCGAAGTGTTATTTGGATGATATATCGCTGCACCGCACGATGTCGGTCTTCGACTGGATCGAGCAGGCGCAGGCGTTGGGCGCGGAGGGATTGGAGATGTACGAGGGCTTTTTCTGGAGCCTGGACGACGCCTATATCGATTCGATCGGGGAGGCCATTGACGCGGCCGGCTTTGCCATGCCGATGCTCTGCTGCTCGCCCGATTTTACCGACCCGGACCCAGACCAGCGCAAGCGCGCGGTGGAGCAGGAGGCGCGCATGATCGGGATTACGCGACGCCTGGGCGGGGCGGGCGCAGTCTGCCGTGTGCTGTCCGGCCAGCGCCGGCCCGGTGTATCGCTCGAGCAGGGCCTGGAGTGGGTGACTGCGTGCATTCAGGAATGTATCGACATCGCCAGAGAGCATGACATCGTACTGGGGCTGGAGAACCATTACAAGGACGGTTACTGGAAGTACCCTGAATTTGCCCAAAGAGCTGAGGTCTTTGTACAGTTGCTGGATACCATATCTGAGCGGAGACATTTCGGCGTACAGTATGATCCGTCCAACGCGCTGGTGGCGGGGGACGACCCGGTGGCGCTGCTGCGCCAGGTCGCGGACCGCGTTGTGACGATGCATGCCAGCGACCGTTTTCTGGTCGAGGGCGCTTCGCTGGAGGAGGTGCTCCTGCCCAACGGGCTGATTGGCTATCCTGATAAGCTCCAACACGGTGTGACCGGCCAGGGCAGCAACGACTACGACGCCATCTTCTCAATCCTGCGAGACAGCGGCTTCGACGGTTGGGTCAGCATCGAAGACGGCGTCAATGGAATGGAGGAGATGCAGGAGAGCATTAAATTCCTACGGCGGATGCGCACTCGATATTTCGAGATGTGAGGGTCTGGTGGAGGGCTCCACTTCTCTCAGTGCGGCGGAGGTTGCGAGTTGACGATCAAATTTGGCACCGATGGTTGGCGGGCCGTCATAAGCGAAGATTTCACGTTTGAGAACGTGCGCAAGGTTGCGCAGGCAATTGCCGATGTAACGAACGATCAGTTCAAGGGACTGCCGCGCCTGCAGCCATCGCTCGTTGTGGGATTCGACACGCGTTTTTTGAGCGACCGCTACGCGGTTGCCGTGGCGGAGGTGCTGGCCGGAAACGGAATTCGGGTCTGGCTGAGCCAGGCCGATGCGCCGACGCCGATGATCTCCTACGCCATTGTCGACAAATGGGCAGACGGCGGGGTGATGATCACCGCCAGCCATAACCCGCCCCGCTACAACGGAATCAAATTGAAGGCCTCCTACGGCGGCTCGGCCAGCGACAACACGCACAAGGAGGTAGAGCGGCGCATCCACCTGCGCGAGCGGCAGGGAAGTCCCCCCAAGCGAATTGCGTACGAGCAGGCCCTCAATGCCGGCATCATCGAACGCTTCAACCCGCTGCCCGCCTTTCGGACACAGATGCGCAAACTGGTCGATTTCGATGCGATCCAGCAGGCCGGTCTCTCGGTTGCGGTCGATGCGATGTACGGCGCGGGGCGGATCTACCTGCGGCGTTTGCTGGAGGGGGCCGACTGTCTCGTGACCGAACTTCGCAACGAGATGAATCCCGGCTTCAACGGCATTCACCCTGAACCGATCGCCAGGCACCTGCAACCGCTGGTGGCCGAAATGTCGACCGGAAGGTACCAGCTGGGGCTGGCCACCGACGGCGACGCCGACCGCATCGGTGCCATCGACCCTGATGGACGCTTTATCGATCCGCACCAGATCATGGCCTTGCTGGTGGATTATCTGATCCAGGAGCGTTCGCTGCGAGGGAGCATTGCCAAGACGGTCAGTACGACGCAGATGCTGAATCGCCTGGCCGCACACTATGGGCTGCACGTGCACGAAACGCCGGTGGGCTTCCACTACATCAGCGATTTGATGCTGCAGGAGCCGGTGCTCCTGGGCGGAGAGGAGAGCGGAGGCATCAGCATCCTCGGCCATATTCCCGAGGCGGACGGACTGCTGATGGGACTGCTGCTGACCGAGATGGTTGCCAAACGGCGGCAACCTCTGGGCGCGCTGATTGACGAGCTGATGGGGCGGCCATACATGGGCAGGTTTTTCTACGGCCGCAACGACAGGGAGGTAAAGCCGTTCGCCAAAGCGGACCTGGTCGAGCGATTGATCGCCAACCGGCCCAGCGCGCTGACAGGCTCATTGGTCGCCCAGGTGAGCAACCGGGACGGCGTAAAGTTCACGCTTACGAACAACAGCTGGCTTTTGATTCGCCCCAGCGGCACCGAGCCAGTGCTGCGCATCTACGCCGAAGCCCACTCGCACGAAGCCGTCACGACGCTGCTGGCCGAGGGGACCGTACTGGCGCAGCGCGTGCTGAACGGAATCTGATAGAGGCATCTCGGGAGGTCGACAAGATGCCGCGTACAGAGAGCGCGTAGAGGGGCAAGGCGCCGCAACTGCAGGCGTGCGCGGCGGCCGAGGCTCAAAGTCTTGAAAGTCAAAGGGCGCGTTCCGCAAGGTTCGCGCCCTCTCCTTTTCAGTTGCGAAAGCGTGCTCCGTGCTCGCGAAGCGCGCCTGGGCGTCGCCTTCTCCTGCAATCGCTCAGCCCGGTCTGTTAGCCAGCCGCTGTCTGATCTCCTGGCGCGTCTCCTCAAATCTCTGCCTCAACATCAGGTCTGACGAATTCTGGCCGCTGACGACACGCTGCGCGCAGTCTACACAACCGAGCGACGCCTTGTAGCTGCTCTGGTCGCAGTTCAGACAGTCGCACATGCGGATCATCATGAGAGAGAAGGCAAGTGTGTCCTCGTTTCCGTCGCGCTGGCATGCGACCTGGTCGACCAGTTCTCTCCAGGCGGCGCCTCGTTCCAAGCTGAGCGGCCGGATGGCCCGATGGGGAAAGAGTATCTCACTCTTGGGGTACATGGCGACTCCTCTCGACGGGTGACCGGCTGGCTTTGTGTGATCAGGCGACGGCCTTCGAATGCAAACTGCGCCAGGACTTTTCTACGGCTCGTTCCGAAGGTATTGGACTCACGACGATGCCGTGATTTGGATGGCTAACAGCAGCGACAGTCCAAGGACCAGCAGACAGATAAACAGCAAAAGGGTCAAAGGCAGCAGGACAGCCGCAAGCGACCGGCTGCGCGTCAGGGCTGTTGCCTGCTCGTTGGCTCTGGCATAGACAATGGCCGCCCAGATGGCTCCGACCGCGCTGCATGCTGTGCCCAGACACGGGACCGGTGCGAGGCCGATCAACAGGAGCGGGGCAGCGGCAAGACCGGTGGCGGCGAAGAAAGGCTGCAGACGAACCGCGGCGCCGAAGGCCTTATTGCAGACCATAACCATCGCGCCGTAAACGATCCAGACTGTTAGCCAGCGCAGCGGCCAGCTGATCCACGCGCCGAGCGCGCTGAGAAAGGCTGCCAGCCAGCCGGGGAAGGGCTGATCAAGACCGGCGAGCATCAGCTCGAGGTCACCCAGCAGGGCCGGATTCGACGGCGCGATCAGACTCTTCACTGCGAACAAGGGGCCGCCTTCGGACAGCGCTCTGTCCAGTTGGGATGCTTGCATACCAACCCGAGTGAGGGGAAGAGCGCTGCCTGCTGAGGCGGCCAACTGCCAGTTGACCACGAAGGGCACCAGTCCTGCGATAAGCCCGCAAAGGACGACCATGCCCAGCGATTGCCGCATGGTGACGCCGGAAAAGCCGGATGCGCGCAGCTGCACGGCGTCGCTCAACTTCTGTGGCGGGGGGAACCAGCCGGATAGCTTCACAGTCCGCCCCCGGCAATAAACAGCAAAGCAGCCACTGCGGCGCCCGCGATGCCAACTGCCAACAGGAGAACCCAAGCGCCTACTGCCGCCAGCGCAGCCGGCCCCGGAGACAGTTCATGGGCGACCTCCATTCCACGATAGGCTATCAAGACACCCCACACATGGACCAGAAGTGTAGCGACGGAGACGAATGGAAGCGCGGTAAGCAGGTACAGCAGGCGGGGAGCAATGCTTAGTGACATTGCGCCGAGTGTCTGGCCCAGAGTACCTCGCCCGCCGAACGCGCGTGCGAGCAGGTGTCCGAAGAGGCCGAAGAGCAGCCACTGGCCGATGATGCTGAGTGGTGTGGTAGCAAGGGTCAGGAATCGCAACCAGCCGCTGTCGTAGCCGCTGGAAAACCGCAGGAGAGGCCAGACGCCGCGCAACGAGAGCTCGATTTCGTAGATCGTTTCACCGTTGGCAGAGCTGTGCCGCAGGAGCCACAGCGCAACATTCAGGAGCGCATCGGAGGAAGGCAGGGAGGCCGTCAGCAGCAGGCCGCCGGCGACTCTGGCGACCGCGACCAGTATGCTAACGCAGGCGCAGAGGAAAAGTCCTTCTATCCAGGGATTGTCGTCGTCGACAATTGCAACGAAAGGATCGGGTTCCAGGCAGAGTGCCTGCCCGACAAAGCGAGGGTAGTTCTGTGGTTGTAACATCCGGCTGCAATGCGCCTTGCGGCTGCGGGAATGCTCCGTATGTTTGAAGAGTCGTCGCAGGCGATCGCTTCACGCCGGCGATGCTGAAGGCTTCAAGTTGCGAGTTGGGCAAAATTCGAAGGCGACTGCAATGCGACAACTTCGCTACACGAGCGCCGCGCTACCAGTTAGCGTCGAATGCCGTCTGAGCGCCCACAATCATAGCACAGGAATGACCTGCGCTCGAAAATCGCGAACGGATTGGAAGTCGGAGGGTCGTGCCAAGCGAAACGGTCCCCCCCCCCGATGCTCGGGCGCTTCAAAAGGATTGATCGAGCCCTGCACGCGTGATATTCTGGGGAAACTCACTTGAGCCGGGCGCTTCAACTCGACGGATGCGGTTGGCCCCCGTTGCGCTCATCAATACGAATTGCGCATTGTGCAATGCTTTCCTTACCGACCGGTAAGCTGGCGCCGGAACTGCTGGCGAGCTTGATTGATTCGTTGCCGACCGAAGACCGTCATCTCGTCTTGGGGCCCGGCGTGGGCGAAGACGCCGCCGTAATCGACCTGGGCAGCGCAGATACTCTGCTCGCGGCCAAGAACGATCCGATCACCTTTGCCAGCGACGAGATCGGTTACTACGCCGTAAATGTTTGCGCCAACGACCTGGCGGTTTGCGGCGCGCGACCGCGCTTTTACCTCCCCACGGTTCTGTTGCCCGAAGCGACGACTGAGCCGGAAGTCCGACGAATCTGCGACCAGGTCGGAGCTGCCTGCCGCGCGCTGGAAATTACGGTGGCGGGCGGGCATACGGAGGTAACCGAGGCGGTGAAACAGCCGGTGATCGCCGGAACGCTGCTAGGCGAGGTCACACGGCGCAAGGTCGTGCGCACCGGGGGTTGCCGGCCCGGCGACCTGGTCCTGCTTGCCGGCGGCGCGGCAATCGAGGGTACGTCGATCATCGCGCGCGAGATGCGCGAAGGGCTGCTGGCCCAGGGCTGGCAGCCGGCGCGGCTGGAAGAGGCGGCGAACTATCTGTTTGAGCCGGGCATCAGCGTCCTGGCGCCGGCGCTGGCCGCGGCTGATGCGGAGCTGGTGACGGCGATGCACGACCCTACGGAGGGCGGGGTCGCGACCGGTTTGTGGGAGTTGGCCGATGCGTCCGGCTGCGGGCTAGAGGTGGAGCTGGACAGGATTCCGGTCGCGCCCGTGACCGCGGCCGCATGCGCCGCTTTTGGGCTCGATCCTCTGGGCACGATCGCGTCGGGCGGGCTGCTGGCGACCGCCGCGCCGGAGGATGTGGAGCCGCTGTTTGCGTTGTGGCGGAGTACCGGCAGAGAGGGGCGGCGCATCGGGCGCGTGTTGCCGGCGGAAGAGGGCGTTTGCGGTCTGCGAAGTGGGAGGAAAGTGCCGCTGCCGCGCTTCGATGCCGATGAGATTGTGAAGTTGTGGGCTGAGTGAGGGCGGGGTTGCTTGCCGAATCTGTCAGTTTTCTCTCCTCCGCGAAGGCTTCCACGCCCCTGCTACAACCCCTCGACCGTCTCAGCCTTCAGATGGTCCAAGACGGCCTTCAAATCTCCGCCCGTTTCCTCATAGACGCGCAGCTGACGGTCTGCGCTGGAGCCGTTCTCGATGATCTGCTCGATGGGCGCGATCTCTTTTTCGCTGCCCAGTTCGGCGATCTCCTCGCCCACCAGCTCCACCAGCTCACGCGCCAAATCACGTGCAGGCAGCTCGGCCTGTTTGCCGAAGTCGATCATCTTGCCGTCCAGCCCATAGCGGGCGGCGCGCCACTTGTTCTCGTCGATAAACTCCTTGCCGTAGACGCGAAACGTAACGTTGCGCTGGCGCAGCTTCCAGTGCCACAGCACAAGCGCCTGGCACAGTGCAGCGATTGCGATCGCCTCGTCCACACGCGGGCAGAGGTCGCAGATGCGGAATTCAATGGTTGGATAGATGTGGTGGGGCCGGATGTCCCACCAGATCATGCTTGAGTCGGGGATACAGCCCGTGTTGACGAGCGAGCGGACCAGCCCCTCGTACGCGGCCCGGTTGGGAAAGACGTCGGGAATGCCGCTGCGGGGCATGTCCTCGAAGACGACGGGGCGGTAGCTCTTCAGCCCGGTGCGTCGACCGGCCCAGAACGGGCTGCTTGCGCTGAGCGCGAGGAGATGCGGCAGCATGTAGCGGAGGACGTTCATCGTGTCGATGGCGAAATCGGGGTCGTCCAGACCGACGTGGACGTGCATGCCGAAGATGAGCATACGCCGGGCGAGCAGCTGCATCCGCTCAAGCGCGCCCTGGTAACGCGGGAAAGGCGTTATCTCCTGATCCGACCAGTTGCTCATGGGATGCGTGGAGGCGGCGACGATATCGACGCCTTTCTCGTGCGCCAGGCGGCTGATGAAGGCGCGTTGACGCAACAGTTCCTCTTTGGCTTCGGCGGCCGTGGCGCAGATCGGTGTGCCGAGCTCCACCATGGATTGGTGCAGTTCCGGCTTGACCTCCCGCTCCACCATCACCATTTTGTCGTTTTCGATCAACTGGGTAATGAAGGAACGAAGCAGCCCGCTCTCCGGATCGACGACCTGATACTCCTCCTCGATTCCGAGCGTCAATTGGGGACGTGCAATCATAGAGCGTTCTCCGTCTGCGAAACAAGAAAATCAACCACAGCCTTGCCGTCCTCCCCGCTCTCGCGCCAGACCTGGCGTTGCTGGTCGGAACTGGCCCCGCGCGCGATGATCGTTTCGACATGCTCAACTTCAGCGCGGCAGTTGAGCCGGTCCAGCACCGGGTCGACACGTTCGAGCAGTTCGTGCAGCAGATCACCGATGGGGACCTCCTGCTCGATGCCGAAGTCGAGCAGATTCCCCTGCAAACCGTATCGCACCGCCCGCCACTTGTTCTCGGCGATCAACGTACGTTCGTAGAGACGGAACGACATGTTGCGATGGCGTAACTCGACCATCCAGGCGACGGTGGACTGGATCAGGGCGGCGACGGCCAGCACATCATCGATCTCCGGCAGCGCGTCGCAGACGCGAATCTCCAGAGCCGGCCGGCCCGCGGCGTCAGGGGGCCCGCTTCGCTCGCCGCTTTCTCCATCACTTTGCCTCCGGTGTTCGAGGGGGCGGATATCCCACCAGATCGCTTCAGGGTCGGAGATGCTGTTTGTTCGCAGAAGGGTATCGACGTAGCTGAGATAGTGGTTGTAGCTACGGAACGCGTTCGGGATCCCGGTGCGCGGCAACGCGTCGAGCAGAACCGAGCGATGGCTTGCCAGCCCCGTATCGCGGCCCTGCCAGAAGGGTGAGGAGTTGGCAAGGCAGAGGATGTGGGGCAGCAGATACCGCATCGCGTTCATCACATCGATGACCAGGTTGCGGTCGCCGAGACTGACGCGGACGGTCATGCCGAAGGCGAGCAGCCGCCGGGCGACGAACTGGGTGTCCTCAATCAGCGCGCGGTAGCGGGGCGACTCCTCCTCGTGCACGCGCTCCCAAAGGCTGAAGGGATGGGCGCCTGCGGCCATCAATTTGAGGCCGTGCGAGGCTGCAAGTTCTCGCATCGAGCGGCGGCGGCGCAACAGCTCGCCGCGCACCCGCTTCACATCCCGGCAGACCGGCGTTCCCACGACGGGGACAACAAACGCCAGGTCGGAGGCACGTGAGGACTCTTCGCTCTCCTCGTGGAGCGTCAGCCCCTGCGCGGTGGCGAAGCCGCGCAACTCGCGGCTGTCGGGATCGACGAACTGGTACTCTTCTTCAATACTGATGCTGAATGATGGCTGGCTGTAGTCGGTCATGGCTCGCTCTCTGTCTCTCATCGCAGCGCGGGTCGGCACTCCATCAAGTAATGGTCCTGGAGAGAAGCGTTGCGTTTGCGCCCCTGTCAATTGCCTTTGTCCACGATCACAAATACCGGCACGATTGAGCCGCCGCCGGCTGTAACGTTCAGGAGCGTTTCGCTGCTCAGTCTGCACAGACAGCCGTGAACGTGCCCGCCTCGGAAGAGGAACGGGTCCGAATCGACCAGCCGGCGGTCGATTTCCACGGCGCCTTGCGGGTTCAACGCGGGAAAGGCCTCGGATGCGATCTGCACGCGCTCCTGGACGACCACCGGTTCGTCGACCGCGCGGGCGAGGGCCGCGTCCCACTCGCCCTGCTCCGTCTCCCAGCCGATGCGAACGCCTTTGCCGCCGTATTCGTCGTTCGGCTTGAGCACCAGTCTTTCACGGTTGGCGCTGACCCAAGGCAGCAGATCGATCGGGTTTCCGGCCGGGTCAAGCGTGGCGCGTGCCTCCACAGTGCGCGTCCAGGGAATGTGGGCGCGGAGCAGGCGTTGCTCGGCTTCTGTCAACAGATGGGCGTTGCGCTCGTCGCTGGCAACTGCGAAACTAGCCTTCTTGTGCAGCAGCTTGCAACTGAACGGATTCACGACACAGGCGGCGCCAGCGCGCAGCGCATCGACGATCGGGTGATCCAAACCGTAACGAAGCAGCAGCTCACTCGTCAGCACACGCTTGTAAACGAAGTCGACCTCATTGCCCTTGGCATACAGCCGGCCACGCCGGAACTCCATCTCATCGGGCGTGCAGGTGACCGAAGAGATGTTGAATTCGGCGAATTCATCTGCAAAAAGCTGGAACTCGCTGGCGGTTGGCACGCCTTGCCAGTCGACGATCGCAACGTCGGGCAACTTGCCGCGATTGCCGCGCCATTCGTGGTAGACGCGCAGGAATTCATCGATGGCAGGTCTTCTGCTGGGCAGCGTTCGCAGCGCGTACCGTTGCCCGAACGCCCGCATGACGGGCAACTCCAGGAAGAGGCTGCCGAGTACATCCGAATAGGCCATCGAGGCCGGGCTTTCGCCATTAATCTCGACATAGCTTAAGCTGCGGGTACCGTCTTGGTTGCGGGCGTAGAAGCTATCCAATCGTGCGGTTGGGATCGCCCCGTCGTAGCCCTGCTCAATTTGGAACAGCTCCTCTTCTTCCGGCGTCGCATGAATCTGGGCCCGCAGCTTGTCATCTTCGAGCATCAGCCGCGCCAGACGGTCGAATATGCGGGCAATCAGCTCCGTGCGCACGGCCAGAAAGCGCCATTCGGGCGGCGTGTAAAGCAGCGGCCGCAGGACCGTACAGATCAGGCGCTCGCCGAAGACCATGCCTCTTGCCGCCATGCGGGCGGTTAGTATTGCCCAGCTGTCATCGGCGAGGTCAGGGCGGTCGAGGAGGTCATGGTAGAAGGAGACAGCGGCTGATGCACTCATGCTGGCGGTGGATCTCAGGTATTCCCGAAGCCGAATCCGGGCTCGCCGGCCTCCGGGTCGCGAAACGTAAGCGTCAGGTCGAAGCTGCGATGGTCTACCGGCTGCGCCTTCCTGTCCAGCCCGACGGAAAGCAGGGCCTCCACCCGGTAGATCTGGTCAGGCAAGACGGGGGCCTTCAGATGAAACGTGTTGTCGAGGCGGGTATCGGTCTGCGCTAGCAGCACGAGGCTGTTGTTTTCGCTGCCGTCGGGGTTGTAGACGATCAGCTCAACGTTGGGCGCTTCGTCCTCCATTCGTGCGGGCAACCAGATCCGAACCCACAGCCGGCGCAGGTCCGGATAAGGATAGATTAGGATCCGCTCGAAACGCAGCGGCGCATCCGCCTCAAACAGGTCTATTTGGGTCATTGTCTCTTGCCACTGGTTCATAGCTCTTGGCCGGACCGATGCTGGCCGGCCGGCTGTGGCAGCGCTCGGAATGGGTCGCTTGCATGCCCAGGCGGGCAAGTTTATGCTTTGAAAGGTCCAGTTCGCGGGGGCATGATGCCTCCGGCGCCGGTTGATAGTTAAGTATAACAGGAACAGACGCCTTGAAACACCTGAAAATCCTGGCTGATGACGTGACCGGAGCCGCCGATACGGCGGCACGCTGCCGGCAGTTTGGGATGCCGGCAACCATCTTTCTTGGCGTTCCTGCATCTCCGCTGCCGCCCGGGGCGCTCGCCTTCACCTCCGACTCGCGCCATCTTCGACCCGAGGAGGCCGCGCGGCGAACACGCGAGGTTGCTGCGTCGATACCGGCATCGGACGCGCGCTGGTACAAGAAGATCGATTCAACCGTGCGGGGCAACATTGGCAGCGAAGTCGATGCCCTGCTGGACCTGCTGGACGAGCCCGCCGCCGTCGTCTGCCCGGCCTTTCCGGCCCACGATCGCGGCCTGCGTGACGGTTATCTGGAGGCTCCTGGATTCGCGCCGCGGGATGTTCACTTACCCTCCCTCCTGTGCCGGCAGAGCCGTTATCCTGTTGGCGCGATCCCGTTACCGGATGTACGGGGGGGAGAGTTGGCGGCGCAGATGAAGTGTGCGCAGCAGGAGATTGCCGGCGCCGCAGACTCGCGGCGCTTGCTCCTGGTTGTAGACGCGCTGTCGGAAGAAGACCTGGACTGCGTGGTGCGGGCGCAGCAGGAGGCGCTGCCGGACGCACTGTTGTGCGGCAGCGCTGGACTGGCGGGGGCTCTGGCGCGTCGAATCGGCCCGCAGGCCGGCTTGCCGGAGGCGGGCAGTGTGGGCCTGCCCGCTACGCAGGATATACAGCCCAGAATTCGGACTGCCCTGCTGGTCATGGGCAGCGGCAGCCGGGCCGCCCACCGACAGATCGCCTTTCTGCTCGATACCGGGTCTAAATTGCAAACGGGACAGCAGTCCCGTGGCAGTGGGCCGCAACTCTCCGTTAGCCGGATGCTCGTGTCCCCGGAGACCGGCCCGGACGCCGTCGCCGCCCTGGACCCGGCGCAGGGCGTCTGGCTCTTGCAGCAGCCGCTTCCGGCGCCGGGCGCGGTACTGGAGGGTAAGGAGGCGCGGCGGCGCGCCGATCATCTTGCCGGCATCGGCGCGGCCGCCTTTGAACGGAGGCGACCCGATCTTCTCGTTCTGGTTGGTGGCGATACGGCGATGCCGATCCTGGAGCGTCTGGGCGTGGAGCGCCTTACGGTCACGCGCGAGCTTTTGCCGGGCATGCCTCTATGCAGCGCCGTGATTGGCGGTCGGCCTGCGCTTGTCTCGATCAAGCCGGGAAACTTCGGTGGGAGGGATACGCTCTTGCAGCTGCTGGCCGTTGCCGGCTGAGCGCAGGTTTCCAATTTGAAAGCCGGGCACGATGCTCCGTGCTGAGGAAAATGTGCGCAGCGAAGCCTGCACTATCTCAACGCGTTGATGTTCTCCCGCACTTTCAGAATTGCGCTGGCGATGTCGTCCATCTCGTCAGGCTCGGCCAGGAGGAGATTCTGGCTCAGCGAAACTGTCTGCTCGCATAGCAGCTCGCTGTTCGGGCAAGGCGTCACGCGGCTGAAGGGCTCAGCTAAGGGAGGTTGGCGGTAGAGGGGGTAGGGATAGACCGGCGACGCGGGAATGTTCTCGGCGCGCAGCGCGGCGATGAAATCGCGGCGCGGCAGGCCGCCGAAACGCTCGGCATCATATCGGATCAGAAAGAGATGATGGGCGTGGGCGTCGGCGCGGGGATCCCAGCGCTGGGGCGACAGCCCGTCGACCTCGGCCAGAAAGCTGCGAAGGCGGCGGGCGTTGCTCATACGACGTTGCAACTGGTCGTCGAGGCGGGACAGACCCGCAGACAGGACCGCCGCGTGCCAGCCGCTGAGGCGCAGGTTTGTGCCAAGGTTGGGATGCTCATAGCCGTCGCCGCTGCGCCGCCGGCCGCAGTTGACTATGCTCCACAACAGCTCGGCCAGGTCATCGTCGTTGGTCAGAAGCGCGCCGCCTTCGCCGGCGGTCAGATTCTTGCTGGTCTGGAAGCTGAAGGAGCCGACCGTGCCCAGCGCGCCGACCGGCTGACCCCGCCAGCTACTACCGTGAGCGTGGGCCGCGTCTTCAATCACGACCAGATTGTGCCGGCGCGCCAGCGGCAGCAGGCTGTCTAAGTCGACCGAAAGGCCGCCGAAGTGGACCGGTATGACCGCCTTCGTACGCGGGTTGACGGCCGCTTCTACGGCTGAAACGGATAGATTCCAGGTCTCCAGGTCGACGTCCACGAAGACTGGGGTAGCGCCGACAATGCGCACGGCCGCCGCGGTCGCGATGAAGGTGTACGGCGGCACAATCACTTCATCGCCGCGTCCGATGCCGAGGGCCCGCAGCGCTGTCTCCAACGTGGTCGTGCCGTTTACTGCGGTGACACAGAATCGGGCGGCGTGGCGGGCGGCAAAGGCGTTCTCAAAGTCGGCCACAGCCGCATCGTAGCCGCCCCATTCGCCCCGTTCGAGCACTGCCATCAGCCCGGATTGCTCGCTTTCATCCCACTGCGGCCAGCCCGGCCAGGGCCGGTTGCGCGCTGGTTCGCCGCCGTGAATCGCCAGTGTGGTGCTCATCGCGCAGACTCCTGAGAGGGTGAACCTTGCGGACCCTGGGAACCTACCATCTGCGCGCACAGTTCCAGAGCTCGCTTCAGCGCTCGCGGATTGGCTTTGCCCTGTCCCGCGATATCGAAGGCTGTTCCGTGCGCCGGGGTTGTAATCGGAATGGGCAGGCCGCCGTGGACGGTGACACCCCTCTCAAAGCCGAGGAGTTTCATCGCGATCTGCCCCTGGTCGTGGTACATGGTTACGACGCCGTCGAACTCGCCGCGGCGCGCCCGCACGAAGACGGTATCGGGAGGAAACGGCCCTGCCGCGGCGATGTCCTCCTCCTGGGCGGCTTCGACCGCGGGGCGGATCGTCTCGATCTCTTCGCTGCCGAAAAGGCCGCCCTCGCCGGCGTGGGGATTGAGACCGGCGACCGCGATGCGCGGCACCGGCAGGCCGCTGCTGCGGATGGTGTGGTGGAGCAGGCGTATGGCGGGGAGGATCTCATCGACTGCGATGCGCTCGCACGCGACGCGCAGGGGTACGTGGGAGCTGACGCGCGCGGTCCACAGGCCGTCCAGCGTGTTGACCTCGCCGACATAGCCGCTGACGCCGAGACGCTCGGCGAAGTAGCGCAATTCGTCCTCATGACGGCTGCCGGCTGCGTACATTGCCTGTTTGTTCAGGGAGGCGTAACAGATGCCATCGATAGCGCCGGACCGCGCCAGCTGCGCTGCGAAGTCCAGCGTCTGCAGTACGTAACGGCCAGCGGCCTCGCTTACCCGGCCAGGCGAATGCGCATCAGGCGAGAATGAAGGACCGGTCAGGAGCGACTGTGCCTGGCCCGCGCGGGCCAGTTCGCCGGAATCGTTGCAGTGCGGCAGGTCGAGCGGGACACCGGCGCACTCTGCACCCCATTTCAACACCCAGGGATCGCCGATAACGACGATTTCCACGTCGCCCAACGGCGAAGAGCGGCTGTCAAAAGCGTCTGCTTCAGCCAGAACGCGGGCCGAGACCTCCGGCCCAATCCCGCAAGGATCACCGAGCAGGAGCGCGAGGCGGCATTTTCCGTTCGGCAGGCTCATGCGTACTCAAGCACCGGTTCCAACTGCCACGGTGTCTGCATGACACCGTGCGTGAAGGAGAGGGGTGCTTCACCGGTGACGGTGAGGCGTGGATGCGCTTCGACCTCTTCGCGCAGGCTGGGGCTGACGTAGAAATCCTCCAGGCTCAGCGTGTCGCGGACGAAGACCATTTTGGCCGCGTCCTGCGGTTCGGCGCAGATGCGCAGGGCCACCTGCAGCGCGCGCTCGTCGTCGGCGAAGGTGAGCGGCAGATGGGAACGGGTGGCGCTGAAGATGCCGGAGGTCACGGCGTTCATATAGGTCGCCTGCCAGTCGATCTTGCGGAAGACCCGGGCCGTGGTAACGTTGGCCAGTCCGAGGCCGGAGACATTGCCGTGGGTCTCTTCGGTCAGGTCGAGGACGGTGATGATGGCCACGTCCACCTTGCCGAAGTTTTCGGGCTGGCGGGGGATGCTCAGGCGGCTGATGACGTTGGTGTCCATGCCGGTGCCGGATATATTCTTGCCCAGGTCGCGTACGACCAGTACGTCCACCGCCGCGAAGGGTATCTGCGCCAGGTAGTCCTTGGCCTTGACCAGCAGGTCGGCCTCCCGTTGCGTGCCGACCTCAGCAGCGGTCAGGCCGGCGATCAGCCCTGTGTCTTCGAAGGCGTTTTCGACCGGGCAGATGGCGCCGCGAAAGTTCGTATTTGCCTCGTAAACGCGCGCGGCCGGCTCCAGGTAGATTTGGAAATTCCTGCCGCCGCCGCTGTGCATCATCGAGGCGCCGTGCTGCTTGCCCCAGCCGATGACGCACATCTTGGAGGGGCCGCTTTCGAGGTGGCTGCGGAAATCGGTGTGCGGCTTTATGCGGCTGATCAGGATCGAATGGTCGGCGGTGATCGAGTCTCTGCCCTGGCAGACTGCCGGTCCGTTGGGGATGCGACCAATTTCCACCACCTCCATCGTGGCGCGGATTTCGACGCCGATCGCCTCTTCGGTCACGCCCATGCCGGCAAGGATCTCTCTTTGGCCTTCTACAGTGGCGCCTCCGTGGCTTCCCATCGCAGGAACGACGTACGGCTTCATGCCGGCGGCCTTGAGGTGGTCGGCCGCGGCGCGCACGATGCGGGCGAGGTTGGCGATTCCGCGGCTGCCTGCGCCAATCGCGACCGAATCGCCCGGCTGCATTGGGGCCATGATGCCGCTCTCGGTTAAGGCCTCGCCCACGGCGGCGTGTATGTCGTCGACCTGGGGTGTGTCAAAAGTCTGATGAACGGCCAGCAGCGTTTCGGGCAGCGCGGCCGGGAAGCGAATATCCTGAATCTCTTCAAGCAGGTTCATATCGGTTCTCCCACAATGCTAAAACGACACGAAGAATACAAGGAATTTCGGCTACACTAAGAAGACTTCACCTTTGAAACAATCTCGCGCAGGAGCCCTTCGAAATCGTCGGTTGCCGCGGTGAATGAATCGGATGCGATTACCAGCGGAGCGCCGAATACGACGATCTCGGCGCCCATTTCCAACGTCTCTATCGCCTGCTCGACCGTGAGACCGCCGACGGCCTGGACGGGGATTTCGACGGCGGCGAGGATGGCGGGCAGATCGTCGAGGGGGCTGAGGCCGGGGATCATATTGCGCTCATCGAAGCCGGTGTGGACGATGATGACGTCGACGCCCATCTCCTGCGCCTCTTTGGCCCGGCCAACTTTGTCGGGGCAGAGCATCACATCGCACATCACTTTGCCGCCGTAGCGCTGCGCCATCTTGACCTGTTCGATGATGCTGGCATCGTGGGCGACGCCCATGACGACGACATAGTCGGCGCCGGCCTGGAACATCATCTCCGCTTCGAGGCCGGCACCGTCCATGGTCTTGAGGTCGGCCACAATCGGATGGTCTGGGAAGGCATCGTGCATGGCGCGGACGCTGTGCAGCCCTTCGGCGAGGATCAGCGGCGTGCCGGCCTCCAGCCAGTCGACACCGGCGCGCACGGCCGCGCCGGCCATGTCCAACGCTTCGTCAATTGATGTCACGTCCAGGGAAACCTGGATGATCGGCTCTTTCTTCGACAAGAGAGAACTCCGCAAAGGGTGGAAAACGAAATGCTTACGTAAGATTGCTCTGCCGAAACGGCCGCATCAGGCGGGTCTGCAATGGTTGCAGCCCCTTTCAACCGATTTCGGAGAAGAGATCGCGCACCGAAACGGTGAATCCGTCCAGGAGGGCGGAGGTCGCCTCCGCGTCCTCGTCGAACTCGCCGTGGACGGCATAGTTTTCCTCGTCAAGCGTCAGTACGGTAACCGATCTCTGCGCGGGATCTACGATCCAGTACTCCGGGATGCCCCCCTGCGCGTACTCGCTGCGTTTTGTCTCCCGGTCCCGCCTCGGATCATCCGGGCTGACGACCTCCATGACGAGATCGGCGCCTTGCCAGAACTGTTCGCCCAATCTGTGGGCTTGGTCTCGCGCCATGTATACGATGTCCGGCTCGCGGAACTTGCCGGCCCAGAGCTGGATCCGCAATGGAGCGAACATTACTTCTCCCAATCCGCTCCCTGCAGCAAATCCCAGCAGGGCACGGTAGAGAAAAGCAACAAGCCGCTGGTGCGAATAGGTGGGTATCGGCAGGACCTCCAACTGCCCGTTCGAGAATTCGATGAGGTGATTTGTGTCGAGTGAGAGATACTCCTCCTCGCTCCAGTGGCCCTGCGCGGGGAAGAGATGCGCGATCTCCCAAGAGGGTTCGGCTGCGCTATCGTGTTTGGGCGGCGAAAGGGCCATGTCCTGCCTCTCTTCAACTGGGGACAGAATCGAGTCCGTTTGCTCTATGCGTCCAAGCGGAGGACCGATTTCACGTTTTCGCCCTGCTCCATCGCTTCGAACGCCTCTTCCCATTCCTCCAGCGCGTATATGCCGCCGATGACCGGCGCCAGGTTCACCTGCCCGGTCGAGAGCAGCGCCAGGACGCGCTCCCACGTCGGGTAGAGGTGGCTGAAGGTGCCCTGGAGCGTGACCGCTTTGCCGACCAGCGGGTCGAGGCTGAAATCGAGTGGCTGCGGTCCCCAGCCAATCTTGGTAATGCGTCCATTGGGCCGCACCAACTCGAGGGACTGCTCCAGCGCCTTGCTGATGCCGGTGGCGTCGATGACCAGGTCGGCGCCGAAGCCGTCGCCGATAGAGCTGATCAGGGCCATTGCATCCTCGCGCTGCACATTGAGCGTGTAATCGGCGCCCAGTTCGGCCGCCACCTCCATGCGCTTGGCGTCGGCGTCGGTGCCGAGGACGACGAGCGTGCCCGCGCCGCGGATGCGGGCGATCTGGAGCGCCATGATTCCGATCGGGCCGGGCCCCTGGATCACGACCAGGTCACCGGGTTTCATCACCGTCTTCTCGACCAGCGCATTGTAGGCCACGCAGATCGGTTCGGTGAGCGCGGCGTGCTCGTCGGGCACGTTGTCCGGCACGCGGTGCAGGATCTGCGGGCGGGCCGCGACATAACGGGTCATCGAGCCGTCGGCCAGCGCGCCGTAACCGAGGCGGTTCGGGCACAGGTTGTAGTCACCGCTGAGGCAGTAGACGCAAGCCCCGCAGATTTCAGCTGCCGTCTCGACCGCTACCCGGTCTCCGATCTGCCAGTCGGACACGTTGTCGCCGACATCGACGATCACCCCGGCGAATTCGTGACCCAGCACGAGCGGCAGCACGATCTCCCAGGACTGCATATTGCGCCACATGTGCACGTCGGAGCCGCAGACGCCGGTCGCTTTGACCTCGACGAGCACCTGTTCCGGCCCGATTTCCGGTTCGGGCACGTCGCGTATTTCAACTTCCTTGTCTCCGAAGCCGTACTTGGAAACTGCCTTCATGGGGCTGGCTCGCTTGTGGTTTGCAGCCGGCGGCTTGCGTCGTTTCCGACTGCCGGCGGCCCGGACGGTGTGTCTCCATTATAGCCGAAATGTCCGCGCCCAGGCGAACGCACGGGACGGAGACTAGATTGCAGCGAAGGGAAGATCACACCATGGCGCAAGCGGCGGGAGCAGGCTTGGCATTGCGGGGCTAACGTTTCACTCCGTCAGATTCTCGTGGTGGATGCAGGCCACGCTCTGCCCGTCCAGCTGTATCAGTTCGGGCACGGCGGCTTCACACTCCGCCGTTTTCCAGGCGCAACGGGGGTGAAAGACGCAACCCTGCGGCCGCTCTCCAAGCCCGGGAATGCGGCCGGGGATCGGGTTGAGGACGTTTTCATCGTGCAGGTCGTGGGCGCAGCGCAGCAGACCCATCGTATAAGGATGGCGGGGCTGCTGGAAGAGCGCAGCGACACTTCCCGTCTCGACGACCCTGCCGGCATAGAGCACGACGGCCTCGTCAGCGCTGGTGGCTACGACGCCGAGGTCGTGGGCCACGAGGACGACGGACATGGAGAGCTCGCGCTTTAGCCGGTCCAGCAGGGCGAAGATCTGCGCCTCGACCGTAACATCGAGACCTGTGGTTGGCTCGTCGGCGATCAGGAGGACGGGTGACGGCGCCAGCGCCATGGCCAGCACGATGCGCTGCTGCATACCGCCGCTGAACTCGTGGGGGAAGGCGTCCAGGCGAGAAGCTGCATCGGGAATTTCGACGCGCTCCATCAACTCGATGGCCTGCTCCTCCCGTTCTGCCTTGGACAGTTGCGTATGGTACTTCAAGACACGCTTGATCTGTTCGCCGACGGTGAGCACGGGGTTGAGCGCGCCACTGGGGTCCTGCATCATGTAGGTGATTGCGCGGCCGCGCAGGCGCAAAAGCTCGTGGCGGCTGATCTCCTCACCCTGGAACAGGATGCGGTCGGCCTCCCACTCGCCGTTGGCAGCCAGTCCGTTCACTAGGGCCATGGCTGCGGAGCTCTTGCCGCTGCCGCTCTCGCCGACGATGGCAACGGTCTGGCCGGCGCCTACGGTCAACGACAGGCCGTCAACCGCGTTCAACTGCTGCCGGCCTGCGCCGTAGTGGACACGCAAATTCTCGATCTGCAGGAGGGGGTCAGGGCCGTTGGTTGCACCCATCAGACTTCAGCCTCTTCAAAGCGGTATTCGGGATCGAGGACGTTGCGGATGCCGTCGCCGAGCACGGAAAAGGCGAATACGAGCAGCGAGATTGTGAAGCCGGGAATGAAAATGTGCCAGAACTGGCGGTTGAGGAAGTACTCCTGCGTCCGCGCCAGGATTTTGCCCAGTTCGGGCTGCGGCTCCGCCGGTCCCAGCCCGAGGAAGCCGAGGCCTGCGGTGCTGAAGACGGCCAGACCCAGATATGTGGTCGCCTGGATGATGACGGCGGTCAGGCAGTTTGGAATCAGCTCGAGGGCGACGATGCGCCAGACCGGCATGCCCATCAGCTGCGCGGCCTTGATGTAGGCGCGGTGGGCCTGCGGGATTGTTGAGCCGCGCATCGTTCGGGTCAGGCGGGGGGTGAAGGTGAAGACGAGGGCAAAGACGATTGTCATCTCGGGGTTGGTGGTAATCGGCCCGATTTCGATGCCCTGTGTGCCCCAGGCTGCGACCAGGATAACGGCGAGGAGGATGCCGGGAAAGGTGAGCAGCGCATCGATCAGGCGCATCACGATTTCGTCGAAGAGCGAACCCTGGAAGTAGCCGGTGAGGCTGCCGAGGATGATTGCCAGGATGGTGGCCATCAGCACGCTGGAGATCGAGATGACGAGGGTTGTGCGCGTTCCATAGATGAGGCGGCTGAGCATGTCGCGGCCGAGCGAGTCGCTCCCCAGCAGGAGACGCTCGCCCGTAGCGGTGGTGGACATTACGTCCATCGGCAGAAGCTCGCCCGCGGCTGCCCTGAACTGCTGGGCAAAGTCGTACGGCGCGAGCTGGGGTCCGAAGACGGCGATCACAAGGAATAGGAAGACGAGCACAGCGCCCAAAACGACCAGCTTGTCACCGATGAAGCGGTTCCACAGGATACGAAAGCGCGCCGTGTTCAAAGTTCTCCTCCAGGGTCAGGTGCGCACACGCGGGTCGAGGACACCATACAGGATGTCGGTCAGCAGATTCATCAGAATGAAGACGGTACCGATGATAAGCACGAGCGTCTGCAGCAGCGCGTACTCCTGCGTCTTTGCCGCCCGCACCAGGAAGAGGCCGATGCCGGGCGCGCCGAAGACGACCTCAACCAGGAAGGTACCGCGAAAGATCAGGCCGATGGTGTAACCGAGCACTGTGACGATCGGCAGGATGCCGTTGTGGAGCATGTCCTTGATCACGACCCGGTTGGGCAGGCCCATGATGCGCTCAAACTGGATGAAGGGCTTGTTCTGCACATCGAAGAGTTCGCCGCGGGTGATGCGGGCGACCATGCCGGCTTTGGCCAGGCCCAGGGCGATGGCCGGCAGAACGATGCTCTGCAGCGAAAAGAGGACGTTGCGCGAAAAGTCGATCTGGCCGCTGATGGCCCAGCGATAGCGAAATATGACGCCGAAGACGAAGAGAAGAATGATCGCCAGCCAGAAGTCGGGGATGGAGTAGGTGCCGATGCTGACGAGCCGCGAAAGCCCGTCAAGCCAGGAGTTCGGCCTGACCGCGGAAAGCGCGCCGATGCCGAGCCCGACGACAAGCGCAACCAGAGCGCCGCCCAATGTCAGCCAGAAAGTGACGAGCAGCGGCTTTCGCAGCATCTCGGCGATCGGCGTCCCGGGCGCCATCACGATCATTTCGCCGAAGTCGCCGGAGAAAACGCCGCTGATCCAGCGCAAGTACTGGGTGTGTATGGGGTCGTTCAGCCCCAGCTCTTCGCGGATGCGCTCCTTCTGCTCCGTCGTGCCGAAGATGCCGGCCAAGGCTTCGACCGGCCCGCCCGGCGTGACAAAGAGCAGGCCGAATGCGAGAAAGGTGATCAGAATTAGTGTCGGTATGGCGGAGACGAATCTCCGCCCGATGTATTTGAGCAATGACACTGTGCGAACTGAAACTCCCTGATTGAGGACGGCACGGCGCCGCTCCTCGCGTGCGGCGGCGGCAGCGCTGGACGGCCGCGCGCCTATTGGTCAAACTCGACCTTCTGGCCGTTCTCAGGGTAGAGAAAGCAGCGGACGTGATGATCGGCGGATAGCGGCTGGAGTTCCGGTCCGCGCTCCATGCAGAGCGTACCGACCTGTTCCTGATAGGCGCAGCGGGGGTGAAATCTACAGCCTGATGGCGGCGCGACAGGGGACGGGGGCTGCCCCTCCAGGGTCGCCCTACGCGTTGCCTGCGGGTCGATATCAGCGATCGCGTCCAAGAGAGCCTTGGTATACGGGTGATGCGGGCGCTCGAAGAGCTGCCCGGCCGGCGCCTGCTCCACCACCTTGCCCAGATACATCACGCAGATGCGGTCGGCGATGAAGCGGACGGCGCTGAGATCGTGCGAGATGAAGAGGAGCGAAATCCCCTTCTCGCGGCTGATGTCGGCCAGAAGCTTCAGTATCTGCACCTTGACGTTCATGTCGACGGCCGAGGTTGGCTCGTCGCAGACGATGAACTCCGGTTCCAGGGCAAGCGTTCTGGCCAGGGCGACGCGCTGCAGCTCGCCGCCGGAAAGCTGAAAGCTGTAGCGGTCGGTGTAGCGCCGCGGCAGGCCGACCACGTCGAGCAGGCTGTGAACGCGGGCGGTAATTTCGGTTTCGCCGGTGTAGCCCATTTTGCGCACGGGGTAGCCCAGGATCGTGCCCACGCTGTGGCGCGGGTTAAGCGACTCCCGCGGGTACTGGAACAGGAGCTGGACCTTTTTGCGCGTCTCCGCGTCGATCGAGGCCAAGGAGCGGCCGCGGAAGCTGACGCTGCCTTCAGTGGGCTGAACGAGGCCGGCCAGCAGCCAGCCGAGCGTCGTCTTACCGCAGCCGCTTTCGCCGACGAGGCCGACGATCTCGCCAGGGTCGATATGCAGCGTCACGCCGTCAACGGCCTGGATGTCGTTCCCGCGCAGGAGCAGGAGCCGTTGCAGCCAGGTCGAATTCGAGTAGTAACGTTTGACGCTTTCGGCTTCGATCAGCGCGGCCACAGTGATTCTCGCCGGAGTTGGTCCCTGTTCACCTACAATCCGATGGGCTGTGCACACAAAACGCACAACGTGGCGCTCGTTCATATTGCATGGGCCGACCGTCACGTTGTACGTAATATGTTATATCGTTGCTCCGTTCGGCAGTTGTCCTACATCGGTGCCTCGCGTTCGGGCGGGCCGTTCTCGGTCTCGGCGACGGTGACGCCGTGAACGATGGGCGTGATGGTCGGGCTGGCCTCGACGCCCTGCAGGTAGTCCCAGTAGGCTTCGAGGCGGGCGCCGTGCACGACGGGCACATGGAGGGCGAGGTCGGCGTTGACCATCTGCACGTTGCGGACGGCGTCGGCGTACTCTTCGGAGCCGGGAGGGGCCTCGCGCATGCGTTGCATCGCGCCCATGAAGCGGTCGAGCCACTCTTCGGGCATGTCGTCCATGTGCCAGGGTGTGATGCCGTACGGCGGGGGGTAGTAGCGGCCGTACTCGACGACCCAGATGCCGGAGTCACCGGCGTCATGGTAGACGCCGTCGACTTCGTTCTCAATCACGCGCGGCCAGTTGGCGGAGGAGACGTTGGCCTCGACGGTGAGCTCGATACCGACCTGGGCGACCTGCTCCTGGATGATGCTGGCCGGCTTCTCGTAGCCGCGGCCCTCGGCCAGAACGATGTGAGCGCTGAAGCCGTCGGGGTTGCCGGCCATCTTCAGGTGCTCGCGTGCGGCGTCGAAGTCGGAGCGCAGCGAGTGGATCTTCTCGACCTCTTCGTTGACGAGCGGGTCGTCGGCGTACCAGAAACTGAAGGCGGGGCTGCCGAGGCCGGCGTTGACGACGTTGTTGATGTCGACGCGGTCCATGGCGGCGCTGATGGCCTTGCGGTTGTGGATGCCCTGCTCGGTGAAGCCGAGCACGCCTTCGCCGACAAAGGCCAGGTAGTTGATGAACGGGTCGGCGACCGGGATCGAGTTCAGGCCCGGCGTCTCTTCGATGCGCGCCTGGAGCGTGGGCGAGACGTTGTAGTACCAGTCCTGCGCCTGCGCCAGCAGCTGGGAGACGCGCACGGTCGGGTCGTTCACGACTTCGAAGACGAGATAGTGCGGGATGTCTTCTGAGAAGCCGCCCCAGAAGAGGTCCCAGCCCCAGTAGTCGTCGAAGCGCTTGAGGACGACGCGTTCTTCAACGCTGTATTCGATCAGCTCGTAGGGACCGGTGGTCGTGCCGTCGACGGAGCTGGTGAGCGCGGTCTGCAGGCCCTCCTTCTCGACCGGCGCGCCGTCGTAGGCGCCTTCGGCGACGATGCGCGGGCCGTCGGTCACCGACATGGCCGAAAGCAGGAAGGAGTCGGGCGCGGCCAGGTCGATCACGAGGGTGTGGTCATCCTGCACGGAGACTTCCTCGATGTTTACGAGCAGGCTCGACGTGGAGAGCGAGTTTTCCTTGATGAAATCGAGGGAGTACTTGACGTCGGCGGCTGTGAAGGCGGCGCCGTTGTGGAACTTCACGCCCTCGCGCAGCGGGATAGTCCAGCGGCGGCCATCGTTGTCGACCGCGGGCAGGGCGGTGGCCAGATTGGGCTCGATTCCCGTGCGGGTGAGCCGATAGAGGCCGTCGTGGTACATGGTGCCGAAGGTCTTGTTGGGGGGCGTCAGCGGGTTGTTGGGATCGACGCCCTGCGGGTCCTGGATGATGGGGTGCTTGATGACGTACTCTTTCGCCATCGCCATCGGCTCGGCTTCCTGCGCGGGCGCGGCAGCCGGGACGCAGGCGGCGAGGGCCACCCCGACGCCGGCCATACCCGAGAGCTGCATGAACTGCCGGCGGGTCAATCGTGACTTCATCTTCTGCCTCCTGTGTGGATAGGCGGCATGGCGGCCGTGCCCATGCCAACTGGGTTGAACGGGATTGCGACGTAAGTCAAACGACGGTCGAAGCAGTTGGAAGAGGACCCGGATCGTTGCAGGTCCGACATTCCTGCTTCAGGCGAAACTAGCCGACTGCGGACGCGTAGCGTGCGGCCACGACGTCCCAGTTAACGACGTTCCACCAGTTCTCGACGTATTCGGCGCGGCGGTTCTGGTATTTGAGGTAGTAGGCGTGCTCCCAGACGTCGAGGCCCAGGAGCGGTGTGTCGCCGGTCTGGGTGTACGGGCCGTCCTGGTTGGGCGTGCTGTAGATGAGCAGGCTGCCGTCGAGCCTGGCGACGAGCCAGGCCCAGCCGCTGCCGAAACGGGCCATAGCGGCGGCGTTGAAGCTGCTCTTGCAGTCGTCAAGGCTGCCGAAAGCGCCGGCGATGCCGTCGGCCAGCGGCCCCGAGGGTGCGCCGCCGTTGGGACCCATCGTCTCCCAGAAGAGGGTGTGATTGGCGTGGCCGCCGCCGTTGTTGCGGACGGCGGCGCGGATCTCGTCCGGGACGGTGTAGAGCTTTTTCAGAATCGCTGTCACTTCCATATCTTCAAATGCGGTGCCGGCGACGGCGTTGTTCAGGTTGTCGACGTAGGTGGCGTGATGCTTGCCGTGATGGGTGCGCATCGTCTGTTCGTCGATCCAGGGTTCGAGCGCGTCGAATGCATAGGGCAGCGAGGGTAGTTCAAAGGCCATTATTGCTCTCCTGCAGTTTGATAATGATATGCGCTAACTGCCGCCGGCGCCCGCGGACGGGTAGAGAAGCGGGAAGCGGTCGCCTTCCCACAGGTCGCCCTCCCGGAGTTCGCCGTCTTTCTGGTCGGCCAGGACGGCGACGTTCCAGGGATGGTCGCCGGTGCCTTCCTTGTAGCGGGTGTAGCCGGGCAGCATGTGGACGACGATGGTGCGGCGCGGGTCATTGGTGCGGTTCTCGGTGCTGGCGTGCAGCGTCCTGGAGTGATGGAAGGAGACGCCGCCGGGTTCGAGCAGGAGGGGCGCCATCTCGACCGATTCGCCCTCGGGCACGGTGAAGTCGGGCAGGTCCATGACGTCGGCGTCCTGCTGGAAGAAGTTGCGGTCGGACTGCAGGGGCCAGCGATGGCTGCCGCGAATGACCTGCATGCAGCCGTTCTGCTCGGTCTCGCCGTCGAGCGAGATGCGGGCGGTGAGGGCGTGGCCGGGTGTTGTGCATTGCCAGTAGGCCCAGTCCTGGTGCCAGCCGACTGTGGCGGACCGGGGCCGGTCGGGGCCGATGCCGGGCTTGTGGAGGAGCTGGTCCTGGAATAGGCGTATGCTGTCTGTCCTTCCGAGCTGGGCGGCGATAGCGCCGATCTTCGGTTCCAGCACGAGGCGCTTGATGACATTGTCGGCCCACCAGCCGTTGTCGATGTTTTTCATGTTGGATACGGGATTGCCCGGCCACCAGTCGAGCTTGTTGGGCGGCACGTTGGTCTCGTATTCCTGGGCGAAAACGCGGGCCATATGCTCCTTGGCTTCGGCCAGGTCGGCCTCAGCGAAGATCGGGCCTACGATGAAGTAGCCGTTCTCTTCCCAGAAGCGGATGTCGTCTTCGGAGAGCTTGACTGTCTCGAGTGCATCTTGGGTAATCGTCACTATGGACCTCCTCGCTGCGGTGATTTTCCGTCCGCATGGCATACGACCTCGGGTGGCGTACGACCGCTAAAATAAATGATTGATTATTTCATCGCACAAATGCGCCTGAGACAGTTGACGCCGAACGCTTTATTTCGGTTCGCTCTGCCGTGTGCGCGGCTCAACCGCTCTGCGATCGGCGCAGCTGCCCGATTGCCGCCAGGCTAAAACGCCGCTGCGCCACCAGGGGCGCGATAATATCGGCTGCGGCGCTGAAGAGGAGCAGTGAGCCGATAGCGAACTGTTGCAAAAAGGGTGAAACGCCGAGCAGGTTGAGGGCATTGTGGACGACGGCGAGAAAGATGACGCCGAGGAGCGTGCCGGCGATGGTGCCCTCGCCGCCGAACAGGCTGGTGCCGCCGATGACGACGGAGGCGATCACTTCGAGCTCGTAGCCGAGGCCGGCGTTGGTGGTCGAGGCGTTGAGCCTGGCAGCCAGCATCACGCCGGCGGCAGCGGCCAGCGCGCCGCTAAGAATGTAGAGTTTGGCGATGTGAAAGCGTGCGTTGATGCCGGCGCGGCGGGCGATGTCGGCGTCGGTGCCGACGGCGATGGTGTAGCGGCCGAAGCGGGTCTTCTTGTGAACAAGGTATAGGGCGACGTAGGCCACGCCCATGATAATGGCGGGCACGGGCAGCCCGGCAAGATCACCTTTGCCGAGGAAGGTGAAGGCCTCCGGGTAGCCGCGACCGGCTGTTTCGCCGCCGGAGAGGAAGAGGACGCCGCCGCGCACGACGTAGAGCGATCCGAGCGTCATGATCAGCGCCGGGATTCGCAGGTATGCGACGCCGAAGCCGTTGACGGCGCCGACGGCAGCCCCGGCCAGGACGGCGAGCAGGATGACGAGGGGGATCGGCAGCCCGGCGCCAAAGCCGACGGCGACGAGATAGCCGCCCAGGGCGACGACCGAGCCGACGGACAGGTCGAAGCCGCCGCCGATCATCAGCAGGGCGACGCCGGATGAGACGAGCCCGATGGCCGCGGCCTGCTGGAAGATATTCAGCCAGTTATAGAGGGTCAGGAAGCGCGGCTGGCCGATCGTGATCAGGACACAGAGCAGGGCGAGGGCGCCGACGAGCAGGCCTTGGCGTGTCAAATTGTCTCCTCCGCGGCGCCCATCGTGATCAGGTTTACGATCTCGGCCGAGGTCGTCTCGGCGGTCGTACGCACGCCGACGACACGGCCGGCCCGCATCACGACGATGCGGTCGGTTATGCGGAAGATGTCCTCCAGATTGTGGCTGACCACCATGACGCCGAGGCCGTGGTCGCGGAATTGCTCGATGATTTCGAGGGTAGCCTGCGTCTCGGCGATGCCCAGGGCGGCAGTCGGCTCATCGAGGAGGACGATCTTCGCCTGGAAGAAGATCGCCCTTGCCAGTGCGACGGCCTGGCGCTGGCCGCCCGACAGATTGCGCACGCGCAGCTTGGGATTCAGGTCGAGGCCGATGCCCGACAGCAGCTCCCTTGCCTGCGCCTGCATGTTGCTCTCATTCAGCCATTGGAAGAGCCTGGGGCGCTGCACAAGCTCGCGTCCCAGATGGATATTGCTGGAGATGTCGAGCGTCTCGATGAGGGCGAGGTTCTGGTAGACGATTTCGATGCCGAGACGGCGGGCGTCGATCGGGTCGTTGATTTCGACGGGAGCGTTGTCGACGAGGACCAGGCCTTCGTCGGCGCGGGTTACGCCGGCGAGGATGTTGACCAAGGTGGACTTGCCGGCGCCGTTGGCGCCGACAAGCCCGACGATTTCACGCGGGAAGACGGTCAGTGATGCGTCGTCGAGCGCTTGGATCCCGCCGAACCGCTTCGAGATACCCTGTACCTCAAGACACGGGAATTCGGCCTTCCCATTGTTGTCAGTCATGGATATCTCACGCTGTGTTCGGCCTGGATTTCCTTTCCCGCCCGGCATCTGCGGGCCGCTGCCGGCCCATATCAGCCGTCTTCATTCGTTGTTCGCAGGCACCGAAAGGCGATGCCGCTATTCGGTGGGCGGCCCCATCCACTCGCCCAGGTCGATGTAGGACTGAACCCTGTCCTGCGCCACGTAGTCGGAGCCGGAGTCGGTGTAAGTCTCGATCTCCATGCCCTGGTAGTGGTCGTAGATGGCATGGACACTCTTGTAGCCCATCAGGCGCGGGAACTGTGCGAAGCAGGCGTGGAGCAGGCCGTCGCGGACAGATTCCAGCTCCTCCATCGAGCAGTTGCGGGTGACGACGAGGGCGTCTGAGCCGGCGTCGCGGATGGCCTCGGCCGCGCCGAGCCCGTCCTGTCCGCTGCAGCCGAAGACACCGGCCAGGTCAGGATGGGCAACCAGGATATCCTGGAGCGCGTTGTAGCCTTTTTCGCGGCTGGGGCAGGCGAGCGGCATGGCGACGATTTCGGCGTCAGGGAACTGCTCGACGGCGGCGACGAAACCGGAGGTGATTTCGCGGCAAGCGCTGATCGTCGAGGGGCAGGTGGTCAGGGCGAACTTGCCCCCGCCGCCTGCATCTTCGATCAGGCGGACGACGGCGTTCATGACGCCGTTGAAGTTGTCGGTGGCGATGGTGGTGAGGAGTTTGGCGGGGGCGTCAACCCTGGTGTCCATGGCGACGACCGGAATGCCCAACTCGTTGGCCTCCTGCACGGCGGGGACAAGTGCAGCGGAGTCGGCCGGTGCAAGAACGATGCCGTCGGCGCCGGCGGCGAGGGCGTCCTCGAAGGCTTTAATGCTGTCTTCGACGCCCATGTCGCTGGTCCCGGTTGTATAGATAAGTTCAACTTTATCGGGACCCAGTTCCTCGGCAGCCTGCTGGCAACCCAGAATCGCTCCCTGCCAGAAGACGGCCGAAGCATCCTTGACCTGGCAGTAGATGCGCAGCGGGCCGCCGTCCGCTTCCTGCGCTTCCGGCGTGGCCGTAACGACGACCTCGACCACTTGCGGCGCTTCACAGGCTGCGATCATAACAGCGAGAGCTGCAATCAATGCCACAATGAGCAGCGCTTTTCGATTCCGATTCATGCTTTACCTCCTACTGTAGGTTTTGGTTGGAGCAATCGGTCGTGTGCCTGGGGAATCCTACTCGAATCTACACCTCCTTGATTGGCTGGGCAGTTGATTCAGACGCCGCTATATGATACCGATGTCGTAGGTCGCGCGCAAGGAGGACTTTTCCAGGACAATTGCACCTGAGCCGGGTTGTGAAAAGGGGCTGGAGACGATGGAGCGGCGATATGTTGGTACTAAGAGTCCTCTCAGCCTACAGGGAGGGACTCGTGGCGGAGGTAAAGGAGTTTCTTTGGCGGCACATTTCGGGGACTTGGATGATCCCCGCGGCGAAGATACAAAGTTTCATCGGGTGCAGGAGATGATCGTGATCGGAGCCTGAGCTGTCAACTGCGGTGCGGTCAACTGCCGTGCGGACAACTGGGTTGAGATAGAGGAACCTGGAAAGGCCGAGCAGGAATGGTTGAAAAACTGACTATCCCCAGAATGTTCCCGCCCCGTTGGATGCGATTGCCCAGGCCCCGACCCCTGTCCCGTTGACGAGATACGTCCGCTTCGCTACGGAGTTTCATACACGCGAATCTCTTCACATGTCCTCGATGCGGCGCTGGAGTCGAAAGCCAGATCGGGACGGCAGACCACGGCCAGCAGAGCTGAGCGGTGCCGGGAGGAGCACTGCCGGGAGCAGCACTGCAGGAGGTCTCGCAACATCCTGCAGTGCAATCGAACACTTGCGTCGCGACCGACACTGTCCCGGCTACTTCTCTTCCCGTTCGGTGCGGGCGAAAATTCCCGGCCCCGGCGGCGTGTAATACTGGCCGGGAACGGCCCCTTCGGCCAGGATCCGTTCTTTGGTCCGCGTCTCGACAGCCTCGTACTCTTCGGTCAGTTCGACGCACTCCTCCGCGAACCACGACGGCACAACCACCACACCGTCGTCGTCCCCGACCAGCACGTCGCCGGGCCGCACCAGGGCCCCGCCGCACTGAACGTCCACATTCTCCTGCGCGGGAACGGCGTAGGGAACGCCACCGCGGGGCGTCCGGTCGCGGGCGTAGATGATCAGCCCGAACTCCTCCTGCACCATCACGCCCAGGTCGCGAATGCTGCCGTCGGTGACAATGCCGTCGGCGTTGTTCATTCTCAGCTGCAGCGCCTTGACATCACCGAAGACGCAAGGGCGGGAATCGCCCATGACGTCGCAGACGAGAACGTCGCCGGGGCCGCAGCGGGCCATCGCCCGGTATTCGGGCCCATCCGCGCCGGCCTGCACCTGCGCCAGCAGGTCCGGCCGGGGCGGCAGGTAGCGCAGCGTGCGTGCGCGCGCGGCCAGCCATTCGCCCGGCGTGCGCAGGTGTACATTTTCGATGTAGGAAAAATATACGCCCGAATGTCCCAGGAGGATATCCCATACGTTTGCCGTGGCAACCTTTTTGAAGCGGTCCAGGATGCCCTGCGGCACTTCGACTTGTGCGTAGCTGCGTTCACTCATTTGTCCTCTCTCCTTTGTGAAGTGGAAACTGGATTGCGTACGATACGCGGTAAGGGGGCAAGAAATGTCGTGGGAGCCGGAGGCGGAGGACAACATACCCCGGCTGGTGTGAAAGAGGGGGAAATGCGGGACGTTTGTCGTCGAAAGGACCGCGGAGCTATAGCCGGAGCTGCTCAGATTCCTGCAGATTCAGCCCAATGGGCAGACAAGAAGAGACGCTTCCAAGTCCACTTTTCGCTGCATTGCGCGGATCTTGCCTGCCTTGGGGAAAATGTCGACGTCTCCTGTCGGTGGCTCCTGGTTTCGATCCCTTCACGAGTGTTCGTTCGTTTCGGTTTGTCGACATTCCTCCAACTCTCGGTGCCTGGCCCCATCCTGAAAGCAGTTCAGGCAACACGGTAAATCTGGGCCAGATTCAAAGGTAATCGCCCTGTTGTTTTTCGGGCCAGGCGCGGTGGGCAGGCCGGGCCGGTGGCAGCGATTTGGGTCAGCGCACGTGGATGTCGGCGAAGTCCATGTAGCGTTCCCAGTCGTAGAGTGTGACGTCGTGCTTGCCGGTGCGGATATGGTAGCCGATTCTGCTGCGGACGGGCTGGTTGACGGGCGGCAGCTCGGCGGCGGCGAGGCCATCGGTGCCGAGCAGGCGGTAGACGGGGTCGGCGTGTTTTGCGCCGAGGAACTCACCGTGCGGGTCGGCCCAGAGGTCCTCGTCGGCGCTGACGACGTAGACGGGGCGGGGTGCGACTAGGGCGATGAGCATGTGCTGGTCGACGGGGAGTTCGTCCTCCTTGTCGTCGTAGCGTTTGAAGTTGCCGCAGAACCAGTGGGGATAGGTGTAGTTGGCGTGGCGGGCGGTCTCGCCGAAGCGGCGGCGGAAGAGGGCTGTGCCGCCGCAGCCTGAGTTGTTGGGGATGACGAGGGCGAAGCGTTCGTCCTGGGCGCCGGCCCAGAGGGCGGTCTTGCCCAGGCGGGACTGGCCCATTACGGCGACGCGTTCGTGATCGACGTCGTTGTCGGTCTCAAGGTAGTCGAGCGCGCGGCGCAAGCCCCAGGCCCAAGCGCCGATGGCGCCCCACTCATCGGGCGCGGGCCGCGTCTGGCCGGCCTTGTAAAAGAGGGGATGGACGCCGTCCTGGAAGCCGTCATCGTAGTCGGGGTCGAGGTCGCCGTAGTAGATGGTGGTGAGGGCGTAGCCGCGTTGGAGGATACGCTCGACGGGCCAGCGCGAGAGGGCAGAGCCGCGGCTGGCCTCGGTGGCGCGGTGGTTGCGGATGCCGCGGTCGAAGCGGTTACGCATCCACTGCTGGGAGATGGTGATGCCGGGGTCGCTGTGAACGGACTGGTTGCCTTGGAAGTTTGGGACGAGGAAGCTGGGTACGGGCCGCGGCCGGTCGTTGGGCAGGTAGAGGAGGATGTCCATCTTGTATTTGACGCGGCTGTCTGAGAAGTATACGGAGACCTCTTTGCGCGTTCCCAGGCCGTCGAGGGCGTTTTGATCGACAGAGTTGAGCTCGAAGGTCATTGCATCGGGCCGGCCGGGCGCTTTGCCGTAGACCTGGTCTTCGAAGATGCGCAGCAGCTCGGGGCGGCGTTCGTTGCGCCACATGGCGGCGTCGGTGACGGCGCGACCGTCCTGCATGCGCAGGGCGTCGGGCAGCTCGTAGCTGGGCACATCGTCCTCGTCGTAGATGACGTCTTCGCACTGGCGGACCTGGTTGTACCATTCGCTGGCCTGCTGGCGTGTGGGGTCGAGCTTGAGCGCCATCTCGAAGATCTCGGCGGCGAGCGGCCTGTTGTCCTGGAGGCCGTAGGCGCGGCCGAGCACCTCGTAGGTGAAGGAGTGTTTGAGCAACTCGGGATGGATGTCGACGAGGTGGGTCAGGTTGGAGATGATGTATTCCGGCGCCTCCCAGGTTGTCATCTCTTCGAGCAGCAGGTTAAGTTGTTCGGATACCTGGGCCATGGTCTATTCCTTTGCCTTCTCTTGCCATTGCGAAGTGGGAATTGGCAGATAATCGTACCGGCGAATGAAAACGGCTCAAACTCTGAGAACGTCGCGCAGGTAGTCGCGGCTCAATTTGGCGCTCTCGAAGGGCGACCAGGCGTTGTCGCGCGCTGAGCGTCCAACCGAGTCCTGCTCAACGACCAGCCAACCCTGGTACCGATTGGAGCGCAGGAGATCGAATAGGGCGGGGAAGTCGACGCAGCCCAGTCCGAGTTCGGCGAAGACATCCATCTCCCAGGCATGGGACATGTGGATCCGCTCTTTGCGCACACGTTCAAGTTTTTCAGGCCATACGTCCTTGAGATGGACGTACCAGATGCGGTCGGCGTACTCTGCGGCTGCCTGTACGACATCGCCGCCGCCGTAGTGGTAGTGGCCGGTATCGAGGCAGAGGCCGACAAGCTCCGGGTCGGTCATTTCCATAAGTCGGGCGACTTCAGCGGGCGTTTCGACGAAGGTGCCGGTATGGTGGTGGAAACCGGCCCTCAAGTTGAAGCGTTCCATAGACCGGGCGGCGACGGCCTCAAGTGCCTTCGCTGCACGCTGCCACTCATGGTCGTTCCAGCCGTCACTGCCATCGGCGGCGACGAAGCCGGCCACCTCCAGGCGTCTAGGCGAGGAGGTGCAGGCGATGCGGATATCGCTGGCATTGAACCGGCTGAACCTGGTGCAAACGATGTCCAGCGTTTCGAGCATGTCGTCGAGCGCGCCCTCCTGTGCCAGGGGCAGGGTCACATAGGAGGAGGCGACCTGCAGATTTCTGCTGTCCAAGGCAGCGCGAATCGTCTCCGAGTCGGCTGGAAAGAGGGCATTGGATTCCAATTCCGTGCCCTCGTATCCCGCTGCGGCCATCGCGTCCAGCATCTGTTCGAAAGAGAGACCGCTGTTTTTCCTGTTGTGGGAGGGATAGGCGTCCCAGCTGATGGGGGCGCTGCCCACTTTGACCTTGAACATTGTCGTTTGCGGCGTTGCGGTTCGCGGGAGGAGGAAACCCTTGTATGCAGGCTCCTTTAAGGAGAACTGCTCTCAGATCTTGAGAACGTCGCGCAGATAGGCACGGCTCTGTTTGGCGCTTTCGAATGGGGACCAAGGGGTCTGGCGATCGGGGCGGCGGACGACGTCCTGCTCGACGATCATCCAGCCCTGGTAGGCGCGGGCGCGCAGGATGTCGATGAAGGCGGGGAAGTCGATACAGCCCTGGCCCAATTCGGCGAAGACGTCCATTGCCCAGGCCTGACGCATGTGGAGGCGTTCGCGGCGCACGCGCTCCAGCGTGTCAGCCCTGAGATCTTTGAGATGGACGTACCAGATGCGGTCGGCGAACTTTGCGGCCGCGTCGAGGACGTCGCCGCCGCCGTAGTGGTAGTGGCCGGTATCGAAGCAGAGGCCGACCAGCTCGGGGTCTGTCATCTCCATCAGGCGGTCGACCTCGGCGGGCGTCTCAATCGGTGTGCCGGCATGATGGTGGAAGACGACGCGCATGCCGCAGGTATCGCGTGCGTGGCGGGCCGCGGCGGTTAGGGCGGTGGCGGCCTGCTGCCACTCCTCATCGCTCCAGCCGTCGCTGCCGTCTTCGGCGACCGAGCCGGCGATTTCAAGACGTTTCGGTGTCGTGTTGGCGGCGATGATGAGCTCCCTGACACCGAAGACGCGTAGGAGCGCGCCGACGCGTCCGACCGTGCTGGTGATGGTGCTGAGGGCACTCTTATGTTCGAGCGGCAGGGGGACGTAGGAGGAGGCCAGTTTGAGGTTGCGGCTTGCCAGTTCGGCGCGCAGAAGTCCGGCGTCGAGCGGGTAGTAGCCGATGGGCCCGAGTTCGGTGCCGGGGTACCCGGCGGCGGCGATCTCGTCCATGACCTGGCGATAATCAGGATGGGCGCCGTGCTCCGACTTGGCGGAGCCGACACCCCAACTCACGGGCGCGTTGCCGACAGTGACGTTGCACATAGCTTGTCCGCGATGTGTTGTGTGGATTCCGTTTTGCGCTGGCCGGAGGAGCTCAGACAGCGGTGAATGGTATTCTACCTATCTGAAAAGCGGATCAGCGGATGGCCAGGCCGGTTGCGTCGTCGAAGAGATGGAATCGATTGAAGGAGAGGCTCAGGGTATCCCCTTCGCGCACCTGCGAGGCGGCTACGTCTTTGACTTTTAGCAGGAGGCCGTCTTTCTCGATGTCGAGAATCGTCTCGGAGCCGAGCGGTTCGAGCAGGAAGACCCCGGCCTGATTCGCGCCCTCCTCGTCCATGCTGAAGCGGATCTCTTCGGGCCGGATGCCGAGCGTGCACTGGCCGCCGGGGCAGAGCTCGGCGGCGCGGTCGGCCATTTCGGCGCTGACTGGAATGACGAACTGGTCGCTCTTGTGAACTGTGCTGCCGTTTTCGGTCTGGAGTGCGCCGGGGATGAAGTTCATCGGTGTGGAGCCGACGAAGCGGGCGACGAAGTTGTTGGCGGGCAGGTCGTAGATTTCGCTGGGGGTGCCAAGCTGCTGGAGCTCGCCGTGGTTCATCACTGCGATCTGGTCGGCCATGGTCATGCCCTCGACCTGGTCGTGCGTGACGTAGATCATGGTGGTGCCGAGCTCGTGCTGGAGGCGCTTGATTTCGGCGCGCATGTAGACGCGCAGGAGGGCGTCGATGTTGGAGAGGGGCTCGTCCATGAGGAAGACGACTGGTTCGCGCACAATTGCCCGGCCGAGGGCGATGCGTTGCTGCTCGCCGCCGGAGCAGAGGCCCGGCGGCCTTTCGAGCGTATGGGTAATGCCGAGAAGCTCGGCGACATCGCGCACGCGGCGTTCGATCTCCTCTTTGGGCGTTTTGCGCAGCCTCAGCGGGTAGGCGATGTTATCGAAGGCGGTGAAGTGGGGGTAGAGGGCGTAGCTCTGGAAGACGAGGGCGACGTCGCGTTCGCGCGGCTCGAGGTCGTTGACGCGCGTCTCGCCGATATAGATGTCGCCGTAGGTTGGGCGCTCCAGTCCGGCGACGCAGCGCATGGTGGTGGTCTTGCCGCAGCCGGAGGGGCCGAGCAGGACGACAAGGTCGCCGTCGTTGACCACGAGGTTCAAACTGTTAACGGCGATGGTATCGCCATAGTATTTGGTCAGGCCTTCGATTCTTACTTCGGCCAAGATGCACTCTCCCTAATCGTTTCAATGCCGGTCAGCCAGTCAGAAGGGGCTCGCGGCTGAAGTTGACCCGGTGCGTAACAAGTTTCAGATCGGCGGTTACTGGCCGCTGGCGACGCCGAAAGTCAGCCCGCGCACAAGGAATCTTTGCAGTGTAAAGGCGGCGATCAGGACGGGAAAGATGGCGATCGTGCCGGCGGCGCTGACGACGCCCCAGTCGAGCTCGTGCTGCGGGATCTGCCCCTGGATCGCGATCGGGAGCGTCATGGTATCCATCGAGTTCACAAAGAAGAGGGCGATAATGTATTCGTTCCAGTTGAAGATGAAGAGCAGGATGGCGATGGAGAAGAGGCTGGGGAAGATGAGAGGCAGCAGGATACGGCGCACCGCGCCGAAGCGGGTGTCGCCGTCCATAAGGGCGGCCTCTTCGACGTCCATGGGCACATCCATGAAGGTGCCGCGCAGCACCCAGACGGCAAAGGCGGTATTGAGTACGGTGTAGAGGATTATCAGCGTGTGCTTTTTGTCGATCAATCTGAGATGGCTGGCCAGATCGTAGAGGGGGATGGCTGAGGCGATGGGCGGCAGCAGGGCGACGAGGCCCATTAGCCCGACGACGATGCCGACGAACTTGAGCGGCAGGCGCATGCGGGTGGCGGCGTAGGCGGCGGGCACGGCGACGAGCAGACAGATGATTGTGGCGATACCGGCGACGACCAGGCTGTTGAATATATTTTCGAGGATGCGCCGGTCGATGATGGTCACCCAGGCGTCGAAGCGGATGTCGGTCGGGAAGAGGCGCGGCGGGATGTGGGCCAGGTCGCGCATCGACTTGACCGAAGTGACCGCGACCCAGTACATGGGCACGAGGGTCCAAAAAGCAGACAGGTAGAGGACGACGACCACGACGACTCGGTTCAGGCTGAAGCGCCGCTCCTGGGCGGCCATGGCGACGGCGTGGGTGACGGGCTGACCGGCTGCGGCGTCGGGTGTTGTTGACTGTGCCATCAAACGTTTTTCCTTAAGAGAGCGAGCGTTTTGGTTCTCAAGACCTCTCAGATCTATCCACGAAGTCGCACGAATTTACACGAAGAAAACTTCTGTTTGATATTCCTAACGGTGTGCGACCAACCGGCCCAGGCTGTGGAACGGGCGGCCGCGTTAACGGCTTCGGCGTTCGACCCACAGGTATTTGACGAATAGTGTGCCGGCGATATAGGTCATCAGCAGCATGACCAGGACTGCGGCAGACGCGTAGTGCGGCCGCAAGCGCTGGAAGAACATGCCGTAGATGAACCAGGAAAGGTTCCAGGTGGCCCTACCGGGCCCGCCCTGGGTGGTGGCGGCGATCGTGCCGATGGTGCGCGTTGACCAGACGAATACGAGAATGGTGGAGATGGCGAACATCGGCCTGATATAGGGGAGGGTCATGTCCCAGAAGGCGCGCCAGCGGGTTGCGCCGTCGACGGCAGCGGCCTCGTAGATATCGCGGGGGACCTGGTTGAGGCCGGCGTAGAGCAGAAGGAAGGCGAGCGGGCTGATGCGCCAGATTTCGACGATGCAGAGAGCGATAAAGGCAGTGTCACCCTTTTGCAGCCAGACGATCGGTTCGAGACCAACGGCGGTAAGCGGGAGGTTGACCAGCCCGAGGGTAGGGTGGTAGAGGATCTTCCACATCATGCCGGCGACGATCTCGGAGACCATGAGCGGGACGATGAGGATCGAGATCCAGATCGCCTTGTTTTTGGCGAAATCGCTGTGGACGACCATAGCGAGGCCGAGGCCGACGAGGAGGCAGAGCGGGACGACGACAATGCCCATCTTGAGGCTGAAGATGAGAGCGCCGCGGAAGATGGTGTCGGTGGTGAGCCTGGTGAGGTTGCCCAGGCCGAGGAACTCGCCCTTTTCGCTGGTCAGAATCAGCCAGAAGGTGTAGACGATGGGATAGAACTGGACGACGATGAGGGCGAGGAGACTGGGAACGATGAGCCAGACGCCGACGCGGTTGTCGCGGTAGCGGAACAGCTCTTTCCACATACTCTGGGGCGCAGGCGGCGCGGGCACGCTCGGCACGGCCGGGGCGGGCGCGGCGCCGATGTTGGGCTGAACGCTCAAAGCGAGCCTCCTCGGACAAGAACGTGGAGCGAGGATCCAGGATCGCTCGCTCCACGCTCCTCTACTTACACTGCTAGTTGGTCACACCTTCCATCTCGGCACGGATTTCAGCGCCGGCCTGCTCGCAGGCTTCCTGGCCGGTGATGTCTCCGGCGCCGATGGCGCTGAAGGCCGGTCCAAGGATAGCAAGGCTGATGCCGGTGGCCTGGGTGCTGCGCGGCCGCCACTTGGGCGGAACGAGCAGGGCTTCGTACTGGGCCGGGAACCAGGGTTTTTCGAGGATCAGCTCGGGGTCGTTAAAGACCGAATTGCGGAAGGGGATGCCGCCGGCGTGGGCGTAGGCCAACGCGTGCTGCTGGTTGTAGTGCATCCACTCCATGTAGGTCCAGGCTGCGTCCTTATTCTCGGAGTGGGCGTTCATGACCAGGCCCCAGTGTCCCATCATCGAGACGTGGTCTGCGCCCTCTTGGGCGGCGGGCAGTGGCATATACAGCATCTTGCCGGCCACGTCGGAGTCGGTCTCGTCCTCGAAGGCGGCGTAGGCGTCGCCGGGCCAGCCGATGCCCATCATGGCGCGGCCGGAGACGACTTCGGCGACCATTTCGGTGGTACCGTAGGTGTTGCCGCCGGGCGGCAGGTACTTGCTCAGCTGCTCATAGAGCGTCATGGCATCGCAGCCGGCCTCGTCGTCGAGAATAACGTTGAACTCGTCGTCAAAGATGCCGCCGCCCATCGACCAGAGGAGGGCGAGGGCGTCGCTGCCGGCTGCGCCGCGCACGTTGTAGCCGTAGAAGGGCGGGTCACAGTCGGGGCAGTGGACGGCGTCGGCGATGGCGAGGACGTCATCCCAGGTAACGGGGGCGTCCAGTCCTTGCTCGTCGAGGATATCCTGGCGGACGTAGAACATGATCACGTTGCCCTGGACCGGCAGCGCGTGCAGGTCGGGCCGTTCGCCAGTCTGGAAGTCGACGGGGATGGGGCCATAGGGGGGAGGCCAGGAGAAGACGTCGTAGGAGACCTGGGGTACGTCGTCGTCGCGGGTTGCGCCGTACTCTGCCGTCAGGTTGACGGAGAGGCCGCCGTCGACGATGTTGGGCATCCAGGGGTCGTCGGCGAAGATGACGTCAAATTCGCCGGAGCTTGTGCGCGCGAGCGAGATCACCTTCTCGAAGAAGTTGGTCCACGGGAAGGGGGTGACCTCGACTTTGATGCCCGGGTTTTCTTCTTCGAAGGCCGGGATCAGGGCGACGAGGCCGTCGGCGAGCGGTCCCTGCGCGGTGATGATGTTGATGGTGACTTCCTCGTCCATCTCTCCTGCCATCTCGCCGGATTCGGCCGGCGCTGCAGGCGGCGCGCAGGCCGACAAGATGACTGCCATCACCATAATAAAGATGGCAAACGGATAAATCTTCTTCATGGTTCGATTTCCTCCTTGGATGGAAAGGTGTGTTGCATGCTGCACGAAAACTCAGAAGGTCAGAAGCGTAGAAGTGTCCTCACGATAAACTGATTGAGGTGCGCTATTCGGTTGGTGCGTTTCGGCTGCCCGCCATTTTGGGGGAATTCGGGCGGGTTGTCAACTTTGTGCCCTTGACGTTGTTAGCAGGTCTCCGCAGGGAATAGCGGGCGCGTGCCCGTCAAGGCCGAGGCGGAGAGCCGTTTTCGTCTTGCGGGCTGAAGGATTCAGACGGGGAACGCCGCAGCAGCTGCATGAAAGTCGCGCGGACGCGCTCAACTTTACTCTGCCCCTCGATCACGGCGGAGGTGACCTGGGCGGCGGCCTCTTCTGTCCTGGCGCGCGCCTGGCCGCTGGCGTCCTGCAGGCGTTGCAGGCCGTCGGAGGTCCTGCCGAGTATCCAGTTCATGGTGCGCACGGCGAGGAAGGCGACGGCCAGGGGGACCAGGCAGAGGAGGACCAGGTGGATCGCGATCCAGACGACGGAAAGGTTGCGCCAGAATTCGAGCGTCATGTTCTGCGGGCAGACGACTTCAGGTGAGCGGCTGACAGGGTACGAATTGTAGCAGAGCAGGCCGTCTGCGTCCAGCTTCCAGCGCCCGGCAGTTGGGAGGAAATGTTAGCGATGGCGCGGTCTTTCTGCTACACTGCGGACGGCGGGCGCCAGTGGTCAGTGGTCGGTGGTCAGTGGCCGGTGGTCGGTGGTCAGTGGCCACTTGGCAGTGGTCAGGAATTGCAGAGGGGGCCGGTCATCTGTTGTTGGACATTAGTTTTTTGATTGGATTACTCGGAGTAACGCCATGACTGCAGGCAACGATTATCGACACGTGACCTATCTGTGGAACGACGAAACCGCGGCGGGTCTCGACCCGGTGGGCCGGCTCGTGTACCGGTCGAATCTTCTCGGGCAGGACCAGCGCATCACGAACACGGGCGGCGGCAACACGTCGTCGAAGTATTCGGAGACCGATCCGCTGACGGGCGAAGCGGTAGAAGTCCTGTGGGTCAAGGGGTCGGGCGGCGATCTGCGGACATCGAAGCGGGAAAACTTTTCCTCGCTGTACATGGAGAAGGTCCGGCAGCTGCGTGCGATATACGACGCGGCGGAGGAGAAGGGGGTGAAGACGCCGATCGAGGACGAGATGGTGGGCAAGTATCTCCACTGCGTCTACGATCTGAACCCGCGCGCCTCTTCTATCGACACGCCGCTGCATGCCTTTATCCCGGCGCCGATCGTGGACCACACGCACCCGAACGCGGTGATCGCGATCGCGGCGGCGGCGGACGGCGAGGCGCTGACGGCGGAGATTTTCGGCGACGAGCTGGGCTGGGTCGGGTGGCAGCGGCCGGGCTTCGACCTGGGGCTGGTGATGGGGGAGATGGCCGCGGCCAACGCGGATATGACCGGCATCATGATGGGCGGGCACGGTCTGATCAACTGGGCCGGGAATGACAAGGCATGCTACGAGTTGAGCCTGGAGATTATCGAGAAAGCGGCGCGTTACATCGAGAGCCGCGACAAGGGCGAGGAGACCTTCGGCGGCCAGAGGCACGCGGCGCTGGGCGACGAGGCGCGGGAAGCCGTACTGGTAGAGCTCTTGCCGGCGCTGCGCGGGTTGATCAGTCAGCAGAGCAGGTTCATCGGCACGGTGCAGGCGGACGAGTCGATCCTGCGGTTTGTCAACAGCCATGACGCGGCGCGCCTGGCCGAGCTGGGCACATCCTGCCCCGACCACTTTCTGCGCACCAAGATCAAGCCGCTCTACGTCGACTGGGATCCGCAGGGGGAGGACGTCGGCGCGCTGCTGGCGAAGCTGGAAGGCGGCCTGACCAGGTACCGGCAGGACTACGCCGACTACTACGATGCGCACAAGCACGCCGATTCCCCGGCGATGCGCGACCCGAACCCGACGGTGATCCTGATTCCCGGCATCGGCATGATCGCGTGGGGCAAGAACAAGAGCGAGAGCCGGGTGACAGCCGAGTTCTACAACTGCGCGGTCGAGGTGATGCGGGGCGCGGAGACGGTCAGCCGCTACGTGGCGCTGCCGAAGCAGGAGGCGTTCGATATCGAGTACTGGCTGCTGGAGGAGGCGAAGCTGCGGAGGATGCCGCCGGAGCAGGAGCTGGCGCGCAATGTGGTCGTCGTGATCGGCGCGGGCAGCGGCATCGGCAGGGCGGTCGCGCACCGTGTGGCAGAAGAGGGCGCGCACGTGGTGTGCGCCGACCTGAACGCGGAGGCGGCGCAGGCGACGGCAGACGAACTGACGGCGATCTACGGCGTGGGCATCGGCGTGGCGGGCACGGGCATCTCTTCGTGCGGGCCGGCGCTCGGGCTGGGTGTGGATGCGTGCGACCGTGCGAGCGTGGAGGCGCTCTTTCGCCAGACACTGCTGGCCTACGGCGGCATCGACAACCTGGTGATCACGGCCGGCTTCTACTACGCGCCGGACGCAGGCGGCCAGATCCCCGACGAGATGTGGGACACGACGTTCGACGTCAACGTCAAGGGCGCATACATCGTCGCGGACGAGGCGCGCAAGATCTGGCAGGCGCAGGGGCTGCCGGGCTCGCTGGTGATTGCGACAAGCGTCAACGGCGCGGTGGCTAAGAAGGGTTCGCTGGCTTACGACACGAGCAAGGCGGCGGCCAACCACCTGGTGCGCGAGCTTGCGATTGAGCTGGCGCCGGACGTGCGGGTGAACGGGCTGGCGCCGGCGACGGTCGTGACCGGCAGCGCGATGTTCCCGCGCGAGCGGGTGATTTCGGGCCTGCAGAAATACGAATTGCCCTTTGACGAGTCGGAGGAGACCGGCGCGCTGCGGGACCGCCTAGCCGAGTTCTACGCACAGCGCACGCTCACCAAGCAGGCGATACTGCCTGAGGACCAGGCCGAGGCGGCCTATCTGCTGTTGAGCGGCGCCCTGGCCAAGACGACCGGCCAGATTCTGAACGTGGACGGCGGCCTGGTGGAGGCCTTCCTGCGCTAGCGTTCCGGGACCGGGGCGGGAGAGCCCAACGCAGCCGCGAGCGGCAGCAGCAGGACATTGTGAAAGTGGAGAAGAGGCGATGCCCGAGAGAGGATTTCCAAGCCCCGCCGCGTTGCGTAGCGGCGAAGTGGACCTGATTGCGCACGTCGAGGCGATTTGCGACCGTATCGACGCCGAAGACCCGCTGGTCGAGGCGCTCTTGCCGGAGCCGGCGCGGCGGCAGCGGTTGACGGACGAGGCGGAAGGCCTGCTAGAGCGTTTCCCCGACCCGGCGCGGCGGCCCTCGCTTTTCGGGTTGCTTGTGGGCGTCAAAGACTTTTTCCGTGTGGACGGATTCCCTACGAGGGCGGGTTCGAAGCTGCCGGCATCGCTGTTCGACGGCCCGGAGTCGGCGGTGGTCACGCTCCTCAGACGGAGCGGCGCGCTGATAGCGGGAAAGGCGGTCACAACCGAGTTTGCCTACTTCCAGCCGGGGCCGACGCGCAACCCTCACAATTTGGAACATACGCCAGGCGGTTCCAGCAGCGGCTCGGCAGCGGGCGTGGCTGCCGGTTTCTATCCCCTGGCGCTGGGTACGCAGACGATCGGCTCGGTGATCCGGCCGGCGGCCTTTTGCGGGATCATCGGCTTCAAGCCCAGCTACGACCGTATTCCAACGGCTGACATGCTCTTTTTCTCGCCATCGGTGGACCACGTGGGGCTGTTCACCCAGGATGTAGCGACGATGCGGCTGGCCTGCTCGGCGCTGTGCGACAGTTGGGAGAGCGGCGCGGGCGCGGCGGCTGGCAGCGCGCCGGTCCTGGCGGTACCGGACGGGCCCTATCTGGACGAGGCTGAGGAGGCCGGCCGGCGGCATTTCGAGGAGACGCTGGAGAGGCTTGCAGGGGAGGGATTCGGGATTGTACGGGTCCCGTTCTTCCCAGACTATGCTGAGCTGAACCGGCGTCACCGGCGCCTGAATGCGATCGAAGTGGCGCAGATTCACAGGAATTGGTACAGGGAGCATTCGGAGCTGTACAGCGTGCACATGCACGAGATCATGCGCACGGGGGCGACGGTCACTGCCACGGAACGGGACGAGATTCGGGCGGACCAGCTGCGTCTGCGCCATGCGATGGAGGAGGCGCTGCTCTCGGCGGGCGCGGATCTGTGGATTGCGCCGGCGGCGACGGGCCCCGCGCCGCACGGGATCCACGCTACCGGCAACCCGATCATGAACCTGCCGTGGACGAATGCGGGGGTGCCGGCGCTTTCGATCCCGGCGGGTGTGGCTGAGAACGGCCTGCCGCTGGGGGTGCAGTTCTGCGCGCCGTTCGGGACGGACGAGCGTCTGCTGGCGTGGGGGGAGGCGATCGAGGCGAAGGTGCGGGGGGTAGCGTGATGGGCCGCGGTGGAATTGCTTCTGCGCTTCTGCTGCCGATTGCGGCGTTGCTGTTGCTGGCCGGTTGTGAGGCCGGTCAGTTCTCGACCGCGCCGCAGGTGGGAGAGGAAGCAGAACCTTTGGCGCCGGCGACGATCGCAGTTGCCGAGGGATGGCAGGCCGGCGCGGCGATGCCAACGGCCCGCTCTGAGATGCGGGTGGCCGTCGTGGACGGGATCTTCTACGTACCGGGCGGTTTTGGAGGGCTAACCAGTTTCGAGGCATACGACCCGGCCGATGACAGATGGACGACGCTGGCGCCGATGCCGGAACCGGCCCATCACATGATGGCGACCGGTCACGGCGGCAAGCTGTTCGTCTTCGGCGGGGCGCGCAGCATGGCGTGGCAGGCCGTGGCGACGGTCTTTGTTTACAATCCGGTGACAGAGGAATGGACGGCGGCGGGTCCGATGCCGGAACGGCGGATGGGCGGTGAAGCTGTGTCGCTGGGCAGTTTCATCTATCTTGTCGGCGGGACGGGCGGTACGACGGCGATGCTGCGCTACGGGCCGGAGACGGGGGGCTGGAACCTTCTTCCGGGTCCGTCGCAGCCGCGCGAGCACGTGGCGGCTGTTGCGTACGAAGGGGAGATATGGGTCATCGGCGGGCGTTGGGGCGGGACGGGTGCGCTGGCGACTGTGGAGATCTTCGATCCGGCCAGCGGGACGTGGAGGGAAGGTCCTGAGTTGAAGGAGGCGCGCAGCGGGTTCGGCGCGGCGGTGGTCGGCGATCGCATAGTAGTCGCCGGAGGTGAGATCCTTGGGCAGCGGCCGTGGACTGCGCTGGCGAGCGCGGAGATGTACGGGCCGGAGACGGGCGCGTGGAGTCTCCTGCCGGAGTTACCGGCGGGGATTCACGGTATGCCGGTTGTGGGTTTTGATGGGGCGGTCTATGTGCTGGGTGGGTCGGATCGGGCTGGGGGGATTGATAACCGGGGGCGGGTGTTGAAGTATGAGTGAGTGACGAGGTAAGAAGCTGTCTTTTCTGGTATCCGTTAAAGGGCTGGCGAGCAGCGGTTTAGGTCGGTGTTGGGGCGCAGGACGAGTTGCTGTCAAGGGGAAATCACATAGTTGTCGTGATACACGTACTCGATGCTTGAGACATTTGACGTGTTCAGCAGGACGCCGCCTCCCCCAGAGCTACTAAAACCCAGTGCCTCGGCTGCATCGGTATTTCCTCCCGGATACAACACGGAATCTCCAAGGCGTAAGTCCTTGGCATCTGTGGAGTCCGGCAGAATCGGATAGGAAGCTAAGTTGCCTACATAGATGTCACCATTCTTCATGCGAACTCGGAACTGCACATTGGACTTGCCAGATGCCTTTCTGTCGATGGTTAATGCGCTATACCAGACAGGCTCTTCGTGCAGCCTGTCTGGAGCAATGCGGGCAAAATTCGCTAACCATCCGACTCCATATATCACTCCAGATGGCAGATTCGTTGTTCCCGAAAAGGTCGAGCCGATAACCAGCCAAACAAGATACAGTCCAAGAATGACAAATCCGGTTGTTGGAGACGATTTCGCGAAAGCTATCGGGCCCTCAGCCAAGATCTGCTCTAGCCCAAGTGTCTTCAAGCCAGGGAATAACGCAAATAGTGGCCAAAAAACAATTGCCCCGAGGACATTAACTACTGTTGCATGGAAAAAGACCATACCCCACTCCATGACAGTTGACTTAGGAATATCAATGTCAGAGGGACGATATAGTCGATTTGCCGTAATTGAGAGCCACCCTGGTAACACAATGACCGCCAGGGTAAGTAAAGAGTCAAGCATAAGGTGCTATACGCGAAAGTGTTACTTTTTCTGAGACGGTACCGGAGCCTTGGATGGTTGATTGAGCCCTTTCTTTTTTCCCTCATCCTTCCCTTTTTGGAAGAGATCCCTAAACTGACCCGTCGGTTGTTCAACTTTGCCCCTAGATTCTGAAAATCTGAGGTGCGCTGAATTACCCGATTTGCGTCTTGGTTGCTCACTCATCAGAGGATGCCTCCTTAGAATCTGGCGTAGTTTGCTCGGAAGAACCGTTGCCTGGTTCGTTATCGACTTCGGGGGATTCGCTGTGACCTCTGCTTTTCTACTGTGCCTTGAATAAATCAATAAACTTGCTCTCTTTCGGTTGATTAATCTGGTCCTGGGTTCTCTGCTCCTACACAAAGGGTCATCGAGGATTCCGGTTGCTTTGGCGTTCGAGATTCTCACTCATTGGAACTTGCCCCTCTTCGTTTTCAGCCGAATTACTGCAATTCAGACGCTGCGACCACTCCGGTCCGTCAAATGGTCTAGATGATCCGCAACTTAATCATTGCGGCCAATTGAAAGAACCAGCTCTAAGCACAAATGTTCCTACGAATTGGCGATGTTTGTCAAGTTCGGTTAGTGGGGCCCTAAGAGGCTCTTTCTCTGCGCGATTTCGCGAAAGTGTTGTGGGCTACCTGAGCAGCCATCCAGTCCTACGCCCTCATTTCTCCCAGCGGGTCGGGTTCGTGCCTGAGGCCTACGCGGTCGTGCCGTCCGACAGGTGCTCCAGCCACCAGGTGCTACCGGTGGTATTGATGCTCTTCATTAAGGGTCTGGCCTGTTAGAGCGCGGCCGCGACAAGCTCCGGCTACCGCTCCTACATCGGCAGGACGGTTCCGGACCTTTTTGTCACCCCGCCCTCTGCAAACTGGCAGTTACAAGAATCGAAAGCCGGTGTCGCTGTCGGCGTCGGCGATTATGTCGCACATTTTGGCGATCTTCTGCCTGCGCCGCGGTCCGGCGGTGCGCAAGAGACGCTCGGTGAGAACCCGCTTGTTGAGGATATCGCGCCGTAAGATTCGGTAGCCGCCGAGAAGGATCTCTTCCCAGCCGGTCCGCGGAAAGGCGGCCCACTCCAGGGCGAAGAAGCGGCATGCCTGATTTGCCGCTCCCCGCGAAGTCTTCGAGAGCCGGCGGTCCACGGCGATGAGGTCTCCGGGCGCCGATTCGATCTCCACCTTTCAGGGCACCTCAAGCGAGTGGATATCGAAGGAGCCGTCTCTGACCGCCTGGTCGATGTCACGGCTGTATTCGGGCGTATGACTGGAGGCGAGAATTGTGAGGCTGCCCTGCCCTATCGAGACCGGATCGCTGTAGAACAGGGTTTTCATGGAGCGGTCGTTGTGCAGAGTGCGGGCACGCAAGTATGCCAGGGCCTGTTCTCCCCGAGCAGGCCATCGACGATGTCGAGCAGGCGCACAGGCGCGCCCGCGTACCGTTCGACTTCATCCGGCGTGAAGAGAGGCGGGAAGACGGCGTAGCCGAATGTCTGAATGTGGATGCGTTGCGCATGAAGAGCTGAGGTCATCGGTCTGTTCACGCGCCGTCACTTTCTTCCAGGTCGACGGCCAGCCTTGCGATTTTTTGTTTGCGGCGGGGGCCCGCCGTCTCCCAAATCTGGGGGCCGTACTTGGTCCTGTTGAGCACCACTTCCTCTTCCCACGCCTGCCTGGGGAAGGTGGACCAGTTGAAGGTAAACATGCGCCGGCCGACCTTGCCGCCCCGGGACGAGTGCCACAGGCGGTGGTCGAAGGCCATCACGTCCCCCGGCATCGACTCCAGTGGTACGCGGCCGGGCACGTCGGGGGCGTTGACATCGAAGACACCGGCCTGGATGGCTTCGTAGAGTTGACGGCAGACTTGAGGGTGATGGCTGCCGGGAATTACGCTCAGGCAGCCCTGGCCGTCGCCGACCGGGTCACAGTAGAAGGCGGTCTTGAGGCATGGAAGCATGTGCACGTTGGGCGAGATGCCATTTGCGTCGGTATGCCACGTGGTGTCGCCCACATAGAGGTTGCCGTCGTTTCCGCCGGTATACAGGCTGTCCTCGCCGAGGAGACCATCGACAATACCCAGGTGGCGTTCATCATCGAGCAGGGGGAAGAAGGTTTCGCGGTCGTACTCGATAAATGGATTCAGAGACTGTCGTTCTTTGCCATCAAAATCGCCGCCGCCGCGATCACGGCGGAGGATACGCTCGAGCGCTTGCGCATAGTGCTCGATCTCGTCGGGGGTGAAGAGCTGCCGGAAGGCGACGAAACCGAACGTCCGGAAGTGGCTGCGTTGCGCGTCGGAGACGACACTTTCGGTGGCGTCTTTTGCAGGCGTGCGGCTGCTCGCGTCCATCCTGTCATCCCTCCTCTCGACCTTCCTGATCGCCATTACCGGGGGAAGAGGGTACGCGACGCGGCAGTGGGCAGCAATCGTGCTGTCAGTCTTCGACAACGCGTCGGCACGGTTGCTGAATCTGCGGCTGCATCCGATCTCGGACGCTGCGTTTCAACAGGTGCCATCCACCGGCAATCGGGTCCATCCAGTGGGCGTGAAATGGGACGGACACGGCGACCCGTTGCCGGTCCTGCGTGAGGTTGGCGCCGCCGCGATGCCAGATGGAGCCATGAAAGATGACAATCGAGCCCGCGGGCCCTTCGGCGGTCACGAAATGTTTGTAGTTGACCTCGGGGTCAGGTGCGCGACGCGAATGCTGGCTGAAGGGAATCAGCTGCGTGGCGCCGTTTTCGAGACTGAAATCGGTGAGCATCCAGATAGAGTTGATCATGAAGCAGGCGTCGGGCACGGGAAGGCCGTGCTTGGGAAACCAGCCGACCGGCGCATCGGCGTGGAATCCGCCCGCGGGCGCGCCGGGCTTGATCCAGATGGCGCGTGCTTCGGCCAACTGGAAATCGGGGCCCAGCAGGTGACCGGCGAGCTCAAGGTAGGCTGAATTGGTTATGAGGGGAAGGAATATGTCCTGATCGTCATAGTTGAGGACACCGCGCAGACCCTGGACCTGAAGGTCTGCGTTGGGCTGACGGCTCACGAGGTCCATCAATCTTCTCGCCATGCGATCTGCATCGGCGGAGGAGATCAGGTCCTGAATGACGACGAAGCCATTCTCATCCAACTCGGTCTTCAGCTGTTCCGTGTCCATGCTGGCCCCCTGGATTCCGGCTCTTCATGGGCAATCCAACGGAAGCTGTTGGCAGAAGGCTGCATTGCGAGCCAGTGGCTCACTGGTACGCAGTTGGTCCGCAGCTGGTCCGCAGGCTGGAGAGCCATCAGACATGCGCTCCTCAATCCCCCCAGCGGCTGGGATTGATGCCGGGCGCGGCCGTGGTCATTCCGGCAGGTTTGTGTTCGAGGCCCCAGGTGCCGCCGGTCGTGTTGGGACTTTGCAGGAACGGCTTTGCCTGTGCGGGCGCGGCCGCGACGAGGTCAGGGTCCCACTCCTCCATCGGCTGGACGGGGCCGGCCCAGGCCGGTCGGTAGCCGAACTGGACCAGCTCGCGTGGCGCGCTGTCGGTGTTGGGGTGGGTGGCGTGGAAGAGCATACTGGGGATGACGAGCGCGGAGCCGGCCTTGAGGCAGAGAGTGAGCTCCTGCGGGTGGGACTTGTAACGAACGTACGGGTTGGCCTGTGCGTGGAAGGAGAGGTGGCTACGGGGGACGAGGCGGAAGGGCGCGCGGGCGGGCGTAAGGTCATCGAGGTAGTAGAGGACGCGCAGCAGGCGCGGCGAGCTGCCCTCGTAGTCGAAAATCGACGAGCCGAAGGGCTGGCCGTCGGTGTGCATCGAGATGCAGGGCGAGCCGGGATTGGTGCGCTGGAAGGCGCCGCGCGTGAAGACGATATCCGGCCCCATCAACGCGCTGAGAAAATCGATCATGGGCGGGTGCCCGATCAACTCCGCCGCGGCGCGGCTGATCCACTGCACCTGTGTGATCGAACTGGTCAGATATTCGCTGTACGGCCTCGGCTCCATCGGCACGTCGGCGAGCTCCGTTTTGAGACGCGCGATATGCCCGGGGTCCAGCATACCGGGCAGGACGACGTAGCCCTCGACCTCGAAATGGCGGAGCTGTTGGGCGCGCGTGAAGGAGCCGAAGTCGGTCCGGTCGATGTTCATGAAGCCGATGATCTCGTCGGGATCGATTGCGGGAACTGTCGTCGCGTCCATTGGATGCCTCCCGGGTAGTGCGACCTCTGCGCGGGGCGTCTAGTTGACGGTAACGGGCCACGCGGGCCCGGGGTCGAGGTTGAGCCGCCGCGCACGGGCGATGACCGATTCGGTGACCGCGCGGCTGATCTCGAGTTCATCGACGCGAGTCGGGCGTCCGCGGCTGAAGACGACGTCGCCGTTGACCAGAACGGTGTCGACGCTGCCGTTGCCCAACGTCAGCGCCAGCAGATGGGCCGGGTTGTTGGCGGGATAGGCGCCGGCGGCGCGCGGGGAGCGCACGACGACGTCGGCGCGCTTGCCAGGCTCCAGGCTGCCCAGTTCCGCGTCCAGCCCGGCGGCAGCGGCTGCATGGACCGTCTGCATTTCGAGCAACGCGTCCTCGGAAATCGGATCGTCGCAGACGCGGGCGGCAAAGTGGGCCGAGCGCATCAGCTCGGCGGGCGTGCAGTCGAACGCGCCGTCGACGCCGAGCGAGACGCGGACGCCGGCTCGATGCCGCTCCGCCATCCTAAATGGGGCACTGCGGGCGATGCCGAGCGAGAAGAAGGAGACCGGGCACCAGACGATTTGGCAGCCGGTCGCGCGGATGGCGGCCTCCTCGTCTTCGTCAAGCAGATTGGCATGGACGATGACCGTGTGTTTGTCGAGGACGCCCAGCTGCTGCAGGTGGACGAGCTGGCTGAAGCCTGTTACTTCCCGATAGATTTCCCCCTCCCCTGGAGAATATCCGGCGTGCAGATGCAGGGGCACGCCGGCGGCGCGTGCGCAGGCGTGTGCGGCCTGCAGCAGCTCCGGCGTGGCGGTGCCGACGCCGTAGACAAAGACGAAGCCGCGCACGAGCACTTCGGGATTCCGGTTGCGGTACAGCTCCGCGTCCAGCTGGCCCAGTGTACGCGCGCTGTCGATGGGGACGCGGGCGGTCAGGCTGTCGCTTTCCAGGCCGGGCATGGCGGCGAGCGTTTCGCGCCGGTCCCACAGGTAGGGCGGGGAAAAGAGCGCGCGCATGCCAACGCGCTCGACCGCCTCTGCTGCGGCGTGGGTCGAAAAGAGCGTTCCCGGCTCGATGAACATGGTAAATCCGCTGGCCAGCATCTCGACTGCGGCCATGGCGGTCGCCACGGCCTCGTCCTCGGCGGTGACGTCCGCTTTCCAGTCGGCGAATTTGATGGCCGCGGCGTCGACGTCGAAGATGTTGCTGAAGACGCCGCGGCAGGTTGTATGCACGATGTGGTTGTGGGCGTCGATGAAGCCAGGGTGCACGATGCCGCCCTCGGCGTCGATCGATTCCAGCGCATCGAAGCGGCTCCTCAGCTCGGCGTCGGGACCGACTGCGAGGATGCGCGCGCCGGCAATTGCCAGCGCGCCCGGAGCAATGATCCGGCGTTCCGCATCCATGGTGAGCATCTGACCGTTTTGGATCAGGAGGTCGCACTTGCTCCTGGTCATTGCGCTAGACCTCGCTCCCTTGTTTCAACGCCTGCCGCAGCAGGTCGCTTTGGGTCAGAAAGGGTTGAATCTTAGCGGCGAATTCGGCCACGGTCTCTTCAACTGTCGCATTCGACGTATCCAGCTTGAACTTGTGCCCGATCAGCGAGTTCGCGTACTCCTGCTCAAAGCGCTGGATGATCAACTCAACGTCCGCGTCCGGGACGACGGGATAGGGATGCGGGTCCTCGACCATGCGCTTGCGGATCACATCGGGTGCGGCCTGCACGAGTATCAGCACCGCGTCCGGCCTGAAGCGCGTGATGCGCTGCTCGAGGATGCGGGAAATGAGCCTGCGGTCGCCGGGTTCGCCATCGCCGCCGTAGCCGTAATAGCGCGGCGCGTAGACCAGCTCCTCAAAGTAGAGGCCGATTCCGAGAAAGTTTTCTTCCGATCCCGACTGCCAGGGCGTGTGATAGTAGAGGTTGTGACGCTGGACCACCTCGGTCAGACGGGGGCTGAGACTGCGGAAAGCTTCGATTTCACCCGCTGTCAACTCAATTCCGTGCGGATTGGTGTCCGGCAGCTTGTAGTGGTCGTGGATCAGCTTGAAATCGGTGCCCAGCGACCTCTTCGACCAGTCATTGACAGCGTGGGCCAGGGTGGTCGTGCCGGCGTATTCGCAGCCTATCAGGATCAGATACATCTCTCCGTTTCTCCTGAGGTGAAGCCGGCTGATATTGTGCCGATCCAGCCGGTCAAGCGGCTAGGGATGGTCAATGCCGAGCGACTGGAGCAGACCCTTCAGGTAACCGGTCGCGTAGAGCAGTCCATGATGTACGCGCGCACCGTCGTAGGTCGTGTACGGCGCGTGACCGGGAAAGAGCACGCCGCTGAAGCCGACCTCTTTGAAGGTCTTCAGGGTCTCCAGAAAGTTGCAGTCGGCCTCTTCGAGGAAGCATTCACGGAACGCCGGCCCGGTCCCCTGGACGCCCTGCACGTGGCCGTAAACGATCTGGCCGCGCCCGCCGAATTGGCGAATCGCAGCCTGGATGTCGACGCCCATGGCCGTCCAGTTGCCGAGGCAGAAGTTCAGCCCACTGGCGGGGCTGCCGGCGATATCCATCGCGCGCTTGAAGCCGTCCAGATCATAGAACAGCCGCGGGATGCCTCCCAGGCTCCCGATCGGTGGATCGTCGGGATGCAGGGCCAGCCGAACACCGGCCTCCTCGGCCACCGGGGTAATCGCCTTGACGAAGTACTCGTAGTTGCTCCACATCTCGGCGCGGCTGTACTCTCTTTCACGGAAGAGGGGGCCTTGCCTGGCCCTCTCCAGTTCAAAGCTGCTGACCTGGGCGCCGCCGCGGCCGGGCGTCGTCAGCGAAGTGCGCCAGGAGTTGCGCGTGGCGCCGTGCTGATTCACCATCCAGTGGTAGCCGTAGACACCGACGCCGGCCCGCCCCATGTTGCGGACCGTCTGCGCCACATTCTCGATCTGCCGGTCGCGGCCCGCCTGCCCCAGCACGATCTGCTCGTAGCACCAGTTGGGCAGCGGGTTTTCAATCGAGACAAGGTTAAGTCCGGCGTCTTCGCACTGTGCGCGCAGCTGGAGCAGCGTCGGGAAGTCCCAATAGGCTTCGCCCCTGTTTGCGGCTTCCGGCGCAAAGCGAGTCCGGTACTCAGGGTGGGAGACGTAGCTGAGCGTTACATCGTGAATGCCGTACTGTTTGAGAAAGCCGAAGTAGTTATCCTCGTCGGGCAGTCTCGCAAAGGCGCCGATTCTCATCATCTTCTCCACGAACTCTGTCGGTCAAGCGAGGCAGCCGGTCCGCCGGGTGCGCCGCGGGGGGAGACTGCTCAATCGAGATCAGCCGCGGCCCACAAAGGGCATCTGATTGGCCATTACGGTCAGAAACAGGACGTTTGCGTCGAGCGGCAGGCCGTCCATATAGAGGATCGCCTGGGCAACCGCTTCGGAGTCCATTGTCGGCTCCACCATGACCGTGCCGTTGGGCTGCGGGATGCCGGTCCGCATGCGCTGCGTCATTTCGGTGGCGGCGTTGCCGATGTCGATCTGGCCGCAGCAGATGTTGTAGGCGCGCCCGTCGAGCGACGTGGACTTGGTCAAGCCGGTGATGGCGTGCTTGGTCGAGGTATAGGGCGACGAGTTGGGACGGGGCGTGGACGCCGAAACCGACCCGTTGTTGATGAGGCGCCCGCCCTGCGGCGACTGATTCTTCATGACGCGGAAGGCCTGCTGGGTGCAGAGGAAGACGCCAGTCAAGTTGACGTTCACGACCGAGCACCAGTCTTCGTAGGTGATTTCGTCCAGCGCCACGCTGGGCGCGCTGCGGCCGGCGTTGTTGAAGAGCAGATCGAGGCGGCCGAATACTTCGACTGTCCGGTCGAACAGCGCCTTGACAGCCTGCGGATCGGTCACGTCGGTCGGCACGACCAGGGCGCGCTCGTCCGCGCCCGACTCTTGCGCGGTCTCCTCCAGTCGATCGAGGCGGCGCCCCGCGAGAGTGACGGAATATCCGTGCGCCAGCAGATGCAGCGCGGTGCGTTTGCCAATGCCGGATCCGGCGCCGGTGATGATTGCAACTTTGCCCAAGCTGGCCATATGATTACACTCCTTTATTGTAGTGGCTAGATCAAGTGGTCGGCGGTTGGTTGCGGTCGCGTGCCGGCTGCCGCGAAAGACCGCCGTTCCGCTTGCGGACAGTCTATCACGGCCGCAGACCATTTCCTACTTCAAAATCCATGTAGGCAGGCGTCTGAATTGCCTGATTCGCGGCAGCCGGGACTGAATGGTCCCGGCCGAATTGCGGCTCGACAGAAGAAGATGTAGCATTGACGCTTACCCATTCAAAGCTGAGGAGAGTTTACGATGAAGATTCTGCGATACACTGCCGGCGGCGCGACAAGCTACGGCATTCTGGAGGAGGACGGCACGATTCGCCGGCTGGCGAGCTGCCCTTTCGACAGTCTCGAAGTTAGCGGCGAGACAGCGAATCTAGACGACGTGAAGGTGCTGGCGCCGGTTGCCTCGCCGAGGCTGATCGGCGTCGGGCTGAACTACCTGGCGCACGCCGAGGAAGGTGGAAAAGAGCCGCCGGACCTGCCGATGCTGTTCATGCTGCCCGCCACCGCCATTCTCGACCCGGAGGAGCCGATCATCTACCCGCGCCAGGGGCAGAACGTCCACTATGAGGGCGAGCTGACGGTGGTCATTGGCAAGAAGGCGCGTCGCGTCACCGAGGCGGACGCGCTCGATTGCGTGCTTGGCTACACCTGCGGCAATGACGTCAGCGAAAGGGTGATCCAGGCCAACGAGATGGCCAATGGCTGTCTACTGATCGGCAAGGGCTTCGACACTTTCAAGCCGCTCGGCCCCTACATCGCGACCGGCCTGGACTCGACCGATCTGGATTTGACGACCCGCCTGAACGGCGAAGTCAAGCAGCACACCAACACCGACGACCTGATCTTCACGGTCGCACAGCTGATTGCCTATATCAGCGAGGCTGTAACGCTGCTCCCGGGCGACGTGATCATGACCGGCACGCCCTCCGGCGTCGGTCCCGTGCAGCCGGGCGACGTCGTCGAGATCGAGATATCCGGGGTCGGCGTGCTGCGTAATCCGGTCGTCGCGGAGGGATAGCGGGGCCTTGCCTTGCAGTGACGGCGCAGGCCGGCCGCCTGATACGGCCCTGCGAAGTTCGCGATTCTTTGCGGAGAAAGGGTTTCGGCAATTCAAGGGGTAGGGATCTCAAGCATCGGCAAAACGTTGAGAACATATGCCATTCACAATCGACAGCGTGGTGCCGTGGGGACGGACGATGGCGGAGTACCGGGGGATGTTCAACCTGATTGAATCGGACCTGCGCGGGCGCATCCTTGGCTGCGGCGATGGGCCGGCCAGCTTCAACGCCGAGATGTCGGCGCAGGGGCGTGCGGTCGTTTCGGTCGACCCGCTCTATGCCTTCCCAGCGGCGGCGATCGAACGCCGCGTGGAGGAGACCCACGACATCATTATCGAGCAGGTGACACGCAACCGCGACGATTTCGTCTGGACCCATGTGCCGTCGATTCCGGCGCTGGGCCGGCGGCGAATGGGGGCGATGCGCCGCTTCCTGGCCGACTTTCCGCAAGGGAAGCGCGAAGGCCGCTACGTCGACGCCTCGCTGCCCGACCTGCCGTTTGACGACAATGCCTTTGACCTGGCGCTTTCCTCCCACTTTCTATTCCTTTACAGCGAGCAGTTCGACCTGGCATTTCACCTGCGCGCCTTGCAGGAGATGCTGCGCGTCGCAGGCGAAGCGCGAGTCTTTCCTCTCCTGCAGATCGGCGGCGCGCACTCACCCCATGTCCAAGCAGTTTTGAGCACTTTCGCGGCGCAGGGAATTCGCGCTACAATGGAATCTGTTTCTTATGAGTTCCAGCGCGGCGGCAACCGGATGATGCGGCTGCGAAAGCCCTGTGGGACGCGGGCATAGCGGTTAGCGGTCCGGATTCAGACCAACGAGACAGAACGGTGGCGGTCCTTCCACATACGCATGAGCGCTACGACCCAATCAATACGCGCAGCAACATCCCCGGCGCCCGCATCATTACGGCGCGCACCTGTGGTGCGACGCAGATGGAGTTGTGGGAACAGTACATGCCGCCCGGCGGCGTGATACCCGTGCACTATCATGACTGCGAGGAGAGCATCACTTTTCTCAGCGGGGAGGTCGAGGTCACGCTGGGCGAAGAGCGCCATTGTTTGGGCGCGGATACCACTCTGTTTGTGCCGGAAGGTGCGCTACACGGCGTTCGCAACGTGGGGCGCGTGCCGGTTCGACTGATCGCCGTCTTCCCCCGGTCAGCACCGGCCATACTTTACCCCGACTCAGGTGCAGCCGGGTAGAGACGTGCATTTGGCACTACCAGAAACAGTAGATCAGTGCTATACTCTATACTAGCGCGCCGGACCGGAGGCCTCTACCGCATTGCACAGAGGCACGGTCAGAGGCGGGCAACCCATGTCGCTCAATGGCGACGCGTCATTGAAGAAAGATGATCTCTCGCGCTCACTTTGCCAGACTGATCGATGCATTGCTGCCGCTGGTGGCAATGCTGATTGCTTTGCTCGTCGGTGTCCTGTTGCTGCTGATGTTGGGCACCGATCCGATCGAGGCCTACAGCGCGCTGATTCGAGGGGCGCTGGGTAATGTCAGCGGTATAACCCAGACACTGACCAAAGCTACCCCGCTGTTGCTGGTGGGCCTCGGCATCTGCATCGCCTTTCGCGGCGGCGTGATCAACATCGGCGGTGAAGGGCAGATTGTCGTCGGCGCGCTTGCCGCGACCGCATTTGCAGTTGGGTTCGGCGAGGTGCCCGGTCTGATTCTGTTGCCTTTGACCTTGGTGAGCGGCGCGGCGGCCGGGCTTGTCTGGGGCGGGATTCCCGGTCTGCTCAAGGCCAGGCTCGGCGTCAACGAGATTCTCACCACGGTGATGATGAACCAGATCGCGCTGCGGTTGATGAATTTCCTCTTGCGCGGACCGATGCTGGATCCGGAGCATGTTGCGGCCGGCACGAGCATTCCCCAGAGCGCGACGCTGCCCGAGTCGGTGTGGCTGCCGCGTCTGGTGCCGCGCACGCTCTTTCACAGCGGCGCGATTCTTGCCGTCCTCCTGGCGCTCGCGGTCTACTTCCTGCTTTGGCGCACGACGATCGGCTACCGGATTCGGGCCGTGGGCCTGAACCCGCACGCCTCGCGCTATGCCGGCATCCCCGTGCCCAAATATGTCACGCTGTCGCTGGCATTGAGTGGGATGCTGTGCGGGATAGCCGGCGCGGTGGAGGTGATGGGCGTTCACCACCGCATGCTCGAGGGGCTGAGCGGGGGTTACGGGTTCAGCGGTATCGTGGCCGCCCTATTTGGCAAGCTGCATCCGTTAGGCGCGATCCCGGCTTCGGCGCTCTTCGGCGCTCTCCTGGTCGGCGCTGATAAAATGCAGCGCGCGGTGCAGGTCCCCAGCGCGCTGGCAATCGCTTTGCAAGGACTCGTCGTGCTCTTTGTCGTGGCCAGCGATCTGTACGTGCGGCGGCGCGTGCGGCGGCGGGTGGGCAGCGACGCGCAGGACATGCCGAACCTGACGGACGAAGAAGCTCCCGACGAAGACGCGGCCGCAACCGGGGAAGAATCGGGATCCTCCCACGTTCAGGAAGAGCGCGAGGAAAGTCTGTGATGCGTAGCCGCAGCCTTCCTCGGGAGGGCAACCACGAGAAGACGCGCCCCTGTTTTCACCTCGAAACGCTGACATGACCGACGAACTGTTTACGATTTCCACTTTGATCGGCATCCTGCACAGTTGTGTGAGGCTGGCGACACCCTATCTTTTGGCGTCGCTGGGCGAGACTTTCGGCCAACGCTCCGGCGTTCTGAACCTGGGCGTTGACGGCATCATGCTGATGGGCGCTTTTTTTGCCTTCTACGTGGTGTTTGAAGGGCACAATCTGTGGGTGGGCGTGCTGGCCGCCATCGTAGTCGGAATGCTGATGGGGCTATTGAAGGCCTTCGTCAGCGTGACGATGCAGGCGCTGCAGGGCATCAGCGGCATCGGCCTCTATCTGTTCGGCCTCGGCCTGAGCAGCCTTCTCTTCAAGACACTGATCGGTTCGGTTGAGGGGGTCAGCGGCTTTCGGCAAGTGGGCATTCCGGTGGTCTCCGACCTGCCGGGAATCGGGCATATCTTTTTCAACCACAACGCGCTGGTCTATCTCGCCTACATCATGGTGCCTGTCTCCTGGTTTGTCATCAACCGCACGACATTGGGATTGAAGATTCGCGCCGTAGGGCACAACCCGGAAGCGGCCGATACGCTGGGCGTCAGCGTAAACGGCGTGCGCTATACAACGATGATGATCGGCGGCGCGCTGGCCGGCGTGGCTGGGGCATCGCTCAGCATCGGACTACAGAACGTTTTCCAGGAGAACATGACAAACGGGCTAGGGTTCATTGCGGTTGCCCTGGTCTACTTCGGCAGTTGGCGGACGATAGGCGTACTGGCAGGTTCGCTGCTGTTCAGCCTGGTGAACGCCCTGCAACTGTGGGTACAGGCGCTGGCTATTCCGGTCCCGTCGGAAGTGGCTGTGATGATGCCTTACATTATGACGATCGTCGTGCTCGCCTTCACCGCGCGGCAGATCCAGCGGCCTGCGGCGCTCGCCAGGTCGTATGAGCGCGGAGAATAGGGGGAGCCTTTGCATTGATATCCACTCCAAACCCGATGAGGGAATCATGCTGAGACGAATCAGTTTGCTCACGTTGGTCCTCGTGCTGCTGCTCGGAGCCTGCGGGAGATCAGATAGAGAAAGCGAAGCGGACGCGGCCGGCTCGAGTGGAGAGCCCTTCCGCGTTGCGATCGTCTTGCCAAGCAGTACGACCGACATCGCCTGGAGCCAGTCGATGTTCGATTCGCTGAAGGCCGTACAGGCAAGTATGGGCGGCGAAGAGGCCTTGAAGATCGCGTTTTCGGAGGGAATGTTTCGCGTGACGGACGCATCCGCGGCGATTCGCGACTACGCCTCGGAGGGGTTCGATCTGGTCATTGCGCACGGCGCCCAGTACGGCAACTCCGTTTTTGAAGTGGCAACCGACTTTCCCGAAACCAGCTTTGCCTGGGGCACTTCGTCGGATACGGGCGCCGAACGTGGAATCAACAACGTTTTCGCCTATGGCGCGGCGGCCAATGAAGGCGGCTATGTGAACGGTGTCGTCGCATCCATGCTTACGCAGTCCGATGTTGTCGGGGTGATCGGCCCGGTGGCGGGGGACGCCAAGCTCTATATCGACGGCTTCATCAGAGGGGTTACCGGTGTCAAGCCGGATGCGCAGGTCAATGTCACCTACACAGGGTCCTTCAGTGACACTTCTCTGGCCGCTGAGGCAGCCCACGTCCACATCCAGGCCGGCGCCGACGTCTTGACCGGCTCCGCACAGCAGGTCGTCGGCGCGATTGGCGTCGCCAGCGAAAACGGCATCCCCTGGCTGGGGACGCAGAGCGACCAGATCTCACTGGGACCGGAGGTCGTGGTTACGAATCAGGTGTACGACTGGGCAAACGTCATAAACGATATGATCGCAAAGATCAATTCTGGCGAGTTTGGAGGTACCGCCTACACGCTCACTTTTGAGAACGGCGGTCTGCGCCTGGAGTTCAACGAGGAGATCGACATCGCTGACGATGTAAAGGATGCCGCCCGCGCCGCGATCGAGGACATCAAGAGCGGCGCGGCGGAACAGTTAGAGAACGAGGAATAGCGCCCTTTTTTCCAGCCGCCTCCCTGCCGGGCATTGAGGAATCAGGCGGCCTTATATTGGCGGGCCTTCCGCCCGCAACCGAGGTCTATCGTGAATTCGACTCCAACCTTCGTCTCCACCGGCCAGCGCTCGATCGAGGATCTGTTTGCCCACGGCATTTCCAGGCCAACCGCGGGCCACAGGGCGGTCAATTTCCGTTTGAACGCGCCCTACGTACAGATGTACGACATCGTCAAACGGTTTCCGGGCGTTCTGGCCTGCGACCATGTCGATTTCGACGTGCGTCGCGGCGAGGTGCACGCGCTGCTGGGAGAAAACGGCGCCGGCAAATCCACGCTGATGAAGGTCCTCTACGGCCTCTACCAACCGGAGGAGGGCCGTATCCTGCGGGATGGCGCCGAAGTGACGATTCATTCGCCGACCGACGCCATCCACCAGGGCATCGGCATGATCCATCAGCACTTCATGCTGGTGGATACGCTCACCGTCACCGAGAATGTGGCCTTGGGTTTGAAGTCCAGCCGCGGGTTGCTTCTCGACCTGGACCGTGTGGAGGAGGGCATTCGCGAATTGAGCGAGGCCTACGGCCTGCAGCTCGATCCGAACGCACCGGTCTGGACGCTGTCAGTGGGGGAACGGCAGCGCGTGGAAATCATGAAGGCCCTCTACCGCGGGGCCGCCCTGCTGATCCTGGATGAACCAACCGCTGTCCTGACGCCGCAGGAGGTCGAAGAGCTCTTCGTTACCCTGCGCTATATGAAGGAGAACGGCTATAGCCTCGTCTTCATCAGCCATAAGCTGCAGGAGGTGCTGGCAATCAGCGACCGTATCACAGTGATGCGGGAGGGCCGCCGCGTCGGAACAGTATCCACCCAGGAGATGACGCGCAGCGAGCTGGCGCGCATGATGGTGGGACGGGATGTCATTTTGGAGCAGACACGCGACGAGGTGGAAGTCGGCGACGTGCGGTTGCGCCTGCAGGATGTCAGCGCCCGCGGCGTCACCGGCCAGCAGGCCCTGCGAGATGTGTCGCTGTCGGTGAAGTCGGGAGAGATTCTGGGTGTGGCCGGAATCAGCGGGAACGGGCAGAGGGAGCTGGCCGAAGTCGTGGCCGGCCTGCGCCCGCTCAGCGGCGGCACCGTGGAGATGGACGGCGACGCCATCAATGATTGGACGACCGCGCGGCGTACCGAGAACGGACTGGCATACATTCCCGAAGAACGGATGCACGACGGAATTGTAAGGGACTTTGCCGTGTCGGAGAATCTCGTCCTGCAGGAGCATACTCGGGAGCCGTTCAGCCATGGCATTTTTCTGGCCTTCGAATACATCGCTCGCTACAGCCGCAAACTGATACAGGATTTCTACATCAAAACGCCTGACATCCGCACCATGACCAGGAATCTGTCGGGAGGCAATATTCAGCGGCTGATTGTAGCGCGCGAACTTTCGCGGCAGCCAAAGGTCCTGGTCGCGGCCCAACCCACGCGCGGTATCGATATCGGGGCCATCGAATATATCTATTCCCAGATTCTGGAACAGCGGGACAGGGGAGCGGCCATCCTGCTCATCTCCGAAGACCTGGACGAACTGCTGGCGCTATGCGACAGGATCGCCGTGATCTTCGAAGGCAGTATCATGGATATCCTGGACCGCAAAGAGACGACCGCAGAGGAGTTAGGGCTGCTTATGGCAGGTGTCGATCCGGCGAACCGGGAAGCAGCCCAGGCCGGAATTCCGGCGGTAGCACAGGCGTAGCAAAAAAAGCCCCGGCCTGCTGCTCCCAACGCGAGTACCTGTCGTTGGGGCAGCGGCCAGGGCTTTCCGTCTGAGCCGTTGGTCGGACTCGAACCGACGACCTACGCTTTACGAGAGCGTCGCTCTACCGACTGAGCTACAACGGCGCATCACCGATTGATTCTAATGCAGCGCCCGCCCGGTCGGCAAATCCGGCGGCGGGCCTGTTCCCACTCCTATTGCACCCGGGTGACGTAGCGGCCGTCGCGTGTGTCGATGCGAACGGTGTCGCCTTCCTTTACAAACATTGGCACGTGCAGCCGGAAGCCGGTCTCCAATTCGACCTCTTTCGTCGGGCTGTTGGCTGTGTCTCCGGCGACGGCCATCTCCGCCCACACAACTTCAAGATCGATCGTGGTCGGTAGAGAGACGTTGATCGGTTCCCCTTCGAAGGTCTCCAACTCGACGACGGTATTGTCCTTCAGAAACTGGACAACGCCCTCCAATGTATCCTTCGACAGTGCGACCTGTTCGAAGGATTCGGTATCCATGAAGTGATAGAGGTCGCCGTCGGTGTAGAGATACTCGACGGCGCGTGAGTCAAGGCGAATGTCGTCGACGCGTGCGCCGCTGTTGTAGGTCTTCTCTATGGTCGCGCCGCTGCGCAGGTTGCGCACCTTGAGCCGGATGGTTGCACCGCCGCGCGCCATCTTGATGTGCTGATAGTCGAGCACGCGCCACAGCTGGCTTTCCTCTTCGTAGATGTTGCCCCTACGCAACTGCTGAACTTCGGCCATCTCTTGTCAAAATCCCCGTTTCAGTTAATCTGGCTCCGGAACCGCGTCCGATTATAGGAAAGATAGTCGCGGGTGTCAAAACAGGAGGGATGCGGCGGGCGAGGTCTACTCGCCGAACCGGCTCAGCGCCAAGCGCAGGCGCTCTTCGACGCCGGTTACGTCGGCGGGAATCTGCTGCAGCGCGCGCTGCGCTTCGACGACGCTGTAGCCCAGGCTGGTGAGCGCCTCCATCACTTCGGCGTCGGCATCGGGCGCGGTTGCGAGCGCGGCCAGATCGCCCTCGGCCGGCGCCAGCTTGTCCTTGAGCTCGACCACGACTTTTTCCGCGGTCCGCTTACCGATCCCCGGAACACGCGCCAGAATTCCCGGCTCCTGATTCGAGACTGCGAGGCGCAACGATTCCGGCGTCAGCGCGCCCAACGCGGCAAGCGCCACCTTCGGGCCGACGCCGCTCACCCCCAGCAGCGCCTCAAAGATGGCGAGCTCGTCCTGCTGCTCAAATCCGTACAGGCTTAACTCGTTTTCCCGCACGTGCAGATGGGTATGCAGCCCGACCGGGTCGCCGACCAGGCAGCGGGCGGCTGTCGGTTCGGGCGTAAAGACGCGAAGTCCGATGCCCGCGGCGGCGTCGCCTGCTTCGACGATCAGATAGTTGTCTCCCGCGGCGACTACACTGCCGCGTACTTGCCGTATCATCTCTTGCCCTCTTGAGCAGACGTGCGGTCTTGCCGCCGACGTTTAGGATTCGCCTATGGCCCTGCGGTAGCGGCCCGTCTGCAAATGGCAGAGGGCAATTGCGACGCCGTCGGCGGCGTCGTCCGGACGGGGGGCCTCGTCCAACTCGAGCAGAGTTCGGACCATGGCCTGCATTTGCTGCTTGTCGGCGTTACCGTAGCCGGTGAGCGCCTGTTTGACCGCGGCCGGCGTATACTCGACGACGGGCCGGTCGGAGAGGGCGGCGGCCAGTAGGGCCGCGCCGCGCGCCTGGCCAACGGAGATGGCGTTTGTAACGTTGCGGCCGAAGAACAGTTCTTCGATCGCGACCTCATGCGGCTCGAACTCATCGATCAGATTCCGGATATCGATGAAGATCTCGCGCAGACGGAGCGGCATCGGCTGCGCCGGCATTGTGCTGATCACGCCGTAGGCGAGCAGGGCGAAATCGCCGGTGCGGGTCTCGACGACGATGCCGTAGCCGGTTGAGGCCGTGCCCGGGTCGATGCCGAGCACGCGCCACTCCTCTTCATCTGTGTTGGCGTGCGGCCCGGCGGCCTGCGCCCGCGGTGCGTCGGTGGCGGGTGCCAATGCTATGCCACCTGTGCGACCAGCTCGTCGGTCAGTTCAAGGTTGTGGTAGACCTTGTTCACATCGTCAAGTTCTTCGAGGGATTCGAGAAGGTTCAGGACGGTCAGGCCGGCGCGGGGCTCAAGCGACATGGTCTGGTTGGGCTGCATGATCAGTTCCGAAGCGTCAGGCTGGATGCCCGATTCGCGCAGTGTCCTGTCCACTTGGGCGAGCTCGTTTCGCTCGGTGAAGATCTCGACAGCGTCGTAGCTCACCTCAACGTCATCGGCGCCGGCTTCCAGCGCCTCCATGAAGATCTCCTCCGCGTCCAGGTCGCTATCGTTGCCGTCACTGTCCAGCAGATTGATCGCCACGTATCCTTTGGCCGTAAACTGCCAAGCGACGGAGCCGGGCTCGCTCAGGTTGCCGTTCGCGCGCGAGAAACAGCGCCGCACTTCGGCAATCGTGCGGTTGCGGTTGTCGGTCAAACATTCGAGCAGGATCGCGATGCCGTGCGGAGCGTAACCCTCGTAGAGGATCTCTTCGATGTCGGCGGCATCTTTGTCCAGTCCGGCGCCGCGGCGGATGGCCGATTCGATGCGGTCCTTGGGCATATTCTCGGCGCGCGCCTTTTCGATGGCCAGCCGCAGCCGCACATTGGCTTCGCCGTCGGGACCGCCCTCTCTGGCGGCCACCTGCAGCTCACGCGCGAGCTTGGTGAATAACTTGCCGCGGGCGCTGTCATTGGCACCTTTCTTGCGCTTGATGGTAGACCATTTGGAATGTCCGGACATCTTTACTCCTACTCTGTCGCTTAGCGGGGAGGTAACGGGAGCGCGCGAGCCTCGCGTAACGGCTCACAATCGGATCGAAATGCACCTTCCCGTTGCATGATATAGCCTGAATTCCAGTGTCAGCGGGGCTGTAGTCGGACGATTTTGGACGGCTGCTGATAGCCGCCGGCTTCTCGTAGGGTGTGCTGAGCTCTGCCTGTGGACCGGCCGCGGTGCTGGATGGAGGCGCGGATGAATGCGCTGAAGAGGGGATGCGGGCTGGTCGGGCGGCTCTTGAACTCGGGGTGAAACTGGGTACCCAACATGAAGGGGTGCCCCTCGACCTCTACGATTTCAACCAGGCGGCCTTCGGGCGAGAGACCGCTGAGCACGAGGCCGCGGGCTTCCAACGCTTCCCGATAGGCGTTGTTGAATTCGAACCGGTGGCGGTGGCGCTCGTTGACCTCTTCAGGGTAGCCGGCGGCGGCATAGGCGACACCCGCCTGTGTATCCGGTTGCAGCTGGCAGGGATAGATGCCCAGCCGCATCGTTCCCCCCATATCTGCGATGTCCCGCTGCTCCGGCATCAGGTCGATAACAGGGACCTCAGTACTAATGTCGAATTCTGTGCTGTTGGGTTCTTCGCTTCCAAATGCGGCGCGTGCGAACTCGATACAGAGGACCTGCATGCCTAGGCAGAGGCCAAGATAGGGGACTTGACGCGTGCGGGCAAAGTGGGCGGCGACGATCTTGCCCTCGATGCCTCGATAGCCGAAACCGCCGGGCACAACGATGCCATCAAGCTGCTCCAGCCTCTCCAGCTCGCGGCCTTTCTCCAAGGATTCCGAACTGATCCACTCGATTTCGAGGTCAAAACCCTCTGCCAGTACAGCGTGAATCAGCGCCTCCTTCACACTCAGATAGGCGTCCTCCAGGTCTACGTACTTTCCGACGATTCCGACTCTGACGCGATCTTTGGGCCGGCCCAAATCGTCGACGAATCGACGCCAGGCGCTCAACCCATTCGGGGAGGACTCGGTCGCGGTGAGTTGCAACCGCTCGACCAGGAGCTCGTCCAGGCCGGCCTCCTTCAGACTCAGCGGCACCTGATAAATCGTGTCTACGGTGACGATGGGGATGACCGCATTCTGATCGACATCGCAGAACAGGGCGATCTTCTCCTGGGCGTCGGCATCGACCGGATAGTCGGAGCGAACAAAGATGACGTCCGGCTGGATGCCGATGTCTCGCAATTCACGAACACTGTGCTGGGTCGGCTTGGTCTTCAACTCTTTGCTGGCGGCCAGGAAAGGCAGCCAGGTGAGGTGGACATAGAGCGCATTTTCGGTGCCGACATCCTTTTTCATTTGCCGGATCGCTTCGAGGAACGGCAGCCCCTCGATGTCTCCGACCGTGCCGCCGATTTCGACGAGAACGACATCGGCCTCGCTCAGGCGCGCCATCTGGCCGATATGCCGCTTGATCTCGTTGGTAACATGAGGGATCACCTGAATCGTGCCGCCCAGGTAGTCTCCCCGCCTCTCCTTGGTGATTACGTCGTTGTATATCTGACCGGTCGTCACATTGCTTAGCTGATTGAGATTCTCGTCGATGAACCGTTCGTAATGGCCGAGGTCGAGGTCGGTCTCGGCACCGTCTTCGGTGACGAAAACTTCCCCGTGCTGATAGGGTGACATCGTGCCCGGGTCGACGTTCAGGTAGGGGTCAAGCTTCATCGCGGCGACGCGGATGCCCCAGGTCTTGAGGAGGAGGCCGATGGAGGCAACGGTTACGCCCTTGCCAAGGCCCGAAACCACGCCGCCGGTAACAAAGATGTATTTTGTCATGTGCCAAAACCCTCGCAGGGAAGTCCTGGTTCACGATTCAAAGTGATGAAAGCCGCCTCGCGATATTGTCCATCTGCACCGCTTTCTGGAGGCGGATGCAGATTGCAGGCAGGATACCAAAGCGTCAAACGGCGCTTTCAAACGTAGAATGGACACGGAAATGTGTCCCCGTGCCCATCCGCAATCAACCCGTTCTGGTTCAGCCGGCCCGGATCGAAGTCAAGTATCCTGTGAGATGAAGACGGCAGAAACTCATTTCAAAGGCATTACGAACCGGCAGACCGCCGACCCAAGCCCTCGATTCAACCCAACGCCAATCCTAGCATAGCGGCGGAGAGTGTGTCAAAGGAACGGGCAGATGCCGACTTGGACACGATGCCGACAATCCAAATCTCCATGAGGGAGTTAACCGTGCGCGGATGGGCGGTCCGGCTCTCCCAGGGCGACGACAAATGCCACGGCCCGCTCTTCATCATGGCTGAGGCTGACCGACCACTCGCTCAAGCCCATCGCTTCGGCGCGCCGCGCGGCTGCGCCGTGGAGCTGGACGGCAGGGGCGCCGCGTGCGTCTGAAACGATTTCAAGGTCCACCCAGCGAATGCCATCGCGCCAGGCGCCTGTTCCCAGCGCCTTGGCGATGGCCTCCTTGGCCGCGAAACGGGCGGCCAGCGACTCGGCTCGGGCGCCGCAATAGCGCAGCTCCGCTTCCGTGTATAGGCGCGCCAGAAACCGCTTGCGCGCGCGCGCCGACGATTCATAGCGGGAGATGGCCCGGCGGATGCGCTCGATTCTGACGATGTCGACACCTGTACGCAGCATTTCCGGCTCGATCGGTGGTACTTTTGCCGCCTATAGGGCTGCCTCCGGCGGTACTTCCCTCAGTCGGCCGGCGGGTGGAAACCGCTGGGATTTTCCGGTGCGGACTTCGAATCACAGCGATTATCGCGTTCGAAGAAGCCATGGGCGCGCGAGACGATGTAGAGTGGGCGAGATCTTACATCATCGTAGATGCGCGCCAGGTATTCGCCGAAGATGCCAAGAAAGATCAGCTGAATCCCCCCCAGGAAGAGGACGGCAACCAGCGTCGATGCCTGGCCGAAGAATGCGCTATTGCCCGAAAGACGCGAGATTACCGTAACGACAATGCCCAGCAGGCTGAGCGCTGCCAGGAAGAAGCCGAAGTAGGTGCTGAGCCGAAGCGGGATGTAGCTGAAACTGGTTATCGCATCCAGCGTCAGGCGCAGCATCTTGTTGAGCGGATACTTTGTGTCGCCGGCGAAGCGCTCGGCCCGCTGGTATTCAATGCCGACCTGGCGGAAGCCGACCCAACTGCTAAGGCCGCGCATAAAGCGATGTTTTTCGCGCAAGCGGCGCATTGCCAATACGACCTGGCGGTCCATCAGGCGGAATTCGCCCGCATTCACCGGGATCTCCACATCGGTGATGCGATGAAGGAGCCGGTAAAAGACGCTGGCCGTCACCAGTTTGAAGCGCGACTCACCTTTTCTGTCCGCACGCACTGCGTAAACAACCTGATATCCTTCGCGCCACTTGGCGAGCATCTCTTCGATCAACTCGGGCGGGTCCTGCAGGTCGGCGTCGATGACCACGACCGCGTCTCCCTGGGCGAAGTCCATGCCGGCGGTGATGGCGAGTTGTTGGCCGAAATTGCGCGAAAAGTCTATCACTTTGAGGCGCGCGTCCTGCTCGCGCAGTGCAAGCAGCATCGACAAAGAGGTGTCGCGGCTGCCGTCGTTGACGCAGACCAGCTCCCACGGCTCGCCGATGCCATCAAGGACCGCGGCCATGCGCCGGTGCAGTTCGGAAATCACGGCCTCCTCGTCAAAGATCGGCACAATGACTGAGATAACCGGGCGCCGGTCCGCGCAGCTGGTTTCGGAATTCATGTCCCGCTCTTCCTCGCTCAGCCCGCTGCCGCCGCGGTCGGCTCTCCAGTTTCCGGCATCGCCCCACCCGGGACAGACCGGGAAACAAAGTTTTCCTGCGGAGAATCCTGAGTTCGACTCATTCAGCAATCGTACTGAAAACTGCATGGGAGGTCAAGGGAAGGCAGAAATGGCCGCCCCTGCGGTTGCGTGATCGATAAGAATCGGATACGCTTTGCGCGTCGGGACAGTTTGCAATACAGTTTACAATACAGCTTACAATAATGCTTTTGCCCACCTCGTTTCCCGAGTGAGCGAAGGCAGAAGAACGGGATAAGCGGGCCCACTGGGCCCCATTCTTTCCCTACCCCTGCAGACACGGAGTACGCTTCATGCCAGTTTTGCAACCGATGCCCCTTGCAGATTACACCAGCCGCATCTTTCAGGCCGCAGGCACGCCCAAGATGACAGCCGACCTCGTCGGGCAGTCGCTGGTTTCGGCGAACCTGGCCGGCCACGACTCTCACGGCGTGATTCGCATCATGCAGTATCTGCGCCAGATCGATGCGGACGAGATCCGACCGCTGGCAAGGCCGGAGGTCGAGCGCGAGACGGCCGTCATGGCGCTGCTCAACGGGCATCGGTGCTTCGGACAGCTGGCAGCGAAGACGGCGATCGAGACCGGTATCAGCAAGGCGCGCGGGGACGCTGTGGCGGCGATAGGGCTGAAGCACTCCGGTCATGTCGGGCGGCTCGGTGAGTGGGTGGAGCTGGCAGCCGAGGAGGGATTGATCGCACTGGCCTACGCCAACGGCGGTCGTTCCGGCGGCCTGGTCGCGCCCTTCGGCGGCGCCGAAAGGCGCATGGGCACAAATCCCGTTGCGGCTGCCATCCCTCTGCAGGACCGTCCGTCTCTGTTGCTGGATTTTGCTACCAGCGCGGTGGCAGAAGGCAAAGTGCGGGTGGCCATGAACGGCGGCAAACCGATCCCAGAAGGCTTGGTGTTGGACAAGCACGGTCGGCCGACCCGGAACCCCGCCGATCTCTACGACGACGGGATGCTTCTGCCCGCAGCTGGACATAAGGGCTACAGCCTAGCCCTCCTGACCGACCTTCTGGGCGGTGTGTTGACGGGGGCGGGCGGGCCAACCCTGCCGGGCACGATTTTGGGCAACGGGGTGCTGTTTGTGCTGCTCAACATCGAAGCCTTCCGTTCACTTGCCGAATTCTTTGCCGACGGCACAATCATGGCCGACCGAATCAAGTCTACCCGTCCGGCACCGGGCTTTAATGAGGTACTTCTGCCGGGTGAGCCGGAGGCGCGTTCGGCCCAGACCAGGCAGCAAAATGGGATACCGCTGGACAATACGACGTGGGAACAGATCGTCGAGGCGGCAGAGAGTCTGGGCGTTACGGGCATCGCCTGAGACTGTCCCGACCCCTGTTTCCGCTCTGAACCGCCGGCCGTAGAGCGCCTTGCCCGTCGCCGACCCGGCCCAATTCGTCGGTACACCCCGCAAACCAACCGGAGAACGCCCATGTCACGGATCTCTACATCATCCTGGAGTTTGCACAGGACGCTCGGTTCCCCACCGCTCTTCGGGCCCGGCCAGCCTTTCCCAGACAGTACTGCAGGAGAGGGTGTCGTCGCCCTGCTCGAACTGCCTGCCGCTCTTGCCCAGGCAGGAATCGGCACTTTGGAGATCGTACATTTTCACTTTCCGACGGTGGACACGCCATACCTTGACGAGCTGAAGAGCGCAATTGGGCAGGCGGACATCGAGCTGTTCAGCGTCCTAATCGACGCCGGCGACGTGACTGATCCCGACGACGCGACGCGGGCCGGCGAGATGGCCTGGATCCGTTCCTGGCTGGATGTGGCCGCCCGGCTGGGGGCGACGCACGCGCGCGTGGTGGCAGGCTGCCGGCCCGTTGAACCGACGCGCTCACCGAACGGCGGCTCTCTGCTCGATCATCCGGTCATCAGACGCAGTGCGCAGAGCCTACGTGAACTGGCCGATTACGGAGCCTCGATCGGTGTGCAGGTGATTACGGAGAACTTTCGCGAGACGACCAGTCGGGCCGACCAGGTGATGGCAATCCTGGAGCTATGCGAAGGGCGTGTCGGCCTATGCGCCGATTTTGGCAATTACAGCGGCTCGGACCGATACGACGAGCTGGCCGCGCTCTTTCCCAGGGCCGATTCGGCGCATGTGAAGGCGCTCTACGACGGTGGCGGCAACCCGGATGAGGGGGAGTTCCGCCACTCGCTGGGGATGTTGGCACAGGCGGGGTTCGACGGGCCGATGTCGCTCATCTTCGACACGGCGCTGCACGGAAACAGCAGCGAGTGGGACAATCTGGCGAAGATGAAAGAGGTGGCGGCGCCGTTCTGCGCCTGACGAGGGCGCCATGCGCGGCAGGCGCGACTCCGGTGCTCTGTTGCGGGCGGACGGTGTCCCGTCGGCTGCAGGCGGCTGCAGCGAGCGTCCCTTTCGAGGCTGCCTGCCGGGAAACGAAAACGGGGAATGCAAAACAGTCCATCGATCAGGATGGACTGTTTCTATTCCGGTCGGTTGTGCTGCTAAAATGGTTGACGCGCCCTGTCAACCGACCAGGGCGGCGTCGAGTACGATCTCGTCGACGGCGGCGAGCGCCTTCGAGACAGGGCAGCCGTCCTTGGCCTGGGCGGCGTAGTCGGCGAACTTGTCGGCCGAGAGGCCGGGAACTTCCGCTCTGCAGGTCAACTCGATTTTGCTGATTGCCGGTCCGTCGGTCAGGTGGACGGCGGCGGTCGTGGTGACGCTGGTGGGTGTGAAGCCGTCGCCGCTCATCAGGGCGGAGATGAACATCGAATAGCAGCCGGCGTGGGCGGCGCCGATGAGCTCTTCCGGGTTGGTGCCGTCGCCGGACTCGAAACGGGACGCGAAGCTGAAGGGCCCTTCGTAGAGGCCGCTGCCCAGTTTCATGGTGCCGGAGCCTTCGTTGAGCGTGCCATTCCAGGTAGCGGAGGCGTTACGCACTGTCATGGAGATTCCTCCTGAATGTGAACCGGTGGAAGTTTTTTGAGATTGGCGGACTTCGGCCAGAATTTTAGCATAGTCTCCTAGTCAGACAAAGTTTCTGCGGAAATCCGCATCAACTTCGCGGCACTTCCGAGCCGGAGAATGAGAGATGGAAGTCACCAAAGCAGTCATCACCGCGGCCAGGCGCACGCAGCGAAATCTGCCGCTGCAGATGATCATCGACCGGGACGGCGTCGAAAAGTCGGTGCTGCGCATCCTTGTTGAGGAGGCGATCGACGCCGGCGTGGACGAGATCTGCGTCATCGTACACCCCGGGGATGAGACCGCCTACACCGCCGCAGTCGGTGAGCATGCTGGGCGCCTCCAGTTCGTGCAACAGGCTGAGCAGCTCGGCTACGCGCATGCGGTTTTGTGCGCGCGCAGTTTTGTCGGCAGCGAACCGTTCCTGCACCTGGTGGGGGACCACCTTTTTGTTCGGCCGAGCGGCGGGCGATGCACAGCGGACGTGGTCGAGGTTGCTCGTGCGCACGCGTGCTCCGTTTCCGCAGTGCAGGCGACGCGCGAGACCCTACTGCCATATTTTGGCGCGGTAGGCGGGCACCGTCTGGCCGGCCAGACCGGCCTATACCAGGTCGAGACGGTGATCGAGAAGCCCACGCCCACCGAGGCGGAGCAACGGCTGGTGGCTTCCGGGCTGCGAGCCGGTCACTATCTCTGCTTTTTCGGCATCCACGTGCTCACTGCGAAGGTCATGGGGATACTGGACGAGCTGCTGTCGCCTTCTCGTTCCGGTCCGAGCGCGGCCGCGACGCAGGATGGGACAGGAACGGTCGTCAAGCCGGAACCGGGACTATCGCTCTCTGCTGCGTTGCATATTCTCGCCCAACGTGAGCAGTTCCTGGCGGTTGAGCAGGAGGGCATGCGCCTTGATATCGGCGTCAAGTACGGTCTGCTCACCGCCCAAATTGCGCTGGCTTTGAACGGGCGGGACCGGGACGAGATGTTGACCCGGCTGCTGGACCTGCTGATGACCCGTTCGATGCAGGATGGAGAAAGTTTCCAGTTTTGAGTTTTTCATTTTCAGTTCGTCGTTTTGGGCTTTTGGCGGACTCGAATTCGGACGAAATCGGTAATTGGCAGATTTGAGACAAGATGAGCACGCTGGCAGGCATTATCACGGCAACTGACCAGGATAAGCGCAACCGCTCTCTTGAAGGGTTTGCCCGTTCGGCGTCGACTGAGGCGCTCTTACATGAGTGCGAGGCGTTGGACCGTCTGCGGCGGGAGAATGACAACCTGTATGAACGGGTGCGGGCGCTCTTATTTCTGCACGCCATCCATAGATTTCACCTCCCCGACAAGCCCGGTTACGCCGCCCGCGGCATGATTCCCTTCGATGGCTACGAGGACCTGCTCAACCGCCGGTTTGAGGAGGCGATTGGGAGTTTCCTCAAGCTCCAGTCCCAGGCGGGCCCCAGCCAGGCCCTTTCGAGCGCGCTGGCTGCGGCGTACCGCCAGCTTGGCTTTCAGACACTGGCCGACCAGGTGAGGCGCAGCGTGCGTTCGCTGGCGGGCAATCAGTGGATGTTCCGTGTCGGCCATCCGAGCGACCATCCACTGCGTGTCGTCACGGGGTTGCGCCGTTCTCACAACAACGGTCTCTTCCCACTCTTGCGCGAAGCGACGCCCGTGCGGATGGACCTTACGCACAGCGGTTGGAGCGACATCTTCTTTCTGGGCATGGACTATCCCGAATGCGCCCGCGTGCTGAACGTCTCGATCGACCTGGGCGTGCACGGCATGGAGCAGGCCGAGGGCAGCGGGCCGCGGCCGCCTGTGGAGGGCTTCTTTCGGGTCATCGACCGGCCCGTATTGCGCTTGGTCAGCGTCGATCTGGAGGCGAGCGCGGAGATCAGCAGTTTCGCCGAACTCTTCGACTTTGCCCGCGACCATCTCGGCCTGCTGAAGGCGGCCCTGATCGCAGCCGGAATCGTGCCGCCCGGCATGGAGGGCGCGTATCAGCCGCTCGCTGATCTGCTGGCCCAGATGGTCGGCAACGGGCACGGCATCGAGCTTGTGAGCAAGGTGAACGGGATCCCGAAGGGGTCGAGGTTGGCGGTCTCCACCAGCCTGCTGGCTTGTCTCATAACGGTCTGTATGCGGGCCACGGGCCAGGTGCGGTCGCTCACGGGTGGCCTCAGCGAAGAGGAGCGCCGGCTGGTGGCGGCGCGGGCGATCCTGGGGGAGTGGCTGGGCGGTTCAGGCGGCGGCTGGCAGGACTCAGGCGGCATCTGGCCGGGCGTAAAGCTGATCCGGGGGGAGTTGAGCGAGGAGGGGGACCCTGAGTTCGGCATCAGCAGAGGCAGACTTCTGCCCAGCCATCATCTTTTGGATCGCGACGAGGTCAGCGAAGAGACGCGGCAGGCGCTGCAGGCCAGTCTTGTGCTGGTGCACGGCGGCATGGCCCAGGACGTGGGGCCGATACTTGAGATGGTGACCGAAAAGTATCTGCTGCGCTCGGAAAGGGAGTGGGCAGGGCGCCGGCAGGCCGTCGGTACGCTGGACGAGATACTGTCGCTGTTGAAGGCGGGGGACGTGGAAGCGATCGGCGCGGCGACGGAGCGCAACTTCAACGGACCGATTCAGACGATAATCCCCTGGGCCGGCAACCTTTACACCGACAGGCTGATCGAGCAGACGCGCGCGGCTTTCGGCGCAAACTTCTGGGGCTTCTGGATGTTGGGCGGGATGTCGGGCGGCGGCATGGGGTTCATCTTTGATCCTCGGCACAAGGCCGCCGGCATGGCCCGGCTGCACGAGATTATGCGCGACACAAAGAAGCGCATGGAGCGGGCGGTCCCGTTTGCCATGGGGCCGGTCGTGTATGACTTTGCGATCAACGAGCGTGGAACCTGGGCCGAACTGCAGGGCGAAGACAAGGCCCTGATGCCACCGGACTACTACCGGTTGACGGTGCCGGATGTATTGCGGAGGGACCGGAGACAGCTATCCGCCGGTCAGCGCGCGGAACTTGACGCTTTCAGCGCGGACAGCCGCACCGACCCGGCCCTGGTCGACGTCCTTCCCGCTCTCCTCCAACGCATGTTGCCGCAGAAGCAGGAGACGGGCGCGGACGGGGCTTCGCTGGCCGCGCTGCTGGAGGAAAATGCGTTTGACCGCAAGCAGCACGAGCAGATCCGCACCGACTTGCGCGGCGGGCGCATCGGCCTCGCCCTGAACCGGCTGCCGACGCGCACACTGATCGAAGATGTCGACGCGTCAGAGATAGCCGGCGCCGGCACAGAATTGCCGGAGGGCATGCGCGCGGTGGGCGCGGCTGCACTCAGGGACGGGGAGGTCGCGGTCGTTACGCTGGCCGGAGGCGCGGGCAGCCGATGGAGCCAGGGGGCGGGCGTGGTCAAGGCGCTGAACCCGTTCGTGCGGTTGTCGGGACGTCACCGCAGCTTCATTGAGATCCACATATCCAAGAGCAGACGCAGCAGCCGGCTCTGCGGCACGCCTGTGCCCCAGGTCTTCACGACCAGCTTCCTTACGCACGGCGCAATCGCCGACGCGCTGGACGAGGCCGACCACTATGGCTATGCAGGGCCGCTCCGGCTTTCGCCGGGCCGCAGCATCGGTCTGCGCTTGGTGCCGATGATGCGGGACCTGCGGTTCGCATGGGAGGAAACGTCCCGCCAGATCCTTGACGTGCAGGCACAGAAGGTGCAGGAGAGCCTGCACGGCGCGCTGATCGAATGGGCGCGCGCCAGTGGCGAGGGCAGCGACTACGTGGACAACGTGCCCGCCCAATGTATACACCCGGTGGGCCACTGGTACGAGTTGCCGAACCTGCTGCGAAACGGCGTGCTGCGTCAGTTGTTGGAGGAGCGTCCCCAACTACAGTATCTGATGATGCACAACATCGACACAGTGGGCGCCGACGTCGACCCGGCGCTGCTGGGGCTGCACATCAACGGGCAAAGGACGATGACGGCGGAGGTGATCAGCCGGCAGCTGGAGGACCGCGGGGGCGGCCTGGCGCGCGTCAACGGCAGGCTGCGTCTGATAGAGGGGCTGGCCCTGCCGCGTGAGGAGATCGAGTTCCGGCTGACCTTTTACAACGCCAACACATTCTGGGTTACAATCGACCGCCTGCTGGCCGTGCTGGGGCTGGACCGCGCCTCGCTCGAAGACGAAGACGAGGTGGCTGAAGCGCTACGGCGCATGGCGGCCCGCATGCCCACCTACGTCACGCTGAAGGATGTGAAGAAGCGCTGGGGACGGGGCCAGGAGGACATTTTCCCTGTATGCCAGTTCGAAAAGTTGTGGGGAGATATGACAGCGTTGCCGGAGATGGATTGCGGTTACGTGGTGGTGCCGCGGCGGCGCGGCCAGCAGCTCAAGGAAGTGGCCCAGCTCGACGGCTGGCTGCGGGACGGATCGGCGGACTTTGTGGAAGGGCTATGCGATTGGGCGGAATGAACGGAGCAGTATGCCTCAGGCCAGGACCGGATTGGGCGCTTCGGGCAGATGCTGGTAGCTGGGGTCCTCTTTCTGCTTTTCGAGGATGGCGATGATCTCCTTCCATGAGGCCGCGAGGCCGACGGGGCTCGGCGGCAGATCGGCCTTGATCGCCTTGTGCAGCCTGCCCAATTTGTAACAGGGCACCGCCGCGTACATGTGATGCTCGATGTGGAAATTCATGTGCCAGTAGAGGAAGCGCACAAACGGGTTCAGGATTATGGTACGCGTGCAGAGGCGGTAGTCGGGGATGTTATCCATCAGGCCGACGTGCTGCGTGTTGTTGCAGAGGAAGAGCAGCCAGCCGCCATAGAAGGGCGCGAGCGTAACCAGGACCGGCAACAGCCACAGGTCTAACGCCAGCAGGTAACTGAGCGCCAGCGAGACGACGGTCAGAAGGAGATGGCCGGCGAGGAGGATGCGCGCCCAATTGAACAGACGGCTGCGCCTTTCCTCCGCGTCCGGCGGGAAAAGCATGTTCTCCCACTCGCCTTCCAGCTGCCCAAACGAGAGCCGAACCACCCCTTTGACGCGCTGGAAGAGCCCCCACGGGTTGACGACAGCGGCCTTCAGAAAACTGTTCAACGTGATTTCGACCGGCAGCACGACTTCGAGGTCATCCGGAGGATGGAGCGTGTATTTGTGATGTTCCTGATGGCTTGTCCAGAAATGGACATGGTTGTACCACCCCAAGAAACTGAAGACCCGCAGAAAGAACTCGTTGAGGAATTTGGAGCGGAAGACCGAACGGTGACACAGCTCATGGAAGCCGTTCAGCAGAAAGGCATAGAATGTGCCGTGGAGGAAGAGGACAGGGACCAGCGCCCACCAGAGTTCCGCCCGGACTGCAAACCAGGCCGCCGCGCCGGTCAACGCCAGCAGACCGAGGTGGCCCAGCGTCTGTGCCAGGCCGAGCAGATCGCTGCGTTGATTCAGTTCGGCCAGGGTCGTGCGATCGATCGGCGATCTGTACCAGTTGATCTTTGATTGCACCGGTCCGTATGTCATGGCCGACCCTCCTTTCGATGACGCGCATTGGGCACTGGCGGCTGCCTGGGGCGGCGGCCTTTTGGCGGCAACTTGAAGTGGAGGAATTGTAACGGATCTCGCAGCGGCGGACAACTGAAAGGCGCGGGCGCCTTCAGAAAATGGGAAGGACGCGCCCGAAAAAATCATGTGCGGATGCGGCATTCCGCGAAATGCCGCATCCGCTCACAAACAGTGTCCTAACCGCCGGCCTCCACGGCGGAGTCAAGCTCGGTCGCGGCGGCTACGGCGAAGGCGATCTCGCCGCCATGTACGTCGGCGACGATATGGTCGCCGCCATTCACCCTCCCGTCCAGGATCTCCAGCGCCAGCGGGTCGGCCACCAGGTGTTGGATCGCCCGTTTCAGCGGACGGGCGCCGTAGGCCGGGTCGTAGCCACCCTCGACGACCAGCGCCTTGGCACTGCCGGTCAGATCGAGCGTGATCTCGCGCTCGGCGAGCAGCGCGCGCAGCCGGTCCAGCTGGATGTCTGCAATCCCCTGCAGATGCTCGGGAGCGAGGCTGTGGAAGATCACGATATCGTCGACGCGGTTGAGAAACTCCGGGCGAAACTGCTGGCGCATGGCCGCCAGCACGCGGCGTTCGACCTCTTCATCCAGCCCGGCGACATCGAGGATGTACTGGCTGCCGATGTTGCTGGTCATGATGATTACGGTGTTGCGAAAGTCGACTGTGCGGCCCTGCCCATCGGTGAGGCGACCGTCGTCGAGCGCTTGCAGGAGGACGTTGAAGACCTCGACGTGGGCCTTCTCGATTTCGTCGAAGAGGACGACGGAGTAGGGGCGCCGGCGCACGGCCTCGGTCAGCTGTCCGCCCTCGTCATAGCCGACGTAGCCGGGCGGCGCGCCGAGCAGCCGGGCAACGGTATGGCGCTCCTGATACTCGCTCATATCGATGCGAACGAGGTTGTGTTCGTCGTCGAAGAGATATTCAGCCAGCGCCCGCGCCAGTTCGGTCTTGCCGACACCGGTGGGGCCGAGAAAGATAAAGCTGCCGATCGGGCGGTTCGGGTCTTGCAGGCCGGCGCGGCTGCGGCGAATCGCGGCCGCGACCGCAGCGACAGCCTTTTCCTGGCCGATGACGCGGCGGTGCAGCTCCTCGTCCATACGCACGAGCCGCTCGCGCTCGCCTTCCATCAGTTTATTCACGGGGATCCCTGTCCACTCACTGACGACGGTTGCTATCTCATCGTCGTCGACCTCTTCCTTGAGGAGTGCGCCGTTGGCCTGTAGGGAGGCAACCCCTTCAGCAGCTGCGGCCATCCGTTGTTGCAGTTCGTTCATGCGCCCGTAGCGCAGCTCGGCGGCGCGCTGGAGATCGTAATCGCGCTCGGCCTTCTCGATTTCGGTGCGAAGCTGCTCGCTCTCCTCCTTCAACGTACGCAGCGCCTGAATCGCAGAACGCTCCGCCTGCCAGCGGATAGAGAGCTCGGCGCTGGACTCGCGCAGGTCGGCCAGTTCCTTTTCGAGCCCGTCCAGCCGCTGTTTGCTGGCGTCGTCCGACTCTTTGCGCAGGGCCTCGCGCTCGATTTCCAACTGCATCACGTGACGTTCCAGTTCATCCAGGGCTTTCGGCTTGGAATCGATCTGCATGCGCAGACGGCTGGCGGCCTCATCGACCAGGTCGATCGCCTTGTCCGGCAATTGGCGGTCGCTGATATAACGGTGGCTCAGCCTGGCGGCGGCGATGACGGCGGCGTCGGTCACGCGCACACCGTGGTGGACCTCGTAGCGCTCCTTCAGGCCGCGCAGGATTGACACTGTATCTTCGACGGAAGGCTCACCAACGAAGACCGGCTGAAAGCGCCGTTCCAGGGCCGCGTCCTTTTCGATGTGCTTGCGGTACTCATCGAGCGTGGTTGCGCCAATGGCGTGAAGCTCGCCGCGCGCCAGCATCGGCTTTAGCATATTGGAGGCGTCCATCGAACCTTCGGCCGCGCCCGCACCGACCAGCGTGTGCATCTCGTCGATGAAGAGCAGGATCTTGCCTTCGGCGCTCTCTATCTCGCTCAAAACCGCTTTGAGCCGCTCCTCGAATTCTCCGCGATACTTGGCCCCGGCCACCAGCGCGCCCAGGTCGAGCGCGACCAATTGCTTGTTCTTCAAGGTGGTGGGCACGTCGCCGTTGACGATGCGCTGCGCCAGCCCCTCTGCAATGGCGGTTTTGCCAACGCCGGGCTCGCCGATCAGCACCGGGTTGTTCTTGGTACGGCGGCTGAGAATCTGCACGACGCGGCGGATCTCCTGATCGCGCCCGATTATCGGGTCGAGGTTGCCTTTGACCGCCTCAGCGGTAAGGTCGCGACCGTATTTTACAAGGGCTTCGTACTGGGCTTCGGGCGTCTGGTTGGTCACACGCTGGCTGCCGCGCACCTGGGCCAGTCCCTGCATGATGCCGTTGTAGTCGATGCCGTGACGTTCGAGCAGCTGGCGGATGTTGCCGTTTCGGGCCGACGCCATCGCCATCAGCAGGTGCTCGGTCGAAGTGTACTCGTCCTTCATGTTGGCGGCGATGGTCTCGGCCTCTGCCAGGAGCTGGGCCAGCTCGCGGCCGATGCGAAGCTCCGCGGCGCTGCCGCTGACGCGGGACTTTGCGGCCAGCAGTTTTTCGACGCCGGCGGCCAGACCGGCGCCGTCCGCTCCCATACGATCGATAACCGCCGGTACTACGCCTCCCTGCTGGCAAAGCAGCGTCAGGAGAAGATGCTCGGGGTCGACACTAGCGTGCCTGTATTCCTGGGCCTCACTCTGGGCCTCGATGATTGCGTCTCTTGCCTTCTCGGTCAGACGGTCTAATCTCATTGAATTCCCCTTTTTTGGTCCAACTCGATAACGCGTGCTGCGTTGAGGACGCAGCCGGGCCCTGCCGGAACGGGCTGCGCCGCATCTGTCTGATTCCAATATAGATGACGCGTATCAAATGAGCGTTTGCGGAGTGTAAGAGAATGATAAGAGGGCTGGCAGGGCCGCTGTCTGCCTCGGGGAAGACGAAGTGGGCGCGCGGTGAACGGTCAGCGCCACTAACTGGCCGTCAAACGGGGAAGACTGAACGTGTCTGATGAGGAGTGCGCTGCGACGCGGGCGGCGGGGTGTTGTTATTCATCTGTTGGTAGGACAGCAGGCCGAGCAGCGCGCCACTCAGGAAAAAGAGGAGGGCCCCCATGACCAGCACGAAGAAGAGTGGACGGCTGGCGCGTAGCAGCAGCCGGCGCCACAAGAGGGGGACAAGCGACAGGGCAACCAGCAGTCCGCCAACCAGAACACCTGCGGGCAGCCGTGGAACCGGGTTGAGCCAGGGTGAGCGGCTGCTCTCCTGCGCTGCATCCGGCGACGGGACCGGCACAGTCACTTCTGCCAGCAGATCGTCCAGACCCCTGCGCCGCACATAGACCGACACGCGCCAATCGCCGCCACGATTGAGAAAGGCGCCTTCGGCGGCGAATGCGTCGTCGCCCAGGCCGGCCAGATCGAGGCGAGCCTGCCCCATTTGCCCCGACTCGTGATCGAAGGAGAGACGCACCAGCTGCACCTCTCCTACCTCAGAAGCGCCCGGGCGCGAGAGGTGTACCCAGTAGCGATTGTGGCCGACCCGGTTTGGCGTTACCTGCAGATGGATTGCCAGGTCGCCTTCATAGGTTATCTCGTTGAAGGGCAGAGGTGACTCAACCTGCATCGCCGACGCGGACGCATTGGGCGGCGGCGTCTGCACCAGCACTGAGATCGACCCGAGCAGCGCGGCCACCATGCCGGCCTCCACGATGACTCGGAACATAAATGGGCGTAGCCGCCGAGTTTGCGCAACGGTCTCGGCCGCCTTTCGGACGGCACGATTGTTAAAGAAAGCCAGCGCCATGATGGGGGCTATGATCGCCACTTTGGTGAGGAGGACTCTCCCGTAGGTTGTTTCGAATAGACTGCTGAATGCCGGCAGCTGCACGAAACCGCTGAACAGGCCTGTCAAAACCAGTGCAAAGACAGCGACCTGCGCGCTGAGCGAGAATCGTTGCAGGAGAAGGACAAGCCTGTCCTGTTCAGGGACCGTTTCCATCCGCCGCAGACGCAGCAGAAACAGGGCAAGGAAGAGCAAGCCGCCGGCCCAGACCGACGCGGCGATGAGATGGATATAGTCGGCGGCAACGGCCCAACCGCTGCCGCGCGCGGCTGCCGCGTGGCTGCTGGCGGAGAATGTCAGGAGTGCGGCCGCGGCAAGTAGCGAAGCCCAGATACGACGCAGGAAAGGTTGATGGCGAGTCGTCTTGCCTCTGAATTGAAATTCTGACCAGCCACTGGCCGCTATCGGCAGTGCAATGACAAATGGCAAGACGCTGAGGTCGTAATAGAACATGCCGGCCAGGCCGAGCCCGCAAAGCATCAGATAGAGACTGATGGCAAGCGCTCCGAAACGAAACTGCGAGCGGGTGAAAGGGGTAGAGCGAATGAGAATGCCGGCATAGCCTCCGCGGTAGAGTAAGGGGCCGACTCCAGCCAGCAGAGCTTGACGCGCCATCAGAAGCTTGCCCGGACGCGTGGTAAACAGGAGGTTGGGAAGCTCTTCGATCGCAGCAATACGGAAGGCCTGGAAAAGGAACAGTAGCCAGCCAAAAATAATCAGGCCGAAGAGGCCCGTCATGGCCGTTGCGGTGAGCAGCCTGTCTACCAAGGGTTCGTGGTCGGCGGCGGCCGGGGCGTGTTGCGGGAGGAGCCAGCGCAAGGAGAGCGATCCGACGAGCAGGACGGCGCCAAGGAGGGAGAGCCAACGGAGGAGGGCGTCGCCGGGCGGCGGCAGCCTGTTCGGGTTGTCTCCGGAAATAACCGCTGCGTTGCCGCTGGGGCGCGAGCCATCCGCGTTCAGTACAGTGAGGGGAAACGATCCAACCCATTCGTGCCCGTCGACGCTGGAAAGCGTCTGCCAGACGACCGTGTAGATGCCCGGCCCGAGCTTCTCCAGCGGCAGGGTCAGATGGGTAGGGTCGACGGGGTCGATGAGCGCGTCGACGGTCGGCACCTCGGTCCCGTCGGTGCGCAGGATGCGGGCGCCGGTGAAGGCCTTCTCGAGCGGTTCACTGAACCAGAACTCGATGGCCGAGGGCGGATGCATGAGTTCCGCGTTCGGCTGCGGTTCGGCGCGTAACAGCAGTGCGTGGGCTTCAGCGGCGCGCGGCGCCAGGAGCGTAGTGGACAGCAGCGCCAGTAGCCACACAAGTTGTAGACCCGCCGGTCTCACGCGCCGAAAAGCCGCCCAGATCAACCTGGTCGCGCCGGCCCACCGAGCAATCAGCATCGTTCGGCTAGTTCTTTTTGCCGCGTCCCCGCCTCAATATGAGGGAGCCGAGAAGCAGGAGAACCGGAAAGGAACTGCCCATGCAGGGCAGAACCGGACCGGGAGACGCCTGCTCGGAAGGCGGTTCGCCTGCCGCGGATGACGCGCCTTCGGCGGTGGGTGTGGCTTCCTGCCCGGTCCCTTCCGGCTTTGAAGTGGTCGTGGCCTCCGGCGCGGGCTCGTCCGGCTGTACGGTGGCTGTCGGCGCGGGCTGGTCGGTCTCTGCCGTTGGACTGCCGGCGCGCAGCGTAAAGCTGAATTCGCCGTCGGCCTCGTCGCCGTCATCGGCGGAAAGTGTGCGCCAGCGTACTGTGTAGTCGCCGTCAGAGAGGTCCGCTTGCAGCGAGACGGTCATCAGCTTGCGGTCGTCATCGTCGATGGCTGAATCGTCGAGATCGACCCTGACCTCGCCTGGGCCGTACACTTCCAGGCTGTTGCTGCCTTCCCGACGAAAAAGCTCCTGGGTGAAGCGCACCTGCACCTGCTGCGGAACCTGGGAAACGGTCTCGCCGGCAGCCGGCACCGAGCTCTCGTAGCCGGCGTGGGCCGACAGCCTGGTGGCAAGTGGAAACTGCATTGCGACCAGTAGCGTCAGCAGCCATAGGAGTTTGGGGACAGAACGGAGCATAGGCATCACCCTCGCGTGCTAATCTCAGTGGCTGTGACCATGGCCGTCGTCGTCATCGTCATCGTCGTCGCTGTCATCGTCGTCGTCATGGCCGTGGGTATCCTGGTCGTCTTCGCTGTCGTCGTCGCTGTCGTGGCCATGGTCGTGGCCGTGGTCATCCGAATCGCCGTCGCTGACGCTCTCGGTTTCTCCGTCCTGCTCTTGCTCTGCCTGTTCCGCCTCCTTCTCCGGAATCATCAACTTGTCGAACCATGCGAAGACGCTGCGGGAAAAGTGATGCTGTTCATCATGCGCCGCCTCGGCGAGCGGCAGGGCGCTTTCCAGATCATTGTCGGCCAGGGCTTCCGCCAGCTGGGCGAGCGTTTCGACAAGCGCGGTTGCCTCCTCGGCCAGCTCCTCGGGCCAGTCAACCGCCGAAAGCAGAGGCACCAGGCGCTTGATAGGCCCGGCGTCGCCCGGCATGATGCCCTCGCCGTCGTGCAGCTGGTCATACAGGGCGTGAATGTCGATCTGGTCCATCAGGTAGACGGCTGCAATCGCGTCAAAGACAGGATATGCCAGCTTCTGGGCCGCCAACTCGTCATGGTTGGCTTCCAGTTCCATGACCCTCGCCTCAAGCGCGGCGAGCCGTTCGGTCAGCGATTCGAGGCTGGGCGCCTCTACCTCCTGACTCGCGGTGTCGTCTTCGCTGGCGAAGGAGGCGGTCAGGCCGGCATCGATTATGTACAAGAAGCAAGCGATCGCGGCAATCAGAATGGTGGCGATGAGGCGGCCGGAAAGTGGCAGACGCATTGATGACTCCTTGTCGCAGAACTGAACAGGCAGACTGGATCCTGCCGTTGCATTGGCGGCAGCCTGGAAAACAGGCGGGAGCGAACTATCTGCCGCAGGCGCGCAGGAATCCGGTCTTCCAAGTATATCAGATGGTAATCCGCTGATATAGCGCGTTCTATTGTGGGGCAGAAGGCTGCCGGTAGGTTGCGCGGAACAGGGGAAAAAAAGAGGCAACATCACGGCTCATTCATCGCGACGTCGCCTCCCCAAATTGTGGTCGGGGCGAGAGGATTTGAACCTCCGACCTCTTCAACCCCATTGAAGCGCGCTACCGAGCTGCGCTACGCCCCGACACGGGCCTGAGTATACCATGCGGCGAAGCGCATGCAAAATCGGACTGCCTGGCTCAGATGCAGGCGCCGGCGCGGCGTGCACGGCCGCGTGAAGGTCAGACCCCGAGGCAGGAGCCGACGAAGTCGGACACGCCATTAAGAAACGCGGCCGCGGTCATCCGCTTCTTGCCGGCCGGCTGCACCTCATGCAGCGCCAGCAGTCCTTCGCCGGTCCCCACCGCGACCTGCCCATCGACTTCGACGACATGGCCGGGCTCGGTCTTTCCCGCTATGACGCCGCTCTGCCACAGCTTGAAGTTCTGCCCCATCCAGCCGGTGTAGGCGGCCGGCCAGGGGACATAGGCGCGGACCATACGCTCGATGCGGGCGGCCGGCAGGGTCCAGTCGATCAGCCCGTCCTGCTTCTTCACCAGGCGGCAGACGGACGGTTCGCCGGTCAACTCGGACTGGGCAACTGGCGCAATATCGCCGGCCAGCCAGCGGGGAATCGTCTCAGTCAAGAGATCTGCGCCGCGAGCCGCCAGCCGCTGGCTGAGTGCGTCAGCCGTGTCGCTCGCTCGAATCGGAAGCCGCGCCTGGGCGAGGACCGGCCCGGTATCCATTCCTTCGTCCATCAGCATAATCGTCACGCCGGTCCGGTTCAGGCCGTCGAGCAGGGCCGCGGTGATGGGCGATGCGCCCCTGTAGGCGGGCAGCAGGCTGGCATGCACATTCAGGCAACCGAATGTCGGGAGCTCCAGCAGCTGCGGCGGCAAGATCTGTCCGTAAGCGGCCACGACGATCAGGTCCGGCGCTAACATGCGAAGGCATTCCAGCATGTCCGTTTGCCCCCCGTCCTCCTGCTGCTTCCTGTGCCGCAGCCTCTCCGGCTGCATCACCGGCAGGCGCCGCTCCAGCGCGAAGGACTTGACCGGCCCGGCGATAAGCTTCTTTCCGCGCCCGGCCCGGCGGTCAGGTTGGGTGACAACGCCCACGACCTGCCAGCCCCCTGAAGGAGGCGCAGCGTGCAGGGCCTCCAGGGAGGGCAGCGCGAAATCGGGCGTGCCCATAAAGAGGATGCGGATCGCGGTTCGGGTTCCCGTGTGAGACGTTGTTGACAGATTGGACATGGCCGCCATTATAGCACATACGGTCCGGCCTCTCTGAAACTTTCGGCGGGACCATGCGTAAAGTGATCAGAGTTGCATTCAGACGCCTCCCCCGGTGTCCAGGTGCTTCGAGAGCGGTAGCAGGTCCAGGGCGATAGTCCTCGACACAGGGAAGCGGCCGACGGGAGAAAAGTAGTGGAACACAGAAAAGACGAGCAGCGGTTCGAAGAAGGTTCTCCTCAGATGGTGCCGGGTGAAGCCGAGATGGGTGAGATAGAGGCAGCCGGCGCAGGGGAAGAGGGCGAGGGCATTGAGGGAGCCGAGCAGATTCCTTCGGAAGAGAAGGAAGACAGCGTGGAAGCGGAGCCGACGCCTGCCGAACAGTTCGCCGACTCGGCACGCGCACAGGCTGGCGCTGCAGCTGGCGCCTTGCGCCGCGGCGAGTTCATGCACGACTCGGCCGTCGACCCGACGGCCGACCACGATGACAGGCTGATCGCCTTGCTCTGCTATGTCACGCAGGTGCTTATCCCGCTCGTTATGCCGGTGATCGTGCTGCTGAGCGCCAGCAGCAAGAAGCGCCCGTTTCAGCGCTTTCACGCAGTTCAGAGCCTGGCGCTCTCGCTGACCTTCATCCTGTTCGGGCTGCTCATGGGCATCGGCTCGACGATAATGGCACTCGTGCCGGTCATTGGCTGGCTGGTCGTGAGTGTCGTGTTCTGTCTGAGCCCGCTGCTGGCGTTGATGGGCTTCCTGGCCCTGGCCTACTACGGTTACCAGGCCTACCAGGGCAAGCGGTTCGCCATCCCCGGCCTGACGAGCTTCCTGCAGGACCAGAACTGGATCTAACCCAGGCGCGGGCAGAGGGAGGCGATTCCCCCTTCTCAACGCACCTTTCAAACCAAGAGACCGGGCAGGCAAAGGCGCCTGCCCGGTCTCTTGCGCGTATCGGGTCAAGAAATCAGGTAGGCGTCGGCTGAATGTCAGCGTCTTGTTGGGTAATGGACTTTACATCACATATACTGGGGGGGAAGAGAAGATAGGATTGTACGCGGGGCAGCTCAGCTGCCTGGATCTGGTGTGTGGAACAATCCTTGCCGGGGCATTGATGGGATCTCGTTCTTCCCGGTGGATCGGAGGGAACCGTGTTGGATCAGAACATCCATGAGTTGTTGCGTTGGGCCTGGATTGTCGTGGCTGTGTTCTTCTTCCTGACCGAGATATTCACGGCGGGGATCGTGCTCATGTGTTTCGGCGTGGGTGCGCTCGGCGCGGCATTGGCGGCCTTTCTGGGCGCGGGCCTGGCATTGCAGATCGTGGTCTTTATCATCGTTTCGGCGATTGCCGTTCTGCTGTCACGGCCCTTTGCGGCCCGGATCTCGCGGCCGGGCGTGCAACAGATCGCCGGCGACCGTGTGATCGGCAAGTGGGCTATCGTCCTGCAGACGGTGGACCCGCTGACAAACACGGGCATGGTGCGCGTGGAGAGCGAGAGGTGGCGCGCCGAATCGATGGAAGGCGAGCAGCTCGAGGCAGGCGAGGTTGTAGAGGTTGTGGGCGTAGACGGGGTCCGCCTGCTGGTGCGGGCGAAGAGGGACGCGGCCCACACAGAAAGCCAGGAGTCGGACCAGCAGAACGATTCCACCGCTTAACAAAGGAGAAAAGAGATGGCGACATTCGTGCCGTTGATCCTACTGGCGATTCTCGCGCTTTTCGTGTTTATCGTTGCAGTCGCCAGCATCCGCATCGTGCAACCGTACCAGAAGGGCGTTGTCGAGCGGCTGGGGCGCTACCAGCGCACAGCCCAGCCGGGCCTGACCCTGATCGTGCCCTTCATCGATTCAATCAAGAAGGAGGACATGCGCGAGCAGGTGGTAGATGTAGCGCCGCAGGAGGTGATCACAAAAGACAACGTGGTGGTCACCGTCGATGCCATCGTCTACTTTGAGGCGACCGATCCGGTCAAGCTGGTCTACAATGTGGCCGACTTCTACAACGCGGCCACCAAGCTGGCGCAGACCAATCTGCGTAACGTCGTCGGCGAGATGGAGCTTGATTCTGCGCTGACCAGCCGCGACCACATCAATACAAAGCTGCGCGAGGTGTTGGATGACGCCACCGACAAGTGGGGTGTGCGCGTGGTGCGGGTGGAGATCAAGCGCATCGATCCGCCGGCGGACGTCACCCAGTCGATGCACCAGCAGATGAAGGCGGAGCGGGAAAAGCGGGCCGCGATTCTGGATGCGGACGGCGAGCGCCAGGCCCAGATCCTCAAGGCTGAAGGTGAGGCCGAAGCGGTCAAACGCGTGGCCGATGCCGAGCGATACAAGCTGGAGGTCGAGGCCACCGGCCAGGGCAACGCGATTACGACCGTTTTCAATGCCATCAAAGACGCGGAGCCGGACGACAAGCTGATTGCGATCCAGTACCTGGAGGCGCTCAAAGTCATTGCAGACGGCGAATCGTCCAAGGTCTTTCTGCCCTACGAGGCGAGCGGCGTCTTGGGTGCGCTCGGCGGTGTAAGGGAGCTGTTCAACGAGCAGGGCAACGGCAGCAACGGTAGCCGACCGGCCGGCAGCTGACGGTAGGCAACGGCCAGATTCAAGAAGCCAGGCGTCGAGGTCGGCGGTCGGTAGAGCTCAGCTCACTGACCACCGGCCGCCTTCGTTTACGCCTGCCCCACGCGCATGACCTCGAAGATGCGGCGCTGGGTTGCCTGCGCGGTGGCGGCGACGATGACGAGCACCATGACGGCGATGAAAATGATGGTAAGTTGGGTGATCTCGCCTTCCGCGATCACCGGCAGCATGGGCGGCAGTATCGCCTTTGAGTCGGCCGCGCTGCGGAAGAATGGCGTGAACAGGACTGATACCCAGACACCTATTACGGTGCCGGCCACGGTGCCGTAGATCACGAGTACTGCGTACTCAACGGCAAGTTGAATGATCAGCTGTCGCCGGAGCGCGCCGATCGCCCGCAGTACGCCAAACTGGTAGAAGCGCTCGCGCAGCGACGCGTAACTGTGCACAAGGAAGGCCAGCACAGCCATCAGCGCCGCGGCCAAAAAGCCAACCGTCAACGCGCCGAAGACTCCGACCCGCTCCAGGCGCGCTTTTTCCATCTTTAGCGTACCGACTACGTCGTGCCAGCGGACCGTCTCGATCCCGCCGATGCGCAGGTTGCGGCGCAGCTCCTCGCCGCGGCTGTTGTTCGGCGCCCGCAGCCACACTTCATAGGCGTAGATGGCGCCGCCGATGAGGTGCAGGTAATCCAGATTAGCGATGAGGACGATCTCATCCTGCTCAACGGTGGGAAAGTAGTCGTAGACGCCGCCGATGTAGAAGTCGGTGCGCATCGTCAGCCCGGGCTCCAGAATCACCCAGACATCGAGGCGGTCGCCGATGCGCAGCAGCTGTTTCTGCAGGAAGTCACGCGGGACCAGCACTGCTTCGGGCGCAGCCGCCAGCCGGTTCATCAGCCCGCCGAGCGAGTCATCGGCGAAATCGGGTCGGAACCAGGAGACGGACGCGAATTCGGCGCGGTCGACGCCCATGATCCGCTTCCCCTGGCGGCGGGTGGAGGAGGTAAGGCCTTCGAAGCGGGCGCCGTAACTGCCCACGCGAATCGCGCGCTGCGCGTCAAACTTTTGGGCAAACCAGGAGAGCTCTGGCGTCCAGCCTCCGCCGCTCTCACCCTCGGTGAGCGGCTGAAAGCGGAAGTCGCCGCCGGCCTGGTACTTGATGCGGTCGACCAGCCATTCATCGACGCTGGCCGCCAGTGAGTGCGTGTAGATGCCCAGACCCAGGCAAATGATCACAAGCAGCAGCGGGTTCAGATAACTGTGCCCTTGTCTCCCAAGCTGGCGCAGGGCCAGATGAAAGACGGTGCCCGGCAACAGGCTGGCCAGCTTGTCGAGCAGGTTCATCAGCGGCGCGAAGAAACGCATGACCAGCAGCGACGCGGTCAGGATGACCAGCGCAGGTGCCAGGACCAGCAAAGGGTCGCTGTAGAGTTCGGATGCGTTCTCCTGCGCCAGCAGTGCGAATGCCTCCTGTTGCCCCAGCTGCTGGTAGGCGTAGACGGTCGGCACGACCAGCAGGAAGTCGAGATAGGCGCGCCGCCAGAATGGGCCTCTGTCCGGGCGGGCATAAGCCGTCTCGTATTCGACGATGCTGGCGCGTGCCGCTACGATGGCTGGGAACAGGCGGGCGATGAACGCCAGCACCAGCGCTGCCGCGATCAGCCAGACATCCACGCCCTGCAGGGAGACCGGCAGCGGATCGCGCACGATGAAATCGAGAAAGCTGTCGGTGTAGCCCATGCCGCGCGCGATCAGCATACCGGCGCCCATTCCCAGCGGTACGCCCAACAGAAAGAGCAGCCACTCCTCCACCAGCACGAGCCAGAGAACGCGCACTGTCCCTGCGCCGCGACTAACCAGCACCGAAGTCTCGCGCTGCTGCGAGCGGGCGATAATGCCGGAGATCAGCACGAGAAAATAGAGCAGAAAGCCAATTGCCGGCACGTTCATGCTCAGGAGAAGCACGGTAAGTGTTGTCTGACGCTGCACGAAGTCCTTGAGCGGGTCCAGCGGGGAAACATCGAGGTTGGCGCCCGGCAGATACTTGTCGATAATCGACATGCCCTTTTCAAAGCCGCGCGCGTAGGCGGCCGCATAGGCCGGATTGAGCGTGTTGTCGTCGAGCGAGATGCGCCAACTGGCAAAGCGGGAAGAGCCCGCCACCATCGGCTGCACCCATTGCAGGTAGTCGGCCCGCCGCACCAACAGCGCCTCTTTCATGGCGATGTCGGGCGGGCGGAACCAGAAGGTGTCATCCGGTTCGCGCGCGCGCCACAACCCTACGATCTCCAGCTCGATTCCTTCCAGTGCGGCGGTCGGCGCGACCCGGAATTTCTCGCCGGGCAGGACGCCCATTTCGGCGGCCAGGTTGTCGTGCATCAAGACGGGTAGCGTTCCCGTCGATGGGTCGGAGCCGGCCGGGTCCTGCCAGACCGCGCCGGAGGTGAACTCCAGCTCGGGCGCGACATCGGCCACATAGACCAGGTCGACCTGCGTGAGAAAGCTACTGCTGCCGCTGTAGCGCTGGTCGCCCTCCGGCGCCAGCAGCATCATGCTGCCGCTCTCCAGCTGCACGCCGACTTCGTCGATAGGCAGACCGATCTCGCTGGAAAGCGTCGCGGCTACGCTGCGGCCGGCCCGCTCGGCTGCGGGCAGGTCCATCGGCTTGCGCGATGAGGGGAAAAAGTAGACACGCGTCGAGAACGGGGGGCGCCCGGTGCGCGTGCTCAGTGCGTCCAGCTCCTCCTGGAGGATGACGCGGTCGACCGCCTGCGCGAAGAAGCCGGCGCTGCTCAGCAGACCGACGGTGAGGACGATCTGGAACAGCGCCAGCAGGGTCAGCCCCGGGTTGCCGGCGAGGCGTCTATAGGTAAGGAAGGTCAACCCGCCGATCAGGCGGGGCACCGCGAAAAGTGTACCCATGTCAACTTTTCGCTGTCAGTCTGCAGACCTCGGGCAACTGCCGCTTGCAATCGATGTCGCCCAAACTAAACGGTCTCAACCGAGGATTTGACCGGCTCGGACAGCATCTCCTGTCCCGGGCTCCACATGAACTGCTCGTTGATCTTTTCGTTGCCATCCATCTCCATCAGCTCTTCAAACACGGCGAGCGCCTGGTTGTAGGAATGCGTCTGCTCGCATTCGAGCGCATCGAGGAAAAGGAGTGAGCGGTCGCCGGTGTGGAAGGCGAGTAGCTCTCTCTCCATTTCCAGGACTTCGGGCAGTATCTGTGTGTACAGGATCTTTTCCGGCAGCGGATCGACTCTGATCGGCTGGATGCCGCTCTTGTTGACGATGGCCGGCACTTCGACCACCACATTGTCCGGCACGCCGGCCAGCGCGCCGTAGTTGGGCACGTTCACCTGGTACTGGCCCTCATTGTCGTTCACCAGACCGTCGATAATCGGCACCTGCTGCTCTCTGGTCTTTTCCGAGCCGAACGCTTCGATCAGGCTGGATGAAGGATTGCTGGTCAGCTCCGCCATCTCCGCCAGCCGCTTCTCCAGATTGTCGACAAAGAAGGGCCGCGCGAGGTGTGTATCCGGGCCGCCCCAGGGCTGCGGGAACCACCACATCTTGGTGTCGATGTCGGTATGGTACCACCATCCCCCGCGCCGCGGCGTGTCACCGACCGGCATCAGCCCGTACATGCGGTACATGTGGATCGTGCCGCGGCTCATCTGAATGTCGTGCGTCCGCTCAGCCACGTGGTTCTGCCAGTAGCTTTCACCCTCCTCGGCAATCCACTGCTCCAGCATGGGGTAGGCGTCTTCACCCTTGTAATAGAAGTGGGTCAGCCAGATGTTGTGATTGAGGCCGGGCGCCTGCCAGGTAATGTCGGAAAAGTCGGTAAGGCCCATCGTCCGCGCGATCTCATAGACGCCGTAGTGTCCGTGACAGAGGCCGCAGACCTTGATGCCGGACTCGCGGGTCATCAGCGTACAACCCTGGTATACCGGATTGCCCGACTGGATCAGCCAGGCATCGGGGCAGATCTCCTCCATGTCGCCGGTGACGCCGAGCATCAGGTCGAGATTTACGAAGTTGGTCTGCCGCATGCGGCCGCCGTGATAGTAGCCGTGCTTTGCCATCAGTTCGCGACTGTCCCGCTGCTTCTGATGACTGCTGCCGGAGGCGGTGTTGATGACAAAATCGGCGTCCTGCAAAGCTGTCTGCCGGTCGGTCGTGCTCTCGAAGCGCAGGTCCGCGCCCAGCTCGTTGGCGTAGCGGGCGCCGAGTCTGTGAATCACGTCCAGCCGGTCGGCGTCGATATCCATGAAGCTGATGAGGCTGCCGTTGAGCGACTCGGTGAGGCAGATGTCCTTGACAAGCCCGAGCGAGAACTGGGCGCTGCCGGCGCCGATGACGGTCAGTTTGATTGGGGTGGACATAGAGACTCCTTGTCAATTGCGAATTGTGTTTACGTGTTGCGTTATGGATCCCGTCGCAAGGCGCGGTGGTTCAGAGCTTCTTCGCCGCCGCGATCTCGGCGTGCTCCGGCAGGTAGGGCACGTCCTTACGGTCCCAGGAGGCGCGGCCTTCGACGGCGTGAATGCCCATTAGCTGGCGGCGGTGCGGCGTATCGGCCCAGTCGACGATGTGCTGTGGCGGAGGGGTGCTGCCCCACTTCTTGACCCAGAAGGGCATGTAACCGTAGATGAGAATGCGACGGTCGCGCGGGCTGGTGTTGGCCAGGGTCGAATGCCAGCAGAGAACATTCCAGATGATGGCTGAACCGGCCTTGCCGACGATCTTTTGCAGGCCTGGCGTCTGCTCCAACGTTTCGCCGACGTACTCTGTCCGGGACGGGTTTGCGTCCCGCTTGTGGCTGCCGGGGACGAGACTGAAGCAGCCCATATCGGGCGTCTGAACATCGAGGAAATAGAAGACCTTCGCCTTGAGCATGAATTGCGAATGCCGCCAGGCCGGCCGGTCGCGATGCCAGCCGGTATGAGCACTTGTTCCGGCGTGATGGCAGTGGGCGACCATCTCCATCGTCTGTACGTCCGGCCCGACAATTCCTTTTAAGATTGGCAGCACGAGCGGGTTCTCGGCGATATCCAGGAAAAACGTGTCGTATTGATGGATGTCGCCCATGGTGTGCGCGTTCGGACCGTTGCCGTATCCACCCTTGAATGTGCCGTTGCGAATCGACTCGGCCCACGCCGGCTCGGTCTGACGTTGAATGGCCTCGAAGGCAGACCGCACGCGGTCCAAACCGAACGGATAGAGCGCGTTTTCGATGGTCAGATAGCCATGTTCGTCGATCTGTTCCCGCAGTTCTGGTGTGAGCACTTGTGCTTTCTTCCAACTGTGGTGGGAGGTCTCGGCAAGACCAGAGGCCCGGCGGGATGCCTTAAACCGCTGCGGTTGGCAGGCGCAGGCCTCGGGCGAAGGGTCGTTCCGGTCAGACAGTTCTCAAGTAGTCACGCATCAGCAGGGCCGCGGTTGCGCCCTCACCGGCGGCCGAAGCGACCTGTTTCGTGCTTTCGGCGCGCGCGTCTCCGGCGGCGAAGAGGCCGGGGACACTCGACTCCAGTGCGGCCGGATCCCGGTCTACAAAGAGGGGTGGGCGCTCGTCAGATTCGTGGGTAAGGGTATGCCCGGTTTCGATGAAGCCCCACCTGTTAAGGCGCACGCCGCTTCCCTTCAGGAATCCCGTATTTGGCTGGAGACCAATAAAGACGAAAGCGCCATCGACAGACATGTGCGATTCTGCCTCGGACCGGTTATTCCATAGCCGCAGCCCATTCAGCTGCGCCCTGGCCCCGAGAAACTCCTGCACCTCCGTGTTCCATTTCACCTTGATCTGCTCATTGGTCAGAACCGACTCCTGGACGACCTGGCTGGCGGTCAGCTCGGGGCCGCGTACCAGGATGGTTACCCTTTCGGCGAATTTCGTCAGCAGCAGACTTTCTTCCGCCGCGCTGTTGCCGCCGCCAATCACGGCCACTTCTTTGTCTCTGTAAAAGGGGCCGTCGCAGGTAGCACAGAAGTGGACGCCGGCGCCCAGATAGTCGTTTTCGCCGGGCACATTCAGGCGGCGGTAGCGGCTGCCTGTGGCGATCAGGACAGCCTGGGCACTGTACTCATCGCCGACGACGGTTTCGACGCGGTGATAGTTGTCCTGGCTATGAATTGCGGCGACATCCTGGGCTTGCAGCAGTTCAACGCCAAACCGTTCGGCCTGGGCCCGCAGCCTCTGAGCAAAGTCAAAGCCATCGACACCGTCGGGAAAACCGGGCAGATTGTCCAGCTTTTCGGTGGTCGCGGCCTGACCGCCAAAGGCGGCGCGCTCGATGATAAGGATGTCGACGCCTTCGCGGGCCAGGTACAGCGCCGCGGTGAGGCCGGCAGGTCCGCCACCGACAACGATCACCGGGTAATGTTGGCGGCTGGCTGTCGTTTTCAGACCCAGTTTTGCTGCCAGCTCGGCGTTGCTCGGCTCTACCAATTGGGAGCCGTCCGCGAAGACAATGGTGGGTATGATCCGTTTGCCGTCGTTCAGCTCGAGGACGCGGCGCTCGGCCTCTGCGTCCTCTTCGATATTCACCCAGGCATATGGAATCTGGTGTTCGCCGAGAAACTGTTTGCTGCGGCGGCAGTCCGGGCACCAAAAGGCGCCGTAGACGACGATGTCGGTCGATGGATCTGGCATGGAATTCCTTCCAGCCGGCATCTGCCGGTCCTCTTTGTTAACTGCGAGCCGGTTCGTGCATTTGTGCCGCTGCCGGCCGGGGCAAGCGAGCTCGCGGAAGCGGAAGTTACTGTTCGCACTGCAACTGTCCGCATTGTAGCAGCCCGCCCGCGCAGAGGTCAATCAAAGAGGAGTTCGGCGATTGCGATGCCGCATTCACCGGCGACTGAATAGAGCAGATAGATGCGACCGTCCTCTTCGTAAATGGCCGGATCGCGCAGCTGACGCACCGGTTCGTGGACCGCCCCACGCCGCGAAGCCTCAAGGGGCAGCCTGGCGCCTTCGTAATCCGTCTCAGGACCCACAATTGAGAACGGCGCGGACGCTTTCCACGCCATCCAATCGAGGCGGAGATCAATCGTCGCGCAGAGGATATGCTCAGGGCAATCCCCGGCGCGCGTGTAGAAAACATATAGAATGTCGTCGCGCACGAGGAGCGCCGTATGCCGCTGGCTGCCGTCAAGGAGGGCCGGCCCAGTCTCGAAGCCGGTTAGCCCGTCGCGGCTGCGAAGGAGGATGCCGGGCATGCTCAGCGCGTAAGCCCAGCCTTCGCCCGTATTCGGATAGCGAAAAACGCGAAAGTAGCTGGGGCCGAGGATTTCGTCGCCGGAGCTGAAGGTAAGGCCGTCCTGGGAGCAGGCGAGGAAAGTGCGCTGCCCTTCCAGAAAGGGAAACTTCCGTTTGAGTGGATCGCTGTCCATCTCTTCAGGACGCACTTTCGGACCGTGATAGTACATCAGGATGCGTCGGTTCACTGCATCAAGATGGAGGTCGGGGCTGGCGATGTGGTGGTAGCAGGGCGTCTGTTCCAGCCGGAGCGTGCCAGGCGGGTGGACGGTCCAGGGCCCCGCCAGCGCGTCGGCATAAGCGAGGCGGATGAATTCGCCCTGGTGATGCGCAAAATAGAGATAGTACCGACCCAGGGGATCCGGCAACCAGTCCGGCACGCGCAGCAGCGAGGGCCCGTTGATGTTTGCGCCGATCGATTCGTGCAGCGCGGGTGTGATGATGGGGTTGACAGGAAAACGAACTGCTCGCATCGCTCAACCGAAAAGATAGCTCAGGAAGCGAGGGTCATTTCTAAGGCACATGGGTTTGGAGGATTCCTCTCTTAAAACTATAGGGTCCTGTTTGCGCCTGTTCAGCGAACTGGTCATCATGCGCGATTGGCACGCGGCGACTGGTGTCGAGCCTGTACATGCCGGTCAGCAATTGGTAATCGCCATCCGGGATGTCGGCCGGAATCGACATCAGATAGTAGTTCAGTATTATGTCGCCTTCCCGCCACTGCGACGGCACGTGTCCGAGACCGTCAGCTTGGGCGATTTTTTCCCCGCTTCCGTCAATCAGATGGTTGAAGACTTTCAGTTGATCGGACAGGTCGGCGGGCTTCTGATGGATCCGCCAACAGTTTGTGACGATAACGTCTCCGTTGTCAATGCGTTGCAGATGGACGCCCGCGAGCGTCACTTGCCCGTCGAAAGCCAAGCCTGTCATAGGCGTTTTCCGACATTCATCGAGCGCATCTTCGTAGTCCGCCTGGTATAGCAACAAGACTCTTCTGTCGCCTCCGATTGAAATCTGCCGGGCCAGCCGGCCCGCGACTCTCGATACGATTTCCTGGATGATTGGGCTGTCTTCAGGTCCGAAAACCAGAACTGTGGGTCGCCGGCGAACCGCAATTGACTCCGATTCGCGCGAGAGGGACTCACGTACATGATATTGATCGCGCAACGTATAGCGCACCACCGGCAAAAAGCGATGGGCAAGGTTGACCAGATACACGTCACCGGTCTCCTGAATGGAATGTACTGCCTCGACAATCTCATGGGCCCGGCCCACCGTCATTCCTTCGTCGTTCCTTGTGATACGAAGCGACTGAACGCGATCCGAGATCCGGAGTGAGGCAAGGACGAACAACCAGAGGGCGATAACTGCCCAGCATGCGGTCACCGCCAACCCGCCGCGAGCGGAAACACGGCCGGCCAGACTGGCTATGTCGCGGAGCAGCATCCCGACTGTTATGAAAAATGCCGGCCATATCGTCAGTAGGTAGTAGATGTACAACTGGCCTCCTGGACGAAACATGAATACAAGCGGCGCCGAAACCGAAGCTATGCCGATCACCATGTAATTCCAGGTGCGGTCATCCAGGTGGGGCCGGCTCATCAAAAAGGTGAACATGTAGATTCCAGGCGCTATCGTCAAGACTCGCAGGAAACCGGTTGAGAAAAAACCTGAATCCGCGCCTCCCACAACGAGCTCTTGCATCAGTCTCCAGGAGCTCAGATCAAAGCGGTTGGTTGACAGGACAGCAGGCAATCTATTCCAACTGTCTCCGGTGTCGCTGAGAATAATTGGAGCGAAAGTTGCCAGAAAGAGCAGGCAGCCGACAGAGAGTTTGCCTATATTGTTACGGCTGATCCCGGTAATAAGCGCGATGGCCAAAGCGGGAAAGAGCGCCGCAGCGGAAAGTGGACTTGGATCGCGATTGCCCATGTCAGCATGCCGGCAACACCCCACCAAGGGCGCCGACCCTTTTGAAACTGGAACAGACAGAAAAGTGTCGCAACTGTGAATGCTGACAGGACATTCTGGGCCCAGATCTTGCGCGAAAAGTTAACAGCCCACGGATTCATGGCGTAGAGAGGTCGCGATGACCGCAGGGCCCAGGCCAAACCAGCGTCGCGCCAAGACAGAGCACCCACCCACCGCCAATGTGTTGAGAAGAGCGATGAAACCCGTTACCCAGAGAGGGCTTGAGCTGAATAGCAACGGAATCGTCAACAGATAGGGAAAGGCCGCCGAATTCACAATTCCGACGGAGGAGGGAAGACCTCTTGTCGTAAATGGGTCCTTCTCCAAAATGTCCGCCGCCAATTCGAGGGCGCGGGCTTCGTCGAAATTGAAGGCGGCAAGCTCGAGGCGGGCAAAGCGCATATAGCCCGCCAGCGCCATTAGGAGTGTAGCCAGGACAAAATCGACTGACAAGAAGGAGCTAAGTCTCTGAGCCATGGACTACTGTCTGTTGGGCAAGCGTGAGAGCGGCGAAGGATCGGCCGTTTTGGCAGGGCTGCACCCTTCGCCATAGCGAAACGCGGCAGGACGCGCTCTCTTAAGCTATTGCCAGAGGGTTGGCAGTACTACGTTCGCGTCCGCTCAGTTTGCGCCGGGATAAGGATATTCATACCAGTCGAGGAGGCCGACCGGCGCGGCCGCGCCGGCATAGAGGATTAGGGATGTGTATTTGTCAGCGAAGATACGGCCGCCCCCGACCCCGTCAATGACCGCGCCCGACGGGTCGGCGAATTTGGGGCCGCCTTGCTTGCCTTCAAGGTTGGCCATCAGCGCCGCGAAAGTATTGGTTGCCACGCGCAGATAGCGCTCGTCGCCGCTGATTCGCCAGGCGTAGGTCAGCGCCTCTAGGACATGGGGCGTCGGCGCGGTAGTCTGCAGCGAGGGCAACTCCTTGTAGTAAAAGACGCCGTCAGGCCCGAGGCAGTGCTCGATCAGGTCGTCCATCACCGCCACAATCAGCCTTTTGACGCGCTCGTCATCGTCGATCAGCAGGTAGCGGGCAAAGGAGTTGACGGTGAGAGAGATCATGAAGGGCACGCGCGGCATCGTGTGGCTGGTATAGGGCGCAAGCAGCGCGCCGAACTGGTCGTGCCAGTCCAGAAACATCTCCACGAGCCGCTGGGCTTCGTTTCGCCAGCGCTGGTCGCCCGTCCCCAGCCACAGCCCGACATAGGCGCGAATCGCCCATCCTCCCTCGCGCACAGTCGCCTCACCCGGCTGGCTCATGGACGGCAACGCCATGTGACGCAGGATGTTTTCGCCGACTGAAACCGCAACGTCCAGGCTCTCGCGGCGGCCGGTGAGAAAATAGTAGTCCAGGAAGCCTTCGGTCCACTCATGGGAAGGTGTGCATCTGCCCGTGGCGTGATAACGCGTATGGATGCGCAGCCCGCCGTCGATCAACGGGTCCGGGTGGTGGTGGCAGAAGTCCACGTCGAGCCAGTGACGGGCGGAGACGAGCGCCGAATCGAGCGCGCGGCGCTGGCCACTGAGCGCATAGTAGAGCATGCAGGCGTGCGGGCGGTCATACTCATTGTTGACCCACACGTTCTCGCCACCGCCCCGGCCCTGATTGGTATAGCCGGAATCGGGCGCGTCGCCGAAGTGCATCATGCCCAGCGCTTTGGGGCGTCCGTCATGGAGCCTGTTCAGGTCGGTGAACAGGCGCCGAGGCAGCCCTTTGGGGAAGAAGGTCTCAACCCAAGGATTGTTGTCGCGGTACCATTCGACCGCAAGCGACGGCCGGTCGGGCAGTTGGAACTGCAGGCTGCGCTGGCTCAGCTCGTCCAAGGATGTCTGTGGCCCGTGGAAATGGAGCTGTATGCGGTGCGTCTTCGCCATTCCCTGGAGGACCGGCGCCGGCGGCTCTCCTGCAGGATACAGCAAGCAGGCGATGCCCTCGCTGTGGCCGTACAACCCCTTGGGAAAGTTTTGATGGGCCTGGTGGATGGAGAGACAAAGGCCTCCCTGCGCGTCGCGCCAGTCACACCAGAAATCGCCATAGTAGGAGTCGATGAAATGCTCGTTCGACTGATAGAGCATCGTTTCCGTGTCCAGCGTCAGCGAGACTTCGCTGTCGCTCTCCTCAATCGCGGTTCGATACCATCCTTCCCCCAGGGCAAGCTGCGGGTTGGCTGCTCCATTTCGAGCAGGGGAGAAATCCAGTCGCAGGCCCTGCATGGACACCTGTTCAAGGTCGAGCGTGTGCAGAAACTGGTGCTCGACTTCTATATATGCTTTGCCGGCATACGCGGTAATGCGGCCACGAAGACCCAGAAACTGGCTGCCATCCGCTTTCAGGTGCCGCCCGCGCACCAATATGACTGCGCGCAGCGGTCCCGCCTCTTCTATCTCCAGCTCGACCGCGCTGCGACTGCTGTCGGCCGCGCCGGCGTCGGTCTCCATGCGAAAGCCGGCGAAGGGCGCCGGCCACGTCTGAACGCCTTCGAGGACGACATCCTGCACCGGCAGGAATCCGGCGCGCGGCACGCGAAAACGCAATGGTCCGGTGTCGACGACTAGACCGTCCTCCTGTTCCGAAATTCGCACTGCCTTTGCCGGCTGCGGCGAGGACGCGCTTTCAGTCCCGGACGCGATGCGGAAGCTGATCGTCTTGGCCAGATTGCCCGGCAGGTCAGGCTGAAAGTGGACCATCATCCACTTGACGCTGCCGTCGGCCCAACGCGCCAGGACGCGTCTCTGGGAGGGCAGGGGCCCGCCGGCATCCTCGATGACGAACCGTTCGGCGTCCTGCAGTTTGCCCTCGCTGAAGGGGATGCTGACGGAGACCGGTTCGGCGAGGCGGTCGTACTGGGACAGCTTCTCGAAATGGAGGGTGCTCACGTTGTCTATTCTCCTTGGCTTCGCTTGGCAAACGGGATTCAACGCCGGTGGCAACGGCGATACCAAAAAATCCTACCAGTAGAGCAAACGCATGGCAAAGATGAGCGCGGTCTGCCAGGGAGCACTCTGTTGGGAACGGCCACAGCGCGCATGATAGAATGAGCCCGCCGGAAGTTGCAGGCCGCCCGGACCAGACTTTCCTCTGCTAGAGCAAAGCACACGAAAACGTCCCCTAAACTTGGAAAAGATCGCCTCCGCGGGCGCCTTCTGCCCATACTCTTCCCTCCGGAGAACAGCAGATGCCACCGAACATTCTCTTCCTGATGAGCGACGAACATCGCGCCGACATCACCGGCTACGAAGGTGATCCGGTCGTACGCACGCCAACCCTCGACCGCCTGACGCAGAGCGGTGTTGTCTTCCGCAACGCGTATACGCCCTCGCCGATCTGCATACCGGGCAGACAGGCAATGATGTCGGGCCAGCTCCCGCGCACGTGCGGATGCGAACTGTTCGCCCATGATCTGCCGTCCGGCCACATGACCTTTTCCCGCCGCCTCAGCCAGTTCGCCTACCACACCGTCGCGGCCGGAAAACTGCATCACACAGGGCCGGACCAGATGCAGGGCTGGAGCCAGCGCATCGGCTCGGCGATGCAGGTCTCCCCCCACTTCATTGCCGGCAGGGACGAAGACGCCTTCGCCCGCTACACGAAAGATCCGCTCTCTGTGAAGTGGAGCGATACGAAAGAGGTGCTGCGGGCGGGTGTCGGCCACTCGCCTCACATTGTCCAGGACGAATATGCCTTCAAAGGCGCGCTCGACTTCATACAGCAATACTTTACCGACCCGTACTACGACCGGCAGCAGCCGGAGCGGCCGTTGTTGCTCAAGGTGAGCCTAAACCAGCCCCACTATCCATACTTCACCGACGAAGGGAAGTTCACCTACTATTTGAACAGGGTCGAGCCCTTCCTCGACGAGCCTGTCTTCGACCATCCCTTCCTGGGCCAGCGGCAGGTACGGCCTGGGGTCGATGCCTCGCCGCGCGAGCTGAGCCGGGCGGTGGCAGGATACTACGGCATGATCGAGACGATTGACGGGATGTACGGTGCGCTGCTGGACGCGTTGAAGCACGTCGGCCAGAATCTTGACGATTGGATCATTGTCTACACCAGCGACCACGGCGAAATGTTGGGCGAGCACGGTATCTGGGAAAAGCAGAAGTTCTTCGAAGCCAGCGCCCGCGTGCCCCTGATCATTCGCTGGCCCAATGGATTCGCCGGCGGCAGGGCCGTCGAGGAAAACGTAAATCTCTGCGACCTGTTCGCAACCCTTTGCGAACTCTGCGACATATCCACGCCGCAGGGCTTGGACAGTCGCAGCCTCGCACACCTCCTCCGCGGCGATGGAGCGGCCTGGAACAACGAAAGCATCAGCCAGTTTGGCGCGCGCAACCTCATGATTAAATGGGATGCGCTAAAATACCAGTACTACGGTGAAGATATGCCGGAGGTGCTCTTCGATCTGGAACGCGAGCCGTCAGAGCGGGAGAACCTGATCGACGACCCCCGCTATGCAGCCGTCCTGCAAGAGTTCCGCCAGCGCCGGTTCGAACTGGGCTTCGGGCCCGGCGCGCAGGACGAATACGTGAATGCGGGCTACTGAAAAGTGCTGGCTGTTGGGAGGATATCGAATGCTGAATCGAAGGACCCAAGACGAGTACATCCTCGAAACACCGACATCGGAAGACGAACGGTTCACAGAAAGCGATCCGTGGCGCGTCTTCCGCATCATGGGCGAGTTCGTCGAAGGCTTTGACACGCTGGCAGGACTCGGAACGGCAATCTCGATCTTCGGCTCGGCGCGCACGCAGCCCGAAGACCCCAACTACAGGGCTGCCGTCGAAACAGCGCGCCTTCTGGCTGAATCCGGCCTTACCGTGATCACCGGCGGCGGTCCGGGCATCATGGAGGCGGGAAACCGCGGCGCCCAGCCGGCCGAAGGCACATCGGTCGGCCTCGGCATCGAGCTCCCGTTCGAGCAGGGGCTGAATGAATTCATCGACGTCGGCATCGAGTTTCGCTACTTCTTCGTGCGCAAGTTGAACTTCGTCAAGTACTCGCAGGGCTTCGTCATCTTCCCCGGCGGCTTCGGCACGCTGGACGAACTGTTCGAAGCCTTGACCCTTATCCAGACCGGCAAGATCCGGCGCTTCCCTGTCGTCCTGTACAACAGCGTCTACTGGGGCGGTTTGTTGGCGTGGCTGCAAGACTCGATGCTGGCGGCTGGCAACATCTCCGCGCCCGACATCGACCTGATGCGGCTGGCCGATTCGCCGCAGGAGGTCCATGATCTGGTATGGCAAGGGTTGTCGGAGCAGGCCAGCTGGTGTGAAAAGTCCGCAGCAGCAGCACGCGCGAAGACGCGGCAGGTGCTAGAGGCAAAAAGATAATCGACCCGTACGGGAAGGCCTTGGTTCCTACCCACCCTTGCGTCTATCCGCGGCCCCCCGGCTCTCCGTCCGTACCCATCATCTCTGGCCAGAAGCAGGCCAACCCGCTCCAAAACCGCTTCCATCGTAGCTGCGGGTAGCGAAGCGATCAATGAAGCGCTTCACGCTCGCCAGTCCACGCTTTTGAGCTGATCGGCAAGAATATCTCCTGTCGCCTCTAACCCTAAAGGGATGGGGACTTCTAACAGATATCCCCTCGCTCGGGTTGCTATCGGACTGAGAATAGCCAGGCGTGTTTTCACGTTATAGGCTCGGGGCGACAGTACGACTGCGGGACGTCGTCCGGTCTGTTCATGCCCCGTCTGCGGACTGAAATCAACCCATTCCACATTGCCGCGGTCGGGAAAGTATGCGGATCCCGTTACCACTCTTCACCGCCCACCGCCGGGCCGGTATCCGCTTCCGCGTGCAAATTCTCCTCAGTCACTTGGGCCAGGAGATCGTCCAGGGTCAGCCGTGAACGCGGAGAGGGAACTACGACCGGCTCCATATTTCGCAGGGACAATCGGACCGGGGAACCGGATTCCAGCCCAATCTGAGACGCCAGCGCCCGGGGAATCCGCACGGCCAAGCTGTTTCCCCACTTCTGTACACGAGTTTCCACGGTTCTCATTCTCCACTGTTTCAGAGCCAGAACATAGGCTATACTTGCAGTCTTGCAAATACGATAAATGTGCAAATCGCAACAGAAACCACCAAATCACGCTGCCCGCCGACCTCTCCCACCTCGACAGCGCCGGGACAGGCTTTGTGCCCGCCCACTTGCACCCGTGCCGACCTTCGCCCAACCGTTTTCCTTCGCGCTCCTGCGTTGACCACTTCCTACGTGGACGCCCGCCCACCCGGCGCCGCGCCAACAGGCACGCGTGCGGGCCCTCGCTGCAGCCTTCCCGCCAAAGGGTGGCTCGACAAGATAGCCATATGAATGGAAAATGCCAGTTTCCCGAAAATCCGAGCAAGAGACCTTCGACCAGGGTAGCCTGTAGGTGACTCCTATTAGCAGCACAGACAACGAAAAACTGAGAACATGAAACTTGAAAGTGAAGGCTTCCCCGATTTTAGTGCCTCCCGGCATAAGCGCCAGAGATGTGCTATATTGCGACTATGAGCTTGAACACAAAGTCTGCCCGAATCCAGAATCCGGTGAATCCCTGGCGACCGTCGATCCCCGCGCCGCGGACGCCCCGCCCCGTCGCCCACCGCACAGATCGCGCCCTGTACGCAAAAGCGCCCGATGGTCCCCAATTTTCACCCTTTTTGGCGACATTTGTCGACAATACAGCGACAAAAGTCGCCAAAAGTCGCCCAGCGTCGTTATCCTCTTTGTCCTTTCACATAAAATCGCCAATACATCCTGTCACGACAAACAGATTTTTTCGCCTCAGATCAGGGACTTATGACGACATTGGACGACATGCGATACCCTTTCGATACTCTTTCGATGAACCCTGTGCCCTTCCTCGGCCACCTACTGTCGGCGCAGCCGCAAGCGGCGCGCGACTGCCTTGCTTCCTCACGCGCGGCCCATTCTCCGTTCCTCGATCGGGGGAGATGCAATCCTTTTGGGGAGAATTGCCAGTGCGGGCGCACCGATGGCGGCTCAACATGCGACGGTAGGGCCACTGTGAACCCGGCTCGTCCCAATCTGTAAGGAACGTGGTGACAGTGCAAGGAAGGGCTCCGATCTGCCATCTGCCTCCAACGCAAGACGACCGAAACTGACCGCAGGCAATCGATGAACACTTACAGCTTACGGACCTCGAATTTAACATGAATTCCGACTTCGTGAACGCGCTCTCGGCGGACGACCTGCCCGCTTTGAAGAGCGCTCCCAAAGTCGACCTGCACTGCCACGCCTTCTTCAGCACGTGCCTCCGGAACCTGGAGAAGCGCGTTGGTCGTACGCTGGAGCCTCCTCCTGCCAAAATGGATGGGCTGGGCGGAATGCACGTCTACGCCACAGATGTCCTGGATCCCCATCTGCGCGACCGCGAGACCATCGAGTTTGTGGTGGAGTCCGCTCTCAGCGACGCGATCGAAGACGGAGTCGTCGTCCTGGAGATGAGCTTTGACATTCGCCGCGCGGCCTACTATGCGGACGGCCTGGCCGGTGTTCGCAGGCATGTCGAGGCATTGCGTGCGCGCTACCGGCCGCAGATCGACCTGCGCCCCGAACTGGGTATCCCCCGTCAGATCGCGGCCTGCCCTGAGCTCATGTCGCTGGCGAGCCAGGCGCTGGAGATGGGCTTGTTCACGTCGATCGATCTGTACGATCATCAGCATGCGTGTGCGCCCGAGGCGGTCGAGACTCTCTACGCCAAGGCCGGCGCCGCTGGGATGAAGTTGAAGGCGCACGTGGGCGAATTCGGCGGCGCGGCCGAGATTCGCCGGACCGTCGAGCTGCTGGAACTGGATGAAGTGCAGCACGGCATCGCCGCGTGCGAGTCGGTCGAGGTCATGCGCTGGCTGGCCGCCAATCGGATCCGGCTGAACGTGTGCCCCACGAGCAATGTCATGCTGGATGCCGTATCCCATTTGGCGGCTCATCCGGTCCGACTTCTGTATGACAATGGCATTCCGGTTACGATCAACACCGACGATCCGATGATATTCGACCAGAGCGTTTCTAACGAGTACCGCAATCTCTATCGGGCCGGCGTCTTCAGTGCGGCGGAGCTGGACGGGATTCGCCGCGCGTCGCTCGCGCCGGTTGCTTGATTCACGGTTCTGCCAGAAGAGCCGCACACGCATGAATCGCTGTCTCACCCGAATTGTGATAGGCTAGCGCGCGGGAAGGGATTCGAGTCGCAGGCAAACGCACCAGGAGAAACGGCCATGTACGTCATCATCGCCCCTATCAAAATCAAGGAAGAGTTCAAAGAACGGTTCATTGAAGAGATGTTGCTGGACGCCAAGGGTTCGATGAAGAGTGAGCCCGGGTGTCTACGGTTTGATGTGATCCAGGATGGCGACGACCCCAACAAGATCTGGCTCTACGAGGTCTATGTGGACGAGGCCGCGTTCCAGGCGCACTTGGAGACGCCCCACTTCATCCGGTGGCGGGACGCTGTCGAGGATTGGGTTGCCGAGAAGCCAGAAGAGGGCCGGGCCATAGGCGCTTCCATCATCTGGCCGCCTCGCGAAGACTGGGGGAAGTAACGCCAAGCAAGCCCCACATTGGGAAGTTCATCCGCTTGCGAATGGGAAACAAGACCATGACATTTACAACACGACCTGTATTCATGGGTCGCTTCGGCGTCGTAACGGCAGGCCACTATCTTGCGTCCGCGGCGGGCATGCGCATGTTCGAGAAAGGCGGCAATGCAATCGATGCCGGTGTCGCCGCCGGGATCGCGGTCAACTTGCTCGAGCCGCAATCGAACGGCATCGGCGGCGAAGTGCCGGTCCTGATCTATTGTGCGCGGCAGAAGCGGGTCTACGCCATAAACGGGCAGGGTTACGCGCCCAGAGCCGCAACCATCGACTGGTTCAAGGCACAACGGATCGACATCATCCCTGGCGATGGCTTTCTGCCGGCGACCGTGCCGGGTGCCTTTAGCGCGTGGACAAACGCGTTGCAGCAATTTGGGCGCCTGCGGCTGAAAGACGTGCTTGAGCCGACGATAGAGATGGCCGAGGAAGGGTTCCCCGTTTATCCAGGGTTGCGTCGTTCGCTCGCCGGGCTGAAGGAAAAGTTCGAGAACGAATGGCCAAGTTCGGCGCGCATCTACTTTCCGCACGGTCGCGTGCCGGAAGTGGGTGAGTTCCTGGTCAACAAGGACTGGGCTGAGACTTTCAAGACGACGGTCGACGCGGAAATCCGCAGCAGCCACCTCGGTCGCGAGGCAGCGATCGCCGCGGCCCGCGATGTTTTCTACAAAGGCCCTATTGCCGAAAAGATTGTCGCCTTCCAGCGCAATACCAAGGTGCGCGACGCCAGCGGAATGGAGAACGCCGGCCTGCTAACGGAAGCCGACTTCCATGATTACGTTACAAGAGTCGAAGCGCCGGTCACTTTGAACTACCGCGGCTACGACGTGCACAAGTGCAATACCTGGTGCCAAGGTCCTGTTTTTCTGCAGCAGCTGGCGCTGCTTGAAGGCTATGATCTTGCCTCGCTGGGGAACAATTCGGCCGATTTTATCCACACGGTGGTCGAAGCGTCGAAGCTGGCCTTCGCCGACCGCGAACAGTACTACGGTGACCCGGAGTTCGTCGATGTGCCGCTCGGCCGCCTGCTCTCCAAGGAGTATGCAGCCAAGCGGCGCGCGCTTATCGACCAAAGGAGCGCGTCGCTCGAATTGCGCCCAGGTGACGCGCCTGCCAGGACCCTGAAACATGAGGAAGGCGATTCACACGTTTACACCGGCGATACGACGCACGTCGATGCCATCGATCGCGAAGGCAATATGATGGCGGCTACACCGAGCGGCGGCTGGATACCATCGTCGCCGGTCGTCGAAGGGCTGGGGTTCCCGTTAGGGACGCGCGGGCAGATGTTCTATCTGGATTCGGATCACGCCAACGCGCTCGCCCCGCGCAAACGGCCGCGCACCACCCTGACCCCCTCACTGGCCACGAAGGACGGCGAGCCTTTCATGGCCTTCGGAACGCCTGGCGGCGACAGCCAGGACCAATGGACGCTGCAGTTCTTCCTCAACGTGGTTGACTTCGGCATGAACTTGCAGGAGGCGATCGATGCGCCCACCTTCCACACCAACCATTTCCCCAACTCCTTCTACCCGCATAACGCCAAGCCGGGAAGCCTCACGCTTGAGGCGCGCATCCCCGATGCTGTACAGAGCGACCTAGCCGCGCGCGGGCACAAGGTTACGTTGGGCGGGGAATGGAGCAACGGGAAGGTGCTTGCGATCACCTTCGATCCGAAGAGCGGTCTCATTTCAGCCGGGGCGTCGCCACGCGGGCAGATCGCGTACGCGATGGGGCGCTAGCCGGGAGCGGCCAGCAAGCTGGTACGGGGGTCACCGGCCAGTGCAATTCAGACAACTGGAGGTGCAGAATGCAGTCGCCTCACGGCGTGACGGCTGAAGCATATCGCCCGTCTGTGATGGGAAGGAACGGCATGGTTGCTTCAGGCCATGCGCTCGCCTCGCAGGCGGGAATCCAGACGATCATGGCTGGCGGCAACGCGGTCGACGCGGCAATCGCCACCGCGGCCGCGCTGGGCGCGGTCGAGCCGGCCGGCTCCGGGGTCGGCGGGGATGGCTATATCCTCATCTATTGGGCGGAAACCGGACAGATTTCTGCCGTGAACGCGACCGGCCCCGCTCCGGGGGCGGCCACCCGCGAACGTTATCTGGACGACGGCGGAATCCCGATGAAGGGAATTCGTTCTGTTTCGGTGCCCGGCCTGGTCGACGGGTGGCTGCTGGCGCATGAGCGCTACGGCGCGCTTCCGCTTGACGAAGTGTTCGGGCCCGCAATCGCGCTCTGCGAAGACGGCTTCCCGGTCGGCCATCTGCTGGCTGAGCAACTGCGAGCGGAACACGGTAGCTTTGCCGCCGACCCGCTCACGCGCGCTGTCTTTACCAAGAACGGTGAGCCGATTCAGGCGGGCGCGCTGCTCAGGAATCGCAATCTCGGCGCGACGCTGCGCCAGATCGCGCGCGATGGACGCGAGACATTCTATGAAGGTGAGATTGCCCGCGCTATCGCAGAGTTCAGCTGCGACCGCGACGGTCTTCTCACGCGGGAAGACCTCGCCGGCTTCCACGCCCATTGGGCGGAGCCGATTCACGTCAACTATCGCGGCTACGAGGTCTACGAGATGCCGCCCAATTCGAGCGGCCACATCCTGTTGCAGGAGTTGAACATCGTCGAGCTTTTCGACCTGCAGAGTTTGGGCTGCAACAGCGCCGAAAGCATCCATCTGATGGTAGAGGCCAAGAAACTCGCCTTCGCTGACCGAGAGAGCTATATGGCCGACCCGGAATGGATCGACATTCCCTTGGAAGGAATGCTCTCCAAGTCTTATGCCGCGGAGCAGGCCGAACGAATTGACCCCTGCCACGCGGCGTTCGACGTTGCGGCCGGCGGACCGGAAGCGCATGAAGACACGACCTGTTTCTGTACCGCGGACCGGGCGGGCAATCTGGTCTGCATCCTGCAAAGCATCCAGTCCGGATTCGGCTCAAACCTGATTGCCGGCGACACCGGCATCCTGCTAAACAACCGAATGACCTATTGGCATCTTGAAGAGGGGCACCCCAACTGCCTGATGCCGGGAAAACGGGTGCGCCACACGATGAATCCTGTCATCGTCACCAAAGAAGGCAGGCCGCTGCTGACCTGCGGGACACCGGGCGCGGACACACAGGTCCAGACCAATCTCCAGCTTTTGACAAACATGCTCGATTTCGGCATGACGCCGCAGGAGGCCGTAGCCGCGCCGCGCTGGCGCAGCCTGCAGAACCCGTTGGAGTCGACCATCCCTCACGTCTGCTCCAACAACCTTCAGCTGGAAGACCGCTTCCCTGTCGCAGTGCGGGAGGGCCTGGAGCAGAGAGGGCACGAACTTGAGATGGTAGGCGACTGGGGCGGCCCGGGCAGCTCGCAGGCGATCATGGTGCATCCCGAGTCCGGCGCGCTGATTGGCGGCTCGGACCCGCGCCGCGAAGGGTACGCCGTCGGCTTTTGAGTTATGCAATGTGCGTTACACAATCGTGGCTCCGATTGACTTTCCCGCAGGGCCGGCAAAGACCATTCAGACGAATCCGGAATGATGGGCATGACTGCACCGAACATTCTTTTCCTGATGACCGACCAGATGCAGGGCCGGGTGCTGGAGCCGGACAACCCGTGCCAGACTCCCAACCTGGACCGGCTGGCGGCCAGGGGCGTACGCTTCCGCCGTGCTTACACGCCCAACGCGGTCTGCTCGCCGGCGCGCGCCAGCCTGATGACCGGGCTGCTGCCGCACAATCACGGCGTCCTCTTCGTAGAGCATACGGTCGACGACGACCAGGCCGCGTTGCGCTTGCAACATCCACACTGGGCGCAGCGGCTTACAAAGGCCGGCTACACGACGGGCTACTTCGGCAAGTGGCATGTAGAGCGTTCCAACCAGCTCGACCGCTTCGGCTGGCAGCGGCAGGACGCGCTCACCGGGCAGACCGACTGGAATGCGGCCAACTTTTCACTGGAGCGTTTTCTCGAAAGCCCGCCCGGTTACGAGCCGAACCGTTTCTACGGCGTCTGTGATCTGCCGGCCTCCCAGCGCGGCATGGGCAAAAAGACCGACGCCGCGCTCACCTTTCTGGACGCCGCGTTTACAGAGAGCGCGCCCTGGTGCTGCTTCGTCAGCTTCACCGAACCGCACGATCCCTTCTTCTGCCATGAGGAAGCGTTCACTCAGTACGACGTCGAAGCGATCCCTCTTCCTCCGAACCTCAACAACGACCTGGGCGGCCAGCCGAACCTGTACAAGAGATGTGCTCAGGTCTGGAGCGACTGGACGGAGCGGGAGCATCGCGAGGCGGCGGCCTGCTACTACGCATCGATCAGTGAGATCGACCAGCAGTTCGGGCGCTTGCTAGAGCGGGTGGACGGTGCGGGCCAGCTGGAAAACACAATCGTCGTACTGACATCGGACCATGGGGACTTTCTCGGCGCGCACGGTCTCTACTGCAAAAATATCGGTGCGTTCGAAGAGGCCTACAATATCCCGCTGGTGGTGGCAGGGCCCGGTGTGGCGTCTTCGGCCGTCAGCGATGCCCGCGTCGGCCTGCAGGACGTGGGTCAGACGCTGCTGGAGCTGGCCGGCGGGCAGCCGCTGGAAGACATCGACGGGCGTTCGTTCGCCCCCGTGCTAGCCGACCCGCATGACACCTCTGACTACCAGATTGGTTTTGCCGAATACTTTGGCGGACGCTATATTATCAGCCAGCGGCTGCTGTGGGACGGAGACTGGAAGCTCGTCCACAACGGCTTCGATTACGACGAGCTTTACAACCTGGCCGCCGATCCCTACGAGACGAACAACCTGGCGCAGGATCCGGTCCATGCCGAACAGTTGCAGGCGATGACCCGCCAGATGTGGCAGATCGTGGTTGATTCGGGCGATCACAGCCTCTACAACACACACTATCCTTCAATGCGCATCGCAGCTGCCGGGCCGGGATAGTTCTCAATTCTTCGTTTTCATATTCTTGTTACCCATAAGGTCCCTTTTGGCGAGGGCAAACTGGATAACGGGACCTCCCGTTCGAGGAAGAAGGAGAGGAAGCAAGGGAAACCATGAGTCAAGCACTGTCTGTCGAGCAGGTGGAGTTCTTTCGAGATAACGGCTACCTGGTCTTGCGCGATGTGTTGGAGCCGGCGCTGATGGAGCAGACCAGGGATGCCTGGTGGGATGCGGCACCACCCGAGTTGAGGCGCGACGATCCTGAGAGCTGGGTGGGCGCGTTTCCGGACTCGCGTTTCACCTGGAAATATCGCGACCGCAGTCGCGAACCTTGGATGGTCGAGCTGCTATACGGCAACCCGAAGCTCCAGGCCGTGGCAAAGCAGCTGCTGGGCCCCGACCTGGAGACGCCGGAGCGGATCCGCGGCATCTACTGCGTCTTCCCCGATACGGAGAGCGCGCCCAAGCCGGCCCGCTTCCACGTAGACGCGCACGCCTTCCACCTGGGCGTCGTCGGCTATGTCGACGACGTCCCGCCGGACGGCGGCGGCTTCACGGTCTGGCCCGGCAGCCATAAGCAGTTCTACCACGCCTTCAAGACCGCTTACACCTTCAATCCGCTCGAAGAGGAGAGGGAGTTCTCGGACACCGATACCTACCGGAACGTGTTGCAGATCGACCCCGTGCACACATACGGCACTGCCGGCGACGTTGTGCTCTGGCACCACCGCATGGGCCACGGCGCCGGGCACAACCGCTCGCGCCAGGTGCGCCAGGCCGTTCTGTACGACTTCTGCCGTGCCGATCTCGACGAAATACAGGACGAGCCGCCGCCGGCAGATATGTGGCGGCACTGGCCCGGAATCAGCGGAGAGTAAGGCAGTCTTTCGATGAAGATTACCGACATCAAGACATACCTGATGCATGCCGGCGTGGCCGGCGGCGGCTGGACAAAGCGCAACTGGCTCTTCGTCAAGGTCTTCACCGATGAGGGGATTTACGGCGTCGGAGAGGCGTCGGGCTGGCCGCGCGTGGTGGAGACTGCGATCCGCGATTTGCGCGATGTCGTGATTGGCGAAGACCCGTTTCAGATTGAGCGGATCTGGCAGAAGATCTACCTGGCGATGATGGGTCACGGCATGACCGGGATCGTGGGCGGGGGCGCCCTGACCGGCATCGAGATGGCGCTGTGGGACATCAAGGGCAAGGCGCTGGGCGTGCCGGTCTGGAACCTGCTGGGGGGCAAAATTCGTGACCGTATCCGGCTGTACGCGCACGCGGGCACAGCGGACCGCGCGCAGGAGCTGGTGGCGCGTGGCTATAGCGGCCTCAAGACAGGCGGGGTGGACAATCCGATTGCGAAGATACGGGAGCTGCGCGAAGCGGTCGGCCCGCAGATCGATCTGATGGCCGACGTCCACGGGCCGCCCTGGTTAAGCGTGCGCGACGCGATTCGGGTCGGCCAGGCGCTGGAGGAGTTCGACCTGCTCTTTTACGAGGACCCTGTGCCGCCCGAGCACGTGGAGAACCTGGCCAAAGTCGCCCGCCACGTCAATCTGCCAATCGCTGCGGGTGAGCGCCATACGCAGATCTACGGTGTGCGCGAGCTGATTGAACGGGAGATCGTGGATGTCATCCAACCGGACACTGGTAGGGCCGGCGGCCTGATGCAGATGAAAAAGATGGCAGCGATGGCCGAAGCGCACGGGATCGGCTTTGCGCCCCATGACGGCTCGTTGGGGCCGGTCGCGGAGATGGCGGCAGTGCACCTGCTGGCGACGCTGCCCAACTTTCTGATCCTGGAGCACCTGGAGGACGACGCGCCCCAGCGGTACGAGGTAATGCAGCCGCAACCCGAGATTGTGGAAGGCGCGATCGTGGTGCCGGATGCGCCGGGCCTGGGGGTCGATATCGTCGAAGAAGCGATCGTCCGTTACCCTTCCACAGGCAATGTCTCGGTACCACTGCAAGAAGACTACGTCTACTTCCAGGCCAAGTATGGCCGGGCCAAGTGGCTGGAGCAGTAGGATCGTCCGTCAGGGAATTCGCCGGGCACAGGGGCGTACCGCCTGAACAACCAGGCGGCGGAAAGAGAGGGTCAGGATGACAGCGAAATCAGTCCGCGTCCACGAAATATCGGCCGCCGCCAAGGAGAAGCTGCGCTCGATTTCGACGGCGACGCTCACCAGCCAGCTGCTGGATCGGGGACTGCGCAACACCTTTCTGGCCGGGCTATATCCGCTGCGGCCGGACCTGCGCATGGTGGGCTATGCCTTCACCCTGCGCTACATTCCGGCGCGAGAAGACCTGGCGGACGAGGTCTACGACAATTCCAGGAACGTGCAGCGGCTGGCGGTGGAGGCCGTAGGGCCGGAAGATGTGCTCGTCATTGATGCGCGCGGCGATGTCGGCGCGGCCTCTTTCGGCCATATCCTGGGTACGCGAATCCTGCAGCGCGGCGCGGCCGGTCTTGTAACCGACGGCGCGCTGCGGGACACGCCCGGTTTCCGCCGTCTCGACCTGCCGACCTACATCCGGGCGGCCCACGCCACGACCTCATTTGTGGCCCATCATCCGGTCGACATGCAGGTCCCGATCGGTTGCGGGGGTGCTGCCGTAACGCCGGGGGATGTCGTTGTGGGCGACGGAGAGGGCGTGGTCGTGATCCCGGCCAAAATGGCGGAGGAGATAGCCCACAGCGCCCACGAGCAGGAGATCAGGGAGCAATATTTCCAGGAGAGGGTGGCGGGCGGCGCCAGCATTGTCGGTGTCTACCCGCCCAACGACGAGACTCTGGCCGGGTTTGAACGCTGGCGCCAAGAGCGCGGCGATTAGACAACCGCAGGCTCAGACGGCTCTTGGCCGTGAGCCTTTGCGTTTCCTGCACAGCTCGTCTGTGGCCACCAATCTAGCGGCCGGCTGACTGATCCGCTTTCGCCGACTTCGATCTTGATTCCGGTTTGGGGAGTACAAAACGGGGCGAGCACCAATTGGCAGGGACTTTCAAACGGGTCCGGAGCCCTAATGCCCTCGCAGCCCGCTCAATTCTGCTTCCAGCTCTCGAATCCTGGCAATGTTCGTGGTTTGCCTTCCTCTGCCAAGATGATTGGCGATAACATTGGCCACGATCGCGATTACCATCGTTGCGATCAAATAGTTGGCTAGCCGGCTGCGCATGTCCCGGTCGGCCGCGAGGCCAGAAATCAGTGACTCGTCCACCTCGACGCCCTCGTCTGCGAGTGTCTCGAGAAACTGGACGGCCTCCGCGCTACTGGTCGAGTCTCCTGAATCCCCTGCAACCACCTGAAAGAGTGAAAACAGCATCGCAACAATCGTAATGAGATTGAATACCACGGGCAAACGTACAATGTTTGTCACTTTTTTTTCCTCCTTGAACAGCAAATAGCCCACCCAAATTCATTGCTACGGCAGAATCAATATATTGATAATATAACACACAATCTTGTGTGAGTACCTTGTGCCGAAACTGTCCCCTTCGGCTCAGAGCTTCTCTCGAACACTCTCCAAACGCTTCAAGCGTGATCGCTTCTTCGACTCCTAAATCGGTCAATGAGGAGGACAACTGGAGCGTTAATCTTTTTCGAGCGGCAGACTAGGGGCGCTCCAGGCCTTTCAGCATCTTCGTCAGGACTTCCTTCACCCTCGTGGATGCCCGCCCTCGATGGCTGATACTGTTCTTCAGAGCGGGCTCCACCTCAGCCAGCGTCCGCCCCAGTTCCGGCACAAAGAAGACCGGATCGTAGCCAAAGCCATATGCGCCTCTAGGCACCTCTGTGATCAACCCTTCCAGCGAGCCCGCGCAGGTTTCGGCGTCGGCGTCCGGCCGCGCGATCGCAACAACACACTGGAAGCGAGCCGTCCATGGGCGGGGATATGATTGCAGCTCCTTCAGCAGCATCTCATATCTGTCTCGGTCGGTAGCTCCGGGGCCGGCGTAGCGGGCGGAATGCACGCCCGGCGCACCTTGCAACGCATCCACCTCGAGTCCGCTGTCATCGGCCCACGTCCACAGGCCGGTGAGGGTGGCGTAATGTTGCGCCTTCTCTACCGCGTTGGCGGTAAAGGTGTCTCCGGTCTCAGCGGCCTCCTCAACGATGCCGACTTCGTCCAGGCAGGTGAGCGTCAAAGGCAGATCTTGCAGGAGCTCGCGATATTCGAGCAGTTTGCCCTGATTGTGAGTGGCGACCAACAGCCTTCGTTTCATACTTGTACTCCTTGGGGCCACAGAGGGCCGGCGAACGCCGGCCCTCAAAGGAATCGGAGCCGGTCATGTGCGAATTGCGTTGGGTCCTTCTCTTGCCAATTAATTCGCATGAAGCTATCATAGACGCGGCAAACAAACAGACCAACAGTCTACTGGCCTTCATCACATTACGGCAGAGAGCGGTTGTGTCATTTCATCCATTACGCATTTTCAGTGGTTCTGCGCACAAGGAGTTGGCCCTGGAGATCGCCGAGACACTCGGCGTTGAGCTCGGTCAGTCCTCCACTCGCCGTCTGCCAGACAGCGAGATACACGTGATGATCGATGAGGTGGTGCGGGACCAGGACATTTTTCTGGTCCAGCCGTGTTGCCCGCCGGTGAACGATCATGTAATGGAGTTGCTCCTGTACCTGGATGCGTTCAGGCGCGCCAGTGCGCACAGCGTCAGCGTCGTATTGCCCTATTTTCCCTATGCGCGCCAGGACCGCATGGCGCACGGGCGCGAGGCGGTCAGCGCCCGCGTGATCGCCAATATGCTGGAGATGATGGGGGCGGATCGCGTCATCTTCGTAGACATACATGCCAGAGCGATTCAGGGCTTCTTCAATATCCCAGTCGATCCGCTTTCTGCGCTGCCGATTCTGGCCGACTATTTTCGGCAAGAGGAGTGGGAGAACGCGGCGATTGTCAGCCCGGATGTCGGCCGTGCCAGTATGGCGGGCCGTTATGCGCAGCTGTTGAATCTGCCGCTGGTGGTGATGCACAAGCGGCGCACGAGTGTCAGCGTCACCGAGACGACGCACGTTGTCGGAGAAATTGCCGGCAGCCGCCCGATCATCATCGATGACATTATGGCCGGGGGCAGCGTTCTCAAACAGATTGACGCCCTGTACGATGCCGGTGCAGAGGGGACGGCCGCGTTTGCCGTTACGCATCCCGTGTTGCTGCCCTCGGCGCTGGAGCATCTCGAGGTGGATGAGCGAATTGCAAAGCTGGTCGTCTCCAACACGCTTCCCGTGCCCGAGGAGAAGCGCTCTCAAAAGATCGAAGTGTTGTCGATCGCGCCGATGCTGGCCGACATAATCAATCGCATCCATCAGGGGCGAAGTATTTCAAAGAAGCTCATTTTGATGTAGGAAGATGCGGCCGGAATCGCCAACCGGCTTTCAAGAACAAAACGGACGTTGATAATGACATTATCATCCTCGCAAGTTGACAGTTTGTCGGAAACCGATGCGTCGGCGGACTCCCGGGACATGCTCCTGGATGTCCGTGGGTTGAAGACGCATTTTTTCCTGGCCCAGGGTATTGTGCGGGCTCTGGAAGGCGTAGACTTCACGGTACAGCGCGGTCAGACCGTAGGTCTGGTCGGAGAGAGCGGTTGCGGCAAGTCGATCACGGCGCGTTCGATCATGGCGATTGTGCCATCGCCCGGGCGGGTGGTGGAGGGTGAAGTCCTGTTTCACCTGCAGAGGCAGGAGAACGGCAGTTTCACCGAGCAGGTCGTTGACATGACCAAGATCGACGCCATGGGTACGCAGGCGCGCGCGATTCGCGGCGGCGAGATCTCGATGGTCTTTCAGGAACCGATGACGTCGCTCAGCCCCGTCCATACGATTGGCAATCAGATCATTGAAGCGATTTTGCTGCACCAGGATGTCAACAAGGAGGAGGCGCGGGCGCAGGCGATCGACGTGCTGAACAAGGTCGGCATGCCCCAGCCTGAACGAACGATCGACCGCTATCCGCATCAGCTGAGCGGCGGCATGCGCCAGCGCGCGATGATCGCCATGGCGCTGTCCTGCCGCCCGAGCCTGCTGATCGCCGACGAGCCGACGACCGCCCTGGACGTAACGACGCAGGCCCAGATTCTGACGCTCATGCGCGAGTTGCAGGATGAATTGGGAATGGCCATCATTTTCATCACGCACGACCTCGGCGTCATCGCGCAGATGGTGGACTACGTCGTGGTCATGTATCTGGGTGAAGTGGTGGAGATGGCCGATGTCGATACGATCTTCTACGACCCCAAGCACCCCTACACGCAGGCGCTGCTGCGCTCGATTCCCCTTTTGGGGCGCAAGTCGGCGCAGGGCATAACCAGCCAGCTGACCGCGATTCGCGGTTCGGTACCGGACCCGTACTCGATTCCTGAGGGCTGCCCCTTCCACCCGCGTTGCCGCAATGCGATTGCCGGTGTTTGCGACACGCGCAACCCACCTCTGCTGGAGCTGGAGGACGGCCACAAGGTACGCTGTGTGCTGTACGAGTAGAGGGCGGACTGCTGCTGGGTTGAACTCTTCATGCGGGTCGATAGGCACGGCCGGATTGAAGGACGCCTCGACCTCCCCAAACCACATTCCAAACGGAGTTGTCATTCGATGAGCACTGAGGTTGGCGCTCAGCCCTCCGGGCAACCGGGCAATCGAGGGGCTGAGGACCAGAAAGTTACCGCGCCTGTCTGGCTGGAGTACGGCCTGAGGGACGGCTTTATCGACAACTGGCTGGTCGCAGGGCCGGTGGCAACGCCTGTCGCCGATGCCGACGGCAGCGCGGGGCCGGATTTCAAACAGCAGATAGTGGACGGTTTCAAGGAGGGGGCGTACGGACTGCCCGCGCCAACGGAGATCTTCGCCAGCGCGCTGGAACGTCACAAATTCGTCTCCGACCGCGACGAGACCATGTGGCGTGTTGTGCGTTGCCTCGATGACCATTTCGTCGACCTGTCGACCTTTCACCATACGCCCCACTTTCTGCAGGCCTGGGCCTACTGCGTGCTGGAGAGCCCCGGGGCGATCGAGGTGAACATTGCCCTCACGACCAACGGCCCTGCAGAGGTCTGGCTCAATCGGGAACAGCACCGGCGGGTGGAGCATTTCCATCATCAGCTGCCTCATACGGTTTCATTTCCAGTACAACTGAAGCAGGGGCGAAACGAGATCGGTGTCTGCTTTGAGGCCGTCGCGCTGCGGGAATGCCCCTATGTGATGGCGCTGCAGCTGGTGGATGAGGAGGCCGCGGGCAACTTCAGTGTATTTCTGCCCACGTCAATGCGACCCGAGGAGCGGCGGCAGAAGCTGGAGTCGGTATTTGAGAGGGCCTACCTGGACCGGGACCTGTTCAGCCGTCACGCGAAGGTTGTCGTCCGCTGGCCCGAGGGCGAACCTGCGGAGGACGACTTTGCCCTGCGCCTCGTGCGCAAGGGCGGACGCATCTATAGCGAACACCACACCAAGGGTGAAACACGGGACGAGGTGATGCTGGGCAGTGCCTTCCAGTTCCCACAGGACGATTACGAGGTGATGCTCTTTCCCAACCCGGAGCATTACTACGTCCAAGGAATGCGCGTCGAACGTCGTCTGGACGTTCATATCGTTGGCAATAGTGAGTATGCGACCGAGCGGTACGGCACCTACCAGGGCCGCCGGCGGGAGGCGTTGCTCCATGCGGCCCGTCTTGGGACTGACGGAGGCGTGTTCGCCGAAATCGCGGCGATGGAACTGGGAATGTGGGACCAGCTCAACGAGCAGGTGTTCCTCGACTGTGTTGCGTCGATAAACCGGCGGGCGGATTGCAGCGACTTCGATCTGGTTGGACTTCTGGGCATGGCGGGACGCTATATCGATGAGGAGGGGTTTCCGCAATCGCTGGTCGACCCGCTGCAGAGCTGCTTCCTCAACTTCCGCTACTGGATGGACGAACCGGGTGCGGATGCCATGTGCTTCTGGTCAGAGAATCACCAGATACTGTTTCATACCTGCGAAATCCTGGCAGGACAACTGCTGCCGGACGAGCATTTCCCCAACGCCGGGCTAACCGGCAACGAGCACCGCGCCAGGGGAGAGGAGCGGGCGCTGTCGTGGCTGCGCAAGCGGGCAGCGGGCGGCTTCCGCGAGTGGGATTCCAATACCTACTTCGAAGAGGACGTGCTGGCCCTCTCGCACCTGGTCGACCTGGCCGAGGACGACAACGTGCGGGAACTGGCCGCGGTTGTGCTGGACAAGATGTTCTTCGGGATGGCCGTCAACTCGTTCAAGGGGGTCTTTGGTTCCAGCCACGGGCGGACCTATTCTCGATTCATCAAGAGTGGTTTTCGGGAGCCGACTTCCGGCATCTCCCGTCTGCTGTGGGGCAAGGGCATCTTCAATCGGAGCATTCGCGGCATTGTCAGCCTGGCGTGCGCGACCAACTATCAGTTGCCGCCGGTTATTGAGGCGATCGCGATTGACCCGGCGGATGAGATTTGGAGCCGGGAACGGCACGCAGGCCAGCTGGAAGAATGGTGCGACCGGGAAGAGGGCAGTTGGGAGGTGAACAAGGTCACCTACAAGACGCCGGACTACATGCTGTGTTCGGCGCAGGACTTCCGGCCCGGCGAGCCTGGCTATCAGCAACACATTTGGCAGGCGACCCTTTCGCCGGAGGCTGTCGTCTTCGTTTCTCACCCACCCTGTGTCAGCGAGGACGGCTCTCACCGCCCCAACTTCTGGCACGGCAATGTTGTGCTGCCGCGGGTGGCGCAATGGAAGGACGTGCTAACGGCGATCCACCGTCTGCCGGCAGATGACTGGCTGGGCTTCACCCACGCCTACTTCCCGACCTACGCATTCGACGAATACGAAATACGGAACGGCTGGGCCTGTGCCCGCGTGGGGGAAGGATATCTGGCAATTACGGCTTCGGCGGGACTGACGCTCAATGAAGAAGGGAGAAGCGCGTACCGGGAGTTTCGCTCATATGGACAGAACAATGTCTGGGTCGTGCAGATGGGGCGGGAGGATATAGATGGAAGTTTTGCCGACTTCGTGGAAAAGGTAGCGGGCCTGGACATTACTTACGGCGCGGACAGCGTGCATATGACCAGCCTGCGGGGCGAGAGCATCGACTTTGGCTGGGAGGGGCCTCTGCTGGTCAACGAGAAGGAGGAACCGACCAGCGGGTTCCTGCACTTTGACAATCCTTACTCCAGCACTGAACTGGGCTCGGAAAAGATGAGCATTCAGTTCATGGACCTGCTGATTCAGCTCGATTTTTCTTAGTTTCTACGCCCCATTCTCCTCAGGGCGGATGATGACCATGTAGCGCATGGGCGCCTGGCTGGTGTTGACCAGTCCGTGCAGTTTGTGCGGGTCGAATACGACCGCCTCATTGGCGCGCAGCGGATGGCTTTCGCCGTCTATTTCCAGCGTGCCTTCCCCTTCAATCATATAGAAAGCTTCGAAGCCCCCGTGCTTGTGAGGTGGGTGGGAGCGCTGGCCGGCGTCGACCTCCGAAATGTGGACGCGCAGGGGCTCGCCCTCGACGTCGGCGTCGAGGAGATAGCGGGAGATTCCCTTCTTCTCTACGTTTAAGAACTCCACTGTACAGGTCCTTTCCGTTCTGCGCGGGTTGGCAGCAGTCGGCTGCTCTCCATGCAATGCTTACCGGCGGGGATAGAAGACGTCGAGCAACGGCTCGGTTTCGGTGTAGTCGTAGCCGTAGGTCTCCTTGAAATTGGACAGGATAAGCTGTTCGGCTTCGGAGGGCGAACGCAGGGGGAAGGCGAGCGGCTGCATGTTCATGAGCGCCGATTCGGAGGCGGCCAGGGACATCTCCTGGTCGAGCCGGGCTTCCTGCACGCCGTAGGTCGGTTCGATGTCGTGAAGCACTGCGTTTGCGATGCTCATGAACTGGTCGGCCATGTCGACGCCACGGCCGTTGTTTTCGCCGATGCCGAGGTGGGCGTAGGGGTTCTGCCAGACGATCTCCTGATCGGGCAGCTCAAGGCTGATCCTTTCAAGGACGTTGCGGCCATCGACGTCGATGAATGAGCGCTGCGGCTCGTAGGCGGCGGCGATGGCACCGTCCTGGTAGGTTGCGGGATCGGTGAAGTAGACGGTGTCTCCGACGATGGCGCCGCGCGTGCCGTCAATCTGCGAGATGCCGGTAGTTTTGCGACCCAGAGAGCGGGCGTGGATCACGTTGGAGTAGATCATTGTCGCCGCGGCGCCGTTCTCGAACTCGAGAAAGCTGGTGGTGCAGTTTTCGCGGGAGTGATGGCGCTTCATGCGGTCGATGATGGGCACGACGTCGGTCACGTGGGTGATACCGAGGATCGACTTGGGCGGGCTGCCGGCGAGAAGGCGCAGCATGCTCATGCCATGATAGCCGCCTTCGTAAAAGATGCGGTAGATTCGTCCCACTTCGCCGATGATGCCGGAATCGATCACCTTTGCCTGGAAGCGGGCCATGGGCACGCGGTGGTAGTTTTCCGCCACCTCCAGTTTGACGTTGTTGCGCTCGGCGGCCTCGGTCATCATGTCCGTCATGGGTCGGGTGACAGAGACGGGCGTTTCGACGATGATATTGATGCCGTTTTCGGCCAGGTAGCAGCAGATGGGGTGGTGAGCGTCGCCTGGCACGACGACGTCGACGATGTCCAACTCCTCGCTGTCCACCAGGTCACGCACGCTGGTGTAGGCGTTGACGCCATACTCAGAAGCGACTTCGCGCAGGACCTCTTCTTCCTTATCGCAGACAGCGACGAAGTCGAACACTTCGTTCATTCTTGGATAGATTGGCAGGTGAGAACTGCGGCCGCGGCGGCCCAGACCGATCAGGGCCAACTTCAATTTGCGTGGCATCGATTGCATTTCCTTTGTCGCTGTGGGGATTGTGTGTTCCGGGTTGGCGAGGTTATCCGAAGCAGATCCAGCGCACCCAATTGTCGGCGCGCAGGCTGTGGTCGGTCCACGGCGCGATCAGGATCAGGTCGGACGGGCCGACGGCCGTGCACTCGCCGTCGATGGTGACGGTGGCTTCGCCCTCTAGGATGTACCAAAAGCGCTGTTCGCCGTGCATTTCCGGTTCGAAGGGGTTGACCGGGGTGGTGATGCGCATGGCGAAGTGGTCGATCTGTTCCTGCGCATCACCGATCTCGTAGCCTTTGCGGAAGTTGACTTCGGGGATTGCGCTGCCTTTGATGATCATAGGTGTGAAACCTGTAGCTTTTAGTAGGCAGTTTTTAGTTCTTAGTCACTGCCGCTGGCGCCCGCTCAATTCGAAGAGCTCACTATGTCAGTTATAGGCTGGCGTAGGGGTCGGCGGCGTCGCGCATGCCATCGCCCATAAAGTTGAACGCTGTCACCGCGATCACCACCATAAGGGTCGGCGCCACCACCGTCCAGGGGGCGATGCCGACCGCGCTGATGTTCCGCGCTTCCTGCAGCAGCACGCCCCAGCTGATGGCGGGCTGGCGCAGGCCCAGGCCGAGAAAGCTGAGTGCGGTCTCGGCGAGAATCATCGACGGGATCGCCAGCGTCATGGAGGCGATGATGTGGCTGAGGAAGGAGGGAAGCATATGGCGCAGGATGATGCGCAGTTCGTTGCTGCCGGAAAACCGGGCCGCCATGACGAACTCTTCCTCGCGCAGCTGTAGGAACTTGCCGCGCACGACGCGGGCCATGCCGGTCCAGCCAATAAAGGAGATAATGACGGTAATGCTGAAGTAGACATAGATTATCGGCCACCCGGGCGGTAGGGCCGCGCTCAGGCCCATCCACAGTGGGATTGACGGGATGGAGCGCAGGAACTCGATGATGCGCTGGATGATATTGTCGACGGTGCCGCCGTAGTAGCCTGACAGGCCGCCCAACAGAATGCCGAGGACAAGACTGATGGCAACGCCGATGAGGCCGATGGAGAGGGAGAGGCGCGCGCCGTAGGCGACGCGGGAGAACATATCGCGTCCCAGGCGGTCGGTGCCCAAGAGGAAGAAGCCCTGCTCTTCGTGGGGAACGTCGAGGCCGAACAGTTTGGTTGTAACGGTGAATTCGCCCCACATTTCATACTCTTCGCCCTTGGGGAAGATGCGAATGGGATGGCGAATGCTCGTGTCCGGGTGGTAGGTGTTACGGAACGTCTCGGGATCCCGTTCGCGCACTGTCTGGTAGATGAAGGGCATATGCCAGTCGCCTTCTTCATCGATGAAGTGGATCGGCGTCGGCGGGTGCAGCTTGTATTTTACGAACTTGGCTTCCGGGTCGTAAGGCGCGACGAACTCGCTGAAGGCCGCGATCAGATAAAAGATCAGTACGACAAAGGTGCTGAAGACAGCCACGCGGTGACGGCGGTAACGCCACCAGATCAACTGCCAGAATGAGGCAACGGCGACCTGGGTCTCTTCCTCCCCAATATCCAGATAGCGGTCATCCTCTTCCGGTTCGTCTACAGAGGCGGCCAGTCTCTGTTTTTCAATCGTCATCGTCTCTCCGGTCCCTTCCACTACGTTTACCTTTTGCGAAACTGCATTCTACAGTCGCGCGCTAGTAGCGATGCGACAGCGCATGCCAAAACAACTATCCCGTCTCTTCCAGGCGGATGCGTGGATCAACCCATGCCAGCAACAGGTCGGACAGCAATGTGCCGATCACCGTCAGCACGCTGAGCATCATGATGAAACTGCCGGCCAGAAACATATCCTGGTTGATCAGCGCGGTGACGAGCATGGGGCCGGTTGTCTGCAAACTGAGAACGATGGCCACGATGGTCGTGCCCGAAATCAGGTCCGCAAGCGACCAACCCACGGTGCTGAAGAAGGGGTTGAGGGCGACGCGCGTCGGGTATTTCCAGATCAGCTTTGTCTCCTTGACACCCTTGGCGCGTGCTGTCTCTACATAGGGCTTGTTGAGCTCGTCGAGCAGATTGGCGCGGGTGATGCGGATGCCGTTGGCGGTACTGCCCACTGCCAGGACTACGATCGGGATCCAGAAATGGGCGAGCATATCGAGTACGCGGTCGATGGTCCAGGGCGCGTCCATATATTCGGGGCTGAAAAGGCCGCCGACGCTCATATCAGTATAGATGGTCACCAGCCACATGAGGACGAGGGCGAGCATGAACTCGGGGAACCCTTTGCCGATAAAGTTGAGTGCGGTGACAACATAGTCGGTCACCGAGTACTGGTGGGTCGCTGAATAGACCCCAAGCGGGATCGATACCAGCCAGCTAAACATCAGGGTCGTAAATGAAAGGATAAACGTGAGGCCGAGCCGTTCCCAGATCAGACTCGCCACGGGTTTCTGGTACAACATCGAGTCGCCCCAGTCGCCGCGCAGGAGGATACCCGAAATCCACTTGAGGTACTGGATATGCTGAGGCTGGCCCAAGCCGTAACGCCTCTCCAACCTGGCCATGAGCACTTCGTCGACCTCGTCCCCTTGTTCGCGAAGCTGCGCGGCGTAGGTTGTCAGGTAATCGCCCGGCGGAAGCTGGATGAGAATAAAGGTGACGACCGAGATGACGAAGAGCGTCGGTATCATCACCGCAAAGCGGCCCAAGATGTATGAGAACATGACGAACCTTGAGGAGAGAGTTAAGAGGAGTGAGGAGAGAGTTTAGCGTCTCTCCTCACTCCTTTTTACAGTCTTGCCTTACATATGCATTGATGGATCATCCCAATACCAGGTGGCATTGTCGATGATGTGCTCATAGACGCCGCGGCAGCAGTCCCACGGATTGCCGGCATGGATGCCTTTGAATCCGTTCTTGACCATGACCAGGCGGGGCAGCTCGCCGAAGAAGCCGACGGAAGGTAGCTCTTCCGACCAGATCTCCAGAATCTGCTTGAAGAGATCGGCCTGAGCTTGCTCGCCGGGGGTGGCGCGGATCTGATCCCATAGGTCCCAGATCGTCCAGATCCAGTGGCCGGCGGGAGGCTCCTGGGCGATGGGATTGGAGGGGTCGAGCTTCCAGGCGGTCCAGGCGTTGCACCAGGGGCGGTCGTTGATGTTGCGGTGCTTGACCCAGACTTGAGGATCAGCCAGAGGCACAAGGTTACGGTCCATGAACGAAGTAGTACATTCGACGTCGTTAGACTGGTGGAGCTCGATGCTAAGCGAGCGGTCGACACCGCGATAGTTGACCTCGAAACCGAGGTCGGCGAGGTAGTCGATAAAGGTCTGGCTGAGGTCGGAGATCTCGGCGCCGCCGAGCATGGTCCAGCTGATGCGCTCGCCGCTGCCATCTTTCCAGAGGCGGTAGCCGTCGCCGTCCTTGTCAGTGTAGCCAAGGCCGTCGAGCAGGGCATTGGCCTGGTCGGGGTCGTAGTCGAGGTAGGCGTTACTGAGCTTTGCGTGGTGCACGGGAGACTCGACGGGGGGGCCGTACTGCATATTGGTTCCGAACCCATCGTAGATCAGTTCCCTGACTTCGTCGCGGTTGAAGCCCAGAGAGACGGCGATGCGGAAGTCTCGTTCCTGGAAGAGTTCGCGGCGGCGGTCGTCGTTGGTGGTCATGTTGAAATGGACACCGTAGACGGCGGTCCAGCGCCAGAACTGGATCTTGTAGTCGCCACTTTCCTCGTTCTCTTTGAGTATAGTGAGGTCGGTGTTGCGGATATGGCGGGACTGGCAGTCGATCTCACCATTCACGAGCCGCAGTGCATGCACGTCAGAGTCCTGGAAGAGACGGAAGGAGAGGTCGTCAATGTAGGGAAGCTGATTGCCGGCGGTGTCGACTGCCCAGAAGTAGGGGTTGCGCGTGCAGTTGACGATCTCTTCGGTGTAGTCACTCTGCAGAATCCACGGATAGAGCATGGGGCTCTCGGGGTTTTCGTGGCGTCCGCTGCGCATGTCGGTGTATAGTTCGGTCCAGTTGTCGAGGCCGGCGTCGGCGATTTTCTGGTCGAGTGCGGCCTGATCGTCGGTATGGTCTGGGTGGAACTGACTCATGTAGGCGGCAGAGCGCACCGGGCAGCTAAGGACAACACCGCCTTCGAGGTGGAAGAGGGCGTTGGGCCCGGCGAACTTGAAGATGACGGTCGTGTCGTCGGGAGCCGTCATCTCGACGGGAACATTCTCGCCTCCGACCGGGCTGGTGAGCCAGCCGGGGAAGACCGGTGTCAGCGTCTCGTTCTTCATCTCTTCCTCAAACCAGAAGACGAAATCGGCGCTGGTGAAGGGTTCGCCGCTGGACCACTTCATGCCTTCACGCAAGTTGAAGACGTATTCGGTGGCATCGTCGTTAACCGACCAGGACGCGGCAATCATCGGGTTGATGGTGAGTTCCTGGTTAATTGACAGGATGCCGCGGATGATTACCTGGTTGAGGGCGAAGTGGTCGGCCTGGCCGCGGAAGCCGGCGCGCCAGAGGCCGCCGTAGTTGCCGATGCCATCCAGCCCCTCCAGCACGAGCGGGTTGACGGGCACGCGCTCATCGACGGGCGGCAGCTCGCCGTTGGCGACCATTTCGGCCAGTCGCGGCGCTTCGTTGTACATGGACCCTGAATCGGGCGCTGCTTCGGCAGCAGATTCGGCCGGCGCCTCTTCCATGGGCTCCTCGGCTGCGGGTTCTCCACCTGCGCCGCAGGCCACGAGGACGGTGCCTGCCGTTGCCATCGCTGAGACGCGCATAAAGTCGCGTCGCGACACATCGGTCTTTGGAATCTTAAGACTCCTCATACGGTTGTCTCCTTGTCTGTAGAAGAAGGCTAAAGTGAGGAGCGGGAAAAGAGATTCTTCCCACTCCTTTTGCACTGTGTGGCTTACATATGGTTTTCCGGGTCTTCCCAGTACCAGGTGGCGTTGTCGATGATGTGCTCGTAGACGCCGCGGCAGCAGTCCCAGGGGTAGCCGGCGTGGATGCCCTTGAAGCCGTTGCGGACGACGACCGGTCGGGGCAGTTCACCGAAGTAGCCGACGGTTGGCAGTTCTCTGCCCCAGATGCGGAGGATCTCTTTGAACAGCTCGTTCTGCTTATCGCCGTCAGCAGTGACGCGGATCTCGTCCCAGATGCGCCAGAGGTCCCACTGCCAGTGGCCGTCGGGGGGCGGCTCGCCGATGGGGTTGTCGGGGTTGACGGACCACATCTGCCAGGCGTTGCCCCAAGGGCGCTCGGTGTTGGCGCGGTTGATCCAGATGACCGGGTCGGCGAGGGGGATGAGGTTGCGGTCCATGAAGGTGGTCCTGGCCTCGATGTCGTTGTTACGGTCGAGCTCCTGGGCCAAGGCACGTTCGGCGCCGCGGTAGTTGATCTCGAAGCCCATGTCGGTGAGGAAATCTATGAGCAATTGATCGTTGTCGGTAACTGTGGGACCGCCCAGCATGGTCCAGCGGATGCGTTCTCCGCTGCCGTCTTTCCAGAGGCGGTATCCTTCGTCATCTCTCTCGGTATAGCCGAGGCCGTCGATGAGGGCGTTGGCCTGGTCGGGGTCATATTCGAGATAAGCGTTGTTCAGCTCTTCGACGTAGAGGGGTGATTCGACGGGCGGGCCGTACTGCATGTTGGTTGCGGTACCGTCGAAGACGAGCTCGTTGATGGCATCGCGGTCGACGCCGATGGAGCAGGCAATACGGAAATCCCGCGCCTGGAAAAGCTCGCGCAAGCGAGGTTCCTTGGCGGTCATGTTCAGGTGGAGGCCGTAGACGGCGGTGCGGCGCCAGATCTGGAGCTTGTAGTCGCCGGCCTCTTCGTTCTCTTTGAGGACGGTTATGTCGGTGTTGCGCACGTGGCGTGACTGGCAATCGATCTCACCGTTGATGCACCAGAGCGCGTAGACGTCCGGGTCGGTGAACTGGCGGAAGGAGAGATCGTCGATATATGGAAGCTGGTTGCCTTCGACGTCCACGGCCCAGAAGTAGGGATTGCGTACGGCTGTAACAAGCGGCTCGGTGAAGTCGGTCTCGACAGTCCAGGGCCACAGCATTGGTGACTCGGGATTCTCGTGGCGGCCGCTGCGTTTGTCGTTGTAGAGATCGGTCCAGAGCTCCAGGTCGGCGTCGGCGATCATCTGGTTCAAAGCGTCGATGTCGTCGGTGTGGTCGGGGTGGAACTGCTTCATGTATTCGGCGGAGCGGACGGGGAATGAGAGGAGGATGCCGGCGCTGTAGTGGAAGAGCGCGTTGGGGCTGGCGAACTTGAAGATGACGGTGGTGTCATCGGGCGTATTGACTTCGGCGGGCACGTTTTCGCCGTCGACAACACTGGTGAGCCAGGCCGGGAAGACGGGTGTGAGTTCCTCGTTGTGTACCTCTTCGTCGTACCAGAACCTGATGTCGGCGGAGGTGAAGGGCGCGCCGTCGGACCATTTCATGCCCTCGCGCAGATTGAAGGTGAACTCGGTGGCGTCGTCGCTGACGGACCAGGACTCGGCGACCATGGGATTGATGGTCAGCTCCTGGTTGATCGACAAGGCACCGCGAATGATGACCTGGTTAATGGCGAAGTGGTCGGCCTGGCCGCGGCGGCCGGCGCGCCAGAGTCCGCCATAGTTGCCGACACCGTCGAGGCCTTCGAGGACGAGCGGGGTGGCGGGCAGGCGTTCGTCAACTGGGGGCAGTTCGCCGTTGGCGACCATCTCGGCGAGTCGCGGGGCCTCGTTGTACATGGACCCTGAATCGGGGGCGGCTTCGGCAGCGGATTCGGCCGGGGCCTCTTCCATGGGCGCCTCGGCAGCGGGGGCTCCGCTTGCACCGCAGGCGACGAGTACCGTGCCAGCGCCAGCCATGGCTGACAGGCGCACGAAGTCACGTCGCGTAACGTCAGTCCTGATTGACTTCAGACTTTTCATGGGATCTTCTCCTTGAATTGGTACGGCTAAAGAAGGTGCTGCGTCTTTGCCTGAATTGGTAGATTTGTGTCAACGGTTGAGACCTGCCTCTACGCGGACCACTAGCAGAGGAGGAGATGTTGCAGCGTGGCAAAAGTATACTTGCTGGCAGTACAAAAGCCAAACGCACATTCCGGCTTCGCGGGGGCGGAGTATTCTGGAGTCGTGCCGGCAGATTCACAAGACTGGACGCAGATTGTTTACGTCAATATGAGATACAGCAAGAACCTGTGAAGGGCTAACGATGCCACGAGGAGAATGAGTACGGAGCCGACGGCGATAGCGACGCGCCGTGCCAGGAGGCTCTTGGGTATGGCGGTGCGAAGATAGTTTTCGACGATGATAACCATGCTCAGACCGACAAGGCCCAGGATGACAAAGCTGAAGTTGTGTACCGCCGACCTGGCCCAGCGATTTACATCAAGAACATCTATGAGAAGAAGAAGGTTAAGCCGCAGTCTCGTCAGCAGGTAGAAGGTCAGGACTACAAATGCGACCCAGCTGACGAAGTAGGCTACATATTTTCCCCTGATGAGCCAGGAGGACTGGACATCGAACTCTTCGTGCACCGATCTCATCCCAGTTCTCCGCTGGCGGTGACGCCGACGAGGGTCAGTTCTTCGGCGAAGTGGCAGGCGGCGAAGTGGCCGGGTGCGATTTCGCGCAGTTCCGGCGTTTCCTGGCTGCACTGTTCCTGGACATACCGGCAGCGGGGATGGAAGTAGCAGCCGCTGGGTGGGTTGGCGGGGTCGGCGACATCACCTTCGAGCACGATGCGGGCTTTCTGCTGCCGCATACGGGGATCGGGGTTGGGGACTGCAGAGAGGAGGGCCTCGGTATAGGGGTGGAAGGGCTGGTCGAAGAGCTCCTCGGTTTCGGCGACCTCGACGATTTTGCCGACGTACATGACGACGACGCGGTCGCAGATGTACTCGATGACGCTGAGGTCGTGGGAGACGAAGATGTAGGTCAGGTTGAACTCTTCCTGGAGATCCTTGATCAGATTGAGGATCTGGGCGCGAACAGAGACGTCGAGGGCGGAGACGGCTTCGTCGGCGACGACGAGGCGGGGGTCGAGGGCGAGGGCGCGGGCGATGCCGATGCGCTGTCTTTCGCCGCCGCTGAAGGCGTGGGGGTAGCGGCGCATGTATTCGGGGCGCAGGCCGACACGGGCGAGGAGGGAGGCGACGCGGTCTTCCAACTCCTTGCCGGCGGCGACATTGTTGATTTTGAGGGGGTCGCCGACGATATCGATGACGGGCATGCGGGGGTTGAGGGAGTTGAAAGGGTCCTGGAAGATCATGCGTACCTGCTGGCGGTACGGCTTCATTTCATTGTTGGTGAGGGGCCCGAGGTCGACCATTTTGCCGTCATGGTCCTGGAAGAGGACCTGGCCGCCGGTGAGGTCATAGGCGCGCAGGATGCAGCGGCCGGCGGTGGTTTTGCCGCAGCCGCTCTCGCCGACCAGGCCCACGGTCTCGCCTTGGAGGACCTGGAAGGAGATATCATCGACAGCCTTGACGTGACCGATTGTGCGGCGGAAGAAGCCGGCTGTGATCGGAAACCATTTCTGCAGGTTTTTGACATCCAGGAGGATGTTGCCGGCGGCTGGGCTGCCGTTTTGTGATGTGGAGATTTGCTGGCCGTTGGTGGATTGTTCGCTCATTGGTTTGTGTGAAATATCTTCAGGCTCACTGTTGGGAGCGGCGTATTCAAATGGGTGTCAGGTGTTAAATTTGCACTACCCGCTTATTCGTCTTCGTACAAGAGACAGTGGACCTCCCGGCCCGGTCCCAGTGGAATGGCGGGCGGGCTTATGGCGTCGCAGCGGCCGGGCATGAAGTGATCGCAGCGGGGCCCGAACATGCAGCCGGTAGGCCGGTTGTAGGGATCGGGGACCATTCCCCGAATCGAATCGAGCCGCTGCCGGTTTCGACTCACGCCGAGGCGCGGGATGGACTTAAGGAGCGACTGCGTGTAGGGGTGCTTGGGATCGTGGAAGATGGAGTCCACGTCGCCGCGTTCGGCAACCTGGCCCAGATACATAACGACGACGTCATCGGCCATTTCGGCGACGACGCCGAGGTCGTGGGTGATGAGCATGATGGCCATGCCGAACTCATCCTGCAGTTCCTCAAGGAGCTCGAGAATCTGGGCCTGGGTGGTGACGTCGACGGCTGTGGTGGGCTCGTCGGCGATGAGGAGGGCGGGGTTGCAGGAGAGGGCCATAGCGATCATGACGCGCTGACGCATGCCGCCGCTGAGCTCGAAGGGATAGGTTCCGAGGCGTTCTGCGGGGCGCGGGATGCCGACGCGGCGCAGCAGTTCGATGGCGTGCTCGTCGGCTTCGTCATCGAGCATATCGGTATGCAGCTTGATCGCTTCGGTGATCTGGTTGCCGACGGTATGGATGGGGCTGAGCGAGGTCATCGGCTCCTGGAAGATCATCGAGATATCCTGGCCGCGGATAGCCCGGATCTCCCTGCCGCGGGGATCGAGCGCGGCCAGGTCGATTATTTCTGTGGTTGAGTTCCCATTGGCGTTATTGGCACCGGACGTCCACTCGCCGTTGCCGGCGACCGACAGGCGATCGGGGCGATGGTAGAGGATTTCTCCTTCGACGATGCGGCCCGGCTGGTCGACGATCTGGAGGATAGAGCGGGCGGTGACACTTTTGCCGCAGCCGCTCTCGCCGACGACGCAGAGGGTCTTGTGCTGGTGGATAGTGAAGTCGACCCCGTTGACGGCCTGGACGGTGCCTTCGTCAAGGAAGAAGTGGGTTTTCAGTTTTTTGATTTCGATGAGAACTGGCGTTTCCATGGAACTGCGTCAGTCAGTAGTCAGTGGTCGGTGGATGGTTGTTAGCGATTGTAAGGGTCGGCGGCGTCGCGGAGGCCGTCGCCGAGGAAGTTGAGTGCCAGGACGGCTACGAGTACGGCGAGTCCTGGGATCAGGAGCCAGGGTGCGGTGGCGACTGAGCGGATGTTCTGGGCCTCCTGCAGGAGTACGCCCCAACTGACTACCGGGCGACGCAGACCGAGGCCGAGGAAGCTGAGGGAGGTTTCGGCCAGGATCATGCCCGGGATGGAAAGTGTGAGCGAGGCGATGATGTGGCTAAAGAAGGAGGGGACCATGTGGCGCCAGATGGTCGTGAGTTCGCTGGCGCCGTCGAGGCGGGCAGCCATGACAAAGTCCTCGGTGCGGAGCGAGAGGAAGCGGCCGCGCACGACGCGGGCCAGGCCGGTCCAGCCGATGAAGGAAAGGATGATGGTGATGCCGAAGTAGATGCGCAAGGGCGGCCAGTCGGTGGGCAGCGCTGCGGCGAGCCCCATCCAGAGCGGGATGGTGGGGATGGAGCGGATGAATTCGATGACGCGCTGGATGAGATTGTCGGTTGTGCCTCCGTAGAAGCCGGAGATGCCGCCGAGGAGGATGCCGAGGAAGAAGCTGAGGAAGACGCCGAGAAGGCCGATCGACATAGAGACGCGCGTGCCGTAGATCATGCTGCTCAGGAGGTCGCGCCCCATGCGGTCGGCGCCGAGGAAGTAGACGGGCACCTCGGCATCGGTCGAGCCGACCAGGTGGAGGTCGGATTCCCACAGGCCCCACATTTTGTATGGTTCACCGCGAACAAAAAAGCCGATGTCGACGATCTGCTCTTCGTCGATCACGAAAGTCCGCTTGAGGGCTTCGGGATCGATTTCGACTTTATAGCCGTTGACATAGGGATCCCAACGCAGCCCCTGCTCGGTTTGGCGGAGAAAGTGCAGGCGCTGGGGAGGCGCCCAAGTGTAGTCGGCGCGGATTACGCCAGGGCTGGAGGGCGAGAGAAACTCAACGAAGATGGCGATGGCGTAGATGATCAGCGTAACGACTCCGCCCACCATTGCCATGCGATGTTTGCGGAACTTCCACCACATCAACTGCCATTGGGATGCGACGGAGACGCTGCTCTCTACTTCAACCTGCGCTGCTCCCGGGGAGACGGTTTCCGGGGGCAACGTTTTGGCATCAGTTACGGCCATAGATAGTTCCTTCTTCCCTCACTCTACGCGAAAGCTCCGCGTCGCTACTCCATGCGGATGCGGGGGTCCAGCCAGGCAAGCAGGAGATCGGACACGAGGGTGCCGATGACGGTGAGAATGCTCAGAAGCATGATAAAGCTGGCCGCCAGGTACATGTCCTGCTGCAGGAGTGCGCGGATTAAGAGCGGGCCTGTAGTAGGCAGGCTCAACACGATGGAGACGATGGCAGCGCCGGAGACAAGGGTGGGCAGCACCCAGCCGACGGTACTTACAAAAGGATTGAGGGCGATGCGCACGGGATATTTGAAGAGGAGTCTCCATTCGGGGAGGCCCTTAGCGCGGGCGGTCACGACATAGGGTTTGCGGAGCTCGTCGAGCAGGTTGGCACGCATGATGCGAATGAGGCTGGCGGTGCCGGCAGTACCGATAATCACGACCGGTACCCACAGGTGGGCGAAGAGGTCTGCCACCCTTCCCCAAGTCCAAGGCGCTTCCTGATATTCAGGTGAAAAGAGGCCGCCCACGCTCTGATTGAAGAATTTGAAGGCGATGTACATCAATATCAGAGCCAAGAGAAAATTGGGCGTGGCGAGGCCAAGAAAGCCGATAAAGGTGGCGAAATAGTCGCCGATCGAATACTGTTTGACGGCAGAATAGATACCAATAGGGAATGCCACGACCCAGACGAACAGGAGGCTGGCGAGGGAGAGGACGAAGGTCAAAGCCAGGCGCCCCCATACCAGTTCGGAGACCGGTTTGTTCCAGCCGAAGGAGTCGCCAAAATCGCCTCTGAATATGATCCCCTGCATCCATTTCAGGTACTGAACGTGAACGGGCTGACCGAGCCCGTATTGCTCTTCGAGGGCGGCCATAGCCGCCTGATCCATGTCTTCATCCTGCGCAGCCATGGCTGCCACCATGGTTGTGAGAAAGTCGCCGGGAGGCAACTGAATGATGACGAAAGCGACGATTGAAATTGCGAGCAAGGTGGGGACCATGTAGAGCAATCGGCGCAGAAGGAATTGAAGCATGGAAAGACCTTATCGATAGTGGTACGTCAGAAGAGGGGTGGGGAGCATTCACTCGCTCCCCACTCCTGACTGCTTACTATTCGCTACTCACCACTGATCCAATACTGCTCAGGCTGCGTCGGGGCCGGAGTCGGATACTGCCATGAACCCGGCATAGAGGTCGGCACGTTGTGGAAGTTGTTCTTGACGATGCCGTAACCCGGAGGGCTGGAAGAGGTGCCGATCACGTAGAACTGGTCCTTCGCAATCGCCAGGATTTCCTTCATCAGCTCGATCTGCTTAGCCTGATCTCCAGAGGAAAGAATCTGAGCATACAGATCCATCTGGTGCTTGACGATGTCCGGCGGTTCTTCCGGCTGCGTCATGGCGCCAGCGCCACTGGGATTGGTGCGCCAAGTCACCCAAGCCTGTGCGAAGGTGGACTCGCGGCTGAAGGGGAAGAAGTGACGCGGGTCGAGGAAGATCTGCGGGCCGGTGGCGGCGCCCCAGACGTGTACATCATGCTCGTTGGCATCTTTGCGCTGGTAGAGGAGCGTACGGTCGATGATGCTCAGCTGCGCGTTGATGCCGCAGTCCTGCCACTGGTTGACCGCCATTTCGGCGCGGTCATGGAAGCCAAAGGCCTCGGTGGCCTGCACGACGAAAGACAGCGGCTCACCGTCGGGGCCGAGGAAGTAGCCGTCTGCGTCCCGTTCGGTCATTCCAGCATCTGCCAGGTACTGGTGGGCAAGATCCTGGTCGAACTCGGTATAGAGCGAATACCACTCTTCGTCGTAGAACTCCGTCATGTCCTTGGGAATGGCGCTCTGCATCGGTTCGCCCTGGCCGATGTAAAGTACATCGATGATCTCCTGGCGGTTGAGGCAGTGGGACATGGCGATACGGAAGTTCTTGTCGTTAAAGATTTCGCGCATGCGCTCATCTTTGTGGTTCAGGTTGAAGTGGAACCCGGTGGTATTGCCGATGCTGCGGGTTTCGAAGAACTCGTATTCACCTGGTTCGCGATTGTCGGCGATAACGGCCTTGTTGTCATTGGTGTTGAAGTGCCGGCTCATCATGTCGATTTCGCCGTTGAGCACTTTCAGCAGGAGGACTTCGCGATCTTCGAGAATGTCATAGACGACGCGGTCGATGTAGGGCAGCTGATTGCCTTCGGTATCGACCTTCCAGAAGTAGGGATTGCGCTCGAGGATCAACTGGGAGCCTTCGCCGTAGGCCACAGAAACTTTCCAGGGCATGAGCGTGGGCAGGTCGGCATTGAACCAGCGCGAGTCGGAAGGTGTGCCAGGCACGCTGGCGCACTTCATCTGGTAGAGGTTGACCCAGTCGTTGGCGTTATTCTCAGCGATCAACTCATCCAGATTTTCGGTGTTGTAATCGATGTGGAACTGGGAGCAGTAGTGCTTGGGAACACGGGTGAAGATACTGCCACTGGGGGTGGCCAGGTTCTGCAGGAAGAGACCGTTGGGGGCATCAAAGGTGATCTTAAGGGTGTGGTCGTCGATCGCCTCGAAGATTGCATCGGCCTCACCGGCCCTCATCCAGCCTGGCGTCCCGCCGGGGCTCAGATCTTCATTGAGGATCTGGTCATTCCACCAGAAGACGAGGTCGTGAGCGGTGAAGAGCTCGCCGTCCGACCACTTCATACCTTCTCTGAAAGTGAAGGTGTATTCGCTGGCGTCGGCACTGGCGCTGACACTTTCGGCGGCATTGGGGACGACGCCTTCCCACTGCGGCGACCAGCCCATCAGGTGAATATAGCTGACGGTACGGACGAGCCAGGCGGTGTCGGAGCCGCCGACGAGGGCCGTATTCCAGGTCCCGCCGTACTGCCCGATGCTTTCAACCGGCTCGACGATGGCGGGGTTGACGGGCAGACGCTCGGCCAGGGGCGGCAGTTCGCCGTTGCGAACCATCTCCTGGAACTCGGGGGCCTGGTTGGGGCTGACGCCGTCATCGGCTGCTGCCATTTCCTCGCCGGAATCATCGGCGGCGGCGGCAGCTTCCTCAGCGGGGGCAGCCGGTTCCGGGCTACCGCAGGCCGCGAGGACGCCTACTGCCAAGATTGCGATGAGCAGCATCGCAAATATGCGGATGGGTTTCTGTTGCTGCATTTACTTACTCCTTTGATGTAATTTTACCTGGGTTCAGGCTTTGAAAAGCGAAAGCGAGACAGTGATAGATGCGCTACTGCCGCGTAGCTACAGCGCTGTTGCGAATGCTTTGCCGCGCCGCGAGATGGGCACGAAATGAAATAAGGGCGCGGGAATTATAGCTTGACTCAGCGTGAACGCCAAACTGGGAGGGGGTTGTTGACGCGAGCGTTTACGAGTGTTTGGTGGATTGTCTGAATCAGGATTTGCTGGATTTTTTGGATTTTCGGGATGCGGCTTGTCTCGCGGCACGGACTTGGTTGGACGAGTGTTTGTGAGAGATGTACGAGTGTTTACGAGTGTTTGCGGGTTGTCTGAATCAGGATTTGCTGGATTTTTTGGATTTTCGGGATGCGGCTTGTCTCGCGGTGCGGACATGGTTGGACGAGTGTTTGTGAGAGATGTACGAGTGTTTACGAGAGTTTACGAGCGTTTGCGAGTGTTGGGATGATTGTCTGAATCAGGATTTGCTGGATTTTTTGGATTTTCGGGATGCGGCCGGTCTCCTGGTGCGGACGTGGTTGGACGGGCGTTTGTGAGAGATGGACGAGAGTTTACGAGAGATGTACGAGTGTTTGCGGGTTGTCTGGACTGCAGTTCTTGTGTTTTGTGTGATGGGCAGTGTTTTGAGCTTGGCTGGCGCCGGGGTTCTCGTACCATTGCCGGCGCGGGTTGTGCGAGAGTTGTACGTACTCTGATTTGGTGGGGCGAGTTGGACGTTTCATGTCGGGTCATGTCGGGTCATGTCGGGTCATGTCGGGTCAAGTAGGCTTAAGTCGGGTTAAGTCGGGCAATATTTTTTTCTTCCGGGCCTTGTTGTCGTTACGCTTTTGCATCAGTTTTTTGGTTTCGAGAGTCGATTTCCGGTTCTGGCAAGTTCTCTACGATGCTCATCCACTGCTCTAACAGACGACGGGCTCATGCCGGTTTGCTGGCGGTGGGGGGCAGTGCGTCGGGTCTGGAAGGGTCATGTCGGGTCAGGTCGGGGGTAGGTCGGGTCAGAGCGGGCAGCTTTCCTATTTTGGACTTTGACGCCTGTATTGGTACGCGTTTCCTCGCTGTTTTTGCTGAGTAACAGGTTAACAGGTTTTCGGGCGTCTATTGCCTCCCCAGGTTTCTGGTGCGCCTTCAGATTCCCTGGCAGCGGGCGTCATTGGATCGCACTGACGATAGGCGCGCAGCGATGACTATTGTCTTGTCGGAACAAGGCTATTATATCACTGATTTTGGTGCATTTGTGCTGGAATTTCGAGGTTCGGTCCAGATTGGGATGGAAACTGTATGGTAGGTGGTATGCATGGCAACGGCGGCTGAAATGGTCTGCGGGCTTTGAAAAGGGCGAAGGGCGGGCCTGGGCACCTACGGGGGGTGCACCTACGGGGATCTGCTTGCAGTCTAGATTGGGGGTGAGTACGAGGGCACACACGAGGGGTGCCCCTACGGGGTTCTGCATGCAGTCCAGATTGGGGGCGAGTACGAGGGCACCCACTAGGGGTGCCCATACGGGGATTTGGATGCAGTCAAGCTTGGTCGCGAGTACGAGGGCACCCACGAGGGGTGCCCCTAAGGGGATCTGCTTGCAGTCCAGATTGGGGGCGAGGGCGAGGGCACCCACGAGGGGTGCCCCTGCG
>JAJDTL010000006.1 GCA_022827195.1 Caldilineaceae bacterium
ATCGCAGCACGACCAACTTTGTCGTCAATCTCATCGCCGGGCTGATCGCCTACACTTGGCAACCCAAGAAGCCATCTCTCCATCTCTCTGACAAAGATATGGCTTTCTTGCCGGCCCTAATCTAACTCCGAACTCGGGTTACTACGCCTTCAAACAGTCGGAGAAAAGGGGCGATTCAGGTTTTATAAGCACAGGTTGGGAAACCTTTCTCGATGCTGCTATCCGTGCAGGCTTTACCGTGGGTGGCACTTGGCCGATGAGAACAGAACGCCAAGGCCGCATGGTCGGTAACGCAACAAACGCCCTAGCCTCCAGCATCGTACTCGCATGCCGGGCCCGACACGCCGACGCACCGATGGCCACGCGGGGTGAATTCGTTGACGCGCTTAAGTCGGAGCTGCCCGCGGCGCTGCGTACGATGCAGGCCGGCAACATCGCGCCCGTTGACCTCGCCCAGGCCGCCATCGGCCCCGGCATGGCCGTCTTCAGCCGCTACGCACGCGTCCTCGACGTCAGCGGACGGCCCCTCTCGGTGCGCGACGCCCTCACGCTCATTAACCAGACACTCGAAGAGACCCTCGCCGAGCAGGAAGGCGACTTCGACGCCGACACCCGCTGGGCCGTCGCCTGGTTCGAGCAGGCCGGCTTCCTTGAAGGCGAGTTCGGCGTCGCCGAAACGCTCTCCAAGGCCAAGAACACCAGCGTCGACGGCATGATCGAGGCCGGTATCCTCAAAGCCGGCGGCGGCAAAGTGCGCCTGCTGCGCGCCGAAGAGCTGCCCGCAGACTGGGACCCGCAGACCGACCGCCGCCGCACCGTCTGGGAGGTCGTGCATCACCTCGTGCGCGTGCACGGGCACGAGGGCGAAGCAGGGGCCGCACAACTGCTCGCCAAAATGCCCGCCGACGCCGAACGCGCCCGCGAGCTCGCCTACCGCCTCTACCGCATCTGCGAATTGAAGAACCGCAGCCAGGCCGCCCTGGGGTATAATGCCCTCGTACAAAGCTGGCCGGAGATCGCCCGCCTCACCCGCGAACTCCCGCAGGCGGAGCAGGCAACATTGCTCAGCGAGGCCGGGGGCCCATAGTGACCAACAGCGAGACAGTCGTTGATACGATGGTAGAGCGCATCGTCGCACGCTTCCACCCCGCGCGTATCCTGCTCTTCGGCTCGCGGGCACGCGGAACGGACAACCGCTGGAGCGACGTCGACCTACTCGTCGTCATGGAAGAGGTAGCGGATAAACGCCGCGCTGCAGTCGAAATGCGGCGGACATTGAGCGACCTGCCGGTTAGCAAAGATATAATCGTGACTACGCCGGAGGAGATTGCGCGGCGCGGTCACATAGTTGGAACTGTCCTCCGCGCCGCGCTGCGCGAGGGGAAGGTTGTGTATGAACGGAGCTGATGTAGTCGTGCAAGAGGCCAGGCGATGGCTGCAGTTCTCCGCGGAGGACCTTGATGTCGCCCAGCGCCTGCTGAGGGACCGTTTGTCAGCCCCCCGTCACGTCTGCTGGCTCTCTCAGCAAGCTGCAGAGAAGGCGCTGAAAGCCGCCCTGGTGCTGGAGGAAATTGACTTTCCTTATACGCACGACCTGAACGTTCTGCGGAATCTGCTGCCGGACAGTTGGATCCTGCGGCCTGACCATTCTGAATTGGCTGATTTGACCGAGTGGGCAGTGGAAGCCAGATATCCCGGCGAGTGGCCCGAGGCTACCGAGTCAGATGCGGTCCGTGCCGAGTCGGAGGCCCGTGCCACGCGCGATTCTGTAGCGACAGAGTTCCAAAGGCGCGATATCAACGTGGATCAGAGCGCAAAATGAAGTCTGCTCCTCTTTCTTCTGTGGAGTAGTGAAGATATGGACGACACACACAACGACAGCGGCCTGCAGCTACCCGATCTCTACATTGAGAACTTCCGCGGCATCAGGAAACTGTCGATCCCGCGTCTGGGGCGGGTGACGCTGCTGGCGGGGCGTAACGGCGTGGGCAAGACGACCGCGCTGGACGCCATCAGGGTCTACGCAGCGCGCGGGCGACATCAAGCGCTGGCCCGCGTCTTGGATGTTCACGACGAGATCACTACGCCCAGTGATCCTCGCAAAGATGGAACAGTTCACATCAACTGGGCGGCGCTGTTCTATGAGCGCAGCATTCGCGAGGAAGCGCCTGTGTCGATCGGTCCAAGAGAAAAGACAGGTCAGCTAAGGATCAGAGCAATTGTCCCGGACTACGGGGATCCTGCATTTTCTCGCATGTCGCATACACTCCTGCATCGTCTTTCGGAAGACGGTCTGCCACTGTTTGAGGTCGATTGCCAAGGGCACGCCTACTTTCTCATACCGCTTGCCTCTGGTGGGAGCGCGTCGAGCGTTGAAGAGTTGCTTCCGGAAATAAAGTGCGAACTCGTTGGCCCGGGCGCGCTGGCGCGGTCCGACATGGCGCGTATGTGGAACAAGGTCGCCCTGACCGATGACGAAGAGAGAATCGCGCGGTCTATTGGGTTGACTTGCGGCCTTGAAGTCAACCGCGTCGGCATGATCGGCGACGACGTACGTGAGAACGGGGGCGACCGGCTGCGGGGCCTCGTCAGGCTCAAGAGCGATAAGCGTCCAGTACCGTTGCGAAGCCTCGGCGAAGGCGCGATACGGCTATTCGGCGTCGCCTTGGCGCTCGCCAACAGCCGCGATGGTTTCCTCCTCATTGACGAAGCCGAGAACGGCATTCACCACTCCGTGCAGCGAAATTACTGGAGCATAGTGTTACAGACCGCCCACGAAAATAACGTGCAAGTATTCGCCACTACGCACAGTTGGGATTGCGTTCGAGGCTTCGCCCAAGCGGCCGTAGAAAATGAGAACGTCGAAGGCGTGCTGGTACGCCTCGAAAAGGAAGAAGACGGCCTGCGCGCCGTCCGCTACTCAGAAGACGATCTCAAGATAGCAGCCGATCAACGCATTGAGGTCAGGTAAGGCTATGCAAGAATCCGACACGCAACCTCGTGTGTTGCTCGTTGAAGGGCCGGATGACAAGCACGTCGTTATTCATCTGAGTGAGGGCAGTGGATTGGAGCAGAATTTCTGGATTATCGAGAAGGCAGGCAAAGATACGCTGCTTGATTCAATCGTACTGGAAGCCAGAACCCCCGGACGCAGTGTCATGGGTGTTGTATTGGACGCAAACGATGACCCGAACGCGCGCTGGCAAGCTGTGTCCGACAGGCTGCACAAATTGCGGCAGGAAGACCACTTCGACCTTCCCGACCTGCCTGCTCAACCCGAGCCGGGCGGGACCATTATCGAAGGCAGGCTGCGCATCGGCATCTGGCTGATGCCCGACAACCGTTCAACCGGAGAACTCGAAGATTTCGTCGGCAGCATGATTCCGTCCGGCGATCCGGTGTGGCCGCGGGCCCAAGCCTACATCGACGGCATTCCACCAAATGATCGTAAGTTCGCGCCCGGCAAAATCCAGCGGGCTAAGGTCCACGCCTGGCTGGCGACTAGAGAGTCTCCCCGCCCCCTGGGCTTGTCGATCAGGGCTGGGGACCTGGACACCAGCGGATCAAACACCACTACTTTCGTAAACTGGCTGCGAGTACTGTTCAAAGAAATGTCGTAAGCGAGAAAGCTCAATGGCAACTACCAATCCAGAACGCGTCGGCCTCGCACTGGAACTACTGAAATCAGGCTTGGCGCCCTATGTATCGCGCGAGTTTGTCGCCCGCTATAAAGGACGCGCCAAAGCCGAACTGGAACGAATCTTTGACAGACCCCACGACCAAAGACGCATCTTCTCCCACACCGAGCCGACCAAGCCGTTCCACCACATGGATGTCACCGACCTGCTGCGCGTGATGTGGGTGTCGTGGAACGACGTCTTCTCCTTGACCTTGGGCCGCTTGGAACGCAGTCTCGTTAGCGAACTGCGGGAGTATCGCAATGCATGGGCGCACCAGGAACGCTTCTCCGGCGATGATACAATCCGGATGCTGGACTCCGCACAGCGCCTGCTGACCGCCGTCTCCTCCAACCAGGCCCCCCAAGTCGAAAAAATGAAGAGCGAGTTGCAGCGCCTGCGCTTCGAAGAGCAGGCCCGCAGCCAGCGCCGTCGCATCCCAGCCCCTGCCACCGCGACCGCCTCCAGCGGCCTTCCCGCCTGGCGCGAAGTAGTCAACCCCCACCCCGACGTCGCCAGCGGCCACTACCAACAGGCCGAGTTCGCCGCCGACCTCTGGCAGGTGCACCTCGGCGAAGGCGCCTCCGAATATAGCAATCCGGCCGAGTTTTTCCGCCGCACCTACCCTACGCAGAGTCTCAAGGGGCTGCTCGCAAACGGCATGCAGCGCCTCAGCGGCCAGGGCGGCGAACCCGTCGTCCAGCTCCAGACCAACTTCGGCGGCGGCAAGACCCACTCCATGCTCGCCCTCTACCACCTTTTCTCCGGCGCACGGCCCGACGCGCTGGCCGGCATCGACGAGATCATGCAGACCGCCGGCGTGACCGACCTACCCCGCGTCAACCGCGTCGTCCTCGTCGGCAACCGCATCTCTCCCGGCAACCCGGTCACAAAGCCCGACGGCACCGAGGTCCGCACCCTCTGGGGCGAGCTCGCCTGGCAGCTGGGCGAGGCCGCCGGCGGCCCGGCCGCAGCGCGCGCCGCCTTCGACCGCGTACGCGCCGACGACGAACAGGCCACCAATCCCGGCGACAGGCTGCGCCAGCTCCTCATCGACTACGGCCCCGCTCTCATCCTCATCGACGAATGGGTCGCCTACGCCCGCCAGCTCCACGACGAGAGCGACCTGCCCGCAGGCTCCTTCGAGACCCAGTTCACCTTCGCCCAGAACCTCTCCGAGTCGGCCAAGCTGCCGCCCAACTGCCTCCTCGTCATCAGCCTGCCCGCCTCCGACCGCCCCGGCGAGCGCACCGGCTCCGACGACATCGAGGTCGGCGGCGTGCGCGGCCGCGAGGCGCTCATGCGGCTGGGCAACGTCGTCGGCCGCGTCGACTCCTCCTGGCGGCCCGCCAGCGCCGACGAGAGCTTCGAAATCGTACGCCGCCGCCTCTTCCAGCCCATCGCCGGCGCCGGCTTCACCACGCGCGACAACGTCGCCCGCGCCTTCGTCGAAACCTACCGCGCCAAGCCGGATGAGTTCCCCGTCGGCACGGCCGAAGGCGACTACGAAAAACGCATGCGCGAGGCCTACCCCATCCACCCGGAGGTCTTCGAGCGCCTCTACTCCGACTGGTCCACGCTGCCCAGCTTCCAGCGCACGCGCGGCGTCCTGCGCCTCATGGCCGCCGTCATCCACACCCTCTGGGAGTCCGGCGACCGCAATCCGCTCATCTTGCCCGCCAGCATCCCTCTCGACGACGGCCGCGTCCAGTTCGAGCTGACGCGCTACCTCCCCCCCAACTGGACCCCGGTGATCGAGCGCGACATCGACGGCGCTGGCTCGCGGCCCGTCCAGCTCGACGGCACCGTCGCCAACCTCGGCCGCCACAATGCCTGCCGCCGCGTCGCCCGCACCCTCTTTCTCGGCTCCGCACCCATGCCCTCCGCCGCCAACCAGGGCCTGGACGAACGCCGCATCAAGCTCGGCTGCGCCATGCCCGGCGAAAGTGTCTCCGACTTCGGCGACGCCCTGCGCCGCCTCGCCGACAGCTCCGCCTACCTCTACCGCGACGGCACCCGCTACTGGTATTCGACCCAGCCGACCGTCGCCAACCTGGCCGCCGAACGCGCCGAGGACCTGAAGCGCGAGCCGCACAAGGTCGAACGCGAGATCGAAAAACGTCTGCGCGCCGACCTCAAGGTGAAGGGCGAGTTCAAGCACGTTCACCTCTTCCCCGAGTCGGGACACGACGTCCAGGATGACATGGAGGTGGGGCTGGTCGTACTTGGCGTGACCGCGACCCACACCAGCGGAGCCCAGGACAGTCCGGCCCTGCGAGCAGCCAAAGAGGTCCTCGAGTCAAGAGGAACAACCCCGCGCCTGTTTCGCAACGCGCTCGTCTTCGTCGCCGCCGACGAGGCCCGTCACCAGGACCTCGACCAGGCCGTCAGGCGCTATCTGGGCTGGCGCTCGATCCTCGACGACCGCGACTCGCTCGACCTCCCGCCCCACCAGGTGCGCCAGGCCCAGCAGCAGGCCGAATCTGCCGACGGCACGGTCGACGCCCGTATCGGCGAGGCCTACCCCTGGCTGCTCGCGCCCGGCCAGAGTAGCCCCCAGGCGCCCGTCGCCTGGCAGGCGATCCGCCTGCGCGGCTCTGGCCCCCTCGCCGAGCAGGCCGGCCGCCGCCTCATCAACGACGAGATGCTGGTGACCGCGATGGCCGGCTCGCGCCTCCGCATGGAGCTCGACCGGGTCCCGCTCTGGCGCGGCAACCACGTCGCCGTCGGCCAGCTCGTCGACGACTTCGCCCGCTACATCTACCTGCCCCGCCTACAGGAGCCCGCCGTGCTGCTCGACGCCGTTCGCGACGGCGTCTCCCTCCTGACCTGGACCCACGACTCCTTCGCCTACGGCGACGACTACAACGAGGGCGAGGAGCGCTACCCCGGCCTGCGCGCCGGCCAGACCCTTTTCATCAACGAGACCTCCTCCGGCCTCCTCGTCAAGCCGGACGTCGCCCAGCGCCAGATGCAAGAGGAGGCCAGGCCGGACCCCGACGCGGAGCCCGCCCCCACCCCGGCCCCCGGACCAAGTCCAGTACCCGGCCCTGACCCTGACCCAGTTCAGCCTTCACCCCCGCCGCCGCCAAAGCCAAACCGCTACCACGGCTCCGTAAAGCTGGACCCGACGCGCGCCGGGCGCGACGCCGGTCAGATCGCCGAGGAGGTCATCGCACACCTGTCCGGCCTGCCCGGCGCGCGCGTACTGCTGACCTTGGAGATCGAAGCCGACATCCCCGCCGGCGCCACCGACGAAATCGTCCGCATCGTCAACGAAAACAGCCGCACCCTGAAGTTCGACGACAGCGGCTTCGAAAGCGACTAAGAACCGAAAGTCCCCAAGTCCAACGTCCTCCACCCTGCTGGATTCCCTTGTTGGCCGGCGACTACGAAGCCTGTATGTAAGAAACTCCTTCAACTTCATTCGCAAGCAATCCAAACACAGCCCTTCGTGTGAATTCGTGTTCTTCGTGGATCGTTGAGCAGTTGCAGGCTCCACCGCCAGGCCACTTGACGACCGAAGGACGCCAATTTGGAATCTGACTCCACCCCTGTGGCATCATGGGCACGGCAGAAATCTTTCCTGCGTGAAAACGATACGAAACGAGGCAACGCCAACCCCATGAAAGCCCCCGTCCTGGCCTGGACCACCCTGTCCGTCAACATAATCGTCATACTGCAGGGCGCCCTCGTGCGGGCCACCGGCTCCGGCGCCGGCTGCGGCCGCGACTGGCCCCGCTGCCAGGGCGAACTCGTGCCGCTCGACCACGGGCTGGCCACCTGGCTCGAATTCTCCCACCGCGTCCTCTCCGGCCTGGCCCTGCTCATGGGTATCTGGCTGCTCGTGAAAGCGGTCCGCCTGCGCCGCCAACTGCCCGGCCTCCTCTTCTTCGCCGTCCTCTCAGCCGTCCTCCTCCTGATCGAGGCCCTCATCGGCGCCTTCACAGTCCTGACCGGCCTCACCGGCGACAATGTCTCCGTCGCCCGCGGCCTGCTCGTCGCATTTCACCTGCTCAACTCCATGCTGCTGGTCGGCGCGCTCGCGCTTGCCACCGCCCACGCCTACCCCGGGCACACCTGGCCGCCCGGCTGGACGGGTCAGACCGGCCTCAAGCTCCTCATCGGCGCCGGCCTGTTGGGCATGTTGCTCCTCATCTTTTCGGGCGGCATCTCCGCCATGGGCAACACCATGTTCCCGCCCGAGTCGCTGCAGGAGGGCTTGCGCGACGACCTCAGCCCCGCCGCTCATCCGCTCATTCGCCTGCGCATTCTACACCCGTTCCTCGGCATCGGCGTCGGCCTCTACCTCTGGCTGAGCTTCGCCGCCACCGGCTGGCTCAAGCCCGCGCCCCACCTGCGCCGTCTCCGCATCCTGCTCCTCGCCGTCTACGCCGTTCAGCTCGTCGTCGGCACCGTAAACCTGGCACTGCTGGGTCCGATTCCGCTCCAGCTTCTCCACCTTGCCTTCGCCGTAGCGGCTTTCGGCCTCTGGTCCGTCGTCGGCTGGCTGACCCTCAGCGCGCCCCGCAGCGCCGCCGCCCAATCCGTTCCCTGGCAAGTCAAAAAGGTCCAGCCTTCATGATCGATTCCGCACCCGCTCTGCCCGCCGCCACCTGGCGCGACTATCTGACCCTGACCAAGCCTAAGGTCGTCTCCCTGCTGCTCTTCACCGCCGTATGCCCCATGTTCGTCGCCGCCCGCGGCCTTCCGCCCTGGCTGCCCCTCCTCGGCGTCCTCGTCGGCGGCTACATGGCCACCGGCGGCGCTGGCGTCTTCAATATGGTCCTCGACCGCGACATCGACGCCCAAATGCGCCGCACCGCCAAAAGACCCCTCGTGACCGGCGTCGTTACCGTCCGCAACGCCGTCATCTTCGGCCTCCTGCTCAGCGCCGGCGCCTTCCTCGTCCTCTGGCTCACTGCCAACCTGCTCACGGCCCTGCTGGCCTGGAGCGGCCTGCTCTTCTACGTCTTCGTATATACCGCCTGGCTCAAACGCAGCTCATGGCAGAACATCGTCATCGGCGGCGCGGCGGGTTCGGCCATGCCCCTCCTGGGATGGGCCGCAGTCACCAATCGCCTCGACTGGATGGCCATCCTCCTCTTCGCCCTCATCTTCCTCTGGACGCCCGTCCACTTCTGGGCGCTCGCCTTCCTGGTCAAGGACCAGTACGAGGCTGTCGGCGTTCCCATGGCCCCCGCCGTCCTTGGCAGCCGCCGCACCCTGCAGCAGATGTTGGTATACGCCGCCCTCACCATCCTCGCCTCCCTCCTCCCCTTCGCCCTCAATCAAGCCGGATGGCTCTACGCCGCCGCCGCCGTCCCGCTCGACCTGCTGCTGGTCTTCAAGGTGTTCAACCTCTATCGCCGCACAGGCGAAGGCCAGGACGTCGACCGCAAAGCAGCGCTCGCCCTCTACAAATTCTCCATGCTCTACCTGGCCGTCCTCTTCCTCACCCTCGCCGCCGACCGCACCCTGCCACTCACTCTCCCCTTCTGATCAATTTCTAGCCAAGACGATGCGGCCGTGCGGGCGCGGCTCCCCCAGTTCGAACTGCGAATCACAAATCACAAATCACGAATCACGGCCCTCCCTTGTGCGGGGGGACACCCCCCGCAACGCCCCCCTGAAGCTATGCCACCGAGCCTGCGCGTCCCCAGCTCGTGTGCCAGCCACCGGGAAGTAATGCCACCGTGTCCGCGCGCCGCCAACCGATCGCGCGCCCGACCAGCCCGCACCCGCCCCTGCAGTTCCTGGCCACCGGCCACTGGCAACTGACCACCGGCCACTGGCAACTGACCACTGGCAACTGCCGTGCCGCAAATCCCGTCCCGCCCTTCCCTGCAAGAGACTCCGAAACGTGCTATACTGCAAGTTTGAGCCCGAACACAACCAGGCTGGACCCAAACGCGCCGCATCGCACAACTGCCCGCCCACCATGCCCAGGCCGCCAACCATGTCGACCCGCTCCGTACCGAACGTCCGAATCCTGCCCCCAGCGCACATCGCTCCGGGCTCAGCCGCTACCAACCGGAAATGTACCGCCCTACCGTCCGCCGCGCCGCCAACCCGCAGTGGAACAGGACCCGCCATACAGCCTATGCCGGCGCCGCCACCACCTGGATCGGTATCCTGTCACAAGGAGCACGCAGCTGTCACTGTTTTGCGCACTTTCTGCACCCGAACGCCATCTTTTGCGCACTTTCAGTCCAAAACCGACCGCGAACTGACCGCGGCCGCATCCTGCTACGAGAGTCCATGCCAAAATCCTGTCACGAGAAGAGAGAAACAATTTTCAAATTTTGGGCCCATTTGGGCAAAACAGCGCATTCGATACCCTATCGATACCCTGTCGATACCCGTCTTCCGAAGAATTCGCAGCCACTCTGCGTCACAATTGGACACTCTTCGGCCACTTGCGGACAGAATCGGCCTACCTCAGGACGAACGACGGCTTACAAGCAAAAGCCGCCTGGACCGCTTGTAGGCAAGAACCCGGCTGGAGCGGACAGACGGCTGAAACAATGCGGCTGCCGACATTCCCAGCGGCGCGCCGAATGAGGGCGTGCGTATCGTCACCAAAAACAGCCGCACGCTGAAGTTCGACGTTAGTGGGTTTGAGAGCGAGCAGCGGGGAAGCTATGCGAGAGCAGCTTGCGGCTGGCGGCGGTCAACTGTCCGGCATAGAGGAACGGAATTCGTCGATCGCGTCCCGCATATCATGACCGATAGCAATCCAGTCGCTCCTCATCGCGGCGATGTCTTCTTCGTATCCATCGCCGGAGGGATAGTAGTAATCGCACAATGTCCCGCCGAAATCAAATATATGTGCCAACCCGCCTAGAAAGGAAGGTCTGTCGAAGCGGTATAGCCAAGGCCTGCCCGATAGGCTCTTCTGCCCCGCTTTCAATCTCCGCAGATAATGCTCCAACCTCAGTCCTCCCACACGTACTCCTCCCGCACCGGGTGGAAGACGTCGAGGATGCTGCAGCGCGTTACTGCGCGGCCCGAGTGCTCCGCCCCGCCCGGAATGACATAAACGTCGCCCGGCCCCAGCAGGCGCGTCTCCCCGCCGCTGATGCTGATCTCGAACTGGCCCTCGAACATGTTGATCACCTGCTCATGCGGATGCGAATGCGCCGGCAGCGGCGAACCCGCCGCGATCTCCCAATAGACAAACGTCATGTTTTCCGCATGCACAAACTTGCCCACAAAGCCCGGAAACAACTCCCGCGCCTTCACATTCTCCAAACTGTATGTGTTCATCAAACGCTCCAATGTGCGTTTTGTGCGAACTCCGTAGTCCCTCACCAACCAAAAACGAAAAACTGAAAACAAAAAACTCAAAACTATCCCCCGCCCTCCCCCCCCTCCAGCGCCGCCACCAGCGCCATCGAGTGGATCGCGTCGCGAATGTCGGTCAGCGGCTTTTCGCCGCTGCGTACACAGTCGGCAATGTGCTCGTGCATCGCCAGCACACCGTCGTAGCGGCTCGTGTCCGACTCGGCCGCGCCGTCGATATCCCAGCCGTTGAGCGTGCGCGCCTCATTATCCTCCGTGATCTCGATTTCGTGGGGAAGCTTGAAGTAGCAGCCGACGCCCGTGCCGTGGAGCTCCCCGCGCAGCACGCGGGCGCCCGAGGCGCGGTTGCCATGGATGAACCCGGTCGCCCCGTTGTCGAAGCGCACCAGCCCCGTGTAGCAGTTGCGGTAGTCGCTGCCGAACTTGTCCTGGTAGGCGGTAACCTCGACCGGTTCTCCCCCGGCCATGAAGCGCACCAGGTCGACGGCATGGCAGACATCTTCCCAGTTCGTGGTCGTAAAGCTCCATGCCTCCTCGCCCAGGAACCTCTTGTTGAAGGTGCCGACCACGGTCGAGACCGGTCCCAGGCGCGCCACCTGGCGCAGCGCCTCCTGCGTGACCGCCGCGTGGCGGCGCTGGAAGCCGACCGCGCAGATGACGTCGTTGGCCACCGCCGCGTCGTGGATCTGCTGGACGTCGTCCATGTTCATGCCCGGCGGCTTCTCGATGAACGTATGCTTGCCCGCATTGAGGCAGTCCAGCGCCGGCTGCAGCAGCCAGCGCTCGTGCATCACACAGTAGACGATGTCGGGATCGACCTCCTCCAACATCCGCCGGTGGTCGTCGTAGCGGTACTGGAAGTCATACTCCACCGCGACCTGGTGCAGGAGCTCCTCGTCCAGCTCGCAGGCCGCCACCATCTCCACCTCAGGCAACCGGTTGACGTTGGGATAATGTGCGCTCTGGCTGCGCCGTCCGGCGCCGATGAATGCAGTGCGAAGCATAAGGAAACTCCTTGTCGGTTGCCAGTGGCCGGTTGCCAGTGGCCGGTGGTTAGCGTATGGCCCGTAGCGAGCGCTTGAGGCCGTTCAACATGCGGCCAACTTCTGCCGACTGGGCAAGCAATGGATTGGTGTGTTCGGGAGCAGCCATACCGAGTTCCTGTGCCAGGACCAGGAATGTCTCTGTCTCAGCAAGAGACCCGCCGGCAATACTCAAGAATTGGAGAAACTCCTTCTTTCCGTGGCGCTCGGAGCCCTCCGCTATATTGGCGGCAACCGATACAACCGCGCGCCGGACCTGGCTCGTCAATCCAAACTTTTCCTCCGGCGGGAACCTGGCGGAAAGTTGATAGACCGCTTTCGCCAACTGAATCGACTTTCTCCAAACTTCCAGATCTTGATAACTTTTCAACTTGCACAATTCCTGTCTATTCATTCCGGATTGAAGCAACTGGCCCGTAACCACCCACCACTGGCCCCTGGCTACTGGCCACCGGCCACTGGCTACCGGCTACTGGCCACCGGCCACTGACCACTGACCACTGACCACTGACCACTGGCCACCGGCTACTGGCCACCGGCCACTGGCCACTCATAGTCGATATGGCCCTCGTCGCGCACGCGCAGCGCCGAGTCGATCATCGTGCGTAGGTCGCCGCGTGGTCTGAAATTGATCAGGCTGCGTCCCTTCGTGTTGTCATGGTCGTAACGGAAGCGCACCGGCAGGCGCACCTCGAGCGGCTCGACGCCGTCGTGTTCGGAAATGATCGCCGCTGCCTCCGGGTAGCTGAACGGGGCCGGCGCGCCGCAGTTGAACGACTCGCCCAGCGCGGCCGGCTCCTCAACCGCGCACACCAGCATGTGGGCGATGTCACGCGCGTCGTTGGGCTGGTAGAGCCACGGCCGCCCCTCCAGGTCGCGCACGCTGCACGGCTGCGCCTCGTCCACCGCCTCCGCCAGCAGATCATGCCACAACTCCGTGCCGTCGGCCATGTACAGCTCGCTCAGGGGACTGTTCTGGCCCCTCTCCAACAACCCTGCCACCGCGCCGACCGTGAACCGCCCCAGGACCCCGTCGCCCGACTGCACGTGGCTGGGCCGCACAACTGCGCTGCGCAGCCCCGTCAACCTCGCAGCCATTTCAGTGAACTCCTCACCGATCAGCTTGCCCAGCGCATATTCGCCCGTCGGCCGCTTCGGGTGCAGCTCGTCGACCGGATGGTAGGCGCAGGCGATGGTATGGCTGTCGTTGGGAAAAACCGCGGAGGAGCTCGTGTAGACGAACCGCTCCAGCCGGTCTGCGTACTGGCCGCAGACGCTGGTCACGGTCCGGTCGGTCTGCACATTGTTGTCGAAATATGGACCGACGTAGTTGGCCGTGTGGATGACCGCGTCGACCCCGTTCACCGCTCCGTTGACAAAGGCCTCGTCGGTCAGATCACCGGCGGCCAGCTCGATGTCGAGCCCTTCCAACCGCTCCAGTGCCGGGTCGTCCGGCAGAACCGTGCCGCGCACCTCGTGGTTGCGCGCCAGCAGTTGCCGCACCAGGCGGCAACCGACCTGGCCGGCAGCGCCGGCGACAAGAATCTTCATGCATGACCTCTCATCAATGTGATAAAACGATGCGAACCGCTACTCTTCTTCCAAAGCCTCGTTCAGATAGCCGACAACGTCGCGGAAGGAGATGATCCCGGTCGGCTGGCCGTTGTCGTCCACCAGCGGGAGGTGCCGGAAGCCGTGGATCGACATCAGGTTGAGCGCATGCGCGATCGGCAGCTCCTCCTTCAGCGCCACCGGTTCCGGCGTCATGAAATCGGCGATCCTCCGCTGCGACAGGTCCTCGACGATGCCGGCGACCTTCATCAGCACATCCCATTCGGTGAAGATGCCCGCCAACCTGTTCTCGGCGTCGGTCACCAGCACGCAGCCAATGTTGTGCCGGTTCATCTGCCGGACCGTGCGCGCCAGCGAGCTGTGCAGACCCACCGTGATCGGCACGTTCGGCGCCAGCGCCGCCAGCGGGCTCGAAACCAGCAGGTCCTGGAACTCCGACAGCAGCTCCTCCGGTTTGTCCATCTCGTCGATGTACTCTTCGTCCAACCCCGAAACCGGCATCTCGTCGAACGCCGCCGCGCTGGCGGTAATCTCCCTCTCCTCGACCGTCCACAGGTCAGCCGACAGATAGAGCTGGTCCAGGTCGCCGGCGCCCTTCTTCTCCTGCGCCGACTGCACCTGCGCCATCAGCTCGGAAGTGTAGTCCGGTTTGCGCACGTCGCGGATCACGCCCATCGCCGCCGGATAGTCCGGAAACTCCATGCTGCCCAGAATCGAAGCCAGCGGTCTCGATGTGGCATCGTGGACCAGGATCTCGTCCAGGTCGGCCTCCTCGAGCGCGACGACCTCCGGCGTGAACCCGTTGAGGCGGATGCCCCTGTCGCGGTCCTTGCCGAAGATCATGTGCTTGCCATGTTCGAGGTAGAGAATCGAGTCGTCGCGGTTCTTGCGATCGCTCAACTCGGTCCACTCGTTCGGGTTGAAGATCACGCAGTTCTGGTAGATTTCGACGAAGGCTGTCCCCTTGTGCTCGGACGCCCGCTTAAGCGTCTCGGCCAGGTGCTGGGGGTGTGAGTCGATCGAGCGCGCCACGTAGGTCGCCTCTGCCGCCAGCGCAACCGCAATCGGATTGAGCGGCTGCTCCATCGAGCCCATCGGCGAGGACTTCGTCACCGTGCCCGGGCGCGAGGTGGGCGAGTACTGGCCCTTCGTCAGCCCGTAGATGCGGTTGTTGAAAAGAATGATATTCAGATCGACGTTGCGCCGGATGGCGTGCAGTAGGTGGTTGCCGCCGATCGAAAGACCGTCGCCGTCACCCGTGATCACCCAGATGCTCAGGTCCGGGTTGGCGACGGCAAGTCCGGTAGCCAGGGCCGGCGCCCGCCCGTGAATCGTGTGGATGCCGTAATTGTTCATGTAATAGGGGAAACGGCTTGAGCAGCCGATGCCGGAGATGAAAACGGTCTTCTCCTTGGGCACGCCCGTCTCCGGCAGCACCCGCTGCATCTGGGCCAGGATCGAATAGTCGCCGCAGCCGGGGCACCAGCGCACCGTCTGGTCGGAGACGAAGTCCTTGCGGGTGAGGGTGATCTCTTCGGTCGCGCTCGCGCTCATCTATCTTCTCCCCAAAACTGATTCGATCAGGTCTCGCACTTCCGCGATCTTGAGCGGCCGCGCCGAAAGGTTGGCATACGTCTCGACCTCCACACCGAACTTGCCCCGCAGAAGCAGCGCCAGCTGCCCGCTGTTCATCTCCGGTACAAGGACGTGCCCTGCCCGCTTGAGCACCGCCTCCAGGTTACGCGGGAAAGGGTTCAGATAGCGCACGTGCGCGTGCGCAACCGATCTGCCGGCCCGCTGCGCGGCGGCCACCGCCGAACGCACGACGCCAAATGTGCCGCCCCAGCCCACGACCAGCAGCTCGGCATTTCCGGGTCCGAACACCTCCTGTTCAGGGATCCGATCGGCCAGCCTCGCGACCTTCTCGGCCCGTTCGCGGTTCATCTGCTCGTTGTGCTCGGGATCGTAGGAGACGTTCCCCGTCACCGGCGCCTTGCTCAACCCGCCGAGCCGGTGTTCCAGGCCGGGCGTGCCCGGCAGCGCCCACGGCCGCGCGAGCGTCTCCGGGTCGCGCGCATAGGGCAGAAAAGGGCCGTGTCCATTCGTGTGGCCCTGGGGATGCTGCACCTCGATGGCGGGTATCTCCGCGGCCTTGGGCGCCTTCCACGGCTCCGCGCTGTTGGCCAGAAATCCCTCTGAGAGCAGGAAGACCGGCGTCATCGCGCGCACGGCCAGCCGCGCCGCCTCGATCGCCATCTCAAAACATTCGGAGGGCGTGGCCGGCGCCACAATGGGGACGGGGCTCTCGCCGTTGCGCCCGAACATCGCCTGCAGCAGGTCCGCCTGCTCCGTCTTCGTCGGCAGGCCGGTGCTGGGCCCGCCCCGCTGCACGTTGACGACGATCATCGGCAGCTCCAGCATCATCGCCAGGTTGATCGCCTCGCTCTTGAGCGCGATGCCGGACCCGCTCGTGCCGGTGACCGCCAGCGCCCCGCCGAACGAGGCGCCGATGACCGCGCAGACCGCCGCGATCTCATCCTCCGCCTGGAATGTGCGCACGTCGAAATGCCGCAGCGAGGCCAGCGTATGCAGGATGTCGCTCGCCGGCGTGATCGGGTAGGAGCCGTAAAACAGGGGCTTGCCCATCTTCTGCGCCGCGGTGACCAGTCCCATCGAGAGCGCCTCGTTGCCCGTCACCTTGCGGTAGGTGCCCGGCGGCAGCGCGGCTGGGCGCACCATGTATCGCTGCTGGAAGGTCTCGGTCGTCTCGCCCAAAAAGTAGCCGGTCTCCATCGCTTTCAGGTTCGCCTCCGCGATGACCGGCTTGCGCGCGAACTTCTTGAAGAGCCACTCCTCGGTCGTCTCCATCGAACGGTCGAACATCCAGAAGACCAGGCCCAGGGCAAAAAAGTTCTGGCAGCGGTCCCGTTCCTTGTTGGTGAGCTCGGCAAACTCGGAGAGCGCCTCCCGGTTGAGCGACGTCATCGGTATCGCCAGGACCTGGTAGCCGTCGAGCGAGCCGTCCTCCAGCGGGTCGGCGCTGTAACCGGCTTTAGACAGGTTCTGCTTGGTGAAGGCGTCGGTGTTGACGATGATCGTGCCCGAGCGCTGCAGCTCCGGCAGGCTGGCCTTGAGCGCAGCCGGGTTCATCGCCACCAGGACCTGCGGCGCGTCGCCCGGCGTCAGCACATTCTGGCTCGAAAAGTGGACCTGGAAGCCGCTGACTCCCGCCAGCGTCCCGGCGGGCGCCCGGATCTCGGCCGGAAAGTCCGGCATCGTGCTGATGTCATTGCCGAAGACCGCCGACGTATTTGTAAACTGTGTGCCCGTCAGCTGCATGCCGTCGCCGGAGTCCCCGGCAAAACGGATGGCGACCGACTCAAGCTCCTCGAAATCCTGTGAGTCTTCGGTCACGTAATCTGTCATGCGCATCATCCTCCCTCTGCTTTGCTGGGGAAGCGTTCGGGATCGATCGGCCGGTTCAGCACTTCGACCGGATAGCGGTCTGCCAGGTACTGGATGATCGCCTGGTGCGTCATGTTCCCCAACAGCCTTCCGTCCCGGTCGATGATCGGCAGATTGCGGAAATGGTTCTCGTCCATCAGGCGCAATGCGTCCGCCGCCGGCGTGTCCGGCCCGATCGTGATTGGATTCGGCGTCATCACCTCGTCGACCGGTCTGTCCAAAATCTCCTCGGCGTCGATCACCTTTCGCATCACGTCCCGCTCGGTGAAGATGCCGACAAGCCGCGTCTCGCCTTCGTCGTCGGGCTGCCTGTCGCTGTCGAGCACCAGACAGACGACCTTGCGGTCGGCGCGCATCTGCGCCAGCGTATCGCGAATCGACGTGCCGGACGGCACGAGCGAGACGCCGCTCACGTCCAGATGGTTGACATGCTCGGTCTTGAGTTCCGTTTGCAAGTTCATTGTGGCTTCGATTCCCCCTTCTGCCAATAGATCTTAGCAGAAACCGGGCCTGTTTTGCGTATTGCCTATCACATAGTTCCCGGCAGTTGTTCGAGAATGCTCCGTGTTACCCGGTTCACAGTGCGAGCGAGAAGCGTTGCGGCGGGCGGCGCGCCTGGGTGATCCGCTCAAAGGCGTAGGCGAGGCGAATCAGCACCGGCTCGCTCCACGCCCGGCCCATGAAGGTGAGACCGATGGGCAGGTCGACCCCCGCGTCGCCTTCCTCCCCAACCGTCACAAAGCCGGCCGGCACCGTTACCAGCGGATAGCCTGCCACCGCGGCGCAGCGCGAGCTGCCGCCCTGAAAGGTTTCTCCGAATTGCGGGTCGATCAGCGGGGGCGGTCCTCCTGTCGGCGCGATCAGCGCGTCCAGGTTGTAGGCGTCCAATACGGCGTCGAGCCCTTCCGCGCCGGCCAGCCGCTGCCCTGTTGTCAGCGCTTCCAGGTACGCCTCCCCGTCGATAGGGCCGCTCTCCTGCGCACGCTCGAACTGCTCCTGGCCGAAGAGGGCCAGCTCCTGCTCGGCGTGGTCGAGATTGAACTGGATCAGATCGGCGAGCGTACGCGGCTGCGGCATATCCGCGTCCACGACAACGCGCGTTGCCAGGTAGGCGCCAATGTCATGCTTGAACTCGGTCATCATGACCAGCCTCTCGCTGGCGCGCATCCGATCATCTTCGATCGTGGGGATGTCGGCCGGGTCGATCACCTCTGCGCCCGCGTCGCGCATGGCGGCGATGGCCTCCGCGTAAATCCTGTCGGTCGCGGCGTCGAAGCCGCTCACCTCATTGCGCGCCGCGCCGATGCGCGCCCCGCGCAGGCCGTCCGCGTCCAGGAACCGGCGGTAGTCGGCGTGCACCGTCCGCTGCGGACTGCCGGTCGCCGCATCGCGTACGTCGGCCGCGGTCAGCGCACCCAGCACGGCCGCGGCGTCGGCAACGGTGCGCGCCATCGGCCCGACCGTGTCCTGCGTGTGCGAGATGGGGATGACGCCGGCGCGGCTGCTGAGGCCGACGGTCGGCTTGATGCCCGCGATGCCGCAGACCGTCGACGGATTGACGATCGAGCCGTCGGTCTCGGTGCCCAGCGCGACCGCGGCCAGGTTTGCGCTGACCGCCGCCCCGGAGCCGGAGCTGGAGCCGCCCGGGCTGCGCGCCAGGTCGTATGGATTGCAGCACTGGCCGCCGCGCGCGCTCCAGCCGCTGTTCGAGCTGGTGGAGCGCCAGTTTGCCCATTCGCTCAGGTTGGCCTTGGCCAGAATGACTGCGCCGGCCTGCCGCAGAGACGCGGCCACGGTTGCGTCGCCGGCCGGGCGCGAGCCGAGCAGGGCCAGCGAGCCGGCCGTCGTCTGCATCCGGTCATCGGTGTCGATGTTGTCTTTGAGCAAGATGGGGATGCCGTGCAGCGGGCCGCGCACACGACCTGACGCCCGTTCACGGTCCATCTGTTCGGCGATCGCGAGCGCATCGGGGTTGGTCTCGATCACCGAGCGCAGGTCGCCGTCCAGCGCCGCGATCGCGGCCAGGTAGCCCTCGCAGATGCCGGCCGACGTGCGCGCGCCCGCCGCCATATCGTCCTGTAGCTGGAAAACCGTCACTTCGCTGAGATCAGCTTTCATCTCACTCTCCGGCTTGAACCGGTTCGCGGCGCGCGTTCAATATTATTTGCAATCTGCTATTCGCTGTCCAGCGCAATCAGCTGGTCCAGCGCCGCGCGCAGGTCCGCCTCGGGTTGCGCTCCGACATATTCCTGCACGACCTTTCCGTTGCCGTCGAGCAGGATCAGGTGTGGCTGGTAGCGGAAGCCGAACTGCTGCTCGAAGGGCGCCGAGCCCTGGTCGTCGATGTCCAGATAGATGAACTCAACCTGTCCCCAGTAGTCGATTTCGAGCCTGTGAACCACAGGCGCAAAGCGGAGGCAGATCGGTCACCAGAAGGCGAAAAACTCGATGACCTGGGGATGGCCCTGCCCGAGCACGACGGTCTGCGGGTCTGTGGCGATGATCTCTTCTCTGAACGCCGGCGGCGGCCCGATCGCGACCTCGGTCGGCTCGGGTTCCGGCGTCGCGGTCGGATCGACAGTGGCCGTCGGTTCCGCGGCCGGCTGCTCGGTCGCCTGCGCCGCCTGTTCGCCACCCGCGGGGCCGTTATCGCCCGCGATGGGGCCGCAGCCGGATAACGCCAGCGCCAGCACAACGACCAGAGGGGCCAGCTGTCTGCGAAGTTTCGTCATAGTCAGATCATCTCTCCTTGGATCGCGAGCGTCTCACCCACGGTCCGCTCTTCGAGAATCAGGCCGCAATACAGTTGATTCCGACGGTGGGGATGAGTACAATCAGTGGCACCGCGTTGTTTCTGGCTTCCGCTCAGCCCCGCACGCAAGAGAAACAACAGCGTCCCGGCGCCCGCTGTTTGCATTATGCCAAACTGTAGCCATGCTGCCAACGCGTCCGGCCGCCGAATCCGGCCGGCGCGTCACTGAAAGAGGAGAGCTCTATGCTCGTTGACACCCACGTCCATGTATGGGAAATCGACCCGCCCAAATACCCGGTCGGCCCGACCGCGCCGAACTGGAACAGCTACCCCGACGAGCCCGGCACGGCCGACGAGCTGCTGGCCGAAATGGACGAGCACGGCGTCGACTGGGCTGTGCTGGTGCAGTCCAGCGGGTCGACCTGGGACAACGGTTACATCGCCGACTCGGCGGCGCGCTTCCCCGACCGGTTCGTCGGGCACGGGCTGATCGACCCGCAGGACGCCGACAACGCCGCGCAGGTGCGCTATTGGGTCAAGGAGCGCGGCCTCGCGGGCTTCCGTTTCCACCCGATGTACTATCCCGAAGAGAAGATCCTGCTGACCGAGCAGAACGGCCCGCTCTGGGAGGAGATTGCAGCGCTGGAAGCGGTCATCCAGTTCCATCTGCGCGCCGAGGAGGCCGATCAGATCGCGGTCATCGCAAACCGCTACCCCCATCTGACCCTGATCCTCGACCACCTGGGCTATCCGCAGGTCGACCTCGACAAGGAGGCCTACCGGCCCATCGTCGACCTCGCCCGCTACGACAATGTCCACGTGAAGCTGTCTGATGTCGCCGGGCACTCGCGCACATCCTACCCGCACGCCGACGTGCATCCCTTCATCGCGCAGGTCCACTCGGCTTTCGGCGCCGCCCGCATGATCTGGGGCACGGGCTACCCCGGCCATCACCGTCTCAAGCACGACTGGCCGCCGCTTGCACAGGAGCTGCGCCTGATCAGAGAGGGTCTTCCGTTTCTGCGCGAAGAGGACAAGGAGAGAATTCTGGGAGGTACCGCCGCCCGCATCTGGGGCCTAACGTAGCCCCTCGCCGGCCACTATCCACTATCCACTAGCCGCTATCCACTGACCATCGCCGGTCTTCGTTCCCCCACCCGCGTGGCCTGTTCAAAAGCATGCGCAAGCTGCAGCACACCGAAATCGTCCCGGTGGCGGCCCACAATCTGCACGCCGACCGGCAGTCCCTCGGGCGTGAACCCGCATGGCACAGAAATGGCCGGATGACCGGTCACAGTAATATAGTAGCAGGACTTCATCCAGTCGATATAGGTCTCCATCTCTACGACACCGTCGCCGCTCTCGATTGAAGTCGGATACGGCACGTCAACCGAAAACGGCGGGACCTGGTTGACCGGCAGCAACAGGAACTCGTAAGCGTCCATAAAGAGGCGCATCGCATGGTACAGCGCCGTGCGCTTCTCCTCGGCGCGTCCCAGGTCCACGCCGCTCAGGAGCGCCCCCTGTTCAATGTTCCACACCATCGTGTCCTTCATCTGGTGGCGGTGCTCTGCCAGCAGCGGCCCGTGCGAAAGGTGAAAACTCCACGCGCGCATCGTCTTGAAAATCTCGTCGGCGTCGCTGAACTCCGGAAAGGCCGGACCTTCGCTCCCCTGCCGCGCCGCGCCTGCACCGCTGAAATCAGCCACCTCGCAGCCAAGCTGCTGGAAGGCAGGCAGCTGCCCCTCGATCGCCGCGGTCACACGCGGGTCCACCGGAAACGCTCCCCCCAGATCTGCGCTGTACGCAATGCGCACACCGTCGAAGTCGCGCGCCAGCGGGCGGGCGAACGTGCTGCCCGCCTCCGACAGCGCAATCGGGGAACGCGGGTCCGGTCCCGCGATCACACTCAGCAAGAACGCAACGTCCGCCACCGTGCGCCCCATCGGCCCCTGCACCGACAGCCCCGACCAGCCCGTCAAGCTCGGCCACACCGGGACCCTCCCCGGCGAAACACGGAAGCCGACCACGTTGCAGAAGTTGGCCGGGTTGCGTAGCGAGCCGCCCATATCGCTGCCGTCCGCGATCGGGGTCATGCCGCAGGCGAGCGCAACGGCCTGCCCGCCGCTGGAGCCGCCGCACGTCGTTGTAGGATCGTACGGATTGCCCGTCGCCCCGAACACCGGGTTGAACGACTGCGAACCCGCCCCGAACTCCGGCACGTTGGTCTTGCCCATCGGGATGGCGCCGGCCTCATGCAGCCGCTCTATGATCAGCTGGCTCTGTTCCGGCACATTGCCGCGGTGAATGGGGGAGCCGTAGGTCGTGCGGATGCCGGCCGTGTCGGTCGTGTCCTTGTGCAGCATCGGCAGGCCGTGCAGCGGCCCGACCTCTTCGCCGCGGGCCAGCGCGTCGTCCGCAGCTTGCGCCCGTTCCAGCGCCTGCTCCGGCAAAAAAGTCACCACCGCGTTGACCGCCGGGTTGACGCGTTCGATCTGCGCGATGTGGGCCTGCGTCACCTCGAGGCTGGAAAACTCCCTGCGGCGGATGCCTGCGGCCAGCTCGGTTGCGTCGAGAAAGCAGAGTTCAGTCGTCATCTTCGGGCGCGTCCCCGGCTCGAAAGCCGTCTTTGAAAAAGGGTAGTTTTTCCCGCTTGGCGCCCCGCCGCCACTGCTCACAGCCGCCCTCGCCCGTAGGCCGTACCTTGGGCGCGGCCAACGCCTCGAACGGCTTCCACGGATAGGGGTCCTCGCCCGCGACCATCACAACGTCGCGGTAGTCGGCGATCGCCATGTGCTGCCCCTCCTTCGGCCCCCGCCACGGCAGCAGCGACTCGGCGCTCATGTAGTGATTGACCAGCACGCGCCGGTAGCCGCTCTGCGCCCGGTTTGGAAAGGAGCGGTGCAGCAGGTAGCCGTTGAAGAAGACGAGAGAGCCCGCGGTCACCTCGACCGGGACAGAGTCATCGTCGGTATAGGGAAAGCCGTAGGCTTCGCCCGCGCAGTCGAAGCGCGGGTCGTCGTGGTCGTGCTGCGGCCAGATGATGCCGCGCTTGTGCGAGCCGGGAATGACCCACAGGCAGCCGTTCTCAATCGTGGCGTCGTCGAGCGCGATCCAGGCGCCGGTGAGGGAGCGGTCGCGCGTCGGGATGAAATATTCGTCCTGGTGCCACGCCTGCCCCGGCTTGCCGGTCGCCTTGATGAAGAGCATCGACTGCATACACTTGACGTTCGGCCCGATCATCTGTGTGAGCACATTTGCGATCTGAGGGTGGCCGAGGTAGTCCAGCATCAGCGACGAGATCTTGTGCGGGAAGTGGATACAGAGATAGCGGCGCAGCGCCTCTTCCTCGCTTTCGCCGTGTATGCCGGCCTCGAAGCCGTCGACGTCGCCGCGTTCGCCCTTGCAGATGGCGGTCGTTTCGGCGCGCAGCTCCTGTACTTCTACCGGTGTCAACGCGTCCGGCAGGATGTAGTAGCCGTTTTCGGCGTAGAACTCTGTGACGTTATCGGGGCGGTCCGCCTGCTGGGATGCGCCGTTAACGTCTGTTCGGGCGGCACCGAGCGCAGCACCTTCGTTCGGAACAGATGTCATTGGTTCGTTCCTTGCTTTCTGCCAGGAAATTGAAACTGAGGAATGGAGGCAGTATAGCTGAGGTCACTGCCGGGGTCAACGAAAAGGCGCCGCATGAGCGTCCTTCATCTTAGCGAGCCAACGAAATGGGCGCTGCCGCTGGTCGTGTTGTTCCTCTCTTAGAACAGGCTTTTCGCTGTTTTGACAGTCCTTGATTGGTCATGCTAGATTTGCTGGCAATTGCGAATAATACCGTTAGGGCCAGTTGAACCCCCCCTTTTCCATTCTCCATTTACATGAGGAGGCCATTCAAGTTGAAATCCTACAGCAATGCCATTGTGTTGCTGGCGTTGACGCTCCTGCTCTGCGCTTGCGTTGGAGTCATGTCGGAGCCGTCAGAGGGGCGCTTGCAGGTTGTGGCAACCGTCTCGCCGATTACCAACATCGTCTACAACGTCAGCGGCGACCTTGTCGAGCTGACCGGGCTTGTGCCGGCCGGCGCCGACTCGCATACCTTTGAGCTGGCGCCGTCGGATGCCGTGACGATGTCGAGTGCCGACCTCATTTTCATCAACGGGCTGGACCTGGAGACTTCGGCCATGCGCATGGCCGAAGCGAATTTGAAGGAAGGCGCGGAGATCGTTCTGCTGGGCGAGATGGTTATCGAGCCGGATCAGTATGTCTTCGATTTCTCCTTTCCGGCAGAGGGTGGCAGCCCCAATCCACATCTGTGGACCGATCCGCTCTATGCCCTCGCTTATGCCGAAATCGTCAGAGAGAAGCTGACGGCGCGTGATCCCGAAAACGCCGACGCTTACCAGGCCAACTACGACGAGTTTGCGGCGCGTATCGCGGCGCTCGACGCGGCGATCCAGGCCGCGACGGCCAGCATTCCAGAAGCGAACCGCAAACTGTATACCTATCACGACTCGTTCGCCTACTTCGCGCCCCGCTACGGTTACACGGTTATGGGGGCATTTCAGCCGGCTGATTTCTCCGAACCTTCAGCGCAAGAGGTGGCCGCGCTCATCGAGCAGCTGCGCGAAAGCGGCGTTCCCGCTATCTTTGGCTCGGAGGTCTTCCCCTCCACGACAGTAGATCAGATCGGGCGCGAAGCAGGCGTTCAATTTGTGAGCACGCTAAGTGACGACGACTTGCCGGGCGATCCAGGCGACCCTGAGCACTCCTATATCGCCATGATGGTGGAGAACCTCAAGACGATGGCCGCCTCGCTCGGTGGCGACCCCACACTTATGGACGGTGTGGATACCGGCAATGTGCCCGGCCCGGACAGTTCGGTTCGGCAGTAACTGCAGCGATGCCATGTAACGATGGGGATCAGGGATACCAGCGAGACGCCACCGACCCTCGGCATTGATACCCTAAGGGGATAGGGAGGACCGATCAAGCGAAACACGTCCCTGGCTTTGCTGTCGCTTTTGGCCATATTGCTGCTAATGGCCGCCTTCGTGCCCGTCGCTCCCGAGGAGGCCGTCGTTGAACCAGAGCAAACGCGTCTGCGCATTGTCACCTCAGGGACGATCCTGGCCAATCATATCTACAATATCGCCGGGGATCATGTTACCATCGATCAGATCGTGCCGCCGGGGGCTGATCCCCATACCTATGAACCGACGCCGTCCGACACCGTAAAACTGTCCGAGGCCGAATTGGTCATCGTGCGCGGTGCCTCGAATCCCGAAGCGGTCCGCAGGCGACTCGCGTCCATCGTCGGCGACGAGAACAGCGTGGTCCTGATCGCCCAGCTGGCGTTGGAGCCCGAGGACTACATCTACGATGAATTTGGATCCATCGACCAGCATATGGGCGGCGATACGATGCTCGCGCTCGAGTTTGCCGGAGCAATACGCGACACGCTGGTGGTTCAAGATCCGGCCAACGCAGACGCGTGTAACGCCAATTACGATGAGTTCGCCGCGCGCATTGCCGAGCTGGACGAGGCAATACGGGCGGTCACAGCCAGCATTCCGGAGGAAAGCCGCCAGCTTTACAGCTATCACGACTCGTTTTCCTATTATGCGCGCCGCTATGGCTAAACCATCGTGGGCACGCTACAGCGGCACGACTTCTCCGAACCGTCCGCTCAAGACGTGGCGGAAGCGATTGAGCTGTTGCGCGAGTTGGATCTGCCCGCCATCTTCGGCTCCTCCTTCTCCCCCTCACCGGTCCTGGAGCAGATCAGCCGCGAGGCGGACGTTCCCATCTATTGGTATGATGACGACAATCTGCCCTGAGAGCCGGGCGACCCTGAGCACTCCTTCTTCTTTATGAAGGTGCAGAACCAGTGGGCGCTTGCCGAGGCGCTCGGCGGCGACGCTTCAATTGTGGACGGCATCGAGACCCGCAACATACCGGAGACGGAATAGAGTGGTTCAACGAAGGTCGCGCCTCGCCTGGTAAGGCCTGTGGCATACGCAGTTTTGCGTTCTTGCCGGTCCGACTTCGAGGCCGATGAGAACCCCCTTTTTGGGTAAAGGAGAAGATCGTGGATAATTGAGTTTGACGCGTTCGTCGAGGTGTGTTAATGGTAGTACTAGTTGCGACAATTTGCAATAACCAAGAATCTCATGAGTCACAACACGGCAGAGATCAATCGGCGGTTGCGAGAGGCAGGCTACCGGGTTACGCCCCAGCGTCAGCTGATCCTGGACGCGGTCTGTGAACTGGGCAAGCACGTTGTCCCGGATGCGGTCTATGAGGTTGTCCGGCGCAAGACGCCCTCGCTGAGCCGGGCCACCGTATACCGCACACTGCACTTTCTGACCGAGCAGCGCATTCTGGCGATGGTGCAGATGGCCGACGGCCGCGTAGCCTACGAGGTTGCCGGACCTGAACCGCATCACCATCTCGTTTGCCGCACGTGCGACAGCTTCCTCGAGCTGCCGCACAGCGTACTGCGCACGTTTCGGCAGAGGATGGACTCGCAGTACGACTTTGAGATCGACGTGAGTCATGTTTCGTTTTTCGGGCATTGCACCGATTGCCGCGACGCTGCAGGCGCCTGACAGGTTTTTGCAGGCGCATCACACCTTCAGACGAAAGGGTAATCGCTCATGCTCGGCTCACTTCGAACTCTGCTATCGCTACTTTCAGCGTTGGTCCTCCTGGCAGCTTGTGGCCCCGGCGCCCCTATGTCGACGGCCGCCGAACCGGGAGAGGAACGACTGCGCGTCGTCGCTTCGATCTCCCCAGTAAGGAACATTGTTTACAATATCGGCGGCGACCGCATCGAGCTCGACGGCATCATGCCGCCAGGCGTCGACCCGCATACGTTCGAGCCTCGACCCTCGGATGCCGTAAAGCTGTCGCAGGCCGATCTGATCTTCGTGAACGGGTTGCATCTGGATGAAACTACCCTCAGATTGGCCCAGGCGAATCTGAAGGAGGGTGCTGAGATTGTGCAGCTGGCTGTGGCCACGGCCCACCCCGACGAACTCATCTATGGGATGGAGCATCACCACGGTCACGCCGAGGACGACGACCACGACGAGGATGAGGATGAGCACGGTCACGCCGAGGACGACGACCATGAAGATGAGGACGAGCATGGCCACGCCGAGGACGACGACCACGACGAGGATGAAGACGAACACGGTCACGCCGAGGACGACGACCACGACGAGGATGAGGATGAGCACGGTCACGCCGAGGACGACGACCACGAAGATGAGGATGAGCACGGTCATGCCGAGGACGACGACCACGCCGAAGATGAGGATGAGCACGGTCACGCCGAGGACGACGACCACGAAGATGAGGATGAGCACGGTCATGCCGAGGACGACGACCACGCCGAGGATGAGGACGAGCACGGTCACGCTGAGGACGACGACGACCACGAAGATGAGGACGAACATGGTCATGACGAAGAAGAAGGCGAGGAAGGGGAACCTGACCCGCACCTGTTGCTCGACCCGAACTTCGCTATTCGGTACGCCAAAGTGATTTTTGTCAGCCTGTCATCCCATGACCCGGATAACAGAGAGTACTACGAGGACAACCTCAACGAGTTTACGGCCCGTCTTATTGCACTCGATGAGGCCATACGTGCGACGACGGCAACGATTCCAGAGTCGAATCGCAGGCTGCTGACCTATCACGACTCGTTCGGATACTTTGCCCTGCGTTACGGCTACACGGTAATCGGCGCAATCCAGCCGAACGACACCTCCGAGCCGTCTGCACAGGAGGTTGCCGCGTTGATTGATCAGCTGCTCGCCGAGGAGGTACCGGCCATATTCGGTTCGATCCTCTTCCCCGCGGACGTGATCGAGCAGATCGCGCGCGAGACCGGCGCTACCGTCAGCACACTGCTGGACGATGGCCTGCCCGGCGAGCCCGGTGACCCGGAGCACACCTATATTGGCATGATGGTGGAAAATCTGAGGACCTTGGCGACCGTGCTTGGTGGCGACCCCTCGCTGATGGATGGGGTCGAAACTGGCAACGTTCCCGACAGACAGTGATGAGGACGGAGAGAGGGGCGTGCGGGGCAACGCGCTCCTCTCTCCCTTTCCCGGCACCTTCGCAGGGGAGGGTGGATGGACCCGCTAATTGAATTGAACGGCGTTGCCTTCGGCTACGGCGCGTTCAACGTGCTGGAAGAGATCGACCTGCATCTGCACCCCGGCCAGTTCGTAGGATTGGTCGGACCGAGCGGAGCCGGCAAGACTTCGCTGTTGAAACTGGTTCTGGACCTATACGCGCCAAACTCGGGGCGGATTCAGCGCGTGCGGCCCGATCTGCGCCTGACCTATGTGCCGCAGATCGAGACCGTAGATTGGAGCTTTCCGGTAACGGCCGAAGAGGTGGTCCTTATGGGTGTTGACCACCGTTCGAACATCTGGCCCTGGCCGCGCAGCCGCGAGCGCAAGCGGGCGCGCGAAATTCTGGACCAGTTGGAGATCGGCCATCTGGCGGAGAGGCACATCCGCGATCTCTCCGGCGGGCAGCAGCAACGCGTCTTTCTAGCGCGCGCCCTGGTGGCGGACCCGGAAATACTCGTGTTGGATGAGCCGACCACCGGCGTCGATGTGCGCAGCTCAGAGAACATCTTCCACTGGCTGACCCTGCTCAACAAGGAGGGTATGACGATCCTGCTGACGACGCACGATCTGAACATGGCCGCCGCCCACGTGCCTTGGGTCGTCTGCCTGAACCGACGAATCGTGGCGCAAGGCCCTCCGCACGAGATCTTTACCGAGGATACTCTGAGCCATGCTTACCAGGGCGACTTCATCGTTCTCCGCCAAGACGATATGATCTTCGTGCAGCAAAGGCCGCATCCACACGGTCTGCACGAGGTGCTGCCGGAACCAGTGGAGGGGGGATTGCCCAATCATGACAACCGGAAGAGCAACGGGACCCAGCCCGCTACCGCCGACAAGGAGTCCTGACCGCCATGGACGCTCTGCTTACCCCGTTTCAATATGAATTCTTCCGCAACGGTACCATAGCCGCCGTGCTCGTCGGCGGGCTGTGCGCCCTGATCGGCGTCTATATCGTCCTGCGGGGCATGAGTTTCATCGGCCACGGCCTTTCCCACGCCGTTTTCGGTGGGGCTGTCGTGGCCTTCATTCTGCAGTTCAACTTCTACGTCGGGGCCGTGTCGTGGGGTTTTGTCGCCGCACTTCTGATCAACCAGACCGTGCGCAAAACGACCATCAGCGCCGACGCCGCCATCGGTGTGGTGACGACTGCCAGTTTCGCCTTGGGCGTCGCTCTGATTTCACGCTATCGCCGCTTTTCACAGTCCTTTGACGCCGCTCTTTTCGGCAATGTCCTGGGTGTTACCTATGCCGATATTGCCGTGATCATCTTTGTTACCGTGGCGGCGACTCTGATGATCTTCTTTTTCTACAAGCAGTTGCTCTTCACGACTTTCAATACTGAGGTCGCTCAGGTCTACGGGGTTCCCACTTTCTGGATCGAGACCTGGTTTGCGTTGATCCTGGCGGCCGTGATCATAGCCTCCGTGCAGATCATGGGTGTGACGATGATCGGGGCGGCGCTGGTCGTACCCCCGATCACGATACGGCTGCTGACGGACAGCTTCCATCGCCTGATCATTTTCTCGACGGCATTGGGTGCGGCGACCGGACTGATCGGGATGTACCTGAGCTTTTATGTGGATGTTTCGAGCGGGGCGTCGATTGTGCTCCTGCAGTCGATACTCTTCTGTATCGCACTGTTCTACGTGTCCCGTGTGCGGAACAGGCGCCGGCTTGTCGAGACGCCGGTCTACGGCCCTACCTGAAGGGGAGAGCGTGGGGCGGAAGTGGTGCCCGGAGTCTCAGGGGGACCTGTGCACGAGGGCTAGCCCCAGGGCTTGCGCGGGTCGCTGGCGACGGGAATCTCAAACCCCGCCCCGCTCGCCTTGCACTTCCACAGACGCCAATTCGTACGCTTCAGCCAGACCACTGTCCACGTAGCCCGGGCTTGTCTGCCCCAGGCGGGCCAGGGCCATGGCCGCGGCGGCCTGCTCCGCCTCCTGCTTGCTCTGGCCCTCGCCGACGCCGTAAGGCTGCTTGTCGATCGTCACCTGACGGATGAATTTACGCGCGTGGTCCGGCCCTTCGGTGAGGACTGTGCGGTAGCGCGGCGTCTGACCCATGGCCGCCTGCACCCACTCCTGCAGGCGGCTCTTGGGGTCCTTTGCCAGGGCAAAGTGGGCCACCCTCTCGATCTCTTCCAGCAGTCGCGGTTCGAGAAAGCCGCGCAGGACGTCGATCCCCTGGTCAAGATAGAGCGCGCCGATGAATGCTTCGTACGTATCGCACAGAGTGGTATGGCGGATGCGCCCCCCGTTTTCTTCCTCGCCGCGCCCCAGCAGCAGATGATTGCCCAGGCACAGCTCCCTGGCAAAGCGGGACAGGGATTCGCGTCTTACGAGCCCTGAGCGCAGGTTGGTCAGTTCTCCTTCTCGCCGCTCCGGGTAGAGCCTGAAAAGCAGTTCGCTGACAATGAAGCTCAGTACGGCGTCGCCCAGAAACTCAAGCCGTTGATTGTCCTGCAGATCGGAATCGTCATCCGCTTCGTGCAGGTAGCTGCGGTGGACAAATGCGCGCTGTATGAGCGTGAAGTCGTTAAAGCGAAGCCCCACTGCCTCCTGAAGTTTCTTCAGCGAATGGTGTCCGTTGTCCATGCTAGGCGCTCTTCCAAGAGGACCAAAAAGGCAGACGGGAGAAACGCCCGCCTTTCTCCTCCCGATTCCCGCTGTCTCTATATGGCCGGAAGTCTTTTGAGGCCCAGTCCGGTCAGGTTGACGACGACGGTGTCTGAACGATTGAACTGCGGAGCCAGTTTCGTGAGGGCGGCGGCAACTGTGGCGCTGGTCGGTTCGACGAAAAGACCCCGTTGAGCCAGACGTTCCTGGGCTGCATTGATCTCCTCGTCGTTGACGACGACAGCGGTACCGCCGGACTGGCGCAAGGCCCCCAGGATTGAGCGGTTCCGCACCGGCTTCTCGACGGCGATGCCGTCTGCCAGGACACTGGGCGCCACCTGCCGGCGGGGTACGATCTCGCTGAATCCCTGATGGAAAGCGTCGCAGATCGGCGTTATCGGCTCGGCCTGCACGGCCACCATGCGCGGCAATCTCTCGATGATCCCGCTACGGTGCAGGTGCTGAAAGCCGCGCCACGCTCCCAGAAAGAGGCCGCCATACCCGACCGGTGTGACGAACCAGTCAGGCACCCTGCGGCCGAGCTGTTCCCAGATCTCCCATGCATTGGTCATGAAGCCAAGGAGGCAGGCGGGGTGCCAGGCATGCGAGGCATAAATCACGTCATCGCCGGTCTGGGAGGCTTCGGCAGCCTCGGTCGCAGCGGTGCGGGGGCCGGAAACTTCGACCAGTTCCGCGCCGTAGACAGCGATTTGCGCCTTCTTGGGTTGCGGCGCGTAGGCAGGCACAAATATGCGGGCAAAAAGTCCTGCCCGCGCCGCATAACATGCCAGGCTCGCGCCGGCATTCCCGCTCGAATCGTCCATAACCGTGCGCACACCCTGCCCAACCAGCCAGTTGACGATGACGCTGACCCCACGGTCTTTGTAACTGCCTGAAGGCATCAGCCCTTCAAACTTCCAGTAGATGGGCTGTTCCGACCAGGCGTCTTCGATCAGAGGGGTCCAGCCCTCCCCCAGCGAATGCAGTTCCCGCCCCGGCGATACAACGGGCAACATGGGCAGGTAACGCCAGTGTCCCGGATTGTGGTCCTCGATCCTGTCCGGGTCGAATGGAGGCAGCTCGCGAAACTCCAACGGTTCGCCGCTGAGGGGGCAGCGCAAGGGCGCTTCTTCGGCAGCAATCCGAAACTGACTGCTGGGACAGTATGCGATCAATCGGCAGGTCCTTTGCAGGGCAGACTAGAGAAGCCGAACTGTCTTCAACCGGTACGTATGTCCGACCCCTCATTGGATCAACATTTGTAACCGAACTTGTGGGATAGGTCAAGTGGCACCTGCGGTCTCAAAGCGACGCCCCATACTTCGCAGGACCCTGCGCTGACCACTGGAACCCGCCAAGTGTGATAGAATCGAGTCGGCTCGCAAACGACCCCGCTTTGGAAAGGTCCAATATGCGAATAACGCGCATCTCTGCATACCAGGTCGACCTGCCACTGCATGAAGGGCGCTATGCCTGGTCCGGTGGGAAGTCGGTAGCCGTTTTCGACAGTACGATTGTGCGGGTCGAGACGGACGACGGCTTCGCCGGGCACGGTGAGGTCTGCCCGCTCGGACCATTCTATCTGCCGGCCTACGCGCGGGGCGTACGTGCCGGGCTGACCGAGCTGGCTCCCCATCTGATCGGGCTGGACCCGAGGCAGCTGGCGGTACTTAACGAGGAGATGGACCGGGCGCTCAAAGGGCATGCCTATGTCAAGTCCGGCATCGACATCGCTTGCTGGGACATTCTGGGCCAGGTTAGCGGACAACCCGCCTATGTGTTGCTCGGAGGCCGCTACGGCGAAGACTTTGTGCTCTACCGCGCCATTTCGCAAGGTACGCCGGAGGAAATGGCGCAGTCGGTGGCGAACTACCGCGCGGAGGGATACAGGCGTTTCCAACTGAAGGTAGGGGCTGACGCGGAGACAGATATCGAGCGGATTCGTGCAGTTGCGGAGGTGTTGGAGTCCGGGGATAGGTTGGTGGCCGATGCCAATACGGGCTGGCTGCCGCACGAGGCCGCGCGTGTCGTGCGCGGGGTGGAGGATGTGGACGTCTACATCGAGCAGCCATGTCTGAGCTACGAATCGTGCCTTTCGATAAGGCGGCGGACGACGCATCCCTTTGTGTTGGATGAAACGATCGACAGTATCGAAACGCTGCTGACCGCGCATCGGGATGACGCCATGGATGTCGTCAACATCAAGATCAGCAAGTTCGGGGGCCTGACGAAGGCGCGGCAGGCGCGCGATCTGTGTGTCTCGCTGGGCATCGCCATGACGATCGAGGACAGTTGGGGGGGTGACGTAACGACGGCCGCAATCTCGCACCTGGCGCACAGTACGCCGCCTGAGTTCCTCTTTACCGCTACCGATTTCAACAGCTACGTGACCGTCAGCACGGCGGAGGGCGCCCCCCAGCGTAATCACGGCCGCATGGCGGCCTCTACCGCCGCCGGATTGGGCATCGCACCCCGCTGGGACACGCTGGGCGAGCCCGCTCTTGTGATTGAATAAAGATGCCGTACAAACCCATGTGAGAGGCGCGCCCTATAGCTGCAAAGATGGCTGTTCAATATCCTCTCTGATTTGTGAAGGTGCCGCGGGAAAGCGTATACTACGCCCCCAATACCTGCGCTTACGCCCCAATTCACAACTGTCGCCAGAGCCGGCTCGACTCGCTGGAGCAGAGCCGAAAGCGGGGGAATCGCGGCACACTACGCCGCCTGCCACAGTCCGGACCTGCCAGATGCCCCAACCCCGATGGGGGGCAACCATGCCGCATAAAAGGACGGAGTTCTGTTGCCAACCATGCCACGGGGCAATGAAGCTGCCCAATCAAGTGATGCTGTCGATTCAGGTGGCGCCGCGCCATCGGCGCTGCCGGCGGGATTGATTGACCGCTACGAACTTTTTTCCTCCTTCTTTGACCAACTCTACCTCGATAGAGAGGTCTTCGCACACAAGGACAGGATCGTTCTACGCTGGCCGCGCCAACTGGAGGCGCCCGCCGATTTCAACGTCCGGCTGCAGCGTTCAGACGGGCGTATCTACGCCGAGAGCGAGGGCAAGCAAGGCGATAGCGGCGATCGCATTCTGGCCCAGGAGGTTTTGATTCCAGACGGGGCGTACGAACTGGTCCTGATGCCGTCGGCCAACGAATACTACGTTAGGGGCGTCCGCATCCAGCGCAAAATTCTGCTTTCGGTCGTGCGGTCGGACTACCGGACGACGTCCTATGGCACCTACGTTGAGCGTCAGATCGAGTTGCTGCGCCACGCCATTGCTCTCGACGACGGTCTGTTCTCCGAGATTGCCAAGATGACCCTGGGCTGGTGGGACCGCATCAACATACGCCGTATCTATGCCGCAATCGCTGCGGTCGAAAGCTTCGACGAAGATCATCTTGCCCGCCTGCTCGGGCTGCTGGGCATGGTCTACCGCTACAGTGAGCACGAGGCGTTTCCCGTCGAATTTCGACAACCGCTCGATGACTGCATTCTCGGTCTACCATTTGACGAAGCGGACTATGCGGAGAAGACAGGCAGGAAACTCAGCGAGACCGAGCGACTGCTGCTCGCCTCTGCTGAACTGCTGGCCGGGCAGCGCTTTCCTGAGCGGGCGTTCCCGTCCAGCAATCAGACCGGGCATTGGCACTGTGAGCGCGGCGAAGCGACCGTTGCCCGCTGGCTGCAGCGCGCGGCGGCAAACGGGTTCCCCGACACATCTGGCCATAGCATTGCGAGCCTCTTGACTGCTCTGTCCTACCTGATCGACCTCGCCGATTCGGAGCCGATTTGGAACTTGGCGGGTGTCGTGATGGACAAGACGCTCGTGACATTGGCGTTGGACTCTTTCCAGGGCGTCTATGGTGCGAGCCAGATTGACCTCAGCCGGAAGCATGGCATGGACGGCGAGACGCCCGCCCGCAGCGGTTTCGCGTCGCCGCTGGCCGGTGTCGCCCGCCTGTTGTGGGGTGTCGGCGCCTGGAACTGGCATCTGGCCGGACCCGTCAGCCTCGCCTGTTGCCAGGGCTATCAGCAGCCGTCTCTGATCGCAGACCTGGCTCTGGATAGGCCTGAAGGCATGTGGGCTACGGAACGGCACGTCGCCGGAAAGATGAATGAGGATGACAGAAGCGGGAAAGAATACGCCACTTCACTCACGCTGCACAAGGGGCTTTACAAGACGTCGGAATACCTGCTGGCCAGTGCACAGGACTTTCGGCCAGGCGAGCGCGGTTGGGGCGGGCATAGTTGGCAAGCGACTCTGGGCACCGATGCGATCGTGTTCGACAATGGTCCCGGCGGGTACCCGCCGCGCGTGGCCCAACACAGGGACCTGCTGATCGCGCTTCACTCCCTTCCAGCAGATGATGGGCCAGGATTTACATGCCTCTATTTCCCCACCACTGCTTTTGAAGAACATCAGGTGGGCAACCAGTGGGCTCTTGCCGCCAAGGGGGACGCCTATATCGCGCTGGCCTGTTCAATGCCGTTTGCGTTAAGACAGGACGGTCCGGCCGCGTTCCGTGAATTGCGCGCCGCCGGGCGCGAGGCGGCATGGTTGTGCCAAATGGGTACGAGAGCCGAACACGGATCGTTCGCCGGATTTCGCAAGTGGGTGCTGGCAGCCCGTTTCGAGAGCAATGGGCTTTCCGTTTCCTACCGGCCTCTCGGCGGCAAGGTGGTCAGCTTCGGCTGGAATCAAGCTCTCTGCATCAACGGGGAGAAAGTTCCGCTTCATCAGCCAAATCACTATGAAGGCCCCCACTGCGTGACCGACGGCTGGCCGGCAACACAGATGGTCGTCGCCTACGGTGGGCAGGCGATTCAACTCGATTTCGCGAGCGGCCAAAACCGTGAATCAGCCCGGTCATCAGCCGCCCGTGTTGACTGATTCGCTTCTGCGGGAGTTCGTTTCTACCGTTACCGTATCGGGGGCATTTGGCAAATGCCTTGTCCGCCAGACTCAAACCGTTCGGCGTGTCCCGTCGTCGTTCACCCAAATTCTGAACTGCTTTCCCACTGATGTCCATTCAGGAAGGAGCGCCGCCCATGCGAATCTCTTCAATCGAGACATACCTCCTCGAAACGCCGATCGAACCGGGCTTTGGCTGGTCCCAGGGCTGGACCGAAATGCGAAACCTGGGCCTGGTCAAAGTGACCACCGCAGATGGTCTTGTTGGCTGGGGCGAGGGGATAAGAGGCCCCGCGGCGCGCCTGGTCCACGAGGGATTCGCGCCCCTTTTGCTGGGTGCGGACCCGATGCAGCGCAACGGGCTGTGGCAGAGGATGTACCAGACCCTCTACAATAACAATGACGCTATGGGCATCGGAGGCAACGCCATGAGCGCGGTCGACACCGCCCTCTGGGACATCGCCGGCAAAGAAACCGGGCAGCCGGTTTCCGCCCTGCTGGGCGGTCGGGTGCGCGAGCGCGTCGCCGTCTACGCAACCGGCCTCTACTATTCGGAGGAGGGAATCGCGGCGGCATCGGCCGGCAGCCCGTTCCCGCAGCAGCTTATGGACGAGGCCCGCACGTACGTGGAGCAGGGTTTCGCGGGCATGAAGACGAAGGTGGGCCGGCTTGCCCTGGCGCAGGATGTGCGCCGCGTGGCCGCCATTCGCGAGGCGATTGGCCCCGACATCTTCCTGATGGTGGATGCCAACCAGGCCTACAACGCGACCACCGCGATCCGCATTGGCCGCGAGCTCGCCGAGCTCGACATCTACTGGTTCGAAGAGCCGGTCAATGCCAAAGATGTGGAGGGCTATCTGCAGGTGAAGGGCGCGCTGCCGATGGCGATTGCCGGCGGAGAAAACCTGCGCACGCGCTACGCGTTCAAGGATTACATCGGCAGGCGGGCGGTCGACATCGTGCAGCCTGATGTGAACAACGTGGGCGGCATCACCGAGATGCACCGCGTTGCCTCGATGGCCAACGCCTTCGGCATTCTGTGCAATCCGCATGTGTGGGGATCGCCGGTTTTGTTTGCGGCCAGCCTGCACGTGGCCGCGGCGGTGCCGGCATGTCCGCCCGCGCACGTGCCGCTTCCTTATCAGCAGGAGCCGGTAATGGAGTTCGACCGCACGCCCAGCCCGATTCGCGAGGGCATCGCCGAGCCGTTCGACCCGGTCGGCGGCTTTCTCGACGTGCCCACCGGCCCGGGCCTGGGCGTGGAAATCGACGAGGACGCTGTGCGCAGTCTGAGCGTGGACATACAACGGACTAGCAGTTAACCGGCGGGAAATACGATTGAAGTACTCAGACTAAACTTCATCCCCAATGAAACCAAGAGGTTCTGCCCCGAGGCCGCGCGGGCGGGAAGCCCTTAATTCCAGCCTGCCCCCTTCTGATCATCCGCCGTTTGAGCAAGAACGCCGGTGAGATACCAGGGACGAACGACAGGAATTGGCCAAAACTCCTGAATTCCCTGCAAAAGCCAGCCGCACGCGCTATACTGGAACCACGACCGGCGTGAAAGACCTAACTGCCAATAGGAATGGCAACTTGACCGGACCTGACGCGGACCTTCGTGTGAATTCGTGTCCTTCGTGGATCGCTGGACTGTTGCAGGCGCCATCTGTCAGGACACACGGCGACCGAGCAACCCCAATGCAAACAAAGGACTTTGCCGCTAAACGAAAAACTCAAAACGAACACTCGAAACTAAAGAAAACATCCCCACGAGAAACTTTTTTCGGGGTGACATTGGACGACATTGGGGGACTTTGGGGGACATATGTCCCCCTTTCACACCAAAACGAGAGGACCCCAGCCCCTCTGGACAAGGGCTCTGGACGACCGCCATTTCAGATTCACACCCGCAAACGATGGGACCAGCAGCCAGAAATAGCAGGACAAATCTTGCAGGTCGAGAGAATCGAGACTCTCTGTTTCACAATGGAATTAATATAGAAAGGAATCCGTTCTCATGCCTTCGATAGGTCTGCAACTTTATTCGGTCCGCCGCGAGTTAGACGCGGATATGCCCGGCACGCTGGCCGCGGTGGCGCAGATGGGCTATAACGGCGTCGAGTTCGCAGGCGCGCCGCAGCACAATGCCGCGGCGTACAAGGCCCAGCTGGACGCGCTCGGACTGGCTTGTTGCGGCTGGCATGTGCCGTTCGACCTGGTGCAGGACGACGCGTTGGACGAAACGATCGCCTTCCACCATGCGCTGGGCAATGAAAAGCTGATCATCCCCGGTATCCCCGAGGAACTGCGGCAGAGCCGGGATGACTGGCGCAAACTGGCCGACTTCACCAACCGCGTTGCCGCGCGCCTGGCCCCCGAAGGGATGCGGACCGGCTATCACAACCACTGGCACGAGTTCACGCCCCTGGACGGCGAAACTCCTTGGGACACCTTCTTTGGCAACACAGACGCGTCGGTCATCATGCAGTTCGATACCGGCAACGCAATCTTCGGCGGCGGCGAGCCGGTAGAGACCATTCACAAATACCCCGGCAGGGCGGTGACGGTCCACGTAAAGCCAATGATGAAGAGCCTGCTCGACGGCCGCGGCCACGACTATCCGCACCCAGCCTTCGACCCGGTGATCGGTGAAGACGACACCGACTGGGCCGCGTTCTTCGACGCTTGCGAAACGGTCGGCGGCACCGAGTGGTACATCGTCGAGTACGAGAACGCCGCCTACACACCCCTGGACGCGGTCGAGCGCTGTCTGCAGGCGCTGAGAAAGATGGGAAAGTAATGGTGCGCGGCATGTGGTTCAAAAGTAGCAGGTGCCCCCGACTGACATGTAGCAACCGGCCAACAGCCAGATGACCCGCCGACCTACCGCGCAACCGGCGTTCGGTTACGGCGCTCTTCTCAAGGAAAACCGCAACTACAGGTATCTCTGGTTCGGGCAGATCGTCAGTCTGCTGGGCGACTGGTTCAACCTGGTGGCGTCGGCTTCGCTGGTTGGTCTGTTAACACAGTCGGGGCTGGCGGTCGGCTCCGTTTTCGTCGTCCGCATGCTGGCGCCGTTTGTGGTCAACCCCATTGCCGGCGTGGTCGCCGACCGCTACAACCGCAAGCGGATCCTGATTACGGCCGACCTGCTGCGTGCCGCATCGGTCCTCTGTTTTCTTTTCGTGCGCGATGCCGGTGATATCTGGCTGTTGTATGCGCTGATAGCGTTGCAGATGGCGCTGAGCGGATTCTTCGACCCGGCGCATACTTCCATTCTGCCGGACGTGGCCGGGCCGGAGCAGCTGGGCGCGGCCAACGCGGTCAGTTCGGCCACCTGGTCGGTAATGCTGGCCTTGGGCGCGGCGCTGGGCGGGCTCTTTTCCGGCACGTTTGGCATGTATCCCGCGTTCGTGCTCGACGCCTTCACGTTCCTGCTCTCAGCCGCGCTGCTCGCCCAGATTCGCGTACCGAAGAGGCCCGCCTCCGAAATGGGCGAAAAGACGGTCGGCGCGGCCGTGCGCGAGTACATCTACGGGCTGCGTTTTCTGGGCGCAAATCCGGACATTCTGGTAGCCGCACTGCAGAAGGCGATGCTGGCGCTCTTTCTGGCCACCGCATTTCAAGTTATCCAGGTGGCGATCGCCCAGCGATTCTTCACGATCGGCGAAGGCGGCGGTATCAGCATGGGGATGATGTTCGCCTTGACCGGCGTCGGCTCGGGCATCGGCCCGATACTGGCCCGCCGTTTCACCGGCGACGATCCGGCCTCGTTGAAAAAGGCGATCGCGGTCGCCTACGTCGTCGCCATCGCCGGCGTTGCCATAACCGCGCCTCTCTACAGCCTGCCGACGGTCCTGCTGGGCTCGCTGGTGCGTGCGCTCGGCAGCGGGGTTATATGGGTCTTTTCGACGCATCTTCTGCTGCAGATGGCGCCCGACGAAGTGCGCGGCCGGGTCTTTGCCAGCGACTATATGTTCTTCTACCTGGGCAGCGCTCTCTCATCGAGTGTCATCGGCGCCGCGCTGGACACGAGCCTGAGCGTCTCGGCAATCATCTGGGCGATGGCCGCGCTGAGCGTCGTGCCGATGATGCTGTGGACGGCGTGGGTGGCGCGGGGGAGACGGGTGCCGGCGTGAGAAGCATTCATTGTTGAAATCTGTTTTCGACTGCCATCGACCTGTGTCACAGATTTCCTTAGGGAATTCGGCGAAGAATGGATATGTACCTTCAAGCGTCATCTTTCTCATTACCGGGTAGGTACTCATCATGAAAATCACGGATGTCAAATTACGCACGCTGAGGCATCCCACCCTCAGGCAGAGCCACCACCAGCTCGTGCAGGTGCCGGGGCTACGGCGGATCCAGTACACGCACACGGGCATCCCGACAAGCGAGCCCATGTATTCTCACATGCTGGAGGTGGAGACCGACGAGGGCGTCACCGGCCGCATCGCGCCGACGTCGATCAACCGCTACCAACTGGAGATCCTGAAGACGCACACGATCGGCGAGAGCCCCTTCGCACGCGAGCGGTTGTACCAGATGCTTCAGAAGGGCACGCGCTGGGTCTACCAGGAGCCGGGCTGGTTCGGCGAGTTCGACAACTGCCTATGGGACATCGCCGGCAAGGTGGCGGGATTGCCGGTCTACGCGCTGATTGGCCGCGTACGTGATTCGCTGCCGGTCTATCTTACCGCTGGAGACATGGACCTGCAGGGCTACCTGGATCATATCGAAGGCGGCCGCAGCTTTGGCATCAACGCCTACAAGCTGCACACATACAAGGGCGGCAGGGCGGACATCCCGCTGCTGACCGAGGTGCGCAAGGCGGTCGGCGACGACTACGAGCTGCTCAACGACCCGGTCTGCTCCTACAACCTGCGCGAGGCGATTGAAGTGGGCCTGGCGATGGAGGAGCTGGACTACATCTGGCTGGAAGAGCCGATGCACGAGCAGAAGATGAACCTGTACCAGGAGCTCTGCAGCACGCTGAGGATCCAGGTGATGGCGACCGAGCGCCTGATGCACGACATCGACCTGACCGCGCAGTGGCTAATCCAGGGCGCGACCGACCGCCTGCGGGCGCGGGCGACCTTCGGCCTCACACAGGTGCTGAAGCTGGCCCATTTTGCCGAGCTGCACGGCACGAACGTGGAATTCAACGGCCCGGGCGGCCTATACGGGCTGGTGCACGCCCACGTGGGCTGCTGCGTCGACAACACCGACTACTACGAGCTTCTCGGCCCGGCCGACCCGCGGCGTCTGCGCGCGGAAGGTGAGGAGTGGGGGCTGCTCAACGCGCCGATCATCGAAGACGGTCGCATCGCGCCGCCCGACGGCCCCGGATGGGGCGCGATCTGGGATGAGGAGAGGCTGCGCTCGCTTACGGTAGAAACGCAATAACGGCCAGAGGACAGATGTGATAGATGGAAGACGGTCGTTCGGAAGGCAACAGCTATGTTAGAATTGTGCTCAAACAGTGAAATGTAGAGTCAGGAATAGAGTCGACAATGCGCAGGGAGATCGTTGAACGACGAGGAAAACTCGAAGAATTGGACCGTGCATTTGATTTGCGTTTCTGGCAAGCGCAAACGCCGGCTGCGCGTGTTAACGCGGCTTGGGAGCTTGTCGTGCATTACGCCAAGGTGAAGGGTCTTGATGTTCGCCAACTCCGACTTCAGCGAACTGTTGAGAATTTTCAACGCCAGGAACGTTAAATATCTGGTGATCGGCGGCTATGCTTTGATCCAGTATACCGAACCTCGCTATACAAAGGACCTCGACCTTTGGATCAGCACCGAAATACAGAATGCCCAGGCGGTGTTTGAGGCCCTGCGCGAATTCGGCGCTCCTCTGTCAGGTTTGACCGTAAAGGATTTCACCGAAGAAGGCTATTTCTACCAAATGGGCGTCCCGCCAGTTAGGATAGACCTGTTGATGGGCATACCTGGTCCTGAATTTGAGGAAGCATGGGAGCGCCGAGCAGTGACCGATGTTGATGGACTGCTCGTGCCGTTCATCTCTCGGGAAGACTTGATCGCAGCAAAACTGGCGTCAGGCCGACCGCAAGACCTGGTCGACGCCCAAAGCCTTTCGGATACCGGCGAAAAGTAGGCCTGTAGCTCCACGTTGCTTCGAAGCGCCGCTATACCTACGGACGCTGTCGCCTCATTCAACACTCCGTTATCCAGCCAGCTCCGGCAGAACCGTCGCCGCGAACAGATACGAGCCCTCTACGCGCGGCAGGTCGGCGATATTGACCGTGATGCGGCGGGCACCCTGCTTGACGATCCGCAGCAGTGCGTCTGTCACCTGCGCGGGCGTTCCTTCGATTGTGCCCTCGCCGGAGGGACGCACGTCCGGGTCGTCCCTCAGCCGCTGCAGCTCGCGCTCGTTGTCGGCGATCAGAACGCTGACGTGGGCCACCTGTAGGATCTCGTCATAGTCCCGTCCGACCGCGCGGCAATGCTCCTGCAACACCGACTGCTTGTGGGCATAGGTCTCCACGTCGGGGCAGACGTAGTTCCACCAGTCGGCCTGCTCCGCCACCACGCGCAGCAGGTATTTCTCCCCACCGCCGCCAACCATGATCGGCGGGACGGGCTCCGGCTTCGGCTCGCAGTACGCGTTCTCCATGCGGTAATGTTTGCCGGCGAAGTTGACCGGCGTATCGGTCCACATCGCGCGCAGAATCTGGATCGCTTCGGCCAGCTGCTCGATGCGTACGCGCGCCCTGGGAAACGGCCAGCCGTAGCCCAGGTACTCCTCCTCGTTCCAGCCAGCCCCGATTCCAATCACGACACGCCCGCCGGAGTAGGTCTGGGCGGTCGCGGCCATCTTGGCCAGGTGGGCCGGGTTGCGAAAGCTGTTGCACAGCACGTCGTGGCCCACCAGTTTGTCCGGGTAACGGGCCAGCGCATAGACTGCCGTTGTCCACCCCTCGCCTACAATGTGCCCGTTGTACTGCACGTGATCGGGGAACCAGAGCGAATCGAACGGGTGGATGATCTGGTCGAGATACGGGAAAAGTTCGGCTACGTGGCGGGACCAGGTGTTTAAGCCCACGGGAATACCCATGCTGACCTCCTGAGTGGCGGCGCACACGACCCTCTGCAGGGAAACGGACGCGCGGGTCGCGGATGAACTGTTGGTTGGCGGAACCGGCGATACCCTGCCGGCTTGCGTTTCGAAAACGATTCCTCCACAATCATACCAGAGGAGAGACAAAGATCCTCCAGCCTCGGAAAGTCGTCGCGGCTGAGCTATCTCCCCGGCTTTCACACTCTGCGGGCTTTACCCCGCACGGAGAATCGATAACAGGAGAGAAGCCGATGGCTTTTGAAGTGTATGACTTTCGTGACGTAGACAAGAACGTGCTGGTTACGCCTGAGATCCGGGCGCGCCTCTATCACATGGCGCCGGGCCAGGTAGACCGCCGCCACAGCCACGATCTCGGCCACGAAATCTTTCTAATCCTGGAAGGCAGGGCCGAATTCATGATCGCCGGACACGTCGAAGTGCTGGAGCCGGGGCAGATGTGCATCGCCCTGGCCGACGAGATTCACCAGGTGCGCAACCTGCTCCCCGACAAGCGCACGGTCATGTTCCTGTCGGTGACGCCCCACATCCAGCCGACGCACACCGGGCGCGACGCGGACGGCGCCGCGCACCCGCCGGCCTTTCGCCCCAATAGCTTCTATGATGACCTCGACGACACGCGGCCAGTCGACAATTTACTGGATGAATTTGTGCATGGCGCGGACGCCCTCGCCGGCGAGGCCCGCCAGGCGGCCGATACCCACGCGCGGCAGTCCGAAATCTGGCGCCAGGCCGCAGCGAGTGGAAAGTTGGATGAAGCAGTGGCCGCGCGCAATGCGATGTGGGATGCCGTTTACAGCCTGCACAGCAAGCTTTTCAGCCTGGACGTTCTTTGGAATAGATTGGGGCCACGTGCGGACGAGAATGGCGCTGGAGAATAACCGGGGCGGGCACTAACAGCCGTCGGCAGCCCTTCGGTTGACCTCGTCGATAACTCCGTCTTTTTCTTCGGTGTTGTTTTCGGTGCAGAAAAGCGCGTCCTCGAGCAGGAAGGCGCATCCGGCGTAGAAGCGGATGCGCTCCCAGCAGCGGTTGATGCGCGGGTAGACTCTGGCGCAGCGCTGCAGAAACTCTTCGCCGTAGCAGACGCACAGACCGGCAAAGTCGACCGCAGGGTCGCCGACGCCGGCGTGGCCGAAGTCGACAATCCCCGTTATCCGCTGCGACCCCTCGCTGTACAGGATATTGCTGGCGCCGAAGTCACCGTGCCGAAGCACGTCGGCATAGTCAAAACTGTCTGCGTTCTCCAGGAATGGGACGAACTGACCTTCCGTCCAGTCGCGGGCCTCGGCGTTCAGGCGGGGATAGACGACGCGGCGGATTCGTGCGAAAACCTTGCTCCAGGCGGCCTGCGTTTCCGCCGGCTTCAACGGGTAGTCGATAGCTTGCGGCGGGATGGCGTGGAGCGTTTTCAGGAACGTTGCCAGATCAACCGCCAGACGGTCGAGCGCTCTGTCATCTTCGATCTGCGCGAATTTCTCAGGCCACAACGCTTCGCCCGCCAGTTTGCGGTAGCCGACAAAGGCCCGGCCCACCTTCTCATTGCTCGGGGCGTGGAAGATGTAGTGCGGCGTCGCCGTTGGGAGGTGCGGACCGACGGCGTCCAGGATTGCCTGCTCGCGGCGCAGCGCGGCTACGCCGTCCGCGTACTTGGGAAAACGAAAGAGCAGCTCGTCGTTGACCAGAAGCAGGTCGTTGTTCTGGCCGGCCCGATAGAGTACGCCCGTACTGATCGTCAGTTTGGGATAGGCGGCGGCGATCCCTTCCAGATATAGTCGCTGTCTGTCCTTTATGTCCGCGTAGGTCATCGTTGCTTGTGTAAGGGTCCTCGTTGTTTCTCTTTAAGCTGATATCAACAGATGCCGCAGCGCTTCGACGTCGGTCACCGGCAGCTTGCAGGAGAAATTCTCGCACACGTAGGCCGCGGGCTGTCCGTCGACCATTGTGCGGCCTTCCAGCAGAGGCAAGGGGTTCTCGCTGTCCGGCTCCTTGAGCGCCAGCACCGTATGCGGCAGATAGTGGCGCCGCGTTTCGTGCAGCAGCGCCTGCGTCCGCGCATCGCCGAGCGGGCCGACGACCGCGACCTCCTGGCTGGGTGTGAGCAGATCGTCCAGCGCGCTGAGCATGCGTCCGAAGCCGGTCGGCTGTTGGGCCATGGCCGCGTCCATTATCTGGAAGATGCGGGTGGCTTCGGCGCGGTAGTCCCCGTTTCCGGTCAGCTTGGCCAGCCTTACGAGTAGCTCAGCCGCCATCGAGTTGCCGCTGGGAATGGCGTTGTCGATGAAATCCTTGCGGCGGACGACCAGCTGCTCGTGGTCGATGCCGGTCTGGAAGAACCCGCCGCGCGCCTCGTCCGCGAACTGGGACTGCATGATCTTTGTCAGGCGGACGGCTTCAGCCAGCCAGCGCAGCTCGAATGTCGCCTCGTAGAGGGCTACGAGGCCGCGCGCAAATGCGGTGTAGTCTTCGAGATAGGCGTTGAACCGGGCGCGGCCGTCTTTGTAGCTGCGGAAGAGGAGTCCGTTCTCCTGGCTCATATGCGCCAGGATGAAGGCAGCCGCCTTTGCGGCCGCGGCCAGCGCGTCGTCCCGGCCGAGTACGACCCCAACATCGGCCAGCGCGTGGACCATCAGGCCGTTCCACTCGGTGAGGATTTTGTCGTCCCGGCCCGGTTTGATCCGTTTTTCGCGCTCGCTGAACAGCTTCTGGCGCGACTCCGACAGCCGTTCGGCAACCGAATCCTCGGGCGCGCCGCAATGCTGTGCCAACTCGGCGGCTGTGTACTTGAGGTTCAGAATCGTCTTGCCCTCGAAGTTGCCTCCCGGCGTGACGCCGTAGGCGCGTCCCAGCAAATCGGCCTCTTCCCTGCCCAGAACTGCCTCGATCTCCTCGGCCGTCCAGACAAAGAACTTGCCCTCTTCACCCTCGCTGTCGGCGTCCTGTGCGCTGTAGAAGCCGCCTTCGGGTGCGGTCATCTCGCGCAGCACGTAGTCGACCGTTTCATCGACGATGCGGCGATACTCCGGCCGCCCGTTGATCTGCCAGGCGTGGAGATAGGCGCGCAGCAGCTGAGCGTTGTCATACAACATCTTTTCGAAATGGGGCACAAGCCAGATGCGGTCGACGCTATAGCGATGGAACCCGCCGCCTATCTGGTCGTAGATACCGCCCGCGGCCATCTGTTGCAGCGTGTGCTCGGCGATCCGCAGGACGTCCGGATCGCCGCTGCGGCGGTACTGGCTCATGGCGAACTCCAACGTCATTGGCTGGGGAAACTTGGGCTGATCGCCGAAGCCGCCGTATTCCCGGTCGAAATATTGCAGCAGCCTGCCGGTCGCTTCGCTGAGAGTCCGGCTGCCGAGCGTTTCGCCGCCGGATGACAGGCTTGCGGTGCGCCCGATGGCGTCGGTCAACCGTTGGGCCTGGGAACTGATCTCCTCGCGGCGGTTCTTGTAGGCGTCGGATACGGCCATCAACACCTGCGAGAAGGAGGGCATTCCGTAGCGGGGCTGGGGTGGGTAGTAGGTGCCGCCGTAAAATGGCTGTCCGTTCGGCGTCAGGAAGACGCTCATCGGCCAGCCGCCGCTGCCGGTCATCGCCTGCACCGCCTCCATATAGATGGCGTCCAGGTCGGGTCGTTCTTCGCGGTCCACTTTGACGTTGACGAAGAGCGAATTCATCAGCGCCGCGGTATCTTCGTTCTCGAAGCTCTCGCGCTCCATCACATGGCACCAGTGGCAGGCGCTGTACCCAATGCTGAGGAAGATCGGCCTGTCGTGCGCCCGCGCGATGCCCAGCGCCTCCTCCCCCCAGGGGTACCAATCGACCGGGTTGTGCGCGTGCTGCAATAGATATGGCGATGTCTCCTGAGCCAACTGATTGGTGTGTTCGGCAGGCAATTCGGATTCCGTCATGTCGACTCCCTTGGCGCAGCTGCGCGCCGGCGTAAGTGCGTATGTGTAAAGGCAATTATAGCCAGTGGACCCTGCCGCGTCGAATCAGAATGTGGCGCCGGCATGGTCTCAAAACGTATTGACAGCTACCGACGGGGGTGCTACTATGCTGCTATTCTTCACGTTCAAGCGTTGCCAGACGGGACTTCTGCAATTCTGAATCCGTGGAGAAAGTTCTCCCACAAAGAAGGCTGTCAAGCAGACCGATCAGAGTCCTTTTCCGTGTTGCGGTTTGCGAGAGTTGCATCAGACTGAAACCGTCTTGTCGAATTCGCTTGAATGTCTGTACATTGTTGTATGGACTGGCAACATCGAATTAAGGAGACTCCAGCATGACAAACAAGAAGATGTTTCTTCTGGCAACGCTTCTGGTGGGCGCGTTGATTCTGGCGGGTTGTCCTCAACCCACGCCGGTAGTCCAAACGGTCAAGGAAACGGTGATCGTGACCCAGACGGAGGAGGTTGAAGTTGAGGTAGTAGTGACCCCGACCCCTGTGCCGCCGGTACAGGGCGGAGTTTGGGTGGAAGGATCGAGCGCCGACGCCTCAATACTGAATCCGATTTTGGCGGCGGACGCCGCCAGTTTCGACATTCTCGGCTGGTTCTTCCCCGGTCTCTTGGGGCAGGATCCGTTCAGCGGCGCGATTGTACCCACTGAGATGGCGGAGAGCTGGGATGTGTCCGAAGATGGGCTGGTCTGGACCTTCCATCTGCAAGACGGTGTGATCTGGTCGGATGGCGAGCAGGTGACGGCAGCCGACTTCAAGTTCACCTATGACGCCATCGCCAGCGACCTGGTCGAAACGCCGCGCAAGGCGAATCTGGACAATATTGAAAGCATCGAGGTGCTGGATCCGCTTACAATCCGCGTTACCTACGGTGAGGTCAAGTGTGACGCGTTGAATAACCTCGGTCTGGGCTGGCTGCCGAGCCATCTCTATGCCGAGGATTACAGTGATGTGATGGACACGCCTTTGAACGAGGCGCCTACCGTCAGCGCGGGCCCGTTTGTATTCAATGAGTGGATGCGGGACGACAACGCGACCGTGCTGCGCAACGACACCTACTGGAAGGGCGCGCCCAACATGGACGGGTGGATCTACAAGATCGTTCCTGACCCTGGCGCGCGGCTGGCCCAGTTGCAGACCGGTGAATTGGACCTGATCGGTGTGCAGCCTGAGCAGCTGACCACCGTGCAGCTTGATTCCAGTCTGAACCTGCACACGTACAAGGACGACGGCTACAGCTACATCGGCCTGAACCTGGCCAACCCGGAGAACCCGCAGGCCGGTCAGGATGAGGAGGGCAATCTGATTGAGCAGGACCCGCATCCGATCCTGGGTGATCTGGCCGTGCGCCAGGCGATAGCCCATGCGCTGGATTACGAGACGATAATCAGCAAGGTCTACCTGGGACAGGGCTATCAGATCGCATCGAATGTGCTGCCCGCCGTCGGGTGGGCCCACGACCCGTCCATCCAGCCGTATGCCTTCGACACGGAGTTGGCGGCGCGGATTCTGGAGGCGGCCGGCTGGACTGACAGCGACGCGGACGGTGTGCGGGAGTGCAACGGCTGCTCCACTGCGGAACAGGGCGTGGCGCTGACGATCAAGCTCCAGACGAATGCGGGCAATACGACGCGCGAAGATCTGGGCGCGCTCGTGCAGGATCAGCTGAACAGCATCGGTTTCGACATCCAGTTTGAGGCGATTGAGTTCGGCACACTGGTGCAGGAGTTGTTGGGTCAGACGTTTGAGATGGTCATTATCGGTTGGACAGGCCTGGGCACCGACCCGAACGACGATTCTTTCTGGCATTCGAGGTTCGACACGCCGGGTAGCGGCTTCAACTTTGTCAGCTACCAGAATGCGCGCATCGATGAGCTGCTGGATCAGGGTGTGAGCGTTCCCGGTTGCGCGCCTGAGGACCGGGCGCCGCTGTACCAGGAGATTCAGCAGATTATACATGACGACATTCCATACGTCTTTGTGACCGGCTCGGTTGGCAATACCGGTTACTCCGGTAAGTTCAACGGGACCGACCCGGGGCCGTGGAGCTTCTACCACAACATCCAGACCTGGTCGTTGGCGGAGTAGGCTGTGTAACCAGCCGGCGGCCGTGGAGCGGAGGGCCGGAGAGATGATTGCAGTGCGCTAGCCGCTGCCCCCCAAAGTTATGAGTTGCGCCTACCGCCCGCATCTCCTCCGCCCCTTTTCGCAGCTGGAGGGGCGTTCTAGGAAACCATCCGATTTATGGCACGCTTCGTCGTTCGCCGCCTGCTGCAGGCGATTCCAACGCTCCTGGGTGTTAGCGTCATCAGCTTTGCAATTGTGTACAACTCTCCCGGCGACCCTGTTCTCATCCGCACATTCGATCCGAACATTACACCGGAGAGTCGCGAGATTCTACGACGCCAGCTGGGGCTGGACCAGCACTGGACGCTGCAATATGTCAGCTGGCTGACCGGAATCACGCTGCGGAGGGGAGATGTCGCGCAAGAGTTTACACGTAGAGGAACAGGATGTACCTACGTTGCCGGTGTTCACGCGACCATTTGCGACAATGGCGGCGGCATACTTCGGGGGAACCTGGGCACAAGCATTGCCACCAACCAGGCGGTCTGGGATCGTCTTACAGAGCGGATGCCCGCGACCTTTCGGCTTGGTTTCTGGGCGCTGCTTGTCTCGCTCGTAGTCGGTGTGTCACTGGGCGTGCTCAGCGCCGTTCACCAGGGATCGATTCTCGATAACGCGTTGCGCGTGTTGGCGGTTATGGGGAACGCTCTGCCGAACTTCTGGTTCGGGCTTCTGCTGATTCTGGTCTTCGGCGTCGTGCTGGGCTGGCTGCCAACCGGCGGCAGGCAGAGCGTGTCGCTGACTAATGAGTTTGACCTGGTGGACAGGCTCAGGCACCTGGTCCTGCCGACGTTAGTTCTGGCGTTTGGGGGCATCGCTAGCCTCAGCCGGTATATGCGGACGGAGACGCTTGAGGTAATCAGGACCGACTACATACGCATGGCGAGGGCCAAAGGCCTGGCGGCCAGACGAATCTGGTTCATCCATGCCCTGCGCAACGCCCTGATCCCTCTGATGACGATTCTTGGCCCGGCGATACTGGGCATTCTCTCGGGCGCAGTTGTAACGGAGACCGTCTTCTCCTGGCCGGGTACGGGGCGGTTGACCTTCAGCGCCGCCGTACAGCGGGACTACCCCACGGTTTTGGGCGCGGTGATGTTTTTCTCGTTGTTGACGATCCTGGGAAACCTGCTTTCCGACATACTCTACGGCGTCGTGGATCCCCGAGTGCGGCTGGCTTGAACCCGGCGGGGTTGGTTACATGGCGGTAACGCAAGCAGACGGCGCGGTTCTCGGGGCTCTGCAGGGCAATGCCGGTCTTCGCTCGAAGCCGCGTACCTACTGGTCGATGGCGATCGAGTCCCTTCGCCGGGACAAGATAACACTGGCTGCAATCGGCTTCCTGCTGGTCATGGCGATTCTGTCCCTGTCCGCTTCGGCTATCGCTGGGCGCATTGGCGTAGGGCCGAACGATACCAACATCGACAATGCCTTCCAGCAACCCTATCTGGTCCCATACATTGGGTGGCGCACCGGACGAGATCCGACCACCGCTCCGCTGATGCTGGGAAAGTCCGGCGGCACTGCCCACTGGCTGGGAACCGACCAGCTCGGCCGCGATCAGTTTGTGCGGCTTCTGTATGGCGGACGGGTCAGCCTCGGCATCGCCTTTGCCGCCGCGGCCCTGACGCTGGTACTGGGGGTGACCGTTGGCACGGTGGCAGGCTATTTCGGGGGAGCGGTTGATGACCTGATCATCTGGTTCATCAACACCTTCGTTTCCATTCCCGGCATCTATCTGCTTATAATCGTTACAGCGATCTTCAAGCCGAATCCGATTACGTTGACGCTTTTCCTCGGGCTGTTGGGCTGGTTTGGCACGGCGCGGCTGATTCGAGGCAACGTCTTCAAAGTGCGGGCGCTGGACTTTGTTCTGGCGGCGAGGTCGGTGGGCACACGCGACGCCCGCGTCATGCTCCAACATGTGGTCCCCAACAGCCTGCCGATCATTATCGTCAACGCCGCGATCGACATAGGGGGCCTGATCCTGGTCGAATCCGCGCTCAGTTTTCTGGGATTGGGCGTACAGCCGCCTACCGCTACCTGGGGTAGTATGCTCAAAAGGGCAAACAACTTCATGTTCCTGCGCCATCCGGAGACCGAGGCCTTTGTCGCGTTGCATCTCCTGGTTGGCCCCGGCCTGTTGATCTTTCTAACAGTTCTTGCGTTGTATCTCACCGGAGACGGACTGCGGGATGCGCTGGATCCGATGATGAAGAACATACGGTAAACGCCCAATGTGTACGCATCCGCGCCGGATGAGGCCGTTATCCGGCGCGGCTAGCGGCGACTGTCCATTTAACAGTCGTTGTCATCTAATGAACGAAAAGGAGATAAGCCCATGAGACCAACCCGATTTTCCCTACTTGCGATCCTGCTGATCGTCGCGCTGATCTTCGCGGCGTGCGGCCCGTCCGGCCAACCCGACGCGGCCGAGGAGCCGGCAGCGCCTGTCCAGGAGGAACAGGCCGCCGCCGAGGAAGAGGAGGAGCAGGAGGAAGCGGTCGCCGAGGAGGAGAAAGCCGAAGAAGAAGCCCCCGCCATGATGAGCGACCGCGCGGGCGCCTGGGTGGATGAAGTGATCGCGGTCGAAGAGCCGTCAGCGGCTGCGGCCGTCACGCGTATGGATCTTGGGGAGATCGACGCCTACGCGTTCTCCATCAGCGATGCCGAGGTCTACGCCACGGTCCAGGGGATGGACAGCCTGACCTATTCCAACTCCTTCGGTGTGTACGCGGAGCTAACCTTCAACCCCTCCGGGCCGGTATTTGACGGTACAGGTAAACTCAACCCGTTTGCCGTGCCGCGCATCCGCGAGGCCATGAACTACCTGGTTGATCGCGATTTCATTTCCCAGGAGATCTACGGTGGGTTGGCATCGCCGCGCTATATGGCCATCACCAACGCCTTCCCCGACTATGCTCGCCTGGTTGATATCGTGCGGCAGCTTGAGTTGGAGTATGCTCACAACCCGGAGAAGGCGGCCGAGATCATCACCGAGGAGATGGAGGCCCTCGGCGCCGTGATGGAACACGGTGTTTGGCACTATGAAGGCGAGGAAGTCGAGATCATCTTCCTCATCCGCACCGAGGATGAGCGCAAGGAGATCGGAGACTACGTATCCACAATGCTTGAGGACCTGGGCTTTAGCGTCGTTCGCGACTATAAGACCGCCGCGGAGGCCTCCCCAATCTGGATCCGGACTGAGCCCGCCGAAGGGCTATTCCACATCTACACGGGCGGCTGGATTACAACCGCAATCAGCCGCGATCAGGCCGGCAATTTCGACTTCTTCTATACGAACCGCGGCCTGCCTTTCCCGCTATGGCAGGCATACACGCCTTCGGAAGAGTTCGACGCTACCTCCGAAAAGCTGGACCTGCGCGATTTCACCACCATGGAAGAACGGCGTGATCTCTTCGCCGACGTTCTCGCCCTCTCCATGCAGGACTCGGTGCGCGTCTGGTTGGTGAACCAGCTCGGCTTCACCGCCTACAGAAACGACATCTCAGTTTCCACAGATCTGGCCGGTGGTCTGAATGGCGCCCGCCTGTGGCCCTACACGCTGCGCCGTGCCGGCGAAGAGGGCGGCTCGCTCACGATTGCCATGCCCAGCATGCTGCCTGAGCCCTGGAATCCTGTCGCAGGCACCAACTGGATCTACGACACGATGCTGATTCGCGCCACCGCGGACTTGGGCGCGATGCCCGACCCCTTCACCGGTCTGCAGTGGCCGCAACGCATCGAGAGAGCGGAGGTAACAATCGCGGAAGGGTTGCCCGTCGGCAGCACACACGACTGGGTTGAACTGACCTTCGCTGAGCAGATCGAGGTTCCCGAAGATGCCTGGCTGGACTGGGACGCAGTCGAGCAGGAGTTCATCACTGTTGGCGAACGGCATCCCGACGGGTTGACCGCCAACGTCAAGAGTGTCGTCTATTATCCTGCCGATCTGTTCGACGTTACCTGGCACGACGGCAGCCAGTTGAGTCTGGCCGACATTGTGCTCGACATGATCACGACCTTCGATCTGGCCAAGGAAGAAAGTGCAGTCTTCGATGAGGCCCAGGTGCCAAGTCTCAGCAACTTCCAGGGCCATTTCAGGGGTTATCGGATCGTGCAGGAAAATCCGCTCATTGTCGAGTATTACAGTGACCAGTTCTCCCTCGACGCCGAGTTGAACGTGGCTACATTCTTCCCCGGTACGCCGTGGCATTCGATGACGGTTGGACTGCTGGCCGAGGCCGCCGGCGAACTGGCCTTCTCTTCGGACAAGGCCGGTGCCAACGAAGTGGAGTGGATGAGCTACATCGCGGGTCCTAGCCTGGAAGTTCTGGCCGGCCACCTCGAAGAAGCCACCGCCGGTGGTCATATCCCCTATGAAGCGACACTGGGCGACTACATCAGCGCCGAAGAGGCCGCTGCCCGTTGGGATAACCTCAGCGGCTGGTACGAAGACAAAGGTCACTTCTGGGTTGGCAATGGGCCCTTCTACCTGGAGAAGGCATTCACCACTGAGAAGACCGTCCAGTTGGTGCGCAACGAAGACTTCACCGATCCCGCCACCAAGTGGGAAGGGTTCGATGCGCCGATGATTGCCGAAGTATCGGTCGATGGGCCTGCCCGCGTGGCTTCCGGCGATGAGGCCACCTTCGAGGTGATGATCGACTTTGGCGGCGACGCCTATGCCATAGCCGACATCGACGAAGTCAAGTATCTCGTCTTTGACGCCCTTGGCGAACTGGCCCTCACCGGTACCGCCGAAGCGGTCGAGGATGGCCTCTGGCAGATCACCCTCAGCGCCGAGGATACGGCCGGTCTTGAGTCCGGCGCCAATAAGCTGGAGGTGGCGGTAGCGCCCCTGCGGGTCAGCATCCCCACCTTCTCGTCGCTCGAGTTTGTAACGACGAACTGACAGTGAAGCAGTGAAACGATGCGAAATGAGGAGCGGGACACTCTCTCTCGCTCCTCATTTCTCTTCAAATCCTTCTGGAACCACGAGGACAGGCGATGACCGACGCTGCTCTGCCCCTTCAACCCGGCGCCGAGAGCGCCGCAAGTAGCACGACGCAAAGCACGCTCACGCGCGTTGTGCACTACACGGCGCTGCGTATGGTTGCCATGTTTTTTACGGTCCTGGTCGGCGTATATCTGACGATTCTGATCGCCAATATGGGCGGCCACGTGGATGAGATCCGCAAAGGGTATATTAGAGAGACGATTGCGATTGCAGTGTCGCAGGATCAGGAACTTAAAAACATGACCGCCGATGAACGGCGGGAACATATCGATAAACTGGTTGTTTTGCAGGAAAAGCGGATGGGACTTGACCGACCGTTCCTCGTTCGCAGCTTCAACTTTCTACTGGGGGCTATGACGCTGAACCTGGGCTGGGCCGACAATATGTCAAGCGATAGCGGCTCGCGCCAGGTGCGTCTGATCATCCTGGAGCGCTTGCCCGCCACGGTGCTTCTATTCTCCACCTCCTTTCTAATAAATTTCCTCGTCGGAATCTTCGTCGCCCTCTACCTTTCTCGCAACTACGGCAGCAGGCTGGACCGGGTCATCGTTGGATTGGCCCCAACCTCCGCTGCCCCCAGCTGGTTCTACGGCCTCTTCTTCATACTGCTCTTTTCTGCCCTGCTGGGCTGGTTCCCATTCGGAGGTCTCGTCTCCGCGCCCCCGCCCGAATCGATCATTAACTACGCCCTCAGCGTCCTCAACCACATGGTACTGCCGGTTCTCGCCATCTTTTTCAGCTCCATCTTCTTGGGCATCTACGGCCAGCGTACCTTTTTCCTCATCTTTTCCAACGAAGACTATGTCGACATGGCCCGCGCCAAAGGCCTGTCCGACCGCGTGGTCGAGCGCCGCTACATCATGCGCCCGACCATGCCCACCATAGTGACCGGCCTGGCACTGTCCATCATAGGCCTCTGGTTTGGATCCATTGTGCTTGAGACGATTTTCAACTGGCCGGGTCTGGGGCGGCTTTTCTATCTGGCCTCCAACATATTTGAGACTTCGGTGATCGTAGGCTCCACCGTCATCTACGCCTACCTGCTCGGCCTCACTGTCTTCTTCCTCGATATCGTCTACGCCCTCATTGACCCCCGCGTCAAAGTAGGCGGCAACCAGGGAGGGCAGGCATGACAGCAATTCGCCGCACCCTGTCCGCTCTTTCCCGATATCCCTCCGCCATCGTCGGTCTCGCCATAATCGTGGCCATGGTCCTCTTTTCGATCTATACCGTGATCGCCATTCCCTACCATGAAGCAGTTGACCTTTGGCGGGGCGGAGAGGGCGTATGGCTGGAGAACCCGCGCACCGCCCAGCCCCAATGGGTGAACCTCTTCCCCGGCGTCAACCTGCCCGAAACGCTCATTCTGGGCCCCGCCGGCGAATCTGATGTCGCCTCCGTACAAAAGGAGCGCCAGGTAGTCTCGGAAGAGATGACCGATGTAATCACCACCTTCACCTTCGACTACACCGCCGATGAGTTTCCCCAGGAAATCTCCCTTTTCCTCACCTCTGAGCACGAACTGAAACGCCCGCTCGTTTCGCTCACCTGGCTGACGCCCGATGGGCGCGAGATCCGCATCGCCGATGTCACCGTCGAAGGGCCCGTTACCGTCCGCTTCTCGCAAGAAGAAAAGTTGGAAAGGCGTCTTGACGGCGTGAGGGCCGAAATTGGCCTCTTCGCCGACCCCGCCTCCGACAAAGACGACCCCAGGCCGCTTAAAGGCACCTACCAGCTCGTCGCCGCCGGGCTTGTCTTCGAGGATGACGCCGACGTCGACGCCCGACTCGTCGTCTACGGCAAGGTCTACGGCCTCGCCGGCACCGACCACCTGCGCCGCGACCTAACGCTGGCCCTGATGTGGGGGATGCCCGTCGCTCTCGCCTTCGGCCTCCTGGCAGCCGTTGGAACCTCCGTAAGCACATTCATTGTAGCCGCCATCGGGGTATGGTTCGGAGGAATCGTTGACGCCGTAATTCAGCGAATCACCGAGGTCAACCTCATCCTGCCCGTCCTGCCCATCCTGATCATGGTCGGTCTCTTTTACTCGCGCAGTATCTGGGTAATGCTCGGCGTCCTGATTGCGTTGAGCGTTTTCAGTTCAGGCATTAAAACCAGCCGCGCCGTCTTCCTTCAAATTAAAGAGTCGCCCTACTTCGAGGCCGCCCGCGCCTACGGCGCCGGCAACTTCCGCATCATCTTCCTCTATCTCATCCCCCGCTTAATTCCCACCCTCGTGCCCGGTTTTGTGGTAGCTATCCCCTCCTTCGTCTTTGTAGAGGCGACGCTGGCCGTGCTCAATCTGGGCGACCCCCTGATCCCCACCTGGGGCAAAGTGCTTAGCGACGCCCGCGTCAACGACGCCCTCTACCAGGGCAACTACTACTGGATGCTCGAGCCCGCCGCCCTCCTGCTCCTCTCCGGCCTCGGCTTTGCCATGGTTGGTTTTGCCCTGGACAGAGTCTTCAATCCCAGATTGCGAGATCTGTAATGGCCTTCTCCGATCCGCCGCTGCTGCAAATCGAGGACCTGAAGCTCTATTTCAGGACCCAGCAGGGCGTTTTACACGCGGTCGACGGAATCAGCCTGAACCTGCGCCGCAACGAAGCCATGGTAATCCTGGGTGAATCCGGCTGCGGCAAGACCTCGCTCACCAGGGCGATTCTGCGCCTGTTGCCCCGCAATGTCCATACCTATTCCGGCAGTGTCAAACTGAACGGGCAGGAGGTTATGCAGCTGAGCGACGAAGAGTATCGCCAGCAGGTGCGCTGGGTCAAGATTTCACTCGTGCCGCAGGCCGCGATGAATTCACTCAATCCGGTGCTCAAAGTAGGTGATCAGGTCGCGGAGCCGCTGATTTCCCACTTTGGGATTCGACGCTCCGAGGCCTTCGAACGGTCGGCCGCCGCCTTTCAACATGTTGGCGTTCCGTCCGACTTTCTCAACCGTTACGCCTTCGAACTGAGCGGCGGCATGCGCCAGCGCGTCGCCATCGCCATGGCCATGGTAACCGACCCGGACCTAATCATTTTGGACGAGCCGACATCTGCACTTGACGTTCTCACCCAGGCCAACATAATGAACGTCCTGAAGCGGGTCAAACAAGAAACTTCCACCAGCTTCATTTTGATTACCCACGACATTGGCACCTCGAGCGAGTTGGCCGATCGCGCAGCCGTCATGTACGCCGGCCAGTTGGTCGAAGTGAACGACGCCGAGCAATTCTTTGTTGAGCCGCTCCATCCCTATTCGCGCAAGCTGATGGCCAGCGTTCCCAAGCTGCGCCAGACCGAGGAACCGGAGTTTATCAGCGGCCAACCGCCCAGCCTGTTGGACCTGCCCTCTGGTTGTCGCTTTGCGGTTCGCTGCGACCATCGCTTCGAGCTCTGTGACAGCGATCCAGAGCTTGTTCGGACGGGGCAACGAAAGCATGTGAAGTGCTGGCTGCATCAAAACGGAAACTCCCTGTGATGCCGACCTCTGCTCGGTTCGCTCCTGCCCGCTTCCCACGTTTTCCGCGCCCACAGAGAGGCCGACGATGACGGTGACGACGTCCCGAGACGCCCAAGGCCAGGCCGCCAAAAGTTCGGATGCCTCGGTCGAGCCGCTCCTCTCACTGCGCGATCTGCGCACCTGGTTCGAACTCAGGCGCTGGGGCTTCGGACGCGCCGGCACTGTCCGCGCCGTCGACGATGTCAGTTTTGACCTCCACGCTGGGGAGGCAATCGCCATTGTCGGCGAGAGCGGTTGCGGCAAGTCCACCTTGATGAAGACGATTCTGGGTTTGCACAGGCCAACCGACGGTTCCGTGATCTTTGAAGGGCGCGATCTTAGCACCCTCGATGCGCAAGAAATGCAGTGGTACCGTTCGCAGGTCGGCTATGTTCAGCAGGATCCCTTCGGCGCGCTGCCCCCCTTTATGGATATCCGGCGCATTCTTGGCGAGCCGCTCAAAATTCACGGCAACCTGGATGAAGCCGGCCGCCAGAAACGCATTCATGAGGTCATGGAAGAGGTCAGACTGACGCCAGTCGAGGACATCCTGCCGAGATTTCCTCATATGCTGAGCGGCGGCCAGCAACAGCGTGTTGTGATTGCCCGCGCCATGCTGCTCAACCCGCGCATGATCGTGGCAGATGAACCGGTCTCGATGCTGGACATGTCGGTACGCGTCGAGATCCTGCGCCTGCTGCAAGGACTGCAGCGATCACATAATCTTGCCGTTGTTTACATCACCCATGACCTTTCCACCGTCCGATACTTCTCGGAACGCATCTTCGTCATGTACGCCGGCGAGATCGTTGAGCAGGCACAGATGGACGACCTGCTCCGCAATCCTCTACATCCCTATACACGTGCACTCCTGGCCGCCATTGCAGACCCTGACCCTGAGAATGCCCACGTCTTTCGCGACGTACCGCCAGGCGAGCCGCCCAGCCTGGTCAGTCCGCCCTCGGGCTGCCGATTTCACCCGCGCTGTACACATTTTATGCAGAATCTTTGCGAGGTGGAGACACCGCCTGATTTTGAGACGGAGCCGAGGCATCTCTCCCGCTGCTGGCTCTATGAGGACTCACGTCCCGATTCATGAGCGACAGGCTCTTCCCGGATAGAGATATGCCAGCCTCACCACTGCATCTGATACTCTACGGCTTTTTCTTGCTTCTATTCGGCTTTCTGCTGGCCTTTGGAATGGTCATCCGGGTTATCGAAGCCGGCTTTCTGCTCAGTTTCCTTGCCTACGGCGCGTCCCTATCCGGCCTCATTCTCGGTCTGCTCGGCGCCGTCGGCTACGTACGGCGTAGCCGACGGTAGCTGGCCCAACGAAGAAACATCTCTGGAGATTCCGGAACTGATTTGTCCAAGCGGGCGGAGTGAAGTTACAATTGCGGATGGATGATTCGTAGGCGGCGGTCCGTTGCGGCGGTGTGGAGGAGTCGTTTCACCCGCCGGACTCAGGTTTCCGGGGTGCTCAGCGTGAGTTCAGATACGAAAACAGTCTATGTTTGAAAAGCAGATCGGAATCGACCTCGGCACTGTCAACGTACTCGTGCATGTGAAAGGCCGGGGAATCGTCCTGCACGAACCCTCTGTCGTGGCCATCCGGCGGCAGGCCAACAAGATGGTGCTCATCGGGCACGAGGCCTACGACACGATGGGCCGCACACCCGAGAGCATCGAAGTTGTGCGGCCGATGCGCGACGGCGTTATCGCCGACTTTGTCGTTACCGAGGCGATGCTGCGTAAATTTATCCAGGACATCGTTGGCCGCTTTCCTCTCTTCAAGCCCAAGGTGATGATCAGCACGCCGCGCGGCGTCACTTCGGTCGAGGAGCGCGCCGTCCACGACGCCGCCATGCAGGCAGGCGCCGGCGCGGCCTACCTGATCCCCGAACCGCTCGCGGCCGCCTACGGCGCGGGGCTTCCGATCGGGACGCCGACCGGCAATATGGTCGTTGACATGGGCGGCGGCACGACCGAAGCTGCCATCGTCTCCATGTATGATATTGTCGTTTGGGACAGCGTGCGCGTCGGCGGTAACCGCCTGGACGAGTCGATCGTTAGCTATATCCGCAAGAAGTACAATCTTCATGTCGGGGACCAGACAGCCGAAGAGATCAAGATCGCTATCGGGTCTGCCTTGCCCACCGAGGAGGACCGCGGTATCGAGGTTCGAGGTCGCGATCAGATCAACGGGCTGCCGAAAACGATCGAGGTCACGAACAGTGAAGTGCTCGAGGCGATGATCGAGCCGCTGCAGGCGATGGTGCGCACCGTGCGCGCGACGCTTGAAAAGGCGCCGCCCGAGCTTGCCGCCGATATAATCGACCGGGGCATGGTGATCACCGGCGGCGGCGCACAGCTTCGCCTGATCGCCTCACTCTTTACGCAGGAGACGGGCGTGCCGGCCTATGTTGCCGAAAATCCGATGGCCTGCGTCGCGTTGGGCGCCGGCCGTGCGCTCGAAAACTACGAAATCATGCGGCGCAGCCTGCCGATGATCTACTCCTGACCCGGTTCCAGTTTTTGAGCTCCTTCTTCAACATGCCTTTTGTCCCCAAATCAATCGACAGCAAAGCCGTCCACGGGGGGGAAGCCCGCCGCTATGCCTCGCGCGATGGACGCGTTGCGGCCGCCCCCGTCGCAGGCGGCATCGCACCCAGCATCGGCTATGTCTACGCGGACAGCGACCATCTCGACCGGGCCCTGGGAGGCGACCCCGATCTCTACGTGTACGGGCGCTACGGAAATCCCACGGTGGCTGCGTTCGAAAACGCGATGGTGGAGTTGGAATGCCATGATATGCCCGAACGCGCCGGCGAATATTTCGCTCTGGCTACCGGTAGCGGCATGGCAGCGGTAAGCCTGGCCGCGGCTGCGTGCGGGGTAGAGGCCGGCGCAACCGTTGCAGCTGCACAGGACTGCTATGGCGCCACCTACTCTCTGGTGGACCAGCTCTGGCCGCGTTACGGCGTAAGAGGCGTCTTTGTCGATGCGACCGACCCTGGCGCGGTCGAGCGGACGCTGGTGGAAGAACGGCCGGTCGCGCTGATCGTTGAAACCATCTCCAATCCGCTCCTCAAAGTGGTCGATATCCCGCGGTTGGCTGCGTTGTGCCATGCCCACGATGCGCTCCTGCTGGTCGACAATACGTTCGCCACGCCGGTTCTCTTTCGTCCCCTTGCGCACGGTGCCGATGTTGTGATCCACAGTGCCACCAAATATATTGGCGGCCATGGCGATGTGCTGGGGGGTGTCGTCGCGGCGTGCAGCGAGATGCGTCCCGCCTTTTGGGAACATCAGAAGAAGACGGGCGCCAATCTCGGTCCGCACGAAGCGTGGCTGCTTCATCGCGGGTTAAAGACGATGCCGCTACGGGTTGAGCGGCAGTGCCGCAACGCCCGCATTGTCGCCGACCGGTTGCGCTCCCATCCGGCGCTCGCCGGCGTGCGCTACCCTGGTCTGCCCGATCATCCGCAGCATGAGCTTGCAGGCCGGATGTTCGGTTGCCGCGGATTTGGTGCAGTCGTGGGACTTGAATTGAAGGACGCCGGTCGCGAGGATGTATTTCGCTTCCTGGAATCCCTGCAGATGGTTCAGCCGGCAACGACGGTCGGTGACCTGTATTCGCTCGTGCTCTATCCGAGCCATGCCTCGCATCGGGCCTTGTCGCCGGCGCAGCGGGCCGCGGTCGGCATTTCGGATGGACTGGTGCGCCTGGCCGTCGGCGTCGAGGAGCCGCAGGACATCGTCGCTGACATCTGTGCCGCGCTGGAAGGTTAGCCTTCGCGGCCTTGGTTTGGGTCGCCGCCCGCTGTGCGAACGCGACCGCAATTGGATCTTGACATTTGCTGTAGCGTCACATACAATGTGCCGAAATCGGTAGCAGTTCCGATTTTTCGCGTGTTTTCAGTACGATCCTGATGTGTTGAAGCGGCTGTTCTTCTCGTTTGGAGCCTGCCCCTCTTGAAGACGCATCGTCGTATGCAGTGATGTACGTTTCTGTTGATCGCTCTGCATGACTCAGACAACTATTCTTACGGAGAAAGCCCCTGCTGCAGTCGGCCCCTATTCCCAGGCCGTTGCAACTGACCAATTGATCTTCACCTCTGGTCAAATTGGGATCCATCCCCTTACCGGCCAACTACGCCCGGGTATCGTCGAACAGACCCACCAGGTCTTGGAGAACCTTGCCGCTGTGCTCGATGCAGCCGGTTCAGGCATGGGCCAGATCGTCAAGACGACGATATTTCTGACGGATATTGCGGAATTCTCCACTGTAAACGAGATTTACGCGGCGGCGTTTCAAGACGATCCTCCTGCACGAAGTACCGTGCAAGTTGCCGCGTTGCCGCTCGGCGCGCTGATTGAGATCGAAGCGATCGCACTGCGCGCCTGAGCGCAATTCTCGCTGGGCAAATCGAGCTACCTTTCCACCCAGAAGACAAAGGCAGTCTTCAGTCCCCCGTATACGCGTGCACGTTGTGCAGGTCCGTGCCTGCCCTGTCGCGAGTGTGGTTTTCGCGCGTTTTGTTGCCGAAAGGAGGTAAGGGAACTTTGTAATTAACTTTGTAATTGTCGTTGCGTCTATGTTCGCTATGCGATTATCAGCACGAATCGTGCCGTGGGAAACCTTAATTGTATTGGAGGGTGCAAGACAGCTATGTCAACACAGCAAGCAGTGGCAGTAATGGGACCGAGCGCAGATTTCCTGGCAGACGAGGAAACCGTCCAGAATCTGGACGACCATCCGATGACGCAGCTCCTCGAGGAGTTTGACGAATCCTACGTGAACCAGCCGCAGACCGGCGACATTCGGCATGGCGTTGTCGTCGACAAACGTGCTGGCGAGCTGTTGATCGACATCGGGTACAAGTCTGAGGGGATTGTCGCGGGTCGTGAGGTCGACCGCCTTGAAGACGAGTTCAAAGAGATGACCATCGGCGATGAAGTGCCGGTCTATGTGATGCGCGAAGACCGGGATGGGAATCTCCTCCTCAGCATTTCGCGTGCCAGGGCCGAAAGCGATTGGAAGCACGCTGAAGAGCTGCTCGAGTCCCAGGACATATTCTCTGGCCCTGTCAGCGGATTCAACCGGGGTGGTGTGATTGTCAAGATAGGCCAGGTGCGCGGCTTTGTCCCTGCCAGCCAGCTGAGCAGCGAGAGCCAGGCGATGCAGATCTCCGAGGGCGAGCCTGACAATCGCTGGATGCAGCTGATGGACACCGAGCTGCGGATGAAGGTGATCGACCTCGACCGGCGCCGTAATCGGCTCATCCTTTCCGAGCGGGTCGCGATCCGGGAATGGCGCCGCGAGCAGAAGGAAAAACTGCTCGAATCTCTGGAGGAGAACACCGTTTGCGAAGGTGTCGTCAGCAGCCTGGCCGACTTCGGAGCCTTCGTCAATCTCGGCGGCGCCGACGGCCTGGTCCATCTCAGCGAACTGAGTTGGGGCCGTGTCAGCCATCCCAGCGAGGTCGTCACGATCGGCGAAAAGATCAAGGTGAAGGTGCTCAATGTCGACCGGGAGCGTAAACGCATCGGTCTGAGCCTGCGCCGCCTGCTGCCGGAACCGTGGGAGACTGTGCCCGACCGCTACGAGGTGGGGCAGGTCGTGCGTGGTACTGTGACCAAGCTTGTTCATTTCGGCGCCTTCGCCCGTCTGGAAGACGACACCATCGAGGGGCTGATCCACATCAGCGAGCTGACCGAGCGGCGCATCAATCATCCGAGCGAGGTTGTCGCCGAAAAGCAGGAACTCGAGCTGCGCATCATTCGCATCGATACCCAAAAACGCCGCATGGGCCTCAGCTTGAAGCAGGTTGCGCCTGAAGAGGAGTCGGCCGAGTTCGACTGGGAGCCTGTTCCCCTCGAAGAGAATGAAACAAACGATGAGAGCCGCGCGGCGACTGCCGAAACCGAAGCCGCTGCCGAGGCCGCGCAGGGGCGCGTTGATGCTGGAACTGAAACCGAAAATGAAGCCGCTCCGGGACAGAATTCGGAAGATCCCGAGTACGTCGAAGCGGTCATCTAGGCTATCGATCTGACACCTCAGATCTGTCACCCTGCGTTGGTCGCTGACGCGGCCTGAATCACTGCAGAAAGCGGATTCTCAGTCCGCCGAACCGAAACAGCCGAGAATAGGTGCCGGACATTTGGACCGGCGCCTCTTTTTTTGCTAAATTGACAGATCGGGCGGGCCATCGTTACAATAAGGTCGATGGTGCCGGATGCCCGCAAGTCCGACCTGCGGGCCGGACCGTTTCTCCGTCTACCCGATACGCCGGTGCTCCCGGGCGGGCCTTCCGGCCATTGGTACGCCAATTGCACCTTTAATTCCGATAGGCGTTGGGCGGTCTTCGACCGAGGCAATGCGCCCCGATTCCTTCCCGGATGCCGATAAGTTGCGCCGGACTGAATCGGAATTCCGATTACGGCAGCCTGTTAGCGCATATGTTAGACTGGCGGAGTCCATTTGCATACGCGCAGGACTAAGCGACGATTGAAGGAATGAACCTAATGTCTGATAAACTCGAACGCTTCACGAAACGTGCGCGGCGAGTGCTTACGCTTGCTCAGGAACAAGCGCTGCGGCTGAACCATACCCATATCGGCACCGAGCATCTGCTGCTTGGCCTTGTGCAGGAGGAGAACAGCGTTGCCGTCAAGGTGCTCAAGGAGTTGGGTGTCGAGCCGGGCCAGGTTGTACGCGCGGTCGAGCGCACCGTCGGCCGCGGCGAACGTGCGCCTTTTGGCAAGCCGACGCTGGCGCCCCGCACGAAACGTGTGATCGAGCTGGCAGTCGAAGAGGCCCGCATGATGGGCAACCACTATATCGGCACCGAGCACCTGCTGCTGGGCCTCGTCAGGGATGGCGACGGCGTCGCCGTCAACGTCCTGCGCAGCCTCGGCGTCAACCTTGACCGCGTTCGAACCCAGACCGCCCGCGATCTGCTGCAGAGCAGCGCCCAATCCAAAGAGAAACAGAAGAAAGAGTCCAAGACGCAGCTGGTCGACCAGCTGGGCCTCGACCTGACCGCCGCGGCCGAGGAGGGGCGCCTCGACCCGGTCATCGGGCGCCAGATGGAGATCGAGCGCGTCATTCAGATTCTCAGCCGCCGCACCAAAAACAATCCCGCGCTGATTGGCGAACCGGGCGTGGGTAAGACCGCGATCGTGGAAGGGCTCGCCCAGCGGGTGGTCGACGGGAACGTGCCGGAACCCCTCTTGAACAAGCGGATCCTTATGCTGGATGTCGGCAGCCTCGTCGCCGGGACCATGTACCGCGGTCAGTTCGAGGAGCGGCTCAAGAAGGTGATCGAAGAGATAATCAACAGTGGTGCAGTTCTCTTTATCGACGAAGTGCACATGCTGGTCGGCGCGGGCGCGGCCGGCAGCAGCGTCGACGCCGCCAATATCCTCAAGCCGGCCCTCAGCCGCGGCGAGCTGCAGGTGATAGGCGCTACCACGCTCGACGAGTACCGCAAACATATCGAGAGCGATGCCGCCTTGGAGCGGCGATTCCAGCCCATTCTGGTCGAAGAGCCGGGCATCGAGGAAACGATCGAAATCCTGAAGGGCATCAAGAGCCGCTATGAGGAGCACCACAAGCTCATCATTTCGGATGATTCGCTCAACGCCGCCGCCCATCTGGCCGCACGCTATGTCCCCGACCGCTTCATGCCGGACAAGGCCATCGACCTGATCGACGAGGCCGGCAGCCGCGTGCGCATGTACAAGGCGCCGCACGCCGTAAGCCTGCGCGAGACCTTCATCGATCTCAAGCGCCTGCAGAAGGAAAAGGAAGAGGCGCTCGAAACGCAGCGATTCGATGATGCCATCGACCTGCGCTACCGCGAGGTCGAGCTGCAGTCGAAGCTCGAAAAGCTGCGCGAAGGCTGGCGCCAGGTCGCCAACCAGCCGGTCGTCACCGCCGACGATATCGCCGAAGTCGTCTCGATGTGGACCGGCGTGCCGGTCTACCGCATGGGCGGTGAAGAGAGAGCGCGCCTGCTCGGAATGGAAGAAGAACTACATAAACGCATCGTCGGCCAGGATGAACCGATCAAGGCGATCAGCAAGGCGGTCAGGCGCGCCCGCGCCGGGCTCAAGGATCCAAAGCGCCCAATCGGCAGCTTCATCTTCTTGGGCCCGACCGGCATCGGCAAGTCGGAGTTGACCAAAGTTCTGGCCGAGTTCCTCTTCGGCAGCGAAGAGGCGCTGGTCAAGCTGGACATGAGCGAGTTCATGGAGCGGCACAACGTCAGCCGGCTGGTGGGCGCTCCGCCCGGCTATGTGGGCTACGAAGAGGGCGGGCAGCTCACCGAAGCCGTCCGCCGCCGTCCCTATTCGGTCATATTGTTGGACGAGATCGAAAAGGCCCACCCCGAGGCCTTCAATATGCTCCTCCAGATTATGGAGGACGGCTCGCTGGCCGACGCCAAGGGCCGGCGCGTAGATTTCCGCAACGCGCTCCTGATCATGACGAGCAATGTCGGCGCCAAGCTCATTCAGGGCTCGAAGGGCATCGGCTTCGCCATCACCGCCGATGAGCAGACCCGCATGGAGGCCGAGTACGAGCAGATGAAGGCGCGCGTCATGGACGCCCTCAAGAAGACATTCCGCCCTGAATTCATCAACCGCCTCGACGGCATCATGGTCTTCCGCAGCCTGACCAAGGAGGAGATCACCGAAATCGTCGAGTTGGAGCTGCGCACGCTGCGCATGCAGCTGGCCGAGCAGGACATGAAGTTGGAGCTCACACCCGCCGCCCGCTACGCCATCGCTGACGCCGGCTACAACCCGGACTATGGCGCGCGTCCGCTCAGGCGCGTGATCCAGAGCGAGGTGCAGGACCCGCTCAGCGAGGCTCTCCTGGAAGGTCGATTCGTCCCCGGCGATACCATCCAGGTCGATTTTGTTCCCCACGACCCCGCCGAGGTGTCGAAGGAAGGCGTGGTCAGCGAGATAACTTCGAGCGCGCGCAACCCCTTCGACGTCGCCAACGGAAAGGCCGATGACGAGGGCCCCCGCGGCCGCTACGAGTTCACCGCGATTGCCCACGAGGAGGTGCAGGAGCCGGAGGACAGCGAAACCGCAGAGGCGCTGGAAGCCCTGTTGCAGTAGAATACGCTCAAGAGAGAACTGCCGGAGATTCGGCAGACTGAGGACCCCAGAGATGGGGTCTTTTTTTCGTTCCTGTTTTGTGATTTTCAAGGACAGTCGTATCATAATGAACCGGCGAGCGGTCTCCTCGCACCGACTATGACAGGAGGAAGAACAGGATGAATGAGCGCGTAGGCTTTGTCGGGCTCGGCATCATGGGGCAGGGCATGGCCCGGAACCTATTGAAAGCGGGATACAACGTGCGAGTCTGGAACCGCACGTCAAGCCGCATGGACCCCCTGATCGAAGCGGGCGCGGCGGCAGGCGCCAGCCCGGCCGATGTTGCCGCCAACTGCGACATTATCGCCGTCTGCGTCAGCGATACGCCCGACGTCGAGGAGGTCATTCTTGGCGAGAACGGCATCCTTTCCGGCGTTCAGGCGGGCGCGCTGGTCATCGATTTCAGCACGATCAGCCCGCAGGCGACGATCGATATCGCCGATCGGTTGGGCGCCAAGGGCGTCAAAATGCTCGACGCGCCCGTCAGCGGCGGCAGCGAAGGCGCGGTCAACGGCACGCTCAGCATCATGATCGGTGGCGACGAGGACCAGGTCGAACGCGCCAGGGGCCTGTTCGAGGCGATGGGCAATACCATAACCCACGTGGGCAAACAGGGCGCGGGCCAGACCGTCAAGCTGGTCAACCAGATATTGGTCGTCGGCAACTGTCTGGCGATGTGCGAGGCGCTCATCTTTGCCCAGGCCGGCGGCGTCGACCTCGAAAGGTGCCTCAACGCAGTCACCGGCGGCGCGGCCGGCAGCTGGATGCTTGCCAACCGCGGACCCCAGATCATCGACCGCGACTGGCGGCCCGGCTTCACCATCAATCTGCAACAGAAGGACGTGCGGCTGATCATGCAGGAGGCCGACGCCCTCGGCGTTCCGGTCCTGCTTTCAGGCCAGGTCTTCAGCCTCTATCGCACGCTGCAGCAGGCCGGACTGGGCGAAGAAGGCAACCACGCCCTCGTCAAGGCGCTTGAGAATCTGAGCGGCCTGCAGGTGGGCTGACCGCGGACCGCCTCGTTGAATCGGCCGGATGTCGAACGCCGGCCTGGAACGGGAGGCGTCCGAATCCGTCGAAGGACCGAGCGAGGCAGCGATTGGGGAGTGGCTTACAGAAATAATGTCTTAAGGTCGCATTAACTGGAGCATAAGACAATCTTAGAGACTTTCAGCGAAACTCCGTTTACCATGGAGTCTGTCCGCAATGCCTCGGGCAGCTCTGTTTGGAGCAGCGCAGTTCCGGACATAGGAACTTAGCCGGACATAGGAACTTAGCCGGACATTGCAACTTAGGTGGACTGAATCCCGTATTGTCTCGAAGAGGCCGGTTAATCCAACGCCCGGGGATGAACATAGATGAAGAGACTGTTGATTGCGATCGTAGTTATTGCGGCGATTGGCGCGGCGGGCTGGTTCGGCTTCCAGCGCTTCCAGGAGCGCCGCGAAGAGCTGGCCGAGGTCCCAAGTTACGAGACCGTAACGGTCGACCGCGGCACAATCAGCAGCACCGTCAGCGCAACCGGCAGCATCGAGCCGGAGGCTGAGGTCGCGCTCTCCTTCCGCGCAAGCGGCCCTGTCGAACAGGTACTGGTATCCGTCGGTCAGGCGGTGGAGGTCGGGCAGTTGCTGGCCCAATTGGACGTAGCCGACGCCTCGCTGGCCCTCGAACAGGCAGATGTCTCCCTTCTCATCAGCCGCGCGCAGCTGGAGAAGCTGGAAAAGCCGCCGTCGCAGGCCGACATCATCGCCGCGCAGGCAAACGTGACCGTCGCCCAGGCCAGCGTTGCCAGCGCCGAAGCGACCCTGGCCAGCGCGCAGGCCGGTTACCGCGACCTGTTGGCCGGCGCCACCGCCGAGGAGCTCGCCGTCCAGGAAGCGCAGGTCCGCCAGGCGGCCGTCAACGTGCGCCAGGCGCAGAGCGCGTACGACAATGTCAAGCACTTCCCCGACGCCGGCGCATCGGCCCAGGCCGTCCAGCTGGAGCAGTCAACCATCAGCTACGAGGTCGCGCAGGCCCAGTTCGCGCTGACCAGGCAGGGCGCCGACGAGGCCCAGATCGCAGCCTCCCTGGCGCAGATCGCGCAGGCCGAGCTCGGTGTGCGCCAGGCCCTCAGCAACCTCCTGGTCGCGCAGGACGCCCTTGATTCGCTGCTCGCGGGACCGTCGCAGGAGGACCTCGATATCGCCCGCGCCCAGGTGCGCCAGGCCGAGCTGAGCAAACTGCAGGCGCAGAACACGCTCGACAACGCCATGCTCTACGCCCCCATCAAGGGCGTTGTCAGCCAGGTAAACCTGCGCCAGGGCGAGCTCTACGGCGGCAGCGCGCTGCCCGCGCTCGTTCTGACCGACCTCGACAGCTTTCACATGACCGTCCTGGTGGACGAGATCGACGTCCGTCAGGTGCAGACGGGACAGACCGTCCGCCTCAGCCTCGACGCGCTGCCCGATGCCGACATAGCCGGCCAGGTGACGAAGGTCTCGCCCACCGCCCGCGACGTCGGCGGCGTCGTCGCCTACGAGGTCGAGATTGTGCCCGAAACGACCGATGCCCAGCTGAAGGCCGGCATGAGCGCAACCGCCATCATTACCACGGCACGCGTGGACAACGTGCTGCTCGTGCCCAATCGCTACATTCAGCTCGACCGCGAGTCCGGCAGGGCATTCGTGCAGAAGATCATCAGCCAGACGCCTACACTGCAGGAGATCGAGATGGGGCTGCGCAACGATCGCTTCACCCAGGTGCTTGCCGGTCTCGCCGACGCCGACGAGATCGCGCTGATCCGCACCAGCAGCGAAGAACAGCTGCGCAGCGCCATCTTCGGCAACTAGCCTCCCAACCGGTGAGCGCATAAGCGACGCGAAGGCAAATGCTCAATCGAATTCTAGGCGGGACCGCCGCCAACGGCTCCCAGCCGCCCGCCGCAGACAGTCCGGTCATCGAGACCATCGGTCTCACAAAGACCTACACCATGGGCGATGTCGAGGTGCACGCCCTCCAGGGTGTCGATATGACCGTCCGCATCGGCGAGATGATCGCGATCATGGGGCCCAGCGGCAGCGGCAAATCGACCCTGATGAACATCATCGGCTGCCTCGACGTGCCCTCCTCCGGTCTCTACCGCCTCGACGGGACCGACGTCAGCATGCTGGACGACAACGCCCTCGCCGAAATCCGCAGCCTCAAGGTCGGCTATGTCTTCCAGAACTTCAATCTGCTGCCCCGCACCACCGCCCAGGCCAATGTGGAGCTCCCTTTGCTCTACGCCGGAATCGGCGGCCGCGAGCGGCGCCGCAGGGCCGACGATGTCCTCAAGACCGTTAGGCTGGACCACCGCAGCGATCACAAGCCCAACGAGCTGTCCGGCGGCCAGCAGCAGCGCGTCGCCATCGCCCGCGCGCTGATCAACCGGCCGCAGCTGATCCTCGCCGACGAGCCGACCGGCAACCTCGATACCCGCAACAGCGTCGGCATCATGCAGCTCTTCCAGCAGCTCAACGAGGAGCGCGGCATTACCATCGTCTTCGTCACCCACAACCCCGAGGTCGCCGCCTACTGCGACCGGGTCGTTCGCGTGCGTGACGGGCTCATCGAGAGCGACGAGCGCAACCCGTCTGCCGGCAGAAAGGCCCCGCAGCCCCAGGCCGCGCCCGGCCCGCCGGCCAGCCGCTAGACCGCAGCGCGCCGCGCCTATCCGGCCGCCGCAACGCAGTTCTCAGGCCCTGGCCAACAGGATATCGTCCCGACCGTACCCGCCATGAACTTCTACGAAGCCGTTCGCGTCGCCATGCTGGCCCTCGCGGCCAACAAACTCCGTTCCGGCCTGACCATGCTCGGCATCATCATCGGCGTCGGCGCCGTCATCGCCCTCCTCAGCATCGGACGCGGCGTGGAGAGGTTCTTCGTCGAGCAGTTCACCAGCCTCGGCACCAACCTGCTCTACATCTTTCCCGGTCAGCTCAGCGGCGGGCCGCCCCAGGAACGCGGCCGCGAGATGGGCGTCCTCACCCTGAGCGACAGCTACGCCATCGCCAACCCCCTGCGCGTGCCCGACGTCCTCGCCGTCGCCCCCGAGGTCACCGGCCGCGTCGTCGTCGCCCGCGGCAGCAGCGACATGGAAGTCTCCGTCAGCGGCGTCACCGCCTCCTACCAGGACGCCCTCCTGGGTGACGCCGCCATCGGCGCCTTCGTCGGCGAAACCGACGTCCAGGAGCGCGGCCGCGTCGTCGTGCTCGGCTCCGATGTCTTCGGCTCTCTCTTCGACCCCAACGAGGACCCCCTCGACCAGACGGTCCGCGTCAACAACATCCTCTTCCGCGTCATCGGTGTCATGGAGGAACGCGGCGCCGGCATCGGCGGCGCCAACCTCGACGAGACCGTATTCGTGCCCCTCACAACCGCCTCCGACCGCCTCTTCCGCCGCCGGACCGTCAGCGGCGACTATATCGTCAACGTCATCTACGCCACCGTCAGCTCGGAAGACCGCATGGAGGCCGCCCAGGAACAGATCGCCGAGCTGCTGCGCGAACGGCACAACATCGGCTTCCAGGGCGAAGACGACTTCTCCATCATCAACCAGTCCGACCTGCTCTCGATCTTCGGCGACATTCTCGGCCTCTTCACCCTCTTCCTCAGCGCCATCGCCTTCATCAGCCTGGTCGTCGGCGGCATCGGCATCATGAACATCATGCTCGTCAGCGTGACCGAGCGCACGCGCGAGATCGGGCTGCGCAAGGCCGTCGGCGCCAAGCGGCGCAACGTCCTCGGCCAGTTCCTTATCGAAGCGGTCACGCTCGCGCTGATCGGCGGCATCCTCGGCATCATACTCGGCGGCGGCGGCGCGCTTGCCGCCACCTCCTTTATCGACAACTTCAGCGCCGTCGTCGGCATCGATGCCATCGTCATCGCCGTTCTCTTCTCGATGGCGGTCGGCCTCTTCTTCGGCATCTATCCCGCCTATCGCGCCAGTCGCCTCAACCCTATCGACGCCCTGCGCTATGAGTAGCTGCCGCACGCGCCTATTCCCACCGCCTGCGCGGCCCGGCCGCGCGCGCCGGCTGCGCACTGCCTGCCGCACACTGGCCCTGGGCTGCACTCTCCTGCTCGCGGCCGCCTGCGGACGCGCCCCCGGCGGGCCCACGCCGCTGCCGCCGGGAGAGCGCGTCGCCCAGCCCACGCCCGACTTCAGCGCTCCTGCCCAGGGAAGTACGGCGCCCGCACCGAATGCGAACAGCGCGGCTGATGCCGTCCGCAACCGCATCGCCCAACAACAGGCGCTGGCGACCCCGACCCAGACGTCAACGGGAGACCCGCCGACTTCGACGCCGTCTGTACTACAGGTTCATCCTGAACTCGCCGTTTTCGACCGTCCAACCGCTCTGGGCATCGTCGTCGTCGGCGGCGCGCTCTACGCCGCGCCCGGCGCCGGCGCAACCGTCAACATGCAGGTGGGCACCACCCTTACCATCACCGGGCGCTCCGCCGACCGCGGCTGGTTCGCCGCCTACCTTGCCGACGGCACCGCCGGCTGGGCCGCGGCTTCGCAGGTGCGCGTCTTTGGCGATGCCGCCGGGCTGGAGGTCGTGCAGGACTCGCTCGGCCCCGTCGCCGTCGCCACCCTCATCGCCCAAGCCAGCCTGCCGCAGCAGCCCCTCGCAACCGCCGCCGTCACGCCGCCGCCGGCGAACGACTCGCCCGGCCCCCCCGCTGGGCCCGCGCAGGGATCGGACGCCCCGCCCTCTTTGACCGGGCCCGCCGTCACAGTCCTCGTCGAGGGCGCCAACGTGCGCGCCGGGCCGGGCACCGATTTCCCCGTCGTCGGCCTGCTCTACCAGAACGACAGGGCCGCCCTGCTGGGACGCAGCCAGGGCGGCGACTGGCTGCACGTCCGGCTGCCCGATAGCCTCGGCTGGATCTTCGCCCCCCTTGTCGAGACCAGTCTGCCCGTCGCCGACCTGCCCGTCGTCGACCCGCCCCCCGCCCCAGACCCCTAGCCGGTCTCCTGACTGGGCTCGCCGCCGACCCGTCTAGTTATAGGAGACACTCCGATGATCTCAGCAGCTGATCACGGGTAACGCCCGGCGCGCCTCACCGGGCGTATGAACACCTGGCGACGAAGGCGGATATTTCGAACCAGGCCCCTGCGCCGGCAGCACATCCCAGCGCCCTCTCTCCATTGCGGCACTGCCCGCGGCGCAGGGAAAGCGTTCCCTGCTGTAGGACATTGAAACTGAAACCCGTAAGAGGTCACTTCCAGGGCCGCCAACCCAAACGCGAGCGAGGCCGTCCTGAGAAGCCTGTCAAGAAAGACGACAGCCCTCGCGACATGGCGCGGGCGCTCAATCGAAGAGTCAAGCGAGGACTCCGATTCTGTGATCCACTTTCCTGTTCGTAAAGACGTTTCGGGAGCCGCCGAGAAGACCTGTGTCTTGCCTGTGACCCAAAAAGATACGGCGGAAGAGGAAAAGGGGTTGATGCCTACCCGTCACCTAATGAGCGGTCACAAACGCCATTTCCGTGCTGTACACAGCAGGATACTCAGAACGGCGCCGGATACAGGCGAGGTTCTCTGGCTTTGAGGTCTTCCAGTTCCATCCTGTCCTCTTTGACATAGTGTACGGGAAGGCCTCTGTAGTTATCTGAGTCAAATTTGTCGACGGTGCGCCTTCTGTTGAATCTCGAATCCACCTTCTTTGCAGCCAGGAAATACCATGCCCTGATTGCTTTTGTTCGAACCCTTGTCTCGGTATCTGTTTCAAAGACAGAAAGAAGATACTGAAGGCAAGGCAGGGACCACCGCAATTGGCTCTTGCCCTTCGCGTCACTTTCGTGCCACGCCTCGTAGTTATCGAAGGCGGTTTTGATTTCTATGAATACCGCTCTGTATTCAGTTTCTGATTCTTCAAGAATCAGGTAGTCGCAACGATCGTAGAATTCACAACCATTGTCTGTCTCAAAAACCTGCCGGCGGCCACCAATTTCGAAATTGACCACGACGGAAGATCTCGGCACGTTCTCGACTCTTATTGCCGTACCGCTTTGTCTGTCCGTAAGGGTAACTGTACTTCCATCTCTACAACCTTCGGGAAGCATCATGTCCCATCTCAGATGCTCTTCAATCCAGTCTCTAAACAGCATCTGAATTCATCTTTGATTTTCTTATGATTCGAGCGGCCAGCTTTGATCCCGTTCGGTTCAGCGACTCGGTTGTTTCGTCAATTACCGGCATTTCGATACCGAACTCATCCATGACGCACGGTTCTAGACCCCCGTTTTTTGCATAGTAAGCGCTAACCTGATCGAGGTCTAGTTTGTCCAACTCTTCATAACCAAGTTCCTCCATCTCCTTTCCATTTTCGTCGTGGGCGCTGCTCAACATAATGAGGTTGTTGATTTCCCTCAGGATGAAATCGCTGTGCGTTGTTATAAGGATTCTCGTTCCGGAATTGACCATTCGCGCCAATAGACGGGCAAGCTGGACCTGGTTCCCGGCGTCAAGGTGGCTCTCCGGCTCATCAATCATAAGGATGCCCACGCCATTCAAGAAATAGCCTAGAAGTAAATACAAGCTGGACATTTCCCAGGCCGACGAGGAAGCGAGATGTAAGGGTATGTCAAAGCTGAAGTTGTTTCTACCGTTTGCAGTGAAGCGAAGAGTGCCGTTTACGCTGGTGAATCTCCCGTCCATCATTTCCTCTATGCCGCCGGAAAGGATCTCTTGTGGAATATTGTTTTGCTTTTCGGCAATGCCGGAAATGTTCCTGGCAAAATCAATGTTGTCATGTATTGCTAACGCATACCTGCTTAGGTTTTCCAATGGGTCCGAACTTTGCTCTGAATCTCCTTCTTGCCCGTCCTCCTTTTGTTGCACCGCTCGCATCACTTGGCTTCTCACATAGTCTAGCTCGTTCAAGAACAACGGAATCGAATGGCGTGCCGATGAAAGTATGAAGGGTCTGTATTGGCGTTCAAAAGGGTCCTGCAAGAGAAAGAATGTGCACAGCCTCTCAAGCGAATCCTTCGTAAAGAATGTCTCGAGAATATCGTCACCTGCTTGCGCAGTGCCTGACAGGCGCGCCGAGAATCTGCTTCGGTCATACTCTATGGACAAATCTAAATCTTTCTTGATGTTGAGGGATAGGCGACGACCTACCGGGAGTTCTCTCCTGAACTCGGCCTCCAAAGATGCGTTCTCGAACTCCGATGGAGAAGCGTTAAACACTCGAGAAATCCTGGAATCCGAGAATTCTCGTGTCACTTCTTGAATCAGGCGACCTTGTTCTTCTATGAGAAGATCTTCATTGACCTGCCATTCGACACGCCTTTCAGATCGCAACTCTTTGACTATCTCATCTGTGGAAAGAGAAGCCACTTTTTGAAAGTGGCTTTCGCAAAACGATTCTGCCCTTCTTGCGACAAGATCTGAAAATGCTTTCATGAAGCCATAAAGGGCGTAGACGATTCGAGTCTTGCCCGTGTTGTTTTGCCCCGAAATAACTGTAAAGTCTCCCAGCTCCATTTCAGCTTTGGTGATAGGGCCTATATTGTTGAATGCGAACTTCATTTTGTTAGACATGCTTGACCTATTCTCCAATCTCTGGTTGAAGAGTCTAGGCGCAATGGTCGGTTTCGTCCTTACTTGATTTCTCTTACACTATATAATTCCTGGATGAATTGTCAAGACAGTTCAGTAACGCGCGCCCTGTCCTGCCCCCATGATCAGCACAGCCCCGGCCAGTCTGGCCGGGGCTGTTTCCTCTGCAAAAGATGGGACTTATATATTTGACACTACCACCGAAATGACATGGAAGGGAGGTATAAGACCTCTTTATCCTTGGAAGGACAGGTGTCAGTGGGATACAGGCATCGGGGTCAGGTGAACTTGACGATACCCACCAGAAGTCCAGTCCAGATTCCAGTCCAAAGAAGGAGTTTCCACGTCAGCCTCGCTTCCAGTGCTGAGATAGCGGCGTTCAAGTCTGACGCAGTTGCCAGGTATCCTGTACGTTCTTCGAGTCTGGCCATGCGTTCTCTGTCAGTAATGGCTGCCATGTCTCCTCCTCTTGGATTAAGTATAGGAGAAGCATGTTGCCTTGTCAATCGAATTTTGACTGGTCCCCAGAAGAACAAACGACTTGCGCCGCCTTCTGGCGCTGAGACGGTGGACGACCTGCTGAAAGCGGCTGTCAAGACCCAGCCGAAACCTCGCGAGGTGTCCCCACTCCAACGCTTCAAACAGTTAAAGTGGTGACGTATTGGGTGGGCGCCAACGATATTGACCTGCCCCAAAAAGCTAGTCCAGGCAATACGTTGGTATCGGGCCGTAGAAAGCGGGAACTATCTTTGGCCAGGAGGAGACACACGCCGGAACAGGTGATCGGCAAGCTTAGAGAGACCGGGGTGGCGATAGCCGGGCGCGGCACAGCCGCTGAGGCCGCCCGCCGAATCGGCGCGACCGGGCAGACCTTCTGCCGCTGGCGCAGCGAGTCCGGGGGGCCCGGGATCGACTAGGCCGGCCGCCCGCAGCCTCTGGAGTCGGAGAACATCGGGGCCAGGTCATCGGAACAAGACACTTCGACTATATCCCGAACCTTTGCAACAGTTCAGGTAGAACCAATACCGCGCCCACAATCCACAACCCTATCTTGATTCCCTTCATCTCGCCTCTTAGTTCGGCAATATCTGACTTCGTTGCCAGCTGAGAATATGTGCCTTCGAGCCTGTTCGTCTTGGCGGCAACACTATCGACCCAATCCTCCAGCCGCGTGAACTGTTCCGCAGTTGCTGCCATTTCAATCCTCCCCTGTCGTCACCCTATCTTCCCTCCCAATATAACCCAATATCGAAATCTTTGCAGTACATGATGCAGGTCAGACAGTTGCGCTGCCACAGCGAGTGATCCGATCTTCGCCAGGCCGCCCCCGCCGTAGGGGCAGGCCTTGTGCCTGCCCTCTTGCCTGCCGAAACTGTCCCCGTGCCTTTCGGACGAACATGATGGGTGGTGCAAACATCGGGGGCCGGTCAGTCATTCCGGATGATGAGTAGAAAAAACGCCTTCACTTCGCAAAGGCCTTTCGTCCAAGTCCTGAACGGCCCGCAATGTCTCTTAGCGTTCCAACTGGGATTTCGCCATGGTCGGGGACGACAACAACCCTTGGTGAACTGTTGTTGTGTTCGTCTCTTATCTCGCCTTTCAGGAGGATGTGACTGCCGTTCCGTCTGACCTCTTCAAACCCGTTGCCCTTAAGGATTTTCAGGACTTCTCTGGGTTTCATCGGGGTCAATCTAGGCATAGGCTACAGAGATTTCACCTTTTGCCTGAGACAGCTCACCGGTGACGAGGTCGGACAGGTGCGCCGATTCAATTTCAGGAGGACTCTGGACGAACGGTCGAAACTCTGGGGTTAAACGAAGTAGATACGACATGATTTCGGCGGGCGGGGCGTACTGAAGATAGAGATCAAGCGCTTCCGCAAGGTTTTCAAGAGATTCATCTACCGTCTTGCCGTGGCTCGAAATCTCTAAGTTGTCACATCGAGCCACATACGCATCACCTTCTCGCCAGACTGAGCATCCGAGTTTCCAAATCATATTCTTGTCTCTCTTGAATGACATTGCTGCCATCATTCTCTATGTGATTGCTGTCTATCTTCATCACCCCGTTTTGCCTATCTTAGTTTAGACGGGTGAGCGTGTCAATAGAGGCGCGTTAGCCCGCCTGTGCCTTTGGGCGGTTGTTGCCTAATGTCTGGGAGGGGTTGTGTCTGCATCGCTAGACCTGGAAAACTGCGTTGGTCAGCAATAAGATGACGAACGCCTGGCGGCGAAAGCGGAGATTCAATCCGTAAAGGCAGAGCTTCGGATTCACCGCTGGATGTTGGGTCTGTTGCCAAACGGCCTGTATGGTCCGACGCTCCTGGGATGGTGGGCGTCGTTAATATCTGACTTCGCTACCAACTGGAAAGATGCGCCTTCGAGCCTGTTCTTCTTGGCTGCAACACTGTCGACCCGCTCCTCCAGCCGCGTGAACTGTTCCGCAGTTGCTGCCACTTCAACCCGCCCCTGTCGTCACTCCATCTTCCCTCCCAATATACCCCGATATCGACATCTTTGCAGTACATGACGCAGGTCAGACAGTTGCGCTGCCACAGCGAGTGATCCGATCTTCGCCAGGCCGCCCCCGCCGTAGGGGCAGGCCTTGTGCCTGCCCTCTTGCCTGCCGGACCTGTCACCGCGCTTGTCGGACGAACATAACGGGTGGTACAAACATCGGGGGCAGGTCAACGCCCGCGATGTCAGGCCGCAGCCCATGCGAAAACTCTTGGTTTCAAATGGAACGCACATGAACTTCTGTCTATCAGATGGCTACTCTGTTGTTGTTGACAAGCGATCTTCTGTCTCCTGTAAATTTTTTCTCCCAAACGCTCGTAAACGCTCGTGGATCTCTCGTAAACGCTCGTACGAGCGTTTACCTGTTCCCGTACGAGTGCACGACCTGTGTTCAGGCAGCGCCCAGCCCGGCTTTTCGTGCAGTTACACTGAAACTGTCTCTCTTCAGCCCGCTTTGAAACCCTGCCTTTTCACCGAACGCAGCCGGAAGAGCTTGCCTTCTCGACACACCTTGAAAATGTCAACGAGCCCTAGTGTAGGGCCGTGTAAAACGGGAGCTGTGTATGGCCGGAAAGAGACACACGCCGCAGCAGGTGATCGACAGACCCGGAGTGGCTGAGGCCGCCCGTCGGATCGGCGTGACCGAGCAGACCTTCTACCGCTGGCGCGGTGGGAACGGGGCTCCCGCGATCGACAGGGCCAGCCGCCCGCAGCGAGCGGCGGCCGACCTGGCGCCGGACAACCGGATCCTGAGGCAGGCGTCTGCGGGAAATTTCAGGGCCCTTCACATCGCCGCCGCTCGACAGCCCTGACAACGCTGCTACAGGTCAGCCAGCAAGGGGGCGCGCTGACGCGCCGACCTCCTGTCCTCACCATATCGGCCTGGAGCAAAGCTGCCTCCTGTTGTGGCGACGCAACTCTATCTGTCTTATGTTACAATGGCAACAGAGAGGGGCAACTGACGAGGATAGGAGACTCCCCCAATGACCGCTCAAGCGGAGCGCCTTGAAGAGATTCAAGAGAAACTGCGTGGACGGGTAGACACTATCGAGCAGACCATTGTAGAACTGCGCACCGACATGAAATGGGTCAAATGGATACTCATGATCGGTATTCCTGTCGTCATCGGCCAACTATTCTACCTGATTTCCAGAATCCCTTGACTAAGAAGAAGAAACCCCAGGACGAACGTCCCCCTGCGCCCCGCGGCCGCCCGCCCAACCGAGTCGTAAAGATCGACGACTCTCCTCGCAATACCGCCCGCTCCTTCTTCGGAATCCCCTCCACGAAATACCCCCGCTCCGATCAGTAGCTTCAGGACAGTGTGGCACTATTGTATATAACTGCCTTTTCTATCCGCTTCGTGCTTTAATGGCAATAGAAAAAGATAATCAGCGAGGAAAAGAGTCGCCCCCAATGTCCGCCACCACGGATTCCGGAGAAAGACTTGCGCGCCTTGGAGGCGCCTACGAACACTTGGCGACGAAAGCAGACATATTTGAGATCAAAGCAGAGCTACGCCTGCTCAAATGGATGATGACAATTATGACCATAGGTGTTCTGTACCCTCTACTGGAGAGGCTATGGCAATGACACCACACCCCCGTCCTGATCAATAGCTTCAGGACGGCATGGCGCTACTGTATATAACTGCCTTTTCTATCTGTTTCGTGTAATAATAGCAATAGGAAGGGGATAATCGGAGAGGATAGGAGTCACCCCCAATGGCCGCCGCCACCGACCACGGAGAAAGACTGGCACGCCTTGAAGGCGCCTATCAGCATCTTGCGACGAAGGCGGACGTAGAGAGGTTGCGGGCCGACCTTAGTCAAGACATAGAGCGTGTTCGGTCTGAACTCAAGGGAATGAAGTGGATAATCGGAGTTGGAATTGCTGTGGCTGGTGTAGCTGGTCCGGTTGTAACAAGACTGTTGGCTTAGGAGTAGAATGGTAAATGCCTGCCGCCACCGACAACGGAGAAAGACTGGCACGCCTTGAAGGCGCCTATGAACATCTTGCGACCAAGGCCGACATTGCAGATCTGAGGACTGAAATTGAAAAGTTGTCATCTAGCTTGACTTGGCGAATGATCGTCATAGCTGTGTTGGCCCAGGCGCTAGGCATTGGCGTTCTCAAATATTTGCCATGACAAAGCGGAAGAAAAAGTCCAAAGACAGACCCCCCCTGCGCCCCGCGGCCGCCCGCCCAAACGAGTCTTAAAGATCGACGCTTCACCTCGCAATATCGCCCGCTCCTTCGTCGGCATTCCCTCCACGAAATACCCCCGTTCTGACCAGTAGCTTCAGGGCAGTGTTGCGCAATTTTATATACCTGCCTTTTCTGTCTGCTTCGTGTTATAATGGCAATAGAGACAGGAAGATAGGCGAGGAAAGGAGTAACCCCCAATGACCACCACCACCACGGACCACGGAGAGCGCCTGGCCCGCATTGAAGGAGCGTATGAACACTTAGCGACAAAAGCGGATGTTGAACGCGTTCGCTCTGAAGTTGAACGTGTTCGCTCTGAACTTCAAAACATGAAATGGCTGATTGGGCTGGGAGTTCCCCTACTTACTGTCTTTGCCAGCCAACTGTTAGACAGATTCATGTAGGGAAAACCAAAATGACACAAGAGAAACCTGTGCCCAAACACAAAGGTCCCCCTGCGCCCCGCGGCCGCCCGCCCCAACGAGTTCTCAAAAACGACGACTCGCCCCGCAGCTGCAAAAGTTGGCAGTAGTTCCGAAAACAGGAGTGGGATATAGCCATACTGGTGACACTGCCTGCTCCCTTCAATCTCTTTTCCCCATTTCGTGGTCTAACGATTGAGGCCAGCCATGTTTTCCCGCCTCAATCCATCCCGTCTTCTTGATCGTATACAAATCGTAGAAATATCGCCCAGCCTAGCGTTTTAGCTACGCTCCCGCGCCCTTTCAGTCCGCCGCACCGACGATCCGCCGCCGCCGGCCCCGTTTCCCCCCAATTCGCCCCTGTCTGACCGCCCTCTGCCCCGTGCCGAGCGCGCCCCGGCGCCCGTCGCCCCACCGCAGACGCGGCGAAACAGGTTTTGTGGCCTATAGCGGCTGTGCTATCATACCTGTAGTCTCGTGAAAGCCCTTTAGATATAGAGTTTTGCCAAGGACTCTCCTTCATGCTACCATTGACCTTCATGCACCTTTACGGTCCCAAAAAAGAGAGTTGGCTTACTTTCTTTGCCTGTGCTAGGATGAAAAGGAGGCAGAGATAGCCAATGCTCATCCGTTAGCCTGGACTAATATGACAGTTCGGCGGGTTTTGAAGGACTCAAGTCGAAAGGAGAATGACAGCACTATGTATGGTTCCAAAAAGGCAAAATACTTCGGCTACCTGCTGGCCTTGCTGCTGGCGATTGCCCTGACGAGCACAGCCGCCGCCCAGGTCGCAGGACCAGGTGAACCGGGCTTCGATCCAGGCTCTGGCGGGCCAGGCAGCCCGGGCGAGCCAGGCAATGAGCCAGGGACGGGTCAGCCGAACCCGAACCCGGGCGGCAACGGGCCGGGCAACGGAGGCAACGGCCCGGGCAATGGACCCGGCGGCCCGGGCAATGGACCCGGCAACGGCAACGGCAACGGGAATGGCAACGGGAATATGAACGGCGGCGGGAACGGCAACGGTGGAATGATGCAGCCCGGACCGCGCGCCCATGAAGCCAGCGGCCGCATCGTATACCATGCCGCCACCCCCGCGCAGCTGGTCAAGTCGGGCGACGGCCTGCAATACTACTTCGTCGGCGCCGACGGCAGCACCGTCACCGGGCCCCACATCCCCTCCTTCAGCGCGCTGGCGGAGATGTATCCCTCCGGCGGATGGGTGCCGCTCCTGGACGCCCCCAACCCGCTCACCGGCAAGCAGGTCAACGTCGACTATATCCCCAAGGATAAGAAGATCCGGGTCTTCACCTACTACCCGGACAACGAGTACGACGTCAACAAGCAGTACATCTTCAACTTCGGCTCCGACTACGTCATCAACGTCGAAGCATGGTAGGTTGTGAAAGGGCGCGCCAGCGACCGCCGGCACGAGAGATGCTCCTGGCGCCCCCTTTTTTAACACTCGGGCTATAGCTGGTTGTGATTCTCCTGGTGCGTTTGTCTGCGGCTCCGATAGAAACCCGCCCCGGCTGGATTGGGGCAACGGGGCCGGCAGAGGAGGGAGTGGGGCCGAAAGGGGATGGGAAAGGCCACCCGGACCCTTTCGGACCCGGCTCCGCTCTTCAACCCCAGGACCTCCTTCAGGGGCGCAACCCCGGCTCGGCCCGGCATAGTTGTGGAAAGGCGCAAAGATGAAAGGGGTTCCGATTTGTCATCGCGAGAGGTTCCGATTGTGCTTTATGGATGCCCAAATCGGGCGCGCCCTCTTCATCCTGGCTCGCGTCCGATCTGCGTTCCAGCTTACCGGTTGAGAGCCAGGGCGCACAACCGGAAGTGCCGTTTCGGTACGGTAAACAATAGCCCAAACTACTGAATTCAGGAGATCACATTATGAAGCAAACGACACGCTTACTGGCCTTAAGCGCCCTCGTCCTGGCTGTCATGCTGGGGGTTTTCGGCGCGCCTGCTCTCGAAGCGCCGAGCGTCGCCTTCGCGCAGGGGCAGGTGCCAGCCGCGCCCACCGGGCTGACCGCGACGCGCTCGGGGGCCAGCACAATCAACCTCTCGTGGACCGGGGTCTCCGGCGCGGTGCGCTACCAGGTCTACTCCTGGGACTCCGTCGACGGGTGGCAGCGCCTCGACGGCGGCGAGGACAATCCGCATACGACCACCACCTTCTCGCACACAGGCCTGACGGCCGATAGGCTCTACTACTACCAGGTCTACGGCGTCAACGCCCAGGGCGACCGCGGCCCCCGCTCCAACCGGGCCAACGAGGTCGCCGGCCAGAACGCGCCCGGCCGCCCGTCGCTGACCGCCACCCCAGGCTACCTGGTGAACGTCATCTCGTGGCCCGCAGTGAGCGGCGCCACCAGCTACATTCTCTACGCCTGGGACCAGTCCTGGTCGCAGGTCGGCGGAACCATCACCGGCACCTCCTACACCCATACCGGCCTGACCGCCGGCCAGACCTACTACTACGAGGCGCGCGCCGTCAACGCCAGCAGCGTCATGGGCGCCTACTCCGCCCAGGTCAGCGCCACCGTCCTCAGCACGCCCACCGTCACCGCCCCGCAGAGCCTGCGGGCAACCGGCGATGGCGCGTCGCCGCTGCTTAGGCCGGAAGACCAGCAGGTCACGCTCACCTGGCAGACGCCCCCCGGCGCCGGCGCGTCGATCACCGGCTACCAGTACCGCTATGCCGCGTCGACCGCCACCCTGCCCGACACCTGGACGAATGCCGGCATGGTCATGACCCAGGTCATCACCGGCCTCACCAACGGCACCCAGTACACCTTCGAGGTGCGCGCCATGAGCAGCACCGGCGAGGGGCCGGCCTCTCGCGTGATGGCGACCCCGGCCGACGAGCCCGACGCGCCCGTGCTGGAGGCGGCCGAAGGCTACCGCCTGGTCACCCTCAGCTGGGAGACGCCGGACAACAACGGCGCCGCCATCACCGCCTATCACATCGAAATGCTGAACGCCCAGAGCCAGTGGGTGGCGGTTCCCAGCAGCGTGGCCGGCACGGCAACCTCCTACACCGTCCGCGGTCTGAACGATTCCACTGTCTATACCTACCGCATCATCGCCGAGAACGCGGCCGGCAGAAGCTCGGCCTCCAACTCGGCCGACGCCACCACGCTGGCGCAACCGGCGCAGGCGCCCGGCCCGCCATCGTCGATAACCGCGGCAAGAGGCAATGGCTCGGTAACGCTTACGTGGGGGGCGCCCCTCACCACCGGCGGCTCGCCGATTACCAGGTACGAATACCGTTACAAGGAGGATACCGCCACCTCATTTGGGGGATGGATGTCCGCCATGACGGAGCTGTCGGTAGAAGTAAAGCCTCTCAAGCCTCTTGTTCTGTACGACTTTGAGGTGCGTGCGGTGAACGCGGCGGGGGCGAGTGATGCCGTAAACACTGATAACGTTGCCAACGACCTTAGAACGCCTTTGGCCACCGGGCCGACGGCCGTGCCGCAGAATGTGAGAGCGGTCCTCGGCACGCACGCCGGAACTAATGCCAACGAAGGGCATGAGAGCAACGCCCAGATAACGGTTTCCTGGGACGTGGTGGCGGCTACCCATAACGGCGGCGAAGTGCTCGACGCAACAACGCCCTATGAGCTCTGTTATAAGAAGTCAACCGACTCGGACTCGGAATGGATGAGATGGGCCGGCGACGCCTTTTCCGCTCCAACGTCGATTCTCGCTGGCGCGAGGTACGAAGCCGACCATGGCGCGGATACGAGTGACGCTACCCTGCTCAATCCAGGCACGACCTATCAGTACCGAGTCCGCGCGGTGAACTCCATTGTGCCCGTCGGCAACGCCGAAACCTGTACACACTTCGATGGCGACTGGTCGCGCGTGGTGTCCGCAACCACCCCCGTCGTCAAGCCGTCCGCGCCGACACTGTTGGCTTCGGTAACCACTGACGTGCCTCCGGTGGACGTTTGGGTTCGCAACGTCAACTCGCTCACAATCAAGTGGGAGAAGCCGGCCAGCAACGGCGGCGCCCCCATCACCAGCTACGAAGTCTGGGTGGGCACGGCGACGGGTGTAGTTGCTGACGATGCGACCACACCAGATGTGGATGAGAGCCTGGGCGAACACCTTAGCCCCACCGTTACCAACCTGCCTGCGTCGCGGCTGGAGTATATCAGTATCGGTCTCACGGCGAACACGCCGTACTTCTACCGCGTGCGTGCCACGAACGGCACAGGCCAGAGCCGCATGGTGGGCGCCTGGTCGTCAGAGCAGTCAGGGACGACCACTCAAACAGAGGCGGGAACGCCTGGAGCGCCGGCCATTACTTCGGCAACTCCGGGTGCAGGCGGCAATGTTCCGGTCATTTGGACCGCGCCGACTGACCAGGGCTCCACACCGATTACGAGTTACGAGGTCCAGTACCAGCGGACCGACGACGACACAGGTGCCACCCAAGGCACCGAACTCCCAGCTGACCTCGATGACTGGAGTGACGCGGCCGTAGGCACGCCCACTCCGCCGACGGCTCTGACGTGGACTCACATGCAGGCCCCAGGCTTCTCGAGGTTTGCATACCGCGTGCGCGCCGTGAACGGCAGTGGCGCAGGCGCATGGTCGGACGTAACGGGTAACGTTGATGTTATCGCCCGCGTCGCCGACGCGCCGGTGTTGACCGCGACCGCGGTCGGCTCGGACGAGATCATGCTCCAGTGGACGATTCCGGGCAATAACGGCACGCCCATCACCGGCTTCGCGATCCAGCAGTGGGATCCCACCGCCAACAGCAACGCTGGAGGTTGGACCGCCACCAATCTGCTCCTCACTGGCGGCCCCGCAGACGACGCTGACATTAGTGATGAACCAACACTGACCGTGTTCATCGTTGACGAGCTCATGGCCGGGACGAAGTACTACTTCCGCATCCAGGCGTTGGGTGGCGCGGGTGGCACGTGGTCAACTGCCGACGGCACGATGGCAGGAGCCGCCTCTGCCACCACAACGGCGGGCACGCCTGCAATGCCGGTGATAATGGCAGCCCCAGGCGACGGCGACGATGCAGATTCGATCACGGTGACGTGGACAGCGCCGAATAGCGGCGGCTCGGACATCACCGGCTACCAGATCCGCAGGTGGGACGGCTCCATGTGGGCGATGGAGGGCAGCCCGGCAGCCGGCGCCACCATGTATAAGGACGAAGACCTTGCGCCTGGGACCAGGTACTACTACATCCTGGCCGCGCAGAACACCAACGGCTACGGTCCCTGGTCGGCCGCGGCATCGGCGATGACGGTTGCCGGCAATCCGGACGCGCCGACGCTGACCGCCGTCGCCACCGGCGCCGACTCGATCCAGCTCTCCTGGAACGTCCCGGACGCCAACGGCGCCACCATCACCGGCTACGAGCTCCAGATTTGGGACGGAACCGCCTGGGGTACCACCAATCTGCTCGGCGCCAGCTATACCGAGACGGAGTTCCTCAGCACTACTGACGGAACGAATCCCCTTGCTGCCGGGACGAAGTACTACTACCGCATCCGCGCGCTGCCGCAGTTCGCTGCCGACAGAACCACCCCCGACCCCGCCGCAGGCTGGTCGGCGAGGGGCACGTCTGACGCGGCCTCTGCGACCACGCATGGGGACACGCCCGGACGGCCGACTGGGTTTAGTGCCACGACCGTCAGCGGCTCCACCACCACGCTTACGCTCGCGTGGACGGCGCCGACCGACAACGGCGGCTCGGACATCACCGGCTACGAGGTTCAGATTCGGTCCGGCGGCCAGTGGGTCACTAAGACCACCCTGGGGAACGTTGCTACCCACACGGACACCGGTCTCGAAGCAGGCACGAGGTACTACTACCGCGTGCGCGCGATCAACAGCCAGGGCGGAGGTCTGTGGTCGGCCTATGCTTCGGGGACCACGGATGTGGGCGTTCCGGACGCGCCGGCGCTGACCGCGACGTCAACCGGCATGTCCACAATCCGGCTGACCTGGAACGTCCCAGACGACAACGGCACGTCCATCACCGGTTATGTGCTCCAGAGATGGGATCCCGATGCCACTCCGGCTAACTGGGCTGTTAATCTAGGTCCTGGCAACGATAGGAACAATCTGCTCCCTGATGACTCGACAGTGACGCTGTTCGTGGACTCTGGCCTTGCTTCCGGCACGACCTACTATTACCGCATCCAGGCGGCGACGGCAGGAACCAACGGAGGCTGGTCGACGGTCAAGTCTGCCACGACGGTTCCGGGCGCTCCGGACAGGCCGGCGATGGTGATGGCGGAGGCCGACGGCCAGAACGCCATCGACCTCACGTGGGAGGCGGCGAAAGCCAACGGCTCGGCCATCGTCCGCTACGAGCTGCAGGTCTGGAACCCGGCCACCAGCATGTGGGACACCGTCCGCAACGACCTGCCCTCGACGCGCTTGAGCTACAAGCACAGCGGGCTCACCGCCGGCACGAAGTACGTCTACCGTGTGCGCGGGATAAACCGGGCGGCCGACAACGGCGGCCTCGGCAAGTGGTCGGTTATCAAGTTCGCAACGACGGCTGAATAGCGAGGATTGGGCCTACGGGTCCGGTCCCATAGTGGAGACGCCCTCCGGCTGCGGCCGGGGGGCGTTTCTTTTTGGAGTTTATATGCTTTAGTCACATTGGAGAGGCAAAGAGGAGGCGTAGCCCGAGACGTAGCGGAGGGTGTCGGAATACAGCCAGCCCAACAGTTGTCCCTGAATGAATGGAGGTGAGCCATGACGATTGGAACAGAGCCGGTAGCGCTCTATCGCAGGCTGGGAGCCGGGGTCGCCAGCAGTCTTGGACGTGGGGCCATTCTGCTGCTGCCACTGCTGGTCACGCTCTGGGTGGTAAAGTTCGCCTACGACAAGCTGGACGGGTTCTTTCAACCCATGATCTCCTCAATCGCCGGCCGCGAGGTGCCCGGCCTTAGCATCGCCATCATCGTGCTTGTGCTGCTGGCCTTCGGCGCGCTGGGCTCGACTGTCGTATTCCGCACGCTCGGTCACCTCATCGAGCGGGTGATCACATCGACGCCCGGACTGGGCTCCGTCTACTCCACCACCAAGAAGCTGATGCCCGACTCCGACGCGGCGACCGGCGATACCGGTTTCAATACCGTGGTGCGGGTGGAGTACCCAAGGCGCGGGGTCTGGTGCGTGGGTTTTCTGATGGCCGTCATCACAGACGACCAGGGAGCCAGCCACGGCGCGGTCTACCTGCCCTCGACACCGATGCCCCAGTCCGGCTGGCTGGTGCAGGTTCCAATCAGCGAGATACAGTCCATCGACTGGAACTACGCAGAGGCGATGCAGTACATCGTGACCGCAGGCATAACCTGCCCGACCTCGATGGCGATTGACAAGTTTACGGTCTAGATCGACGAACTTTCCCCTGCTTTCTCGCCGCGTCATTATCTGATATAAGCCCCTTCTCCTTTGGGCTCCCGTTCAGGGCGGCGCCGTCTGAACTGCGTCAGCCTGCCGTCAATTTCTATGTGGTATAATCAGGTTAGCGGCAGGCTGACAACCTGTCATGGCCGCTTAGACAGAGCAAAGAGAGTTCGTGAAATGACAGCGCAAGCCGACGGCTCTTTCAACATTCGGTTAGCCCAGCTTGAAACCAAACACGACAACTTGAAAGAGCGTATCGACTGCCAGGAGTCCAGGCTGGAAGCGACACATTCTCGCCTATCGACAGTCGATGTTTCGATTGGAGAGATCAGGACCGGGTTGCGTTGGATCAAGTGGGTACTGTTGGTTGGAATTCCTGGCCTTTTGGTCCTGCAAGGCTGGGAGCTGTTTGCCAGCTAGGCAAAAACGGGGAGGGTATACCACTGGCGGAGCGGCCAAATAGACAGCCAGGCGGGGTTGACGTTGGCCGCGAGAGAGATGATGCCAACAATGACAGCTGGGGAACCCACTGCCGCCACTGAACGCGAACCGCAAACAGAGCTCTCCGCTTAGCGACGAAGGCCGATATCGCCAAACCGGCAACGACGCTGACCTGGAGAATAATCTGGATCAGCGTTGCCGTGCAGGCGCACGGCATCAGCGTACTAAAGTACTTTCCCTAAAGCAATTGGTCAGCTGCGGTTTTTGGCTTAGCGCCGGTTCCTGCTAAACGGCGCCTGCGCCTCCTGCGCCAAAACCGACAAGCGCCCCGATAGCCCCCCTCCACTGCCGCCCGCCCCGCTCCGGTCGAGTCGGCGCGGGCCTTGCCCTATAGGTTTAGAAAGGGAGCCAGGACAGGTCGAATATGGGAATCGCATAGATAGTGCAACAAACATGAGTACAGTCAATTGCAAAAGGCGGCAATTGACCTTGCCAGCTGCCTCGCTGCGAACCATTCGCCAAAAAGTGTAAGCGGGACTTAGCTATTTTGGAGGGCATTCAGAAGAACTACAATTGCCGCCGTCACAAGAGGGACGAAAATGCCCGCGCCAACAGTCCAATTTCTGAGAAACCCTTTCAAAGTGACAATTTCCGACTTTGATACTGTGCGCTCGATAAATCTACGTAGTTCGGCATTGTTTAGGTCGATTACACCCTTTAGCTCTGCAATATCTTCCTTTGTGGCCGCGTGTTGCCTGTGTTCTTCAAGCCTGGCCAATCGTTCTGCAACTTCCTGAGGCGCCCTTTCAAATCGGGTATCAGTCTCCACCGTTTTCCTCCGCCTCAAGGCCTTCCAGCAAAACGTCAACCAGATATTCCAACTTGAATCCACAATTCTGGCAACAAAGGTTCAACCAGGGCCCCCTGCGAGGCCCTAAGAAAAAGTAGGTCGTGTTTGCGCAGCGAGGACATGGCTCATCCCTGGTCTTGGCGCGTACCGCTTCGCCCAACATCTCCTAGTATTCGTTAAGTTCATGGCTGTCGCTATCGGACACTGATTGACTCCTTGTGGAAAACACTTAAGACCAAGTGGATTACTGCTGCTGGCGCCGCCACTTGGAGAATCCACTCGATCCAATGAAGGTCAGTGCGGATTTCGGCGATGACTTTTCTCGCTTTTATCCTGAAGGAAGATATTTGAACAACGCCGCGACTGTGCCTTGAACAATAGCCGCCCCGATCAAAATGCGCCGCGTCAGCCAGGCCTTCAAATCGGCTATGCCGGCTTTCTTGGCGAGATGGGGTCTTTCCGTCTGGCTTTCCCTTCCGATAGCCGCAAGCCGTTCACCGCGGTCGGTTGAAACCGCCACACGATTCTCCTTTGCCAGCCTTTCCTACCCCTTCTGCCGTCTGCGTTCCGCCCTTTTTCGGTCGGCCGCCCGGACCGGGGGCCTGGGCGACCTCCTCAGCTGTTGCCTGAATAGGCGCTGCCTTCTTCTTGGCGGGCTTGCCCCGCTTGCCTTGGGGCCGTTTGCGAAACTTATGGGCTAGGGCATAACTTTGGCCGGCATATATACGCGAACTGTGCATCGATTTAAGCGTATAGCCGTCGGGTTGTCAACCGTTGCGCAACGATGGTCATATGTGAGGCGGGGCAAAATCCTGCGCTTCCGCCATGCCCCAAACCCAAAAAGCGACAGCGGACGCCCCGGCAGTTCCGGGAATGTTTGCCGAAAGTGTCAGGCTACCGTCATTGTGTACGGTGCAATCAGGCTGGCGCCAGGTTGCCAGCCTGTCGGGGTCGCTTGGACAGGGCAAGGGTAATTCGTGAAATGACAGCCCAAGCCGCCGGCTCTGCTGACATTCGGTTAGCCCGGATTGCAACCAAACACGACAACTTGAAAGAGCCTGTCGCCCGCCAGGAGTCCAGGCTGGAAGCGACACATTCTCGCCTGTCCACAACTGATGTTTCGATTGGAGAGATCAGGACCGTGTTGCGGTGGACTGAGTGGGTTCTGTTGGTTGGAATTCCTGGCCTTTTGGTCCTGCAAGGCTGGGAGCTGTTTGCCAGCTAGGCAAAACCGGGGAGGGCATATAGAACACACTGTGCCCGCAAGGGTGGAGGCTCGTTCCGGTTACACAATATCTGTTGAATTCCCGGATGGCAAATCTGGCGAGATCGATCGGTGCTCCGACACGGTCTACATGAAATTGACCGGGACGAGAGTTGAAGACCTCTTCCCAAGGCTGCAAGGGGTTTGTGCAGGAGTCTGCCTGGACTATATCACATCGTGAGTCACCAATCTCTATAAGACAAAGAAGGTCCGTCACTGGTTTTCAGACGGATCTTCTGTTATTGGAACCTGTACTGGTCTGCCGCTCGGAGATAGCTGTACCGCTGTACGCGAGGACAAGCAGGATGATGGGTAGGGGCTTGCGCCTGGCGGTGGTCTGACGCGGGGTGGGCTGGGGAGGGACCTGTTTTCAGAACACCTTTCCCGATTGGATGACATGGACTTCCCCGTTTCTGGCGAACCGAAACACCCCCTTGCTGACATTCCTTGCCGAAACGGCAGGTTTCGTCAGAACCTCTCCCAAAACGCGCTCCACAATTTCGGCGTAGCCTCTTGCGCTCTTTTGGGCTAAAACAGCCCGCTCCGACTATTGATCAAATAAAAAGCGGCGCCCCTTGGAGTGGGTACCGCTCTGTTGTTTCTAATGGGGATTATATACCAAAGTACGATCTTGGTGTTGACATGTGTTGTATTTTCATGTATAATAGTACTATAATTGACTATTGTACAGGAGAGAAACGTGGCCCAGAACGCTCCCGGAAGACACTACAGAGAAGGCATGTCGATCAAGAAGTTGCTCAAAAAGTTCCCGACCGACAAAGCGGCGGAAAAGTGGTTTATCAAAAATCGCTGGCCTGACGGTGTCCGGTGCCCGCACTGTGGCGGCGACAACATCAAAGAGAATGCTTCGCATCCAACTATGCCATTTCGCTGCAACGATTGCAACAAACTGTTTTCGGTCAAGACCAACTCGGTCATGCACAGTTCAAAACTCGGCTATCAGGATTGGGCAATCGCCATCTACTTGGTGACGACCGGCATCAAGGGTGTCTCCAGCATGAAACTGCATCGAGATCTGGACATCACGCAAAAGTCTGCTTGGCACATGCTGAATCGCATTCGCGAATCCTACAGCGAAGTCGCCACTATGTTTGATGGCGAGGTAGAGGTAGACGAAGCCTATTTTGGCGGCAAAGAAGGAAACAAGCACGCCAAAGACAAACTGAACGCAGGGCGCGGCGTTGTCGGCAAGACGGCGGTAGTGGGCATGAAGGACAGAGACACCAATCAGGTGCGGGCGGAAGTGGTAGAGGCGACCGACAAGGAGACGCTACAGGGCTTTGTTGTGGACAACACAACGTCAGACACAACCGTCTACACAGACGAAGCCAGGGCGTACTCAGGGCTTCCCAGAGAGCATCAGGCGGTTGGGCATGGTGTGGGTGAATTCGTGCGAGAACAGGCGCATACGAACGGGATGGAGAGCTTCTGGTCCATGATGAAGCGTGGCTACACGGGAACCTATCACCACATGTCTCCCAAACACCTGCATCGCTATGTTGACGAGTTCGCTGGTCGACACAATGATCGTCCGGTCGACACGATCGAGCAGATGGGCAATATGGTTCAGGGAATGGAGGGAAAGCGGCTGCGCTACTGCGATCTGATCGCCGGCGGTCCGGCGTACCCGCCGCTTGATGGCATGCGGCTTTAGCGAAAGAGGCTTGATTCTTGATGAGCGGATGGGGGGTTGTACGAAACATCGAAGTTGGCGACTTCACACCAACTGACGGCATTGAACTGAGCGGTTCGGTTGGGAACCATTCAGTTTGTAAGGGTCACAAAGAAGAACATCATCGAGATGCGCTACATTGCAAAACCTACAAGGCGTTAAAGCCGACGGGACTGAGCCAAGGACACGCCCCTCATCCTAATTGGTCAGCTCTTTCCCCGTCGGCACATCAGAATCGTGACTACATCGGCTAATTCAGCAAGTAGAAGTGCAAGCATCCAGAGCGTCAGCACGACCTCCTTTTTGTACAAACAAAGGCTGATGATCCGTCGCCAACTTCTTACCATGCAGATTAGCCGAAATAGTATCTAAGCGCAAGAGTGAAGATGCAAAAAGTGGACGGGGTTCCGTGAGGTTGCGACCCGATCAAGATCGGTGGTAAGGTGTCGTCACCACAGTGAACAAGATGTTTGTAATCGTGACAATAGATGGTTGGGCGCATTGCGCCCTCTTGCTGATTGCAAGATCATTGTTCGCTGTGGTGGCAACCAATCATCTTAGTCACCAAGAGGGCACCTCTCATGCGACCCAAGCACAAGATTGTTGCTATTGGAATACTTCTTGTTCTGCTTACTGTGCTGTGTGTTCCGCAATTGCAGGCACAAGAAGAAGGGCAGGAAATGACCCTGCAAGAGTTCGTGGATCATGTTGTGGGGTTGGTGCAAAACATGCAAAGCCTTGTTGAGAAAATTGCGGAGGCGGCGGCGAAAAAAAGCGAGGTGCGTGCGCTCGAAACCCGCGTTGCGGCGTTGGAAACAGTAATGCCGTGGCCTACCGCGACACCGACAACGACGCCAACACCGACTCCGTTCCCAGACGAATCTCGCAATTTTGCCCATCAGTTAGCGGTGGCCGATCATGCCAAACCATGGGGTGACTTTTTCGATCTGGATGAAGATGAGCAAGAGAGAAGAATCACCATCTATCAGGACTACTTTGTAAAAACCGCTGCTGTGTGTGGTCTTGACTTTGCCAAAACTTTTGCGCTTCTCCAGAAATATGCTGAACCCATTGACTCGTACAGTCCACCTCATAAAGAGGTATGGCTGCAAAATATAGGAATGGGTGGTGCTGGGTGGAGATATGACTTCATTTCGCGAATCGCGACAAACACCATCATACAAGGCTGGATTCGAGATGATGGTTGTGACGATTATCTGGACTGGTATACATGAGGATGGTTGTCCAAGCGGGAAAGAATAGATGGAGAGGGCGCAAGCCCTCTCCAATTCAGAACAAGAGGGAGCGAAAGTGATGGAAACCGAAAAGACTCTAACTGTCGGAGGGTTGACGATTGAAATAGATCGTAACCAAAAGCGCCTCAACAAACGCAAATGTGACGCACAACACATGGTAAAGACGTTAAGGGTTTTGGCTGACTGCTTTGATGAGCAGATAGAAAATGCTTACATCACAGAAATCGAGGGGGATAAGTTTGATTGCAGGCACCCTGACGTTTCGTATCATGGCTATCAGGTTAAGAAGAAAGAAGATTATCTGACCTTTCCCACGGGCATAATGGAGATCGCAACTGACATTCGTGATCTCGAAAAAAAACTTTCTGACTCCAACAAGCGTTTACGAGCAGAACTGGACTGTGACTGAGTACAATGTGGCAATCATAAGTTGTGGAGTTGACAAGTGGGTACACCGAACTGGCTGAACCGGACCCTGTTTCACGGAGACAACCTTGACTTTATGCGCGCCATGAATAGTGAAAGCGTGCACCTAGTAGCGACCGACCCTCCTTTCAAAAAGGACAAGGATTTTCACGCCACGCCCGACAGCTTGGCAAAAGGTGCATCTTTTCAAGATAGATGGTCGTGGGAACGTGATGTGCATGAAGAGTGGGTAGATCAGATCACAGATGATTTCCCCCAGGTAATGAACGTGGTCAATGGTAGTCGGGCTTCATACGGAAACGACATGGGTGCCTTCCTGTGTTTTATGGCTGTCCGCCTTTTGGAAATGCACCGCATATTGAGACCAGACGGAAGTCTTTATCTCCATTGCGACTACACCGCCAGCCACTACTTGAAGGAGTTATTGGACGCTATATTCAAGCCGAAGAACTTCCAAAATGAAATTGTATGGCAACGAACTACGGCTCATAGTGACTCAAAGAGGTATGGGGCAAATGTAGACAAAATTCTGTTCTATACTAAAGACAAAAAGAAGTGGACATGGAACGTTCAATATCAGCCATACACGGAAGAATACATGGAGCGTTTTAATCGTCACGACCCTGATGGCAGGGCTTGGCAAGACGATAATTTGACGGCATATGGATTGTCTGGCGGTGGATACGAGTATGAGTACAAGGGGAAGATGTCTCTGTGGCGTTGTCCACTAGAAACGATGGAGAAATTGGATTCAGAAAACAGACTGCATTTTACGAGCAAGGGCGGCATTAGGTTAAAACGATACCTAGACGAATCTGAGGGGAGACCTTCACAGTCTCTTTGGGAAGATATAAGCCCATTGAATTCTCAGGCTAAAGAACGTACAGGGTATCCCACCCAAAAACCCTTAGAACTGTATGAGCGAATCATTAAATCATCCAGCAACGAAAACGACGTTGTGCTTGATCCTTTTGCTGGTTGCGCTACAACCTGTATTGCGGCGGAACGTCTAAGCCGTCAGTGGGTTGGCATTGACATATGGGACAAGGCTGAGGGTGTTGTGTTGGAGAGGATGGAGCACGAGGGTCTTGTGGAAGCATCAGGGTTGTTAAACTTCGATAGGCCGCGACAAGGCTTGTTGCTCTATAAAGACTTGCATTTTACGTCTGAACTGCCTCTCCGCACAGATGATGGCGGGTTTGCAGCACCACCACTCAAAACCATCAAGAAAACACGGTTGGATGAGCCGCCTGGACCAAGGATAAGCCGTGAACGAATGTATGAGATTCTCCTTGAAGAACATGGGTCTCGATGTGAAGGCTGTGACCGCGAATTCGATGACCCACGATATTTAGAACTTGACCACAACACGCCTCGTTCTGACGGCGGCATAAATCACATCTCTAACCGCATTCTTTTGTGTAGCCCATGCAACCGCCTAAAGAGCAATACGTTTACTCTGTCTGGTTTGCGTCGAGAAAATAAAAAGCGTGGCTACATGGTCAACTCGTGAAACTTCACTCCGAAAGCAAGGTGACAGCATGGGCGGCAAAAGCACAGCCAAGCCAAGTCAGATGGGGCAGGCAGAAAGACAGTCGGACAACACGTCAACCACTAACCCAAAAAGACGCCGTGGACGACCAGAGAAACCGCTAAAAATTGACGACACGCCAGAGAATGTCGCTCGCGCCCTGTTTGGATTGCCGCCAGTCAGGAAGAGTGCCTGACGAATGGGACGCGCTTCCCATCAACACCAAGATCGTACTTTGGTATATAATCCCCTTTCTAATCTTGCCTGGAGTCATTCAAAGAGATGCCTGGGTAACTTCGATTGCCTGATGATCGAAGAAAGCGTCCCAACGCATAACTCTCGGTGGTCGCGCGCTACGACGGTGACCGGCTTCCTACGCCCAGCGGAACTGACCGAGTCACGCCGCATAAGAATGTGACGGCCGCTTTGCCTTACCTCGTAGAAGCCGTGACGCCTGGGGATGCCACACGCCTGTTGTCCCGACAGCGCTCTGAGTCTAGGCAAATTCAACCTCTAGCGAGGCGACCTGCGCGCCCTCCTGTAGACGGCTCTGAATCTCTTCGTCCGAAGCCTCTTCGATCAAAAGTCCTACAGCTTCGTTAAGGTTACTTAGCGCCTCCTCTTCTGTTGCTCCTTGACTTGCGATGTCTAACTCAATGCAAAGGGAGACAAACATACTGCCCTCCTGCTCAGTAACCGCCGTGAGCTTTCTTGTCATACATGGTCTCCTTCCTCCTGCGGACTGGAATCGAGGAACAGATCACAAAACGCGCAATCGCGGCAGCAGTGACGAACTGCTGCCGCGATCGTAGAACGAGATCTGCGATCTGTCAAGGCTTCCCGGTTCTCTATACAATGAACCAAGAAGCCATGCCCCGAATGTTACTTACCCAAATGATCCCCATATCGTGTCTGATCACCTGTACACGCCCCGTTCGAAAAGGGTAAATTGGGCGCCGGGCGGCCTGCCGTCAGCCGAACTGCAGCGATATGGACAAGAGCGACGCCCCTGCGCCGGCCGCCGCCGGCCGACCGCTTCCCCTCGCCCGTCCCCAAAATGGAACATTCCGCGATAGCGAGGCGTCATAGGTAGTATGCGCATCTCGTGTAAGCGGATCGACCCAGTTAGCATCGGTTCAGGTCACATTCAAAGGAGAAGTCCTGCCATGAGACGACCATCACGTATGAAGTTCCTCCTCCCCATCGCGCTGTCGCTGGCCGTCCTGCTGACGATCGCCCTGATGGGGACCGCCCTGGCCAACCCGCCGGACGGGCACGGCGGCCCCGGCAACAACGGGCCGAACAACCAGGCGCCGGTCAACAACGGGCCCAATAACGGGCACGGCGGCCCCGGCAACAGCGGCCCGGGCAACCAGCAGCCGGTCAACAACGGACCGAATGGCGGCTCCGGCGGTCCGGGCAACAACGGCCCGGGCAACATGCAGGCGCCGACCCCAACCCCGGTGCCGACCGCAGCGCCGACCCCGGCCCCGGCGGCAGCCCATCCTGACGCCCCGACCACGCCTTCCGGAGACTGCATCGTCTCCCACGCCGCCACCCCGGCGCAGCTCTGCCCCGTAGGCGGCGGCCTGCAGTACTACTTCATCGGCGCCGACGGCAGCTCCAGCATCGGACCCTACCTCGCCCCCTTCAGCGAGCTGGCTACGCTCTATACGGCAGGTGCCAGCGTGCTGCTCTACAACGGCATCAATCCCCTGACCAGCAAGTCGGTCCAGGTCCACTACCTGCCGTCCGACACCAAGATCCGGGTCAGCACCTACTACCCGGATACGCAGTACGACACCAACAAGCCCTATAACTTCACCGTGGACGGCAGCAACTCGGTGACCCACGAGGCCTGGTAGAGAAGGCCCAGAACACTCTTCTACACGAGAGGAAGTCGCAGCAAGCAGGTGCGTCAGGGGCAAACGCCTCTGGCGCACCTGCCTTTTTGCGGCCTGGCGCCATGCGCAGCCGCCGCTCCTTATCGACAACTGTAGGGGGCGCCCCTCGTGGGCGCCCTTCGTGGGAGATATCGACAGTTGGTAGGGGCGCCCCTTGTGGGCGCCCTCTTTGGTCTGTTTTGCCGCCCGGACTGTGATGCGGCTGCCCTCCCCGCGCCCGATGTTGACGAACAGGCTCCACAACTGTTGAATGACCACCGTGCGGCCTGCCGTCCCGCATCCGGGCCGGCCGCACGCCTGCCGATGTTCGGACCGGTCTCCGCTCTTGACGAATGACAACTGGTAGGGGCGCCCCTTGTGGGCGCCCTCTGTGGGCTATTTCGGCGCCCGGACTATGATGCGACTGCTCTGAATTCCCCGGGGCTTATGTATTTAACTTCACACTTTTCGCTTGACGTGACGTGACGAACGCATAAGCCCTTTCGCTTCATGGGGCTGGCCTTCTTTATTCAAGTAGTTTTACATAAAGGAGGTCGCCATGAGCGACGAACGAAACGATCAGAGGAACGAAGAGACGAACGAGGCTGGCGGGCGCGCGAGCGAACGACTCGACCCGATTGAAGTGCTGCGCGCGCTCGTGGCGTTGCAGGACAGCTGGTTGCTAAATGCTGAGATTGTCGATAACGGCATCTTCAACCGTGGAACAGTCCCAAAGTTGCGTCAACCTCCGTCTTGAACTCTTTGAGTGCGAGTAACGACTAAGGCTGAGAGGTGTCAGGGATGAAGGGTTGGTCAAGAAAGGCGTCATAGATGGCATTGATGCCATGTTTACGTGCGGTAAAGATATAGGAACGTATCGCACAGAAGGTATGAGCACCATCTAGAGTACGGAAGCAGCCGGAGACCTTCTGCTGGACCTTTATCATGCGCACGTCGCGTTCGACCAGGTTATTGTCGAAGGGGATGCGGAAGTCATACATGAAGGCCAAGACGCCGGCCTTATGTTTGTGTAGGCGGTCGAGCAGGTTTTTGGGTGGCGACTGTTTGGGTCGGCCGATCGGTCTGGGTTCTGTCTTTGCTGCGGATGGGTTGGCGGCAAAGCCTTGGGCAATGAGCCCATCGTACCGGGCCTCGTAGTGGGCCAGGCGGTCTGGGGGCAGGGCAGTGTGCAGTGCTGACGTCGCTGCGACTTCGGCTTTGATGTCCAACAACAGACGTTCCATCTGTGCCGCCCATGTTTGCTCGTACTGCTCGACGATAAAACGCAGTTCGCGCAGATGATGGACGTTGCAAAGGCAATGCCGACAGTCGCGAAACTTGAAGTAGGAACGCCAGTAATCATGCAGGGCAACGCCCTTGAAGTGGGGCAAGATGCCTGCGACTCGCATACCGACATGCCCCCGTTTATCGTGGACGTGGTAGTGGGTCAGTTTCTCTGTGCTGGCCACGTGC
>JAJDTL010000053.1 GCA_022827195.1 Caldilineaceae bacterium
GCCACCATCCACCCCTCAAGATGAACAGCACCGCCGCTTTCCTTACGCAAAGCTACTTCCAAACTCTCATTGACTCGCCCCCAAACCAGATTACACCATCACCGCCTCGCAGCAGCAACGACGCAACCCGGCCCAAGAGCATCCTTCTAGGCTCGCTGGACTCGCTCTTCTTACCACTCTTCAACTGTTAATGTGCCGCACAACCCTACTACTCTACTATACCCCCTCACAACCCGCCAAATCGGAGATCGAACGATCTGTTACGAAACGTCTCTCCCCCAAGCCGTGAAGGTTTCCCGACTCTATCACACACATAAGCGCCTGTCAAAATGAATTTCGGACCGATCTGAGCTTGTTTCTGCGCATCCGGCAAAGTCCTCGATTCGCCGGCGCCGGGCGCTACCCGATGACGATGAGGACAGCGTCCTGCTCGACGCTCTGGCCGGCGCTCACCTCCACTTTGCGCACGACGCCGGAGCGCACTGCGCGCACTTCGTTCTCCATCTTCATCGCTTCCAGGATCATAAGCGGCTGGTCTTCGATGATCTCATCTCCGTCCTGCACCATTACCTTGACGATAAGGCCCGGGATCGGCGCGCGGATGGTCAGGTCTCCCTGGGGCAGGGCCGGACCCTCCCGCCCCCCGTGCAGCCGCCGCGTCCGCTCATCCTCGACCTGGACGCGGAGCTGCTCGCCCCGCAGCGTGACATCGAAACTCTGCTGTGTCTCCTCAATGATCATCTCGAAACTCGCGCCGTCCAGCAGCAGGCTGTAGAGCTGGGAGACGCCGCTCTGGCGCAGGTCCACCGCGATCGGCTCGCCGTCAACCAGGACGCCATCCTCGGTGATTTCAATTTCAAACGTGTGGTCGCCGACGTCGGCAAAGTATTTCACCAGCGGCCTCCCATCCCGCTTTCGCGACCGGCCTGTTTCCACAAGCTTGCGGCGCTGCTCTCTTCCCGTCCGCCGATGTTGACGGCGCGGCGGCCCGCATCATGGGCCACGAGCGCAGCGGCCACCGCGGCGATACGCGCCTGTTCCGGGTCGGGCTTGTTCCTGGCCACCAGCCGCCGCCGGTCCAGGAATCCGGTATCGAACGTACCCCAGATGAACTCGGTGCTGTCCATGATCTCCTGGTGGAAGGGAATCGACGTTTTGATGCCGCTGATGCGGTATTCGTTCAGCGCCCGGCGCATGCGCAGAATGGCCTCGGCCCTGTTCTCGCCCCACACGATCAGTTTCGCGACCATCGGATCGTAGAATAGGCTCACTTCGTAGCCCCGATAGAGCGAGCTTTCGACGCGCACACCCGGCCCGGTCGGTTCCTTCAGATAGGTTACGACGCCGCTGTTGGGCATGAAATTGTTGAAGGGGTCCTCGGCGGTGAGGCGGCATTCGATCGACCAGCCCTTAGGGCGGATATCCTCCGGGCGGTAGCGCATCCGGCGGCCGGCGGCGATGGTCAGCTGTTCCTTGACAATATCGACGCCGGTTACAAATTCGGTGACCGGGTGCTCGACCTGCAGCCGGGTATTCATCTCCAGGAAGAAGAACTTCTCTTCGTTGGCGTCGAACAGGAATTCGATCGTACCTGCATTCACATAGTCGACCGATTCGGCTGCGGCCACGGCAACCCGTCCAAGCTCCTGGCGCAGATTTTCGTCGACGGCCACGCTGGGCGCCTCTTCGATCAGCTTCTGATGCCGCCGCTGGATCGAACACTCCCGCTCGCCCAGGTGGATCGTATTCCCGTAGCTGTCGGCCAGGATCTGCACCTCGATATGGCGGGCGCTGGAGATAAATTTTTCCAGGTAGACCTCGCCGTTGCCGAAGGCGGCGATCGCCTCGCGCCGCGCAGCCTGCAGGGCGCTGGTGAACTGGTTGGGATCGTGAACGACGCGCATCCCTTTGCCGCCGCCGCCCGCAGTCGCCTTGATCATCAGCGGGAATCCGATTTGCACGGCGGTCGTCTTGAGCTCCTCGTCGCGCAGGCCTTTGCTCGAACCGGGCACGAGCGGGACATTGTTCCTGGCAACGGTCTCGCGCGCCGTCTGTTTGTCGCCCATCTTGGCGATGGCGTCCGGCGACGGCCCGATAAAGGTGATGCCGACGTCGGCGCAGGCCGCGGCAAACTCGGCATTTTCGGCCAGAAAGCCGTACCCGGGATGGACGGCATCGACACCGGCTTTGCGCGCTACGTCGATGATCTTGTCGATACGGAGGTAGCTATCGCGGCTGGGGGCGGGGCCGATATGGTAGGCTTCGTCGGCATAGCGTACGTGGAGGGCGGTCCGGTCCACGTCCGAAAAGACTGTGGCAGTGGCGATGCCCCGCTCTTCGCACGCGCGCAACACGCGCACAGCGATTTCACCTCGATTGGCAACGAGAACTTTCTTAAACATGCGCAGATCCTCAGATTTTTGCCTTCACTTCCGGCGACGCTAAATCCCCTGACGGTGGATGCGCGCCTCTATCAGTAGCCGGTCGCAGGTGTACGGCGTGGGGGGAATCTCGCTGCTCGTGTGCCAGGCGCCGAAGGCATCGTCACCCGGCGTCAGAAGCAGGCGCCGAAAACTCCACATGGAAAGATCGACCGTGCGCCCGACCGGCGAGGTGAAGCTTTCCTCAACAATCGCCTGAAGCGGCGCAAAGCCGGCCATGAAACGGGTCTCCCATGTTCCTTGCGGCAGCGTACCGTCGTTGCCGGGCGCGCACGCCACGCGCAGCGCGACGATCCCGCAGTCAATCACGAGAACCGCCATCTGTTCGGGGCCGTAGGCGATATCCGCCTCGATGATCTGGCCGGCGAAGGCGTAAAGCGCGGGGCCGATCTGTGTGAGACGGGGTTGCAGCGGCTCCTTCTGTACGGCGTACCAGGGTTCAGGCCCCGGTTCGGGCAGCAGCACGCCGCCATCGAGCACCGCTGTGAGGGGCAGACCCTGTTGCAGGCGGGGAAAGCCCATCAACTCGAACTGTTCGGCGGACAGCTCGAATTCGATTTTGGGCAGGCCGGGTGCCGTCCCCATCCGCGGCAGCGGCCCGCTTTGCGCGTCATCCTGCGCAGGGGGCGGGGCAGGCCCGCGTCCGGTGCCTCCTACGCCTGTTGGTCCCAGCGGCGTCCGGTTCACAGGGGGATGTTCCCATGCTTTTTGGGCGGAAGGCGGTCGCGTTTGTTCTGCAGCATCTCCAATGCGTTGATCAGGCGTGGCCGCGATTCATGCGGCTCGATTACATCGTCGACGAAACCGTTGGCGGCGGCGATGTACGGGTTGGCAAAACGGGCCCGGTAGTCGGCAACCAGGTCGTTCCTTTTGGTTTCGGGATCCTTGGCCGCTGCAATCTCGCGCCGGAAGATGACGTTGACCGCGCCCTCCGGCCCCATGACCGCGATCTCCGCTGAAGGCCAGGCCAGCACGAGATCGGCGCCAATGTGACGGGGGTTCATCACGCAGTAGGCACCGCCGTAGGCTTTGCGCACGATCACGGTCAGTTTGGGCACCGTCGCTTCGGAGAAGGCATAGAGCAGCTTTGCGCCGTGGCGAATAATACCGCCGTGCTCCTGGTTGAGGCCGGGCATAAACCCGGGCACATCCTCCAGCACGACCAGCGGAATGTTGAAGCAGTCGCAGCAGCGGACAAAGCGGGCCGCCTTCTGGCTGGCGTCAACATCCAGCACGCCGGCCAGAACCGCGGGCTGCTGCGCCACGATACCGATGGAGCGTCCGCCCAAGCGGGCAAAACCGACGATCACATTGCGCGCCCACTGCGCGTGCACCTCCAGAAACTGCCCTTCGTCGACGATGCGGCGAATGATTTCTTTCATATCATAAGGGCGGTTGGGGTTATCCGGCACGATCGAATCCAGTTCCTCATCCTGGCGCAGGAGATCGTCGGTGGAGGGAACGAAAGGCGGATCCTCCATATTGTTATTGGGCAGATAACTCATCAACTGCTGCACAAGGAAGAGGGCGTCCTCTTCGTTTTCGGCCGTAAAGTGGGCCACGCCGGACCTGCTGCCGTGGATCGACGCGCCGCCCAACTCCTCAAAAGTGACCTCTTCGTGGGTGACTGTCTTCACCACGTCCGGCCCGGTGACGAACATGTGGCTCGTGTCTTTGACCATAATGACAAAGTCGGTGATGGCCGGCGAATAGACCGCGCCGCCCGCGCACGGCCCCATGATTACGCTGACCTGCGGCACGACGCCCGAGGCCATGACGTTGCGGAAGAAGATTTCGGCGTAGCCGGCCAGGCTGAGCACGCCCTCCTGGATACGGGCGCCGCCGGAGTCGTTGAGACCGATAACCGGGGCGCCGTTCCTCATCGCCATGTCGAGGATCTTGCAGATTTTGTCGGCGTGATGGCGGCTGACGCTGCCGCCAAAGACGGTGAAGTCCTGCGAGAACACGTAGATGAGGCGGTCGTCGATCGTGCCGAAGCCGGTTATGACGCCATCGCCGGGAATGCGCTGCTTGTCGAGGTCGAAGTCGTGGCTGTTGTGCATGACCAGCGCGTCGACTTCGCGAAAACTGCCCTTGTCCAGCATCAGGTCGAGCCGCTCGCGCGCGGTCGCTTTGCCCTTGGCGTGCTGGGCTTCGATACGTTTGAGGCCCCCGCCCAGTTTGGCCTCGTCCTTGCGCTCGCGCAGGTCGGTGATACGGGGATCGATTGTCGAATCAGTCAAGACAGACTCCTCTATGCGGTGGCTCGTTGCCGGCGGCCGGTACCCGAATTCTCCGCTGCCGCGAGCGAATGCAGTCAGCCGAGAGTAATGGTGCCGGTCAGCAGCAGCAGGCCGATCAGGACCGGCTGATGGACTACATAGATGACCAGCGAGTGGCGGCCAAGTCGCTGCAACAGGGGAAACGGGAACACCCTTTCCAGGTTCGGCAGCGGCCACCGACGCACCCCCCCTTGATAGAGGACGGCGCCCAGGTAAAGGCCGATCAGAAAGACGGCAAACCAGTGCACAAACGGGAAATAGTCGGCGTAATAGTAGCCGGGCGGCTCGATGCCGAGCGGGACCAGCCAGAAGACACCGTCAGGCGCCTGTACGTCCAGGTATTTCAGCAGATAGCTGAGCGCGTACATTACGCCCGCCGCCGCCAGGATCAGCCAGCTGTAACTGCGTCCGCCGCCTTCGCCATCCGCATGATCCTTGACGGCGGCAAGCTTCAGAAAGGGGATCGAACAGATAATCGATGTCCCGATCAGATGTAGCACGCCAAAGTCGATACGGGCAAAGCCGCCCAAGCGCATGACCACGGTGAAGATCATGCCGATGCCCAGAACGTGCAGGCCGCGGCGCACAATCTTCCAGTCTAGGCCGTCAACTGAGCCGCTCGCAGCCAGCGTCCGGCTGTAACTGAGCACGACCGAGACGCCGGACAGGGCGATGAACGAGATGGCTGTAAAGCGCTGGAAGTAGAACCAGAAACCCTGATGCAGCACGATCGGCATGCCGCCATAAGCGCGCAGGTCGTACACCAGGTGAAAGATGATCATGGTTATGATGGCGACGCCGCGCCAACTGTCGACCTCCCAGATGCGCGCACGCATGGGCGTAGTCCCGGACGCGTGCGCAGCTTCGCTGGTCGAAGTTTTTTTCTGCCCGATCAAGTGCAGTTGGCTTAAGACGGAGCGAATTTGAAACAATTCTTCCTTCCTGCGAAAATCAGAAAGCTTTAGAGTTCGGATCGGTTACCCCGCCACACGGAAAACCGGATTGCACAGGATACAAATGACACTACGCTCAGAACGCGAAGCGGTAGCGCATTGGGACATTATAACGCATAACGCGGTACCGGCACTCCCTGGCCCGAAGATAACGCGCGTAAACTATAGCGGTTTCGAAAGGGTTGTCCGCCCACCGGCCCCGCCTCAGCAGATGACGGCAACGGCAGGGAAGGAGGCGCAGAGGGGACAACCGGGAAGGGTTCGTGGTCAGGCTACCGGTTTAATGGTATGACAGTCACAAGACCCGGTAGGAGACCACTGGCAAATTGAGTCGAGCGGATAGGACCCATCGCGGCGCCGAACCACGGGAAACCGAAGACGGTTCCCGCAGCGCGCAATCCCCGCCTCCCGAGTGGATAGTCAATGCGCGAACGGCTCTGTCCGGCCGGCGCGTTGGCCGCTTCATAGAGTTTTACAGCTCGGCGGCGAGCACGATGCCGCTCGCACGCCGCCTCATAGAAACACGCGGCGACGAGGCCGCGGGCGGGGTGATCATCGCCGACGAACAGACCGCGGGGCGCGGCCGGTTGCAGCGCAGTTGGGTCGCGCCGCCCGGACGCGGGCTGCTGGGCAGCTACATTTTGTGCGGCGATCTGCTGCCGGAGCCGCCGTCACAGGCCGTGATGCTGGCGGGGCTTGCCGTGCTCGACGCGGTCCGCCACTGCTGCCCGCAGGGGGATGGGCGCTTCCGTCTGAAATGGCCGAACGATGTCATCGCCATTGAACGCGGCGGCCCGGTGAAGCTTGCAGGCATCCTGGTCGAAACGGTCTTCAATCAGGATGCGCTGCGCGGCCTCATTCTTGGGATCGGCATCAATGTGAACCAGCGGGCGGATGAGCTGCCGGCCACGCGCCGCGGCGGCCTTCCTCCCTCCAGCCTGTCGATGGCGTGCGGACAGACGGCGATCGACAGGGGCGAGCTGCTGGCGGCCCTGTGCCGGGCGTTGGATCAGCTGTGCGCGCCGGCCTCGCGCCTTCCCGCGGAGACCGTCCATGCCCGCTGGGAACGCGCGCTGTTTGGCCTGGGCGCGGTCGTCACTGCGCCGGGCGCGACCGGGCCGGTACGCGGTCGCGCGGCCGGCACCACGCCCCACGGCGCGCTTCTGGTGCACACCGACGGCGGCGACCCACTCGAAATCCACTCCGGAGACGTTGTGTTCGAATGGAATACCGCGTAAATCCGCCGCCCGGCCAGGCAGACGAAGCATTGGTTATCTCCGGCGCAGCAGGTATGATTGAAGTGCAGACGCTTCTACCGACTCACGATCCCTGCATGGTCCGCTTACACTTATGAATCTCTCCTTTGACACACCGGTCCGATTCCAGCTGGCCCAGACGCCCGGGCTGCGGCAGACGTCTCCTGGCCGCCCGCGCGTCATTGCACGGGCGCAGCGGGGCTGGATGGCGCTGCTGATCCTGCTTGGCTTCGGCTGGCGCATGATCGGCCTGATCGTGCAGGGCCTAACGCCGGTCGAAGAGGAGACGATTCAACTGTCGACGCGCCCCCTGGATGAAGCGTTTACGGTTCTGGTCGCGCCGGAACAGAGTGGGGCATTCTACTATCTTCTCATGCGCCCATGGCTGGAGTTCTTCGGCGCAACTCCCTTTTCCCTGCGCTACGCGTCGGTGCTGTTCAGCGTGGTTGGATTCGCGCTGATGTGGCAGGTTGCACGCCGCATGGTCCCGACGGTCGGCAGCTCAGTTTTGCGGAATCTGCCGCTTCTGTCGACTATCTTTCTGGTCGCCAATCCATACCAGCTCTGGTACAGCCAGGAGGGCGGCGTCTTCGTGCTTGTGGTGGTTCTGGTGCTGTTTTCGAGTTGGAGTTGGCTGCAGGCGATGTGGTACGGCGGACTCTGGCGTTGGGTGGGCTATCTTTTGGTCACCGCCATCTCCCTTTACACGCACCTGAGCACTGTACTGCTCCTGCCCGTTCATCTGGCCTGGTTTCTGCTGGCCAACCCGCTTAACCGGCAGCGCTGGAGGGGATACGGAACTGCCCTTGTCGGCTTTGCGCTGCCATTGCTGCCGCTGACGGAGTGGGGTTGGCGCTTCCTGGCCGGCGGCGACAACCCGCTCAGTCGTCACGGCGGCCTGATTCAAAGCATCCTCGCCAGCCTTCCCATCGTTCCCTTCAAAGAGTTGGGCCGCATACTGCTGCTCAAGCACGCGCAGGGCATTATGGAGCCGGCTTCATACATTTTTCTGATCCCGATCTTCTTTCTGGCGTTGGCCGGGCTGCTGGTGGGCTATACCGAGTTCGGGGGCCGCGTTGCGAACGTGGGCATGCTGGCGGCCTGGCTCATTCTGCCGGTGCTGCTGGTCTTCGCCGTCAGCCTGATCGCGCCGATGCTCCCGAAACAACCGCCCGCCAACGAAGAGGCAGATGCGCAGGTCCGCAGCATCATCTGGATCTCGCCTGCGTTTATGATGTTCCTGGCGCTGGGCGCGCAAGTGATGCGCCGCGCCTATGGGAAGCTGGGAAGCTGGCTTTCGATCGGGTTGATTCTGTTTGTGGTGCTGTTCTGGGGCTACCGATGGTGGGAACAGTCAGGGCGTCCTATCAATATTCAGCTGGGTGCTGCTCACGAAATTCAACGGCCCTGCTGCACTGTTTCCGTCATCGCCGACGGCACACCCGGCGTCAAATTCGACGGTCAGACCACGGGCAGGACGTGAGCAGTCCGAACAGCAGCGGTCCGCGCTCTATGATGCGAATATCGTAGCTTTCCGGAGTCTTCCACATGTACCAAGAACCTGGCGGGCGGGGTTGGAACGCCCTCTCCCGTACGCAGAAAACAGTTATCGGCGTCGTCGGGGTTCTGGTTCTGTACGCGCTTCTGTCCGGCACCGTTTCCCTGGGACGGCTGAGCGATCCTTCATGGATCATCGCTTCCGCAATCATTATTCTGGTCGCCTTTCCCGTTCACGAGATGGCGCACGCGGCGATGGCCGTCCAACTGGGGGATGACACACCGCGCATGCAAGGGCGCTACACCTTCAATCCCATGGCCCACATCGATCCGCTCGGTGCGTTGCTGATCCTGGTTACCGGCTTCGGGTGGGCCAAACCGGTGCAGTGGAATCCCAACAATATCAATGTGGACGTCCGCGTAGGGACGGTTCTGGTTGCTGCGGCCGGCCCGGTCAGCAATCTACTCCTGGCTTCCGTTGCCGTATCCCTAATTGGATTCGCCGAAATCTCCATGCTGAGAGAGTTCCTCGGATTCTTCATCTTTATTAACGTAGCTCTGTTCGTATTCAATATGATTCCGATTCCGCCGCTGGATGGCTCCCATATCCTGTTCTCACTTCTTCCCGGCGACAACTTCGAATTGCGGATGTTTTTGGGCCGCTTCGGTTTCATTATTCTTCTGGCCACAATCTACCTGGCACGCGGCATTATTGTGGGGCCGGTCAACCTGATCATACAGTGGATGTTCAGGGTTTTCGGGTAACGCTCCGCCCGTCGCCGCCCTGCGTTCACGCATCTGGTCCGCGGTCTGTCCGGCGGACAATGGCCCCACCTTTTCCCATTTGGGAGCAGGGCACTGATTGAGTATGATGAAGCAACGGAGTGCAGTCCGGCTCGATAGTCGCAGGGCTTGGGCCACCTGCCGAAGACCGGAAGAGAGGATGAAAGCAGGCCAGGTGGAGGCCCGCAGCTTCCGCAGGATCGCCCGGCGCGTACGTCAGTTTACGCGCGGGGTTACCGCTACCGTATCGGCGGAGGAGCTTCAAGCGGCAGCCGCGTTTCTGCCGCCCGCCGGGCTGGAGCGCTTTCGGCAGATGCCGGCAGACGCCCAGCGGCACAGCTTAAACGTGCTGACGACACTGCAGCACGCGGGCTGGCAAGATCCCCATTTGGCCGCGGCCGCGCTGCTCCACGACAGCGGCAAAGTGGCGGCTGCGGCGGACGGGCTGACGTTCAACGCGTGGACCCGCAGTGCGCTCGTGCTGATGGACGCGGTCGCGCCGGGGCTCGCCGCCCGGCTGGCGGTAGATGACGCCAACGGCGGCTGGCGCTATCTGCTGCACGTCCATCTTGAGCACCCGCGCATTGGCGCCCGTTGGGCTGAAGCGGATGGTTGCAGCCCGCTTACGTGCTGGCTGATCGCCCATCACCAGGAGAAGACGGGGCGCCGGCAGAAGAGCAGCGAGCACCGCGCACGGCTGCTGACGGCGCTGCAGTGGGCTGACGGCCGCAACTGACCTCTGCCCGCCGGCGGTACATACACGATAAGGCCGCGCTCAAAAGGGAGCGCATCTGATTCTCAGGACAACAACTCATGGCAGAAACCGCAGCGAAGATCACAATTCTCGGGCTCGACCTGATAGGGACCAGCATCGGACTTTCGTTACGCAAGAATGCCGGCAACTACCAGGTAATCGGCCACGACCGCGAACCGTCGCGCATGAATTTGGCCAAAAAGCAGGGCGGGGTCGATAACTCGACCTGGAATCTGCACCGCGCCTGCGACAACGCCAGCCTGGTCATTATCACCGAACCGCTGGTGGAGATGTCGGATACACTGCAGCACATCCACGAAGATCTCGCGGAGGATGCGGTTGTCTTCAGCATCGGGCCCGTTATGCAGCCGGCGCTCAAAGTGGCCGCAGACAATCTATCGGAAAACATCAATTTTGTGGTCGGCAGACCGGTGCATAACGACACGGGCAGCCAGCCGGAGCCGCGCAGCGATTACTTCGACGAATGTACCTTCTGCATCGGCTCGGCCCCGCGCACAAGTTCCAGCGCGTTGGAGCTTGTCAGCAATCTGCTGACGCGGCTGGGCGCGAAGCCGCTTTACATCGACCCGGTTGAACACGACGGCATCGCCGCGGCCGTGGAGCAGCTGCCCGAGCTGCTGGCCGCCGCCCTCTTCCAGATCGCGTATGGCGCGTCAGGCTGGAATGAGAGCCAGAAGCTGGCCGGCCGCCGTTTCGCGCGCAGCACCACACTGGACGCCATACCAGAGGAACAGGCTGCGGCGCTCTTCTCCAACCGGGACGCGTTGCTGCAGCGGCTGGACCAGTTCTCCGCGCTGCTGGAAAGCTGGCGCACATACCTGACCGCGGAAGACGCCAAGCCGCTGGAAGAGCAACTCGAAGGGCTGTTCGAGGGCCGCGCCAAGTGGGAGCGGGACGCCAAGCTGCGGGACTGGGACCGGCCGCAGGAAGAGAGCGCGCGCCCTGAAATCGGCGGCCTTGGTCAGATGCTATTTGGCAGCTACCTGGTTAACCGGGCAAAGCAGCGCGACCCGGGGCGCGGCAATCGAGACAAACCCGGCCGAAGATAGAGCCCGCGAGGCGCCGGCGATTCTGCCGAGAAGCGTTGACGCGCCCACCCCAGCGGAGACTGGTCCCGGGCGCGCCCCGCCCGGAGTATCCGCAGCCGGTCCGTCAGGTCGCTCTTGATCTCCCCGGGAAGTCCTCTCCCCGGCCGGCGTAGCTGACCAATCCGCACTGCGTGAGCAAGAGCCTCCGGCTCTCCATTGGGAACATTCATTTGTTGTTGACGCCTCGAAACAGTTGCACTACACTGAAGTCCCGCCGCGTTCGCTGAACAGACAGGTCTCGCGTCGGCGTTCGAGCCCCTATACGGGAAGGAGCAGGGCAGATTCATGAAACGGAAGCAGTTGTTGGTCTTTGCGATAATTGCGTTCGCACTGGCGCTCACCTTCGGCGTCGGCGGCTCGCTTATCTATGCCCAGGGCCAGTTTTCCGGCTACAAGTCGACGATTCAGACCTATAATATGAGCGACACGACGGCCAATGTCATCCTAGCCTTTTACAGGCAGGACGGCAGCCTGGAAAAGACGCTCACCGACATCATCGAGCGCGACCGTTCCAAGATCTACTTCACATTGCCGGTAGCTGAGGGGTTCACCGGCTCGGTCGTGATCTCATCCAATCAGCCGGTCGCCGCACTCAGCAGCATGATGAACAGCGGGCTGACCGCAGGTGGGACCTACCTGGGCCGCAGTCAGGGCAGCACGACCGTCTTTCTGCCTCTGTTGATGGCCAACCAGGACGGCGGCTTCAACAGCTGGTTCACGCTGCAGAATGCCAGCGCCTCGTCCACAAATGTGACGGTGAACTACAGCGACGGCATCACGACCACGATTACGCTGGAGGCGCACGCATCGCACAACTTCTATCAGAATCAGGAGCCGCATACCAGCAAGGTATTCGCGGCCGAGATCACGAGCGACGAGCCGGTCGTGGCGGTGGTATTCCAGGAGGACGCCGGATCGCTGGCAGCCTACAGCGGCTTCGCCAGCGGCGCGACCAATCCTGTGATGCCGGTGATCAATGCCAACAACAACGGCTTCAATACCGACATTCAGATCCAGAACACGGGCGACACCGACACCAGCGTCACCGTATCCTACATGCCCTCGGCAGCCGGCACCGCCTGCACCGAAACGCAGACGATCGCAGCCAATCAGACAGTAGAATTCACGGGCGGCGCGTTTGCGGACGGCTCCAACTCGACTTGTACAGGCGGCGAGCGGTTCATCGGTTCGGCCCATGTTTCGGCCAACAGCGCCAGCCAGCCTCTGGCCGCCGTTGTCAATCAGCACGTCGGCAGCAACCCCCTGACACACTTCGCCGCCTACAGCAGTTTCAACCCGGACGACGCCACCAAGACGGTGCGCTTGCCGGCAATCATGGACCGCAACAGCGGCTTTTTCACCACCGTCAATGTGATGAACGTTGGCTCGGCAGAGACGACGGTCGAGTGCTCATTCACCGACACGACCTACACGATCAGCGCGACGCTGCAGGCCAACGAGACGCTGACAGACCTGCAGGCAAGCAAGATTCAGGACGGCTATGTGGGCAGCGCCTCCTGCACGGCGAGCGCTGACGACGCCAAGATCATCGCCGTGGTCAATCAGCTGAAGAGCGACGCGACCGACGACCAGTTTCTGGTCTACGAGGGCATCAACCAGTGATAGGCGCGGGGATGGGCCGCCGCCCCGCATCCTGGTGTGGCAGGGCCCCCGCCCTGCGTTGAAAGCGAAGGCGGCATGAGACGCCGGGCGTGGATTCTGTTTCTGACTCTGCTTGTCCTGGGGTGCAATTCCGGCCGCGAAGTCTCCGGCGCTGCGCAGTCTGCCCCGCAGTGGACTCCCGAGCAAGTCGATGCTTCCGGCAACCCTCCCGCAAACCGCGAACCGCCAGCCGGTTCGCCAACCCCACTGATCAAGACTACAGCCGATACCGGGGCCCTGACCGGCGTGCTCCTGCTCAAGACGGAGGACGGCTTCAGACCGGTAGCCGATGTCAAGATCGCGCTCGGTAAGCCGCTGAGCGACGACGAGGGCACCGAACGCGTCGTCGCCTACGAACCTTCAACCGCGCCGGTCGCCTACACCGACGCCGCGGGCCGTTTCGTGTTTGAGGATCTCGAATCCGGCCGTTACGGCCTCATCCTCGACGTCGTGCTGAGTTCATTCCTCCTGTACAAGGACGGGACGCTCGACGCCATTCTCTTCGACATCACGGCCGGTGAGGTGACAGACCTGGGCCGCCTTGAATACGCGGAGCTGCCCTTGCCGCAGTCGTACAGATGAAAGCCGCCGCGGCCGCCCGTTACCGCCCCGAAGAACCGTCCAGAATCAAGCTGCCCATCCAGTAGATCGCGTCGACAAAGCCCATGCGTCGATAGAATAGGACAGGCGTATCAGCCGGGTCTGTGGCGATCAACAGCGACCGCCTGTCCAGCGCGTACGTATCTTCAATCAGGTGGGAAAGCAGCTGACGGGCAATGCCCCGGTTGCGAAATGGGACCCGCGTCGCCAGGTGGAAGATATACCGGTCTGTCCCCTCGTACCATCCGATAATGCCGGCGGCATCATCCCCGGCGCGGGCGATGAGAAATGTCCCATCGGCAGCCAGTTCCGCCCGGCGTATCTTCATGCCGGCCTCGACGGCAGCCGGGTCCGGCTCTTCTTCGCTTTCGGCGAATGCCTTTAGCTTGGCAATCTGATATTCGAGCAGATTCCTGTGCGTAACCGGCTCGATCCGGCCGGCGCCCGGCCCGGCCGCATGCGACCCACGCCCGTTCACGTGGGCCAGAAACAGCTTCGCACTGCCGCGGGCGCAGCCGGCCCGGTCCAGAGCTTCAGTCAACTGGCTGTCAACCGCCTGGCCGTGCGTGAAGATGAGCACGCGCCGCCGCCCGTAATAGGCGCACACGTCGGCATGAAAGGCGGCCGCCTCTGAAGGGTCAAACGGTTCCACAATGTGGACGTCGCAATAGCCGGTCTGGCTGATCTGGCTGTAGTAGCCGAAGCGCCGCCGCGCCACGACCTTTCCCAGGCTAGGGTAATCCTGAATGTACCAGGAGCGTACTTCCCGAACGAGGTCTTCGTGTGCCGGGTGGTAGGACATGGACCGGGCCTTCGGGCTTGAGCGGCACGCCGGCTTCGCTTCCGTCAGCCCTCAAGCAATCAGCCCCTTGGCGCGGAACGCGGCCGCCAGCCGCCCGATCCCTTCCGTGATCTCCTCCGCCGTGTTGTAGCCAAAACAGAGTCGCAGACAGTTGGTCCCGGATACGCCGTCCGGCGCAAAGGGCGGTCCGGCAAGATAGCCGACGTCGTACTCGTCCAGAATGTCGTCGCGCACGGCTGCCGCGTCCGCCCCTGCGGGCAGCTGCAGCCAGATGAAAAGCCCGCCTTCGGGCCGGCTCCAGCGGGCGCCGCTGCCGCCGAAATGCTCGTCGAGCGCCGCCAGCATCGCATCCCGGCGGTCTCTTTGAATATCGTTGATCTCCTCGATGTGGCTGTGCAGATGGCCGGTGGAATAGCGGTGCACGGCCCATGAGCCGAACGTGCTGACCGAGCCGCCGCTCTTCGCGCCCAACGCCCGCTCCAGAAACTCGCGCGGGCCGGTCATGTAGCCGATGCGCATGCCCGGCGCGATGATTTTGGAGAAGGAGGCCACGTAGAGCACGCGGCCGCTGCCGTCCAGCGAGTGGATCGACGGCTCGTCGGTCCCCTCGTAGCGCAGATCGACGTAGCAGTCATCCTCGACAATCGGCACGTCATATTGCTGCGAAAGCTGTACCAGGGCCTTACGCCGCGCCAGGGTCATCGTCCAACCCTGTGGATTCTGGAAGGTCGGCACCGTGTAGATCAGCTTCGGCGGCCTGCCCTCGCCGCGCGCGCCGCGGATGACCTCTTCGACCGACGCCGGGATCATGCCCTCCTCATCGGTCGCCACGCCGCGCATGTCGGCGCGGAAGCGGCGGAATGTATTGAGCGTGCCGGCGTAGACGAAATCTTCCGTCAGGACGACGTCGCCGGGGTCGAGTAGCGTTTCAGCGATCATGTGGATCGGCTGACTGGAGCCGTCGCCCAGGACGATCTCCTCGGCCGGCACATTGATCGCCCGGTCGCGTTGCAGCTTGGCGGCCACGAACTCGCGCAGCGGCGTGTAGCCCTGGGGATGCGCGTAGAGTGAGAGATCGCCGCCCTCCTCCTCCATCGCCTGCCTCAGACCGTCGAGAAGCCCCGCCAGCGGCAGCGAACCCGGGTCCGGGTAGGCGACGGCGAAATCGTATTTGCCGCGTGTGCCGAAGCCCAGGCCCTTCGGCTCAGACGCGTTGCGGGCATACAGACCGGCATAGCTGAACGTTGACATGTGCAGTTCTCCACTGTGGTGCAGGCGGGATCTATCTGGGGACTGTGGTAGTCAAAGCCTACCCGTCAACGGGCAAAATGGCAACTGAGCGCCCTCCCGTGCGGTTGTGTGCGCGCCCTAAAACTGTGATAATGTGCATTCCGTTACGCTGTCATCGACAAGGAGCCGCGGTTCAGACATGGCGACATTCGAGACCTCCAAACAGTTGATCGCCGCGGCGTCGCAGCAGTTGCCCGGCGGCGTGAACAGCAACTACCGCCTGGGGATCGCGCCGACGCCGCTGGTTTTCGAACGCGGCGCGGGGCCGTACCTGTACGACGCCGACGGCAACCGGCTGATCGATTACTATCTGGGCATGGGGCCGATGATCCTGGGCCACAACCCGGCGCCGGTGCTTGAGGCGGTGCAGGCGCAGCTTAGTTCAGGCATTCTATACGCCGGGCAGAGCCGCATCGAGCAGGAGGCTGCCAGGCTCGTCTGCCGCATGGTGCCCTGCGCTGAACGGGTGCGCTTCAGCTGCGCGGGCAGCGAAGTGGTGCAGGCAGTGATACGGCTGGCGCGGGCCGCGACGCAGCGCGCGGTGATCATCAAGTTCGAGGGGCACTACCACGGCTGGATGGACAACATTCTGTGGAGCATCGCACCCTCGCCCGACGAATACGGCCCCGAGCAGGCGCCCGAGCCGGTTCCCGCCAGCGCCGGGCAGGACCCGCAGGCCGGGCTGCACACAGAGGTACTGCCGTGGAACAACCTGGCGCTGCTGGAGAGGCGTCTTGGCCGCGGGGACGTCGCCGCGGTGATCATGGAGCCGGCGATGTGCAACACCAGCACCATCTTTCCGGCCGCCGGCTACCTGGAAGGCGTGCGCCGCGCCTGCAGCGATACGGGCACGGTCCTGATCTTCGATGAGGTCATCACAGGCTTCCGCGTGGCGCCGGGCGGCGCGCAGGCCCATTTCGGCGTTACGCCCGACCTGGCGACCTTCGGCAAGGCGATCGCCAGCGGTTTCCCCGTCGCCTGCTTCGCCGGCCGCGCCGACCTGATGGACCGCTTCGGCAGCGGTGAGGTGATGCACGGCGGCACCTTCAACGGCCATCCGGCCTGCATGGCCGCGCTCGTCGCGACGCTGCATGAGCTGCAAAAGCCGGGTACCTTCGCCGCTCTCGACCGGCAGGGAACGCGGCTGATGCAGGGCATCCGCGCGGCGCTGGACGCGGCCGATATCCAGGCCCGCGTTGACGGGTTCCCCCAGATCTTCCATGTGGGATTCGGCGTGGAGTCGCCGGTGACCGACTATCGCAGTTCGCTGCAGGCGGACAGGGAGCGGTATGTGCGCTTCACTGCGGCGTTGCACCACAGCGGCGTGCGCGCGCTGGAACGGGGCGCTTGGTTCCTCTCCACCGCGCACACCGAGGATGTGATCGACGCCACCGTTGCCGCGGTCGCAACGGTGGCGCGGGAGATCTGACTCAGACTTCGTCCTTCCAGTAGAGCTCTTTGAGGCGGCGAATGTACTCCCGGTCGCGCTTCTCGACCGCCTCGTCGAAGGTGGCCGGGTCCAGAAACCAGGGCTCCCCCTTCAACATCTGTTCGCGCAGCTTTTCGTTTTCGATCGCCTGCGGGTTGCGCACGTCTTCGGGCCATTTCCAGATGCCGGCCACGTCGTAGTGCAGGAACGGGCCCTCGTGCGGCATACGGAAGCCGAAGGTGGAGATGATCCCCAGTTCGATATCCTCGGCGCTGGCCATGCCTTCCGCCCACAGCTGGGTGGCCTCCTCCCAGATGGCCGCCTGGATGCGATTCAGCAGATAGCCCGACTTTTCCTTGTACAGACGGATAGGGATTTTGCGCGCGCTGCTCAGCAGTTCGCAGGTGAGCTCGAACGTTTCCTCGCTGGCGCCCGGTCCCTTGGCGACCTCGACGCCGGGCACGATGTGCGGCGGCGCGAAGTAGTGGGTCAGCACCAGTTTGTCCTGGCGGCCGATGCCCGCGCCGATGTCGCTGAGCACGAGGCGGGATGTGTTGCTGGCGAAGATCGTGTGCGGCGGGCAGAGTTGATCGAGCTGACTGAACAGCGCCTGTTTATCGGGCAACCGCTCGATGATCACCTCGGTGACGAAGTCGCTCTGCCCTGCCAGCTGCGCGAGGTCGGTGGTGGTGGTGATGCGCGCCCGCGTCTCCTCAGCCTGCCGACCGCAGATCAGACCGCCCTCGACGAACAGTTCGAGCGCGCCGGCAATCTGGGCCTCGGTCCCGGCCAGGACCTCGTCGCTGAGGTCGCTGATGATCGTGGAATAGCCCCACAGCGCGAAGTTGATGGCGATGCCGAACCCCATCGTCCCGCCGCCGACTACGCCCACCGTCTTGATATCGGATAGCTGCATCTTGCGCGTCCCCAGTTCTTAGCAGCCGGTGGCTGGCGCGGCTCTATTGCCCGCCGCCGTTCGCCAGCGCCAGCTCGTACAGCGGCTCGAGCTGCCCTGCGTGATAGGCCTCGTGAGAACAGAGGTAGAAGTGCAGCCGCTGCCCTACGGTGACGTTGCGCTCCTCATCGATTATCTCTTCCAGCCTCGATGCGGGCATCTCTTTGAGCGCGGCGACGATCCGTTCGGAGGCGTCATCCAGCCGCGACAGCAGCGTCTCCAGCGGGATCGCCTTTTCCGGGTCGGTCATCGGCTCGGAGCCGAAGCCGTAGAGGCCGAACTCTCCCTCGTCCGCCCCGCTCTCCCCGTCGATCAAGCCCAGGGTCTGCTCCCGGTAGACAAGCAGGTGCCCCAAGATCCAGTTCATGCAGTTGCCGGGGAAGGGCAGCTGCAACATGCTGTCTGCGTGGGTCAGCCCTTCGGTCTTCTGTTTGATGACGTAGTTGTACGTCCCCAGACTGCCGACACACAATGTCGGTATATCCATGATCTACTCCCTTCGTTACTGAAGTCAGATAGTGATTCCCAGGCGGCCGTAAGTCAGCCGCTAAAGGTCACCGATCACCTATAGATATCTTCCATCTGCCACGCCTCCAGCGAGGCGACGCGCGCGTCCTGCCCCTGCGAGCGCAATGAGACGCCGACGCTGTCCTCCCGCCCGGGGTAGACCCGCATCGCCACACACTGCCTGCCGTTGACGAAAACCTCGACGACGCTGCGGTCGACGAAGATCCTGAGCCGCAGCGGCTCGTCCCGTTCAAGGAAGACCGGCGCCGTCTCCGGCGCGCGCGAGCGCACATCCGGCAGGCTCGAAGCGTAGGAGGAGTCGATCGTGATGAGGCTGTAGGTGGCCGCGGCCAGCTTGTCCCGCTGCCAGCCCTGGTAGCGGTCCCAGCTGCGGAATCCGCGCTCGCGATAGAAGGCGATGCGGGTGAACTCCTCCCGGCCGGGCGAGCGTAGCACGTTCAGCTCGACCATGGGCGCGTCGTTTGTTTCGATTTCGGCCATCAGCTCGATCGCGTTGCCGCGGACGCTGCCGAGTACGATCTCCTGATTGGCCGGCAGCGTCAGATCGGCCATCTGCCGGTGCTCGCGGCGCAGCGATTCAACGTCCCCGGCCGGCTCGACCAGCAGCGTATCGCGGCCGATATTGTCAGTGCCTTGCAGGGTCAAGCGCCGCGGCAGCGTCATGATCTGATTCCAGCCCTCGGTCGGCTTGGCCGGGTTCATGTTGAAGATGACGTAGATGCCGCCTTCGCCGTCCGGCGTAGCCGAGGGCGCATGTACGCCGCCCGGCCCGAACGCGCCGAAGTTGAAGTCATGCTGTGAGGTCACCACGAACTTGTCGCGCTCGGTGTCGTAGTCGCCCAGCAGGGCCTGTCCGCCGCTCATGTGGCTATAGAAGAGCAGGATGTGACGGTCGCCGATCGGCCAGAAGTAGGGGCAGGCGCCGTCGTCGCCGACAAGCGTGAAGCGGTCGTCCTCGACAAAGGGGTGCAGATAGTCCCAATTGACCAGGTCCGGCGAACGGAACAGAAAGTTGGCGCGCGTACGCCGGCCGGACGCCTTGTGCGGCAGCGTGCCGCCGGAAAGGGCGTAGTAGTGGTCGCCCTTCTTCCAGATGCAGGGATCGAAGACCCGGTAGGGCAGCGGTGAGCCGTCCGCGCTGGCGATGGGAATAACCGGCGCGCCGGTCAGCTTCTCCCAGTTGAGCAGCAGCGGATCATGCGAGACGGCCACCATGTTGCCCACCTTGGTGCCGTGATAGATGGCGATCACCCTGTCCTCTTCGACCAGCGCCGCGCCGGAAAAGCAGCACTCCTCCGGGTTGGGGTAGATGGCGTAGGGCAGATCGCGCCAGTGGATCATGTCGTCGCTGACCGCGTGTCCCCAGTGCTGGCGCGGGTCTTCGGGCGGGTAGGCCTGGTAGAAGAGGTGCCAGCGACCCTGCCAGAAGCAGAGCCCGTTCGGGTCGTTGAGCGTGTTTTCCGGGTTGACGTAGTGGTAGATCGGCCGGTGGGGGTCGCCCTCGTAGCGGCTGCGGTAGGCCAGCAGCCGCTGCAGCAGCGGGTTGGTCTCCAGCTCGGCCTCCTGCTCGGCCAGCGTCTCGGAAAAGCTGTACTGGGGCACGAGAGAGGTGTAGTCGGTACGTTCGGCAGCGCTCATCGCTTAGGTCCTCCCAAAAAAGGCTGACGGCGTCTCGCAGGGCGCTGTTCAGTGGCCGCCCGCTGTGCGGTTATGCCACCGACGCGGCGAACAGAGCCTTCAGATATCCGATCGAATAGGCCCAGCCGACGTCGCGTGTCTCCGTGTCTCCGGGCAGATCGGGGATATGGTCCGGATTGATGTATCCGCTGAAGCCGACGTTGCGCAGCTCTTTCAGTATGCGCGCCATGTTGAGGTCGCCGTCGTCGAGCAGCGTCTCCTCGAAGCCGCTGGCGGTTGCCAGACTGCCGCGCACGTTGCGCATGTGCAGCATGAAGAGCTTGCCCTTGCGCCCGTAGTTGTTGATCTCGTCGATCACGAGCGAGCTGCCGCCGGCCTCGGCGCGGGTGCCGATGCAGTAGACGTAGCCGACATTGGGGCTGGGGAAAGCGTCGATAATGCGGTGGAAGCCGATGCCGCCGAAGGGCGTATCCACATTGGGCGTGTCGGAAGGGTGCACGGCCAGCTTGATGTCATACTCTTCGGCGATCGGCGTCAGCCGCTCGAACGCGTGGCAGAAGCGCCCCCACCAGCGTTCCAGCTCGGCCCGCGCGGGGATTTCGACCGGCCCGCGCCTGAGCGTTTCGGCGCGCGACATGTAGCCGCCGCGGTGCGGCGTGTGGTAGGCCTTCATCATCTGCGGGAAGACGTCGCCCTCGGTCCGCTGGCGGGCGATGGGGATGCGCGCCTGGCCGTAGACTTCCAGGGCCCTGGCCGCGTTCTCCAGCTCCTCCTCTGCGCCGACGCGCTCGTCGATGTAGGTGCGCGTGAGCGTGGGCAGCGTCACGCGGTTGATGTCGATGCCGAAGGAGCGCAGGCGCTTGCGCAGCGCGCGCACATCGTCCAGCCGCGGGTAGCCCTGCTCGGTGACGCCGGGCATATCGGTATCCAGCCCGAAGTCGATGGCGTCGGCGCCGAGCGCCACCTTCTGTCGCAGCCATTCGTCGGTCAGTTTGGCGTTGTGACGAAAGATCGAGACACGTAACATTTCTCTGTTCCTCTGAGGCGGAGAGTGCGGCGGCTCCAACCGGTTGTCAATCCGTTTTGGGACGCCGGCGTAAAGAAAGAATGAAGGCCAGCAAAGCCGGTGGCAGCAGGAGATAGCTGCCGGTCGCGCCGGGAGGCGCGGCTGCGACCTCCAGCGGCTTGAGCTGGCCGGCTCCGAGCCGCTGGAGCTGCTCGACCACCACCGTTGCCAGCATAAAGGGCGTCAGAAAGCGGTAGCGCAGAATCGCCAGCCATTCGAGCCCGACGAGTTCTCCATTGTCGTTCAGTTCAATTGTGCTTTCCGGACTTGACTCCATACTTTTCTTTTCGGGTTCATCAGAAACTGCCAGATGCAAAATGTCTTCCTGCTCAAAATAGACCCATCTTCATTTTATACAAGGTTGAGCGAAATTTCAGGAGGTGAAGAAGTCAAAGACGTTGGCAAGTTTCGACGTGCTTGTCTTGTAGATCTCCGTATACTGGCAGCGCGTGCAGGAGACGGTCGTAAACTTTTTGTTCTGCACATCGAAAATTTTGGCCAGCGTGCCGCCGGTCGCCTGGAAGATATCGGTGTCGAACTCGACATTGTCGCACTTCGGGCATTCCCACTTTTCGTGTCGCATAGACTTTTTTCCTTCTCTCTACCGTTCCGTCAGCGAATGACCGGAACAAAATCTCCACAGCGTTCGCCGCGTACCCAGAGACAGTTCAAGCCTCCCGGACCGCCGCGTACATTCATGCTAGGGCAAATGCATTCCCTCTATCAATCCGTTCTCTCGCAGCCCTCGTTTCCATAAAGCAATCTGTTTTTCGGGACGGGCGCGGCAATTCGCGGCGGGCGTGCCACCCGCCTTCACAAGCTGTGCCTGCGCATGTAGGCCTCATTCGGCGACTCGGCTCTACCGAAGCTCTCACCGCAATAGCGGCACTTGACCGCCTCCGCCCGGATCAGTTCGGCGCAGTAGGGACAGTACTGCATCTCGCCTCGATCGACCGATCTTTGCTCAAGAGCCGGCACATTCTTAGGGACGACGAGCGCCAGGATGAGGCCCACGGGGCCAAGTAAGAAACCCAGCACAAACCAGCCGCACCCGCTGCGCCCCTTGGTATTGGCGACCATCGCGCTGACAACGCCGGACAGCAACCAGATAACCGCGACCGGGGTACCTATGATTAACTCAGTCGGCCCCAAAATACCGGGCAACTCGATTGTCGGAATCTCCATTGTCGTCTCCTCTCTTCCCGGCCAATCAGCCCGTTTGTCCTGTCTTTGCAATTCCAGCGGGGACTCATCGACAGTGTCCGGCGGACCGGACTCTTAGCCAGCTGCAGCCGATTCCCTCATGTGCTCAATCAATAGTACGTTTACTAAGGTCTCGATCGACACGCCTTGTGCTTGAGCCGTTCGCATGAGTTCTTCCGCAATCTCAGGTAGTATTGCAACGCGAATCGCTCTCTTGTGCAGCGTATCGAAACGGAACCAATTCTCATCGTCTTCCATGAAGTCGGCGGTATCCAGGTCATCCCAGAACGCGGCTTCCTCCTCATAGCTACTGGATTCAGGAACTTTCAGCTCTGTCATTGTCTCAGTCTCCTGAGATTTTGTTTCCATTGTGCTATTTTGGGCTCTGCTCAAGGGTATTCATTACCTTACGAGCCGAATCCAGCCACGCCTTAGTTTGCCTTCTCATACAACGTCTTCCCTGAACTCTCTATTTCGCGCAAAAAAGACGATCCATGCTTCTGAAGAAACTCATACTCCCCCTTGGTGAAGACAATCAGGTCGATCGGAACAAGCTTGTTGACCGCCTGGAGGCTTTCCCGCACCATCAGTCTGCCTTGCATCCGCTCCTCGTAGGTCTGTGAGATCTTCTCAGAATCCAGAATGACCAGAAGATCGATATCGCTCCCCGACGCCCCTAGTCCTGAAGCAACTGAGCCAAAAAGCACGATCCGATAGGGCTGAAGAGCCATGAGACGCATGACAATATCGTTTACGTCGCCCGTCTTGGTCTCCATCTTTGCCCACCACGAGGAAATATCACTGGCTAACACGTCCGGCTTGGCTGCCCCGTATCTAACCAGTATACTGAACCCCACCTGCACTCCACAAGCTGTCCGGGGAACAGCAATGTCTCTGACTAACAAGATCGCTATCGTCACCGGGGGCGCAATGGGCATCGGCGGCGCCATCGCCCGGCGGCTGGCCGCGGACGGGGCCAAAGTCCTTGTCGCCGACATCCTGCCCGACGCTGCCGCGGAAAATGTCGCCCGCATCGAGGAGGCCGGCGGCACGGCCTCGGCCCACCGGGTCGACATCTCCCAGCCGGAACAGATAAGGCCGATGATCGAACGGGCCGTGGAGCTCTGGGGAGGGCTGCACTTCCTGGTGAACAACGCTTGGGGCACCGAAGAGCCGGACGGCAGCGCCATCACCCTGACCGAGTCCGCCTTCGACCGCGCGCTTGTTACATCGCAGAAGGCGGTCTATCTCGGCGCCAAATACGGTGTGCCGCACATCCAGGCCAGCGGCGGCGGCAGCATCGTCAACATCTCGTCGGTGCACGGGCAGCTGGTCTCGCCGCAGAGCCTTGCCTACGAGATGACCAAGGCGGCCATTATCGCCATGAGCCGCCAGATGGCGGTCGATTTCGGGCCGCTCGGCGTACGCGTCAACTGCATCTGCCCCGGCCACATCGTCACCGAGCGCGGCGCCGAACACTGGGAGAGCAACCCCTCGCTGTTACGCTTTTTCGACCAGCAATACCCCCTGCGCCACACCGGCGTGCCCGACGATATTGCCAGCGCGGTGCGCTTTCTCTGTTCCGGCGAGGCCCGTTTCATCACCGGCCACACGCTCGTCGTTGACGGCGGCCTGTCGATCCAGCTGCAGGAAAACCTGGTCCTCGACACGGCCCGCTACTACCGCGATCACCCCGAAATCGACCTGGGCGACTAATAGCCGATCCCGCGCAGATAGTCGACCATGCCCTCGCTGCGCTCCGCCTCGCTGATCGGGTCATCGCGGCCTGGAATTGGCTGGCCGGGGCAGGCGGTTACCCAACGCGCGTAGCCGATCCCGTCCAGCGCCTCCTTGATCGCCGGGAAGTCCACGTTTTCGTGCTCCCCGACCTGGCACCATTGCGGGTCGTAGAAGCCGTCCGCGCGGCGCGTGGTGGTCGCCCAGTCCTGCAGATGTACATAGTTCAGCTGCGCGCGAAAGTCCTGCAGCGACGCGGCCGGGTCATACCCCCACAGTTGCGCGTGCGAAACGTCGATACAGAGCTTGGCCGTGCGCAGGCTGGCCATGTACAGCTTCCAGTGCTCGATCGAATCGACCAGCAGATTGGTGTGGATGTGATAGGTCAGCTCCAGGCCGAACTGGGCCGCGTACTCGGCCCACTCGTCGGCGCCCTCCGCGGCCGCCCTGACATCGTCATCGCTCACCGCGCGGCCCTCCGGCTTACCGCCGTTCATGTACATGTAGCAGTCACAGCCCATCTCCGCGGCAAACTCCATCCGCCGCCGGTTCAGCTCGACGTTCTCGCGGTCTCGGCTGTCCGGCGAGCCGTTGGCGGTAAGCACGACGAGGGGCATCCCCGCGTCGTCGCAGATACGCCGCATCCGCGCCGGTGTGCCCATCCAGTCCAGGGGCAGCCGGCTCTCCCAGCCCTGCCATCCCGCCTCGGCCAGCTTGTTCAGCGCCGGCCCGAGCTCAGGATTTTGCCAGCGCAACGTACAATAGGCGAGCTTGTAGCTCATGCTCGTTCTCCTTGAATTCGATTGGATGCGTTGCCTATTCAATGCGCGTTACGTCGTCCACGGGCTGATAGCCGAGGTAGCGCCGCGTCTCCTCCAGGCTCCAGGCCATGCCGCTATTGCCGGACATGCCGTTGACTACGATTGCCGGCGCCGGCCACCCGCTTGCATCGGCGTTGACCGCGCGTTCAAACAGATGGACAAAGTCCCGGTTCGAGAGCCACATCAGGCGGAACCAGCGCTCTGCACGCCGGTAGCCCTCCGGGTCGGGGTGGGACGCTGCGCCGCCGCTCTCCGTGCCGGGTTCGCCGGTGGCGTTGAGCGTCCCGGGCCGGTTCTCACCCGGCTGGCACCAGCCGATGCGCACGCTGACAAAGTTTGTCGAGCCGCCGGATCGCGCGCCCAGCGCCCGGCAGATGCGTTCGCCCACCATTTTGGTCGTCGAGTATGCGGTCGCGTCCAGCGGCGGCTCGGCCTTCTCCCACACGGTGCCAACGCCCAGTGGCCGGTCGGGGTGCAGTTCGCCCGGCCCGACCGTGGCCGCCAGGGGGTTGTCCTTGTAGCGGCCCATGACATGATTCGAGGTGGCGAAAACAAAGCGCTCGACCGACGGGCTGTCGGCCGCGGCCAGCGCCACATTGAGCGTCATGTCGATCGACAAAGCCGCTTCGTCCCAGCTTGCGTCGGGGTAGGGGTTGCATGCGGCGAAATGAACGACCGCCTCCACCCGCGCCAGCGCATCCCGCCAGCGGTTGTCGCAGGGATCGTTCAGATCGCACTCAAGCAGCTCGACCGCCGGGGCGGCGCCCGTCATGTTCTGTGCGGCCGCGGCCTGCAGCGCTTCCAGCTGTTCGCTTGACGGGGCGCGCACGTCCAGCCCGATCAACCGCGCGCACGGCGTGGTACGCGCCAGGTGATGCAGCAGCTTCGTGCCCAGATTTCCGAGCCCGCCCGTGACCGCCACGGAACGAGAATGCGGCATTTGACAGGTCTTTCCTACATCCAGCTCTTTCAGACCAACGCGCTTGTCCGCCCTATCGAACCAAAAGGCGGGCAGGTCAACACATGGTCTACCGACCCGCCTTCTCAAGCAGTTGCACGACCGGTGCAGCAGCCGGCCGCATTTCGCTGGCAGCTAGGCGCCGTTCTTCTCCCAGATCGTTTCCAGCAGCCGTGCCGGCGACATTGGCAGTTCAGTCGGCCGCACGCCGATGGCATCATAAATGGCGTTGGCGAGGGCGCCCGCCGGCGGCACGATCGGCACCTCGCCCACACCGCGCACCCCGAACGGATGGTCCGGGTTGGTGATCTCGACGAGAACCGGCTCGATCATCGGCAGGTCCAGCGCCGTCGGCATGCGATAGTCCAGCAGACTGGCGTTCAGCAGGTGCCCTTCGTCGTCGTAGATGTACTCCTCGTTCATGGCCCAGCCGATCCCCTGCACGACACCGCCCTGGATCTGGCCCTCCACGTAGCTGGGATGGATCGCCTTGCCCACGTCCTGCACCGCGGTGTAGCGCAGAATATCAACTTTGCCTGTATCCGGGTCAACCTCCACGTCGACGATATGTGTGCCGAAGCACGGCCCTGCGCCATCGGTCTCCATCGTCACGCTGGCGGTCAGGGCTTCGTAGCCGCTGGAAAGCTGCTGGGCCGCGTCCTTGAATCCGACGCTGTGGCCGTTGCCGTGGAACTTGCCGTCCGCGTAGACCACGTCGGCCTCGTCCATTTCCCAGTAGTCGGCCAGCTGTACGCCCATCTTCTTGCGCAGCTCAAGCCCCAGCTGGTGTGTCGTGACGCCGATCTTGTGGGTGACGCTGCTGCCGCCCGTACCGCTGGTGTAGCCGATCGAGTCGGTGTCCACGACCTGCGGGTTGATGTCCTCAGCCGCAAGGCCGATCGTCTCGGCGAGCATCATCGCGGCGGAGGCGCGCGTGCCGCCGATGTCGGCGGAACCTTCCATCAGGTTCACGGTGCCGTCGGCATTGACAATCGCGGTCACGCTGGACGGTCCGGTGCCGTTGAACCAGAAACCGGATGCCACACCCCGGCCGCGATTCTTGCCGTCGATCGGGTCCGCCATGTGGGGATGGTCGATGGCGGCCTCTACAGTCTCCTTGTAGCCGATGCGCTTGTATTCGGGTCCGTCCGGGCGTCGGTCCCCTTCCTGGGCGGCGTTGAGGTGCCGGAACTCCAGCGGGTCGATACCCAGTTTCTCGGCCAGCTCGTCGATGACCGTCTCCGAGGCAAAGGCCGCGTTCGTGCCGCCCGGCGCGCGGTAGGCGCCGCTCTGGGGACGGTTCACAACGACGTCGTAGCCGTCGATGCGCAGGTTGTCCAGCTTGTAGGGGGACAGAATCACGCCGGCGCCGGCGCCGACCGGCGAGCCGGGATATGCGCCGGCCTCATACACCAAGTCGGCCTCAACCGCGGTGATGCGGCCGTCCTTTTTGGCGCCCATCTTCACCTTGATGTAGCTGCCCGACGTGGGGCCGGTCGCCAGCAACACCTCGGCGCGGGTCAGCGCGATCTTGACCGGTCGGTGTCCGCTCTTGCGCGAGAGCAGAGCGGCCGGCAGATCGGTGTAAGGTGTGAACTTGCCGCCGAAACCGCCCCCGATCTCCGCCGGTGTCACCTTCACCTGCGAAACGGGCACCTGCAGGAGCGCGGCCACCGAGTCCCGGATCTGAAACGGGCCCTGCGTGCTGGTCCAGATGTCGATCTGGTCGTCGGCCCGCCACTGGACGGTCGAGGCCTGCGGCTCAATATAGCCTTGGTGGACCATCGCGGTGGTGAACTCCCGCTCGACAATCGCGTCCGCTTCGGCGTAACCGGCCTCCAGGTCGCCGCGCGCGTGGCGGAACTGTTGCGCGATGTTCGTGGGTTTGTCGCCCACTTCGCCCAGGGCGACGGTGCGCAACCCGTCCAGAAGAATGGGCGCGTCGTCGGCCATTGCCTCGCGCACATCCAGCACCGCTTCGAGGACCTCGTACTCGACATCGATCAGGCCGACCGCCTCCTCGGCGACATGGACGCTGTTGGCCGCGACCGCGGCGATGGCGTGGCCGTGATAGAGCACCTTGTCCTGCGCCAGCATATTGGCGCTCAGATACTTCAGATTCACCGCGTCTTCGCCCATCTCCTGAATTTTGTCCGCCGCCTCGGCCAGGTCCGCCGTCGTGACGATCGCGGTGACGCCGGGCAACGCTTCGGCTTTGCTCGTATCGATATTGAGGATGCGCGCGTGAGCGTGGGGACTGCGTAGAATCTTGCCGTACAACATCCCCGGCAGATTCTGGTCAGCTGCGTAGCGGGCTGCGCCCAGGACCTTGTCCGTTCCGTCGTGCCGGATGGGCCGGGTCCCAATTACCTGATAGCTTGCGGACTCAGCCGATTTGCCGTTCTCTGCCATAAAGAGGTCTCCTTGCGTATTGATTGCGTTGTAGAAAGCTGCTTGCAGACTTCGGAAGCTAAACTGTTTACGAACGGTCCGATCGGTATTCGTCGCCGGTTTGGCGTGATCAGCAGTCGCACTTAACAGATGGACATCCGGGAAGAAGTCACGCAATCGCCATCCATCGCATCCGCGTCATGGTAGGCGATCGCATCGGATTGTACCGATCTTCACTTGCTGCGTCAAGCGGCCATTTGCCGGGGACTGCCTGTAGTGTGGTTGCTTTTTCGGTGAAAAACTGTCCAGAATAGTTGGCTGCGCAACTGGTCCCGCGGTCGGGGCTCTGTTCGATTTGGACGGGTCCGCCTGCCCCGACTGTGGGTCGTGCGACTGGTGAGAGGGCATTTTATCACGATTCCGTCGGCCCAATCCATCGGCAGCGGTCGCGGCGGAAGATTCAGTATGCCTCTCCGCTAATGATGGTGGACGTAGTGGTGCGCCAGAATACCTCTGCCAAAATCGTTGTCCGGGTCGCGCCAGACGGAATGGATGTGGTTGGCGTCGTTCTGCGTATTGTCGTATTCGCACACGAAGCGCGGTCCTTGAATGCGGTAGTAGTGGCCCTGTCTCTTCTCGAGCCCGCCGGCCCAGGCAAAGTGGATGCCGTCCAGCCCGTTTACGCGCAGATTGTCCCACTCGATCTCGGCCAGCTCGTCCGGCATGCGGTGGACGTATTCACCGATCAGTGCCAGCAGCAACTCCTGCTGGCCGCTGTTCATGCGGCTGTGGCAAAGGCCGGTCGGCGTCTCGGAGTAGCGCAATGCCTCGATGTGTCCATTGTTCAAGTCGTGGGCATTAATCCAGACGTTCATGTCAGGATAATGGGCCGGCATATGCAGGGTACCCTCGGAAATCTCGGGCAGATTGTAGAGCACATTATCGGGCGGCGCACCTGGGGAGACGCGTGCGACGGCCAGGGCTTCGTCGTCAAAGGAGTGGACCAGCTCTCTGGCCAGGTCCTCGGTGCCGGCAAGAGGGCGGAGTTCGGTCGACGGGCTGAAGGGAGCGTCGGCCGGATTCGAGCCGAAAAACAGAGGTGTGGGCGCAACGATCTTGCCATCGGCGATCGTGAAGTTCAACGAGACATGATGACCTTCAAAACGCCAGCCCCACACGCCTGTCTCGGCCGGGCTGCCGAAGATACTCACGTAGTAAAGTAGCGGGTCCCTGCTCGGATGCGGCCGCCGCCATCCTTCGAACAGATCGAGTGTGTTCTCGTGCCCCATTACCGTTGAAACGGTCACAAATCCGCCGCGACTGACGCCGGTCTTGACCAGTTGCAGCGCCTTCTGCCTCTGTGGGAACGCCATCTCGGACAGCGAGAGCCCTTTGCGCAGTATCGGCGTATAGTTCCAGTTTGTGCGCTCCAACTGGTCGTCAAAGGACATGACCGCTCTGTGTTTCTGGTCCATGGTCAGACAGGCCAGAAAGGTCGTTGCGGCTTCACCCATGCGCCGGACAACGGTTTGCGCGCCGGCGCCGGTCAGCGTGTCGATTGTCTGTGTCATGCGTGCATCCTTTGTGCGAACTGCCGCCAATTCTGCGAACGGCAACTTTTCGTCAGTAAATTCTGGCTTTCGGTGGAACGCTGTATGGAGTCATTCCAAGCAGTACCTGGTAACCGACATGGTACGCCCAATCGTACCGCAAATGCGTGGATTGCTCAACAAGTAGAACGGAGCGGGGTGCAGTCCAACATTGGAGTACAAATCCCTTTACCTCGTGCAGCAACCGAGTCATACCGGGCCTCTGCAGTTCCTGACCACCGACCACCGCAGTTTGGACGGTCGGGACTTCGGCCCTCCCTTGTGCGGGGGGAGTCCCCCCGCAACGCCCCCCTGACACCTCTCCACTCGCCAACTGAAGGATCTGATGTAGCCCTGCGCAACCAGCCACCTAGCGCGCCGCCCCCCAATCAACGCACCCCACGGCCACGGTAGGGGCAGGCTCCGTACCTGCCCTGCGCCTGCCCTATGCCTCTCCCAAAGCCGGCATACAATTTCAGCCACCGCCGGCACGGATTCCCCGCCCGGCGATTCCCACCCCAAATGTGGGCTGCCCTCACGGCGCGGGTCGGAGGGCCGCGAATGGAAAAACAGCGACGCGCCGCCCGCCCCCGCCTAGTCCAAACCCATCCGCCGGCAATCCTTCGCTGATAGGCACGCTCAGAACGGCTGCCCACCGGCAAAAGGCGGTCGGGACGGGATCGAAACACGCCCAAAAGCAGTGCTTCCACATGAAGCCCCTTTTATGTATAATACGCCGACCCTGCTCAATTCAGCGGGCAATCGGACGGTCTATGGAAGAAAAACCGAACTCCGTGCTCACCCTGCCGGACGACTATAGCAGCCGGCGGCGGAGCTCTACGGAGAAGCGAGTTCAGCAGATTGTCGAACTCCTCGACAAAAAGGACAACGTCCTGGTTCTGATGCACAATGATCCGGACCCGGACGCGATCGCCAGCGCCCGCGCCTTGGAAGAGCTGCTGCGTATGCACGCGCCGACCACTGAGGTCACGCTGGGGCACGGCGGCATCATCGGCCGCGCCGAAAACAGCACCATGGCCGGCCTTGTCATGCCCCATGGCGTGCGCATTCCGCAGAGATCCGCGTCCGAAAGGATCATGATGTTTGACGGGGTCATGCTGGTTGATACCCAGCCGATCGCCGCCAATCACGTGCTGTGGAACACGGACTATCCACGCGAAGAGGTAGTGGCCGCCATCGATCATCATCCGCCGCGGCGCAGCCAGCTGCGGGCCAAAGTGCATGATGTACGCCCGGAGGTGGGCGCGTCGGCCACGATCATGTGCGAGTATCTCGCCGTGGCCGATGTTCCGATCGACGCGCAGTTGGCAACCGCGCTCTTCTACGGCATCAAGTCCGATACCCTTGGCCTGAGCCGCCACACTTCGGACCTGGACATCTGGGCCTACTCGACGCTGCGCCACCTGATCCAGACCGAACTGCTCAACCGCATCGAACATGTGCAGCTTCCCCGCACCTACTTCCGCAGCATCAGCGACGCGCTGGCCAACACGACGATCTACACTGTGAGCGCGCCGCTCGCAGTCGAAGATGAGTTGGAGGAGGAAGAGGCGGAAGAGAGCCAGGACGGAGAGCAGGACGATAGTTACAGGTCGGACCTGCAGCGGTTCGATCTCGATATCTTCGCGCTTTCGCGCATGCTTGCGCCCGATACGTCGGGCTCGTCATCGCTGGACCAGGCTGACGGGTCGGAAGAGGATGACGAAGAGGAAGAGGCGGCCGAAGTCACCGGCGATATCGCCGTCAGTCTGTTGTTCGATATGCCGAGGCCGGATATGGCGGCCGAGGTGGCGGACCTGCTGATGCGCATGGAGAATGTCTCCTGGGTCGTCTGTTTGGGAATCTTCGAGGAGGTGGGCGTGATGTCGGTGCGCGCGGCCGATTCGAATGCCCGCGCCGGCCGGCTGGTACGCGTTATCGCCGGCAGGAACGGCTCCGCAGGCGGCCACAACACGATGGCCGGCGGACGCATCCATCTCCCTAACAAGACGCCGGCGGAGCGGATCGCCGAGCTGCACGCGCTGGTGCCCCGCTTTCTCAAAGAGCTGGGCGCCGGTGAAGACGTCGGCGTGCCGCTGCTTGAGTCGAAGTGAGGCAGGATTCCGCTGCCCGATAAACAGACCCGCAAGCAGGGCGCAGCGACAGACCGACCGCAAGATGCACCACCAGGAGCCGTTCGATGCCGATCAGCGCGCCGTCGTTGGGGGATGAGGAAGACCGCCGCGATCCCCGCTTTCAGGACGACGATCTGTATGATTCCGAGCAGCTCGAATTTCCGGAGCTGACGCCGGGTCAGGCCGAGACGGTGCTCAAACGGCTGGGGGCCGGCGTGGTCGAAAAGCTGGCGCTGGTCGAGGGCATTGGCTGGCAGGCGCGCATCGAACCGGTCGACCGCGGGGTGACGGTCCACTTCCGCGCCCACGATGAGCTGCTCGACGACCTTCTGCGCCGCTTCGAGCAGCAGGCAGAGCGGGAAACCTAGTCGTTCGATGCACCGTGACGCCGCAATAGAGGGTGCGCCCACGCGCAAGGCGACCTGCCGCGCCGGCAGCAACATCGCCTTCATCAAATACTGGGGCGTCGCCGACCCCGCGCTGAACATCCCGCTCAACAACTCGATCAGCATGACCCTGGCCGGCGCGCACACGACCACGACCGTCGCCTGGGACGACAGCAGCAGCGGCGCTGCCGATTCGGTCACGCTCGACGGCGTAGAGCTCCAGGGCGCATCCGCCGCGCGTATCGTCGCCCACCTCGACCGCTTGCGCGCCCAGGCCGGCGTCCCCTGGAGCGCGCGCGTCGTCAGCAACAACAACTTTCCCATGGCCTCCGGCATCGCCAGCTCGGCCAGCGGCTTCGCGGCCCTTACGGTCGCGGGGACCGCCGCCCTGGGCCTGACGCTGGACGCCGCGCGGCTCTCCGCGCTCGCGCGCCGGGCGAGCGGGTCGGCCAGCCGCAGCCTGTTCGGCGGCTTCGTCGAATGGGAGCGCGGCAGCTCCCACAGCTCCAGCACGGCCCGCCAGATACACGACGAAAGCCACTGGCCGCTGATGGACCTGATCGCGATCGTCAGCACGGGCGCCAAGCACACCAGCAGCAGCGACGGTCACCGCCTGGCCGCGACGAGTCCCTTCACCGCCGCGCGCACGCAGCACGTCGACGAGTGGCTGGCAACGGTGCGCCGCGCCGTCGCCGCCAGTGACCTTGCCCTGCTCGGCCCGGTCCTGGAGCTGGACGCGCTCGCCATGCACGGCGTGATGATGACCAGCGCGCCCAGCCTGCTCTACTGGCAGCCGGGCACGCTGGAGGTGCTGCACGCGCTGCGCGCCTGGCGCGAGGAGGAGGGCCTGCCGGTCTACTTCACCATCGACGCCGGGCCGAACGTGCACTTGATCTGCGAGGCGGAGACCGCGCCCGCGGTGGAGCGGCGGCTGGCCTCGCTGCCGGCTGTGGAGCGGATCATCGCCAGTGGGCCCGGGCCGGGGGCCCAGTTGCTGGGCGAGCATCTCTTCTGAAATGATCAGACGAGAAGGCTGTCTCCGGCTTGATGGACCGCGCCAGAAAGACTAAACCTCGCTGACATTTCGTTCAAGCCATATGCGAGTAGCGGCAAAGTGCAGGAAAGCCATGAAACGCCGTGCTAGTTTTTCATAGCGGGTGAAAATGCGTCGATACCACTTGGTTCTGTTGATGAATTGATTCTGTTGATGAAGCGTTCGACGATGTTGCGCTCTTTGTAGCGGAGGCGATCATAGTCCCGCGCGGTCGTTTGCGATCGCGGCGAGAAGGGATGATCAGCTCGACCTGTCTGGCTGAGACCAGTTCTCCTAGCAAGTCGGAACTGTAGTCTTTATCGGCAATGACAGCGTCGAAATGGAAAGGTGCGAGCAACGATTCAGCCTGGGAAAGGTCATGGCGCTCGCCACCGGTCAAGATGAACTGTACGGGGAAGCCAGGCGCATCGACGAGGAGATGGATCTTGCTGCTGAAGCCACCCCGGCTCCGTCCTAGGCACTGTTCGTTCTGACGCCCCCCTTTTTTGGAGCCGCCCGCGGCGCACATGTGGGCGCGAACAGCTGTACTGTCGGGCATGACCGCTGCCATGTCCGGGTCTTGCGCGAACAGTTTGAACATGTCGGCCCAAACACCGTTCTCTTCCCAGCGTGCGTAGCGCTTGAAGACACTGTTCCGCTTGCCAAGGTCGGCTGGCAGTTCACGCCACTGTGCGCCACTGGGCGCCGCTGCGCAGAATCCAGTGCACTGCTTCGACGAAACGGCGACACTTGTCCTCTTGCCCCGCATAGGCACGAGGGTGTCCTTGCAGAAATGCGTACAGTGTCTGCCACTTATGGTCGGCAATCTTAAAGGTAGACATCCTACCATTGTCGCCATTTTGACAGAATCCTTCAAACGTCAACGAAACCTGGCTTTACCGTCCCCCGCATTGATGTAACGGAGCATATGCTCTTTGCCCCAGTGAAGGTAGACGCCACCTTAGCCCTGCTTCATGACCGCCCAGCCGCCGACGGTCCTTTAGCCTTCCCGCCAGTCCATCTTGCGACCAACCATCCAGAAGCTGATGAGGATGAAGGCGATGAGAATGGCGGCGTCCAGCAGAAGCCGTGACGTAATTGGGCCCATAAGAACTTGGCGCAATGCGGAGGCAGCGTAGGTAGCCGGGCTCAGGAATCCGAGCCAAACCAGCCAATCAGGGAGGCGGTCCGGTGGAATCAACACGGGCCCGATCGTCAACATCAGAATCGTCAATAGCCGTCCCACGGCGGCGGATTCCTCCGGCGTTCGAAAGCTGACACCCAGCAGCGCGCCGACCCCGGCCAGTGGAAGGGCGCAAAGCGGCACGACCAGGATAGCTGATGGGTGAAGATGAAGTTGCAATCCCAGAATCCAGGATCCTCCGACTAGGACAACAGCCAGAGAAGGCAAAAGCAGCATCAAGAAGGCAGCTGATGCTGCCAGAATCAACATCGCCTTGCGAATCGGCAAAGTGGCGAAGTAGTCCAGACTGCCAGCGGTTTTCATGTAAGCGAAATGGCTGATCATTTTTCCCATATGTTCAAAGAGCAACGCCATGACCAGATTCCCGACGAGGACGAAGGAAAGCACGTGCGTTCCCAACTGGCGTGCGAATGAGCCGAGCAAAAGAATTCCGAATATTGGAAGGACCGTACCCGTCAGCGCGAGATTTCGCCAAGCCCAGCGCCAGTTGCTCAGCTCAATGAGAAACAGATCCCAGAACTGCAAGTATGGAGGAAGAGGCGATCGGGTTTTCATGCGGTGAAATGCAGATAGAGGTCTTCCAGAGTCGCCGAATGGAGCTGGAAGTCGTCGACTTGTGCGTTGTTCAGCACGACCAGAGCAGTTTCGACCTGGCGCTGATCGAGCCGCACAAGCCAATGGCCGGGGGCGAGTTCCTGGGGGCGAAAGTCTTCGGGAAGATCAGGAGGCGTTTCCGGCTGGAAGCGCAGTTCCAGTCTAAGCCGCTGGTTCAGCTGCTTCTTCAGAGTTGAAGGTTTACCGAGAGCCACCAGGTGACCACTGTGCATGATGCCTACTCGTTGGATGATCTTTTCGGCTTCTATGGCGTCGTGGGTGATGAAAATGATCGTCGTGCCCCGCTCCTTGTTTTCAGTTCGCAAGGTCTCCCAAACATGCCTGCGCCTCTGGGGGGCCAATTCATTGGTCGGCTCATCAAGGATGAGAACAGGCGGCTGCCCAGCCATGGACGCGGCCAGTTGTAGCAGGCGCTGCTGCCCACCGGAAAGGCGCGAACACAGTTCGGCCCGAAGGTCGTTCAGGTCCCACAGTTGCAGCAGTCGTTCCCTTTCCCGGGCGGCTTCCTTGCGACTGCACCCTCGCAGGTGTGAAGTAAAGTACAGGGCCTCGCTCACGGTCAGCGAGTTGAGAGTTCGGGCGGTTTGGGGCATGTAGCCAACGAATCGTGGCACGAGCAACGGGTCTTCCTGGACAGTTCTGCCAAACAGTTTCACCGATCCGCTCGTCGGGCGCAGCAGATTCGCCATCTGCTTGACAAGGGTAGACTTGCCCGCACCGTTGTCGCCCAAAATCCCAAAGATTTCGCCTGCTTCCACGATGAAGCTGATGTCGTCGTTGGCCGGCGTGTGTTGACCGGGGTAGTACTTGGAGAGGCGCGATACAGAATATACGCTGCCTGATTCGTTGTTCATGATTGCAGAGGCAAGTGACTAGGGCTCGTTGACTTTTCGTTCAAGCCATATGCGAGTAGCGGCAAAGTGCAGGAAAGCCATGAAGTGTCGTGCTTGTTTTTCATTGCGGGTGAAAATGCTTCGATACCACTTGGTTCTGTTGATGAATTGATTCTGTTGATGAAGCGTTCGACGATGTTGCGCTCTTTGTAGCGAAGGCGGTCGTAGCCCCGCGGTTGCTTGCGATAGCGGCGAGAAGGGATGACCACCTCGACCTGTCTGGCTGAGACCAGTTCTCCTAGCAAGTCGGAACTGTAGTCTTTATCGCCAATGGCAGCGTCAAAATGGAAAGGTGCGAGCAACGATTCAGCCTGGGAAAGGTCATGGCGTTCACCACCGGTCAAGATGAACTGTAAGGGGAGGCCAAGCGCATCGACGAGGTGATGGATCTTGCTGCTGAAGCCACCCCGGCTCCGTCCTAGGCACTGTTTGTTTTGACGCCCCCTTTTTTGGAACCGCCCGCGGCGCACATGTGGGCGCGAACAGCTGTACTGTCCGGCATGACCGCTGCCATGTCGGGGTCTTGCGCGAACAGTTTGAACATGTCGGCCCAAACACCGTTCTCTTCCCGGCGTGCGTAGCGCTTGAAGACACTGTTCCACTTGCCAAGGTCGGCTGGCAGTTCACGCCACTGGGCGCCGGTGCGCAGAATCCAGTGCACTGCTTCAACGAAACGGCGACACTTTTCCTCTTGCCCCGCATAGGCACGAGGGTGTCCTTGCAGAAATGGGTACAGTTTCTGCCACTGAAGGTCGGCAAGCTTATAGGTAGACATCCTACCATTGTCGCCACTTTGACAGAATCCTTCAAACGTCAATGAGACCTCGCACATTCAAATAGGATGCAATGACCCGGGCGCAGTACTCACATCTCCCGCGGGCCGGACCCCTACGCCATCTTCATCTCCCCAATCTCCCGCCGCACACCGGCGGCGATGGAAAGTAGTGCCATCATCGCGCCCGCGCCCACAAAGACCCAGCCAAGACTCAGCTTGATCAGCCCCCCGGAGACGGCGCTTGAAACCGGCGACAGGCCTATCGACGCGACCATGAGCAGGCTCATCACGCGGCCCATCACCCTTTGCGGCGTCCGCGCCTGTAGCCAGGCCGTAAACATGATGTTCGTGTATCCTCCCATGACGCCGATGACAACAACCAGAGCGGCGGCCGGCCACGTCGCCGTCAGGAAGCCAAAGGGCATGATCAGAATGCCGCTCAGGACATATGTGAAGACAAGAATACGGCCCAGACCCTTTTGGGGTACAGGCAATACCCCTGCCAGCAACCCGCCAAACAGTGCGCCGCCGGCATACGCGGAGAAGATTATACCGACGGCCATTGCCCCCTGCGGGAGCTGGGTATCGGCCAATACCGGGATCCCAACAATGACCGGCCCTTGCACAAAAAGCTCGATCCCCGCAATAAGAACAAAGAGCGTAAACATGGCCGCGTCAGACCGTACAAATCGAAAACCATCGGCAATTGAGGCCCAGACGCTCTCGCCGCTCTTTTCCTTGGTGGTCTGACTTCCGGCGCTTTGATCCGCCGCTTCCGGCTTCAGTCGCATGAAAGCAAGCAGCAGGAAAGAGATCAGAAAAGCCGCCGACACCACCGCAAACGCCAACCCCACACCTGCCGTGTCCGCCCGCGCCCCCGCGGTTACCCCCTCCAGCGCGGGGAGCACACTGCCGGTGCCGCTGAAAGCGGCGATCAGCGCGCCGGCCAGCATAGGCCCGACAAATCCGCTCGATTCGGTTGTCGTCTGCGTGATGACGTTGGCGTGGCGAAGCTGTCTGTCCGTTACAATGCGCGGTAGAAGCGCAGACTGTGCCGGGTAGTAGAATGCATCGGCAATCCCTTTGGCCAGGGCGAAGAGATAGAGCAGCCACAGATTCAGCCACCCGGCCAGCACGAGCGCCGCCAGGACGGACCCAATCAGGATGCGCGCGATATTGCTCAGTTGGAGTATCAAGCGCGGGGAAGAGCGGTCGACAACCGACCCGCCGATGAGCATGAAGAGGACAGTCGGAATGCTGCCAACAGCGATGACCGTACCGACGGCCAGCGCATCTCCGGTAAGGAGCAGAACGAGCCAGGGGAACGCGATCAGGTCGAACTGATCACCGATGGCAGATAATGTGCCCGCCCCCCATAGCAGTCGGAAGTTGCGGGTCCTGAGCAGCGCCCACATCGAGCTGTCCCCGGCCCGTTTGACCTCATCTTTTTTCCCGTCTTCCAACCTGATCTCCTCCGCTCCGTCTTAGAATTTCCCTGTAGCCCGTCGGAAAGGCTATCTTCCCAATCCACGCACGAGCGTGCGCGCGGCAAGTTGCGCGGCATCATTGCGCGCCACGGCCCCCCGGTTCACGGTATACCAGGCGCCCCAGATCAGAAGGTCGATCGTCTGAACGATCCAAGCCGTGGGTATGTCCGGGGCAAACAGATCTTGCTGCTTCAGCTCCTGAACATACCTGTTCAGCCGCTCAAGCTGCCGTTCATAGGCTTTGTCGACGTCCGCAATTTCCATCAGATCCGGAAATGACGCCAGATAGAAATACCGGTCTCCAAGCGGCGCCAGAAGTTCAAACATGGTTCGCAGACTCTCTTCCGGACCCGTATCCGTCCGCAAGACCGAGTCCAGCGTCTTATCGATCTCGCGCAGAGCGTCCATGGCGATTTCCCGCAGAAGGTCCTGACGTTTGGGAAAGTAGCGTTGAAGCGTGGCGCGTCCGACACCTACCTGTTCGGCAATCTCGCCCAGCGTAGCGCCGTGGTTCGTTGCCAGGACCTGGCTGGAGGCCCTGAGCAGCTGTTGCCTTCTTGATGTATTCTTGGACATAATAAGTCAATTGTGTCTCATTAGAGCCAATAGTTATGTAGGATAGATCTCAATTAGTAAGACGCTTGCACACACTCATATTCACTAGCCAACACTCGCAATCGCTCGTAAACGCTCGTAGGCACTCATAAACACTCGTACGAGTCTGCGCCTCCTGCAAGCGATAGTTTGCCAGCCTTCTGCCCAAGTGACCGCCATCCTCTTCCCAGCCGAGCAGATTTCACCAGGATCGTGTACAATAGCCTCACGGTCGGCGAAGGGTAGGAACTGGCTTCCTTTCGCTTCTCTCCTCTTCACGCTCTCCTCGTCCCGCCGGCCACCGACAACCAGCCACCGGCAACCGGCCACCGGCAACTGCCGTCTGAAAGGCACACTTACTCGCATGTCAGAAAACCAACACGCCAACCGTACCGGCGGCCTCACGGCCGTCGATGATTTCGCCGGCACAGCGGAAGGCGCCGCGCCCGCAGTCGTGCGCGATGACCAGGGCCTGATCCTGACCGACAAGCCGGACGAGACGGCCGTTCTGGTCGGCGTCAGCCTGGCGCGCCAGCCGGGGATTCTCTCGATGGAGGACTCGCTCACCGAGCTGGCGCTGCTGGCCGAGACTGCAGGCCTGGCCGTGCAGGGCTCGCTGACCCAGCGGCTGGTACATCCGCACCCGGCCACCTTCATCGGCGCCGGCAAGCTGGGCGAACTGGAGACGCTGGTGTTGGAGCTGGGCGCCAATGTCGTGATCTTCGACGAGGAGCTTTCCCCGCGCCAGCAGCGGGAGATCGAGCGCGTGCTGGGCCAGGAGATCAAGGTGATCGACCGCACCGCGCTGATCCTTGACATCTTCGCCCGCCACGCCAAGACGCGCGAGGGCGCGGTGCAGGTGGAGCTGGCGCAGTACGAATACCGGCTGCCGCGCCTGACGCGTGCCTGGACCCACCTGGCGCGACAGGCCGGTGGACGCGCCGGCGGCGCCAGCGGCGGCGTCGGTGTGCGCGGGCCGGGTGAAACGCAGCTGGAGGTCGACCGCCGCGAGATCGGCCGCCGCATCGCCCACCTGAAACGGGAGCTGGAGGAGGTCCGCCGCCACCGCGAGCGCTACCGGCAGCGCCGCCAGAGCTCGTCGACGCCGGTGATCGTCGTGGTCGGCTATACGAATGCGGGCAAGAGCACGCTGCTCAACGCAGTCACCGATGCCGGTGTTCTGGCGCAGGACCAGCTCTTCGCCACGCTCGACCCGACCACCCGCCGCGTCGAGCTGCCCAGCGCGCGCACCGCCCTGTTCACCGACACGGTCGGCTTCATTCAGAAACTGCCGACCGCGCTGGTCGCCGCCTTCCGCGCCACGCTGGAGGAGATCACCGAGGCGGACCTGCTCCTGCACGTCGTCGACATCTCGCACGCCAACGCCGACGAACAGGTGACGGCGGTGGAGGAGATGCTGGAGGAGCTGGGCGCCGGCGGCAAGCCGTTGGTTACCGCGCTCAACAAGATCGACCTACTCGATGGCGACCGCTGGGCGGGCGAGGAGTACCCGTCCCCCGTGCCGATCAGCGCGCGCACCGGCGAGGGCATTCCCGAACTGCTGGCCGCGGTGGACGCAAAGTTGCAGGAAACGATGACACCGCTGCGTTTGCTGCTGCCGTATCACAAGGGCGACCTCGTCTCGCTGATCCACGAGCATGGCCGCGTCGAGCGGGAGGAATACACCGAGAACGGAACGCTGATAGAGGGCAGGCTGCCCGCCCATCTGGTCAGCCGCGTGCAGGGCTGGAGCGTGGCGCAGGTAGAGAGCGGGCAGGGAGAACCGGGATAGAGGACGCGAAAGCGCGCAGATTGTATCGACCAGTTCGATTCGCACAGGAGAGAGGGCCGCAGAAAAGATGAGCAAGCCTACAGTTGTCGTAACCCGCCAGTTGCCGCCGGCCGCGCTGAACCCGATCCTGGAGCGTTGCGATGCCCGCTACTGGGACAGCGAGGAGCCGATCGAACGCGGCACGCTGCTGGAATGGGTGCAGGGCGCAGACGGCCTCTACTGTCTGCTGACGGACACGGTCGACGACGAGCTGCTGAACGCGGCCGGACCCGGACTGCGGGTCGTCGCCACAATGTCGGTCGGCTACGACCACGTGGACGTGGCCGCGCTGCGTAAACGGGGCATCATTTTGGGGAATACACCGGGTGTGTTGACCGAGACGACCGCGGAGCTGGCAGTTGCGCTGCTTCTGGCGACAGCGCGCCGCCTGCCCGAAGGCACGCATGCGGTCGAGAGCGGCACGTGGCCGATTTGGAGGCCGATGTGGATGACCGGACGCGACATCCACGGCAGCACCGTGGGGATCGTCGGGCTGGGCCGCATCGGGGCTGCATTCGCCCGCATGTTGGGCGGCTTCGGCTGCCGCATCCTCTACACCGGCCCCAACGAAAAGCCGGAAGCGGCGCAGGCGGTGAACGCGACCTTTGCGCCGATGGACGCGCTGCTGCAAGAGAGCGATTTCGTGGCGGTCCATTGTCCTCTGAACGAGCAGACCCGCGCCCTCTTCAGCACCGAAGCCTTCGGCAAGATGAAAGCGACCGCCGTCCTGATCAACACCAGCCGAGGCGGGGTCGTCGACCAGGATGCCCTCTACCAGGCGCTCGTGCAGGGCGAGATCGCCGCAGCCGGACTGGACGTCACCGACCCCGAGCCCCTACCGGCGGACCACCCCCTGGTCTCGCTCGAAAACTGTGTCATTCTACCTCACATCGGCAGCGCCACCGTCGCCACCCGCACAAAAATGGCGGTGATGACGACGGAGAACCTGCTTGCCGGTGTCGAGGGAAGGCCGCTGCCGAACCAGGTAGACTGATCGCCGTGAGCCATCCCTCCAGACTGGCGCGTTTGTCGGAACGGCAGCGACGGTATAGAGTTACGGCAACGAGCAGCGGCGCTTTCGCTACCGAATCGAAAAGGAACTCCCGGCGATGAGTAAGCAGACGCTAACGATTACCGATAACCGCACCGGCCAGTCGGCTGAGTTGCCGATCGAACATGACACCATCCCGGCCATCGGCCTGCGCCAGCTCAAGGTGCAGGCCGATGATTTTGGCATGCTGGCCTACGACCCCGGCTATACCAATACAGCGTCCTGCAAGAGCCGCATCACTTTTGTCGACGGCGACAGGGGCATTTTGCGTTACCGCGGCTATCCGATTGAACAGCTGGCGGAAGAAAGCACATTTCTTGAGGTGGCCTACCTGCTGCTCTTCGGCGAGCTGCCCACCGCCGGCGAGTTGAGCGACTGGACCGCGCGCATCCTGTCGCATACACAGATCCACGAGAACCTGGTCGATTTGCTCAAGACCTTCCAGGCCGGCGCGCACCCGATGGGCGTTCTCATCAGCGCGGTCGCGGCGATGTCCACACTTTACCCGGAGGCCAAGCAGGTTAACGACGTCGACAACCGTCTGCTCCAGATCTGGCGCATTCTCGGCCAACTGCCAACCGCGCTCGCCTTCGCCGACCAGAACCGGCTTGGCCGGCCGCGTACCGACCCGCGCGCCGGGCTCGACTACAGCGCCAACTTTCTCCACATGATGGGTCTCACCCGACAAGCTGACGGCGAAGTCGATCCGGTGCTGGTGAGGGCAATGGATGTGCTGTTCATGCTGCACGCCGACCATGAGCAGAACTGCTCAACCTCGGCGCTGCGCAACATCGCTTCAAGCGAGGCCGACCCCTACTGTGCGGTTGCGGGCGCGGCCGCGGCCCTGTACGGCCCTCTACACGGGGGGGCCAACGAGGCGGTCCTACGCATGCTTGCCGAGATCGGCGATACGAAGGAGATCCCGGCCTTTCTGGATAGGGTGAAGAACAGGGAAGTGCGCCTGATGGGGTTCGGCCACCGGGTCTACAAGAACTACGACCCGCGCGCCCAGATCATCAAGCGGGTCGCCTACGAAGTCTTTGCGGTCACCGGCAGCAACCCGCTGATCGACATCGCGGTCGAGTTGGAACAGCACGCCTTGGAGGACGACTATTTCGTCTCCCGCAGGCTCTATCCCAACGTCGATTTTTACAGTGGCATCATCTACCAGGCGATGGGTTTCCCGGTCGAAATGTTCCCGGCGCTCTTTGTATTGGGGCGGACGCCGGGCTGGCTGGCGCAGTGGGTGGAACTGGTGACCGATCCGGAGCAGCGCATCGCCCGTCCCCGGCAGATCTACCTGGGCGAGGCCGAGCGCGCCTACGTGCCGATCGGCGAACGCGGCTGAGACGCCCACGGCCCCCGTTCACGAGATATCGCCGTGGCCGCGCCAGAACAGTTCCATCTTCTCCATTAGCTGCGGATGGTTGCGCAGGTCGGGGTCTTCTCGCAGCAGCCCTTGCGCAGCCTCCTGTGCCTGGTTCAGAGTCTCGATATTGCTGAGATTCGCCATCCTCATGTCCGGCAGACCGCTCTGACGCGTGCCCAGAACGGCGCCGGGGCCGCGCAGCTCCAGGTCCTTCTCCGCCAGCCTAAAGCCATCGGTCGTTTCGGTCACGGCCCTGAGCCGCTCGGCCTGCGCGCCGCCGTTAACGCGGCTGATGAGCGCGCAGTAGCTCTCATGCGCGCCCCGGCCCACGCGACCGCGGAACTGGTGCAGCTGCGCCAGGCCGAAACGCTCGGCGTCCTCGATCAGCATCAGGGTGGCGTTGGGAACATCGACGCCCACTTCCACGACACTTGTGCTGACCAGAATGTCCAGGTCGCCGTCGGCAAACGAGCGCATCACTTCATCTTTCTCCGCGCCTTTAAGGCGGCCGTGCAGAAGCCCCACGCGCAGATCGGGGAAGATCTCGCTGCGCAGGCGCGCGTGCGCAGCGACCGCCGCGCCCACGTCCAGCGCATCGCTCTCCTCGACCAGGGGATAGATGATATAGCCCTGGCGGCCCTCGCGCGCCTGGTTGCGCAAGAAATTGTAGAGCCGCTCCCGGTCGGTGGGCGTAAAGCGCTTTGTCTTTATCGGCGTCCGTCCCGGCGGCATTTCGTCGATCGCGCTTACGTCGAGATCGCCGTAGATCGTCAGCGCCAGACTGCGCGGGATCGGGGTCGCGCTCATGACCAGCAGATGCGGCACGGCCGTATCCGCGCCCTTGTCGCGCACCGCCGCCCGCTGCTCGACGCCGAAACGGTGCTGCTCGTCCACCACCACAAAGCCGAGATTGGCGAACGACACCCCTTCCTGGATGATAGCAGTTGTGCCGACCACGATCCGGATGCCGCCGTCCGCCAGCCCGGCCAACGCCGCATCCCGCTCCTTGCCGGTAACGCGCCCGGTCAGAAGGGTAACGCTCGGACGGCTGCCGTCGGCAAGGGCAACGCCTTCCAGCAGCTTGCTCAGACCGCGGAAATGCTGCTCCGCCAGGATCTGCGTCGGCGCCAGCAACGCCGACTGAAAGCCATTGGCCGCGGCGATCAGCATGGCGGCGGCGGCCACGACGGTCTTGCCGCTGCCGACATCTCCCTGCACAAGGCGGCTCATTGGAACGCGCCGCGCCATGTCCCGCCGCACCTCGTCCAGTACCCGCTGCTGCGCGCCCGTCAGGGCGAAGGGCAGGGCGGCCTGGTAGGCTGCCAGCAAGTCCTCGTCAACCGCCATTGCCGCGGCATTGAGATGCTGAATCTCCTGCCGCCGGCGCTGCACGCCCAATTGGAGGTGGAGAAAATCATCGAAGTTGACGCGCCGCCGGGCCGCCTCAAGCCGCTCCGTTGACGCCGGGGCGTGGAGCTGCCGCAAGGCGTCGGCCAGGGGGATGAGATTGTAACGCCGGCGGAGTGTCTCCGGCATCGCATCGCGCACCGACGACAGCCCTGTTCGGATGGCCTGCTGCGCGTGCCGGCTGACATCGCCGTTGCGCAGCCCCGCCGTCAGGCCGTATACCGGCAATATCGGGCCGCCCTTGATGGCGCTGGGACTGATCTCCTCAAAGAGCGGATTCTCCAGCGTCCTATTCCCCATGTACATGCCGACGGTCCCGCTCAGACGGTAGGTTTTGCCGACCGTTAAACGGTTCTTCAGCCACGATTGATTCCACCAGGTGGCGCGGATCGCGCCGCTGCCATCGTTGAATATCGCCTGCAGAATCTCCTTCTTGAAGGCAAACCTACGCTCGCTGAAACGGCGCAAGCTGGCGACGACGGAAAGCTTCTCCCCCTCTTCGACGTCGGCGATGGGGCGAACACGGCTGAAATCGTCGTACCGGTGGGGCAGATGCCAGAGCAGGTCGCCGACCGTCTCGATGCCCAGACGGGCGTATTGCTCCGCTTTCTTCGCGCCGATGCCCTTCAGATCCGTGACCGGCTTTACGAGCGCGTCGGGCGGCTTCGGCGCGTCAACTGACGGCCTGATGTCTTCTGGCGCGGGGGCAGGCGCCGCCGTGGGTTTTGCGCCGATCCGGTCGATGTTCTGCAAGGCCGGATCGGCTACGGGCGGCTCGTCCACCAGTTCAAGCAGCGAACTCAGCAGCCTTTCGCGTTCATCGCTGTCGGCATCGGCATACTGGGTCAGCCGCTCGACGATTTCCCGCAGCAGGCCCGGATTGGTGCCGTCAGCCTCGGCGTCGGCGGACCAACGCTCGCAAAAGGCGGACACGCCGCCGCGGAAGGCCCGCCCCCGCCACTGGGTCTGGATTTCAAGATTCAGCAGGTTGCGCAAACGCGTCAGAGCTTTTTCAGCCATCGTTACATTTCACATTAGGGCGCCGGTTCGCCGCATCGACTTCGCGTACCCCGTGCCGGTCCGTAGCGGCAGGCGCGGCGTTCAGCGTTCAGACGGTGCTCAGCCAAACCCTTCGTAGACAATGACACCCATGACATTTGGCCCGAGATGGGCCGCCAGGCTAGGCGGATAGCGCCACACATTGGCCGGAATGTTGGGCAAGCCTTCCCCCAGGCGCCCCAGCAACTGGTCCTGTGTCTGCTCGTAGCGGTGCTGCACCAGCCCTATGCGTTCGTTCTGCGCGAACTCGGCTGTATAGTCGTACAACTTCTCGGCGACATCCTCGCGGGTCTGCACCTTCTCCAGCGGGATCAGCTGACCCTCTTCCATCGTAACCATCGCCTTGATCCCCAGCATCGTGCCCAGCACGCTCTGCGCCGCGCCGAGCCGGGCGCTGCGTTCCAGGTAATAGAGCGTTTCGGCGAAGAAGGTAACGTAGATGTGAGGGATGGCTCCGTTCACGATGCGGGCTACTTCATACAGGTCCGCGCCCTGTTCGGCGGCCTCGGCAGCCAGCTCTGCCAGCATGCCCAGGCCCATCGCGGTCGTCTGGCTGTCCATCACACGGATGCGGTAGCGCCCCATGATCATGTCGGCGGCCTTGCGCGATTGGCTCCACATCGGGCTGAGCGTGCTGCTCATGTGGATGGCTACGATCTCCTCGGCATCCTGCCCAAGCCGTTGGTAGACATCCATGATGCTGTTCAGGTCCGGCGCCTCTACTCTGGGCAGCGATCTGCGTCCGCCGACCTCACTTTCGCGGATCAGCTGAAAGAGGCGGTCGGCGCTGAATTCATCGGAATCCTCGTAGCGCTCACGACCGACGCGCAGCACCTGCGGAATCACTTCAATCGAATACTTTTCCAGAATATGCGCCGGAATGCCGGCGTCGCTATCGGTGACGATACGAACCTTGCTCACAGCAAATACTCCAACAATTGACAACCGAACGGCCGTATGCTAATCTCAGAAGGTTACGAGGTCAGAGATCAGTGGCTCCGGGCAGACAGCGCTTCTACGGCCGCGAGCCACCAGCATACGACGAACCGGAGGGAACAGATTATGGCGAAGTGCCAGAAGTGCGGCAAAGGGCCCCAGTTTGGAAACAACCGCCCCTGGTCCAGAAAAGCCACACGTCACAAATGGAAGATCAACATACAGAAGGTCAAGGTCTTTGAGAACGACAGACTGGTTTCGCAGCGGCTGTGCACCTCCTGCATCCGCACACTTGCCAAGGCTTGACCCTCAATTCCGCACCGACGCAGACCATCTGAAGCGCTGAGCTTTCCCGCTCGGCGCTTTTTCATTTGCGAATCCCGCGGCCGCCCCAACACGCCGCGCCTATGCCGCCGCCGAGTGGCGCAACTGCCCGCAACCGGCATCGATCTCAATGCCCCGGCGGATGCGAACCGTCGTCGAGATACCGCCGGCGCGCAGAACTTCGGCGAACCGCTCCGTGTCTCTGTCGCTGGTCGGCTGAAAGGGGCTGTCCGGAATCGGATTGAGCGGGATGAGATTGACGTGGCATAGGATGCCGCGCAGCTTGTCGGCCAGGTCCTCGGCCAGCGCCGGGCTGTCATTGACATCCCGCATCAGCGCGTATTCGAAGGTCACGCGGCGATTGGTCTTGGCGATGTAGCGGCGCACCGACGCCAGCAGCTCATCCACCGGATAGCGCCGACTGAGCGGCACGAGCTTGCTGCGCAGCGGGTTGTTGGGCGCGTGCAGGCTGACAGCCAGGTTCACCTGGATGCCCTCGTCGGCCATACGGTCGATCATCGGAGTCAGGCCCACAGTGCTGAGCGTGATGTGGCGCGCGCCCAGCCCGAAACCGTCGGCAGCCGTCAGGCGGCGAATCGCATTCCACACACTATCGTAGTTGTGCAGCGGCTCGCCCATCCCCATGAGCACGATATTGGTGACGGTGGTTGGCCGCTTGACGCGCATCTTCGGTTTTTCGCCGGCATCGTGCAGGTAACGGGCGAAGAACAGCACCTGGGCCACGATCTCGCCGCCGGTCAGATTTCGGCGCAGGCCGCCCTGTGCAGTGGCGCAGAATGTGCAGCCCATCGCGCAGCCGGCCTGGCTGCTGATGCAGAGCGTGCGGCGCCTGTTGTAGAGCATCAGGACCGCTTCAACCGTCTCGCCGTCCGGCAGCTGAAACAGCACCTTCTGCGTATCGCCCGCCTTTGAGACGCGGCGGGCAATTGGCTCGAGCGGCATGAGCGTTGTCTGCGCGGCCAGTTCGGCGCGCATCGCCTGCGGCAGATTCGTCATCTCCGCAAAGGCGCGCGCGTATTTGCGGTAAATCCACTCGTGGATCTGGCGGGCGCGGTAGGCGGGGGCGCCGGCAGCCTGTACAGTTTCGGTCAGCTCGCTAAGGGTGCAATCCAATAGCGATCCGCCAACTGGGGAGCCTCGGGTCGGGGACAGCTGAATGGTCTTCATCCTGGCAATTGTAGCGCAGATAATCCGTGGCGGTCAAGGATTACGGGCTGCCCTGACGTTCCGCATTGGGCGCGCGATGCGGCGGCGGTCGCATTCAGCTGTCGGCCTGTCGGAACGCGTCCAGGAGTTCAGGCAGACCGGGCAGAATCAGGTCCGGCGGGGCCGCAGCCGCGCGGAACTCATGCTCCGGCGTGATGCCGGTCAATACCGCGGCCGTGGGCATGCCCAGTTCGACCGCGCCGGCGATGTCGGTCTCGTAGCGGTCCCCGACCATCAGCGTTGCGGCCGCGGTTGTGCCCAGTTTGCGCATGGCCTGCTCAAACATGCCGGCGTTGGGTTTGCCGATGACGGTCGGCTTGACGCCTGAGGCCGCCTCCAGCAGGGCCAGCAGCGCGCCGGCGCCGGGGATCTGGCCGCGCTCGCTGGGAAAGGAGGTGTCGCTATTGGTGCCGACAAAACGGGCGCCGGCGCGCACAGCCAGCGTCGCATCTGCCAGCCGTTCGTAACGCACGCCGAAGTCGATGCCGCAAACGATCACGTCGGCCGTCTGTGCCTCCTCGACCAGTGTGATGCCCTCCCGCTCAAGCGCCCAGCGCAGACCGTCCTGGCCGATCATGAAGGCGCGCGCGCCGTCCGGGTACTGCGCGGCCAGCCAGCTGGCGGTCGCCAGCGCGCTGCTGAGAATGTGCGGCTCGTCGGCGCGAATCTCCATGCGTGCGATCTTCTCCACGAACTGGGCCGGTGTGCGCGAAGAGTTGTTTGTCACGAACAGCCAATCCCGTCCCGTGGACTCCAGGTAGTCCAGCAGTTGCTGGACGCCGGGCAGCGGCTGGTCCCCGATATAGACGACGCCGTCCATGTCCAACAGAACGGCACGCACCTCGCTCAGATTTGCACTATGCGCCATGGCTGGACTCTTGCGATCCTTTCGATTGCGCGTCGGAATCTATCCTGACGCGCCGTGTGGGCCGGCAGCAGCCGCATCTACCGCCGGCTTCTGCGCAGGTCCTGTATATTCAGCTGCAGCGAACGCTGCCCCATCCATCTGTTGACTTCGAGATGAAAGACGACATCGATCAGGCTGTCCTGTTGCAGTTCGGCTGCCCGTTTGCCCAGGCCGAAGCCGATCCCGTCGAGTGCAGGCGGTTGGCCGTGGTTGTCGACAGCGATTTTCAGGTGCTTCCCGCCGCCGACGCGGCGCACATTGCGCACGCGGCAGTTGCGGCAGAGAAAGAGGCCCGGCTCGTTCCGCTGGCCGACCGGCTCCATCCGGTCTAGCTGCCCTTGCAAGGCCCAATCGATCTGCTCGATCTTCATTTCGGCGTCGATGTCAAGAGTCGGGCGCAGATTGTGAAGGGCGTCGAGCTCCTGCGCGGCCTGCGCTTCGAGCGCCTCCTTCAGCGCGGGCAGATGCTCCGTGCGCACGGTAAAGCCGGCCGCGCGGCTATGCCCACCATGACGCACCAGCAGCGGACTGACCCGGTCGAGCGCGGCGATGATGTCGAATTCAGCGATACTGCGGGCGCTGCCGCGGCATAGCTCCTCACCGCGTTCGACGACAACCGCAGGGCGGTAGAACTGGTCGCTCAGTCTGCCGGCAGCCAGCCCTACGATTCCGGCCTGAAACTCGTCGCCGGCAACGAATAGAAGCGGCGTCTTCAATGTGTCCACTGCGGCCAGTCTCTTTTCGGCTGCGGCATGGGCTTCGCTCGTCAACGTCTGGCGCTTCCGGTTCAGACTTTCCAGGTTTACAGCCATTGTATAGGCCGTGCCGTATTCGTCGCAGCGCAGCAGATCGTATGCCATTTTTGCGCTGGCCAGACGGCCGGCCGCATTGATACGTGGCGCGATCTGGTAGCTGATCGCGCTGCTGTCGACCGTTTCACGGGAGACCGAAGCCATCTCGAGCAGTGCAAACAGGCCCGCCCGCTCGCCGCGGCGCAGCTCCGACAGCCCCCTGCGCACCAGCGAGCGATTTTCGCCGCGCAAAGGCATCATGTCGGCGACGGTTCCGACTGCCACCAGGTCGAGAAGGGACCGCTCCTCGTCGGCCGCTTCCTCGGCCGAGAGCCGGCTCCAGGACTTCCGGGAAACGGCCCGAAGCACCCCCTGTGCCAATCGATAGGCGACACCGACGCCGGCCAGCTGCCGGGCGTGACCGGGACAATCATCGCGGAGTGGATTGATTACCGCCAGCGCCGGCGGCAGCTCCGGGCCGATCGAGTGGTGGTCGGTGACGATGACCTCCATTCCCAGCTCGCCGGCCTCCGCCACCGCCGCGACGCTGCGAATCCCGCAATCGACCGTCACCAGCAAGTCGGCCCCGTTCTCAGCAATCGAACGTAACGCTTCCAGGTTGAGGCCGTATCCCTCGTCCACCCGATTGGGAATGTAGGCGCCAACATGCGCGCCGGCGCGCTGCAAGGCCGTAGTCATCAGCACGGTGGCGGTCACGCCGTCGGCGTCGAAGTCGCCGTAGACGCAGATGACCTCGCCCTTTTCGATTGCCTGCACAATGCGCGTGACCGCAGGCGACATATCGGTCAGAAGAAAGGGGTTCTCCTGCACGGCATCTTCACCCTGCAGGAACGACGCCACCGCCGCCGCGTCGCGCAACCCGCGATTGTACAGCACCTGTAGCAGCACCGGATGCTCAGGGCCGCTCTGCAGGAACTCTTCCGGCGCGGGCGGGTGGAAGTTCCATTGTTTTTCAGTCGATGGCAAAGGGGATTCTCCACAAAGGTAGAGTGGAAACGACCGCCAGAAAGCAATTATAGTCGAGAGCGCAGAAGCGGCGCAAAAAAACAGGAGATTTTCCGGCCTGCTCCGCCTGGGCTAAAATAGGGCTTCAATCCGAACTGATTGCCGGTCCAAGCGAACCCGATGTCCTCCACTTATGAGCGCCTGCGGCGGCTGCAAGCATTGCGCAGCCGCCGCGCATCCAGCGGGCCGACGGAAGCGAGCGTAGCGGAACCTCCGGCGACCGACCGGACAGCCGCGCGCGCCCCGATTGAAGTGCTGGAGATGGGCGAAACCGTTGAGAACAGCGCCGGCAGCTGTTATCTCGTTACCCGGCGGTTCACCGCGTTCGAGCAAAGAAAGACCAGCAAGCAGCCCGAACGCGGACAGGCCGCGCCCGGCGACCTGCTGCAACGCGATCCGTCGATCCTGGCGCCGCTCTATCCCGGCTACGGGCTGGACCGCTGCCCCGATTTTCGCACGTCGGCGTTTCTGGATATCGAAAGCACCGGGCTGGGCGGCGGCGCCGGCATCTACGCCTTCATGGTCGGGATCGGCATATTCGAGCAGGAAGAAGGAGCCGCGGACGGGCTGGCCGAACGCCCGGCGTTCGTTGTACGCCAGTTCTTTATGCGTCATCCGGGTGAAGAGCCGGCATTGCTGACCGCGTTGACGCGTCAACTGTGCAACTGCAGCAGCCTCGTAACATTCAATGGCCGTTCCTTCGACGCTCCGCTGCTGCGCGGGCGCTACCGCTACACCGGACGATTCCTGCCCGCCGGCGTCCACATGCCGTCAGTGCTCGATAGCGGCGCACCCCATCTGGACCTCCTGCACCCGGCCCGCAGGCTGTGGCGCAAACGGCTGGGCAGCTGCTCGCTCAGCAATCTGGAGCGGGAGGTTCTCGGCCGAACGCGCACGGAGGACGACGTGCCCGGCAGTCTCATCCCCCAGCTGTATGCCGACTATCTGCGCGACGGGGACGGAAGCCAGATGCAGCGCGTCTTCTACCACAACCGCGAAGACATCGTCTCGATGGCGGTGCTTGCGGAGGTGATCTACCGTGCATTCGCCGAACCGACGTCCACCGGCTCCGGCGCCCTGCAGCCGCTCGATCTGCTCAATATGGCGCGCGTGCAGATGGAGTTGGAGCGCCTGGACAGAGCGGAGACGCTTTTCCGTGTCGCGCTGGAGCAACTCAACGGCCGCGCGCCCCTCGCGGAGACGTTTGACGGCTTAGGCCGGCTTCTCAAACGTCAACGGCGCTGGGATGAGGCGGTGGCCGTCTGGCAGCAGTGGTTGACGACCGTGCGCGGCCCGGGCGACGCGCCGGACAGCCGCCCGTACGTGGAACTGGCCAAGTATTACGAATGGCAGAGCGGTGATCTGGCGCAGGCGGCCATGTGGACGCAATGGGCCTTGCATGAGCAGGAACAGACCACCGCCTACGACCGTTCCCCGCAGACCCAGGCGGAGCTGCGCCACCGACTGGCCCGCATCCAGAAAAAGCTGGACGCAAACGGGTAGATTCGTACAGAGTTACCACGGTGTGAAGGGGTCGGAAACGTGAAGCAGATGGCGTCCCGAAGGACCAGATCTAGTCCACTTATTTATCGAGGAGGGATGTACAAGAGGCGGAGCAGCATTTCTCCGGCGAATAGGCCGAGCGCCGCTAATCTGGCGCACAGACACTTCTACCAAGCGCGTACCCCTTACATGCACTCATCCGAAGAAACGGTCTGAACCATCGACCGCCGTCCGGTATCATGCCAGGCTTGCAGACAGTGCCGCCGCTGGACCCGGTGGACGGTTCGCGCGCCGGTTCGGAGGATGCACGACGGTGTTCGTCTTGCGATGCGGCCTCAAATGTTCAGATGGCGGCCGCTCGCGGTATCTTCGCGCCCACTGTCAATCTGGCTGGCCCCCGGCCGGCTCGCGCGGCCTTCGGACCGTTTCGAAGACCACTGGGTTGGTTCGATCGCAAGCCCGATATTCTCGGAAGTCGTCCCGTTTCCAATTGTCGGCCAGTTTTCCTGGTCGGTGGCGCCCATCTTCATCTCACCCTCAAAATAGCCACCCTCTTCGACGATGAAGGACGCGGCATGGGACTGGCCCCGCATCTCACCGGATGTGCGCAGGTGCAGCCGCTCTTCAATGAAAACGTCACCGGTGACCGATCCGGCAATTTCGATGTTGCGGGCTCGCACCGTCGCCGACAAGGTCGCATCTTTGGCGACGACCACCGTTCCGCGGCAGTCGATTTCACCTTCAAAGGTCCCCTCGATGCGCAGGTCCTTTTCCGAACGGAAGGTGCCTGTGAAGTAGGATTGAGGGCCCACGATAGTGTCGGTTGTGGCGTCCTCTGGCGGCGACTCCTGCCGTTTCGGACGGGGCTGGGCAGACTGCTGTCCCCGGTTGGCGAACGGCGGGTTATCTCGGCGGTTCCCACTCATCTGTCTGTTTCTCCTCTCATACGATTCATCCGTCAAAGGCGTGGCTTCTTCCTGGGGCAGCAGGGACTCTCTGGAAACCGGTGTTGGGATCTCCGGGGGCGGCGGCTCGGACGGCGGCTCCGGCTCCTGCAGCGGCTCGGACAGGACAGGCTCCGGGGACGGCGGCTCGGTCAAGACAGGCTCGGACAGGACGGGCTCTGGCGGCAGGACGGGCTCTGGCGGCAGGACAGGCGGCAGCGGCTCTGGCGGCGGCGATTCAGCTAATACAGGCTCCGACGCCGGTTCCAAATCGGCCCCTGCTGCAACCTCTTCTCCGTTGTCTTCTGCAGGTGCTGCCTCTTCGCCCTCTTCACGGGAGGGTTCGTCTTCATCCAACTCCTGGAGATTTCGATAAAGCCACTGCAGGTCTTCTTCGTCCTGCTTCCTACCACGTTTGAAAAGCGGCATCCTTTGGGTCTCCTTTCTCGCCCAGTCCCCCAGCGGGCTGGATCCAACGCCGACATACTCGAGGGAGAAACACGGCGAAATCCCAGTACGCTGCTATTATACATCGAAATGCCAAATTTACACCTTTCACTAATCTTCATCGCGCCCTGCAGGCGAACTGCAGTTCTCCACCCGGCCGGGCCGTTGGGACGGGCCGAAGAGCGACGCACTCGGATAGCGACGGTGCAGAATGCGGCCTGAAAGGATCGCGCCGTTCCGCCCTTGACAGACGCGCGACGGCAATCCTATACTACCTTCTACTTTCTGAGTTAATCGAAACCATCATAACATGCCATGGCCGTCTATTCCGATGCTTCTCAGCTATATGAAGCGTTACAGCGCGTGTTCGACAAAGTCCAGGAGCGCCCTGCCGCGATCGAGTCCTTCACCAGAAGCAATCTCGTCGTCCGTCTGCGGCTGACCGAGCCGGACGCGGAAGTGCTTCTGGATGGGCGCCAGCCGCCGTTGGAGGTCTTCTTTGGGCCGCGCCCCGGAAAGGCGGACGTGGAATTGATGATGGCAGCAGATACGCTGCATCTGGTCTGGAGCGGTCAGCGCAAGCTGAGGGACCTCTTTTTCGGGGGGCAGATTCAGACAAGCGGCAATCTCTTTCGCGCGATGGAGTTGACCGATCTGTTTCGCGAAGCCGAGCGGGTCTACACGGGCATGCAGCAAGGCGGCAGCGCAGGGCACAACAGGCAGATTCAGGCAGAGGATACGCCGGACTGAGGCGCAAATGCTTAGGAGTTGGAACCGTTTCCTTTGACACCCGATGCGGGCAAAGATATAATTGAGACCAGTTAGCAGTGACCAGTGGCCTGACGTAACTACGGCCACTGGCTTTTGTATGGGAGTGCTGCCGCGGGGCCTAAAATGAGCGTAACGGATGAGATCAAAGCGCGCGTCGATGCCGTGGAGTTCATCTCCCGTTATGTGCCATTGCAACGCGCCGGCCGCTCCTACAAAGCCCGCTGCCCCTTCCACGAGGAACGCACGCCCAGCTTCGTCGTTTTCCCCGAATCCGGCACATGGCGCTGTTTCGGCGCCTGCAGCACGGGCGGCGACCTATTCTCCTTCCTGATGCAAAAAGAGAATATGGATTTCCGCGAAGCCCTCCAGACCCTCGCGCGGGAGGCCGGCGTACAGTTGCCGGAACAGGACGACGCAGGCAAAGGCCAGGAGCGCGATCTTCTCTTCGAGTTGAACGCCAAGGCGGCGGACTTTTTCCACGACCAACTTCACCGCGCCCAGGAGGCGCAATCGGCGCGCGACTATCTGCAACAAAGGGGCATCAATTCCCAGGTCGCGGCGCAGTTTCGGCTCGGCTTCGCGCCCGAAAGCTGGGAAGCGCTGCGCGACCATCTGCTGGAGGCGGGCTACTCGCACGACACTCTGCACCGCGCAGACCTGGTCAAGCACAACGAAGCGCGCGACTCCTTCTACGACTCCTTCCGCAACCGGTTGATGATTCCGATCCACGATCGTCAGGGCCGGATCATCGGATTTGGCGGACGAGTTCTGGACGATTCGATTCCCAAATATCTCAATACGGCCGAGACTCCCCTCTTTCACAAATCCTATGTCGTCTACGGGCTGGACCGGGCCCACAAGGCGATTCGCGAGGCCGACCGCGTCGTGATCGTCGAAGGCTACATGGACGTGATCGCCGCCCACCAGTTTGGCTTCATGAATGTCGTTGCCTGCTTGGGCACGGCCCTGACCACGGAACAGTTGAGCCAGCTCAACCGTTTCACCGATAACTTCATCCTGGCGTTGGACGCCGATGCGGCAGGTCAACAGGCAACGCTGCGAGGCCTCAACCAAGCGAGGCAAGCGCTGCGCAAAGACAAGTTTGTGTTGACACCCAGCAGCAGGGGCAATCATATAGGGCACAGGCTAAACGCCAATTTGCGCATCATTGCGCTGCAGCAGGGCCTCGACCCGGACGAAATCATCCGTCGGAACCCGGATGGCTGGCAAAAGTTGGTTGATAACGCAACGCCCCTCGTCGATCACCATATCAAGATTGTCACTGCCCAATACGATCTGGGCAGTGCCCAAGGCAAAGCCGAGGCTGTGGCGGAGCTGATACCCCTGATCGCCGAGCTCAACGAAGAGACCGAGCGCTTGCACTACATAGAGGAGTTGAGCAAGCGCGCCGGATTTCCGCCCCTCGACCGGACAGTCGAGAGACTCGTGCAGGCCAGGTCTTACGCGCTGCGGCATCCATCTGAGGAGGGCCGCCATCGCCGGCGCTATACGCAGCCCCGGAATGAACCGCCCCCTGCCGAAGAGGGGGCACAAACACCGCCAAACCGCGGGCCTCTGGACGACGCCGGCCCGGCCGCACCTGACAACCAAGCCAACGGTATGCTTTGGTCATCGGCGTCTGATCTGGCCGCGTTTATACCGGAAACCAAACTGGAAGGTTTTCTGCTGTCCTTTTTGATCTATGATCCCGACCTGCTGATTTGGCAGAAGGGGATGACGGAGGAGCTCGAGGTCCTCCCCCTGAGCGGCAAAGACTTCCAGCAGATCGAATACCGGGAGATCTTCGTTGCTCTGCGCAGTTTCATCGCCAGCGATGAGTTGTGGGACATCAACGCCTTTCAGGACACGCTCAGCTCCACCTATCACCCGGTTCTATCTCAGCTGATGACACAGATCATGACGATGCCGGAGAGGGAACCGGCTGATGTTCAGAACGCGCTGATCAAACTTCTGATCAGGCTGCGGTGCTCGCGGCTGCGTGAAGATCTGTCGGCAATGCAGTTTTTGTTGCACGACGCGCAGGAAGGCGATGACCGTGAAGCGGTCATGGAGTATTCGTCCAGCATAAACGCCAATCGTCGCGACCGCCACCACCTGGAACGCGTATTGGTGCGCAGAAGTCAGGTTTCTTACGGCGCTGCCCGTACCGACCTGGGAATCGTAATTGTCCCCGAGAGTCCCCAATAGCAGGTAGGAATATGGCAAAAAAATTCAACGCGTCAAACAAGCCCGTCGACGTCCATGTCGACGCACCGGACGCCAAAGACGAGCTTGATGACTATATTCAGGATGGTGAATCCGAGGAGGGTTTTTCCCCGGAGATCTTCGAGGAGGAGGAGGAGGAGAACACGGCTCTGCCGAGAATCGAACGTGACCTTGAGCTGGAAGAAGAGATCGAAAAAGAAACACAGATCCCGGTGGAGAAGATTATCGAGGATGTGTCGGAGGTCGGCCAGATGCTGGACCCGATGCGTATGTACCTGCGCGAAATCGGGCGCCATGAACTGTTGACCGCCGAACAGCAGACCGCGCTGGCCGAACGGATCCAGCGCGGCCTTCAGGCGGATGAACGCCTCCGGCAGGCGACCGCTGACGGCGAAGAGCCGGCTGACGGATCAACCGTCAGCCTATCGCCGGATGAAATCGAGGAGTTGAAGGCATCAATCGCCGACGGCAAAGTTGCGCAGGACCATCTGGCAAATAGCAATCTGCGCCTTGTTGTCAGCGTGGCCAAACGCTACGTCGGGCGCGGCCTGAACTTCCCGGACCTGATCCAGGAAGGGAATGTCGGCCTGCTGCGCGCCGTGGAAAAGTTCGATCACACGCTGGGATTCAAGTTCAGCACCTACGCCACCTGGTGGATTCGCCAGGCGATCAGCCGCGCGATCGCCTATCAGGCGCGCACGATTCGCATCCCGGTCCACATGGTGGAGACGATTAACCGGCAGATGCGCACAGAGAGGGAGTTGCAACAAGAGATGAAGGGCGAGGAGCCGTCGCTGGAAAAGATCGCGCTGGAGATGGGCTACCTGGGAGAGGATGTGGCCGCGGATGTCCGGCAAGCCTTGGATGAGAAGCGGCCGCTCACAGGCGATTTGAAGAGCGTACTCGACCAGGCTGTGGCCAAAGTACAGCGCATCCAGCGTCTCAGCCGCGAACCGATCAGCCTCGACATGCCGGTCGGCGCGGAGGAGAACAGCTATCTGGGTGATTTCATCGAGGACGAGAGCATTCCCGCACCGGTGGATACTGCCAGCAGGCGGCTGCTGCGAGAGCAGATGAGCGAGATTCTGAGCGGGCTTCCCGAACGGGAGCACAAAGTTCTGAGCATGCGCTTCGGGCTGGAGGACGGCATGAGCCATACGCTGGAGGATGTGGGCAAAGAGTTCAACATCACGCGCGAGCGCGTGCGCCAAATCGAGGCCAGGGCGTTGCGCAAGTTGCGTCATCCCCAGCAAAGCCGCAAACTGCGCGACTACCTAGGCTGACCGTTCCGCGCTCGGGGCCTGGTTCGGTTGAGGCCTCCGCAATCGTAAATGCATTTACGTTAGCGGAATTTTGACTGGCACCCCAACAGTTCGTATAATGATCCACTGTTGTCTCGACCGTCGCCGACCCCGTCTTCCAGGCGGATTGCGGCGATTCGAGACCGAAGTTTTCCTCGGTAGCTCAATCGGCAGAGCATCCGGCTGTTAACCGGGTGGTTGTTGGTTCGAATCCAACCCGAGGAGCCATTCTTCGAGCGCGAACTACAGTGCCGCGACGGTTAACGCCAGGCCCCGGAGGGCGATCCCTTCGGGGCTTTGTTTATCTCACGCCTCTATAAGGGCTTCCGCGTTTCGACATTGCCTGACCGGCGCCGGTCGAAAGACCCAGTCGTTTCCACACCACGGGGAACGTTGGAGCAGGCAAGTCAGCGCCCTTTCAGAATGTTGCGGATTCTTGCCTGAACCGATGCAGATTCCGATTCGATGGCCCGGGCAAGCAGTCCGTCCACCTTTTCCCGGTATCGTGGGAAGCGAAGCGAAAGTTCGTTGAATCCGTTATAGGCCCACGCCCTGACAAACTTGCTATCGCTCTCGAGGCAGGCATCCAGGAACTTCCCAAGACCGACGCTGTCGTCCTCGGGAATGTCAAGATAGGGGAGGCACTGAAGGATGTGCAGTTTGCTTTCCCAATGCTCCTGAACGGAAAGGCTGTCGAAAACCGCACGACAACCGGCAGCGGATAGAGAATTTCCCACCTCAAGATGTTTCTTCAGAAGCCAGGTTGCCGCCCGTTGCAGTTCGACATCTGCAATATGCGCCAGGATCGTCGCAACGAAACTCTCTTCAGCGCTATGGCGTTCGTAGGTTGACTGCAACGCGGCGGCCGACTTGCCGTCCCAGGTGGCAATCTCTTCCGATAGCGTCTTGGTCACATGCGACTCCTGCGATGTCAGGCGGAGGCATTGCAGCCTAGCGAGATCTTTCCCGCCTGCTATTCCTGTTTGGGACGCTACAGAACGACAGCGCTTTCAAAGGCACTGCAGTATCCTGTCATGGGGAGGTATTCCTCACCGTGACAGGCAGAAGTCGAGCCCCTGGGCCGCATTCGCGGCAACGGGGTCGATTCTTGGTTCTCCGGTACCCGTGGTTTAGCAGCCCGTTTCGCCAAGGGCCGCCTTGACGAGACGGCCAGGGGTCTGGTCAACGGCCCCGCAAACTGCGAAATCCATGAATCCCTTGGGCGCATACACCAACTCTCCACTGTCGGGCTCAGCCACCTCTTCATGATCATGTCGTCCAAACCGGTCAATGGCTTTCACCCTCTGATACAGTCCTCTTTTGACCGGCTGCCTACAATCTATTATGTTTGGTATGTTCTGCCAATCCTTCGTCATTTGCTTTACAGCAGTTGCAGAATCCTGTCGCGTTGCCAAGACATAACTGCAAGCGAGCAATCGACCCAAAAAGGAGATATAGAAATGAGTTCGCCCAAGCTGTACGAAGCGGCCTTTCCCTACGCAGACGACATCTTGGCACTGCCCGTGGTAGACATCGAGCGCGCTGCGGCCTGGTACTGCGACATGTTCGGGATGAGTGAGGTCGAACGGCGGGATGGTCCGACGCCTTCAGTGGTGCTGGAGCGCGACGGCGTTCAGATCGGGTTCGCGGTCAATGGCGGCGACCCCGGCAATGAGGGCGCGGCCATTCGCGTACGCGATATCCACCGCGCCAAGCAGGAGCTGGAGGCCAAAGGGATCAAAACCGGCAACTGGCGCGTGGACGAGCAGGACGGCCAGAAACTGCAGGTCTTCTTTGTAATCGCCCCGGACGGCCTCTGCTACTACTTCCACCAACCGCTCGACGAGGTGACGTAGAGGCCGGTCCGCAGGGCACGCTGAAATCCTGCATAACATACGGAAAGAGCGTATGAAGGTGGTCATCCTGGGCGGAAGCGGGGAGCCGGGGACCATTCTGTCGCGCGTGTTTCATCGTACGGGGTAGGAAGTCGTCGCGATCAGCCGCGGCGCGGTGCAGACGCCCTGGAAGTCCCTCCAGCAGGATGCAGCCACGCACGGCGCCTGGTGCGCAGAGCTTGATGGCGCGGATGCGGTCATCAAGCTTGCCGGGCGCAGCGTCAACTGCAGATACAACCCCGGCAATCGTCGGCAGATCATGCAGTCCTGCGTCGTGACCTCCCGTCTCGTCGGTGAAGCTGTGGCCGCGGCCAGGCGCCCACCGCGCGTCTGGCCGCAGGCGAGCACCGCTACCATTTACGCGCACCGCTTCGACGAAGCCGGCGGCATCATCGGCGGCGGCGAAGCGGACCTCCCCGACAGTTGGCGCTTCAGCTTGGACGTTGCCCAGGCGTGGGAGCGGGAACTGGACAATGCCTCGGTTGCTGGCACGCCCAAGGTCAAAGTGCGCTCCGCGATGGTAATGAGTCTTCAACGCGGCGGTGTTTTCGACGCCTTGCTCTCCCTGGTACGCGTCGGCCTGGGCGGAAAGGCGGGCGACGGGCGCCAGTACATCTCCTGGATTCACTCCACTGATTTCGTGCAGGCCGTCTGCTGGCTCATCGACCAAGACAAGATCGACGATGTCATCAACATCGCTTCCCCCAATCCGTTGCCGAACGCCGAATTCATACGCCATCAGCGCGCGGCCTGGGGCATTCCCTTCGGGCTGCCCGCGACAGGGTGGATGCTCGAAGTAGGTGCGTTTGTCATGCGCAGCGAGACGGAGCTGATCCTGAAGAGCCGGCGCGTGGTGCACGGTATCCTTGCGGAACGCGGATTCCGGTTTCAGTTCCCCTAATGGCCCGTGGCGGCCAGGTCTCCTGGCTTCGGGCTGGCGAAATGTATTCTTTGCCTATGCTGGCCTATTGCTTCTCCAACATAGTTCTGGGAACTCCTATAATCGAACTCCCGGAAATGATGATCGACAATTTCATTCTGAAGTTCGATCAGCTTCCGCTTATTGAGGAACTCTTCTTGTCCCACCTGTTCGAGGACAGACACGAAGCGTTCAGAGCGGGCAGCTGAAGGGTTGATCCGTTCTATGGCAAACGACGATCTGGCCTCTTTGGTATACAGGAATCTGACTGCACGCTCAACGAATGCAGGTACATACTCGGAAATGACCTGCCTGCACCGTGAAGGCAAGTCGGACGAATCGACTTCTTCAAGAAATGGTGTGCGCCGGACCGTAGGACAAAAGCGGCTATCCCCCAGGAGATTGTCGTAGACGCGCTGACGGCGAATACGACGGGAAGGGCTAACCGTATAGTACTTGTCAGATTCGAGCAGTTCGACATAATCTCCTTGCGCCAGGTCATCCAGAGGAAGCAGTTTTCCGGTCAGGAATTCGTAGAAAAACCACAACCGTCTGGCATATTTGCCGGTCGGCCTCGCGTGAATGTATTCAAGCAGCTCCTCCTCCACGGATTCCTGGAACAAGCGGGCGAGGACCGCGAGGTTCGTTCCGTCATATTTAAGCGCGAATTCAAGTTGATCGCCCAGACGGTCCCCGGGCCAGTAGTGGGGCGGATACACCTCCTTAGTGGCACCTGCCAGCGAGTCGATCCGGTGAGCCCCCCTGGTCGTAACAACCGAGGTATGCCAATTGGTGATTGCTTCGAGATTGTACCGCTCGATCAGAGCCGCCTACCCGGCCGGCCTGAATATCGGCTTATCCTGGTCGGTTTCAATCATGGGCTTTGTCCAGGGGGAAAAAGCTGTTGGGGCGTCGTTCTCCGATGCAACAAGGGTTTTGTTAAGCAAAACGGTTACAGAGAAAGCAAAATGATTAAATATCGCCAGTTGGCCAGCAAAACGATTATTGTGCTATTTGAATGCTTATTCTGTGTCAAGTGATGAGTAAGACAGTTACATTTCGCTGATTGAAGGACGAAAGAGTTACAAGACCTATGTTTCCAGCCCGCGACAGAGGCGACGTCCATCCTATTGGTAGGCCCGGCCGCGGATGCGCGTGCATTTAGAATGCGCGGCGAGCAGCGGCGTCCGCGCAGAGTCAACGATATCGGGTCTTGTCTATTGGGAGATGAATCGGACGGCGCAACCATACGCAGGGGAGCGAGATTGCGCCGTCCTGGTGGATGGCGGAGAATCGGTTCTTCCGGCTGCGTCTCGTAGCCGCTTTGCCGGCGTCAACCGCCGACAGGTGCAAGCGTGCCGGCCATCACCATGAATCCAAGCACGGCCAGTACGGTCATCATGACGATGATCATGTTACCCCGTCGCGCCGCCGCGCGCTCGGCAACCAGTTCCGATTCCAACTCGACGCGGCTCATCTGTTTGATGTCCCTGGCCATGTTATCTTCTCCTGGATCCCCTGCCCGTCTACCTCAACTTCACTACAGGATCCAAAGATAGCACACTTGTTCTGATTTGTCAAGACCCAGTTCGTTACGGGTGCATCCCGAATTATTGTCTAAGGCGACAAGCCAAGAAGCTGAAGTGAATGTATCGGGTGAGGGCTGAGCAAGGTGGAACGCAAAGCGAGCATGGCTTGTGCGCCGTTACGCGACCAACGCATGCCAGATTGTTTGA
>JAJDTL010000027.1 GCA_022827195.1 Caldilineaceae bacterium
GCCACCATCCACCCCTCAAGATGAACAGCACCGCCGCTTTCCTTACGCAAAGCTACTTCCAAACTCTCATTGACTCGCCCCCAAACCAGATTACACCATCACCGCCTCGCAGCAGCAACGACGCAACCCGGCCCAAGAGCACTCTTCTAGGCTCGCTGGACTCGCTCTTCTTACCACTCTTCAACTGTTAATGTGCCGCACAACCCTACTACTTTACTATACCCGGTCCCGCCTGACAAATTGCGATCCGGCCGATCCGCAGGTCGTTGAACCACGTACGTCGCATCAGAGGCCGACAGACCTTCGGTCAACGGTCCTGCGGCGCTATCTCCCGTTCGTCGGGGGACAGGGTTGGTAAGATTAGCCGATCCCTTTCGTGCTGTCAAATCCGGTTCGCGCCGGTTGTAGAGACAATCAGGCCGCGCATCCGTTTCCGGCCGCGCTGCGGCGCCTTCGGTTGCGGGAACTGTCCGAGCGAAAGACGTTCATGTTATGATAGACGGTGCCAGTCCCCCGCGACGCGCGGCAAGACGAGTACCGAGGAAACGTCGCCATGGCGAACTCCGGCCCGGCCAAACAGATCCTGGTTGTTGACGACGAACCGCGCATGGTGCGGTTCGTCAAAATGAATCTGGACCTGGAAGGGTACCAGACGCTGGAGGCCAACGACGGCTTTCAGGCGCTGGAAAAGATACGCGAATACGAACCGAATCTGGTGCTCCTGGATGTCGAGATGCCGGGGCTGGACGGCTACGAGACGTTGGAGCGGTTGCGGGAGATCAGCGATATTCCGGCGATAATGCTTACGGTGCGCTCGGATGAGGAGGACCGCATCCGGGGACTGGACCTGGGGGCGGACGACTATGTGACGAAGCCGTTCAGCCCGCGTGAGCTATCCAGCCGCATCCGCGCAGTACTGCGCCGGTTTGAAGTGACGAATCCGCGCCCGGAAGATCAGATTATCACGATTGATGAGCGGTTGCAGGTGGACCTGCAGCGGCGCGATGTCATTGTCGAAGGTGAAAGGCTCAGTTTGCGCCCGACCGAGTATCGACTGCTGCATCAACTGATCCAGAACGCGGGCTGGGTGGTGCCGCATGAAGTGCTGTTGACGAAGGTTTGGGGGCACGAGTATGTGAACGACAATCATCTATTGCGTCTTTATATTACCTATCTGCGCAAGAAGATCGAGCCGGACCAGTCGAAACCGCGCTATATTTTTACGGAGCGGGGCCTGGGATATCGCTTTTGCGACTTCAAGGAAGCGGCGTAGTTCTGATTCGTTCCCGTTTTGCGGAGAAAATCCGGCCGGCCTTTTTTTGAAGACGGCGTCGCCTATGCTATCATCTACATTTGGTCTGTGAGGGTGAACGTATCCGGCAGGTCCGATCGACTTTCTATCCATTCTGCACGTCCTGGGACTGAGGAATGGGGTGCCGCGATCACGCGGTCATTCCCGGAGTGAACAGGGCGGAAGCACAACCCTGGAGGTTCTCGTGGCATCAGTGGTAACGATGAAGCAGCTGTTGGAGGCGGGCGTACATTTCGGGCACAGGACCCGCCGCTGGAATCCGAAGATGCGGCAGTATATCTTTACTGAACGCAGCGGGATTCACATTATCGATCTGCATCAGACGATGACGCGGATCAACGAATACTATGAGATGGTGCGCCGCCTGGTGGCCGGGGGCGGCACGGTCCTGTTTGTCGGCACCAAGAGGCAGGCGCAGGGCACGATCGAACAGGAGGCAGCCCGTTGCGGCATGCCCTACATCCACAATCGCTGGCTGGGCGGCACGCTGACGAACTGGGCCACAATCAAGCAGCGGATCGACTATCTGAACCGCCAGGAACGGCGAAAGTCCAACGGCGAATTCCAGTCGTTGCCCAAGATCGAACAGTTGGTGATCGATCGTGAGCTCGCCAAGTTGAACCGGCGTATCGGCGGGATCAAGACGCTCAATGAGATGCCCAACCTGATCTTTGTCATCGACACGATACGGGAAGAGTTGGCGGTCAAGGAGGCGAACAAGATCGGCATCCCGCTGATTGCGGTGACGGATACCAACTCGGACCCGGACAAGATTACCTATATCATACCCGGGAATGACGATGCGATTCGCTCGGTCAAGCTGATCACGCAGATAGTCGCCGATGCAGTCGAAGAAGGGCGGCGGTTCCGCGAGGTCGATATGGTGGAGACGGGGCAAGTCTCCGAAGACGAACTGGCGGAATTGGAGCAGTATCTCGGGCCGAGCACGCTTGCCAAGCTGCAGGGCATGGAAGACGAGGAGGGCGCGACTGAAGGCGCGGCCGCGGCAGCGGAAGCGGATGCCGCCGAGATGAGCACCGACGCGGTGGAGGCCGAGCAGCAGCCGGCTGAGGCTGAGGCGCCGCTGGTGGACGGGGTGGAGGAGGCCGAGCAGACTGAATCCACTGAGCAGACGGATGCCGAGCCGGTTGGCGAAGAGGGATAGACGGAGCTGATCTGTTTCGGCCGCCGCGCGTGCGGATAGAGTCGGAAGGATGTTGCGCCCAAGAGCGGCACAGGGCCGGTTTGCCTGCCGTCACGGGGTAATCAGTCTTGAACGTCCGCACGGCTGCGGGGGAACCGTTCACGCTGTGCGGGCGTTTACGCGGGAAGACCTTTGAAGCCCTGACGCGTGGACCGATATAAAGTATGGCAACGAGGAGGGAGAGAATGGCTGCGATCACAGCACAGATGGTGAAGGAGCTACGCGGCGCGACGGGTGCCGGCATGCTCGATTGCAAGAATGCGCTGAGCGAAACCGACGGTGATTTCGACAGGGCGGTGGAATATCTGCGCGAAAAGGGACTGGCAGCCGCAGCCAAAAAGGCCGACCGGGTTGCGCATGAAGGGATCATCGGTACCTACGTACATCACGGCAGCAAGGTGGCGGCAATGGTCGAGCTCAACTGTGAGACCGATTTTGTTGCCCGCACCGAACAGTTTCAGGGGCTGGCACGTGATCTGGCGATGCACGTTGTGGCATCAAACCCGGAATATGTGGCGCGGGAGGAGGTTCCCGCCGACGTGCTGGACAGGGAGATTTCGATCTACAGGGCGCAGGCGCAGGAGAGCGGCAAGCCGGAAAAGATTCTTGACCGAATTGCGGAAGGCAAGCTGGAGAAGTGGTACAGCGACGTTTGCCTGATGGAGCAGGAGTATTTCAAGGACTCGGATAGAAACGTCCAGGATGTGTTGGTAGAAAACATTGCCAGCCTGGGTGAGAATATCCAGGTTCGCCGGTTCAGCCGCATGCAGGTCGGCTAGAAGCGCTGCACGTCCCAGCCCAGCCTTACTGTTGGGCTGGGCTTTTTTATGTCATCGCCAGCGCGCCGCGTGGGGAAACGGCGTTCAGACGAAGGAGTTGGGTGCAATGGGTGTTCTCAAATACCGCCGTGTTCTCCTAAAGATGGGAGGGGAGGCGCTGGCCGGAGAGGGTGGGTTCGGCATAAACCCGAGACGGGCGGAGGAGGCAGCTCAAAAGATCCTGGCAATCGTCAACCTGGGCGCGGAGGTGGCGCTGGTTATCGGGGGCGGCAATATGTGGCGCGGGAAGGAGGACGGCCTCGATCATGGCATGGAACGGGTGACTGCCGACCATATGGGCATGCTGGCTACGGTGATGAACGCGCTTGCGTTGCAGGACGCGCTGGAACGAAGCGGCCTGCCCACGCGCGTGATGACCGGCATCGAGATTCGGGCGGTGGCCGAGCCTTACATTCAGCGGAGGGCGATCCGTCATCTGGAAAAGGGTCGCGTCGTCATCTTCGGCGCGGGCACCGGCAGCCCTTATTTCACGACCGACACGGCTGCCAGCCTGCGGGCGATGGAGATCAACGCCGAAATCCTGGTAAAGGCAACCAAGGTGGACGCGGTCTACGATAAGGACCCAAAGCAGAACAGCGACGCGCGGCCGTTCAAACAGCTTTCCTATATCGATGCGCTCAATATGCGGGTCGGCGTGATGGACAGCACGGCGATCGCGATGTGCATGGACAACAGTTTGCCGATATCGATCGTCGATGTCTGGGCCGAAGACACATTGGTCAAGGTAGTCAAGGGTGAACCGGTCGGTACCGTCTTCTCCAGCACCACGACATCCTGACGCCGGCGCCGGCAATGGGGCCTCGAACATCGTTTTTCGTTTGCTCTGGACCTCTGATAGAATAGCGTAAAACCAGAGAACCGAGGATGTGAAGGAACTCTATCCAGACTTCAGATTGAGCAGTATTACTGTACCCTGAATTCCCGCAAGGACGACTTCTGCAAAAAAAAAGTAATATTCTTGCGCCACCTTTCGAATGGGCCATGGCATGCTTACCGATCGAGAGGGTTTGCGATGGCCTCACCGCGGCGGAAAAGCCCTTGCACGCTGATGATGTGGAAGGAGTTCGGTTGTGATTGACGAGATTCTGGACGACACCCGGGACCGCATGGGCAAGGCGATCGGCAGCCTGCACACCGATCTGATGACGATTCGCACGGGACGGGCCAGCCCTGCGCTCGTCGAACGTCTGAGCGTGGACTATCACGGCATTCCAACCCCGTTGATGCAGATTGCATCGATCTCGGTGCCGGAAGCGCAGACGCTGCAGATTCGTCCTTATACGCCGACCGACATCGCGGCCATCGAGAGGGCGATCGCGATGTCGGACATCGGGCTGACGCCGAACAGCGACGGCAAACAGATTCACCTGGCGATTCCACCGCTGACGGAAGAGAGGCGCCGCGATCTGACGAAACAGGTGGCGCGCCGCGCCGAGGAGGCACGCGTTTCGATCCGTAACATCAGGCGGGATGCGATCAAAGATATGCGCGCCTTTGAAGGCGAGGGGCTGATCACGGAGGATGACCTGCATAGCGGTCAGGACCAGGCGCAGGAGGTCACCGATAGTTTCGTAACCAAGGTGGACGAGATCGCACGCGACAAAGAGACGGAGATCATGACGATCTGAGCGCAAAGGAGTCAGCGGTCCATTGAGCAGCCCTAGCATGATTCGGCAAAGTCCCGACAACCAGATAGAAGACGCTTTCCCCTCTCTCGCCAGGGTTCCCTATCACGTAGGGATTATCATGGACGGGAATGGTCGCTGGGCAACGGAAAGAGGACTGATTCGATATATCGGGCATCGCGCCGGTGTCGACAACATCCGCCCGGTCCTGGAAGCCTCTGTAGAGTTCGGCATCAAGGTGCTAACGATTTACGCCTTCTCCACGGAGAACTGGTCACGGCCGATCGAAGAGGTGTCGGGGCTGATGCGGTTGCTGGGGACGGCACTGCGGAACCGGCTGCAGGAGTTGCACGAGAACGGCGTGCAGATTCGTCATAGTGGGCGCCTCACCGGCATCAACGAGGAGCTTCAGAAGCAGATTCTGCACGCGATCGATTACACCAAACACAACGATACGATCATTTTGAACGTGGCCTTCAATTACGGCGGCCGCGGGGAGATTCTGGACGCAACCCGCCAGATCATCAAAGATGGCATCGACCCGGATTCTCTCAGTGAAGAGACGTTCAGCCGCTACCTTTATACCGAGGGTTTGCCTGATCCCGACCTGATCATCCGCACCGGTGGGGACTGGCGCATGAGCAATTTCCTGATCTGGCAGGCAGTCTACGCCGAGTACTATTCGACCCCGACCTACTGGCCCAATTTTGACAGGGCAGAGTTGTTCAAAGCGCTGAACGAGTATAATCGCCGCGACCGGCGTTTCGGTGGCGTGCCGGACGCGGAATAGACACGTTCGCTCCGCAAAAAGTCCCGATCTCCCTCCCTGCCCCATTTGCAGTACCGCAATCGGATATATTGAACGGTGAAACGACGAGTCATCGCTGGCCTGCTTGCGCTGGTTCCGGTTTTGCTGGCGTTCTGGTACGGCGAATTCTGGTGGGTTGCCCTGGTCTTTATCTTCACATCGTTCGGGGCATACGAATACTATGTCCTGATCGAGCGGGGCGGGTACAGGCCGGCGCGCTGGTTCGGGATCGTCTGGACACTGGCGCTGCTGCTCTCCCACTGGCCGCGCGTCCAACTGGAGCCGGAGCTGGTCCTGACATTCGGTTTCATCATCGTCTTTATCCGCATCCTGTTGTCGCAGCAGAGCGCCGCTCCGTCGGCGGAGGGTGGAAGCACGGGGCAGGAGCCGGGCAGCAGGCCGTTTTTCGACTGGGCGCTCACCGCGGCCGGCGCGGTCTATCTCGGTCTGATGCTTGGGCAGGCGCTGGCATTGCGGCTCCTGCCCGACGGTCTCTATTGGCTGCTGCTCGGGCTTGGCGTCACGATGGTGAACGACAGCGCGGCCTATTTTGTTGGCGTTACACTGGGCCGCAGGCGAATTCTGCCGGCGCTCAGCCCGAAAAAGAGCTGGGAAGGGACGGTGGGCGGCTGGGTCGGGGCGACGCTGGCCGGCGCGGGGGTGGCGTACTGGTCGCCGCTCGATATGACGGTCTGGCTGGGCGCCCTGATTGGATTGGTGGGTGGGATTCTGGCGCTGTTCGGCGATCTGGCGATCAGTATGCTCAAACGGCAGACCGGTGTGAAGGACAGCGGTGTGTTTCTGCCCGGCCATGGCGGATTTCTCGACCGACTGGACAGCATCATGTTCGTGCTGCCGTTCGTGTATCAAATGGCGTTGCTGCTGGGCGCGGGCGCGTAAGCGGGCGTACCTATCGATTGGAAGGGAATGGGAGCGCCATGGAAGATAGGAAGCGGCGGCGCATGCTTTACGGGCACTGTCACGGAACGGTAACACGGCCTGCCGAGTTCACGCCGCGGACTGACCGTCGTCCACCGCTTCAGGCGGAGCAGGCGTCCCGCAGCGCGGCCAGATTTTCGCCGACACAGGCGCCACTATTGTAGACTGCGCTGCCGACGACGATGACGTTGGCGCCGTTGCGCAGCACGTCGCGGATGTTTCCAGTGCCAATGCCGCCGTCCACTTCCAGGTCACAGGTAGGGTTGTACTCATCCAGGAGCTTGCGCGTTCGCCGCAGTTTGCTGGTCATCGTCTGGATGAAGCGCTGGCCGCCGAAGCCGGGATTGACGCTCATCACCAGCACTTGATCGACAAAAGGCGCGATCTCGCGAATGCTTTCAATCGGCGTCGAAGGATTCAGAGCGACGCCGACCTGACAGCCCAGGTCGACGATTTGCTGGACGGCCCGATGGAGGTGGAGACATGCTTCCAGATGAACCGTAATGATGCTGGCTCCGGCCTTGGCGAAGAGTTCCAGGTGCCGCTCCGGCTCCTCGATCATCAGGTGCACGTCCAGAGGCAGCTGCGTGACCCGATGGACCGCCTCCACCACAAGCGGACCGAAGGTGATATTGGGGACGAAACGTCCATCCATGACATCGAGATGGATCAGGTCGGCGCCACCGTGTTCCGCCGCCAGAACTTCCTCCTGCAGGCGGCCGAAGTCAGCAGTAAGAATGGATGGGGCCAGTTTGACCGCGGGCGCCACCATCGCGGGCACCTCCTTAGTTGATATCTGCAATGGAATGGGCTCCGGCAACGGATGAGTCGGACCTGCCGCCGGGGCCGCCTGCTATCACGTCTTCCCGTTCTTTTGCCGCGCCCATCACCTGGATCAGCTCGCTGATGTCATCCAGCGTTATGAGCCCGAGAAAGCGCTCCTGGTCCTGGACGATGATGACGCGGCTGCCGGAAGCCATCATTTTTTCCCATACATCAGCCAGCGGCGTATCGCCGCTGGTTTCTGGCACCAGTGCGCGCGGAATCATGACATCAACGACACGGCCATCCTGGCCTTGCATGCGCAACGTTTCCACCAGGCGCGGACGCGTGAGCACGCCGACGAGATTGTGACCCAGGTCGTAGACCGGAAAGTCGCCCTGGTAGGTCGTCATGATGTATTCGACGGCGCGGCTGACCGCTTCGCTCGTATAGAGCACATGTGCGTCTTTATTTGCGGCCTGGCGGGCGCTGAAGTCGTTGAGAATGTAGCGGCCTTCCACGGCCTCCAGTTCGCCCCGGCCGCCTACGTACACGAAGAACGCGATCAGCAGGAAAAGCGCGCCATGGATGCCGCCGCCAAAGATGCCCCACATAACGAACAGAATCGCCATGCCGCGTCCGACCAGAACGGCGACGCGGGTCGCCCGGACATAGCGCAACCGCAACGCCAGCAGCGCGCGCAGAATGCGTCCGCCATCCATTGGGAAGGCTGGGAGCAGGTTGAAGAAGCCCAACGTGAGGTTCATGACGGCCAGGGAGAGAAGGAGCCCGGTCAGGCTCATCGATTGGGCGGCGCGCATCAGCCCGAAATATGAAAACGAGGCGCCGCCGCGCGCGCTCATGGAGATAGCCAGCAGGGCGAGCGGCAGCAGCAACAATGCCAGGACGAAGTTGACCGCGGGGCCGGCGATCGCGATCAGAAACTCCTGTCCCGGTTTGCGGGGCATGCGCTCCAGCTGGGCCAGGCCTCCTATGGGCAACAGCGTGATATTCGGCACTTTCACGCCGAAGTACTTTGCGGTGAAGGCGTGGCCGAATTCGTGCAAAACGACACAGAGAAAAAGCAGGAGGATGATGACGACACCGTAAAGCGCGCCGGCAACTACGTCGCGTGCGCCCTGACCAAAAGTATAGGCGCCGTAAAAGAGAATCAAAACGAACGACCAGTGGACCTGGACGTCGATACCGCCAATGCGGGCGATTTTCAGTGCGTTACCCATCTGCATGCCTCGAATCATCGGCTATTTCAGGGTGCGTTCGTGCGCGCCATCCCCCGCGGCGAGGCTCAACTGTCGAACAAGGTGTGCGGCTCGCCCCGGTTGCAGTCTGGGCATGGGCAGGATGCCCGCAAAGAGGAGAAGCCGTAGATTCCGTTGCCGTGACCGTCGGCCCAGGTGAAGCGGATGGCGTAGTTTCCCACCAGTTCGGCGCTGCCGACGCCGGCGTCCGGCGGCGGGCCGACCGACAGCCGCAGCGGGTCCTCTTCGGCTTGGCGCCTGTCCTCGCGGCAGGAGGCGCACGGGCACACGCTGCGCATCCAAGCGAGGCTGAACTGGCTGCGGTGCCCATCGGCCCAATCGATGGTCAGGTCGCCGGCGGAGCGGTCGACGGTCAGGTCGGTCGGCAGGCAGGCGTCGCGCGTCGGCGCCAGGTTCATGCTTCAGGCCCAACCTTTTTCATCAGGGCATCCATCAGCTCGATGGGCAACGGGAAGACGATTGTGCTGTTGTGTTCGGCGCTGATTTCTGTCAGGGTCTGCAGATAGCGCAACTGCAATGAGCCGGCCTGTTCGGACATGACGCCGGCTGCCTCGGCCAAGGTCTGTGAGGCCTGCAGTTCACCTTCGGCATGGATGATTTTGGCGCGTTTTTCGCGTTCGGCCTCGGCCTGACGGGCCATGGCGCGCTGCATCGACTGCGGCAGCTCCACGTCCTTCACCTCGACGACGCTGACCTTTACGCCCCATGGCTCGGTCTGCTCGTCAATAATTTGCTGGAGTTGCTGGTTGATCTGATCGCGTTCGGCCAGGAGTTCATCCAGTTCACTCTGGCCCAGCACGGAGCGCAGCGTCGTCTGGGCGATCTGTTGTGTCGCCAGAAGGTAGTTGGCGACGTTGACAACCGCGGCTTCGGGGTCCAAAACGCGAAAATAGCAGACGGCATTGACTTTGACGGTTACGTTGTCCTTGGTAATGGCTTCCTGCGTCGGCACGTCCAAGGTAACGACGCGCAGGTCGACAAGGCGCATCTGGTCGATAAACGGAATCAACCAGAACAGGCCGGGCCCTTTGGCGCCCGTCACGCGGCCCAAGCGGAAGATCACGCCGCGGTCGTACTCCCTGACGATACGCAGGGATGCCCGCAACAGCCATACGAGCAGGAGAATCACGACGATATAGATCGGCAAGTTTGTGAGTAGGCCTTCCATGTGCAGGCTCCTGATTGCAGGTGATGCCCTCGCGTGGCAGTCCTTCCAATCCTATTATATCTTTTACCATACCAGGCGGCAACTGGTCTGGAACTATGGGTGCATCCCAGATTTTTGTAGAGGTGTAAGAAGGGTAGACTGAAATGAGGGAAAAGGAAAGGGAAATGGAGAGAGGGGTGGAATGATGAAACGAGAAGAAGCGAAGGCGAAATTTATACGCGGGGCGGAGGAGATG
>JAJDTL010000015.1 GCA_022827195.1 Caldilineaceae bacterium
CACTGACAGAAGTCATCGACATGACAGAACAGTTTGAGTATACTCATCTCTGAGCACCTTTCTATGCTGGCGAATTTTGGTTGGCGAACTTCTATTCTACCAGCTTGATAAGGTGCTCATTTACTCCGAATTCAGGTTAGTAAATTGTGACAGGCCAGGCTGGATGAGTTTGTCCAGCGAGACAGCGCATCGCCCGTGTCATTCCGTTAAGAAAAAACGCCTCAGCTTTGTCCCTGCTTTCATGGCGATAGGGCGTGGCTACTAACTCCTCGATTTTGGGTACGGCAAGCGTAGCGAAAAGGCTTGGAAAAACTGACCGTAGCGAGTTGCGCAACCAGACATAAAAGTAGTCCGAAAGATCAGCGTAGCCAATGTTGTCGTAATACGGTGGATCAGTGGAGACTACCTTATCAAAGGACAAATGGTTCTCTGCTGCGTCCATTTGCTCAACGTTGCCTGGGGTGGTTCCCGTCAGATTGTGTACAGTCTTCGCTATGTAGCTCAGATTCTTTTCAAAATTTCCCCCGGAACTGCAAAATGGGTTTGCCTCTGCATAGTCCCATGCCATAGGGATAGCCTGACGTCCAAATAGGTGTGTAACAAGCTCGTTTTTCGGTTGATTGGCCCAAATGCAGAGATTCGACCAAAAGTCGGCCGATCGACTAATACCGCAAGCCAAATACACCCCCACCGCCTCAGTATACGCCATCGCACCGGCGCCGCCCTCGCGCAGGGGAACACCGTCATCCGGCAGACCGGCGGCTGCCGCGTCGAGCCGGATGCGTTCACGCGCCTGGCCCACCAGGTCGCTGAACGTCGTCAGCGCCACCAGCTGGCGGTCAGTGAACAGGTCTGCCCATGTAAAGAATCCATAGCCGCGACCACTCACCAAATTGGTTGTGTCACGGTTCATAGGCTGATCAGGTTTCCACTCCGGCGCCGCCTGTTGCGCAGTTTCCTCGTGTTTCGCCGTTGGCGAAAGGTAGACTCGCCCCCGATCCCCCTCCGCGACGATAGCCATCAGACGTTCGCCCATGCGTCCTGCCATGCTCTCTCCCTTGATATAGGGATCATTGATCACAACCCCCGACATTACACACTGGAAGTTTGCGCCCCGAGCGAGTTTAGTACCCTTTTGAGCCCACTGCGGCGGCGTCCCGGCTTTGACCGTAAAGCAATAGCCTCCGTTCTCGATCACCGGCTCGACGTAAGCCTCCTTGTTCTTCTTCTTCGACAGAATGAACGTCGACGCCAGCGGCACTTCGACGTCGGCGAAGGCGGGGTTGGGGCTGCGGACGGTGCGGGCCCAGAGCCAGGCGATGACGGTCAGCTTGCGGCCGACGTAGCGTTCCAAGTCGGGGCGTTCGGCGGCCATCGCCGCGGTCACTTCGACCTTGGGGTAGAGATGGCCGATGCGCTTTTCGGCCTCGTCGCGCATCCATTTGCCGTAGAAGCGCACGTCCTCGGCCAGGCCCGTCGCGCCCTTCCAGGCGGCGCTGATGCCGACCTGGCCGGCGTTGCGCTCAGGGTTGACGGGGGGACGGCCGGCGAACTTGGGCGGGATCTCAATCATGGCTTTGTTGATGAGGACGGCGACGGGGTTGAGGTCGCTGGCGTAGCTTTCGAGGCCGAGGCGCTGGGCTTCGAGGGGGATGGCGCCGCCGCCGGCGAAGGGGTCGTGGAAGGCGGGCAGCTTTTCGGGGTCGAAGAGCTCGGTCGCGCGCGGGTGGTCACGGTTGTCGGCGCAGGTACGGCGCCAGCTGCGGCGGATCTCGGCGCGAGCCTTCTCCAGTACGGTTTCGTTGGTCGTGTTCTCCCACAGGACCAACTCCTCGATGATTTTGAAGAGGCGTTCGCGCTCTTGCGCTTGCTCCTCCTCGGTGGGGAACTCCTCGGGCACGCCGGAGGGGTCGTCGACCAGCTGGGCGAAGAGCACGGCCCGCGCTGCGGCCAGCGGGCGACGCGCCCACCAGAGGTGCAGCGTGCTGGGGTGGCCGTGGCGGATCGATTTTTCGCGTGCGGAGGCGGCGTTGATGGCGTCGAGCGGGAGGGCGACTTCGATCAGTTTCTTGCGGGTCTTGGTCTGATACACGTTATGTCCTTACTTCCAAGAGGACGGCCGAGTCAGAACGTAGCCGTCGGGTTTGATGACTTGGCTTGGCAGCTGGCTGTCCCTGAATTTATCGCGACCAATGGTAAAGCAGGCTGAGCCCGCGCTCGCTAAGCCTGCCGAATGCCTTGCTGGAGGGAAAGCGACGACTACGTTCTTTTGTGGATAGCGACTTATCACTTCACGCACGGGAGTAGCTAAATCGCCATCGCCTGACATAACAATTGCTGTGTCGAATACATTGTCCAGCGCATCGCAAAGCAGCTCAACTGCGATGTTAACATCGGTCATTTTTTCTTCGTAGGTATGCCGTGTTGCCTTGCAATTGGCGCACGAGACAGTCTTTGGCAAAAAGAATCCTTCGTGAATTTGCACACTTTGCAACGTACCTATCGCATCCAAATAGGTATCCTGCCTTTGAGACTTGAACGGATCACTAGGGTCAAAGTGCACTCTAGCAGTGAAGTAGCGAACCGTTGCTAAACGCTGGCCAGGGAGCAGCAGATTCTCGGACAGGCGGCGGACGTCGAGCCAAAGGTAGCGTTGCCACTTCTTTGCCCTCAAGCCATAGTAGAGATTGAAGCCGTCAATGTATACTGTTACTCGCTGCATTCTTCTGAGCCCCTTCTTGTCTAGCGCAAGGTCGGCAAGACTTGCAATTCAATAAACAGCAACTTGGACAGGGCTTGACAAATTGCGTATATTGAGGTATTCTCGCTTCTACCACCCCAACGAGAGTATCGTTGGGCCGACGTCCCCCCTTGTTGGGGGGCGTCTCCTTTTTGTCCTCCATGTCCTACCTCCCAATCCAACTAAGGTCGATCAACACGGTGCTTCGGTCCGCGCCAGTAACTCCCCAAGACTGTAGTTGACACTCGCCACGCCGAAAGCCGACTCGCGCTGTAAGGGCCACCGCACATAATGCAAGCGATGGGCTCCGCAGATACTCGAAGAAGCTGAAGAGTAGGCGTCCGGTTTGTTGCGCGAGTAGAGGACCTTGTTGCCCGTCACGACGATATTGCGGCGACGGACGGCCGCGAATGTACCTGGCCGTCGTGTTTGGTGACTTGGTCCTGCAATGAATTGTCCTGGATTTGGCTACGACCAAACTTGACAGTTCCGCAAGAGTTGCTATACAAGATGCAGACCCCACCAACGATTGAATCGTTGGCCCGACGTCCCCCATACGGGGGACGTTTCTTTTTCGCGCCCATTGGTCTTGCGCTAGCGTTTTGCCACTATGATCTTGGTCCTGCTCCGCCAGTGCTTGCAAACGCTCCACACGGTCGATCTCAATCGTCAGTCCACTTCAGCCGGACCTTCAGTCTGTTCAGACGACTCCCCCAAACCAGAAGCCCTTCATGCTGCAGCCTTCCAACGACGATACCCGGCGCTATCCCCTGTTCTTCCGCAAAACGCTGAACGTCTGGCGCACCGAGGTTTGAAGTTTCAAGGAAACGCTTCCAAGCAGAGGAAGAGACCAGGAATCGCGCTGCCCAGTCGTTTGCCTCAGCTTCTTCGTTATCCGCATCGCCATTGCCCCAATCAACGAACACATTTTTCTTGCTGTGAAGGTAGATGTGCGCCGACTCATGGAACAGGCTGAACCAGAGATGATCGTCCGACTTGTGACGGGCGCTCAGCGCGATCACAGGCTTGCGGCGTTCGAGCCACCAGGCGGCCCCACTCACGCGCGCTCCCGGCAACGGCTTGACCCATACAAGGGCAACACCCGCCTCGTTGCAAAGCTGCCGCGCGTCTTCGAGCGCTTGGGGGATCTCTACGCGCGTCAACTGCCTTATGCCTTTCAAAGCCCTGAGAAAGGCAGACCTGTCGTAGCCGTCTAACGACTGTGTTTCGGCCTCAATTTCCACAAGCCGAAGCCAGGCAGTCAGATCGGGCTTTTTGCTCTCAAAGCTCGGCGATTGACGATAGGCAACGGCAGTTGCCTCGTACTTGATATTCCACGCCTCTATCGACGCCACGCCAAAAAAAGTTAACAGTTCAGTTACCTTTTCGCCAGCCGGCGTTGCATTCCGGATTGCGCCTCGCTTTGCAAGTTCACCGAGGGAGAAGCCGCGCGCCCAATCAACTGACGCTTCGGCCTCCCGTGCCTCTAATTCTCGCACTTGATGTAACCGGTAGCGTTTCTCGATGCCAAGCCAGATGTTGGCGCTGACGCCCAAGACCTTTTCGAACTGAAGCGCTGTCTTTGCTTCTACGGGAGCCTTCCCGGCCACTACCTCGCTGATGAACTTGGCAGAACGACCACATCTTCGCGCGAATTCGGCCTGCGAGATCCCGTTCGCTTCAAGGCGCTCCTCCAGAACCCATCCCGGAGGCACTGCATAGTCGGGTTGGAATCTGTCAGGTGCTGTAGCCATGAATCTGTCCTCCTTCGGTGGATGTTGGTAACTACAATGAGCGCTTTCGCAGCTACAAACACAAAGACCTGCTCCATTACGACGACTTCGGATGATAGTCGACCACCTCCACAACCTTGATGGCTGTCACCCGCTCCAAATCAACCCCTCCGTCACTTTTGCGGGGCAATGGATCATGATTGGGTTCGAAGACCAATCTCTTGGGGTGGGCGAGATAGACAGCGTACTGTTCGTCTCTATCACCTTTGAGTTGATGCATCCGGTCCGGTCGTGTCCTAGGCACCTGCGATAATGTTTCGGCACTCTCCAAGACTGCGAGGCGCATCATAATCGTCCTGGCCCCGCGATCTCCAAATTTCCTTTTGAGTTTCACTTTCGATTGAAAGAGTTTTTCGAGTCCAGGATTTTGAAAGGAAATTTCCATGTCTCGCCCGCTCTGAAGATGATTTTCGTTACCAAAATGGTAACATTCTTGGAGATTCATGTCAAGTTTCCAACACCCTGAAGTATTGGGCAACGTGATGTGGCCCTCCTAAAGGGGAAAGATTCGACCTGTCCGGAAAGCTAGAGAGCTGATACTCCCGTAGCATCCGCTGTACGCTTGGTGTCTATTCTGTCAATCGAAAATGGATCCTCAGCTTGGGGACCCCGCCCGCGCCAACAGTTCGGCGAAGCTGTAGTTGACGCTGGTGACGCCGAAGTCGGGTTCGCGCTGGAAGGGGCGGCGCAGGTAGTGGACGCGGTGGCCGCCGTTTTCGAGAAACTCGACGATGGCGAGAATGTAGGACTCGGGCTGGTTGAGCGAGTAGAGGACCTCGTTGCGGGTGACGGTGATGCTGGGTGCGCCGCTGACGCGTCCCTTGACCTCGATGAAACGGAGGCGGCCGCCGGCGGGGTCGCGGCTTTCGATGTCGTAGCCGCGTTTTTCGAACTCGCGGTCGGTTGGCTGGTAGCCGAGCCCGCGCTCGACGGCCATGACGATCGCACGGGCGCGGGCGGCCGCGGCCTGGGTGTCGGCGGCGGCAATAGGGCGCGTTTTGGGCCCGCCCTGCATCGTGCGCAGCAGGCCCAGGGGGACGATGAGGGCTGCGCCGAGCACGACGGGCGGCCGCGGCGAGATCTGGCGCTCCTGCTCGAGGTCGGCGAGCCGTTTCGCCAGCCGCTCCTCAAGGCGGTCGGCGCGGCGCCGGGCCTGCGCAGAGTTGAGGCGGGCGTTGACCTTGCCGGCCTGCTCCTGCAGCTTGAGCTGTTCGGCGCGGTTGTCCCAGTGGGCGATCTCGAGGTTCAGCCTTTTTTGCACGGCGTCGCGCGTCTTGTCAATCAGGGGCTGCCTGGCGTTGCGGACCTCCGCGACGTGCTCGGGCACGACGTGGGCGACGGCGTAGCGCTGGGCGGACTGTTCAAGCGCCGCGCCGACCCAGTCGCACTCCGGGCGCGCGAGGACGGCTTCGGCTTCGGGCTCGTCCGGCTGCAGGGGCCGGTAGTCGAGATAAGGGGCGTACTCCTTGTGGCGGGCGTTGCCGGCGGCGTCGAGCTCGACGTAGAGCATACGCCTGGAGATGACGCGGCGGCCGCCGGCGCGCGTGAGGCCGGCGTCCTGGATGGCGTGCTCAAGGAAAAAGAGCACGCGCGGGGCGGTCCCGCTGTCGCGTTCGTCGATCAGGAGAGCGCCCTGCTTGAGGAGATCGCGGTGGCTGCGCAGCGTGTTGTCGATGACGGCGTCGAGGAGGGGGTGGCCGGGACAGACGAAGGCGGCGGGGGGCCGGCTGCCGTCGACCGCGAGCGCCTTTTCGAAGGCGATGCGCTCGTAGCGGCGCGACACGTGCATCGAGGCGCCGGTGGCAAGGTCGCGGTTGCGGACGGCGGCGGGAACGTGCGTGATCTCGTAGCGGCGGTTTTCGCGCTGGCGGGCGCGTCCGCCCAGGCGTTGGAAGGCCTCAAAGAAGAAGGACTCGATGTAGTGGGGCTGCAGGCGGCGCGCCTCGGCGCGTTCCATGTCCTCGCGGATGCGGTGGACGCGGCTTGGGTCCATCAGCTCGGGCGTGAGCGAGCGCTCGTCGAGCAGCTCGTTCAGCCTGTCGCGGTCGAAAACGTTCTCGACGACCGTGGTCAGTCTGGCGCGCACGTCGGGCTGCTCGCCGTAGCGGATGGCGTCGACCAGCAGGTCGCGCAGGGGACGGCCTTCGAACTGCAGTTTGCCGAGGACGTCGAAGACCTGGCCGCCGAGGGAGTGGCGGGCCTGTTCCAGCTTCTCAAGCAGGCGCCGGTAGACGTCGCCCTCGCGCGTGTCGGAGGCGACCAGGTTCCAAAGGTGGCAGACCTCAGTCTGGCCGATGCGGTGGATGCGGCCGAAACGCTGTTCGAGGCGGTTGGGGTTCCAGGGCAGATCGTAGTTGACCATGAGGTGGGCGCGCTGGAGGTTGATGCCCTCGCCGGCGGCGTCGGTGGCGAGCAGCACGCGCACTTCGGGATCGTGGCGAAAGGCATCCTGGGCGGCGTTGCGGTCCTCGCGGCGCATCCCGCCGTGGATGGTTACGACAGCCTGTTCGCGGCCGAGGCGGGCGGCGATGCGCTTTTGAAGATAGTTGAGCGTGTCGCGGTGTTCTGTGAAGATGACGAGCTTCTGCCGGGGAGAGGGGACGGGCGGGGCGATCTGGCCCGAGCCGTAGGGCGCGGGGGTCTCGCCGAACTTGGTGACGAAGAGGCGGTCGAGCAACTGGCCCAGCTCGCGCCACTTGGTATCCTGGCCGGCGCGCAGGACGCGCGCGGCCTCGGCTTCGAGGCCGGTGAGGGTGGCGATCTCCAATTCCAACTCGTCGATGGTCTGGGCGGCGGTTGCCTCGTCGAGGACCTGCCGCTCCTGTGCCTCAACCTCGCTCTCGGGCGCGTCCTCCAGATCCTCCAGATCTTCGCGATCGAGTCCCAGGCTGCCGGCGCCGAGATAGGGGCCTGCCGCGACAGCTGGGGACTGCGTCTCTTCCTTACGTTGCAGTCCCTCCAGCTCCTGCAGGCGGCCTTGCAGCCGTTCGCGGCGGCGCCGCAGGGAGCGGTAGATCGCCTCGGGCGAGGAGGCGAGGCGGCGCTGCAGGATGGTAAGGGCGAAGCCGACGGCGCCGGCGCGTCTGTCGTTTTCGAGGGCGCCGGCGCGGTCGAACTCCTCGCGCACGTACTGGGTTACCGCGCTGTAGAGCCGTTCCTCCTCCTCTGACAGTTTGTAGGAGACGGTATAGGCGATGCGCTCGGGGAAGAGGTGCCTACCGTCGAATTTCAGCAGTTTCTCCTTGACCATGCGGCGCATCAGATCGGAGACGTCGACGTTGTGGACGCCGTCGCGGAAGCGGCCCTCGAAGCGGTCGCCGTCAAGCAGCGCCATGAAGAGTTGGAAGTCCTCCTCCTTGCCGGTGTGGGGGGTGGCGGTCATGAGGAGGAAGTTGCGGGTGAGGTCGGCGAAAAGCTGGCCGAGGCGGTAGCGCTTGGTGTAGCGCAGCTCGCTGCCGAAGTAGCCGGCCGACATCTTGTGGGCCTCGTCGCAGACGACAAGGTCCCAGTCGCAGTCGCGCGCCTTGAGCTTTTGCTGGACCTCCTCGTCGCGCGCCAGCTTGTCGAGGCGGGCGATGGCGAGGTCGGTTTCGAGGAACCAGTTGCCGGTGCGGGCGGCTTCGAGCTTGTCGTTGGTGAGGATGTCGAAGGGCAGCTGGAAGCGTCGGTAGAGCTCATCCTGCCACTGTTCGGCGAGCGCGCCGGGGCAGACGATGAGGCAGCGCTGCAGGTCGCCGCGGGCGATCAGCTCTTTGATCAGGAGGCCGGCCATGATGGTCTTGCCGGCGCCGGGGTCGTCGGCCAGGAGGAAGCGCAACGGCGTGCGCGGCAGCATCGCTTCGTAGACAGCGGTGATCTGGTGGGGCAGCGGCTCGACGTCGGAGGTATGCACGGCGAGCAGGGGGTCGAAGAGGTGGGCAAGGCGGATGCGCTGCGCTTCGGAGACGAGGCGGAAGAGGGCGCCGTCGCCGTCGAAGCTCCAGGGCCGCGCCTGCTGTGCGATGCTGATGCGGGGCTCGTCCTCGCGGTAGAGGAGCTCGTTGGCGACTTCGCCGGCCGGCGTTTTGTAGGTGAGCTCGACGGCGGCTTCGCCGTACCACTGCACACTGACTACGGTGACGAGGCTGTCGCCGAGGATGCCCGCGACGGCGGCGTTGGTTGTCAGCTCTTCGAGTTTCATTGTGCAAGGGCCGGCGACGCGTTGCCGACCAGGTCGGACCGGTCCGGCAGGTCCTTGCCGCGCCAGACGAGCTGGGGGTCGAGATCGCGGTTGCGGCGTTGGTAGGCGACCTGCAGGGGGGACTGCTCCACCTGTTGCATCAGGGGCTGGCGTTCGACGCTGGGCAGGTTCTTGCGGCTGGCGTCTTTGTGGCGGACCGTCTCGACCTGCTTCTTGCTCTTCGTTCTCGGTCTCGCCATCTATTCGCCTTCCTCGCCGGTTGTGTCCAGTATATGTCGCAGTGCGGGCAGGAGGTCCGGTATGGCGTCCTGAATTTCGCCCCAGATGATGCTGTCGCTTATCGTCATGTAGGCATGGGCAAGACGATTGCGCGTCCCGATGATCGCGTGCCAGGGAATCTCGGCGTGAACCAGGCGGACCGGATGCGGAATGTGGGCGGCGGCCTCGCCGATCAGCTTCAGATTGCGCAAGGTGGCGTCGTACCTGAGCTCATCGGCAAGGAAATCTTCCAGGTCCATTCCGTCGGTATAAGCCAGGACCTTCTCGCTGAAATCGATCATGTCCTGGACATAGAAACGCCAATGGCGGCCTGCGTGGGCCTCCTCAGACATCGACCGCTTCCCGCTCAACGTAGGGCCTGATTTCCGCTCTTGATTCTCTGCGCGCGGCCATATCCACGGGACGTCCCAGCGTCTCTTCCAAGTAGGCATGGGCAGCGAAATTTTGCCGCCAGTTCGGCGGCGCTTTGAAGCGAACGAGGATATGCACGTCGCAGTGGTCGGCGACGTCTTCGCGGGCAAAGGAGCCGTAGAGAGAAAGGTCGGTGATGCCAAAACGTCGCGAAAGTGTCGCTTTGTGTTCCCGTAGCAGCTTCAGAAGTTCCTCTCTGTTCATGAAATACGCATTGTACCTTCAATGGCAGATTTGAACTGGCCCAATTATACTTTGACGGGGTGCATCATTTAAATCTTTGTCGCCGCCCCAGGCATCACCGGTGAATCGATTCACTCGATTTGCTCTCACCATCACGTAATTGCGTAGACTGCCCATAGACTCCACACACACGGAACATGCCCATGCCCAACGCACTCGACACCTTCGCCAACCCGCCGACCGAGTTCTCGGTGCTGCCGTTCTGGTTCTGGAACGACGAGCTGGACGCGGACGAGATCCGGCGCCAGATCGCCGATTTCGAGGCGCACGGGGTGCATGGGTTTGTCATTCACCCGCGGGTGGGGCTGCCGCGCTCGCTGGGGTGGATGTCGGAGGCGCTGCTGGGGTTCTATGACGCGGCGATCGAGGAGGCGGCGCGGCGGGGGATGCAGGTGGTGCTGTACGACGAGGGGATGTACCCGTCGGGCTCGTCGGCGGGGCAGGTGGTGGCGGAGAACGCGAGCTACCAGACGCGCTGCCTAGAGGCGCGGGCCCTGGGTGAGGGGGAGGAGCCGGCGCTGAAGGCGGACGAGACGCTGGTGGCGGTGGTCAGGCGGCGCAACGGTGAGCGGCTAGCGGTGATCGACCGCAAGATGGACGCCTATATTCGCGGGCTGCACTATATCGACGGGGGCCCGGCGGAGGACGAGCCGGCGGCGGGCGACCTGCTGAACCCGGACGCGGTCGCGTGTTTCATCCGCCTGGTTTACGACAGGTTTTACGAACGGTTCGGGCAGCATTTCGGCGGGCTGATCCCGGCCATCTTCACGGATGAGCCGAGCCCGGTGGGGAAGCCGCGAGAGCGGGACGTGTGGCCGGGCACGACGGGGATCCTGGCGCACGTGAACCGGCTGCTGGGCTACGACTTCGGGCCGCATCTGGCGGCGCTGTGGCACGACGACGAGCCGGATGCGGCGCGTTACCGCGCGGACTACGAACGAGCGATCGCGCTGCGCATGGAGGAGACCTGGTATCAGCCGCTGTACGACTGGTGCAGCGAGCACGGCATCGCGCTGACCGGCCATCCGGCGCGGGCGGACGACCTCGGCGCGGAGCGCTATTTTCACATTCCCGGCCAGGACCTGGTCTGGCGCTGGGTGCTGCCGGACGACCCGACAGCGCTCGAAGGGGCGCAGTCTACGCAGGGCAAGTGCGGCAGCTCGGCGATGATCCACACGGGGCGGCGACGCAACGCCAACGAGCTGTGCGGCGCGTACGGCCACGGGCTGACGTGGGAGGAGATGAACTGGCTGGCGGACTGGTGCTTTGTGCGCGGTACGAACATGCTGTTCCCGCACGCCTTCTACTACAGCGTGCGCGGCATCCGCTGGGACGAGCGGCCGCCGGACGTGGGGCCGAACAGCGCGTGGTGGGGGCGTTACAAGGGTTACGCGGACCGCTGCAGCCGCCTCAGCTGGCTGAACAGCGACAGCCGGCATATCTGCTCGATCGCGGTCCTGGGCAGGGTGGACTGGCTGCCGTGGCAGCCGGCGAAGGTCCTTTTCCAGCAGCAGCGCGATTTCAACTACGTGGAGGAGCGCCACCTGTGGGAGGACGCCGCGGTCGACGAAGGCGGGATAGAGCTGGCGGGCATGCGCTACGCGGCGGTGATCGCGGCGCACGAGCCGGACGAACGGGCGCACCCCGCGTTGCGAACGCTGGAAGAGGCCGGACGTCTGCTGCGTTACGGCCGCGAAACGTCTGCTTCAGCCCTGCGGTCCTTTGTCGATGGACTGGTTGCGGCCGACATCAACCTGGAGCCGGCCGCGGCTGGGCTGCGCGTGCGCCGCGTGCGCAAGGGTGGGCGGGACTGGTGGATTTTATTCAACGAGGAGAGCGCGCCTGTGTCGAGCGGTGTAACGCTGCGTGCGGACGGCCCGTTTCTGCTCGTGGACCCCTGGACGGGGGAGAGCCGGCCCTGGGAAAACGGCGCGCAGATTACACTGGGGCGTTACCAGTTGAAGGTCGTCTGCAGCGACGGAGGAGATGTACGTTCATCCCCCGAACTCTGAAGAGAAAAAAAAGGGAGCGACCCTGTCGAATTGCCGCCTACAGTCGAACGCTCTGAGTCAGCGACAATCGTAGTCACTCCCTAGCTTTTACCAACCGGCCGGTGGTCAGGCCACGCTGGCTACTCTCACAACCTTGCTGGCGGCAGGTCCCTTCGGTCCGTCTTCGATCTCGAACTCGACCTGATCGCCTTCAGAAAGGCTGCGGAATCCCTCCGACTGGATGGCGGAGAAATGCACGAATACGTCCGGTCCATCCTCCCGGGCGATGAAGCCATAGCCCTTCTGATCACTGAACCACTTTACGGTGCCGGCTACTGTTTCACTCATGGTGAAAACTCTCCTATGCTAACTGCGGTTACCAGATACGGCGCAAAACAACTTGCGCACTGACTGGTGATACTACATGAAAATGCTCCTTGCTTCGTCGCATGGGAGAACGCTCATACGTAAACCTGTCAGAACACTAACTTATTTTGCTGCATATAAGAATACGATCGCTCAGGCTGATTTGTCAAATCGGCAAAAAGATCGTTTTCCTTGCGCCAAAATGGACTGCCCAGGTCAGGTAAGGTAGACTGGGACGCGCGTCGAATGCGCGGCGCGCAGAAAGCATCCAGCCGGGCGCGAGGTGACGTCTGCTGCAGACCGGCTTACGGGGGCCGCACGCTATGTACTCGGTACTGGCCGTTGACCTGGACGAAACGCTGCTAGACGGCGAAAGCGGCGTGTCGGCGCGCACGATGGCGGCGCTGGAGAGGTGGCGCGGCAGCGGGCGCAGGATCGTGATTGCGACCGGGCGTCCGCCGCGCTCGACGCGCATGATTCCGCCGGCGCTGCACAGTTACCCGTGGATCTGCTACAACGGCGCCTGGATCGAGGTGGAGGGCAGGGTCCTGTACGAGACGACGATCCCGGTCGAGGATGCGCGCCGCATCGTCTCTGCGATCCTGGCGGCGGCACCCGATTGCCTGCTGGGGGTCGAGATCGCAGACCAGCTGTATACCAACCGTGAAGGCAAGTGGACCAACTTCACCCTGGTCAGCGATGTTCTGGCGCATACGACCGGTCCTACGGCCAAGATCCTGACTTCGCTGTCGGACATGGACGCGGCGCAGGAGGAGCCGGTCAATGGGCGGGTGACGGCGAGGCAGTCGGAGATCTTTCTGCAGGGGCTGCCGCGGTCGAGCCGCGCGCTGATATCGCCGAAATATGACCTTGTGCAGGTGATGCCGAGCGGCGCGTCGAAGGCGGCGGCGCTGGGCTGGCTGCTCGACCGCTGGGGCCTTTCGCAGGAAGACGTCGTTGCGTTCGGCGATGATGTCAACGACGTGGAAATGGTGGCCGAGGCCGGGCTGGGCGTGGCGATGGCGAACGCGGTGCCGGAGGTGAAGGCCGCGGCCGATCGCATAACGGTGAGCAACGAGGAGGACGGTGTGGCGGTCGTGCTGGAGGAGTTTTTGAGGTGAATACTTGTGGCGCCCTCAATCGCCGTAGGTAATCAAGTCATTCCATTTGAGAAACAACATAGTCAACAATGGGCGACGGCTACGGCAGGGAATTCCATTTCCGCAAACTACTGAACCAACACCGTGAATTCCTCAGCGAGCGTGTGGAACGTGCAACAGGAGCGCAATCGATCGAGTGGGAGAACAGCCGCTCTCCTAAAGGCGAATGGAAGAACCTGGTTTTTTTGCCCGAATGTTATGGCGTTCGAAAGAAGTGGAAGGAATTCCGGCCAACCAGCGGAAATCAGCACATTTGGGGATGCTGTTGGGCGTATCTCTATTGAGAATTGATGCAAATGGATTGACCTTAGAATGCCTTGCAGGTTATGATGGGAGGCGTTCGTTCGTTCAAGTCGAGGAGTTTCATGCGCGTATCCAAACGAGGGCAGATCACCATCCCCAAACGGCTGCGAGACCAATTCGGTCTAAGCCAGGATGCGGAAGTTGAGATCACGCCGACCGCCCGGGGTCTGCTCATCCAGAAACAGACTGCCGAGCAGCACCCGGTAGACCGAGTCTGCGGGATTCTCGATGGCATCTGCGACGTAGATGAATACCTGGAGGAAATCCGGGGTAGGTGATCACATCCGTCGATACCAACGTCCTCCTAGACGTATTTGTATCTCACGCGCCGCACCACGCGCAGTCAGTGGAGTGGTTGCGCGCTGCCTACGACAGAGGGACGTTGCTCGTCTGCGACGTCGTATATGCGGAATTGGTTCCGGCATTCGGCGAGCGGGTCGTCCTGAACAGGGCCTTGCGGGAGATCGGCATCATACTCTCCCCCATCAACAGTGACATCGCTTGGGAAGCCGGCACACGCTGGATGCGATACCGCCGGGCTGGCGGTTCGCGCAAACGCATCATCACCGACTTTCTTATCGGCGCCCACGCCATCACCTCGGCCGACGCCTTCCTCACTCGTGATCGAGGCTTCTTCACCTCCTACTTCCCAGAACTGACGGGTCCCTGAACGAGGATTTCCCCCTTTCGAGTACGTCCGCCTTGGAGGGGAGGAAGCTGAGAGAATGCCGATAAACAGTCCATGAACCCTGAGCGCATCCTGCAGGTGGAAAGCGTCACACTCGCCTTCGGCGGCACGACGGTGCTGGACGGGGTCGAATTCGACGTGCGGGCGGGCGAGATCCGCGCCATAATCGGCCCCAATGGCGCGGGCAAGACGTCGATGCTCAACTGCATCAGCGGCTTCTACCGCCCGCAGCAGGGGCGGATCCTCTTCGAGGGCAGGCACGAGCTGACCGGCGCCGGCCGCGTGGCGCAGCTGGGCATCGCCCGCACGTTTCAGAATATCGGACTCTACACGCACCTGAGCGCGCTCGAAAACCTGATGGCGGCGCGGCACATACACATGCGCCAGAATATGCTGGCCAGCGCGCTCTACTGGGGCCGGGCCCGCGCCGAGGAGGTGCGCCACCGGGCGGTGGTCGAGGAGCTGATCGACTTTTTGGAGATCGCGCACATTCGCAAGACGGTGGTCGGCGCGCTGCCGTACGGCCTGCGCAAGCGGGTCGAGCTGGGGCGGGCGCTGGCGCTGGAGCCGAAGCTGCTGCTGCTGGATGAGCCGATGGCGGGCATGAACACCGAGGAGAAGGAGGACATGGCGCGCTTCATCCTCGACATACACGCGCGGCGGGGCGCGACGATCGCGCTGGTGGAACATGACATGACGCTGGTGATGGACATCGCCGACCGCATCGTAGTGCTTGATTTCGGCACGAAGATCGCGGACGGTACGCCGGAAGAGGTGCGGCGCGACCCGGAGGTGATCCGCGCCTACCTGGGGGAGGCGGACTGAATGGCAGAGAGGCAGCCGGCGGAGACGATCCTCCAGCATTTCCTGCGCCAGGTCGAGTCGAACGGCGCCGACAGTGTCGCTCTGCGTCAGAAGGAGCTCGGCATCTGGCGCGAGTTCAGCTGGCAAGAATCATGCGAGCAGGTGCGGATGTTTGGTCTGGGGCTGCACGCGTTGGGCCTGAAACGGGGTGAGCACGTTGCCACAATTGGCGACAACGATTGCCGGTACCTGTGGGCCTATCTCGGACTGCTGGCGGTGGGCGGGGTGCAGGTGGGGCTGTTCACCGACGCGACGGCGGAGGAGGCGGCCTATGTCATCGGGCACAGCGACGCCCGCTTCGTTCTGGCGCAGGACCAGGAGCAGGTCGACAAGATGCTGGCGGTGCGGGCGCAGATCCCCAAGGTGGAGCGCGTCGTTTACTGGGATGAGCGGGGCCTGTGGGCGTACGACGAGCCGTGGCTCACGCCTTACGAGGAGGTATGCCGGCAGGGCCGGGCGCTGGCCGCGCGCGAGCCGTCGCGTTTCGAGGAGGAGGTGGCGCGCGGCCGCCCGGACGACATGGCGATACTCTGCTACACTTCGGGCACGACGGGCCGTCCCAAGGGGGCGATGATCAGCAATGACAACATAATGAGCACGACGGAAGCCTTCAACGAGGTGGCGCCCGTCTATGAAAACGACAACCACGTGAGCCTGCTGCCGCTGGGCTGGATCGCCGAGCACTCGTGGGGGGTTGCGCCGCATTGCCTTTACGGCATGGTCATGAATTTTCCGGAGAACCTGGAAACGGTGCGCGAGAATGTGCGGGAGATTGCGCCGAACAGGGTGCTTTACAACTCGCGCCTGTGGGACGGGCTGGTTGGCACGATCCAGGTGCGCATGGCCGAGAGTTCGCGGCTCAACCGCACGCTCTACCGGCTCTTTCTGCCGGTCGGCCAGCGTGTGGCGGACAGGAGGCTGGCGGGCGAGGCGGTTTCGCCGGGGCTGCGGCTGGCGGAGAGCATCGGCAACTGGCTCATTTTCGGTCCGTTACGCGACAAGCTGGGCTTCACCAATCTGCGCGCGGCGTACACGGCGGGGGGCGCGCTGAGCCCGGATGCGATGCGCTTTTTTCATGCGCTCGGCATCAACCTGAAACAGATATACGGCTTAACTGAGGTCACCGGCGGTGGTACAATGCACGGGGACGGCGATATCAAGTTCGCCAGCATCGGAAAGCCGGCGGCGGGCATATCGGTGCGGACAGATGAAGAGGGCGAGATCCTGATCGGCGGCCCGACCGTTTTCCAGGGTTATTACAAGAACGACGAAGCGACGGCCGGGGCGCTGTTGGAGGAGAACGGGACGCGCTGGTTCCGCACAGGCGACGCCGGCTACATCGACGAGGACGGCCACCTGATCTACCTGGACCGGATGAAGGACATGATCACGCTGGCCGGCGGCGAGCGTTACGCGCCGCAGTTCATCGAAGGGCGGCTCAAGTTCAGCCCCTACATTCTGGACGTGATGGCGGTGGGCGGCCCGGCGCTGGCGTACGTCACGGCGCTGATCATCATCAACTTCGACAACGTCGGCAACTGGGCGGAGAAGGAGGGAATTGTCTTCACCACCTTTGCCGACCTATCGCAGAAGGCCGAGGTCGGCGAGCTGGTGCGCCAGGCGGTTGGGGAGGTGAACGCCAGCATGGCGCCGGGCAGCAGGGTGCGGCGCTTCGTGCTGCTGCACAAGGAGTTTGACGCGGACGAGTCGGAGATGACGCGTTCGCGCAAGCTGCGGCGCGACGTGCTGTACACGCGCTACGCCGACATGATCGAGACGATCTACGCGGGCGAGGAGCGCTTCCACGTGCAGACGCCGGTGCGTTACCAGGACGGCAGCGAGGGTATCGTCGAGATGGATTTGCGAATTATAGATAGTGGATAGTGGACAGTGGATAGTGGATAGTGGATAGTGGATAGTGTCCAATTTGAGTTGAGAGTAGCCGGACGGTATTCATAGGGCTGGCGGGGAGGCGCATGTCGTCTATCGGGTCGTATCGGGAGTTGAAAGTATGGCAATGATCGATGGACTTATCGGTGAGGATTTACGAAATAACAAGCCGCTTCCCTGTTGAAGAGAAGTATGGGCTTATTTCCCAGATGCGACGGGCGGTGGTCTCGATTTCTGCGAACATTGCGGAAGGGCAGGCGAGGCGCACAACAGGAGAGTTTCTTCATTTGCTTGGCATAGCGCGAGGTTCTTTGGCTGAATTGGAGACTTTCCTTGCTCTATCCGAAAGGTTAGGTCTTGCTCCTCGCAAAATCGGCGAAAGCTTGCTTCCGGACTGCGCTGAGATCAACAAGATGCTGACCGGACTTATGCGCTCACTATCCACTAAACACTGACCACTATCCACTGATATGAACTGGCAATTGGTACCGCAACAGTTTGTGACCGGCCTGCTCAACGGGGGGACGATCGGTCTGATCGCGCTGGGCATCGTGCTGATCTACAAGTCGTCGGAGGTGTTCAACTTTGCGCATGGGCACCTGGTGATGTTCGGTGCGTTTCTGACCTGGTGGTTCGCCGGGGGCGACGCGGAGCCGGGCGCGGCGCTGATCGACCTGCCGCTGTGGGCGGCGGTGGTTGCGGCACTGTTTGCCTCGATGGGGATTGGCCTGGTGATCGAACGGCTTGCGCTGCGCCCGATGACGGGGCAGCCTCTGCTGGCGATCATGCTGATGACACTGGGGCTGGCCCAGCTCTTCGAAGGGGTGACGGCGGTCCTGTTCGGCGTGGCGCTGAAGAGCAACTTCCCGACGCCGTTTTCGCCCAGCGACGTGCTGATCATCCCCTTCCCGGGCGCATTCGGCGACGCCATTCGCCTGAAATACACGCTGGTGGCGACATTTATCGTCGCGGTTGTGGCCGCGGTGTTGTTCATCTGGTTCTTCAACCGGACGAAGACCGGCCTGGCGATGCGGGCGACGGCGGAGAGCCACGAGGTGGCGCGTTCGGTCGGCATCAAGGTGAGCCGGGTTTTCGGACTTTCGTGGGGCATCGCCGGGGTGATCGCGACGCTGGGCGGCGTCCTGCTGGCGACGGTGAGCGGCGTGAGCCTGAACCTCTCGACGGTCGCGCTGATCGCGTTTCCTGCGATTCTGTTGGGAGGGCTGGAGTCGCTGGGCGGGGCGCTGCTGGGGGGCTTCGCGATCGGGTTGGTGCAGGCGTTGGTGCAGGCTTCGCGTCTGATCGAGGTACGCAACTCGGCCGAAATCGCGCCCTACCTGCTGCTGCTGGTCGTACTGCTGATCCGCCCGGAAGGGCTGTTCGGGCAAAAGAGGATCGAGAGGATTTAGACCGTTCGCAGATCGTGGTGGGCGGTCCCGCCGCCTGCGATTGCGAGCCAGCCGCCACCGGATGACCAATGGCCGTATTGCGCCCCGCCGGCGACTTCGACCGCTCCTATGCGCAGGATATGGCGCTGCTGCGCCGCCCGTGGCACTACTGGCTGCTCGGCGTCAGCCTCGTGGCGGCCTTCACCGTGCCCGTGTGGGGCAGCGCCTATGTCACCGCAACGGTCAACCAGATCGCGTATACGGTCATCGTCGTGCAGGGGCTGAATGTCCTGACCGGCTACACCGGCCAGATTTCGTTGAGCCAGGCGGCCTTCATGCTGGTGGGCGGCTACGCGTCGGCGCTGATCGTGACGCATGCCGGGCTGTCGTTTTTTATTGCGCTGCCGCTGGCGGCGCTTGTCGCGGGCGGGGTCGGTCTCATTTTCGGCCTGACGAGTCTGCGCGTGAAGGGTTTTTACCTGGTCTTCGCGACACTGGCGGCGCAGTTCATCATCCCGTGGCTGAGCCGGCACACGTTCAAGGATTATCTGGGCGGCTCAAGCGGTGCGATCGAGGCGCCGGTGCCGCGGTTGGGCGGGTTGAACTTCGGCGAGGCGAGCAACTTCGTCTACATCTCGCTGTTCGTGCTGCTGATCACGACGGTCCTGCTTTTCAACATTTCGCGCACGCGGCTGGGGCGGGCCTTCGTCAGCGTGCGCGACAACGACCTGGCCGCGGAGCTGCTGGGCGTCAATCTGTTCACCTACAAGCTGCGCGCCTTTTTCATTGCCGCGCTGCTGGCGGGCGCGGCCGGCGCGCTGAAGGCGCACAGCCAGCGCGGGGTCGGCACGGAGTTCGGCTACGGCCTCAACGAATCGATCATCTACCTGGGGATGCTGGTCATCGGCGGCCTGGGCAGCAACCTGGGCCCGTTTTTGGGTGTCGCGTTCATCATCCTGCTGGAGGACCTTTCCGACCTGTTGGGGGGCGTGCTGGCCGCGGCCTTCCCCGAACTTTCGGGGCAGCTTCTGACCTCGTTCCGCCCAATTTTTTTCGGCATCGCGTTGATTCTCTTTCTGATTTACGAGCCGCGCGGACTGGCCCATCGCTGGCAGCTGCTGAAAGCCGGCTGGCGGCTGCGTCCGTTCTCACGTTGATGCGGGGACGGTGTGTCGCGGCCGCGCCGGTCGAAGACTGTGCCGCGCCGTGCTCCTCCCACGGTTTACGATGCGTGAACGATGATGTAGCATAGCTACAGGGAAGAAACTTTCACGAAAGGAGATTTCCGATGAAAGGGATGCGACCGACCGGAATCCGGCGTCCTGCCGCTACTGTGTGTATCTTGATATTTTCGCTGCTTGTAAGCGCGTGCGCACCGATTGCCGCGCCCGAAGAACCGATGGCTGCCGAAACGGAGCCGACGCCCGCCGCGCAGGAGGAAGCGTTGGCGCCGGCGGAAGAGTCCATGGACATCTCCTGCGAGAACACCTACGAGGGCGAAAGCCTTACGATCTATCAGCAGGCGGGCCTGACCGGGCCGCTGGCCACGCTGATGGGGACCGGCTTCATCAGTGCTGCGCAGGACGCGCTCGATCAGATCAACGCCGAAGGCGGCGTCTGCGGGGTGATGTTGAATATACGCGTCGAGGATACGCAGTACGCTCTCGAACAGGAGATTCAGGTCTACGAGCAGTTCCGCGCGGAGACGCCCAAGCCACTGTTCATCTTGACGGCCAACAGCGCGGCCACAGTTGCGCTCAAGGACCGCGTGGTCGAGGACGAGATCGTCAACATTGCCACCGGGGTCCACGCGCATTCGATCTATAACCCGGCCGATGGCTACACGGTCGGGATGGTGCCGATCTATTCGGACCAGTTCGCCGGTTTTCTGCAGTTCGTGCATGACAACTGGGCGGACATCAAACCTGAAGGCGCAGGGGATGCGATCACGGTCGGCGTAATCGGCTGGGCGAACGCGTTCGGCGCGGGCGCGACCACGCCCGAAGCGCTGGCCTTCGCCGAATCGCTGGGCATCTCCGTGCTGCCGCTGGAGCAGCAGGCCATCGACCCGTCGGCCGACGTGACCGGGCAGCTGCAAAACCTGCTGGTCAACGGCGCCAACGTAATCTACATGCAGTCGATCTCGTTCAGCGTCACCCAGGTGCTCGGCACGCTGCACGCGATGGGCTTCTATGACAAGGTCGTGGTGGGCAGCGTGAACTGGGGCATGAATCGGGACATACTCAACATTCTGGGCCAGAATGCGCCGCTCGCGGCCGGCTACTACGGTGTCTTCCCCTACCTGTGGTGGAGCGACACCGATTCGCCGGGCGTGCAGCGGGCGCTGGAGACATTTACATCGAAGGGCTATCCCGATTCGGAGAAGGCCTTCACCTACCTGCTCATGTACAGCGCCATGTTCGGTCTCGCCGACATTTTAACCGTCGCCCTGAACAATGCCGGCTTCGACGGGTTGAGCGGGGCCGAGTTCCTGAGGGCGATGCAGGAGATGGGGACGATCAGCTCGGCGGGCGTCTTTGAGATGAACGTCGAAGGGAGCAACCGTGCGCCCAACCTGGCGCAGATCCGCCAGGCGCAGATTATGGCTGACGGCAGCGTTGACTTCGTGGTCGTTCAGGAGTTCATGGCTCTGCCGGATACCAGGCCGAGCGCAGAATAAGGTTGGTTTCGGGCAGCCGGTGGTCCGTAGTCGTGCCGACCGCCGGCTGCTGCCGCATCCATGCTGCAGATCAACAACATTGAAGTCGTCTACAGCGATGTGATCCTCGTGCTGCGAGGCGTCTCGCTGGCCGTGCCGGAAGGACGGATCGTCTCGCTGCTGGGCGCGAACGGGGCAGGCAAGTCGACGACGCTGAAGGCGGTCTCCGGCCTGCTGCGGGCGCAGCAGGGCGCGGTGACGCGCGGCAGCATCGAGTGGGACGGCGAGCGCATCGATAACCGGAGGCCGGACGAGATCGTGCAGATGGGTATCGTGCAGCTGCTGGAGGGCCGGCGGCTGTTCGAGCACCTGACGGTCGAGGAGAATCTGCGCACGGGCGCGATCTTCCGCCGCACGAGCGAGGCGGGGCTGCGGCAGGACCTGGAGGAGGTCTACGGCTACTTTCCGCGTCTGACCGAGTTTCGCCGCCGCACGGCAGGATATCTGTCCGGCGGGGAGCAGCAGATGGTCGTCATTGGGCGGGCGCTGATGGCGAAACCGAAGCTGATGCTGCTGGACGAGCCAAGCCTGGGGCTGGCGCCGCTGCTGGTGCAGTCGATCTTCGAGGTCATCGGCCGCATCAACGCCGAATCGGGCGTGTCGATGCTGCTGGTCGAGCAGAACGCCAACGTTGCGCTGCGCGCCGCGAGCCATGCCTATGTGATGGAGACGGGCCGCGTTGTTCTCGACGGCCCGGCGGAGCAACTGGCAGAGAACGCCGACATCAAGGAGTTTTACCTCGGCCTGACGCAGGTCGGCGAGCGCAAGAGCTATCGCGACGTGAAGCATTACAAGCGGCGGAAACGGTGGCTGGGGTGAAACGGCAGTGGATAGTGGTTAGTGAATAGTGGCGAGTGGGGCCTTATGCTGGTTGGGAAAGACCATTTTCCAGGGCATAGGCACCTTAGTGTGTATGCCAGTTTCGTCGCGATTTTGAACAGAAGAGTGCGGAAATAGGTGAAAGTCCTTGTCAACCTGTTGAGTGACAACGAAAATTCGCCACAACAAAGGCTGTCAGTCGTTTTCGCTGCTCAGATTGTCATCGTGCCGGACACTATTTGTACAGTTCTCAATTTGTACAGTTCTCAATGTCTGACTCAGACCTGATAGGGATATTGGCAGCATTTCGATGCTCTGCCTTAACTGTAGATGCAATTGCCCTGGGCCATTTGCTAGAATGAAGATAGTCAGGGACGCCCTGCAGGTGGTTGGTGCAAATGCCGAGGGTATGTGCGTTTCGTTTGACGTATGGGCGTGCACGATGGCCTGTGAGCGTGTGAGCGCAATCGGTTTCAAACGTTAAGTAGCGTAAGGCCCTACTCGCAAACTGCAGTCGATTCCCGCAGAACGCCGACAGTTCTTCCGAATTACCACGGTTCAGACAACGGTTTTGGCTGCGGGCCGCGCCGTTGACAGCGGAGCCGTTGACCGAATTCACGCCGGCGCACGCCCAAACACCCGCTTCACCACCGTACACAAAGGAAAGGAACCATGACAGAACGAGCAACTTCCCGACGCGCATTTCTCAAGACGGCAGGTGTCGCGGCGTTGGGGGTAGGCTTGGCCGCCTGCCGGCCAATACCGCCCATCGACGACGTTGAACCCGCCATGGGCCCGGTAACCGCCGCCCAGGTCACCGACCCCGAAAGCCTAAAGGCCTTCGTCCTCGCAGCCCAGGCCGAGATCCAAAAAATCGCCACAAACCTGGACGAAGCGGCGAAGCTCAAGCAGTGGGTCAAAACGGAGGGCGACTGGAAATCGGGCTCGACCTTCCTCATCATCTTCGCCCAAAACGGAAACGTCTACGCTCACGGAAACGACCGTGCCGCCGAAGACAGAAACCTGCTCGACATCGAGGACGAACGCGGAACCAAAGTCGTCGAGGAACTCCTGGCGGCCGCTGCCGAAGGCGGCGGTTTCGTCGAATACTACGACGACGGGCTGAAGACCGCATACGCCGTCCCATTCAGACGACGGTTCGTGCTCGTCGGCGGCTACTCGCAGGACGTCTCCCATGTCAACATCCGCATCGCCGATCTCCCCACGCCGGCGGTCACCGCCTCCGAAGTCGCGGACCGCGAGACACTCATCACCTTTGTCGAAGAGGCGGCCAGAATCTACCAGGAGGCCCTCAGGTTCGAAGGCGGTATCCCCCTCGTCGAGATCAAGAACGCCTTCCGGGTCGAAGGCGGGGACTGGAAGGCAGGCTCCATCTACCTGTATGTCGTGAGCGGCGGGGGCGTCACCCTCTTTCACGGCACCGAGCCCTTTCGCGAAGGCAATCCCACCGACATGACCAGGACCGACGTCAATGGCGTGCCGTTTGCCGAGGAGCTGATCGGAGGCGCACGCCGCGAAGGCCGGAAGTTTTTGCGGTATCACTACGACGACCCCGCCATCGAAGGTGACGAGGACACCGGTTCCCCCAAGCTCGGCTACGCCGTCAGCCTGCAGTTGGGCGCATCTGAAGAGAAGTTGGTCATCGGCTCCGGCATCTATATCGGCGCAGACGAAGAGTAACCCTGTGCGCACGGGACCCGGCGCGCCCCAGTCGGCGCCGGCATAGAGCAGCACTACGATTTCGGTCACGATGACACCGGCTCAATCCTCGGCCGATGCCGTGTTCGCTCCCTGCGCCGGCTGAGTTCGCCTTTGTATCGCGGGCGACTGTACGGGTTGAAGCAACCGCAGGGCTTCTGTCCAGCCTGAGACCGGAGTGGTCAGTGGGCGGTTGGTTGCCAGCCGAGGGCGGGGGCGACCTGGGTGGCGACCTGTTCGAGCATTTCGAGGATGCGGGGCAGGGGTGGGTGGATGGGGTCGAATTGGAGGATGAGATCGGTGGTGTAGGGCAGTACGCGGTCGGCGGCGAGGTGTGCGGCGACATCGTCGGGCGTACCGTAGATAATGTGGGCGCGGTGGCAGAACTCTTCGGTGGAGAGATCGGCCGGGATGGCCCGCATCGAGAACTCTTCGATTTCGCGCTGCGCGGCCCGGCGGCTGGCGCCGAGGTAGATGCCGCGTGAGAGGCCGACGCGGGGCGGCAGCGAGCGTTCTCCCCAGGCTGAACAGTAGGCGGCGGCCACAGGTTCCTGCTCCTGGCCGGCGGCCTGCACTTCGCTGCCGATAAAGCGGCTGAGCAACAGACCGGTACCGTTTTGGGCGGCGTACTGCGCGCCGCGCAGGCTGAGCGCGCTCAGCCAGAGGCGGTCGCCGAGAGTGGGGGCGGGCGGGCGCAGCTGCTGGCCATCGGTGCCGAGGAGCTGGCCGGCGAGGGCTTTTTTGAGTGTAATCAGGCAGTCGGTGGTGCGCTGGTGGCGGCTGTCCATGTCGACGCCGAAGGCTTCGAATTCGTCGGCGTCGCTGCCGCTGCCGACGCCCAGCTCGAGGCGGCCGCGGCTGATGGTGTCGACGACGGCGGCGTCTTCGGCCACGCGCAGGGGGTGCTCGAAGGGGAGGACGATGATCGACGTGCCCACGCGCAGCCGGCGCGTACGCGCGGCGACGGCGGCCAGGAATGGGAAGGGCGAGGGCAGGTAGCCGTCGACGTCCTTGAAGTGGTGCTGGGCGACCCAGCCGGCGTCGAAGCCGAGCTCGTCGGCGGTCTCGAAGATGCGGAGGCTCTCGCTGTAGGCCTGGTCGGCGTCGGCTCTGCCGCGCAGGTGGCTCATAAATCCGAGTCGGAATGGTTTGGACATTCTCTAGATCTCCGCTTCCATTACGCGCCGCCAGACCTTTTCATCCACGTTGCCGCCGCAGATGACGACCGCCACGCGCCGGCCGGCCAGGCGCTTTCCCCGCCGCAGGAGGCCGGCCACTGCGACGCCGGCCGCGCCTTCGATGCGTTCGCCGGTATCATCGTAGACGAGGCGCATGGCCTGCGCAATTTCCTCTTCGCTCGCGGTCACCCAACGGTCGACATTGCGGCGGCAGAGGTCGAAGGTGACGGCATTCTCTTCGATGCCGCCGGCGCTGCCGTCTGAAAGTGTGGGCAGGCTGTCTTCTTCGGCTACGATGCGGCCGGCGCGGATTGAGGCGAGCATGACGGCGGAGCGTTCGGGTTGGCAGCCGATTGTATGTACGGCGCTGCCGGCCGCCTTGAGATAGGCGGCGGTGCCGGCCATCAGTCCGCCGCCGCCTACGGTTGCGAAGACAGCGTCCAGCTGCGGCTGCCGGCGCAGGAGCTCGACGGCGATCGTGCCCTGGCCGGCGATGATCTGCAGGTCATTGTAGGGTGAGACGTAGGGTTGGCCGCGTGCCCGGGCCGCGAGTCTGGCGCCGGTTTCGGCGGCGAGTGCATCGCCCGGAACGCGGCGGAGTGCGACGGGGAAGGCGCGTAGTTTTTCGAGTTTGCGTAGGGAGGCGTCTTCAGGCAGATAGATGGTCGCCGACACGTCGAGTTCCGCGGCCGCGTGGGCGACTGCGAGGCCGTGATTGCCCGAGGACGCGGTGACAACGCCGCGGGCGCGCTCTTCCGCTGTGAGGCTGAGCAGCTTGTTGGTCGCGCCGCGCAGCTTGAAGGAGCCGGTATGCTGACGATTTTCGAGCTTCAGGAAGACATGCGCCCCAGTGCGCTCGGAGAGAGTGGAAGAGAAGGTAAGGGGCGTCTCAAGCACAGAATGGCGTAGTCGGGACGCAGCGAGCTGGACCTGTTGAAGATGGTCCGAATCAGATGCACAACGGTTTCGTTCCAACTCTTGCTGTCCTGTAACCATTGCATCGCTGGCTCTACGTTTGGGGTTGCGCGGCGTAGCCGCAGTCTGTTCTTTTCGCGCCCGCCGGCAGGCTCAGGCCTTGCCGTTGTGATACAATCCAAGGCTGTTCAGGCCGCCTCCATTCTAACACATCCAATTCGATCATCTCGCCGGGGAACAAGCTCTGGGCAAGGCTGAGAGCAGGAGCGGCGGCGTCCTGGCTGGAGAGAGTCAACAGGAGACCCGCTTCCACAATGCGAATCGCGATTCTATCAGACATTCACGGCAACTGCGTGGCGCTGGACGCGGTGCTGGCCGATATTGAAGACAACATTGACGGCGGCGTCGACGGGTACTGGATTCTGGGCGACATGGCGTCCGCGGGCGCGCAGCCGCTGGAGGTAGTAAAGCGGCTGGACGGCCTGACCAACGCGCGTTTCGTGCGCGGCAACTCGGAGCGCTATCTTCTCACAGGGGAGAGGCCGCTTGGCACGCCGATCGAGGAGCTGACCGACATGTCGCTGGTGCCTGCGTGCGTGGATATCTGTGAGTCGTTCGCCTGGACCGCGGGTGCGCTGGCGGCGGGCGGCTATTTGCCCTTTCTGCTCGACCTGCCGCTCGAACAGCGGCTGGCACTGCCTGACGGCAGTCGCGTACTGCTGGTGCATGCGTCGCCGGGCAGAGACGACGGCGACGGATTTGTGCCGGTCTACAATGATGAGAAGCTACGGGCGGGGCTGAACGGCTGCGACGCGGACCTATTGTGTGTCGGGCACACGCACTGGCCGCAGAACTTTCACTTTGACGGGGTGCATATTGTGAATCCGGGCAGCGTGGGCAGCCCCCTGATCCCCAGTTTGCGCGCCACCTATGCGGTGATGGAGGCGGACGGGAGCGGGTACCGGGTGGAACACCGGGCGGTGGCGTATGACTTGAAGCTGGCTGAGGAGGCGGCGTGGGAGATGCGGCATCCGCAGGCTGAGTTTGTCGTCAGTTTTCTGCGCGGGGAACGCGTGCGCCCTTGGGGTGAGCCGGATGTCCTGCGATGAGCAATCAGCCGGAACAGTTCCGCTTCAAGTATTCCAGCATATTCCAGGATGAAAGCGTCGTCCGTGCATACCGTTACCGTCCCCGGTATCCGTGTGCGACATTCGCTCTGTTGGTGGACCTCCTGCCGACGGGCTGCAGGCGTCGGACAGTCCTGGATGCCGGATGCGGCACCGGATTTGTCGCGCGCCGGTTGGCGCCGCTGGTCGATAGGGTGGATGCGGTGGACTTTTCGGCGGCGGCGATTCGGGAGGGAATGCGGCTGCCAGGGGGAGACGACGCGCGGCTGCGCTGGGTCGTCGGTCCGATCGAGACGGCGCCTGTTGATCCGCCCTACTGTCTCATCACCGCTGGGGAGAGTTTGCACTGGTTCGACTGGGAGGTGGCCTTTCCCCGCTTTGCCCGGTTGCTGGAGCCGGACGGGTTGTTTGTTGCCGTGGGCATGCGGGTCGAAAAGCCGGATTGGATGCGAGAGGAGTTGGGGCCGGTGCTGGCGCGCTATTCGATGAATCAGGAGTTCAGGCCCTTCAGCGAAAGTGAGATTCTTGACCAACTGGAGCAGAGGGGACTCTTTCAGCGGAAGGGCAGTGCGCAGACGGAAATGATCGAATGGCGGCAACCGGTCGACGAGTGGGTGGAGAGCATTCATGCCCGCAACGGCTTTTCAAGGGACCGAATGGATCCTGAGCTGGCGGCCGAGGCAGATGCGGCGTTCAAGGAGATTGCATCGCGCCACGTGTGCGGACGGGAAGGTTCGATAGTTCACCGCTACTCGGGCACGCTGGCTTTTGGGAAACCTTTACAGCCGGATGACAGATAGGCTTGACGGCGAGTGACGTTCTCAGATTCTGATCAACCAAGCTCCGGCGAACCGTCAATCGCATCCTCGGAGCCGTGTCCTTGTGATCGCGCCAGTAACCGGTGTCAGCGTCCGCCCATGCCGGACAGCGTGATCCCTTCGACAAACCTCTTCTGGGCCACAACATAGACCAGCAGAACGGGCAGCAGCGCGATAACGGAGCCGGCCATCAGCAGGTGCCAGTCGGTGTTGTACTGGCCGCGAAATGTGGCCAGGCCGACGGGAATCGTGCGTGTAGCATGGGAGTTGGAGACGACCAGCGGCCAGAGGAAATCGTTCCAGGAGCCGAGGAAGACGAAGATCGTGAGCGCGGCCAGGACCGGCCCGCTCAGCGGCATGATCACCTGGCCCCAGATGCGGAAGGAGGATGCGCCGTCCATGCGGGCGGCTTCGTCGAGATCGACGGGGATGCCGCGGAAGTACTGGCGCAGCAGGAAGACGGCGAAGACGGAAAAGGCGGTGGGGACGATGAGGGCGTAGAAGGTGTCGAACCAACGCAGGAAGCGGATGAGGATGAAGTTGGGGATCATGGTCACGTGAAACGGGATCATCAGCGTTGCGAGGTAGACGAGAAAGAGCGCTTCGCGGCCGCGGAAACGGAGGCGGCCGAAGGCGAAGGCGGCCAGCGAGGAGGTCAGGATCTGGAGGGTCGTCACACAGACGGCCACGAAGAGGCTGTTCAGATAGAAGCGCCCGAAGGGCATTGCCTGGACGGTGTCCAGGTAGTTTTTCCACACAATTGGATTGGGAACGAGCGAGGGTGGGTAGGTGAAGATTTGGGGCGGCGATTTCAGCGACGTGGCCAGCATCCAGCCGAAGGGCAGCAGCATTACGAAGCTGCCCAGGATCAGGGCGGCGTGGAGCAGTAGGTGCCCCACGTTCAGAGCGGGTGCGCGTGCGCTGCCTCGGCGAAGCTGCGTGGAGGTGGTTGTGGTCACGAGTCGCCGCCCGCCTCATAGTGCACCCAGCGCCGCTGCAGCCGCGTCTGCACGAAGGTGAAGATGAAGATGAAGATGAAGAGCACCCAGGCGACAGCCGCGCCCTTGCCCATCTGACTGAACTCAAACGCCAACTGGTAGATATAGTAGACGATGGTAAGCGTGGCCTGCGCGGGGCCGCCCTGCGTCATGACGAAGGCCTCGCTGAAGAGCTGGAAGGCGCCGATCATCTGGATCACCATCAGGAAAAAGGTCGTGGGGCTGACCATGGGGAAGGTCACAAAGCGGAAGCGTTGCCAGGCGCTGGCGCCGTCCACCTTGGCGGCATCGTACAGTTCGGTCGGCACACCCTGCAGCGCGGCCAGGTAGATGACCATGGTAAAGCCGGTGTTTTTCCACAGGGTCAGAATTATGACGGCGGGCTTGGCCCAGTCGGGATCGTTGAGCCAGTCCGGCGGGCGGATGGGCAGGCCGGTCCTTTCGCCCAGTTCCCAGACGGCGGCGGACAGTATGCCGAAATCGTAGTTGAAGAACCACTGGAAGACGAGCGCGGCGGCCACGATCGTGGTAACAACCGGCATGAAATAGATGAGCCGGTAGAACTCGATGCCGCGCATGCCCTGGTTCAGGGAGACCGCGAGCAGCAGGCCGAATGCGAGCTGCAGGGGAACGATGGTGACGATGAAGTAGAAGGTATTGCCGAGGACTTTGCGAAAGACAACGTCGCTGGAGAGCAGCTGCTTGAAGTTCTTGATGCCGACGAATTCAGGCGGGGAGAGCAGCGACCATTCGAAGAAGCTGAGGGCAAGAGATGCGACAACCGGAATCGCGACGAAGATCAGAAATCCGGCGAAGCTCGGCAGCAGGAACAGGTAGGCCTCCCACTGCTGGTCGGGCCGGTAGCGCTGCCAGCGGGGCACGGAGGTCTGGGAGGATGTGGAGGCGGTCATGGCGCCATTGGCTCGCGGCAGGCAGCCAGTAGCCGGTGAGGTGACAGGCTACTGGCTGCTGCTGCCGTTCAAATCAACTTATTTCGGGAACCCATTCTCCTCCAGGTAGGCGTCCACCTGCTCGCAGATGGCAGCCAGCCCGTCCGCGACCGAGACTTCGCCGGTGAGGATCTGTTCACGGCCGGGGTTGATAAAGGACCCGCCGATCTCGCTCCATTCGACGAAGTAGCCGATGCGGCCCATCCTGGCATTCTCACCTTCGGTGATGAAGGCCTGCCGGTTGGACGGCGGGTCTCCACTGTTGAGGAAGGCGTCGGACTTGGCGGTGGACTGCAAGGCCGGCAGGATCTCGCCGGAGGCGGTGTAGATGCGCTGGCCGCCGTCGGTGCTCTGCAGCCAGGAGAGGAAAGTCCAGGCCTCTTCCTTGTTGTCGCTGAGCGCGCTCATCACCCAGGCAGCGCCGCCGGCCGCGGAGGCCCGATGGCCGTTGGCGGGAATCGGGATGACCGAGACGTCGTAGTTCATGCCCGCGGCGTTGAACGCCGAGACGCGGCTGGCGTTCTGGATGATCATCGCCACCTGGCCGCTCTGGAAGACGGCGGCGTCACCGCCGGCCTGGCTCATGTTGGCGGGAGGCATGAAGTAGTTATTGTCGATCATGTCCCTGAAGAACTGCACGCCTTGAATCGCCTCGGCATCGTTCAGGGCGCAGCGGGAGGGATTGCGCATGTCATCCAACGCCATGCCGCCGCTCTGCATCACCCAGATCATGTACTTGCCGCCCTCCATGCCGAGGGCATAGCGGGAGACGCGGCCGCTGTCCTCGACGACGGTCAGCTGCTCGGCAGCCGCCGTGAGATCGTCCCAGGTCCAGCTGTCATCGGGGTAGGGGACGCCGACCTCGTCAAAGATGTCCATGTTGTAGTAGAGGACCTCGAGGCCGATGTCGCGCGGGAAGCCGTAGACGCTGCCGTCGTACATGGCGTACTCCAGCAGAGACGGCCAGTAGTCGTCGACATCGTAGCCGCTCGCCTCGATCCAGGGGTCGAGGTTTTCCAGCACGCCCTCGGAGGCATAGTTCACAATGGGCGAGAGGAACAGGACATCGGGAACGACCGATTCGTCACCGCTTGCCCAAAGGGTCCGGATCTTGGTGAAGTAGTCGCCCCAGGGTTCGGCCAGAATCTCGATGACAATGTCCGACTGTTCTTCCATAAAGGCATCGGCCACCGACTGATGGGTCGCGACCTCTGCCGGGCTGCCCCACATGGCCCAGGTAATTGTGACCGGGCCTTCGTCGGCCATCTCCATGCCGCTGTCGGCTGCCGGCGCGATGGGGGCGCAAGCAGAGAGCAGCAACGCGGCCAGAATGAACACGACCAGCGCTTTGAAGCTGTTACGGTTACGCCTTTGTCGGTCTTGCATTTCTTCCTCCCTGAAGAACTCTGAAACTGCCGGTAAATGTGTCGAATGTGCCCCTGCGCGAGAGGGGCGACTGCATTGTCGTGAAAAGCCGGTATTCTGCTTTCACGCGGTGCCGTCATTGTACAGGATGCGGGGGTACATTTCAAACGCCGCTTCCAGCCGCCGATGTGCGAAAAAGTCGTGAAAAGCCGTCCAAACGCGGCAGTCTGTCCTCCGTCTACGCCGCGCGCGCGGCCAGAGTGCGGCGAATCTGGTCCAGGTGGGCCTCGCCGTGCGACACGTAGAGTTCAAGCTGCCGGGCAAGCGTGACCTCGCCGCTCTGCGGGTGAAGGCCGGTGCGCTGCCAGGCTTCCTCCGGCAACGTTTCCCAGAAATGCACCCAGCGGGCGTGCAGAGCTTTGAGCAACGCCAGCGAGTCGGACAGATCGGCGCTGCTGCCGTCGGCAAACCTGGCCCAGGCGGCCTCGTCGTAGGGCTTGAGGGTGGGACTCACTTCGGTCGCCATCAGCTTGCAACGGACGTAGCTGTTGATGTGCGAATCCGCGAGGTGATGGACGTTCTGGGCCACACTCCATTCGCCTGCCAGCGGCCGTGCCGTCAACTCCTCGATCGAAAGGCCGGCGACCAGTTCTTCCAGCTGCTGGGGCAGGCGGCGAATTCGCTCAATTGATTCTCTACGGTCGCCGGGTAAGGACATCCCTTTCTTTCCTCGTGTTGCGGCTGGCGCGTCCAGAAGGCGAGTCTGCGCTTAGCCGCCGGTTGTCGCTATTCTGCGTCGCTTCTGGTAACGGTCAGCCGATGTCCCGCGGCCGGCGCTGCGACTGTGGACCAGTGCCCGTCCGGCCAGCGAATCAGCAGCAACTTCAGTTCGGTCCCTGCGGGAAAGCCGAAATGCAGGTGGCCCGGGTCGCTTGAGAGGTAGCCGCGGGTTACGCGCACGTCGCGGCGCAGCCGGCCGGCGGATGTCTCCAGGAGGGCCGTTGCGCCGACAGCCGCGGTATTGGCGCTGCCCGGCTGACGCAGTTCGACCTGCAGCGACGCGCCGCCGCACAGCCGGTTCTCGAACACCTGGGCATCGCCGCGCAGATTGTTGACAACGATATCGAGGTCGCCGTCGCCGTCGAGGTCGCCCTGGGCCGCGCCGCGCCCGCCGCGTTCGCTGCCCAACCCCCACCCGGGCATGCGCGCAAACCCGCCTCCGGTATTGCGGAGGACCTGGTTGCGCTCGACCAGCTCATGTTCGTCAAGGTGGGCGAAGGTGGTCGCTTCGGCGAAACCGTTCACGATGTAGAGGTCGAGCTGCCCGTCCCTGTCCAGGTCACCGAACAGACCGGACCAGCTCCAGCCGGTCGCATCCAGCTGGCGCTCGCGTCCGAGACTTTGGAAAGCGCCGGCCCGGTCCGCCACCAACAGAATGTTCTCCATCCGTTGCGGGTCGCCGGCCGGCAGGGGCGGATGCTCTTTTTCCATCAGCGGCGCCCACGCCTGTACCGTTTCTTCGCTCATGTCGGGCGGCTTCATATCGCTGGCGAAGAGCGCGGTCTTGCCCGAGTTGTCGACGTCGGCCAGGTCGAAACTCATCGTGCTGTGGGTCGTTTCGGGAAAGATCGTCGCGAGGCTCCAACCTTCTGGGTCGTTGCGCCAGAACTCGTCGGGCAGGGCGAAATCGTTGCCGACCAGCAGGTCCGGACGACCGTCGCCATTCTCATCCCATATAGCGAGGGCGAGGGCCTGGGCTTCGGTGGAGAGACGTTGGGCGCGGAAAACGCCGTCCTCATTCCAGTGAATATAGACGCCGCCCTCATCATTGAGAATGTACTCGTTGCCCAGCTCGGTCGTCAGCCCGATGTCGTAGGAGGCGGTCGCGGCGTCCAGGTCGCCGTCCCCGTCCAGATCGGCCCAGTCCATGGCGTAGGCGGGCTTGGCGAGGCCGGTCAGAAACTCCTGCACAAAGCGGCCGGAACCGCCCGCGGCGACCGCCGCGCCGCGATTGCGCCAGAAGTTGATCGCGCCGCCGACGCGCGTCAGCACAAGGTCGGTCCAGCCGTCCCCGTCGACGTCAACCGCGCTGACCGCGCGCGTGCGTCCGACCGGCATCTCCTCGTGGCGGAAGTGCAGGCCGCCTTCGTTCCAGAAGATCGAATTGGGGTTGTCATAGTTGCCGAGAACCAGGTCGAGGTCGCCGTCGTTGTCGAGATCGTTGACGGCGGCGCCGGCGCCGTTTGCCTCGTACTGGCGGATAACGCCGTCTGCGGTGGTCGTGTTGTGGGGCAGGTCGTGGGTGATGAAACGGTTTTCGCAGAGATCAGCGGCCGAGGCTGCTGTTTCGGCGCGCACGGTTGCCGGCACTGTCAGCCCGAGCGGATCGGAGCCGGGCGCGCAGCCGCTCAACGCCAGGGAGGCCAGCAGCAGCAGTAGAACGCAGGAAGCGAGACGCCGTCCGAGGATGACCGACAGTGTTGCCGGCGGCCGGTTGCCCAATGTGTCAGCCCGATTGCGTGCAAAAGCCGCGGAAATCCGCTGTCGTAGCTCTATCACATTCACTGGTCTGTCTCCCCGTTGAGATACAAAAAGGCGATGTAGACGGTCGAATCACACCCTTCCCGATGATGAGGGAAGTTGCTGCAGTGCGCCCCTGCCGGAACCGGGCACAGAGTTAATCCAGTATATTCAGAAGGAGGTAGACTGTCAATGATGCAGCGGGTAACGCGGGCGAACAGACCGCACGTCTCACGCTCCCTATACTACTTGCCGGCCTTCTTGTTCTTGTGTATTCTAACTCGGCTTTATGACAAGCGCGTCAAGGGATAGAGGTGTGTTCGCCTCTCTTGCCGCCGGCCATCATCCCATTGCGATAAGAAGAAGAATGTCGAAATTAGTCATTGTAGAATCACCGACCAAAGCCAGAACCATCCGCAATTTTCTACCCAAGGAGTACAAGATCAAGGCCAGCATGGGCCACGTGCGGGACCTGCCGGCCTCCGCCGCCGAGATACCCGCCAAGGTGAAGGGGCAGCCCTGGGCGCGGCTCGGCGTGAAGGTAGAGGACGATTTCGAGCCGCTCTACGTCATACCTTCGGACAAGAAAAAGGTGATTTCAGAGTTGAAGAGTGCCCTTAAGGGGGCGGACGAGCTTCTGCTCGCCACCGACGAGGACCGCGAGGGCGAGAGCATCGGCTGGCACCTCTACGAAGTGCTCAAGCCGAAGGTTCCGGTCAAGCGGATGGTCTTCCACGAGATCACCAAAGAGGCGATCGACGAGGCGCTGCAGAAGACGCGCGGCATCAACAACGACCTGGTGCGCGCCCAGGAGACGCGGCGCATCCTCGACCGGCTGGTCGGGTATACGATCTCGCCGCTGCTGTGGAAGAAGATCGCGCCCAAGCTGTCGGCGGGCCGCGTGCAGAGCGTGGCCGTGCGCCTGCTCGTTCTGCGCGAGCGTGAACGGCGCGCATTTGTCAGCGGCTCCTATTGGGATCTGAAGGCCGAACTGAACAAGCGCCCCGACAGCGAAGCCCACCGCTTCGAGGCCACGTTGGTCTCGGTTGACGGCACACGCGTCGCCAGCGGCCGCGATTTTGACGAGTCGACCGGGCGCATCGCGGAGGGCAAAGAGGTTCTCCTGCTGGATGAAGAGCAGGCCAGGGCGCTGCAGGAACGGCTCCGCGACGGCAGTTGGGAGGTGCGCTCGGTCGAGAGCACAGAACAGTCGCGCTCGCCGGCGCCCCCGTTCACCACAAGCACGCTGCAACAGGAGGCCAACCGCAAGCGGGGATGGAGCGCCCGCCGTACGATGCGGGTGGCCCAGTCGCTCTATGAGAACGGCTACATCACCTACATGCGCACCGATTCGGTCCATCTGAGCGACGAGGCCGTCAGCGCGGCCCGCCGCCGGGTGAAGGAACGGTACGGCGATCAATTTCTAACGAAGTCGCCGCGGCGCTACCGGACGAAGACCAGGGGCGCGCAGGAGGCGCACGAGGCGATCCGGCCGGCGGGCAGCGGTATGCGCCCGGTCGACACCCTCCCCCTTTCGGGCGATGAGGCTGTGCTCTACGACATGATCTGGAAGCGAACGGTCGCCACGCAGATGGCCAACGCGCGCCTGCGGTCCACGACGGCAATGATCGGTGTCGGGGAGGCCCTCTTTCGCGCGACCGGAAGGGAGATTCTTTTCCCCGGTTTTTTCCGAGCTTACGTTGAAGGCTCGGACGACCCCGAGGCGGCCATCGAGGACCAGGAATCGCCCTTGCCGGCCCTGGCGGTCGGTGAAGAGGTAGACTGTCGTGCGCTCGAGGCCGTCGGCCATGCGACCAAACCGCCGGCCCGCTACACCGAAGCCACCCTGGTCAGAGCGCTGGAGACCGAGGGCATCGGACGGCCCAGCACCTATGCCACCATCATCGACACGATTCAGAACCGGGGCTACGTGTTCAGGCAGCGCCGCGAGCTCGTGCCCACGTTCGTCGCGTTTGCGGTCGTGCAGCTGCTGGAGTCCAACTTCGAGGAGTTGGTGGACATGAAGTTCACCGCGGCGATGGAGCAGACGCTGGATGACATCGCCGAAGGAGACGTCGACTGGCTCGACTATCTTCATCGTTTCTATCGGAGCGAGGAGGGACTGGAAAGCCAGGTCAAGGAGAAGGAAGACGCCATCGATCCTCGCATCGCCGGCCGGGTCGATTTCCCCGATCTCCCGTTCGAGGTGCGAATTGGTCAGTTTGGCCCTTTCCTGGCGAAGGAGGTCAACGGCAACAGGCAGACCGTCAGTTTGCCGGAGGATCTGGCGCCGGCTGAACTGAATGCGGCCGCGGCCGACGAGCTGGTGAATGCAAGGCAGGAGGGACCGGCATTGCTGGGCTCCGACCCTGAGAGCGGCCAGCAAGTCCTGCTCAAGGAAGGTCGTTTTGGCGCTTATGTCCAGTTGGGAGAGGACGGGGCCAGGGAGACATCGCGAAGAGGAACGAGGAGAAAGGCGGCTGTTTTATCGGGACCGGTGGACATCAATTCGGCCACGCTGAAGGACCTCTCGACGCTGCCCGGCATTGGGCCTGGAAGAGCAAAGGCCATCGCGGCCGGCCGGCCCTACGCCGCTATCGAGGAGTTGCGGCGGGTACCCGGGCTCGGCGCGAAGGCGGTTGACGCGCTTGGAGAGCTGGTTGTGGCGGGATCCACTACGCCCAAAAAGGCAGCAGAGGAGAGCTCCGAAGGCGGGGAAAGCGCAGGGAATGGCAGACCCAAGCGGGTCAGTCTGCCGGATGGCATGGCTAAGGAGGATGTTGACCTGCCGACTGCTCTACGTCTTCTCAGCCTGCCGCGCCTGCTCGGCGCCCATCCTGACGACGGCGAGGAGGTGCGCGCGGGCGTGGGGCGCTATGGCCCCTACGTCGTCCACAACCGGAAATTCGTGAACCTCAAACCACCGGACAACGTGTTCGAGGTGGACCTGCCGCGCGCGCTGGCGTTGATCAAAGAGGCGCCGGGAAGACGGGGCGGAAATTCGGCGCGCACAGTACTGAAGGAGCTGGGCACGCACCCCGAGGACGGCGAGCCGATCCGGGTGCTCGACGGGCGCTACGGCCCCTACGTCAACCACCAGCGCACCAACGCCACCGTGCCCAAGGAGACGGACCCCCAGAGCGTCACCTTGGAGCAGGCGTTGCAGATGCTGGCGGAGCGCAAGAGCAAGGGCAAAGGCCGCGGCAGGACTGGTCGCAGGAGATCGTAGACCGGATTTCTTGTCCGGCGAGGGCGGAGGCGAGGCATGAGCTGGCCGAAGCAGCTGGGAAAGGAGAACCGTGGGAGCCGGCCTCGCTGCGTGCTGCTCACAGCCGGGGGAACAGAAGAGGTCGCCGGCCGCCTCACTGGTCTGGTGTGGCTTGACGATGCGTGGATCGGATCTTCCGACAGATGGATGCCCCGCGGCAGACCGCAGCAGATGGAGGACGGGTCATGGGACGCGGCACCCGCGGATGAGGCGGAGCTGGACAAGCCCACGGACCTCTTGCCATATCCTGTGAGCGAACGCCTCAAGGAGTGGTGGTTGGCGAAATCCGAAAACAGTCCCAGAACACCGGGCGTGGACATTGCCAGCACATGCACGATTGGCGGCAAAAGGGGACTCCTTCTCATCGAGGCAAAGGCGCACTGGAACGAACTGAACCGCTCATCGTCGGGAAAGCGCCTGAGAGGAACTGCCTGCCGGGATGCGATCGAGAACCACGAGAATATAGGACAGGCGATCCAGCAGGCAGCCGCCGGTCTTCAAGCAGCGACCGGAGGCACCTGGAACATCTCGCGCGATAGCCACTACCAACTGTCCAACCGGTTTGCCTGGTCCTGGAAACTGGCTAGCCTGGGGATTCCTGTCGTTCTGCTTTATCTGGGCTTCCTCTATGCTACAGATATTGCCAAGGGAGGGAATCTCTTTTTCTCCCAGAACCACTGGGAGCGGATCCTCCGGGCCCATTGTGAAGGGGTCATAGACAATACCTGCTGGGAGCAACGGCTGGATGTGGACGGCGTCACCCTCCTTCCTCTCATCCGGGCCTATGATCAGCCCTTCCAGCCGTGCGAGAGTTAACGCCGAGCCCTCCCAACACTAGCCCAACAGCGACAGCGGCCAGCCGAGCAGGGCGCCGCCGATTACGACCCAGGCCGAGCTGACCCGCCAGCGCAGCACCGCAGCCGCGGCCAGCAACGCGATGACCGCGGCCGGCCAACCCGTGACAACATCGGCTGTCAGACGGACCAAGACCGCGGCCATCAACCCGACCGCGCTGACATTGACCGCGTCCAGGAACGCGGCCATCCAGGCCGAGCGTCGCAGACGCGGCACGATCGGGTTGAGGATGGCGACAAAGACAAAGGACGGCGCGAAGATCGCAGCCGCGCTGACCGCGGCGCCGGGGACGCCCGCCAGCACATAGCCGATGAACGCGGCGGTCGAGAGCACCGGTCCCGGCGTAAACTGGCCGATGGCGATGGCATCCAGAAGTTGCTGCTGCGTCAGCCAGCCGTTGGTATGCACCAGCTCATCCTCGAGAAAGGCGACCAGCACGTAGCCGCTGCCGTAAAGTACGCTGCCGACCTTCAGAAAAAAGAGCCCCAGCGCGCCCAGCGTCAGGCCCGATACCGTCGATGCAGCGACCAGCGCCGTCCACTTCAACGCGGAAGACGGCGAAATCTCGGCCCAAGGGAGATTGAAGCGGCTGTCCGGCAACGCGAGCAGCGCGGCGGTGGCGCGCAATCCACGCGTCCCGCGCAGGGCAGCCATCCCCAGCACGCCGCCCGCGACCAGCGACCAAACAACCGGCGCGCCAAGATAGACGGCAGCTGCGACCGCGATGCCGATGATGCCGAGAACGATGCGCGTTTGCATGGCCGCTTGCGGCTTCGAAGCGGTCCGGCCCAGCCGCCACAGCGCGCCCAGGATCACGGCCAGCACGGCCGGTTTTATGCCCATCAGCAGGGGCTGCACGGCCGGCAACATGCCGTACTTCATGTAGACCCAGGCCAGCAGGGTCGAAAGCACGACCGCGGGCAGGACGAATGAGATGCCCGCGGCGAGCAGGCCCGGCCAGCCTGCCCGCTGGTAGCCGATATGAATCATCATTTCGGTAGAATTGGGGCCGGGAATCAGATTGGTGGCCCCAACCAGGTCGAGGAAGTGGTCGCGGCTCAGCCATTTGCGCCGCGTCACCGCCTCATCTTCCAGCATGGCAATATGGGCAGCCGGTCCGCCGAATGCGATGACCCCCAACTTGCCGCACAGTCGAATAACCTCGCCAACGTTTCCCGTCGCCACCTTCAGTCTCCGATCACCCTGGTGTGCAGGCCTGGCCGTCGGGCCAGCCGCTGCCTTGCCTGGAACTGCACGCGCATACGATTCGTTGAGAGTTCATCATCCTCTTGTCGGAATCAGACGGAAATGTACCGGAATGCGCTCTGTCTGTCAACGCATTGTCGCCGCGAGGCTGGTTTGACAGCTCGCTATCAGGGCTACTTTCAGTCCTGTCACTCCGGCTTCGGCACTCTTTTCAGCAGCTTGCTTCGAAGAGGAAAGTGCGAGCCGGAAGAGCCCTTCCGGCCCGACCGGCATTGCAGCCGGACATTGACCAATTGTTGGGTTCGCCATATACTCTTACCTTGGACTTATCGTCCGGTGAACTCCATTTTTTCCCCTGCTGCGGATGTGAGGCAGCGGCTCAGCCATGTTGAAACGACTTAGCGCTTTCCGGAACCGACTCAAAAGGCACGGGTGGGACCGCCTTGGGCAGGCGTTCCTCACCGGCGTGCGCCCGGGCCTGCATGCCTCCAGCCGGATGCTCGTCTCGGCGCTGCTTGGCATCGTTGGGGTGGGCGCTGCCGCCTCGATCGCGCTCTTTGCCGGCGGGACTGATGGCGGCGGAGAGAGGTATGTTCCGGCCGCGGCGCTATCGCAGCCGCTTGCGGCGCAGGAGAGAGTTCGCGGCGGCTGGCTGACGCTTGCGCTCGATTCATCTATGCCTGAGCGCTATTTCGACCAATTGCTCTCGCTGGTCGTCGAACTTGACGCGATCGAGGCCGACGGCGTCCGCAAGACGGTCTATCTGCTCGATCAGCCGCGCAACGCCGACGTGCAAATCCGCCTCGCGCCCGGCGCAGAACAGGCCGAAGGTGTGCTGTATACACGCTATTTGGCGCCGGTCGCCCCCTTTGCCACGATCCAGGACGATGTTTCGATCGCGGAGCTACGGCTGCGCTGGCAGGGCCGGGGCGGCGGGCCCCTGATCGTCGAGGCCGATTACATCTCTGAACTGGAGGTCGTCTTCGGCGAAGAGGCCGACGCCTCCGTGCATTTTGCCAGCAGCAGTTCCCTGCCGGATCTGCTCGAAGCGACGGCCGGCGCGATTGCGATTGTCCCATTTGAAAACCTGACCCCGGTGCTGAAGATCCTGCATCTGAATGGCATCAATATATTGAGCAACTCCTTCAGCGCAACCGCCTATCCGCTCACGGTTGTCGTAGCTGTGACCGGTTCAGAAAGTGAGACGATTGCGGACGCGATGCGCCCGCACATCACCCAGCCGACGAACCGGAGCCATGAAGAGCTGACGACACTGATCATGACCGGTGTGACCGCGATGGCCCGTGTCACTGCGGCACGCATGGACGTAAAGGGCTTCGACTACCCGGCGTGGGTCATCGCGCCGACGCTGCATGCGGCAGACATCACCCACGTCAGCAATGAAGTGCCCTTCCTGCAGGACTGTGTAGCCGACCCTTCGCTGAACAACATGATCCTGTGCAGCGACCCAGAGTATTGGGCCGCGCTGGCAGCGATCGGGACTGATATCGTCGGTCTGAGCGGCAACCACATCAACGATTTCGGGCGGGACGGCGCGCGCGAGTCGATCGGCTGGTATCGCCAGAACGGGATCCAGATATACGGGGCCGGTCTGAATGAGAAGGAGGCTTGCACGCCGCTGTTGCTGATCCACAACAGCAACCGTTTTGCCTTCATTGCGGCCCTGGCGCACCATCCCACCTTTGCCCGGGCGACCGCAGACGAGCCGGGGGCCTGCTACTATTTCGACAACAAAGAGAAGATTTTTTCGACGATCGAATCGCTGCGCAGCCTGGTCGATGTAATTGCGGTCGAACTGCAGTACGAGGAGAGCTACAATCCCGGCCCGCTGTCACGGCAGGTGCGGGATTTCCGCGAGCTGCGGGCGGCCGGCGCCGACATCGTCACCGGCGTCCAGAGTCACGTGCCGCAGGCGATGGAGCCTTATGGATACGCTGGTGAAAAGCCCGGCATCATTGTCTACGGCTTAGGCAATCTGTTTTTCGATCAGATGTGGAGCTGGCAGACGCGCACGTCGCTGATTGCCCGTCACACGATCCACCGGGGCAGCGTGATCAACACCGAGATTCTGACCACCGTGATTGAGGACTACGCGCAGCCTCGTTGGACGACGGAGTCCGAACGAAACGATATTTTGCGGCAGATCTTTGTGGCTGCGCCGGCGCGCTGAGGATGCCGGCCGGCTGCTGGTTCAAGTCGAATCTCGCCCCGTGTATGTGACCCCGCGAACGCCGTACGCCTCGGCCTTACGCATAAACTCCTTGTACTGCTGACAGATCTTTTGGACGCTCTTCACGGCTATACCGAATAGCGACGCAATCTCTTCGTAGGTGAGCGGATTGCGCGCACGCACGCCCAACGTGAGGATGGCATCGTCAATGGGGTCGGCCAGCCTGTCGGCGCCATTGACAACCTGTTGTCTGCGGAAGGAGTCGCGACCGCTGTTCCCGAACGCGGCATCTTCCCACATGCCGCGCGGGCGCACGGCTTGCCTGTCCGACCGCCCCGTGTAGACGAGCCGGGGACTGTCTTCCCCTGTCTCCCGCAGGAACACCTCGTAGGGCTGGCAAATCCTGCTGACTTCGTCACTTGCAATGCCGAACAGCGACGCGATTTTCGCGTGCGGCAGTGGATCGCGCATACGCACGCCGAGTGTCAGAATTGCATCGTCTACGGGATCGGTCAAGCGGACCTCGCCGTGCAAAGTTTTTGCCATGGACAGACTGTCTGAGCCCACACCGCACCTCCTCATGGGGAGAGCAGCTCGGCGACCGATTCAACGGCAGCCGGCTCTGCCCCAACTGAGACCGCGGCGCGCTGCCGCGGCCGACCTGCCTCAATGCAGAGACAGGTCATCCTGTCTGATACGGTCTAAGCGCCGCTTGAAGGGCCCGGCAATCGGCGGCGCGACAGGAGTCTCTCAGCCCGTCGACTTGGCGGCGTAGTTGCGTTTGAGCGTCTGTAGCAGGACGCGGCCCGGCCCGTGCAGATTGGTCATGAACAGCCCTTCGCCGCCGAACAGGACTCTCCGGAAGCCGCCCACGCCGCGAATGTCATAGTCGACTTCGGCCGAAAAGGCGGCCAGATTTCCTGTGCTCACGAGCATCTCTTCATCCGATGCCATCTGGCGCTCATAGAAGTCACCGCTGCCATGCACGAGCGCCTTGCCCACGCCGGAGATCGTCTGCAGGAAGAGGCCGGCGCCGCCAAAGAGCGCGGCACCGGCACGCCGCGCCACGGTAACCGTGATGCCGACATTCTCGCCCCAGGCAGCCACAAAGGAGCCGCGCGTCGTCGTCACCGCGCCGTCGCCCTCCAGGTCCCATATCTCCAGATGGCCGGGCGCATTGGCCGCCAACATTGCGTGCTGGTCCTCATCCTGGGTCTCCAGGTAAGTGAGGGCGATGCCTTCGCCGGACAGGCTGCGCCGCAGCGCGCCTCCTGCGCCGCCCGGCACGCGCAAGCTCCACTGCATGCCTGAAGTGTAGGCCATCAACGCCCCTTTGCTGACCCAGGCATACTCGCCCGGCGCGAAGTCCAGGCGGACAGACTGGGCGATTTCGCCACTGATGCTATACTTCATTGCGAACCTCCTACCGCGCCCCTTGCGGTCCAATCCGCCGCCCAGCTAATCTGGCCGGTGAGCGAAGGCCGGAAACCGGGGCGCAACTCTAAAATCTCCCACTACGGTCCGGTTGAAACTATTCGAACCATGTCGAAACGCAGAGCGAAAAGGCCGAAAACCGTCCCCGCCCGGAAGGCAGGACCCCGCCTCGTCTACTCGACAGACCCGGACCCTGTTCCTGAAGGGGCGGCGCCGAAAAGTCCCAGGAATCCGGCTGCGCCCTTTGCCGTACAGGGAACGCAGCCGGTGCTCGTCCGCCTTGAGCGGAAAGGGCGCAAAGGCAAGACGGTATCGATCATCTCCGGCGTAAAGAGCCCGGATGCCGGCAGACGCGCCCTGGCGAAACACCTGAAGGACAAGCTGGGCTGCGGCGGCGCGGTCAAAGGTGCGGAGATCGAAATCCAAGGCGATCAGAGGCAGCGGCTGGTGACGCTGCTGCACGAACTGGGCTACCGCGCAAAATCCAGCGGCCATTGACAGCGGCTATTTAGAGCGGCCTTCAGCGCAGGTTGCGGCCGATGCTTGTTCCGCTCTCAACGATGTCGCTGTTGTTGTAGGCATCCGCCCGGCTGAACGGGTGAACCACGACGTTGCGGCCAAGCCTTGTTTTTGCCGGGACGACACTGCCTTTGCCAACCAGCGTCAGGCCGGTGTTGAGCCGGCCCGACAGGTCGGCGTTGGGACTGTTGTCGTCGGAATGGCCCACGCGTGCGTCCTGGCAGATTCGTACCTGCCTGTCCACAACGCAGCGCTCGACCACCGCGCCGGGTTCTATGATCGAATCATTGAGGATAACACTGTCGCGCACGAGCGCGCCCTCTCCCACCTGTACACCGGGGGAAAGAACGCTGTGTTCGACCGCGCCCTCGATCTGGCAGCCGTTCGAGAGGAGCGCCCCGTTCACGGCCGCGGCCGGCCCGAACTTGACCGGCGCGCGCCGTTCGCTGCGGGTATGCACGATCCACTCGGGTGCGTAGAGATTGAGCGCCGGCTCCTCCGCCAGCAGACTCATATTGGCGTCCCAGTAGGCCTGCACCGTGCTGGCGTCGGCCCAATAGCCGGGGTAGGTATAGCTGGCGACGTGGCCGCGCGCCACCGGCTCGGGCAGAACATGCTGACCAATGTCATCGCCGCTGCTGCTGCTCAGGAGTTCGACCAGATAGTCGCGCCGGAAAATGTAGACGCCCATATTGGCCAGGTTCTGTTGCGTTCGCCGCGGCTTTTCCTGGAACTCGATGACGCGGTTGTCGGCGTCCTGCGAAATTATGCCGAAACGGTGGGTCTCGTGGCGGCCGACGCGTCGGACGGCGATCGTCACCGGCGCCCCCATTTCGAGGTGATGCGCCAGGAAGGGCCGGTAATCCATCAGATAGATGTGCTTGCCGGAGAGAATCAGCACGCACTCCTCTCTCTGCTGGAGCACGTAATCCAGATTCCTGCGAATGGCGTCGGCGGAGCCGCGCTGCCAGTCACCGTAGGGGCCTCCGCGGTAGGGCTGAAGCAGCCGAACGCCGCCGCTGGAACGGTCAAGGTCCCAGGGCTTGCCGATTCCGATATGATCGTTCAGGCTGCGGGGGCGGTATTGGGTCAGCACGGCGACGTTGTGAATGCCGCTGTTGACGCAGTTGCTGAGGGAGAAGTCGATCAGACGGAACTTGCCGGCGAATGGAACCGCGGGCTCAGAACGGACCTCGGTCAGGACACTGAGGTCAGCATTGTCCGCCCCGGCCATGATCATGGCAAAAGCCCTGGCCATAGTAAATCGTCCCCTATACGGTCTGCCCGTCCTCTACCACGAGGTCGGGCGGGAAGTCCTCTTCAGCGCTGTCGCTGTTGACGATGACGTTTGTGCCGATGCGCGCCCCATCGGGAATGAACGCCCCCTTTCCGACAACCGTCTTCCCGCTATCCAGCTTGTCAGGAGTCAGGAGGTTTGGCCTCGGCTCGGCCGACATTGCGCACCCGACCTGCGCACCGAACCCGACGATCACCTGCTTGTCGATTATGGCCCGGTCCACGCGTGCGCCGGGCCCGATCCACGAATCATTCATAATCACGCTGTCCTGGACGACCGCGCCGGGGCTGACGTAGACACCGGGGCTGAGAATGCTGCGCCTGACATGGCCATGGACTTCACAGCCGTTCGACACCATGCTCTGTACGACGTGGGATTGCGGCCCGAGTTTGACCGGCGGGCGCTCCTCCGAACGCGTATGGATCGGCCACGTGTCGGCATAGAGGTCGAGGGCGGGACTCGCTTCAAGCAGATCGAGGCTTGTCTTCCAATAGGCATCGACTGTGCCGACGTCGACCCAATAGCCGGAGTACGGGTAGGAATATACACGGTCCCCGGCCGCCAGCATGTCGGGGACAACATGCTGGCCGAAGTCGCGGCGCGGGCCGTCGGCCCCCTCTTCCTGCAGACGCCGGGCCAGCACGCGGCTGCTGAACACATAGATTCCCATCGAAGCCAGGTTGCTTGTCGGCTGCGCCGGCTTTTCGTGGAAGCGGACGATCTCGCTTTGCGCGTTGGTCTCCATGATGCCGAAACGGTGTGCCTCCTCGATAGGCACAGGCATGACAGCGATGGTCAGATCGGCGCCCCTTTCATGGTGAAAGGCCAGCATCGGACGGTAGTCCATCTTGTAGATGTGGTCGCCGGAGAGAATCAGGGCAGTATCGGCGCCTTTTTCTGAGAGAAAGTTCAGGTTCTGCAGAATTGCATCGGCGGTGCCGGCGTACCAGTCCTGCGCGCCCCGGCCCTGGTACGGCTGCAGCAGGCGGATGCCCCCGTGCTGCCGGTCCAGGTCCCAGGGCTTGCCGATTCCGATATGCTCGTTGAGGCTGTGGGGTCGGTATTGCGTCAGTATCCCGACCGTAGACAGGCCGCTGTTGACGCAGTTGCTGATCGTAAAATCGATGATGCGGAACTTGCCGGCGAAGGGTACGGCGGGCTTGGCCCGCTCCTCGGACAGGACAGTCAGCCGCGTGCCGGCCCCGCCGGCCAGAATCATTGCAACCGTTCCCATAGATGTCGTCCGATACAGTAACCGAGCAACACTCCAATCTTCCTGCAGCGTATTTGGAGACATCATATCTGAAAGGGCATGAATGCCAAACTGCAGCGCCGCCCTTGAGCCGGCGTCAATCCGAATCCCTTCGAGGTACCAAGTTGGACGATAAAGCCGGAATCTCTAAACTTGCAGCTTGAGCCTTGAGAAGAAACAGCCTAATGCAACAGCGTGTGCGCAGGTTTGCTGCTGCACACGTGCACTCCGGCCCGCCTCACTCCTCTTCTATTTCTGATATTTTGGCTTGAGCTTTCCGGTACCCTTCCCGCCGGACACCAAGAGAACAAAGCAAACAGAGCTGCCGTGGGCAGGCCTCTTCGCCGGCGCGGCCGCGCTCGCGGCTGCACCTGTCGTCATCTATTTCGCAGTGTACCCCGAACACCTTTTTCTGCGCAGCAGCCAACTCTGGATTTTCGATGCCAGCCGCATTCAGGGCAGTTCTTTGGTCGCGTGTCTGGAAAATGTATGGGGATATCTGCTGGCCTTTTGCTTGAGGGGCGACCCAAATTGGCGACACAGTTTTCTCGGAAAACCGCTGCTGAATCTGTGGGAGGCCTGTTTAATCAGGTTCGGAGTTGGCGCGGCAATGTGGCGCTGGAAACGACCCGCCTGTCGCCTGCCTCTTCTCCGGCTGGTCGTGCAGATTCTACCGGCAACGCCAGCTGTCGAAAGCACGCAGCCTCCCAACACTGTACGCATGATCGGCGCCATGCCGGCTGTCTATCTTCTCGTGGCCGCCGGCACTTGGGAAGCCTTCCGGCCACTGAAAACGCGCGATCCCGCCCTATCGACTCGCGCGGTCTCAATCAATCCTTCAGAAGGGACCAGTTCCGCCGTTGCTGTGAGTGCCGTCGGCGGCTGTTTGATTCCAGGGAAAGGTGTGATCACCTATCGCGTCTGTTTCGAGGCGTGGGCGATCGCGCCCGAATTGCGCAAGGCCTACCAGGTGAAATGGACGGATATGGCCAAGAAACTGAGCGCCTTGCCGTCCGACGTGGATATGGCCTACCTGGTCACTTCAGCCCATTCCAGCAGACACAATCGTTTCGAATTCCTCTACATCGGCGCGTCACCAGTCCATTTCATCAGCTCAAGGCTCCCATTTGCGCCCCAAAGAATTTGAACGACGGCGGCAGCCAAAGGGGGACGGTTTCGCATAAGGGTTTTTGACTGGAAGGCCGGCGATTATTTGAATGACTTAAGGGAAGATTTCATTGCACTTCCTCTGAACAAGCACGGATGATTCCTGCATAGTGAAGAACACGCTGACTTCCTGGTCCACACATATACAGATATTGCGTTGGACCGCCCGTGGACATACTATGAGTACTTGGAACCGTGGTCGGTCGTTTACGATGCCGGCAAGTCGTTGCTGCGAATCGCCCCTGGGGTAGATTTTGACTATTCAGTTTCTCTGCGACTGCACAATGCTGCAGAGGAAAGAGTTTTCCAGAGAGATGCTCTTCTGATAGACAATCAAAGTGAGCTCTCAAGCCATTGGAAAGAGGGCGTGCCGGTTGTCAATCTCTTCCTCCTCGAACGGCCAGCAGACCTCCCAACCGGAAAATACGAGTTGAGACTGGTTATTTGCGACTCAGAAACAGGTAAGCCGGCTGCCGAACTTGATGTCTGGAACACGGAGATTGCGCTGGCTCGCCTGAAAGTGACGAAGATCGAGTGACGGGAAACCAAACGCAGGCATTTCCAAACAACGAAGGATAGGGCATCTTAAGTATGTCATCGGCGCGACACCCGGTCGGCAAGGCCGGTCCGATAAGAGGCGTATGCCACGCATAGGGTTGGTGACTGCAGGGATACTGGTCGCATTGGCGCTGGTTGTTGCGGCATTGCGCTTCTATCGCCTCAGCGACATCCCCCCAGGCCTTTATCACGATGAAGGCGCACATGGCGTAGATGCCCTGCGTGTGCTGCAGGGGGAACATGCCGTCTTCTTCCCGGAAAACAGTGGACGCGAAGGACTCATCGTCTATGCTGTTGCCCCGTTTGTCGCCGTTTTGGGGCGGACGATGCTGGCTCTTCGTCTGCCTGTGGCGCTGGCCAGCGCCGGCACGGTCTTTGCTCTCTTCTGGTTGGGGCAGGTACTCTTTGGAAAGGACGAGGAAAGCGGGCGGCCCACGCCTTGGCGAGGCCTGTTGATAGGCGGCGCGGCGGCCGGCATGCTCGCCGTCTCCCTCAGCCAGACGATCCTCGGACGCAACGCGTTTCGGATCAATCTGCTGCCTCTGACGCTAGCCCTGTGCCTGGCCCTGCTTTGGTCGGGTTGGAGACAGCGGAGCTGGTGGCGCATCGGGCTGGCAGGCGCGCTGGCAGGGCTCTCTGTCTACACCTATATGCCGGCGCGCATCACGCCAGTCCTGTTCCTCCTTTTTGGTATCACTCTCCTGGCGCCTTTTCGCCCTGGCATCAGCGTCAGGTTGCGAGCCGAACTGCCGAAAATCGGAATTTTCGCGGGCGCAGCGGCACTGGTGGGCGCACCCATTCTCATCCATTTTGCTCTGCACCCGGACCACTTTTTGCTCCGCAGCAGCCAGCTGTGGCTTTTCGATTCTGCCCGCAGCCATGGCGAGCCATGGGGAAAATACCTGCAGAATGTGTGGCTGCACATATTGGCCATAGGCATTCGCGGCGACTTAAACTGGCGTCACAACTTTCCGGGCCAGCCGCTGCTAAGTCCATGGGAAACACTCTTTTTCCTAGTCGGTGTCGGCGTGTCCATCTGGCGCTGGCAGCGGCCTGCCAACCGCCTGCTGCTCCTGTGGCTGGTGCTGCTGGCCCTGCCGGCAACGCTCGCATTTGAGGGCGTACCGGCATCCAACACGATTCGAATGTTCGGCGCCACAACGGCCATCTATCTGCTTGCAGCCGTCGGCATGTGGGAGACGTTTCTTCTGCTGAAGCGGCGCTGGTCCAACCTGGCTGTTGGTACAGACCTCTTCTCCGGAAAACATAGCGGCAGAGCCGCCATTGGACTCGCCGCCCTGCTCTGTGGACTGATTCTGGGGCAGAGCGTGTACACCTACCGCACCTACTTTGAAAAATGGGCGAACGCTCCCGAACTGTATGCGGCCTATCATGTTGAGTGGGGGGAATTGGCCCAGGCGCTGAACGTACTTCCATCAGATGAGAGCATGGTCTACCTGGTGCCCCGAGTCGAACCGCGCGGATTCTATAGTTTGGAGTACCTGTATCGCGGCGAGGCTTCAGTCCAAGTAACGAATCCTCTCCTGCCAAATTTGCCCCAGGAAGTGGAGGCGAATCTGTCGGCAGTCAAAGATCTGTCAACTGCTAAAGTCCTGGACTGGAATGCGTCGCCGTGGCATGGTGACGAAGAGGAACCAATTGCAATTCTCCTGAGCAGGTATGGGCGTTACGTAGGCAACCAGAACCATGCCGGCCTTCAGATTCTTACCTTCTCCGACATAACACTCGACCGGCCCTGGAGATTTTATGAGCGTCTGGAACCTCTTCCCATCGTCTACGATGGCGGTATCACACTGCTGGGGTTCGCCTTGGGCCAGAGTGAACGGCAACTTCCGGCCGAGGAGATCGTCAACCTTGGAACCGCTCGCTCATTTTGGGCTGTCCTGCAACTAGAGACCGCCCGGGGGCTGGAAATCGACTATGTGATGTCGCTGCGTCTCCACGATGCCGGAGGGGCAAGGGTCTTCCAGGAAGACAAGATCCTGCTTGACTCCCTTTACACGCATACCAGCCGGTGGAAAGCGGAGGAGCCGGTCGAGAATCTTTTCCATCTAAATCTCCCAGCCGACCTAGCTGCCGGAGAGTACGAGTTGAGGCTGGTTATCTACGAGTCGGACACGAAAAAGCCTTCCGCCCAACTCGATATCTGGAATACTGAAATCCTTCTGGCGCGCCTGCAGTTGGCGGAAATCCAATGACGGAAGGACCTGGACAGCAACCTTCGATCCGCGAAAGTCAGCCCGTGTTTGAGACGACTCCAACGCCACTTGCGTCCGGCGCGCCGGGCTCACGAGGGGATGGGCGCGCCTTCATCAGGTTCACGGCGGTGGGGATCCTGCTCGCGCTGATTCTTGTCGCCGCGGCGCTGCGTTTCCATCGCCTCAGCGAAATCCCCCCAGGACTCTATTACGATGGGGGGTCAAATGGACTAGATGCTCTCCTGGTTTTGCAGGGGGAGCACGCGATTTTCTTCCCTGAAAGGAGCAATGGCCGCGAATGGCTGGGCATCTACCCAATCGCCCTGGCCATCAGTTTCCTGGGCAGGACGATGCTGGCCGTTCGTCTGCCAACAGCGCTGACCAGCCTGGGTACCGTCCTCGTCGTATTCTGGCTTGGGCAACTGCTTTTTGGAAGAGACGAGGCAAATGGGCGGGCAACGCCATGGCGCGGCCTGTTGATCGGCGGCGTTGGAGCGGGCCTGATGGCCGTCTCCCTCGGCCATACGATTCTCGGCCGCACCGCGTTTCGAGTTAATTTCGTACCCTTGCTTCTTACTCTTAGTCTGGCTTTGCTGTGGTATGGGTGGAGGCAAAAGAGTCGCGGGCGAATTCTGCTGGCAGGCGCGTGCGCCGGTCTGCTGCTGCACACATACACTCCGGGCCGCATCACGCCCCTCCTCTTTCTACTTTACGGTTTGAGCTTTCTGGCGACCGTTCGCTCAGATGACAAATACAGTTTGCGAACAGAACTGCCGCGCGCAGGGCTCTTCGCGGGCGCAGCCGCGCTCGCAGCTGCGCCGATGGTCATCTACTTCGCCCTGCACCAGGACCACCTGTTTCTGCGCGCTGGTCAACTGTGGATCTTCGATCCAAGCCTCGGTCAAGGGGATCCCCTGGATTTGTTTCTCAAAAACGTGTGGGGATATCTATTGTCCTTTGGCTTTCACGGCGATCCGAACTTGCGGCACAATCTTTCCGGCCAACCGCTGCTGAATCCATGGGAATCTTTGTTCTTTTGGCTGGGTGTTGCTGCGACCATCTGGCGCTGGCAACGGCCCGCCTATCGTCTGTTGTTTCTCTGGCTTGTGCTGCTGGTCCTGCCGGCAACGCTGGCTGTAGAAACCACACCCCCCAATACTGTGCGCATCATCGGGGCCTTTCCGGCTATCTTTCTGCTCGTTGCCGTCGGCATGTGGGAGGCGTTCCATCTGCTCAAGCCCCGCATTCCAGCGCTAGGGGTACGCGCGGCCTCGATTTTCCAGAGGAACGGCATCAGTGCCGCCATTGCTGTCGGCGCAGTGGTAGGCGGATTGATTCTGGGAAAAGGTGCGCTCACCTACCGAGTCTACTTCGAAGAGTGGGCATCCGCGCCCGGACTGAATTGGGCGTACGATGTAGAGTGGACGGAATGGGCGCAGATGCTGAACGCACTACCGTCCAATGAGAATATGGTCTACCTAGTCCAGAGAGCCGGATCCAGTGGGCACAACAGTTTCGAATTCCTGTATAGCGGCGCGGCGTCCGTCGATGTCATTGATACAAGCCTCCCAACTATGCCGCAGAAAGTTGAGCTGGCGATGGCGGACTTGGAGGTTCTGGCCAGCGCCAAAGTTGTGGACTGGAGTCCCGGCACGCCTTGGGATCATTATGAGGAAGGATACGTTGTTGCGCTCATGAACAGATACGGTCGCTTTATGGGCAGCGAAAGTCACACTTCCTTCCAGGTCCATACCTACACCGATATTACGTTAGACCGCCCTTGGACATTCTATGAATTCCTGGAGCCCCGAACTGTCGAATATGACGGCGGTATAGCCCTGCTGGGGTTCGCACTGGGCCACAGCGACCGGCAAATGTCGACTGAAAGCATTGTCGATCTGGAAACGGAACGGTCCCCGTGGGTTGTTCTTCAGGTCAAAACCGCGCCGGGGTTGGTAAGCAATTTTGTCATGTCACTGCGTCTCCACGACGCTGAGGGCAGAAGGGTCTATCAGGATGATGCTCCCCTGATGGACTTACACGGAGCGCATACAAGCCAGTGGAAGGCGGACCAGCCGGTCGACAATCTCTTCCGTCTTGAATTCCCGGCTGACCTCCCGCCCGGTGAATACGAATTGAGACTGGTTATTTACGACTCCCAGACGAAAAAACCGACCGCCCAGCTAGATGTCTGGAATACGGAAATTGGTTTGGCGCGCCTGCATCTGTCAGACGCACGATGACTGTAGAAGCATCATCGGGTCGCAAAGACTGCCTTTCAGCGATATTTCAGGTGCCCGTTCATTTTGCTCGTTGGAAACACGTATCCATCCTGTTACCCAGCAGAGGCCCCTTTGCTCGGCAGCGCGTACGCTTGTCTGAATCGCCCTATTCGAAGGTCCAAAGTGCTGGCGCCAGTTCAGAAGAAACAGAACGCCGCCGACTCGCCCTGGCGCCAGCTGTGGTCCTGCTCGCTCTGGTGCTGTTCGTCATATTGTGACGCCTCTTTCGACTCTTCGAAGTCCCCCTGGGGCTAGGGCTCGTTGACATTGACAACTTTCCTCTTGCACTGCGCAGGCACGAGGGTGTCCTTGCAAAAATGCGTAAAGTTTCTACCACTGACAGTCGGCAATTCTCTTTGTAAACATCCTACCATTGTCGCCAATGTGACAGATTCAATGAAATGTCAACGAGATTGCCACATAGCACACACATGTCATTTGTGGGACGAGCAGAAACATCCTTGCGGACGAGAAAAACGCGGTATCCGTCTCGCAGCGACTTGAGGATATGGCTGGGTGGCATCCCCTCTTGAATTGGAGGCCAGTAGAAGCAGGAGGCTCTTGGCAAGAAATGACTATAGATCTCCGATCGATGTTCCAGACGTGGCTGAAGGTGTTGACCAAGCCCGGCGTAGACGTCTTCGAAGCCGAGCGCCTGAAACCATCGGCGACTCTGACCACCGCGCTTGTGTGGATTGTTCTGGCAGGAGCGGTTGCCACGCTGTTGGAGCTGCTGCACGCGCGACTTTATCCCTCTTTTTCGATGGACATGTGGCCATTCTCAAGTCTGATGCCAGCGGAGTTTCTCGTCGCCTGGGAAGAGATCCCGGCCAGATCTCAGATTCAGATCCTGTCGCGTGTTCTCACCGCGCCAATCGTCTTTATCGTCTCGGTCGGAATCCAGCACCTGATCGCGTCCCAATTGGGAGTGGACCGAATTCGTCTTGAGCCGTCAGGAGAGAAGCGCTTTGGCAAGTTGGGACGCTACGCTTATCTCAATGCAACATTTGAAGCACCTCTCTCTATCATCATCTCGCTATTGGACTTTTTGCCGCTCCTCAACTATATGGCCTCCCTCATCCTGGGCATCTACCTGCTCGTGCTTACTTACTTTGCTACGCGAGCGGAATACCGACTGCCCCGCGGTCGAGTGATCTTCGTAATCTTGGTGGGACCGATTTTCGTTGGTGGAGGGTGGGGTTTATTGTCGGGAGTTCTTTACAATTCAGGGATCGGCAGCTGATTTGCCTCCGCGACTCAGGCGCCGTTGACATTTGGATCATCCTGTTCAGAATGAAACAAGAACCGGTCACCTGAGGGCAGAATCCGACCGTTTCTCGTGTGACTCTCGTGATCGGCGATCGCGGTCTACGCCAACTTCAATGGGTTTTCTTCGTGGCCCTTCGTGGACATAGAAAGGTGTTCTCCGTGGCACCGCGTGGTTCAAGAGGGTGATTCAGTGCCCCTTCGCGACCCTTCGAATGCAGAGTGTTGATTTACCTGGCGTGTCTCAATAAAGGCAAACGTCAACGAGCCCTAATTTCTGATAGCGGCATCCTTGGCGTAGATTCGCTGCGGGTGTTAGATGGAGAGCACGCTGTTGTTTTCCCTGCATAAACGCCGCGCGAAGGGGTGCTTGTCTGTGCGGCTGCCTTGTCTACTGCCCTTTGGGGGCGGAAGAAACTGGCCCTGCACCTGCCCGGGGCCCTTGCAAGCGCCGGCACAGTCTTCGTCGTTTAATGGCTGGGGCAGTTGCTCCTTGGTAGAAACGAGAGAATAGGGCAGCCTGCCCCATGGCGCGGCTACAGCGTTGGTCTCGAAGGACTGAGCGCCTATGCCGATGCCCTGTCAACGACTTTGCTGGGGCGAGGCGTTCCGGCCATCCGGCGGCCATCTGTTGCGGCCGGCGCCGGCGCGTTCTTTACTGTTTTCTGGCTCGGGAAGGCGTTCTTTGGAGAGGATGAGAACGGGATAACCATCTCACTGTGCGGACAACTGGTTGCCGGCGTCACCCTTCTCGGGGCCGAACTTAGCGGCCTCGCCCATAGCTAAGTCGCGCAGCAGATACTTTCGAATCAGCTACTCAGGCTGGAAGATGCTCGCCGGCTCTTGGTAGCCCTGAGGAGGGGGACCGTGCGCGAAAGAGCTACCGAATTTACAATTTCACTTCGACTCTAGATGGTGAGAGGGCTACGATTTCCAGAGAGGCGCCGTACCAAGGAACGCGCGTGTTGCGCGCACGATATATTGGTGGCCTGCCAAGATCGTCGGCAGGCTGTATCGCCTGGACTTTCCGAACAGCCTCCATGGCGACGAACGCGAGCTGCGGCAGATTGTCTATGACATTGCCATGCTCGTTCCGACTGTCGAAAGCGAAGGCTGGGAACCTGAGGTTGTTCCGGTCCGGTTCAGCCTCGCCGAAATCCGGTGAATGTTTGACCTTTGGCCGATAGAGCCAAACTGCCCGGGCTGATACGGTTTTCGCGCGCTCCAACACGACCGGCGCCCTCCTGAAAAAATGCCTGGAACACAGAGAATCATGTCCCATCCGACGGGGACCGCGCAGCGACCATCCTCAGCCACCGAGGCTCGAAACGGCGTCAGCCTCCCCCTGACACTTGGCGCAGTCACAATCCTACTGGCTCTGATGCTGGCTGTCGCCGCGCTGCGCCTCTATCGACTGAGCGAACTGCCGCCGGGCATCCATTACGATGAAGGAACGCACGGTGTTGACGCGCTCAATGTCGTTCGAGGAAACCGCGCTGTCTTCTTCCCGGCGAACTTTGGGCGTGAAGGCCTGGTCGTTTATGCAATTGCCTTCACCACATCGTTGATGGGTCGCACAATTCTGGCCATTCGTTTACCCACGGCCCTTGCCAGCGCGGCCGCGGTTTTGGCTGTCTTCTGGCTGGGATGGCTGCTGTTCAAAACGGACGAGGACGGAAAACCCGTTCCCTGGCGCGGCCTCTTTGTTTGCGGTGTCGGAGCCGCTCTGTTCGCAACCTCGCTCGGCCACACAGTGATCGGGCGCACCGCCTTGAGAGGAAACTACCTGCCCTTGCTGCTGACGCTATGCCTCGCCCTCCTCTGGTGGGGATGGAGTCGACGCAGTTGGACGCGCGTGGTGCTGGCAGGTGTATGCGCCGGACTCCTGCCCTACACCTATATTGCGGCCCGCTTTACTCCGCTACTCTTCCTGCTCTTCGGGCTGAGCTGTCTCCTCCCCTTGGACGCGAACAGCTGGAAGAAACTCTTCTCCGGTAGTCGACAGCCTTTTCCCGACCCGCCCAAGGACGAGCAGAGCGGGCGAGCCTCCCACCTTCTTCCCTCGCGAAAAGATTTGGCATGGGTAGGAGTCTTCGCTGTCGTCGCCGCGCTCGTCGCTGCGCCTATCGCTGTCTACTTTGCTCTGAATCCCGAACAGTTCACCGGGCGCAGCAGTCATCTCTGGGTCTTCGGCCTAATGCAGAGCCAGGGAGACCCCCTCGGCGCCCTTCTTCGCAACGTGTGGACGCACCTCCTCGTCTTCGGCTTTCGCGGAGACCCTATCTGGCGCTACAACCTCTCCGGTCGACCCTTGCTGGAGCTGTGGGAAGCGTCTTTTTTCTGGATCGGTGTCGGGACGGCGTTATGGCGCTGGCGGCGGCCGGCCTATCGCCTGCTCATTTTCTGGCTGGTTCTGCTGCTCCTGCCGGCGTTCCTGGCTGGAGGGTTCGTGCCCAACACATTACGCATGATCGGCGCGGCCCCGGCCATCTATCTGATCACGGCCGCAGGCGTCTGGGAAACCCTCACCTTCGTGTGGATTCGCTGCGGGAAGATCTTCCACGCGCGCTATCGGCAGTTGCAGTGGCTGGCTGACCGGTCGACCATGCAGTTGCTATTCCAGCAGAAAGAGTCACGGTCAGCCGTCGCCGTGACCGCGGCTGTTGTTTGTTTGATCCTGGTACAGGGCGGACGTACCTACCAGACCTATTTCAGAGAATGGGCCGCCGCGCCCGAACTCTATGAAGCCTATGAGACCGAATGGGTAGACCTGACGCGCGTACTCAACGCGCAGCCTGCCGTTGCAGACACTGCCTATCTGATCCCCTACAGGATAGATGAACACAACAGCTTCACATATCTCTATCAAGGTACAGCGCCGGCCCGCCTGATCTTTACCGGGTCCCCCGACCTTGCCCGCCAGGTACGGTCGACACTTACCAGAATAGGCAACGTCGCGACCCTAAGGGTCGTGGACTGGAGGGACGATCTGGTCTGGACGAGGGAGAGCGATCAGCATGTTCTTACGCTTCTCGACAAATACGCACGCTATCGCGGCCGCGAAGAGTTCCCCAATCTTCAAATACATACTTATTCCGACGTCGACCTGGAGAGCCCTTGGACATTCTACCAATACCTGGAACCGAGAGCCGTTCGCTACGACGGCGGTATCGAACTCCTGGGCCTCGCCATCGGACGCGGCAGCGACCAACTGCCTTCGCGGAACCCACTCGATTTGGGCCAGGACAGGTCGCTGTGGACCGCGCTGCAGTGGCGGGCAAGTCGCGGCCTGGATGCCGATTTTGCAATCTCCCTTCGCCTGGTCAGTCCGGAAGACGCCATTTCCTACCAGAGGGATGTTGTACTGGGGGATTCCAACCACGCGCGAACGAAATACTGGAAGTCAAATAGGGCAGTTGATACGCTCTACCACCTCAACTTTCCGGCCGACCTCGAGCCGGGCGACTATGAACTACGCCTGATCGTGTACGATGCCGAAACACTGACTCCAACCGTTGAGATTGACGTCTGGGAGCCGGAGTATATCGTGGCGCGGCTACATTTCGGTCGCCGCCGGTGAGTACCTACCTCAAGCGGCGAAAGACACTTTAGCCATTCGGCCCATCCAGGGCGGACGGCATGGAGACTGGAGTCCCAGCCGGACGTAGTGGCGGACTCCCCCCTTCTACGGACAGCCTATCTGCTCGCAGGCGTCAGTGTGTGGGAAACCTACCGCTTCCTGACAGGACTGATTCTCCGCCAGAATTGGGCTAAATCTGCCATAGCGCCGGCAATTCAGGTCGGCGCCATGACTATTGCGCAGGTTGTGCGTACTTATCAGACCTATTTCCAGAAGTGGGCGGTCGCGCCGGAAGTCCATTGGATTTACAAGGCTGAGTGGCTGGAACAGGTCAGAGAGTTGCACGAGCATCCGCCAGACGCGGGTACTGTTTACCTGGTTCCTGAAGGCCATCGTTTGGCGGACCTGTGGGAGGATTTCAATAGCTACATTTTCGAACACCTCTATCAAGGCGAGGCGCCCGAGCGTGGACGACAGCTTGTGAGGAGGATGCGCGCACTGCCAAGAATGCGATGCCGCGAAAAGTATCGGTGTCACGGGGCAGTTGGATTCTGCTGCCGTAATCTCTATACTTAACGATCGGGTCTCGAAATACGCCTCAACGTTAGGAAGCGTTGGACGAAAAGTCTTGACCAGACCGGACCGGTGAGGTACGCAGGGGACGCCTCCCTTCCCAAGAGGCTCTTTCCTGGCAGCCCATACCAAGAGCGATTTCGCATGTCAGATAACTGGGAACGCCTCCTCCCCCGGGTGGTGGCGGGTGGGATTCTGCTCATTTTGGCGCTTGGCGTACTGAGTCTGCGCCTTTACCGAATAACCGAACTACCTCAGGGGATTCAAAGCGATGAGGGACCGGACGGCGTGTATGCTCTGCAAGTTTTGCAGGGCGAACACGCGGTCTTCTTTCCGGAAGCGGCCAGTGGCCGCGAGTGGATGGGCGTCTACACGATAGCGCTGACCACCTCGGTGTGGGGGCGTTCGATACTGGCATTTCGTTTGCCGACAGCGCTGGCAAGCGCGGCAACGGTCTTTGCCGTTTTTTGGTTGGGCCGACTATTTTTCGGTCGCGACTCGAGCGGCCGGCCCACGCCTTGGCGCGGCCTCTTCATCGGTGGTGTTGGGGCGGGCGCGCTCGCCGTATCCCTCGGCCAGACGATCATTGGGCGCGCCTCGCTGCGCGCCAATTATCTGCCGCTCATTCTCACCCTCTGTTTCGCGCTGCTATGGTGGGGCTGGTCAGAACCTGCAGTGAAGCGAAGCTGGCGGCGGATAGCATTGGGCGGCCTTTTCGCCGGACTGCTCCCTTATACCTATATCCCATCCCGCTTCACTCCCTTCCTCTTTTTTCTCTTCGGCCTGAGTCTTCTATTTCCGCTCCGTTCAGGAACGAAAAGTGTTTTGCGCGCCGAACTGCCCCGGGCTGCCATTTTTGTCGGTGTGACTTCCCTGATGGCCGCGCCGATTCTCATCTACTTTGCACTCAACCCTGAACATTTTTTTATTCGGAGCAGAGAGGTCTGGCTCCTCCGTGAAGGAGAGGGGACACTTTGGGGCGGGCTTCTACGCAACGCGTGGGAGCACCTGCTGGCCTTCGGATTCCACGGCGACCGTCGCGAGCGGTACAACTTCGCCGCCCTGCCGCTGCTAAACCCTTGGGAAGCCCTCGCCTTCTGGATTGGAGTGGGGATGGCAGTGCGGCACTGGCAGCGACGTCCCGCTTACCGTCTGCTGCTGCTCTGGCTGGTAGTCCTGCTTGTGCCGGCAATTCTTTCTCTGGACGCCGACCTGGGACCCAACACTCTGCGCATGATCGGTGCAGCGCCAGCCGTCTACCTCCTCATCGGCGTCGGCTTGTGGGAGGCCTACGAGCTTCTCAAGACGCGGCTTTGGCCGTTTACTGCAGCGAATTCGCAGAACGGAGGTGTTGGGAGTTTTGCGGACAGTGGGCAGGCACGCCGCAGAATCGAGTGCCAAGCCGCTGTCGCCTTGGCCATTCTTGTCGCGGGGCTCATTGTGCTGCGGGGGCTACGCACCTATCAAACCTACTTCCGCGAATGGGCTGTTACGCCCTCCTTCTATCTGACCTATCAGGGAGAATGGGCCGATGCCGCCCGCATTCTGAGCGCGCAACCGACCGCCCCGGGAGTCGCCTACCTTCTCCCCTACCGCTTCGATGAGCACTACGGCTTCGAATACCTGTACCACGGCACTGCGCCCGCCTACGTCGTTCGCGCCATCCGACCCGACCTGCCGCAAGAGGTCCAGTCTACGCTCGCGACCATCGAAGGCCTTTCCACGGTGAAAGTCCTGGATTGGAACGACGGCCTCCAATGGTCCAGCCAGGGGGACAGCAATCTTGTCACGCTTCTCGATAAGTTTGGACGATATCAGAACAGTGAAGCGTTCCCCAACTTTCAGGTCCACACATATACCGACATCGCCCTGGACCGCCCCTGGACCTTTTACGGACAGCTGGAACCGCGGGCTGTCCGCTACGACGGCGGCATCAATCTTCTGGGACTCGCATTGGGGCAGGGGGAGCAGCAGTTTGCATCGCAACAGCCATTCAGCGTTGAAGGCGGCGGCTCCTTTTGGGTAGCCCTGCAATGGCAAACCGAATCCGGCCTGGAGACCGATTTCGCCATATCCCTGCGTCTGCAGAGCGCCGGCGGCCAAGCTTCCTACCAGGCCGACCATGTCCTGGGCAATTCGACATTTGCCCGCACTCACGAATGGCTTGCGGATGAGCCGGTCGACACGCTGTTCCACCTTGACCTGCCGCCGGATCTCCCGCCCGGCGATTATGAGCTCAAACTCATTGTCTACGATACCGACACGCTGGTACCCACTGTCGAAATAGACGTCTGGGAGCCGGAACTGCTCCTCGCACGTTTGCTTTTGCAGGAAAACGGACAGCAAGAGTGAACATCCTCGTCAGCTGGACCTGCTGCCGTCACGGCAGGCGAACCAGACGCGGCCTATGTCGCATCGGCGGCCCGCGCGACGGGCTTGACAAGAATTCTCGGAGCCCGGTGGATGTCTGAGAGGCCGCCTCTGGCGCCGCATATGAAGGGAATGACAGACGATACCGGGGTGTCAAACGTCAGAGTTGTCATCACGGCAGTTGTCGCCGGCGTTGTCCTCCTGACGCTGGCTGTCGCGCTGTTGCGCTTTCGACAGCTGTCCATCCTCCCGCCCGACCTACATCCCGATGAAGGTGCGCATGGACTGGATGCGCTCCACGTGCTGCAGGGAAAACACGCTGTGTTCTTCCCGAGGCACAATGGACGCGAAGGAATGGTTGTCTATGGAGTCGCCTTTGCCATTTCACTGTTGGGGCGCACGGAGCTGGCTCTGCGCTTGCCGACGGCTCTTGCCAGCGCGGGCACGGTCTTCGCCGTCTTCTGGTTGGGAGGCCTACTCTTTGGCAGAGATAGAGACGGACGCCCAACTCCCTGGCGAGGGCTTCTGATTGGCGGCGTTGCAGCCGGCCTGCTCGCCGTCTCACTGAGCCAAACCATCCTCGGACGAACAGCATACAGAGGAAACTACCTTCCTCTGCTCCTTGCCCTGGCCTTTGCTCTGCTTTGGTGGGGATGGCGGCTGAAGCGTTGGTGGATCTTCGCGCTCGCGGGCCTGTGTACAGGGTTGCTACCCTACACCTATTTGGCGGCCCGCGCCACACCCCTGCTGTTTGTTGCGTTCGGGCTGAGCTTTCTCCCCAATATGGTGAAAGGGAGACCTGACCGTGCCAGAACAGGAGCAGGCTCTTCTCATACTCGGTCTTCCTTTTCGTTTGCTCACCTGTTGGATGAACCACTAAGTCGACGCGTGCCGTTGATTGGTATATTTCTTGGCATAGCTGGGCTTGTGGCCGCGCCTATTCTTGCCTATTTTGTCCTGCATCCGGACGACTTCCTGTATCGAAGCGACCAGGTCTGGGTTTTTGGCTCCGAACGCAGCGCGGGCGACTCTCCGAAAACCCTGCTTCTCAACACATGGGAGCACCTGTTGGCATTTGGCTTTCACGGTGACGCCAATTGGCGATACAACTTTCCCTCACGGCCAATGCTCAACCTCTTGGAGGCCTCTTTTTTCTGGTTTGGCGCGGGCGTGGCAGCCTGGAACTGGAAGCGGCTGCCGGCCTACAGACTCCTGCTTCTCTGGACGGCTGTTCTGCTTCTCCCAGCAATACTTGCCGACTACTCGCCCCACTTTCTTCGCATGATCGGGGCGACGCCGGCCGTCTACCTGCTCGTTGGTGTGGGCATCTGGGAAGTGATTCGCTTGCTGCATGCGTCGAGCTGCCGCCTGCCGCAGCTATGGAAGCGGATTCCTCCGGACCACGAGTTCATCGTACCTGTCTTTGCCGGGGCTGTCGCCCTTTGCTTGATTCTGTTCCAGGGAATCGTTACCTACCGTACCATTTACCAGGCGTGGGCAAACGCTGCGGAGATCCGCATAGTTCCCGATAACATGCTGGGTGAGGCGGGTGAAGTGTTGAAAGCGCAGCCACTTGAGATGGACACAGTCTATCTGGTACCGGGCTTTCCGTGGAGTGACGAGAGTTTTGTCAATGAACATAACTTCAGGTACCTCTTTCAGGCGTACATTGTGACGATGGGGGCGCCAGACCTGGCGCAGCGGATTGAATCCGTGCTGACAGCGGTCAAGGAGGTGTCCACAGTGAAGGTCCTGGAATGGAACAGCCCCAATCCTCTGATTGAGGATGACACCCTTCCGATTGACTTCCTCTTGAAAAAGTACGGACGTTATTCGGGAACCGATCAGTACGCCGACTTTCGAGTCCACAGCTACACCGATATCATCCGCGACCACCCGTGGACATTCTACGACTACCTGGAGCCGCTTTCAGTTCGTTACGACGGCCCCATCAGCCTGCACGGCTTCGCTCTGGGCCAGGGCGTACGGCAACTCTCCGCTGCCGGCATGACAGGATTGGACCCGGGCAGCACAGTTTGGGGGGCTCTTCAGTGGCAGACAGCGCCCGACCTGGAAGACGACTATGCGGTATCTATTCGCCTATACAGCGATGAAGGAACTGCCGTCTTCCAGGAAGATATTGTCCTCTGGAACCCAGCGAACCATACGCCCACCAGCCACTGGCCGTCACAAGAGACGGTAGACTCGCTCTTCCACCTAGACCTGCCGGCGGAACTCCCGCCCGGCGACTACCAGTTGCGGCTGGTGGTCTATAATGCCGAAACATTGGTACCAACGGTCGAAGTCGGTGTCTGGGAGCCGGAAAGGCTCCTCGTTCAGCTGCGATTGCAGTGAGCGAACGGGTTGAAAGCCTCCATTTCGTTTCCGGAACAGGCTTCCGAAAGCATGCCGCGCCTCTTTTGCCTCAAAACGTCCGACGAGCGCGAACGACACGCAATCGGTCAGAGAATGTTGGACGGCCCAGCGGCGTAGCGGGGGCACAGGCATCAGGCCGCATAGCATAGCTCCCGGATGCAAGGACGGAGTCCCGCGAGCTTGACGCCTGCCAGGGATTCCCGCATAATTTGTGCCCGTCGCGCTGTCACATGACTTGCGGCAGGCCCCTATAGAGTCATGGGCAAGAGTGAACACGGTCGACATGTCATCGTCTACATCGCCGTCAACCAGCGACGCTAACCCCTCCAGAAAGAGATTCCCTTCGCACCTGATTGTCTTGTGGGCAATCCTGCTTGCCCTGTTCCTTGCCGTAGTGTTGTTGCGCTTCCAGCGATTGGGCGAACTCCCGCCGGGACTATACTTCGATGAGGGCATACACGGAGTGGATGCCCTTAAGGTACTGCGGGGTGAGCACGCCGTGTTCTTTTCTCACGAAAAGCGAAAGCTCGAAGGCTTGACTGCATACACGATTGCGGTTGCAACCACTTTCCTGGGACGCACACTGCTGGCCATGCGCCTGCCCACCGCCCTGGCAAGCGCAGGCACCGTCTTTCTCGTCTTCTGGCTGGGACAGTTGCTCTTCGGACGAGATAAATTCGGCCGACCCACCCCATGGCGGGGACTGATGGTGGGAGGCGTTGCCGCCGGGCTGATGTCCGTTGCCATCGGTCAGATGATCATCGGCCGCGTGGCTCTTAGGCCCAACTTCCTGCCACTTTTGTTGTCCTCAAGTCTGGCGCTGCTGTGGTGGGGCTGGCCAAGGCCTGTACAAACCGGCACCTCAACCGACGCGCCGGCCGGACCAACCTTCGCCGGCGAGAACAAAGAGTCGAAACAGTTGTCATGTTGGTGGCGAATTGCGCTTGCGGGGGTCTGCGCCGGACTCCTGCCGTACACCTATATCGCTGCCCGCTTTACTCCATTCCTATTCCTGTTATTTGGTCTGAGCTTACTGCCTCGCATGGGCAAGCGCGAATCAGTCAGGAAGAGAAGCAGGGGAGAATCCGACCGCCATCGCCTTTCTCACCTCGACCTTCCCTTGTGGACTGGCGGACTGATTGGAAACGCAAACTGGATCGGAATCTTCGTGGGCGTAACCGCAGTGGTGGCTGCGCCAATTCTCATTCATTTTGCCCTGAACCCTGAAGACTTTTCTCCTCGAAGCGGTGTGCATTGGATCTTCCATTCAGCCTACAGCAATGGAGAACCGCTGCGGGCTTTTTTGGAGAACGTAAAGGTGCATCTCCTGGTCTTCGGCTTTCGCGGCGACACGAACTGGCAGTACAACTTCGCTGACAGACCAATGCTGGACCCAGGGGTAGCGCTGTTCTTCTGGTTTGGCCTTTGCATGGCGGCGCGCCACTGGCGCAGGCCGGCCTACCGGCTGCTGCTTCTCTGGCTGGGCATCATGCTCCTACCGGCAGTACTGGCCAGGGATTTCACCCCTCCTCCAAACACCCTGCGCATGTTCGGCGCGACCCCCGCCATTTATCTACTCACTGGTGTCGGCATGTGGGAGGCGTACCACATTCTGAGACGAGGCTGTCTCGCACTGCCTTCACACGCAGGTCGATTCTTTCGGGAGTTTGGATTCTGGCTTGCGTTGGCTCTGGCCGCAGCGGTCACAATCTGGATTCTGGTCCAGGGCGTCGCCACCCATCGAACCTACTTTCAGAATTGGGCAACCACGCCCAAATTCCACAAAGATTACTATGGCGAGTGGGCCAGTGCCGCCGACATCCTCAACGCACAACCCCATGCCGCGGGCCTGGTCTACCTGCTCCCTTATCGATTCATCAGGAATCATGGCTTTGAATACCTCTACCAGGGCGAGACACCGGCCTTCGTCTTTCATATCGGCACCACCGAAATGGCGCGTAATGTCGCATCCGCGCTGTCGGCCATAGAGAACCTGTCCACTGTAGGCGTGGTGGATTGGGACGACGACCTGAGCTGGTCCGGTGATGGTGACGAAAACCTTGTTGCCCTCCTTGAAAAATATGGAATGCCCGCGGAGAGCAAAGAGTTCGACAGCTTTCAAATCCATTTCTTCACCGATATCGTTCTGGACCGTCCCTGGTCACTGCACGAGTATGTGGAACCAATGTCAGTCCACTACGACGGCGGCATATCGCTGAACGGACTCGCCTTGGGTCAGGGCAAAATGCAGCTGTCCTCTCAGCAGGCCATCAACCTGAAAGGCGATGACTCCCTGTGGCTACTCCTGCAATGGAAAACCGCCCCCGGATTGGAGATCAATTACGCTATCTCCATGCGCTTGCATAGTGCTGAGGGAGCAATCGTCTACCAGAAGGACGTCACCCTGCTCAGCAAGGAGGATACGACAACTGGCGGATGGACCCCCGAAGAACCGGTCGACACGATTTCCAACATTACTGTCCCACCAGATTTAGCCGCGGGCGACTACGAATTGCGGCTGATCGTCTATGATCCAAGCACGCTCAAGCCGACGGTAGAGCTAGATGTGTGGGAAGCGGAGTTGACCCTGGCTCAGATACGCGTGGCCGCGACACGCTAGCGCGTACACACATCTCCTCTGCAGCGCTCGGTCGATACAGGCCTCAATTCCCTGCTTACCGCGCCGCCCCTGCCGTGCACAAGGCCTTAGAAGCTATCGAAGGTGCCTGCAACCATTCCGACCCTTTCCGAACTATCATCGATTTCCCCGGCCATTGATCGCTAACTCCCGTTTCAGATTCACCCGTTCTTGAGCTTTTCCACACAAACAGCTATACTCTATTTTTGGCTGCGGACATTTGGTTTATCGGTGCCGCTCCCCACAGGCGGCGCCGGCAGCCGTTGCAGTTTGATGCAGACGCTTCGTCTGCCTTTTTGGGAGGAGGAATACGTGCTGTTGCGAAGGACCCAAACCGCCTCGTTCTGGCGTGACCAGTTCAACGTTTCCAATGAAGACCTGGACTTCATCCACGGCCTGATCCTGGATGCAGAGTCGGCGATGACCACCAGCCAGCTGGCTTTGCACCTGATCCAGGAATACCAGCGCCGCGAGACGGCCCGGATGGAGTCCGAACTCAAAAAGGGTACTGTCTATCAGCCGGGAAAGGACTATTCCGTGGGGGAGACGCTCATCTTTCCGGCCATGGATTTCCTGGTAGGCGAAGTGCTGGAGACCCGCGCCGGCCAGAATCCGGAGCACGGTCCGTTCGACGTCATTCGCGTTGGCTTCGCCGACTCGGGCGAGGAACGGGAGTTCGCCGCCAACCTGCAGACCGGCCACCGGCTGAACGCCGCAAACGGCCAGACCGCGGGCGACGAAGAGGCCCTTCTTTCCGCGGAAGAGATCCATTCGCTCTATCAGGATGAGATTGAAGAAAGTCTGCTTTACGCGCTCGAGGAGGGCGAAGGCAACGACGTGTTCGTCAAGATGGACGACTTCTGGCTGCTGGCCGACATGCTGGCCGAGGTCCACGTAGGTCATCTGAACATTGCCGAAGCGTTGCTCGAAATGCAGAACCGGCCCCTTTCTACGGAGGAGCTGCTGCCCGAACTCGATCTGCAGGCCGACGACGTTTCGCAGCCCATGCAGATCATCAGTGTCAACCACGCTTTGAGCGACGACGAGCGCTTTGACCAGGTCGGCCGCGGCGGCGTTCCACTGTGGTACCTGGCGCGACTCGAACCGCCCGAGGCGCTCAACACGCCGCCGCTGCTGTCTCCAAACATTGGCCGCTACAACCGGGCCATCTTGAGCGTAGAGCTTCTGCAAACGGAGTGGGAGCTCGATGACGAATGGGGGGAGAGCAGCGCCGCCTCACACGTTTCGTCTGTCGTCCCCAGCGTCAGCTTCACCCTGATCTTTCCGCACTGGCTCTACGGCACGCTGCCCCTCAGCAGCCGTACGCGTGACCTGTTTCCGCACAGCGCGCAGGAACGTTCGATGGTGACGATCGTTGACGGGCGTTGGGGCAACCGCTACACCACCTGGGTTGTGCGCAAAGGTCGCTACGTCTGCGGCCTAAAGGAATGGATGGTGGCGCACAACCTGCCGGTGAGCGCGCAGATTACGCTCGAGCGTGCTGAAAATCCCGAAGAGCTGGTGATCGACTACCGCCCACGCCGCATGAGGCGGGAATGGAGCCGCATTGCCAGGGTCGATACCGGTTCGCGGCGTTTCGATCTCGAAATGAACAAAGTGCAGATCGCCTGCGAGTACGACGAGCACCTAATCGTCTCTTCCGAGGACCGGGAAGGGCTGGAGGCGTTCAACGCCGGTTTCGAACGCAACGACGCGACCCTTGAGCAGATCGTGGAAATGGTCGTACCGGAGATTACGAAACTGAATCCCCAGGGCACCGCCCATGTCAAGACGATCTACAGCGCGGTCAATATGCTGTGGCGCTGTCCGCCGGGGCCGATATTCTATACTTTGCTGAGCAATCCCCGCTTCCAGGACGCAGGGGACGGCTTCTTCAATGTGAGATGAGCGCAGGAGGCCGGCAGTTCGTGGAGAACGCGGGCACCTGAGGAGGGATGGACATACGATGACAGTTGCAGCGCCAAGAAGGAAAATCGCCTGGTTCCGGCCAGACGTGGACACGAAGTTCCACATCGATTACCAGTGGTGGGAGCAGAGCGGGCGAAATTTTCGTCTCTACCTGCGCGACCAGTTATGTACCGAATGCCGGGACAGATTCAAGGATCACCGAGATACCGAAGACGTGGACTGGATCGACCCGGAAACCGGAGAGGTCCAACGCACCGACGCGCTGTGGGAATGCCTTCGCAGTCGCTGCACCAAGGATCCCGACTACATCAACGAGCACCTCTCCCTGACCGCGGCCTGCTTCCGCGTCTTTCTGGCCAACAACAACACGCCGCTCAGCCCTTCAGAGTTGAACCAGCTTTTGCCCTGGAAACCGGCTCGCACCATCCTACAGACCTTGGGCGGAAAGGTCGTCTACTTGGGCCTGCGGCCTGTTCGGGAGTAGAAGAACTCGCGCCGCGCGTCGAGAGGACGGTTCTCACGCCTGCGCGGCGCCCTCCACGTCCGGCCCTTCCGCCGCCCTCGCCAGCAGGTCCTGCGCGGCGCGGTAGATCGGCAAGTCCACCATCTTGCCGTCGAGCACGCAGACGCCGCGACCGGCGCGCTCGTGCGCCTCGAAGACCGCGATCAGCCGCCGCGCCGCCTCAACCTCCGCCCGCCCCGGCGTAAACGCCGCGTTGATCATCTCCACTTGGCGCGGGTGAATCGCCAGCTTGCCGCGAAAGCCCATCTTGCGCATGGCAGCACACTCGGCGGCCAGCCCGGCATCGTCGGCCAGGTCGGTGTAGACGGTGTCGATCGCCTGCAGGCCGAAGGCCGCGGCCGCGGTCACCAGCGCGCTGCGGGCATAGAAGACTTCCCATCCCTCGCGCGTGCGAAGGGCGCCGGTATCGGCGGCGAAGTCTTCCGCGCCCAGCGCCATCGCCGCCAGCCTGCTCCCGGCGCCGGCGATCTCGCGCAGGTTCATCACCCCCGCGGCCGTTTCCACAATCGCCAGCAGACGCACCGTCCCGACGGGCAGTCCGGCCTTTTGCTCCAGCCCAGTCAACTGCCGGTCGACGAGATGCAGCTCCGCTGCCGACTCTACCTTCGGGACCACGTAGCAAGAGGGTTCTGCGGCAAACGTTGCGAGCAGATCATCCGGCCAGAACGGGCTGTCGACCGGATTGATGCGGATGCAACGCAGGGCCGGGCCCTCCGGCAGTCCCTGAAAGGACTCGACCAGCAGGGCGCGCGCCTCCTGCTTGCGACTGGGCGCGACCGCGTCCTCCAGGTCGGCGATGATCGCGTCCGCGGGAAGGGTCGCCCCCTTGGCCATCTTGCGGGGCGAGTCGGCTGGGGTGAAGAGCAGAGAACGCAATCGCGGTGTCATGGGAAGGCTCCATTGGAATACGCAAGCGGCAACGAGGGAGAAGAATCCTTTTCTTTCACTACTACCCTACTTTTCCTTGCATTCTACACGGAGTTGCCTCTGGCACCCCCAACGCCAGCTCTCACTCTGTCGTCGTCAACAGTTGCCGGCCCCGCCGGTCGAACAGTTTCCTCACCCCCAGGGCGAGCGCAGCACCTACGACGCCGCCGGACATGTCGACACCGATATCGAAGAAATTGTCCGCGTGAACCGGCAGCCGTTGGCTGATCAGCTGGATGCCCTCCTGCGCCACGGCCACAGCCAGGACGAGGGCCAGCACGACGGCCGCTGCGTTCCGTACCGACATCCTGCCGTAAAAGTTGAACATCAGCAGCGCGCCCAGCACGCCGAAGAGCAGGCTATGCATGAAGATGTGCATCCACTGCGGGCTGAACAGGTCGTTGAACAGCCTGTAGCCCAGCGGAGAGACGCGTATGAACCAGCCCATGGGGAACAGAATACCGAAAATCCAGAATGCAAGGACAAGATTGCGCTTCATTCTTCTCGCTCCTCCCAGTGGTATTGACCTGACGCTTTTTGTCACTCAGACAAACTGCGAAAAGTTCGAGCAGGTTCCCGGCATTTCTGCTGAAATTCAGGACTGAGACCGTCCGGAGACGCAATGTCATTTCAGCAAGGACCCCAATCAGATTCAGGAAATCGATGTTGCTGAGTTGCTTCAAATGTGCTAGACTGCGCGCAGTGTGATAGAGACCATACCCCTGCATTTCGCCGGTCGAAACGTTGAAACTGGCGTCGCCTCGCTTTCCCTTTGCAGGCAGAGGGAAGTAGCGTTTTCTCAACCAGGAAGAACCATTGTTCCGACGCAACGAACGTCCACAACCGGACGCCATCGAAGTCATCATCGGCCCCAGAGCCACATACACCGGCGCACTGCGCAGCGACAGCAGCATTCGCGTTGACGGCGTTGTCGAAAGCGGCCTGTTGGAGACGCTGGCAAACGTGATCCTGACGGAAGCCGCCCGCGTCAACTGCGAAATCCGCGCCCGCAACGTCAGCATTCGCGGCTACTTCGACGGCGTCATCCGCGCCGACCGCGTCGAGCTGCTGGCCGGCTGCTACGTGCGCGGCGCCCTCTACGTCAACAGCTTTCTGCTCGACGAAGGCGCAACGCTCGAAGGCGAACTCCACATGCGCGGAGAAAACGCCGAAGAGCCGCTGGACCTCACCACTGACGCTACAGAGCCATTGCTTTTGCCGGATTCTGCTCAGCCAAAAGAGTCAGAATTCTTTTAGCGTTCGCCCGACGCCTGCACGGGACTCCTTGCCCCAACGATTCGAAGGTGGTCTCGAAAAGGTTTCCGCATCAGGCCGCGCTGGCCGCAGCGCTGACACCGACTGCTAGACTTCAATGGACTGGATCCTGATCATCGCCGGCGCGCTGCTCGGCTATCTGCTCGGATCGGTGCCGGTTGGCGTACTTGCCACCGCTGTCTACGGCGTCGACATCCGGCAGGTCGGCAGCGGGCGCACCGGCGCGACGAACGCATGGCGCGCGGCCGGCCTGAAGGCAGCGATCCCAACGGTGTTGGGAGATGCGCTGAAAGGCGTGGCAGCTGTCCTGCTGATCCGCTACGGCGCGACCGCATTCCTCCCCGTCGCAGGCGAGATTACAGTTGCCGCGGCCGCATCGCTGGCCGGCGCCGGTGCGGTCGTAGGCCACAACTGGTCGCTCTTTCTGGGCTTCAAAGGCGGCGCCGGCGGCATCACGACCGCGGCGACGATCGTTGCCATCTCGCCGCTGATCGGCGCGGTCGTCTGTCTGGTCGGGCTGCTGCTGATCTGGTGGAGCCGCATGGCCTCGATCGGCACGTACAGCGTCAGCGTCAGCGCGTTGGCAGGCGCGATCGTCTTTGCCTTCACCGGTCAGACACCCTGGCCGTATGTCATCTTTGGCGTGATTGCCTATCTGGCCGTAACCATTTCGCTGAGGCGCAACCGCCAGGCCATCAAAGACGGCGAGGAACGGGTCATCACGCTTTGGTAACAAGGAACTATCGGCACCCCGGAAAGGGTTACGGCGAAATCTTTCAGCTGCATCTGAGCAACGCCGAGGGAACGGACACTCAAGCAATGGAGGAGGGAGCTGATGAATGGAATGGGGAGGGCGCTAACGGCTGAATTCATCGGAACTTTCGCGCTAATCTTCATGGGCGCCGGCGCAGGAACGATCGCGGGGATGGGCAGCGGCGGCAGTCTGATCACGGTTGCCCTGGCGCACGGTCTGACGATCATGATTATGGCCTCCGCATATGGGCACATCAGTGGAATCCATATCAACCCAGCGGTTACGATTGGTACGTGGGCAGCCGGGAAGTTTGAGGCCGCCAAGGTTGGGCCATATATCGTCGCCCAACTGCTAGGCGGGATTGTAGCGGCGTTTGTGCTGCGTTTTGCGATCTCCGGCGGCGTTGACGTGGGGCTTGGGGCGACTGTGATCAACTACAGCCAGACGACGCTGGCCGGCGCGTTTGTCCTCGAAATGATCGCGGCCTTCTTCCTCGTCAACGCGGTGTTGAACGCGGGGATCAGCGGCAAGGGCGGCAGCCTGGCCCCGCTCGGCATCGGTCTGACGCTCGGTGTGTCGATCATGTTTTTCGGTCCGCTGACTGGGGCCAGCCTGAATCCGGCCCGCACGGTTGGCCCGGCGGTGGCGGCCGGCATTTACAATGACATCTGGGTCTATATCGTTGCGACGATTGTAGGCGGCATTATCGCCGGCCTGCTCTACCGCTACTACCTGGAAGAGGCCTGATTTCCACATGAAGCCATGTACAGAGCCGACCGGCTTTCCGGTCGGCTTTTTCGCGTATGTTACGGCGCGGCATGGAACCTGCCTTCTTTGAACAGCGTCATATTGTGTGATCGCGACCGTTGCTGAATTAGCACGCATGATCTATCGGTGCTAATCTAGAAAGGGTCTGCATCATGCAGGCAAACTACTTACCAATTTCTGTCAAAGAAGGGAGAGTTTCATGCAGGTAGTACGCAGTTATCCGGACAATATGTTCTGTTGGGTGGACCTCGCGACCACCGACCCGGCCGCGGCCAAGGAGTTTTACAGCGGTCTGTTCGGTTGGGAGTATTCTGATATCCCGACGGGGATGGGCTTCCACTACTCGTTGTGCCAGATTGAAGGGTATAACGTGGCCGGCCTGAGCAATCTGCCGCAGGAGATGGCGGAGCAGGGGATTCCGCCAATCTGGTCATCCTACATCAAGCACGACGACGTCGATGCGGTGGCGGAAAAAGCGGTTGCGGCCGGCGGAACGGTTGCGATGCCGGCAATGGATGTCATGGAGTCAGGGCGCATGATCGTGCTCCAGGACCCGACGGGCGCGATGGTTGGTCTGTGGCAGCCGAGGCAGCACATCGGCGCGCAGCTGGTCAACATGCCCAATGCACTTGTCTGGAATGAGCTTCAGACGAAGGACGTCGACACGGCGCGAAGATTCTACGGAGAGGTTTTCGGCTGGGGCCATGACAGCGACCCGAACGGTTATCACCTCTTCAAGTTGGGCGAGCGGATGCAGGCCGGGATGCTGAAGATGGACGATTCCTGGGGGGAGGTTCCGGCCAATTGGGCACCCTACTTCATGTCGGCGGATATCGAGGCGACGGCGGCCAAGGCGAAGGAGTTGGGCGGCGTCATTCATGTTCCGCCGACCCATACGGGCACGGTCGGTCGATTCGCGGTGATCGGGGACCCGCAGGGCGGGGTCTTCACGTCGATGGAGTTTGACGGGCCGGTTGATCCACCGCCTGGTTACTAGTGAAGGCGAACAGGGACGCCGCGACTGACTGCGTTGTATATTGCGCAGGCAGGGCGGCGTGCCCTGGTCTTGATGAAGGCTGGTTGTAGGACGGTCTCTTACGAGGGGAATTACATACTTGACACCACTAAAGTCGTTCTTTCTTGAGGTACGGCCTGCATATCATGGTAGGGGTGATGCGAAACTTAGTGCCATGATCCTGCAGGCCGTCGCTCCCCGGCTTGGCTTCCCTGCAATCGAAGTCCAGGGCGATTGAACCCCGCATCAGTTCGTAGATGAAATCAGCCAAGTGAAACGTCGCGTAAGCGTCCGCGTGGATGAAGCGGACGCTTCGCTTGTTGCGCTTCCCTTTGACCAACAGAAGCCTCCTCAGTTTCGCCCCCTCTTATTGGGTTGGTCTAGCTTTGCAAGAACCATAATCCCAGATTCGGGGGAACACGCTTTCACGCATTCACCAGGCCTCTAAACCCTACTCCTTAGCTGGGATCGGGTCTTGACAAGACTGCCCTAGCCTGATACACTCGACCCGGCGATTGAAGAGATTGACCGCTTAGGTTCAGCATTCCAAGAGGGCAAAGGGGAGGTCACTATGAGAGCCGTCGTATACCAGGGTCCTTTCAGCGTAGCCGTAGAGGAAGTTCCCGATCCCGAGATAAAGCATCCGAATGACGTAATCGTCAAGATTACTTCGAGTTGCATCTGCGGCTCCGACCTGCACATGTATGAGGGCCGGACTGCGGCCGAACCGGGCATAGTCTTCGGACACGAGAACATGGGTGTAATCGAAGATGTCGGGTCCGCTGTGAAAACATTGTCCGTAGGCGACAGGGTCGTGATGCCATTCAACGTCGGCTGCGGCTTCTGCAAGAACTGCCAGCGGGGTTTTACGGGTTTCTGCCTCACGGTCAACCCTGGATTTGCCGGCGGCGCGTATGGATACGTGGCAATGGGACCATGGGTCGGCGGGCAAGCCGAGTACATTCAGGTGCCTTATGCGGACTTCAAC
>JAJDTL010000034.1 GCA_022827195.1 Caldilineaceae bacterium
TGGCCGCTACTTCATCAACACCACCATCATCGTCTCACTCTCCGTCGTCGGCGAACTGATCAGCGCCTCCATCGTCGGCTTCGGCTTCTCCCGCCTCAAGTTCTGGGGCCGCAACTTCCTTTTCATGGTCCTCCTCAGCACTATGATGCTCCCCTTCTGGGTCGTCATCATTCCCCGCTTCCTGCTCTATAGAGATATCGGCTGGGTCGGCACCTGGCTGCCCCTCATCGTGCCCAGCTACTTCGCCAACCCGGTCTACGTCTTTCTGATGCGCCAGTTTTTCATGACCCTGCCGTCGGAACTGGACGACGCCGCCAAAATCGACGGCTGCAACGAACTGGGTATCTTCTGGCGCATCCTGCTGCCGCTGACCAAGCCGGTGCTGGCCACCATCGCCATCTTTTCTTTCATCAACGTGTGGACCGACTTCGTCAAACAGGTCATCTACCTCAGCCAGGACAGTACCTACACCGTCGCTATCGGACTGGCCTTTCTGAGATGGCAGATCGCGCAGGGCGACCCCGTGCCCGGACTGCTGATGGCCGCCACCGTCTTCACATCGCTGCCCATGATCGCGATCTTCTTTATCGGCCAGAAATATATGGTGCGCGGCATCGCGCTCACAGGACGCACCGGCACATGATCGAAAACAGATACCTGCTGCTGGACACCTCGCTCTGGGCGGAGGCCGAGAACCTCATTGTCAGGCCCGGCCGCGCGTGCAAGGCGGGCCAAAACCCGCTCTTCGGCGAAGATCTGCCCTGGGAGGTCCGCCACGACAATCTCTACGCCAACGTCATCTTCGACCCGGCCGACAGCCTCTATAAATGCTGGTACAACCCGTTCATCATCGACGTGGCCACCAGCGACACCCCGCCGGCGCAACGCCAGCCCGGCGCCTACCGCGCTGCGCTGGCCGAAGCCCACGCCGCAGAACACATCAGAAAGCACCGTGAGATGGGCGTCTGCTACGCCGTCTCTAGCGACGGCATCCACTGGGACAGGCCGGAGCTCGGCCTGATCGAGTTCAACGGTTCCACCCGCAATAACCTGGTGATGCGCGACGTTCATGGCGTCGGGGTCACGCTCGACCCACATGATCCCGATCCGGCCGGCAGGTTCAAGGCGTTTATGGAGGGCGGCGTCGCGCGTTCGCCCGACGGCCTGCACTGGTCCCCCCTGCAGCCCTGCCCGGAGATCGACGCCCGCTGGGATACGCACAACAATCTGTTCTGGGATGAAGGCAACGGAAGATATGTCGGCATTACCCGCCTGTGGGACGGACGCCAGCGCACCGTCGGCCGCACCGAAAGCGTGGACTTCAACAGCTGGACGCGCGCGGTCGAGGTCCTGCAGGCACTGCCGAATGAGCCGGACCGTCAGACCTACGCCCTGATCGCATTCCCCTATGCCCAGCTCTATCTCGGCCTCCTGATGATGTTCGATACCGCGACCGATCTCGTCGACTGCGAGTTGGCCTGGAGCCGGGACACCGTGCAATGGCAGCGCGTCGCACCGGGGACGCCGCTGATCGAGCGCGGCGCGGAGGGCAGCTTCGACTGGGGCTGTGTCTACGCGGGGGCCTATCCGTTCCTCAAGGACGGACGGCTGCAGCTCTACTACGGCGGCAGCGACGGCCCCCACACCGACTGGCGCGCCGCCTATCTTGGGCTGGCGACGCTGCGGCCGGATGGGTTTGCCGGGTTGACGCCGGCCAACAGGACACAGACCGCTACGCTCGTAACGCAGCCTGTACGGTGCAGCGGGCGCCGGCTCCACGTCAGCGCCGACGCCGACGGCGGCATGATCAGAGCGGCGGTCGCGGAGGTCGACGGCAGGAGCCTCGCCGATTCAGTTCCTGTCCAGGCCGATGTCACCGATCAACCGCTGCAATGGCGCGACGGGAGCGACCTGCCGGCGCTGGAGGGCCGCGAAATCCGGCTCATCTTTGAGCTGCGCGACGCAACGCTCTACTCCTTCTCATTCAGTGATTGACCCCATGTACGCCATATCGCAACAGGCACGCCGCGCGCAACGGCCCGCGCTTGTGCTACCGCAACCGAATACAAGGAGAAAGTAATGGGTACGAGATTGGAAGGCAAAGTTGCAATCATCACCGGCGCAACCCTGGGGCTGGGCAAGGCCGGCGCGCTGGCCTTCGCGCGTGAGGGCGCATCGGTCGTTATCTGCGACCGCGGCAGAACGCCGGAGAACGCACAGAAGGTGCTCGCCGAGGCAGAGGGCCTCAGCGGCGAGATCGCCTACAAACGCTGCGATGTCATGATCGAGGAGGACATCACCGCCCTGGTCGAATTCACCGTTGAGCGTTATGGACGGGTCGACATCATGGTCAACAACGCCATCATCGACAACCCGGGCGGCATGTTGGAAGAGGTAACGCTCAAAGACTGGAACGACGGCTTCGCCTGCCACGTAACCGCGCCGCTTCTTTTCTGCAAGCTGGTGGTCCCGCTGATGATCGAGCAGGGCGGCGGCAGCATCATCAACGTCTCATCGAGCACGGCGCTGGGCGGCAGCCCCAGCATCTCATCCTACGGTCCGGCCAAGGCGGCCATGATCAATTTCAGCCAGCATCTGGCGATCACCTACGGTCCCGACGGTATCCGTGCCAACACGCTCACGCCCGCGCGCATGCTGACCGAAAAGAAGTACGAGATGCTCGCCAACAATCCGGCCGCGGTGCGCACGCAGCAGTTTGCCTACCCGATGGGCAGCCCTGCGTTGCCCGAACAGGTGGCCGAGGTCATGCTGTTTCTGGCCTCAGATGAGTCGGTCGCCATCACCGGCCACAACCTGATCGCGGACGCCGGCAACGCGGCATTCAGCCCCGGCGGCATGATCGGGCGCCTGGAGAAGGACCTGCGCGCCCGGCTGGAAGCACAAGGCTCCCAATGGCTTGAGAGCGAGGTGTGAGACGCGGTTTTGGGATTTTGGTCCGCGCCGGACGCAACCGCTGTGCGTTGGCGAGGGCCAAAGTCAGCTCCAGCTGGCGATGAAGTCGTTGAGCCCAAAGTCGGCCGGCATCTCGTTGAAGAAGTAGCGCATCGGGCCGGACTGGTAGCCGGGCGAGAAATGTTCTTCATCCGCCTGCAGCTTTCTGTCCAGCGTCGCAAAGCGCCTTAGCAGCGCGGCCGTCTCCTCCAGCGTGAAGCGGTCGGCGAACTGGGGTCCCCAGTTGATCGAAATCGCGTGCGGGTTGAGCGCGCTTCTGCGGAGGGCCTCGCTGATATCCGCCAGCGGGCCGGACGAGCCGTTCGCGGCCGCGGCTGCGTTATTGTGCTTCACAACCTGCATATGCAGCGCGGCCTTGCACAGATAGATCGACAGCAACATCTTGCCGTCCTCGCCCACGCCCGGTTGCAGCGCCTCCAGCGTGCTGTCGTACGTGTCCGCATCGCCGTCAAGCACCGCGCGCAGCGCCGCCTCGGTCAAGTCCTGCTGTTCCACGCCCAGCTTCTGCCACGCCCTGAACTGCTTTCGTCCTTGCGGCGAAAGATAGTCGCTGAACGACAGATCCGGGAAGTGGGGGAAGATCGAATGGCCGCCGTGGACCGTGCGGCGGATCCTGGTGCTGTAGTTGCTTCCCCAGTGGAGCAAATAGTTGACGTAAACGACCCCGTCGCCGGCCTTCAGCTCGACCGGAATGCCGCCGGTCAGCGGCTTGCGCGGGTCCGCCAGCAGTTCCCGGTCCTCCGTTTCGGTGTTCAGCCGCCAGTGGCTGCCCGGCACAATCCACAGCACATCGTCGTCGTACAGCGGGATGTTCCACTGCAGAACTCTGGGCCCGTTCTCCAGCAGATCATTCTGCAGGCCCGACATCGGCGCCATGTCGATCGGGTGAACGTCGCGATGCCACGGCGCCGGCCCGTGATCGCGCACCGGATTGCACATCAGCGTCATCCCCGCCACCGACGTCGCCTCCGGCACGCACAACAACTGCCGGCTCACGCCCAGCGTATTCTCCTGCAGCCAGACCTCGACCGTGCTCGCCGTCTGCTCGTCGATCAGCGGTTCGTACGGACTCAGCCGCGGCTGCGGCCGTGTTTCCCAGGCGCCGCTTGGCGGGTCATCCGGCCCCCGCTCCTGCGCCCAGATGCGCCGCTGTCTGTCGACCAGGGTTTCAAAATCGGCGCGCAGCTGCTCCAACCGCTCCGGCGGAATCACCTCAGGCACAACCAGGTAGCCCTGCTCCATAAACTGCTGGCGATTCACCTGCATCCTTCCTCCCTCCTCTTTGTCCTGCCCGTTGTCCCCACCGAACAAAAGGCCCTGGCATTTGACTCTACTGGCCTACCCGGGTGTCTGAAACGCCGCGCCGGTCTGGAAGCGCAGGGCTCCCAATGGCCCGCAATCGAGTTTCTGGGATTTGGCCTGGGCCGGGCTTATCAGTCGCGGCCTGGCCCAGGTCAGCGTCAGTTCCAGCTGGCGATGAACTCTCCCAGCCCGAAATCCGCCGGCATCTCGTTGAAAAAGTAACGCATCGGGCTGGACTGGAAGCTGGGCGCGAAATGCTCCTCCTTCGCCTGCAGCTTCCTGTCCAGCGTGGCAAAACGGCTGTGCAGCGCCGCCGCCTCCTCCACCGTGAAACGATCAGCGAACTGCGGCCCCCAGTTGATCGAAATCGAGTGCGGTCTCAACGCGCGGCTGCGGTAGTCCTCCGTGATGCCGGCCAGCGGGTCGGACGCGCCGTTCGTCTTCGCGTCATGATGCTTCACGACCTGCATGTGCAGTGTCGCCTTGCACAAATAGATCGACAGGACCATCTTGCCGGCCTCGCCCACACCCGGCTGCAGCGCCTCCAGCGCCTTATCGTACGCCGCTACATCACTCTTCAGCACCGCGCGCAGTGCCGCCTCGGTCCAGTCCTGCAGCGCCGCGCTGCGCTTGTCCCACTGCCTGAAAAGCGCCCGCGCCTCCGCCGGCAGATGCTCGCTGAACGACATGTCCGGGTAGTAGGGAAAGATCGTATGGCCTCCGTGAATCGTGCGCCGGATCTTGGGGCTGTAGTTGCTTCCCCAGTGCAGAATATAGTTGACGTAGACGACGCCGTCGCCCGCCTTCAGCTCGACCGGAATGCCGCCGGTCAGCGGCTTGCGCGGGTCGGCCAGCAGTTCCCGGTCCTCCGTCTCGGTGTTGACGCGGCGGTGGCTGCCCGGCACTACCCACAGCACATCGTCGTCATACAGAGGGATGTTCCACTGCAGATACTTGGGCCCGTTCTCCACCAAGTCCTTCTGCAGGCCGGACAGCGGCGCCATATCGATCGGGTGCACATCGCGATGCCAGCGCGCCGGTCCATGATCGCGCACCGGGCTGCACATCAGCATCATCCCCGCCATCCCCACCGTCTCAGGCGCGCTGAACAGCTGCCGGCTCACGCCCAGCGTGCTCTCCTGCAGCCAGACCTCGACCGTGCTCGCCGTTCCCTCGTCGATCAACTGATGGTACGAGCCCAGCCGCGGCTGCGGCTGCGTCTCCCACACGCCACCGGGCGGGTCATCCGGCCCGCGCTCCTGCGCCCAGATGCGGCGCTGCTTTCCCACCAGCACCTCGAAGTCCCGCCGCAGTTGCTCCAACTGCTCGCGTGCGATCACCTCCCGCAAAACCAGGTATCCCTGCTCCAGGAATTTCCGGCGATCGATCTCCATCGTTCGTCCCTCCTCTTTGTCCTGCCCGGTTCCGCCCGCCGACTAAAAAGCCCCGGCAGTCGACTCCACCGGGGCCCTCCTATTCTCCTGCGCCGCATATTTCGAATGATTCCCGCCTGTATGAATCGACCCATCTTCGCATCGGCGGCGCGTAGCGCGTCATCGTCTCACACGGCCTTTTTCCAAAGACCATTCCTGGCTCCAGATGCACCGTTGCTACCAGAAATATACAATATCCCCTGCACCCTGCAAAAGTGTTACCTGCCGCTCTTTCAAGATTCAGGGTCACTCGCACAAACGGTCAGTAGAATCCAGTGAAGATTTCCAGCAGTAGTTAGGAATCGTTGACATTTCCAACCACTGTTCAACAAATGTCGGCATCTACAGCATGCCTGCGTTCAGCTCTAAATTCGGTTCGCCTGATTCTTGGCGAGAAGACCGCCGCGCGAGCCGTAGCCGTAAACTGTGTCCATCACAAGAATCAGATGAACTGTAGTTCAGACAAATGTCAACGAGCCATAGAAACTTACTCCATATTCGGATACGCCACGTCTCGTTCACAATTGACAACTCATCATTCTTGCATATAGTGTAAAAAAACGCCGCAACGGCAAAGTCCTTTCCCAAAAATCAGACCAAAGGGGGATAAATAGATGGTGACCAAGGGAAGGACACCGCCAGCAGAGACGGTTCCCGCAAGAGGGCATGAATCCCTGTTGTCAATTTGGGAACAATTCGCTGAAATGATTTCCGCCGTCTTCAATCGAAGAAAAACGGTATCGCTTCCGCGCCCCGTGAAAGTTGAGGCACGAGAAGGCTATCGAATCTGGCTGGAGTACTCAGATGGCGTTTCTGGGGAGGTAGATCTCTCCCACCTCGTAGACAACGACGCTTTCAAAATTTGGAAGGATCGCGAATGTTTTGAATCCGTCTATCTGGATTGCGGAGATATCGCATGGAGTGTTGATGCCGGCCTCTGCCACAATGCTCTCTATATGCAGATCACCGGCAAAACTGCAGAAGAACTGTTGCCTGGCGTAAGATCATTGTAAGCCGAAGATGCCCGAATTATGCCGATTCGATGGTATACGTATTCGAATGTACATCGATAATCATAATCCACCTCACTTTCACGCAATCTATTCCGAGTATAACGCTTCCTTCGGGGTTGCATCTTTGGAAAGAATTGAAGGAAATCTTCCAAGAAGAATAGAGCGGCGTGTCCGAAAATGGGCGTCAAATCACCAGTCAGAATTGGAGGAAAATTGGCGTTTAATACAGAGTGGACGCCCTTCCCGACCAATCGAGAGTGGTGAGTAGCAGAGAGAGCAGTACTACCTCAGTGGAGACCCTCTTTCCAATAACAGAGCCGCCGACCTTATGGGCGGCGGTTTTTCTGTATCCCGCAAACTATTTCGAGTTTTCTGCGTACAGAATAGACCGGCAAGCATTAGCCTCTCTATACACTCCCCTTACTCCTCCGCCTGCAGCCGCTCCAGCAACTCGCTGTACGCCGCCCGGTCCAGCGGCAGTTCCACCGCCTCACCCGTCGCGCCGCTGTAGATCATCGCATTCGACAGCTCCAGCGACATGCGGCCCTCCTCGCCGCTGCAGCGCGGCTCGCCGCCCTCCCGGATTGCGCGGTGGAAGTCCCGGTAGACCGCCTCATGCCCGTGCATCTCCGGTTCATCCTCGATGCCCGCGTCGGCCGCTTCCGCCTCCGGGCGCACAAAGGCCTCCTCGCTGTCGGTGATCAGCTGTCGCAAATCGGTCTCGTAGCGCTCGTATTCGATGCGGTCGGCGTGCATCACGATCTTCCCGCCCGTGCCCGAGACCTCCAGCCAGCGCGGGCCGCTCTCGGTCGTGCTGAAATAGATCGTCCCCTGCGCATCCTCCGGCCACGCCAGCAGCGCGGTCGCCGTATCCTCCGTCTGGATCGCGTGCAGCCGCGTGCACGTCGCCGCGTAGACCTTCTGCGGCATCCCCACCAGGTGGCAGAGCGGGTCCAGGTCGTGCGGCGCGTGGTTCATCAGCAAGCCGCCGCCCTCCCCTGTCCACGTGCCGCGCCAGCCGCCGCGCCGGTAGTAGGCCGCGGTGCGCATCCACGGAAAGACGCCGGTCACCCGCTGGATCCGCCCCAGCTGCCCGCCGTCGATCAGCCGCTTCATCGCCCGCACGTGCGGCAGCTGCCGGTATTGGTAGTTGACCGCCAGCACGCGTCCGTTCGCCCGCGCCGCCGCGATCATGGCGTCCGCATCCTTCACCTGCGTCGCAATCGGTTTCTCCACCAGCACGTGGCTGCCCGCGTTGAGCGCATCGATCGCGATCGGCGCGTGAAACGGATGCGGCGTGATCACAACCGTCACCTCCGGCCGCGTCTCCGCCAGCATCTGCCGGTGGTCCGGGAAAAAGGGACAGCCCCACTCCTCGGCCCGCTCCTGCCCCGGATCCGGCGCCACGTCCGAGCCGCCAACAACCTCTACGTCCTCAAGACCAAGCCCCATCGAATGCGACCGGAAAATCCCTGCGCCCATGCCGACCACGGCATGGCGCAGCTTCCTCTCTTCTGTCGACACGTTCTCTTCCTTTGCTCGTTTGTCTGTGTGGAAAGTGAAAATGGGGCTGCAGTCCGGCGTTCGCATAGACCGCAGTCAGAAATGCAGCATCGCCTTGACCACCTGGCTCTCCGGCCGCAGCCAGCCGGGGAACTCGTCGACCAGCGTCTCCGGCGGCGCGTTGTGCGTGAGCCAGGGCGCCAGTTCGATCGCGCCGGTCTCCAGCGTCCGCACCACGCGCGCAAAGTCGGCGCTTGTCGCGTTGCGGCTGCTGATCAGCGTTGTCTCGCGGCGGTGGAACTCCGGGTCGGGAAAGCTGATCTCATCCTGCACCAGGCTGATGAAGACAACGCTCCCGCCCTGCTCGATCAGCTCCAATGCCTTCATCATCGAGCGCGCATTGCCGGTCGCGTCGAAGACCGTCAGCGGCAGCTCGCCCCCGAAGACCGCCCGCAGCTGCGCCTCCGCGTCCCCGCGCCCGTCGATCAGATGCTCCACCCCCAGGTTCTCCTGCACAAAGCGCATCCGGTTCTCGTCGATCTCCATCACCGCCACGTCGGCGCCTGCCAGCCGCGCAAACGCCACCGCGGTCAACCCGATCGGCCCCGCGCCGATGACCAGCGCCGGCTGCTCCGGCTCCAGGCCGGCCCGGTCCACCGCGTGCGCGCCGATGCACAGCGTCTCCACCAGCGCCAGGTGCTCTGCCTGCAGCGTCTCCGAGCGGTGCAGCTTCTCGACCGGCACCGTGATCAGCTCCCGCATCCCCCCGTCGGTGTGCACGCCCAGCACCTGCAGCTCCGAGCAGCAGTTGATGCGCCCGCGGCGGCAGGCGCTGCACGCGCCGCAGTTCAGATACGGCTCGACCGCGCACAGGTCGCCCACGCGCAGATCGCTCTCCGTCTGCGGATCGAGCGCTGCGATTTTGATGCCGAGCTCGTGGCCGAGGATGCGGGGATAGCTGAAGTAGGGTTGCCGCCCGCGGAACGCGTGCAGATCGGTCCCGCAGATGCCGACCCGCTGCACGCGCACCAGCGCCTCGCCCGGCCCCGGCTCTACCGGCGGCGCCGTCTCCGTCAGGTGCAGCGAACCCGGTTTCTCCAATATGATCGTCTTCATTGGGCCTTCTCGAACCGGGATGGCGGGCGCCGGCGGCTTGGAGTCTGCTCGATGCCGGTTACCGGTCGTTGGTCACCGGCGCAGCGCCCACCGGCGCGGCACTGCTGGCGGCAGGCAGAGCGCGGCCGTTGTGCGCGCCCTCGATATCGATCTGTCCGTCCTTCAGATAGAGCACATAGTCGACGTAGTCGTCCACGAGGCTGTCGTGCGTCACGATCAGAAAGGTGACCTTTTGCTCGCGCACGATCTGCTGGAAGAGGCCCAGGATCTCCCGTGCCGTCGTGCTGTCCAGTTCGCCGGTCGGCTCATCCGCCAAAATCAGCTTGGGGTCGTTCGCCAGCGCCCGCGCAATCGCCACCCGCTGCTGCTGCCCGCCCGACAGTTCAAACGGCCGGTGCGCCATCCAGCGCGTCAGCCCCACCAGCTCCAGGCAGGTCATCGCCTTCTCCTGCCGCTCCTTGCTCTTGACGCCCGACATGCGCAGGATCAGCTCCACGTTCTCAAACGCCGACAGGCTCGGCAGCAGCCCGAAAGACTGGAAAATGAAGCCGACCTGGTCCCGCCGCCAGCGCGTCAGCCGCCGTTCGTTCCAGGCGTGAATCTCTTCGCCGAAGATGCGGATCTTGCCCTGCGTCGGCGAGTCCAGCCCGCCGATGCAGTTCAGCAGCGTCGTCTTGCCGCTGCCCGAGCGGCCCTTCAGCGCCGCAAACGTCCCCTGCGCAACCTGCAGGTTGACCCCTTTCAGCGCGGCCACCTCGAGGCTGCCCGTTTTATAGACGCGCCACACATCTTCCGTTTCGATCGCCGTGTTCGGGTAAAGATTCTCTTCCATCTACGTTTCCGTTATCCAGTCCCCACGACAGCTATCTCCGTCGCGGGAGCGCTCCTCCCTCTGCTGCAGTTTCCGGCCACCGGCCACTGGCAACCGGCCACTGGCAACCGGCCACTGGCAACCGGCCACTGGCAACCGGCCACTGGCCACTTATTCCTACTCCCTGCCTTTCCGCCGAAAACGGCTGAAAAAGCCGCCGATCGCGCCCGTCTGGCGCAACCGGCCCGCCTCAGCCTGCTCCTGCGCCACAAGCTCCGGCGCTTCCGCATTCTCGCTCTCCACCGGCCGGATCAGAATGCCCTCGTCTGTGATGTCCATAAGCGCACGACCGTGGATCGAAAACTGCTGCAGCACGTCCTTCGGGATCTGCAGACGTCCGGAGCTGTCCAGCACCACCAGCTCCTCGAAATGTTCCTCCTCCTCCTCGACGATCCCCTCGCCGCCGCGGTTGAGCGCCTCCTCGTCGAACCGTTCCACCGTGCGCACCTGTCGACGCGTCTCGCTCGCCAGCATCCCATCCCGGATCGCCACCACCCGATCCACGTGGCGCGCGATCGTCGGGTCGTGGCTCACGATGATCGTCGTCAGCCCCAACTCCTCGTTGAGCGCGCGCAGCGTCGCGTAGATCGTCAGCGCCGTCGCCGTGTCCACTTCGCCGGTCGGCTCGTCCGCCAGCAGCAGCGCCGGCCTGTTGGCCAGCGAGACCGCGATCGCCACCCGCTGCTGTTCACCGCCCGACAGCTCCCGCATCTGGTGTTTCATTCGCTCGCGCAGCCCCACCTTTTCCAGCAGGTCCTCCGCCCGTTCCCGCTTTTCCCGTCCCGCGAACCCGGCCAGCGTCATCGGCAGCTCGACATTCTCGACTGCATTCAGGTACGGCACCAGGTTGCGCGCGCTCTGCTGCCACACGAAACCGACCTGCTCGCGCCGGTAGCGGTTGATCGCCCGCTCCGACATCTTCAGCAGATTGAAATCGCCCACCCGCACCTGCCCCGCGGTCGGCCGGTCCAGCCCGCCCAGAATGTTCATCAGCGTCGACTTGCCGCTGCCGCTCACACCCACGATCGCCATCAGCTCGCCCGAGCGCACCGACAGGTTGAGCCCCTGCAATGCCACCACTTCCAGGTCGGCGATCTGGTATATCTTGACCAGCCCTTCACACAGAATAAACGGTTCCATCTCTCAATGTCTTCTATCCCGCCCCCAACTCCCCCGGAGCGCACCCAACTCGAAACGAAAAACGCAAAACAAGAAACTGCCGTTTACACCGTCTCACCCAGCTTGATCGCCTGGAATATCTTCATCCGCATCAGCAGCGTCACCAGCACACCCAGCGCCGCCACGAACAGGATCCCGAACAGCGCATACACGCGCGTGATCGCCGGCCATGCAATCCCCACCACGAACGGCGGCGTCAGGTCCGCAGCCGAATTCCCCACCTGCAGATAGGGGATGAACTGGTTGCTCACCGACGTGCCCAGCAGCGTGCCCGCGCCGATCCCCACCAGGATCAGAAAGGCCAGCTCCCACGCCAGGAACAGCGTCATCTGCCCCGAAGAAAGGCCGATCGAGCGCAGCGTCCCCAGCTCGATGAAGCGCCGCCGGAACGAAAACAGCGTGTACAGAAGGAAGCCCAGCACAGTCAGCAGCGCCGCCGCCAGGAAACCGACCGAAAGAACGCCGAACAGCCCCTGGCGCTGCGGCAACTGCTGCTCCTCCACAATGCGCTCGCGCGCCGAAAAGTAGCTGAGCACGTTCAGATCGTGTAGTCGCAGCTCGCGAACCATGTTCTCGTAATCGGTGCGCGGGTCGGTCCGCACCAGCACCTCATACGGGAACTGCCCCCCCATTCGCTCGAACAAATGGTCGAGATTGGCCACCACCAGCGGCCCGTCATCCTGCGGGTACCACGTCGGAAAGTAGTTGAAATCGCCCATGATCTTCAGCTGCATCTCTGCCCGCAGCCCGTAGCGCGCCGCCGACACCTGGATCAAGTCCCCCACCCGCAGCCCGAACTGACGCATAAGACCCCGGTCCACCAGCACCCCTTCGGATTCCAGCGCCAGCGAATTCATCAACGAGCCAAGCTGCGCCGCGGCAAAATCCCGCCGCCAGTAGGCCGCCTTCGGAAAATCCAGCCGGTCGATCCCGAAAATCTGCCCATTCCGCCAGCGTCCATCCAGGTGTATCCGCGATTCAAAGCGCGCGATGCGCGTCGCCGCCTTGATGGACGGCACCTTCAGATGCTCCGACACCGGCACAAATGTCCACAACGGTCCCGCCAGCTCCCCTTCCGAATCAGCAGAGGCCTCGCCCCCGCCCCCGAAGCCGCCTCCGCCCCGCGACTGCGGCGAATCCCCCAACTCCACCAGCCGGCCGTCCGCCCCAACCTTATAGTAGGCTCGGTCGAACAGATGGCCGTCCAGCGTCTGCGCCAGCGATGTCGTGAACGCCGACAGGCTCAGCGTCAGCACCAGCAGAATCATCGGCGCCGTATACATCCCCCGGTTGCGCGCCAGGTGACGGCTCGCCAGCAGCACACCCACGCCCCCGCCCCTTGACGCAAACCAGGCCACAATCTGCATGAAGACCGGCAGCACCCGCAGCGTCACCAGCGTCAGCGCGAATATCGCCAGCGCCGGTATCAGAAACAGCAGCGGATTCTGAAACACCGAGTCATCCGTCACCGTCCCCGGCATGCTGATACTGCCCTGCCTGCGCAGCAGATAGATGCCGTATCCCGCCGGAATCAGCAACAGAATGTCCAGGTAGGCCCGCTGCCACCACGGCGGGCGCAAGGTGCGCGCCATCTCCATCTTGTAGGTCACAATCGTGTGCCGCGCCGCCGAAAACGAGGGCAGCGTCTGCGCCAGAAACGCGATCAACACCGCCCCAATCCCGAACTGCACCGTCGACTGCGTCAGCACCAGCCGCAGGTCCGATTCGATTGTGAAATTGAGAAAACTGCGCGTCGATCCAATCAGCCGCGCCACCGCAAAACTCAGCGGCAGACTGCAAAGCAGCGCCAGCACGCCCAGCGACAGCGCCTCCAGCCCCGAAATGCCGGCCACCTGCCCCACCGTCGCGCCCCGGCTGCGTAATATCGCCACCTCGTTGCGCTGCCGCGCCACCGCCAGACCGACCACCAGCCCGATAAATGCCAGCAACAGACCGATGATCGGCACGCTGAACGCATACAGCATCGTCGTGAGCAGCCCGCTTTCCCGGCGATAGCGCCGCAGCGCGTCCAGCGGCGAAACGCTCAACTGGCTGTTCGGCATCAACGACGTTACCCGCTGCTCCACCCGCCGCCCCCGCGCCAGCAGATTCCTCACATCGCTCGACGTAACATCCGAGCCGTCCATCACCAGGTACCACAGCCCCAGGTTCACGTCCTTCGGGTAGACCGGCGCAATCCGGTTGTGGTAGCTCTCTTCCGGGATCACAAACAGCGTTTCCAGCGTCGACGGATTGTAGAACCATACGTCGCTGGTCAGGTCCGCCACGTCCCACACCCCCGACAACCGCACCGGCGTCTGGTATCGATGGCTGTCCCCGTTCTCCGAGCGAATGCGCCGGAACAGCATGTACTGCTCCCCCACCTGCAGCCCGATCTCCTCCGCCAGCTCCCGGTGCACCAGCACCTCGATCGCCTCTTCTGAATCGGAAGGCGAAACCGCCGGGAACGCGCCCTCGACGATGTCGATCGCCTGTTCAAAGCCCGATATAAAGCCTATATTTACCCACTCCAGCGGGTCGGTCGTGTCCGCATACGCGATCTGGTCGGTCGGGAACAGCCGGAAATTGTCCGTCTTGAAATAGCGGATCGTCTTCTTGTGCGGCAGCCCCAACTCGCCCGCCGCCTGCCCGCTCATATAGGTGTCGAGTTGAGCGATATCCTCCCACTCCTGTGGACCGTACGTCGAGCCCAAATAGCGGAACATATAGGCAAACGGCGGCCGCGAAAACCTCTCATTGAGGCCCACCGCGGTCAACTCCTCGCGCAACAGCCGGTAGTAGACCGCGTCCGCATACAGGGGGATGCTCATCACGAGCACAATCGAGGAGACCAAACCCAGGACCAGCGCCAGCGCCAGCCACTGCTGGGCGAAGATCCGCTTTAGGGCGACAACGATGATCGCCAAGGTTCGCAAAAAGAGTTTCATAAATGCAAGTGGACCATGGATAGCGGATCGAGCTTCACAGCCGCCGGCCGCAGCCGGCCGTTACCCGCGCTTCACGCGCTACCTCTATTGCCCGACCACAATCTGGCCTTCTTCCAGGCCCTCTTCAACCTCGACCCGGTCCGGCGTCTGAATCCCGAGCTTCACATCCACCCGCCGCTGCACATCCCCGTCCTGCACCACCACAAACCGCCTCCCGTCAAAGACGCGGATCGCCTGCGTCGGCAGCCACAGCACAGACTCCTTGTGCTCCAGCTGCACCCGCACCTGCACCAGGTCGCCCAGCTCATAGCCCGCGTCCTGCGCCGACTCATCAATCGTCAGCCGCGTCGATTTGTCCACTTCGGTCACCGCGCCGCTGCCCCCGCTCCCGAACGGGTAGGGCAGCCTGCGCACGAATCCCTTCAGTATCGCGCCCGGCCGCCCCACGAGCGACACCTCCACCACCATCCCTTCCTCCAAATCGTTCATCTGATCGCTGATCAGGTCCGCCTTCACCTCTAGGTCGGTGATGTCGGCAATCGATACGACCGTATCAAACGCATTCACCGGCCGCCCTGCCGTCAGCGATACCGAGAGCAGCTGCCCGTCGAAAGGCGCGGTAATCGTGCCATCCGCGATCGCGCTTTCCAGCTTCTCCACCAGCAGTTGCGCCCGCTTCACGTCGTTCACCAGCAGCGGGTCCACACCTTCACTCAGTTGTTCGAGCGCGATCTCGGCCAGTTCCACCTGCTTGCTCTGCACCGAAATGGCAAAATTGTCATCCGGGCGCTCCGTCCGCAGATTCATCAGCTGCAGCATCGCAATGTCCAGGTTGATCTGCGCCCGCCGAATCTGAAACTCCAGGTTTCTTTCCGCCGCATTCAGCCGCGCCTGCGCCCGCTCCAGGTTTAGCTGCGTCGACGTCAGCTCTCGCTCCAGGTCGTCGATCTCAAGGTCGGCGATGACCTGGCCCGCCGTGACGAAATCGTTCCGCTTGACGTAGACACTGCGGACGCGTCCGCTCACGCGGAAGAACAACGCCTCCTCCACCACCGGCGCCACCCGCCCGCTGAACGTCCGTTCACGCATTATCTCGCCCACCTTCACCGTGTAGGTCGGCTTGATCGGTATCACCGAGGTCGGAATCGGCGTCGGCGTCGGCTCATTCGCCGCAATCTCCGCGCTGCGCCCCGCCGGCAAAAGCGCGCAACCGCTCAACGCCATTCCGAGCGCCACCGGCATAACCCCGCGCGCGATCCGCCGCAACCGGGCGGCTGCACGTCCGGTTACTTGCAGAAACCGGCAAACTGTTCGGGAACTGGACAGACGGTTCATAAGTTCCTTGCTTCTTTCCTGCGCCCCATGCAGGTAGGGGCGCATAGAACGACCCGCAGGCACAAAATATGCTTCAAACGAAAAATGGGAACGTAGATGACACAGAGAGTACCCGCGCACCGGTCCAGCTTTGCGCCGCCTTTCGCCCCGCCCGCGGTACAAATCACCCCACCGGTCCGCTATTCTGTGCGATAAGACGCTACTGCGTCAATCACTCCAGAAGTATATACGCCCTACCCTGATCTACCCAAACCGGGCAGGGTAATCCCTCCTGAGAAAATCCCTTCCACCGCCGAATTTACCGCCCTGCCAACACCGCCCGGCCCGCCAATGGCATTCCCCGCCGCGATAAGATAAAATGCCCGTCCAGGCCCGACACAAATCAAACTCTCGCGCTCTATCAGTCCGCGTCGCGCGCCTGTCAACAGCCAAATACAGACGACCGCAAAGAGACCGCCGCACCCCAGAGGAAGCAAAGCCATGCGCCGTTCACGGCCAGACCGCCCCAATGTGATCGTCTTCTTCACCGACCAGCAGCGCTGGGACTCCACCGGCCTGCACGGTAACCCGCTCGACCTCACCCCCAACTTCGACCGCATGGCCCGCCAGGGTACCCACCTGCACACAACCGTCACCTGCCAGCCAGTCTGCGGCCCCGCCCGCTCCTGCCTTCAGACCGGGATGTACGCCACCGCCACTGGCTGCTTCCGCAACGGCATCCCCCTGCCCCGGGACGCCCGCACCCTCGCCCACTTCTTCGGCGACGCCGGCTACGACACCGGTTACATCGGCAAATGGCACCTCGGCGACCGCGGCGAAGTAGGCCCCGTATCGCAGGCAGCTCGCGGCGGCTACGACTACTGGCTCGCCTCCAACGTTCTCGAGTTCACCTCCGACGCCTACCAGACCGTCATGTACGACAACGACGACGCGGCCGTCAAACTGCCCGGCTACCGCGTCGACGCCCTCACCGACGCTGCCATCCGCTACGTCGATTCCCACCAGCAGGACCCCTTCTTCCTCTTCATCTCCTACATCGAGCCCCACCACCAGAACCATCTCGATGACTACCCGCCGCCCGACGGCTACCGCGAACGCTACGCCGGCCGCTGGACGCCGCCCGATCTGCTCGCCCTTGGCGGCTCCTCCCAGCAGCATCTGGGCGGTTATTGGGGCATGATCAAAAGGCTGGACGAGGCGTTGGGCCGTCTGCTGGACGCTCTGAAGAGCCTGGGACTCGACGAGAACACGGTCGTCCTCTATACGACCGACCACGGCTGCCACTTCAAGACGCGCAACGACGAGTACAAACGCTCATGCCATGAAGCGTCGGTGCGTCTGCCCACCGCACTGACCGGCCCCGGCTTCTTCGGCGGCGGCGAAGTGCGGGAGATCGTCAGCTTGGTGGACCTGCCGCCGACACTGCTGGACGCAGCCGGCCTGGACTCGCAGCAGCAGATGCAGGGTCGCTCAGTGGTTCCGCTTGTCAGCCGCCGGTCGTCGGATTGGCCGCAGGAGGCCCTGATCCAGATCAGCGAATCACAGGTGGGCCGCGCCGTACGCACCCAGCGCTGGAAATACGGCGTCACCGCGCCCGATTCGGATGCAAGAAGAGATGCCGGTTCTGAACGCTACGAGGAGCAGTACCTGTACGACCTGCAGGCCGATCCCTACGAACTGACCAACCTGGCCGGCCTCGAATCCCACCGCCGCGTCGCCGACGTGCTGCGCGATCGGCTCATCCGCCGCATGGTCGAAGCCGGCGAATCCGCGCCCACGATCGACCCGGCCGCGCCGCGGCCCAGCCGCCAACGAATTGTCACAGAAGAGGAAGCACTCGCCTAGAGGAAATTCCTATCCACAAACCCCTGCAGTTCCTGGCCACCGACCACTGGCCACCGACCACTGGCCACCGACCACTGGCCACCGACCACTGGCCACCGACCACTGGCCACCGACCACTGGCCACCGACCACTGGCCACCGACCACTGGCAACTGACCACTGCCCCCTGCAGTCTCACTCAATATCGACCCGGCCGCGTTGACTGCCGCTCTCTTCACTCGGCCCGGACGTATCCGGCTCGCAGCGCTCGATCGCAGCGTCCAGCAAAGTCCGCGCCGCCAGCAGCGCTTCGCGCCGCGCCGCATACGCGTGCGTCCAGAACTCTCGCGGCAGCCCGAGATCGCTCTGCTGCAGCTCCTCGCACAGCCCGGCCACCCCTTCCAGCAGCCACGTCGAGAACGTAAACGCGCGCGCGCCCCGCGCCTCACGCGTCCGTCCCTTCTCCTGCGCAGAGGACGCCTCCGCCTCAGAACCGGCCCCGTTCTGCGAGCTCCCGTCGCTGATTGGAATCGACCCGTTTTCTGCCACAGTTGTTACCCTGCCCGCGCCGCCCCGGCGCCCTATGCCGGTTCATTGACGATCAGCGTGCGCATGACCTTGTAGTCGTGCCCGCCGAAACGGTACTTGTACTCCTCATCGCCCTGCAGAAAATCAAACACCTCGATGCCACGCGCAATCGCATGTTGGATTACATAGCCCAGCAGCACCCAGCCGGGACTGTAGCCCGCCCATCGCTCGGTGTCATAGCCGGAATTGTAGAGCAGCAGCTCTTTTTTGTACTCGAACGCCATCAGCGCCGCCGCCCTCTCCCCGTTGAGCGAGAGAAAACTCAGATGCAGACGGCCCGCCTCCAACATGCGCCCCGCCATGATGCGGAAAAACCGTTCCATCTGGGACGTCATAAACGACTCTTTGTCCGGCCGGCTCATCCGCTGCAGCCGCAGAAAGGCATCCATCGCCTCCTGCAGCTCGTCCATCGACTGCACCAGCTTGAAATCGACCGCAAGCTCCCGCTCCGCCCGCCGCTGTTTACGCCGGATCTCATGCCGCTGCTTCTTGTCTATCTGCCCCAGGTAGCTCTCGTAGCGCGGTGGTAGATGCACGTGCGGCGCCACATCCTCCTGGCTTACCTCCACCCGCAGCCCGGCACGCTCAAAGATCGACGGCAGCACGCGGTAGCTCAGACTCTCTTCCGGCAGATTGCACAGGTCAATATAATCCCACGCCGGCGCATCCTCGCTCTGCAGCCAGCTCAGCAGACAGTAGTAGACCGACCGCTCCCATCCCACCGCGATCAGCATGTCCAGAAAGTCGCTCACCTCCACACAGCCGACCAGCTGCAGGCTGCGTTTCCCCGCCCATTTCCTCCGCTTATGCTCATGCAGAAAGAAGGGTGCAATCCCCACCAGCTCCGGCGCGGCCGCGTCATCCTCCCTGCACGCGTCCGCGTAAAAGGCCAGGATCCACAAATCGCCGTTCCCCAGCTCCTGCCACCACACAGACTGCCACTCGTGCGTCAGAAAGAAGCTGTCATAACGGCTGCGCGCCAGCAGATCGTTCCACTCCGCTGCCAGCCTGCTGAACCCGTTCGGGTACGTCTTCGGCCCGTAAATCTTTACCTCCAACGTACAGGGCGGCACGGCTTCGGGGCCCGCCTCTTCGGCGAAAATTTCGCTCAACGCTGCCATGCCGTCCGTGTCGAGGCCGTCATGGCGGCGGTGCCGCGTCAGAACGGAGTCCTCCGGCGTTGCAATATCTTCAGGTGCGCCCCCGCCCGAAACGGGCGCAGTGGTGATCGGCATACGCTCCTCAATCCGTTGGCATGCTACTCGTCGAATCTGAAACTGTCCAGCCGGGACACCCGGGGCGCGCCTTGGACCCAGGCAGCAATGCTTTCCACTACAACCACCGTAGTGCGTTTCCTGATTGTAGCCAATTAATGGGGATTCAACAAACGACCGGCCACCAGCCATTGGCCACTGACCTGCAGTTAACTCCGGGGACCTCTGCTCTCGCGAAAACGGAGATATCCGATCGCAGCCACAACGATCAGGAGAAGGAAGAGGAAGGTCTGCCCTTGTGCCGTCTGCGCGATGCGGCGAAAACGTTGCCACACCGTCACGCCCGCCGCCTCCGACGTGACTGAGGACGGGCTTGACCGCTGCACGATCGCCGCCGGTGTCGACACACCCACCGCCACAATCGTGCCCCGCACAGGCTGCGTCGGCGTCGCCTCAGTACCCGTCTGCCCGCTTGCCGGCGCCGCTGTCGCCGCGCCCGGCTGCGCCACCACGCTCTTCTCCTCCCCCGTCGGCGTTGCGGCAGGTGTGGGCGTCTCCTGCAGCTGCGTGCCGGAACCGCTACCCTCCGCGTTCGGCGCGGCCGCATTTCCATGGCACACGTTTACAACGACGTCGTCCAGGTACATCCAGGTGCGCAGACCGTTACCATCGTTGAAGACATTGAAGTAGAGATAGTACGACCCGCCCAGGTACGGCGTCAGGTCGACCGTCATCGTTTCCCACGCCGGGATCTCCGTCCGGCGGCGATAGAGGATCCCGGCCGTTTCCATCGAGGTCCGCAGCAGGATCAGCTCCTGTCGGTCCGACGCGACCGTCGGGTTGAGCGTGTCCGCTTCCTGGCTGCGCGAGAGATGGTTCCAGCGCAACGACGCGCTCGTCGCGTCCGCCGGCAGCTCGATCAGCTGCCGCACCGACGAATAGGATGAGATGTTCTGCGTATTGCCTCCCGGCGGGTTGCCCAGCCGCAGCGACCACGATCCCGCGAAGCTCTGCTCGGACAGGGCCGGGACCGTCGGCGATTTGCCCACGATCCAGTCCGACCAGTCGTTCAGCGCCTGCTCGAAGTTGCCGTTCTGCAGCGTATCGCTTGCCGCGCAGCCGCTCGGCAGCGGCGTCGTCACCGGCAGCGGTGTCGCGACAGGTTGCGGCGTCACGCCCGGCTGGGCCGGCGCGCCCGTCGCCGGCGGCGTTACAAACGGCGTCGCGTCCGGCTCACACGCCAGCAGGATCACATCGTCCAGGTAGAGCCCGGTGCGGCCCCCAGCGCCGTCATTCAGCACACTGAACTCGATCCGCACCGTCCGCCCCCGCAGATGCGACAGGTCCACCTGCTCGAACTGCCACGTCTGCGTATTCGAAAGTCGCGACCATGGCTGCGCCAGCCGCACGCCCGTCGTCGCCTCGTAGACATTCAGGATCTGCGCATCGTTCCCCGGCCCGGACTCGTGGACCGGCCAGTAGTGGAAGCTGAGCGTAAAACTCTGCATCGAGTTGGGCAGCGCAACGTCCTGGTAGAGCCCGTCGCTCACGCTCAGGTTGGCGCTGTCCACGATCCCCAGCCGCATCGAGCGCGTACCCGAATACGCCCTCGCCGTTGAATAGCTCGGCGGCAGCGCCGTCCCCGACAGCCCCCAGTGCAGGTCGGTCACCTCGAAGCCGCCGTTGATGATCAGCTCGCTGCACCCGTCCGGCGACAGGTGGGCCGCCTCCAGATCGTCCGCGGCCGGCGTGGTCTCCTGTGCCCGGGCTGCTGCCATTCCCAGCCCCAGCAGCAGCGCGCCCAGCAGCAGCGCAAAAGAAAAGAGGGAGAGAATCCCTCTCGCGCCGCGCGGCCTCGCCCCCGGTTGTCCAGCCATTATCCACCCAGCCATGCGTCCAACCCGTGCTCCCCGAAAAAGAGAAAGGATCCTGATTGTAGCACGCGCCCAAAACTAAGCCAATGCCGCCATTCCGGCTCCGGGATACACCCGCGCGCACGCCGTCGCACCTCCACCCCAAACTCCTGACCCCCCACCACGACAACCGCAGCAGCCGCATCAACCGCGTCCAGGCGCGACCGCTCGCCATCCAGTCTCGCTCCCATTTGCACTCCGCCCATTCACGAGTACAATACAGCCGTCAACCCACCCGCCGCACCACTTGCGCGCCTACGCCTGGTGCAACTGGCGACCGCGGCATACTGAAAGGAGCGGGTACTGATCGAATAATCACCGACAACAATGTAATTTCGGCGCAACTCCTGATTCGAACAGATCAAGTCGATCCTAAGAGAGGAGGTACATGATGCCTGTGGACTATTCGCTTTCCAGACGGATGCGTTGGGCGAAATGGACGACGGCCCCGACATTGCTATTGTTTCTACTGTCATTGTGTTTGTCCCCGCTGGCAGCGATTGCAGCCCCCCAAGAGCAACCAAACACCCCTTACTTCCACATCATCAAACCCGGCGAATCCCTGGCCAGAATTGCGGCTCTGTACGGCGTCTCCGTTCAGGAACTGAGGGACTCCAATGACCTCGTCAACGTTGCAACCGTAGTGTCCTGCGACCCCAATGCCGACAGCACTCAGGCGCGCGGCACAGTGCGGCTGAACGGCCAGCCGGCCAACGGTTACCGGGTCGTTTTCAGCTGGCAGCCGGACGGACAGGTGGTGGCCAGGGTGATCTCTGGTGGGGGCGGCCAGCAGGGAGGCCAGTTCAGCCATATCCTTGAAGGTTCCGGCCCCAGGGAAGGGGACTGGTGGTTCTGGATAGAAAACGAATTCGGGGCGCGCATTTCAGAAACGGCGCACGTCTACACGGACGAACACGCCCATACGGGCAGGTGCCAAAGGGCGGTCATCGACTTTGACGTCCGGAATCCGGATCTGACTTACGTTGGCCGGAGGCTGCACATTCCCGTCGGCGGGAACGTTGCTGTCGGCGGTCCCGGCCCGTCCCCCAGTACCGATCCTGTCGTCTACAGAAGCTATCACATCGTCAGGTCCGGCCAAACCGTTACCGGCATTGCGGATCTTTATGGCATCCCAGCTGAGGCGTTGAGAGAAGCCAATGGCCTCTATAACCGGGCAAGCGTGGCCGGCTGCGACCCCAATGCCGACAGTACGCGGGCGCGCGGCACAGTGCGGCTGAACGGCCAGCCGGTCGACGGATACCGCGTGGCCTTCAGTTGGGAGCCGGACGGAGAGGTGGTGGCCAGGAGGCTTACCGGTGAGGGAGCCTTTCCGGGCTTTTTCACACACATCCTTGAAGGCGGCGGCCCCAGGGAAGGAGACTGGTGGTTCTGGGTCGAAAACAGTGAAGAGGAGCGCATTTCCGAAATGGCGCACTTCCGCACCGACAGCCATTCTCACGAAGGTAACTGCCAGTGGGCGGTACTCGATTTTGACATACAGAATCCGGGCCTGACCTACGTGGGGCGGAAGTTGCATATCTCTGTCGGTGAAGAAAGGACTGCCGTCTGGGCGGGCACCTTTTACAACAATCGGAACTTGGATGACGTTCCCGTCCTTTACCGACAGGACGCATCCATCCGTTTCGATTGGCAGGCAGGCCACCCGGGCACCGGAGTTCTCAGCGATAACTTCAGCGCTGTCTGGACCACCACCAGCCACTTTCAGGCTGGCACCTACCGCTTCTTCACTCTCGCGGATGACGGCGCGCGGGTCTATGTGGACGATGTTCTGGTCCTGGAGGACTGGAATATCCATCCCGCCACGCAGTCGTTCGCAGACGTCTACCTGAGCCAGGGCGATCACACGATTCGAGTCGAGTACTTCGAGGCCGAAGGGTTCGCTTCGATTTCTGTCTGGTGGGAGAAGAGATAGCAGCACACGGACGCAGGGCGCGCCGCTTCCGATCAGAAGCGGCGCGCCCTGTGGGCATCACCGGCCGGTTGTACCCTCTGGACAATATTTCTGCTTGTCTTGTTCCTCCCTGGTCAAAGAGTTGCAGAGGGTGTGGGCCAAAACTGGGGTACAGGTTCTTTTGCCTCGGGTAGCAACGGAGTCATGGCCGGTCCATGCCCCACTCTCTGGCGGAGTGGGGCAATACGCTTTCCTCAATCTTTTGGGCGGTCGGGCCTGCGCCCCCCCAAGCCGGCATACAGTTTCAGCCACCCTTGGCATGAGCGCCCTGTCAGGCCATTCCCACGCCTAAAGTGGGTTGCACCCCCACAATCCCTCCCCCCATTTACACACCGCCAATTCACGGTTACAATAGACCCAACAATCCACCAACCGCACCACAGCGCGCCACCCGCGGAGACAGACCGGCTTGATCGAAGAAAAGAACCCACAATCGGAGGAGCCAGACGCCGCCGCAGACCAAGCGGAAGGCCAGGCCGACGACCAGCGCGACAAAGAGCCGCCCCCGCGTCCAACCTACCTATTCCTCGTCCGCCACGGCGAAAACGAGTGGACCGAACGCGGCGCCCTCGCCGGCAGAACCCCAGCCGTCGCCCTCAACGACAAGGGCGTAGAGCAGGCCCAACAGGTCGCCCAACGCCTCAAAGAACAGCCGATCAGCGCCATCTATTCCAGCCCCCTCCTGCGCTGTCTCCAGACCGCCCAGCCCCTCGCCGACACCCTCAACCTTCCCGTCTCCATCGACCCCGGCATCCTCGAGGTCGACTACGGCGACTGGCGCGGCGGCGACCTCAAAGATCTCGGCAAGCGCCCCGAATGGCAGCTCGTGCAGATCTTCCCCGGCGGCTTCCGCTTCCCCGGCGGCGAAACCCTGCGCGAAACACAGAACCGCGTCATCACCGCGCTCGAGCGCATCCGCACCGACCACGAGGGCGAGGCCGTCGCTGTCTATGCCCACGGCGATGTCCTGCGTACCGGCCTCGCGTACTATCTCGGCACGCCGCTCGACCTCTTCCAGCGCATCCAGATCAGCACCGCCTCCATCAGCCTCGTCGCCTTCCATCGCTTCGGCCCGCGCATTTTGGCCATGAATGACAGCGGCGCCCTCCCTGTGATAAAGTGGGAGGAAGAATCGGCATCTTCCCGGGAAACACAGACGGACGCGGCGGATGTCGAAAACGAATAGTTGAAAGCCCGCATGGAATCACAGTTCACCTTCGACTTCAATCCGGTCAGCGCAATCGTCGCCGATGCCGTCGGTCGTCCCGGCCAGCGCACCTTCTTCCTGCAGGCGCGGCAGGGCGCCGACCTCGCCACCCTCGTCATGGAGAAGGAACAGGTCGCCGCGCTGGCGACCTCGATCCTGCAGCTTCTCGAGGAACTGGAAAAGGAACGCGCCGACCTGCCCACCACCGAGGAACAGACCGCCGTACCCAATCTGCGCGAACCGCTCGAACCGGCCTTTCGCGTCGGACAGCTCGGGTTGGGCTACGACGAAAAACAGGACCTCATGGTCCTGATCGCACAGGCCGTCCCTGAGGCTGAAGAAGAGGATTCCGGCGACCCGAAAGCCCGCTTTTACGCCACCCGCGCGCAGATGCGCTCCCTCAGCGAGCACGCCCTGCAGGTTGTCGCCGCCGGACGTCCCGACTGCCCCCTTTGCGGGCGGCCCATCGAGCCGGACGGCCACTTCTGCCCGCGCACCAACGGCCACGCCTACCCGTTGTCACTGTAGATTCCAGGCGGCCCATGTCACGCAGTTAGCTTTCGCCGCTGAACATTGCGCCATCCGGGCCGCGCACTATCAAATGACAGACCACGATACGAAGGTCGAGCCTCAGGAGCGAACTGCAGACGACGACACCGCCGCTGTAGACCGGACCGCATCCGCCGGCCCGTCAGCCGCCTCGGCCGACCACGAGATCGTGCGCGCCCTCGCAGAAGGCGAAATCGAGGAAAAGGGGCTGCTGCCGTACAGTTCCAACTACACCTTCCTCATCACCGTGCATTACCGTGAGCAGGAGTTCCCCGCCGTCTACAAACCGCGCCGCGGCGAAAATCCCCTCTGGGACTTCCCCGCCGGCACACTCTGCCAGCGCGAGACCGCCGCCTTCGTCGTCAGCGAGGCCCTCGGCTGGCGCGTCGTGCCCCCGACCGTCCTGCGCGACGGCCCGCGCGGGCCCGGCAGCATCCAGTTCTTCATCGACTGCGATCCCGACATCCACTACTTCAATATGCGTGAAGACGCCCGCTACGCCCCCGCCCTGCGCCGCCTTACCCTCTTCGACTTTCTCATCAACAACGCCGACCGCAAGGCCGGCCACTGTCTCTACGGTTATGACGAGCACATGTGGGCCATCGACCATGGCATCTGCTTCCATCAACATTACAAGCTCCGCACCGTGATCTGGGAGTTCGCCGGCGAACCGATCGAGGAGCAACTGCTCGCCGACCTGGGCTCCTTCGCAGCCAGCCTCGCGCAGGCAACCAGCCCCCTGCTTCAAACCCTGGACCGGCTTCTCAGTTCCCCGGAGCGGCATGCCCTGTGCCAGCGAGTCGAGCAGCTGGAACAGGCCCGACACTATCCGGCGCCCCCGGCCCACCAGCGCAACTATCCCTGGCCGCCCATTTAGCCGCAGTGGTTCGCGCGCGATGGATACGCCCACCGCACACCACGAACTGCTGACAACCTGGCACCGATTATGAAAGCCGTAGTCATGGCCGGCGGTGAAGGCTCCCGCCTGCGGCCCCTCACCATAGGGCGCCCCAAACCGATGGTCCCCCTCGTCGACAAACCGGTCCTCGGCCATATTCTCGACCTGCTCAAATATCACGGCATCACCGAGGTCGTCATTACCCTCCAGTACATGCCCTCCGTGATCCAGGACTTCTACGGCGACGGCAGCAGCCTCGGCCTCGACATCCAGTACGTCGTCGAAGAGATGCCCCTCGGCACTGCCGGCGGGGTCAAAAACGCCGCCGTTCACCTCGACGATACCTTTCTCGTCATCAGCGGCGACGCGCTGACCGATTTCGACCTGCAGGCCGCGGTCGAACACCATCACCGCAGCGCCGCGCTCGCCACCCTCACCGTCTACTCCGTTCCCAATCCGCTCGAATACGGCGCAGTTGTCAGCGACGCAAACGGCCGCATCACCCAATTCCTCGAAAAACCGGACTGGGGCACCATCCGCTCCGACCGGGTCAACACCGGCATTTATGTCCTCGATGCCGCCGTCCTCGACTACATCCCCGACGGCCTCCCCTACGACTTTTCCACCGAGCTGTTTCCCGACCTTCTGCGCAAGGGCCAGCCGCTCCACGCCTACATCGCCGAAGGCTACTGGTGCGACGTCGGCACCATCGGCGAGTATATGCGCGCCAACGCCGACCTGATCAGCGGCAAAGTCTGGCTGCCCCAGCCGTTCGGGCAGACCGCGCCGGACGCGCCCCCGATCGAACGCGGCGCTCTCATCCTCGGCGAAGACGTCGAAATCGCCTCCGACGCTCGCATCGACGGCCCCGTCTATCTTGGCAACGCCGTCAAAATCAAGGAAGGCGTCACGATTCAAGGGCCTTGCGTCGTCCGCGACTACACCGTTGTCGACCGCTTCAGCCGCCTCGATCACTGTGTCGTCTGGCGCAACACCTATATCGGCGAGACCTGCGAGCTCCTCGGCGCCATCGTCTGCCGCCAGTGCAGCCTCAAAAGCGGCACCATCGCCTACGAAGATGTCGTCATCGGCGATAACTGTGTGCTCGACGAGAACTGTGTCGTGCATCCGGACGTCAAACTATGGCCCAACAAGCGCATCGAAGCCGGCGCGGTCGTACGCGAGAGCATCATCTGGGGCAGCCGCGGCCGCCGCTCCCTCTTCGGCAGCTCCGGCGTCAGCGGCGTCGTCAACGTCGACTTTACCCCCGAATTCGCCGCCAAACTCGGCAGCAGCCTCGGCGCCACCCTCCCGCGCGGCAGCTACGTCGCCATCAATCGCGACTCGCACCGCAGCTCCCGTATGCTTATTCGCGCACTCATGAGCGGCCTCTCCAGCGCAGGCGTCGATGTCTGGGACCTCGGCGAGGTGCCCGTTCCCGTCGCCCGCCACTTCGTCCGCAACCACAGCAACGCTGCAGCCGGCGTCCACATCCGCCTCAGCCCTCTCGACCCCCGCGTCGTCGACATCCGTTTCATCGACAGCCAGGGCGTCGATCAGAGCCGGGCCGACGAGCGCGCCGTCGAACGCAGCTTCTCGCGCGAAGATTTCCGTCGCGCCTTCCTCGACGAGGTCGGGCAGATCGACTATCCCACCGACCCCACCCAGCACTATATCGAGAGCTTCCTGGCCTGCGTCGACCACGACAGCATCCGCGCCGCCTTCCCCCAAGCCCATCCCCAACTCGTTATCGATACCTCCCACGGCCTCGGCGGCGACACGCTGTCGACAATTCTCGGCCGTCTCGACGTCGACTATCTGCCCCTGAACGAGCCTATCCAGGGGGCCCTGCGCGACCAGTTCCGCCACCAGCTCCAGCATCTGGCCAAAATCATGGGAGTGCTCGATGCCGGCGTCGGCGTCAAGCTCGATGTCGGCGGCGAGAGGATCTTCCTCATCGACGAGAGCGGCGCCGTGCTGGACGATCTGACCGCGGCGCTGCTCCTGCTCGAGCTGGCCATGTACGCCAACCCGGGCGCTAAAGTCGCCCTGCCCGTCGTTCTGCCCCGCGCCTTCGAGGCCGTCGTGCAGCGGCATGGCGGCCAGGTCGTCTACACCCGGAACGACCTGCGCGACCTGATGGCCGCCGCCGCCGGCGACCTGCTCTTCGCCACCGACGGCGCGGGCCATTTTATCTTCCCCGACCTGCAACCGGTCTCCGACGGCCTGCTGGCGACCGTGCGTCTGCTCGAGTATCTAGGGCTCCGCCAGGCCGCGGTCAGTGACATCGTCGCCGGTCTGCCCAGCTTCTTTGTGGCGCACCACAGGGTCGACTGTCCGTGGGAGTCCAAGGGCACGGTGATGCGTCTGCTCAATCAAAGTTACCAGGGAGAGGGCGCGGTCAACATCGGTGGCCTGAAGATAGACCTCGGCGCCGAAGAGTGGGTTCACATCGGCCCAAACCCGGAGCGGCCCCTGTTCGAAATACGCGCCGAAGCCCGCGACCCCGAGCGCGCGACCGCCCTGGTCAAGGAGCACGGTGATCAGCTTTTGCAGTGGATAGTCGCTAGCGAGTCTTAGGCAGCTGCCGCAGCCTCACCCCAACCTTGGTATCCCTCCCGGCATCAATTTCTGCATCATACTGTACACCTGGAAAGAATGCGTTTTCTGGGAGATTCTGCACTCTCGTACTGATCCGCACCCAGACCCGCAGCCGGTGGCTACTGGCATAGTTCCCGGTGCTGTCCTCCTTTGCACGCGTCATCAGCTCGAGTCGAGAAGACACGGTCGTCTAGTCGTTTCCGCTGGAGGACGTACTGCGGCCGCGTTGGCTAGGGCCGCTGACCTCGGTTGGCCTGCAATCGGAGATGTTCGTTGCCTTCGTGCCGGCGGCAACAGGTCCAAGGGTTTTCGGGCCGAGGCTGTTCGTTAACTGGCAATAGGCGACTACCGTTTGGCGATTGTGCACAAATGTGCTAATCTTGGGTGTATGGAAAAACAACGATGCAGTGTCGAGGGGTGTCAGAAACCGGAGCTGGCGAAGGGGCTGTGCTCGATGCACTATCACCGGGTGCGGCGAACTGGTCTGGTCGGGGGTGCGTCAGCGCGCACGTGCGATGTACCTGGCTGTGCCAAGGGGCTGTGCAACATGCACGCGACGCGCGAGTATCGGAAACAGAAAGCGGCTGAACGGCCGCAAATAGGAACTCAGAATACCTGCGGCCAACACCCTACTCGATCTCTCGCGGCTATGCAGTGCGAGTTTCGATTTCCGATTGTCGGTTGTTCCTGCAGTGGATAGTCGCCGGCGGGTCTTAGGCAGCGCCAGCTGCCCTACTCCCCAACCTCAGAATCCCGCCCGGCTTCAAGCGCGGCATCATACTTTACGCCCGGAAGGAATGCGTTCTCCGAGAGGCTCTGCGATTCGGTACTGATCCGCACCCAGATCCGCAGCCGGTGGCTACTCGTGTAGTTCCCCGCATTGTCTTTGGCCCAGTAGCGGATATTGTGAATGCCGCTCTCGGAGACGATAAACGGCTCGCTGTACAGCTTGACGGGACCGTCGTTGTGCACGTACGCGATACCCCACACGCCGCTGGTCGCGTCCTCGGCTTCAATCGTGACAGTGACAGGCCCGCTGAACAGCACCCGTACCGAAGGTGTCGGCGTGGCCTCAGCACTCCCGTTCGAGGTAGTTCCGGTTGTCGTCAGCACCGCCGACGCCTGCACAACCGGCGGTGTCCGGTCAACCCGCAGCTCACCGGTCTCGCTCTCCCCCTGCAACCCCGACCGGTCCTTGGCCTGGAATTTGACGCTGTACGTCCCGTCGGCGATGTCGGCCAGCGAGGCCGACAGCTTCTGCGCCGCCAGCGGGTCGTTGGGCTTGGTGAAATGGGCCGTCTTCGACTCGTCGTCCAGCAACATAAGGCCGCTGCTTGCGTCCAGCCCACTGTTGTAGTCCTGCACCGGCACGGCAATCAGCACCGGCACCTTCGTCCACCAGCCGTGCAGATTTTCGATATCGCCGAACTCCGGCGGCTGTTCACTGCCATATTCGATCTCGCGTGTGACGGCCGGGCTGGCGTTGCGCGCCGTATCGAACGCGATCGCCGATACCGTCGACGTGCCGCTGTGCGGCAGCGGCCAATCGATCCGCCCTTTCGATATGTTCTGCAGCTGCCACAACTGGATCCGGTCGAGCGCCAAATCCGTGTCCCCGTGCCATTTTACCCGGAACTCCAGCCCCTCGACCGGCTCGAAAAGATGAAAATCAACCGGGATCTCGACGTATTCGTCCGTATCGGAGAAATCGCTCGGCCAGATGTCGCGCAGGCCCAAACGCAAGGTCCCGCCCTTGTCGGTCACATCCAGCTGGGCAATCGGCTGGTCCGGCAGAATATTGTCATCGCCGTCATCCTCAGGCTCGCCGATCCGCAGCCGGAACAGCGCCCGGTAGGTGGCATTGTGCGGAACGTCCTTCGTGTACGGGCCGTACCACCAACCCGCCTCGTGGTCGTCCGCACGCGCCTCCCGCGCCCGGTTGCCGTCCGCCTCCGCGTCATCGATATCCTCACCGGTCGTCGTGTGCAGGTTCTCCCCCTGCCAGACCCAATTGTTGCTCAAGCCGATGCGCGATCCCTGTTCGGGTACCGCGACCGTCAGCGTGGCCCGCTGCACCTCCACTGCCGTCGGCGCGGTGAACGTCGGCGCGTCCGGCGCGTCCCAGTCGATCTTCAGGGCGACCTGTTCCTGCTGGCTGTTGCTGAGCGACAGCGTAGCCGTCAGCGTGCCCCCGCTCGTCAGTTCCGTGCTGCGCAGCCATACGCCGCTGAGCGGCAGCGTATCCGGGCCGGGATCAATGTTGACATTGCCCGACAGCGGGCTGCGCGGCACAAGCGAGCCCCAGCGCAGCCCGCCCGACGGCAGATGCCCGCTAAGCGGCAAGCCGGTGAACCCGCCGAGTGCCTGGCTCGGCTGTCGGGCGTTCTGCAGCGTAACGTCGGTATAGTAGTGGCCCAGAATCTGACGGTAGGTCTGCCCCATCTTCGCCCGCCGCACGCCGCCCCACTGGCTGAGTCCGTAGCCATGCCCCCAGCGCACTTCCCCCAGCCCCGTCTCGTCCGGCACAGCCTGCAGATAGGCCACTGCCGGGTTCGTCAGCGTCGGATGGCTGTTCTTCGCGCTGTACATTGCGATAATCGGCGCGCCCGTGCTGTCCTTGCCGTATGCCAGATACTGGCCCGACGTCGCGCTGACCGCCGCATCGGTCGAAGCGTAACGTCCGTTGCACATCATCTGAAAGTTGGCCCAATCCGTCACGTCATAGTAGCGCCGTCCCCGCAGAATCTGGTACCAGGCATAGGTACGCGTCGCCACGCTCTGGGCCTTCAACGCCGCCTCCGGCCACGAAATCGGTACTTCCGCAGGCACCGAGCGCGCCACATACTCCTCGAACGGAATGACGTCCACCTGCCAGTCCGGCACGCTGCGGCAGTTGTTCTCAGGGTGATGCGCCACTCGAATCGTCGCCGGGTAGGTCAGCGTCGCCGCCTCAATCCCCTCCCGCGTCGACGGATTGTCATCTTCCAGACGAGCTTCTTCCTGGATGATCGACCCGTCGCCCGCATCGTAAATCGCCGAGCGGCCGCTCTGGGCATCGATCTGGTCGAAACGCAGACGGTTGCTGCGGCCCGTTTGCCAGCGCGGGTTGTGGCCGGGAATCCGCTCGCGCACGCGGCCCGTCGCACGTTCAATCAGATAGATCTCGGCCAGTCCAATCGTCTCCGTACCGGCGGGCACAACCGTTATCGCCATCAGCGTGCCGTCAGGGCTGATGCGCGGCGTGCCGAAATGTGTACCCGTCCGCTCCAACACAACCTGCCCGCCAACCCGCAGAGTCGGCGCATTGGGCGGCCCGCCAACCTCGATATCGCCCGGCAGCTCGGTGTCACCCTCGCCCGCCGCTGCAGGCATCAGCGACGGCGCCACCTGTGTGCCGACAATGTAGAGGCAGACACCGAACAATGCGATGAGAAGGCCGACGAAGAGCAGGCGGCGGATCGAAAACCCTGAAAGCATAAAAGCAGAGGCTGGTGGTACGTCTTTGGTCGCCAGAGGCCGGTGACGGATACCATTCACCGACCGCTAACCACTATTGTAACAGGTACGCGAAATAATTCGTATTTGGCTTTGCGGAACGTGGGGGGTACAATCGCGAGCGCAAGAGGGTATTTCGGTTCGCAGACCCCGACTTCGGCCCGCCGCACGACGACGCACCCGGCGCCGGGCAGGTTCAGAGACCACCTGGGTGAACGACGGTCACAGCCTCCTTTCTGATCAGGAAATAACGCCGCAAACTCACCCTTCAGGGTCATCTACCGATCAGATCAAATCCTCTTCTCCGCTGGAAACAAAGAGCTTCGGCGAACTGCTGGGTCAGACGATAATCGAGCAGAAAAAACGGTCGCCTCACGCCTCGCAATCGGTCGTCATCGGTCTGGTCGGCGACTTGGGCGCCGGCAAAACGACTTTCACACAGGGCCTGGCCCGCGGACTGGGCCTGCAATCACGCATCACCAGCCCTACATTCACTCTGATCAACGAGTACCTGGCCCCCGCGCATGACCTGCGCCTCTTCCATGTCGACAGCTACCGTCTCGCAGTCGATCCCGCCCAACCGCCCAACCCGGCGCCGGACCAGGCCGGGCCGGATGACGCCCTCGCGCTTCAGCTCTACGGGCTGGGCGTAGATGATATCTTTGATCCCGTCGAAGATGGACCGTCCGCCCCAGAGGGAGGGCCTCCGCAATCCGCCATGACCCACGTCGTTGCCATCGAATGGGCCGACCGTATCAGCGATCTGTTGCCGGATGACCGCCTGACGCTCCGTTTCGGCAGCTTCCCGAACAGGCAACGGGAAGGCCAGGTCGCAGCCGCAAATGAGCGGACCTTGCGCTACTGCGCCGGCGGTCCATCCAGCCGCGCCCTGCTGGCCGCGCTGCAGACCGCACTCGCCCGTTCGCGGGAGGCATCCCCGCCGCCCGCCCCCGACCACTGCCGCGGAGGCGCCCATGCCCCCCGATAGCAGCCAGGTCCAGCACTGGATGACCCCCAACCCCCATACCTGCCACAGCGAGGACTCTCTCGCCGATGCACGCGACCTCATGGCCGAGTATCGTTGCCGCCGCCTCCCTGTCGTCAATGAAAGCGGCCACCTGATCGGCATCGTCAGCCTCGGCGATCTGCGCCAGGCCGCGCCCTCCACCGTCTCGACCCTCAGCCTCTTCGAAATCAACTATTTCTGGGCCAAACTGCCTGTCAGCGACGCCATGACCCCCGACCCGGTCACCGTCGCGCCCGACAGTTCCATCCATACCGCCTGCCGCTTCATGCTGGAAAACAGAATCGGCGGCCTACCCGTCGTCGCCGACCGCAAAGTCGTCGGTATCATCACCACCACCGACCTGCTGCGTTTCGTCGTCGAGCACTCTTCCTAGCCTGGTTGCCCCCGGGCCACTGTTCTATGGAGCCAACAATGCATAGCAGACCGGTAAGCGAGATCATGAGCGCGCCTGTCCTCACCATCGAGCCGGACGCGCTGGCCGCAGACGCCGCCAGGCTGATGGAGGAAAATCGGGTGCGGCGCATCATCGTCGTCGACCAGGACGGCTATATCTGCGGCATCGTCACCGACGCAGATGTGCTCGAAGCGGCCACCGCCGAAAGAGCCATCAACCCCTACGATCCCGGCTTCGAAGAGGAATGGCTGTCCGTGCGCGATGTCATGACCGCCGAGGTCATTACAATCGAGCCCGAGGCCGTCATCGGCCAGCTGGTCGAAAAGTTCATGGAGATCAAGATCAGCGGCATCCCCGTCGTTCAGCCCGCAGGCCCGCGCGGCGGGCACCTTCTTCCCATCGGCATCGTCACCGAGACCGACATTTTTCGCCTCATCAGCGAGGCCTGGCGCGCCGACGAAGCTTCGCATACCACTGATCAATAAGGGGATTCTACAGCTCTACTCTATTCGCTGCGCGGGACCGGGGCCAACTCCTCGTTTCGACCCCATCCGAGTTCAGCACGTGCCCAAGGTCCAAATACCCGCGCCGCTGAAACTGTCGAACTTGGGTCCCGGTCAACTCTTGCAGGTTTGTGTCCCCGCTTCCTGTCGACACGACAAAAGATTCACAGGGTAGTGAAGACTATTCATCCTGAACGACTATCTCTCCTCGTGCGGAAGCTGAACGCCTGAAGGTTTCTTTCAGTTGCTGGTACAGTTCCAGAAAAATAGGATACTGCCTCTCATAGATTTCACTGTCTGTCGTGTAATTCATCTCTTGGTCTGATGTAACCATCCTCTCTACAGCATCTTCCAGCGATGGATAGATCCCCAAGGCTTTACCGCACAGGATGACATTTCCGAGGCTGGCCGAATCCGGCACGCTCATCGTTACAATCGGTTTCCTCAAAACCTTTCCTAGTATGCTAAGCCAGACAGGACTCTTCAGCCCGCCGCCCACTGCTCTGATCTGGTCAACTTCGATACCAAGCGATTCGATCGTTTCCAAATTGTGCCGCAAAGCAAAAGATACCCCCTCCATCACCGCCTTGATAAAGTGGGCCTTTTCCGAGGCCAGATTGATGCCGAAAAAGAGGCCCCGCGCAGAAGAGTCCCAATAGGGTGTGCGTTCGCCATTCAGATAGGGCAAAAAAATCAGGCCGTCGCAACCGTCAGGGATCTCCTGAGCCATCCGATTGTACTGTTCAAAGATGTCGCGGGAGCTGAGAGAAGCGTCGCCTTTGTCAAAGGCATTCTTAAACCAGTGGAGCGATGCGCCCGCGGTCTGCATCATGCCCACGGCAGTCCACCTGTCGCGCACACAGTGGCACCAACAGGCGGTCCTGTTCTGTGGATCGACCAGCGGCCTGTCTGAGCAGACGCCAATCCCGCCCGCTGTGCCGATGACCAGAGCGACCTGTCCGGAGTCGATCACGCCCGCGCCCAAACCACAGGCCGCGCCGTCTGCACTCCCGTTGGCAACCGGCGTGCCTTCCTTTATGCCGCTGAGTTCCGACGCCTCACGTGTAACCTGCCCGATAATCTCGTCCGAAGGGCCTACGCGGGGGAAAAGTGGTCCGGGAAGACCGAAATAATTGAACATTTCGTCAGACCATCTTCTCTTTTCAACATCGAATAACAACGTGCCGCTGGCTTCCGAATAATCGGTAACCATCTGCCCGGTCAGCTTGAACTTGATATAGTCCTTGGCAACCAGTATTCGCGTCGTTTTACGCCACACATCCGGTTGATTTTCCTTGACCCATTTGGCCTGGGGAGCCATGTAGGTCGTGGTGGCAAAGTTTTTCGTCTCCTCAAAGACCAGGTTCTTCGAGTCAGCGTCCCCATTGATCGTTTCAACAATGTCGTTTGACCGCTGGTCCATCCACGTAATGGCCGGACCAAGGATCCGGTCGTCCTTGTCCAGGTAGACCTGGGTATGCATCTGCCCACAAATGCCAATACCTGCAATCTGACCGAACTCGGTCGGGTATCTGTTCTTAAGACTCCGACAAGCGGTCACAAAACCTGTCCACCAGCACTCCGGGTCTTGCTCTGCATACCCCGGCTTGGGTGAAAGAATTGGGTATTCGCAAGATTCAGAACCTACAATCCTTCCCGTCTCAGTCAGCAGGGCAACTTTCAGACTGGTTGTGCCAAGGTCGACGCTCAGGAATCCGTTCATGCCATCTGCCTGGATTGGACTAGGTCCGCTCTTTCGTGGTGAAGGCGGCATAGGTGTTGACTGCATCTTGCAGCTGCTGCTGCGTAATTATGATCGGTTCACCGATCTGCAGCGCCTGGTAGTAGACCCGCGCGGCAACTTCCGCCTTAAAGGCGTTGTCGAACGAGTCTTCAGCATTCTCACCAATTGCGACCACACCGTGGTTCCGCAGCAGCACGGCTTTCAAGTTCGGGCGCTGCTTGAACAGGTTAACTGTCACCTCGCCGCCGGCTGCGCTGCCCGGTGTGGCCCAAGGCGCCACCGGGATGGGCGCACCGCACCCCATTGCCTCCAAATTGATCAGCGCGATATCCTTTCCTGCTACGGCAAAGGTCATGGCAAAAGGCGAATGTGTATGGCAAATCGCCCCTACTTCGGGCAAATTGCGCATTATCGTCGTGTGCATCGGCGTTTCAGACGATGCTTTGCAGGGGCCGTCGATGTGTCCGCCGTCGAGGTCGACGATGGCGATCTCTTCCGGTTTCAGCTGCTTATACTTAATTCCGCTGGGGGTGATCGCAACATGACCATCCGGCGTACGCATGCTCAAATTACCTTCCGAGATCCGAAGCAGCCCTTCGTCCATAGCCTTTTTGACGGCAGCAAAGAGCTCCTCTCTAGCTTCCTGATAGTTCGTCATGGCATTGCCTCCGCCTAAGGGAAAGTTCTGGAATGTGCGTTGACCGGCAGACGATTCAAATCGACTCTTGCCGACACTTCAACTCGGACATCTACCCTGGACGTCCACCTTTTCGCCGGCCGCCCCCATGTTCGGTTCGCCCGCCTGCACCGTCTCGTCTTCATTCTTCAGCCAGCGCAGAAAAACCCCTTCGTTCTGCGCCATCCCAAATGCGGGCATGATCACCTCTTCGGGCATTTCAAGCCTTCCCGCACATGGCCTTGGCCGTCTCGACAACGTAGTCGGCATTGGGGATCGTCAAGTCCTCCATCGCGGGCGAGAACGGTACCGGCACGTCCATGGCGCCGATCCGCTTTACCGGGGCGTCCAGATAGTAGAAGGCGCCGTCGGCGATGACCGAGGCGATTTCACCGGTGACGCCGTACCTCCGGTAACCCTCGTCGACCACAAGCGCCCGGCTGGTCCTTCGGGCGGACTGAATCAGTGTTTCAGTGTCCAGAGGGGACGTTGTGCGGGGATCGATCAGTTCTGCGCTGATGCCGGCCGCGGCCAGCCTATCGGCCGCTTCCAGAGCTGCGTACACCATTGAACTGGTCGCGACAATTGTGATGTCGTCGCCTGTTCGCTTGACGTCCGCTTGGCCCAGGGGCAGGGTATACTCCTCCTCCGGCACCGGCCCGCTCTGGCTAAAGAGCGCCCTGTCTTCGAATATCACGACCGGATTTTCGTCGCGAATGGCGCTCTTCATCAGCCCTTTGGCGTCATATGGCGTGGCGGGTATCGCTACCTTCAGGCCGGGAATGTGGCTGAAGAGCGCATGCAGAGACTGGCTGTGCTGGGCGGCAGTGTTGCTACCGGCCCCCAGGGTCGTCCGCATCACCATCGGCACCGTCAGCTTGCCGCCGGACATGTAGTGGGTCTTGGCCGCCTGGTTGATCATCTGGTCCATCACCAGGGTGGCAAAGTCGCAAAACATGATGTCCACAATCGGCCGCATACCGGTCATGGCCGCGCCCACACCGATGCCGGCAATGCCCGCCTCCGAAATCGGCGAATCGACAACCCGTTCCGGGCCGAACTTCTCGAACAGGCCGACGAACACCTTGAATACCGAGCCGGCCACGGCAATATCCTCACCGATGGCGAAGACGCTCTCGTCGCGGGCCATCTCCTCGGAAACCGCTTCGTGAATGGCCTGACTGAAGGTGATCTGACGTACCCCCGGCGCGTGGATTGCCGGGCTGCAACGGATTCCGTTCTCAAGCGTAGACATGCTGCTCCACCTTGCTTTCACTGGGAAATGGCGCCCCGAGGGCGAAGGCCACCGCGTCGTCAACTGCCGCCTTTACATCTTGCTGAATGCGTTCGGAGACACCCTTGTCCGCCTGCTTGCTTTCTACCAGCCAGTCCTCGAGAAGCTTCACCGGATTCCGCCTGGCCCGCTCCGCCTCCGCGTAGGTGCGAAACCTGATCATCTGCTCATACGCATGGAGCCAGCGCTCAGCATCAAGCCCGGTTTCACTTGGATACGTGTCGTTCGTTTCGTTCATAGCCTCACTCCATGGCGACACATTCAGCGGTTATCGTCTTGCTCTACTCTTCCTTTCAATCTTCGACGATTGCGATTTCGTCAGTGGGATTCGTGCCGGCCCTGCCAAATCTGTCCATCGCTCGTCACCACAAAAACCTCCTCTCCACTTTGTCCTAAAGCGGCCAGCGAGTGTCCATCCACGCCGCTCTCAACCGGTTCCCATTCACCCCCTCCGACAGAGACAACGAGTCGATCGGTCAGGGACATCAAGGTCCGGCCGCCTATAGGCAACAGGCCGGTGATCGGCGCATCCGGCGTAGTGACCCGCTGGCGCTGCCACCCGCTCGCCGTCGAACGGTATAGGTCGACGCCCAGGCCAATCAGGGCTTCGCGACCAGCCCCGTCCAGGAAGGTAAGCTGCGGGGCAACCGGCCTCGACTGCCGGCTGAACCAGTTCGACCAGCTCTGCCCGTCATCTTCAGACCGCCACAACGTGATCGTGCCGCTCCCGGCGGCCGAACCGCTGGCCATCGCCCAGACGGCTGCAAGCAGGACCTCTTCTCGCGCAAACAGCCCCAGCATCTGGCTTCCGGCAAAGGGCGGTGTGACGGCCTGCCAGTTCCCGCCGGTTCCTGGCGAATCGTTTCCCGAGGAAGCGTCCAGGGCGCCACGCCACAGCCGGCTATCATGACTCCCTGCCCAGACCGCCATCTTCGTGACGGCCAGGCCGGTTATCGCCGTCCCGGAGGTCAATACGGACTGCCAGGAGGCTCCCTTATCGACTGAGGTCGCCACTCCTGTTTCCGAACTGAGCCAGATCCGGCTCCCATTGGCTGTCAACGCCAGGACCGGGGTTTCGGTCCAGACCGGCCGCCAACAACCGGCTTCTGTGGAATCAGGTGTTCCGGTGCAACGGTTGGAGCACCAAACGCCCTCTTCCGGTCCGCCAACCAGCCACAGATCAGAGGCCGGAATGAAGAACCAGACAAAGCGTCGCGCCGACAGTCCTGACATAAACTGCCAAGACCGGCCATCATCAGCAGACCGGTGGAGACCATCGGCCAAGCCGGCATAGAGGCTACTTCCAACGGCATTCAAACTCAAAACGGATGATGAGACCTGCTCTGATGCGGTCGAAAGCACCTCCGCTGGAAGACTGCCCGAAAAGTCTGGCGTAGCCTCTTCAAGCGATTGGATGCCATCCTTCCCAACCCCTCCCCCAACACCGCGGGAGAGGCCGTTCCTCTTCAAATCTGCATTGGGCCTGAGTTCTTTGCCTTCAATACGAAAGATACCCCCGGCTGTGCCGACCAATAGAGATCCCTGCGGCGTAATCACTAAAGACGTGATCGCCTCGAAGCCGGCTGCTGCCAGGTGATAGGAGCGGCCCGCATCGGTTGACACCAGGAGTTCTCCGCCTTCACAACCGGCAAAAACCTTTTGGTCAGTTGCAAAATCCGGACTGACAGCCGCCACTGAGGGTTGCCAGACAGCATCGCACAGGTCGGCCCGCCGCCAGGCCCGGCCGCCATTCGGGGACTGGTAGAGCCCTCCTTCTGAAACGGCGAAGGCGTATTCGTATCTATCCCAGACCGGGGCCGCGGCCAGGTCAAAAATCGCGTAACTGCGCAGTCCAAAGTTGGATAGCTGCCAGTGGCGGCCGCCATCATCGGAGCGCAAAATGCCGTCCCCGTCCGTTCCGGCCAGCAGGACCCGGTCCCGCTGAAAATTCGGCGAAGCTGCCAAGCTGATGACCGGGGCCTCTGCCTGCTCAGCCCAACAACGGCTCCACGCCTGGTCGCCCTCGACCGAGCGCACAAGGCCGGCCGGCAGCCCGGCAGCCCAAACGGAATCCCCGGCGGTCAGGACCGTGTTGACCCACCAGAACGGAACGCCCCGCATCACAGCCCGCCATTCCGAGCCGTCAAAATGGAAAATACCGGCCGGTGAGGCCAGCCACAGCCAGTCGTCTTTGCCCGCAATCTTCAGGACGGTTCCTCCGCCGGCAATTCGACCTGAAGGCCGCAGATCAAGGCTCATAGCTGACATTGGTTACCGGTCTCTTCTTCAGGACAGTGACATCCACACTTAACGCCATCATCGCGCCGCTGGCGGCCGTCTTGAGCACCTGCCTGGCAATTCCGGCTGCATCCATCACCCCTGCCGTCCGCGCAGAGCAGATATCTTCCCGCTCAACATCGTAAACGTACCCTTCACCCGCCTCCAGCGCCTGCTCGAGGATGACCCCCGGAGCCTTCACGCTCGATCCGTCCGTCCCGGAACCGGCGCTGCCTTGGGCATTCCTTATGATCTGGAAAAACGGCGCCGGCAGAGCATTCTTCACCGCGATCATGCCCAGTTGCTCATCAGGACTGGCCGCCCGGTCAGGGTCGATGCGGGCCGCCGCCCGCGCGTAGGCAATTCCGCCGCCCGGCAGGACCCCCTCGGCCATTGTTGCTGCCAGAACCCTGATCCCCTGTTCCGCTTTCTGGCGCAGCACATCACGTTCCGCCTTCGTCGGGGCGCCAACCTTGAGCAGCCCGGCGCTCCCCGATAGGCGCGTCAGCCGCTTCTGCAGCTCGTCACGGTCGTCGTCATCAGCCGGCAAACTATCGAGCCGGCCCTGCCAGGCCGATATCCGCTCCCGCAGCGCGCGCTCGTCGCCCCCGCCGTCAACCACGAACAGGGCCTCCTTGTCGACCTCGATACGACCGGCCCGGCCAAGATCCTCCGCTTTGACCGACTCCAGCGGGCGCCCGACGTCCTCACCCAAGAGGGTTGCCCCGGCCAACAGGGCCAGATCGTCCAGCTCGCGATGCCCCGTTTCTCCCCCGATGTTGAGGGCCGCAGCCGTCACTTTCAATTCGCTCTTGGGGTCCAGGTGTGCTGCAACCAGCCCGTTAACAGCCTCGCCGCTGATCTGGTGCGCCACCAGCAGTAGACGGGGCGGCTCCTGCCTGGCTGCAACGTCAAGCAGCGGGCCCAGCGCGTCCGCGTCCTGTAAATGTCCGGCGTAGAGGGCAATCGAGCACTCCTTTTGAATCGCCTGCCCGCGTGTCGGCGCGGTAATGAGATAGGGAGAAATGATCCGGCCCCGCCAGCGCCCGCCTTCATAGTAGACCCGCTCCAGGAAGGAAGCCACATAGTTTTCAACCGTGATGTAGGCGTGTGGGCCCAGCAGGTCAAACATCTCGCCCAATACCCAGGCCAAATCGGCGTTTCCGGTTACGGTCTGGGCAACCGCGGCCAAGTCCTCCTGCCCGCCTACCGGTTGGGCCATATTGCGCAACGCCGTTCCCGCCGCATCGGCAGCCTTGCGAATGCCCTCCTGGACAAGGACCGCCTCTGCCCCGGCCGTCACCATGCGCGTGGCTTCGTGCAAAATCGCCTTGGCCAGGACCGCCGCCGTCGCGCTGCCATCCCCCAGCTGCGTGTGAACGCGCCAGGTCATCTGCCGCAGCATCATCGCGCCCACATCCTGCCGCCGGTCCGGCAATGCAATAACGCGGCGCGCAACTGTCGCCGCGTCGTCCAGCAGTTCCGGCCGATCTTTCGTTTGTGATTGGTTGACGATGTGGCCTTGAGAGGGACCCAGCGTGATGGCCAGCAGATCTGCCATCCGGTCAAATCCCTGCTTGAGATGGACGGCAGAATCGGGTTGGAAAATTACCTTGGGGATGGGCATCAGGATACGTTCGCGCCGCCGACTGCCGAAACGGGCTCAATCAGCCTCTCTGTGACGTTGGTACTGTGGCGCTGGTACTGTGACCCGGCCGGGCAAGATCGATTCAGACCCCATCCCGCTTTGCACGTCTGGACCATGCGTCTTGAGATCGACATCGCCCGGCGCTGGTAAAGATGCTAGCGTTCGATAAGAACGAGGCTGTTTGCTTCCACCTGCTCAACGGTAGAGACGGCGCCATCCGGCCATCTGATCTCCAAAGCCTCGATCTGGCTTTCTGCCGGCAGGCCGAAATGGATCCGTGACGGGTCGCCCGACAGATAGCCGCTTGTCACCCTGATCCTGCGCTTGTATTCGCCGGTGCTGGTCCGCAGCGTGAGCGTGGCGCCAACAGCCTTTGTGTTCAGTGAGTCCGGCCAGTCCAGGTCCACCAGCAGCGCGTTTCCCTGACAGAGCTGGTTCTCGAATATCTGGGCGGGAGCCGCCAGATTGTTGATCACGATGTCGAGGTCGCCATCACCGTCCAGGTCGGCCATACTCATGCTGCGCCCGCCGTAGGTGCTGTTGAGCCCCCAACCGGGTTCCGCGACAAAGTTGCCCTGACCATCGTTGCGATAGACCTGGTTCTCTTCTACGAGTTCATCATTCGGCAGATGGCTGAAGATGTCGAGGGCTTGCATGCCGTTGACCACGTAGAGGTCAAGAAACCCGTCCTGGTCGAGATCGCCAAACTTGCTCGACCAGGTCCAGCCGGTCGCTTCGATCCCGCTCGACCCGGCCGTATTCACATAGTCGCCGTCACTGCCCGGCACCTGCAACACATTGGCCATGTGCTGCGGATCGCCCTCAACCTCATGGTGGGGCATGTTGTCCATCACCGGTTGCCACTGGTCCATGATCTCGGGGGCATCTGAATAGGGAAGCATATCGGCGGCGAAGATCTCCCAGCGGCCGTTATTGTTGATATCTCCGCTGTCAAAGCTCATTGTACTCATCGTCGTTGTGGCAAAGGGCTCCGCGGCCAGCCAGCCACCGTCGCCGGCCAGCCAGATATAGTCACGCGTGTCGAAATCGTTGCCCACCACAATATCGGTCCGGCCGTCCCCGTTCACGTCCGTCAGCTGCAGGGCCAGGGCCTGCGCCTCATCGGCCAGCCAGGCGCCTGCAAACGCGCCGCCATCATTGCTGTAAAGCCACACCCCGGCCCGGTCGGTCCTGGATTCTACCGCGCCGGTCCTGTACAGAAGGTTCTGCTTTTGCAGCGAGGCGTCGTAGGAAGCCGTAACCAAATCCAGGTCACCGTCCTGGTCCAGATCGGCCAGATCGAGGCTATAGGCAGAGGCCCGCAGCTCCGGCAGGTTTACTTGCTCAAAGCGTCCCGAGCCCGTATTGCGCCAGTGGAGAATGCGTCCATTACGCGCGGTTATGAACAGGTCCAACCAGCCATCGCCATCGATATCAACCGTTGTGATGGCGCGCGTGCTGTCTTCAAACAGGACTTCGGCTGAGAACTGCCAGTCGCCTTCGTTCCAGAAAATCCGGTTTGGACCGAATATGTTGCCCAGGATCAGGTCCAGGTCACCGTCGTTGTCCAAATCGTTGACGGCCAAACCGGAGCCATTGCTGATAAAGAAGCCGATCCGCTCAACGTTCGATGCCGTTCGGTGAGGCAGATCATGCGCGACAAAGCCGTCGCTGCAGGCCGTAGCCGGTCGAAGGGCAGTGGCTTGCACCGATACCGCAACTGTACGCATATCTGCCTGGGTCGAGGCCGGGTCTGCCGCGGCTCCGGTTTCCTCCACTTGATCTGACGGAGCCGCCGTTTCCGCGCGACCCGCGGTATCCGGCGCGCCGGCCGGACTCTCCCCAGCCATCTCTTCCAGCTGGAATGTGCAGCCGCTGGCCAGGAGGAGCAAGACGAGGGGAACAATGAGGGAATGCAGTTTCACAATTGACACGCTCCCGTTTACCATCCGGCCTTGGTCAGATAGGTGTTTCTCAACCTTTCGTCCCGGTCAGGTTGATGCCTTCGATGAATGTCTTCTGCGCAAAGAAGAAGAGAATAATGATCGGAATCGTTGCCAGGGAGCTGGCCGCCATCAGATGCGGCACACAACGCTTACAAGTATAATTTTGTCCCACATCCAACAATTCGATGCCCAAGGCGATGGGATAGTTCTCCTCGGTGCGAATGAAAAGAAGGGGGCCGAGGTAATCATTCCAGGCCCACATGAAGCGGAACAGGGCCACCACCGCCAGGGCCGCATACGACAGCGGAACGATAATCCGGACCAGGATCGTCAGTTCGCTGGCCCCGTCAAGCCGGGCCGACTCCGACAGTTCTTCGGGAATCGTCCTGAAAAACTGGCGTAACATGAAGATGAAATAGGGATGCCCAAAGAGCGCGGTCACCGTCCAGAAACGATAGGTATCGAGCCACCCCAGCCACTTCAGGCCGATAAACACCGGTATCATTTTGACCGCCCACGGCATCATCATCGTAGTCAGGGCCAGGTAGAACAGTATATCGCGGCCCGGCCATCGGATTTTTGAGAATCCGTAGGCGATGAAAGTGGACGAAACAACGGTGATCGACACAGCCGGCAGGACATAGCGGAAGACGGTATTGAAGGCAAAGGTTGTGAAGGGATGCAGCGTCCAGGCGTTGGGAAAGTTTTCCCAGAACATCGGGTTGGGAATCATCACAGGCGGCACGGTGAAGACCTGGGGATCATCCTTGAGCGCCGACGAGAACATCCAGTAAATCGGGAAAAGAAAGCTGAACGACAGGACAATCAACAGGCCATATTTGAGAACATCAAGCAGGACTCCAACCCATCGATGTGAGCTCGCCCTGGTTGGAACGGCGCTCGGGCTGTCGGCAACCGTCGTCATCTCTCTTCATCTCCATAGTAGACCCAGCGAGCCGATGAGCGGAATAGGATAACCGTGAAAACGACGATGATGAGAAACATAACCCAGGCCACTGCCGATGCTTTACCCATCCTAAAATTAACGAACGCATTTCGATACAGGAATATGAGCAAAAACTCTGTCGCTCTCATCGGCCCGCCTTCAGTCAGCAGCCAGGGAATGGTGAATTCCTGAAATGCTGTGATGAAGCCGGTAACCAGGTTGAACAGGATGATCGGTGTCGTCATTGGGATCGTCACGTTCCACATCTTTCGCCACGCCGAGGCCCCGTCCAGGCTGGCCGCTTCAAGCAGATGTCTGGGCACATTCTGCAGTGCGGCCAGGAAAATGACCACCGCTGCCCCCTGGGTCCAAACCATGACCAGAATCAATGACGGTTTGGCCAAGCCCGGGTTGGACAGGAAAGGGATAACCGGCAATTCCAGGGCCCGCAAAATGCCGTTTATGGCCCCATATTGGATATTGTACAGGAACTGCCAGGCCATGGCCGAGGCAACCGCCGGAACGATAACCGGCAGGTAAATAACGCCGCGAAAGAAGGTGCGCCCCACAATCCTTTGATTCAGCAGGTTGGCAATCAGGAAAGCGACACAAACACCCACCGGCACGCCGATTCCGACATAGAAGAGCGTATTCCACAGAACTTCATAGAAATTAGGGTCTCCCGCGAACAGATAGACGTAGTTGTCCAGCCCGAGAAACACCGGAGGACGGACCAGGTCATAGCGGTTGAGACTGTAATAGAAGGCAGCCGCTACAGGGGCCAGTTCATAGCCGATAAAGCCAATCAGCCAGGGCGAAATGAAAAATAGCCCCAGCCGCAGATTCCTGCGTTCCCCCGGCGTAAACCGCCCGAGTTTCTTTGGCGAAATTGAAAATGCTGACATCCGTTAATCGTCCGCTAACGCAATACCGAGACCTAGGAAAACTGCTCGCGGCGAACGGCAAAGAAGATACACTGCCGGAACGACGCATTTCATCCAAACAGCCGTACAAAACAGGCGAACGGCCAGCGATCTAGAGCCGTTCGCGTATGAACCGGAGGCCTGTCACAGGCCCTGCAACGACTGCCCCTTTCAAATATGAGGAGAAACGGGAAGCCCGAGGCCGCCTGGCAGGATTGATGCAATCCTTACCGAATGACCTCGTACGAAAAATACAATGCCAGGAAAGTTGAAACCCGAACTCCCGGGATACCTGTCATGCCCGAATGCCGTTAGCGGACATCCACCGGCCGCTTGCAGACAGGCCCGCCGATTCCCGCCAAAGGCACGCGGGGGCGATACCACAGGAGTTCAGGCTTCTCTCTGATCCCGCTATAGACCGGGCTGTCAGCCGGTCAATCAACATGCGACCGACCGACAGCCCTGGAAATCAAAGGTAGGGAGACCGGCTTACCCAAGACCCTGCGCTGCATACTCCTCTTCGGCCCGCTTTTGCAACTCGGCCATCGCCTCCCCGGCCGGGGTAATACCGCGATAGACCTCTTCCCGCAAGGCGGCCCATTCGTCGTTCAGGAACCAGTGGATCGGACAGCGGCGACCGATCAACCACTCATCAGCTTGGTCCGGGGCATCCAAATACCAGCCCAGGCCATTGAAGGCATCAGGGTCTACGGTTGCCAGGTAAGACTTCTTGCCCGTAAGCCAGCCAACCTCGGCAAAGATGGCGTCCAGGGCAGCACTGTCGGCGGTCAGAAACTCGCTGACCCTGAACCCGGCTTCGATATTCGGGCTGTCTTTGAAACTCTGAATCATGTGGGCCCCGGTGGCCATCATCTTCGTCCCCTCCCGGCTGGCCGGTACCGGCACCCACGTCACCATGTTGGACTCCGCCGTCTCAGGCCGTCCCAGCAGCGTCGTCTCACCCGGAGCCCAGTATCCAAGCAGAATCGCCGACTGGACTTCGGCCCTGTAGGCGGCCCCCCAATAGCCCTGACCGTCAACCCCGCGCATCCCGGCCAGGTTGTCCGGACCGGCAATGCGGTGGAATTCGCCAAAGGTGTCAGCGGCCTGCGCCATGCGCTCGTCGTCGAAGTGGAAGGTATGCTCCTCGTCGTTCCACCAATTCAGCCCAAAGGCAAAGGCGGGGTAGTCCGGCTCCTGCGCCATACCGTCATAGGGGTCCCAGCCTACACGTTCCATGTTGCCGGCATCGTCAAAGATGGTCATCTCTTTCTGCCACTCCAACCACCCCTCGATCGTTCCAGGTGGATTGTCCGGGTCCAGGCCCGCCTCTTCCACATGGCGGCGGTTGTAGTTGATGCCCCACCAGATGTAGGACTCAATGCCGACGATGCCAATTTTCTGCCCGTCGAATACGGTGGACTGGACCAGGTTCGTCAACAGATCGTCCTCGTCGATCAGCGCGCTGCCGGCCAGCTGATCGTCAACGGGCAAAATCACGCCCCGCGACCAGAACTCCACATATCCGGTGCAAGAGTTGAGATCTGGCGGGTCGCCTGCCGCCAGGGCGGCCAGCTTTTCTTCTAGCTGGACGCCGGATTTGAAGACCAGGTCGTAGTTGCCAATGTGCTCTTGGAAACTCTCCATCTCCTTGATCGTGTCTATTGCCGGGTCCAGGTTCGTCCAGTCAACCCACAAGCTGACACTTCCGCGTTCAGCCGAAGGTGCATCCGCCGCCGCGTCGCCCTCTGTTTCTTGCGGACCCGGGCAGGCGGCCAGTACCATCCCGGCTGCCGACATACCGCCAAGGCGCAGCAAGTTGCGGCGAGTCAAGCCATGCTTTCTCTCTTCTTCCATCGTTTTTCTCCTTTGGATTGAATCACGGACCCGCAACCCGGGTGGAGTCGCGCAGCAAGAGGGGTGAGGATTAAGCCTTTACGCTTCAAAGTCCAGCTTCGTCTTCGTTAACGCCTCCCTTTCAGTGAAAGAGCCGTTATCCAATCAGCTGGCCCCTGACTCGATTTGTGACAATAATCTATGAACTGAGAGTATATCCCATACACTCAGCCATCACAAAGTACGAAAGCGACCCGGGTCCGGCGTCAGGTCAGGGCCGGCAAGCGGGTCATTCCATCCTTGCGAAGATGGAGAGATTGCCTCTTGGCCGGTCAGGTGCAGGCAATCTGGCCGGCTACGGGAATGACGAAAACACTCCCTATCACGAACTGCCTTCCAGCGCCGCCCGCCAATCCTCCGGCGAGTCCACGTCGGTCAGCCACTCGACTGGTGTCTCGATCGCGCTGACCTCTGCCACGTGCTGCCGCAGCAGCGCACCCCCACCCCGGTCTCCCTGGACTTGGCTCAACTGGCCGAAGAAGCGCCGGTCAAACAGCGCCGGCGCGCCGCGGATGGCGCCGTCTACAGCCACAGCCGCCAAGTCGTTGCCGGCGCGCCAGTTCTGCCATAGCCGCCTCAGCAGCGCCGCCGGCAGGCGCGGCTGGTCCACCGGCAGGAACAGGGCCGCCTCGCACGCGGCCGGCAGCGCCTCCACCGCCGCGCGCACCGAGCCTGCCTGGCCATCTTGCCACGCTGGGTTGAAAACGGTACGCAGACGACCTCCGGCTTCGCGGCGCAGGGGCTCCAGCGCGGCCTCCACCTGTTCGCTGACCGCGCCGGTGATCACAAACGTTTCCGATGCGCCGCTCTCCAGCGCGCTGCGGGCGGCACGCGTCACCAATGGCTCGCCCTGCCAGCGCAGCAGTTGTTTCGGCTGCCCCATGCGCCGGCTTTCTCCCGCGGCCAGTACGATGGCGGCGGCCGGTCCCCAACGCTCGCGTACCGCGGTCCGGCTCTGCGGCCCGACCGCGCCGATCAGCGCCGGCTGGTGCTGCTGCATCAGCCGGTGTGCGATCTGCCGCGCAGCCGCCAGCCTGGGCGCGTCCTCGGCTTTGTTCAGAAGGGCGACCAGCCTCGCGCCCGGGGGCCGGCGCGTGCTGCCGTCCGCCGTTCCCTCTCCCGGCGCATAGGGTTCGACCAGGAGCCGGGCGAGCATGCGCGGCGTCAGGCGCGTCGACGCGTCCGTTTCCGCCAGCAGCGCCCGCACCCGTTCGGGCCGGTGTATATATGGCTCGTCCAGCGGCAGCCCCAGCCCGTCCAGTCCCGCCACCGGCACAAGGTGGGTTGTGCAGTCGGGGATGACCGGCTCGTGCGGCGCGGGCGCCTTCACCGGCCGCCGCCGGCTGCCGTCGCCTTCGACCGCGATCAACCCGATGCCGAGTTCACCCGCGCGCGCCGCCAGCGCATCAACAGTTGCCGGCGGTAATCCCTCGCTCTTGACGCCGGAAAGCGAAGCCGCCACGAGGCAGTGCCCGTGCCGCGCCAGCTCAGCCTCAAGCGCGGCCCAGTCGATCGCGCCCTTTCCGTGCGCGTCGACGACCAGGCGGACCGGGGCCTGCATCGCCTGTGATGTGAAGATACGCGTCGTCGTCGTGGTGACGACGCGCCGGCCCGCGGCCCGGGCCTCCTCGGCCAGCCGGAAGAGCGCGCTCGTCTTGCCGCCCGCGCCCACGAGCGTGACCACCGAAAGAGCGTCCGCCGGCAGCCGCAGAGCATGATGAAGTTGCATGGGGCGTCTCAAGCGTCCAATCCAAGTCCCGTTCGACAGCGGGACTTGGCGCGCGCTGCGCGCGCAGGAATCGTGGTCGTCTCCCTTACCTTTACTACCCGCCGCCGTCACCAAAAACTAAGAGCGAGTATTCCATCTCCCGGTAGGACAACACCTTGGCCCGGACCTGCCTCGCCAGGCCGGTCCACTCGATCAGTGAGAGAATCACCGAGATTGTGAAGAAGCGTTGTAATGGGGACCAATGGGCCGGCATCGCCGCGGCCAGCGCCGCCCACAGAGGAATCGCCGGAAATGACATCAGGAACTCGATGATGCGCCGGATCAATGTATCTATCCTACCGCCGTAGGCCGCGTTCAAGTTGATGCCTTCCCGTGTCAGGTGATCGAAATGGGGCGTGCGCATAAACGACGGCGCGGCCTCTCCCGCGGCGTCAAGGCGCTGCTGGTCGGTCGTTATCAGCAAGATATGGGGTCGTTCCATCCGTATTCCGTCCCGCCGAAGAAAGAGAAGAACGGATCGATTGTGCTCTTTGGAATTACAACGCGGACCTACCAGTGCAAAATCGCGCCTATCTTCAGCCGCAACGCACCACCACCACGAAAAACTAAGAACCAAAAACTGAAAACTAGAAACTCTCCCCCCAATGCCCGTCGATCTCCCGCGCTCCCGCGTGCATCGCCAGCAGCAGCGCGTCCTGGTCCACCGGCAGCGCCAGGCAGCGCACGCCAACCGCATTGTAGATCGCGTTCGTGATCGCCGGGCTGATCGGAATCGAGCTGATCTCCCCCACACCCTTGGCGCCGTACGGCCCGTCCGCGGTCGGATGCTCGACAATGTAGCTGTCCATCTTCGGCGTCATCTTGATTCCCGGCATCTTGTACTGCCCCAGCCGCTCCGTCCAGGGAATGCCCTTCTCGACGATATAGTGCTCGGTCAGCGCGTTGCCGATCCCCATCACGATCCCGCCCTCGATCTGTCCCAGAAGGCTCTGCGGATTGATCGCCCGTCCCACGTCGTGCGCGGACACCACCCGCTCCACCGCCACCTCGCCCGTGTCCGTATCCACGCTCACCAGCGCCGCGTGCACCGCATACGAAAAGGCAAAATGCATGTCACCGCCCGTCCCCAGCGGCTGCGTCTGCGGCGCCCAGTACTCGTAGCGCAGCTTCGGCAACCGGTTCTCAGCCAGCAGCGCGTTGACCGCGTCGGCAAAGGTAATGCTGCGCGTCGACCCCGGCAGGATCCCACCGGCGCTGCCGTTCGCGCCCTCCACCGGCAGCGCCGCCCCGTGCATCTGCGCCAGCCGTCTCTCATCCACGTACGCCAGCCCCTCGTGGAAGGCGATCACCTCGGGGTGCGTGTCGAACTTTTCAGCCAGCACGTTCTGCATCTGCTGGCGCATCGCCCGCGCCGCCAGCCGCGCCGCGTTGCCGCTCACATAGGTCTGCCGGCTCGCGGTCGACGGGCCGCCGTCGGGCGTCACGTCGGTGTCCATCACCGTGACGCGCACCTTGTCGAACGGCAGACCCAGCTCCTGCGCTGTGCAGGCCGCCAGCACGCCCACCAGGTTCTGTCCCATCTCCGCGCTGCTCGTGCGGATCGCCGCGGTCCCGTCCGCGAAGACCTCCACCTCCGCTTCGGCCTTGTCCGGCGCGCCCCCGCCCAGCCCGGTGTTCTTGTAGCCGGCCGCGATGCCCCAGGCGCAGCGCTTGCTGCCCTTCTGCCAGGAGCGCCAGGGGCTGTCGGGCTGCGCACTTCCGTTTTCCGCCGGCCGCCTGACCTCCGCCTCCACCCTGTCGAAACATTCGAGCATGCCTACGCTCTCGCGCAGCTCCTGGCCCGTGGCCGTTTTCGTGCCCACGCGCATCACATTCCTGCGCCTCAGCTCGGTCGGATCCATCCCCAGCTCGGCCGCCAGGATGTCCATGTTGCTCTCGATCGCAAAGGCCGACTGCGTCACGCCGAAACCGCGGAACGCGCCGCTCGGCGCGTTGTTGGTGTACATCGCGTAGCAGTCGATCTTGGCGTGCGGCAATGTGTATGGGCCTGTCGCGTGCGTCGTCGCCCGCGTCATCACCTTTTCGCCCAGGCTCGCGTACGCGCCGCTGTCGCCGTAGAGCTCCGCCTCCACCGCCACCAGGCTGCCGTCGCGTCTGGCCCCCGTCTTGATGCGGATGATGGTGGCATGACGTTTGGGGTGGAAGATCATGCTCTCCTGCCGGCTGTACAGGACCTTGACCGGGCGCCCCGTCACCTGCGCCGCCAGCGCGGCGTGTATCTGCCCGGCGATGTCCTCCTTGCCGCCGAACCCGCCGCCCATCAGCGTGCCGGTCACCCGCACCGCCTCGTCCTCCAGGCCCAGGCTCTTCGCCACCTGCCGCCTGTCGCTGTAGGGGATCTGACTGCCCACGTAGACGGTCAGCTTCTCGTAGGCCTCGCCCGGCAGCGGTGTGCCCTCCAGGTTCCTCCCGCGGCCGTCGGACGCCGTCGCAACGTACCCGGCCGGCACCGCCACCGCACACTCCGGCTCCAGGAAGGCATGCTCCGTCATCGGCGTACGGTAGGTGCGCTCCACGACTACGTCCGCCTCGGCGAAGCCCTGCTCCACCTCGCCTTGCCGCACCTTGATGTGCTTGATCAGGTTTCCGCCGGCGCGGTCCGGGTGCAGCTGTGGTGCATCCGGCTTCAAGGCATCGCGCGGGTCGGTCACCGCCTCCAGTGCATCGTACTCCACATCGATCAGCGGCAGCGCCTGCCGTGCGATCTCCGCCGTTTCCGCCGCCACCAGCGCAATCGCATCGCCCACGTAGCGCGCCGGATACGCGCCCCCGGCAAAGACCGGCCAGTCGTTTTCCACCAAGCCGTGGCGCGGGTCGCCCGGCACATCGGCGTGTGTCAGCACCGCGTGCACGCCCGCCAGCGCGCGCGCCCTCTCCGTGTTGACCCTGACGATGCGCGCGTGCGGATGTTCGCTGCGCAGCGTCGCCCCGAAGAGCATCCCCTCGAAGTTGTAGTCGTCCGTGTACAGCGCCGCGCCCGTCACCTTGTCAACCGCGTCCGGCCGCGCGTACGGCTGCCCGATCTGCGACAGCGGCTCCATCACCTCCGGCAGTTCCGCCTCCGCCATCCGGCCCGTACGCATAAAGACGCCCGCCGCCTTCACCGAACTGATGATCGCCTGGTAGCCGGTGCAGCGGCAGTAGGTATCTTTCAAACACTCCTTGATCTCGACCTCGCTCGGCTTTGGGTTCTCGTCCAGCAACGTCTTCGCCTGCATGATGAAACCGGGCGTGCAGAATCCGCACTGCGTCGCTCCGTGCTCGACAAAGGCCGACTGCAGCGGGTGCAATTCCAGCGCCTCCTCCCCCTGCCGTGTCTGTGCCAGCCCCTCGATCGTCAGCACATCCGTCCCCTGCGCCTTGAACGCCGGGTAGATGCACGAGTCGACCGACTGGCCGTCGACAATCACCGTGCAGCAGCCGCACTCCGCCTCATCGCACCCGATCTTCGTGCCGGTCAGCCCCAGGTCGTAGCGCAGGACCTCCGCCAGAAAGCGGCTGGGCGCCACGTCGAGGACCTGCTCCGTGCCGTTGACAGTCAGTCTCAGTTCCTTCACAACGCTGCTCCTGTTTCCCCTAGACATCGGTGAAAGGCGGCCGGCGGTCGGCCGCGCGAAACTGCGGCTAGAGATGGTTCAGGTACAGTTCTGGATCGTTCAAAAATCCTCGCGTCACGCTGACGTGCTCCAACGTATCCCACGCCACGGCCTGCGGCGGCGAACGGTCAAAATCCAGGATCGTCGCGCCGGGGTACGCCATCAGGATCGGCGAATGCGTCGCGATGATGAACTGCGCCTCCAGTGCCACCATCTCCTTCAGCAGCGCCAGCAGCCCCACCTGGCGCAGCGGCGAGAGCGGCGCCTCCGGCTCGTCCAGCAGATAGAGGCCGTCCGGCGCGAAGCGGGCTTGAAACAGCGCCAGGAACGCCTCCCCGTGCGAGCGGCCGTCCAGCCCCTCGCCGTAGCGCTCCTTGATCGCAGCCAGCTGGCCGGCGTAGGGCATCTTCGCCAACCCCTTGGCGAATTCGGAGCGGCCCGCGTACTCCGCGTCCACGCCGGCCATCTCCGCCTGCAGCTCCGCCTCCATCTGTGCCATGCGCTTGGCAAAGCCGAAAAAGTCCTCCGCCCGCAGATAGAACCCCCGCCCCGTCTTTCTCTTCCAACCCAGGCGCAGATGTCTGGACAGTTGGCGCACATCCGCCAGCGACGGATCGCGCCCCGCCTCCTCCGCGCCCACCGTCGGCAACCCCACGCCCGTGGCAATCGCCTCCAGAAAGGTCGATTTCCCACTGCCGTTCTCGCCGACAAGGATCGTCACCGGCGCTGCGAAACGCACCTGCTCCAGCTGCGCGATGACCGGTACATTGTAAGGAAATCTTTCCTCCCGGGGAAAGGAGGGCCGCTTCTCAACCGAGGCGAGGTGGATCATTTTGGACGGCAGTTTTTCGTTTCGAGTTTTCAGTTCTTGGTTGCGGCATGAACTGCAGTTCTTCGTCGTCAGTTTTTGGTAGCGTCAACTGCAACTGCCGCGTACGCGGCGGGTGTCCACCGAAAACTAGAAACTGAAAACTAAGGACGCGCCCGCGCGACGGCCGTCCGTAGCACCCGTCGCAGCAGCACGCCGATCATCTCACGGCGGTAGGCCTGCGATGCGCGGTATTTGCTCGTGCGGAGTCTGGCCTGCGCTTGCGCCGCGTCAACGGCTGCCTCCACCGCGGCATCGTCAAAAACCTTGGCCGCCGTCAAAGCCTCCTCCGCGTTCGCTGCGCGGAACGGGATCGGGCCGGCGGGGCCGATCGCGATCGCGGCCTCCTCGACCCGGCGCGCCGTTTCATCCATTCGCACCTTGGCCGCAATGCCCAGGATCGGCAGCGCGACACCCTGCGGCCGCATGATGCGGTCGAACGCGTTGCCCTCACGCGCCGCGACCGGCCGAAAGCGGAACGCGTGCAGCATCTGGTCCGGCGCAAGCTTGTTGCGTCCCGGCCCTTCGAAGATCGAGAGCAGCGGTTGCCAGTGCTGTTGGGTCCCCTGTACGCTGTGCGTTGCCACCTCCACCTCGGCCTCCAGCGCCAGTAGCCCGATCGTCCCATCCGCCGCCGGCAGCGCGTGCGCCACGTTGCCGCCCAGCGTCGCCACATTCCGCACCTGCGGCCCGCCAATCACGCCGCAGCTTTCGGTCAGGCAGGCCGCGTGCCTGCGCAGCAGCGGGCTGCTCTCGATCTGCGTGTGCGTGATGCCCGCGCCCAGCACGATCCAGCCCTGCTCCTGCACGATGCGGTCGATGCCTGCGATCTTGGTGACGTCCACCAGAACCTCGATCGGCGCCGCATCCTCCGCCTCCATATCCAGGATCAGGTCGGTCCCGCCGGCGATGATGCGGGCATTCCCCTTGTGCGCGTGCAGCAGAGCCAGCGCCTCCGCAACGGTCCTCGGCGTGTGGTACGCTTGCCACCTGTGCATTGGCCTCTTCCTTGAAGCGAAAAAATATCAGCGATTATAGCACAGCAGGAGATGATCAGAGAATCGCAACGACGGTGGGGCTTCCTGCATCACATTGGCGGGCACAGATGGTGGGAACCAGAACATTGGAAGCGCAGGGAAACAACAGAATTGCAAACGGCTTGGCGAAACCATAACCCGGGGCGGGCCACCAAAATGAAAGCTTTTCTTTTGACAGACTGATACAAATGTGCTACACTACAACGTCAGGCTACCCGGTGCGCCGGGGGAGAATGCTTGATTGACGCGCGCAAGCTCCGTCAGTGGATGGGTTGTTCTCGGACTGACGCGGAGAGAGAGGATATGAGGGGACATCCTAGTCAGCGGAGAGATAGAGTATCCGGCGAAGGGACCTCTTGGAACAGGTGAAATAGTTGACTTATACTACCAACGCACTCCCAGAGAATCCGATTCTGACCGACCAGCAGATCCAGGACATGCTGCAGATTCCCAAGAGGATCGCTGAGAAAACGCCCGCCACAGGTTACACAGAAGAAAACAATCAGAGACGCTGCGATCTGGAGTTGGAGGCACTCCCGGACAACGGTGGGAAGTTTTCGGTCTTCATTCGACAGAACAGCAAGTTCATCGAAAACTTTTCGATAGGTCTGCGCTACCAAACCAACACAAAAACGTTGGGAACAATCACGCTAGTCCGCTACAACGGCCCTCATGGTGAGTCCAGTCGCCATCCGGATGGGCATTACGCTCGACCCCACATTCACCGCCTTACCGCACAAGAAATAGCATCTGGAAGTGTGCAGCCTCAGGAGCACCATCGAGAATTCACCTCCCGGTACAGCTCTCTTGAACAGGCCCTCAGAACATTCTTTGAAGATATCGGCGTAGAAGGCTATGCAGAGCATTTCCCCGAAGCGATTCAGCCGAGTTTTTTCGATGAACATCAATAGAGTTCGTGAGTCCCTGAACACACCCTTCACTACCAGCTTCGACCTCTACGAGCGGCGCCCTGGTAACCATCAACTCATCCTTCCGATCCACCACGAAGACGGCGACATGGTGGAAATCTATCTGCAGGAAAGTCCAAGGGGCGACAGCTACGTCCGCATCTGCGATTATGGCCTCACCTTGATGCGTCTTTCTTACACCTACGAAATCTCGACTCCCGCGCGTCAGCGGATCTTCGACAGTATCCTTATCAACAACGGCGTCGCCAACGAGGACGGAAACCTTTATCTCGATACCCATCTTGACAATCTCTCCGAGAGCATTCTCCAGTTCGCTGGCTGCGCGCAAAAGGTGTGCAACATGCGCTATTGGAGTAGAGAGATCATTCGCAGTGCCTTTTGCGAAGATCTGGAGGACCATATTAGCGCCAAATTGACAGCATATTCTCCGGTCCCCGATCAGTTTCCCCTTCCAGAATATCCGATCGGCGTGGACTGGTCGCTGACATACGAGAGTTCCAGGTTTTACGTCTTTGGGGTGCACAGCAACGATAAAGCAAAAAATGTCGTCCTTGCACTTCTTGAATTCAAGCAGGCGTCTTTGTTGTTTACCAGTTTGGTCGTCCACGAGGACATGGAAGCACTTGGCAAAAAAGAACATATCTACCTTACCCGCAACGCCGACAAGCAGTACCCGGGCTTGGCAGACTTCCAAGAGACAGCCAACAAGGATATTCCACGGCTTGTCGGTGTCTCCGCGTAGTCCCTCTCCTCAAACTGGCGCAAGATGTCCTGATAAGCTGATGAAAGTATGACTTCCCCTCCCTCTTTCGCCGCGCAGCCCCTCTCTCCCCGCGAGCCAACCCGCGTCCGCTTGGCATAACCGCCAACCGGCAACTGGCCGCCGGCCGCTGAAGCAACGAATTTCTTCTCTTTCCGAGCAAAAACCACGAAAACGTGCTATGCTGCCATCGCAGAGCTGAACGCAGCGCCTGGGCGCAACAGTCCCGGAGAACTTCCAGGCCGCCGCTCATTCCGCGCCGAAAATACACAGAGCCATGTCCTGTCACGAAGAGTCGCCGCAGTCCCTAAAATGGGCCAACCGTCCTGCATTTGCGCCATCTCTTGAACAGTCAATGGTCGTAAATGCACCAATGACGGTCACAAAAGGACAACATCTCTTTCCTGTCACAAGAGTCAACGCAGACATCCTGTCACGAGCGTCCGAGAACTTCTTCAAATGTCAGACCATGCTGGTCAAAGTGTGCCATCCGATACCCTATCGATACCCTACCTGTCCCCGAATCGGTGCCTGCTGCGGACACAACCGGTCGCGGTCCAGGCCAAATGTGGACCAAACCGGCCCACCCTTGAGACCCTGCCCGCGATTCCGCTATAATCAGGATCCATCACGATCAACGAAAACGCCTGCGGTCGTTCGCCAGCCACCGGCAACCGGCAACTGAGTTATCCCATTGCGCGTCGTACTCATCAGCAAAGCGCTCGTCGTCGGCGCATACCAGAAGAAGGCCGAAGAGATTGCCGGGCTGGGCATCGACCTCACCGTCCTGATTCCGCCCAGTTGGCGCGACCGGCGCGGCATGCAGCCTGCCGAGCGCCTCCATACCACCGGATACGAACTGCGTACGATTCCCATCCTATTCAACGGCGCATATCATTTCCACTTCTATCCCACTCTGGTGAGAGAGCTGCGGAAGTTGCGGCCGCAGGTTGTGCATCTTGATGAGGAGCCGTACAATTTGGCTACAGTGCTCGGTGTCCGCGCCGCGCGCGCCGCCGGCGCAAGACCGCTCTTTTTCACCTGGCAAAACTTGCTCCGGCGCTATCCGCCTCCGTTTCGCTGGTTCGAGCGCACCGTCTACCGCGCCTGTCCCGCCGCCATCGCCGGCAATGCCGAGGCCCAAGACGTTCTCGCACGAAAGGGCTACCGGGGAGAGATCGTTGTCCTGCCGCAGTTCGGCGTTGACCCGACCATCTTCCGACCGCACGAGGAAAGAGTAGACCGAGAAGAAAGAATCCGGCCCGCTTCCCATTCCGAGCCCTTCCATATCGGCTACGCCGGCGGGCTGTTGCCCGAAAAGGGGCTTGACCTGCTGCTGCGGGCCTGCGGCGGGCTGACCGGCGACTGGCGCCTCACCCTGGCGGGCAGCGGAGAGCAGCTGCAGACCCTGCGAAACCTCGCTGCAGACACCGGCATCGCCGACCGGGTCAAGCTCGGCATCAGACTGTCCAGCGCCGATATGCCCGGCTTCTACCGCTCACTCGACCTGCTCGTGCTTCCCAGCCGCACGCGGCCCAACTGGAAGGAGCAGTTCGGGCGTGTCCTGATCGAAGCCATGGCCTGCGGCGTGCCCGTACTCGGCAGCGACAGCGGCGAAATCCCCCGTGTGATCGGGGACGCCGGCGTCGTCTTCCCGGAGGAGGACCTGGAAGCGCTGCGTTTCCAGTTGAAACGGTTGATGGAGGATGCAACCGCACGCCAATCCCTGGCCGCAGCCGGAAGACAGCGGGTGCTCGCCCGCTTCACCATGGCGGAAGTCGCCCGCCGCACGGTTACCGTCTACAACACAGTCGCCAATGGTCGGTAGCCCGTGGTCGGTCACTTCCTCTACCGCTGGAATCGATGAAAGTCGTCGTCAATGCCCAGCTCCTGCATACGGGCGGCAGCTACCGCAGCGCCGGGGTCAGCAGCTATGCCCGCAACCTGCTCACAGCCTTGGCAGCGCAGAACGGAGAACATGAACTGACGGCCTTCCTCAATGATCGCAACTTTCGCTGCCCTCAGGGGCACCAGGGGTTACACCTGCGCTATACCCGCTGGCCGGCTGCAGCACCGCTGCCCCGCATCATCTGGGAGCAGACCGCGCTGCCGCTGGCCGCACGGGCCGAGAAAGCCGACCTGGTGCACGGGCTTGTGAATACGCTGCCGCTGGCATCGAACGTGCCCGGCGTTGTCACCGTCCACGACCTGAGCTTTTTGCGTCTGCCGGAGCGTTTCCCCCGGCTCAAGCAGCTTTATCTGGCCCGCCTCTGCCGTGCCAGTGTCCGCAAGGCGCAGCGGGTGATCGCAGTCAGCCGCCAGACCGCCGCCGACGTGCGGGAACACTTTGGCGTCGACAGCCGCCGGGTTGAGGTGGTGTATAATGGGGTCGGCGAGCGTTTTGGCCCCCTGCCCGCCCAGGATGTTCTCGACTTTCGCCGCCGCAAGGGGCTGCCGCAGAAATATCTGCTCTATGTCGGCACGCTGGAGCCGCGCAAGAACCTGCCCCATCTGCTGCGCGCCTACGCCGACTGGCAGGCGAATAGCACGACCGGTCGCGATGTGGCGCTGGTCCTGGCCGGCGCCAAAGGCTGGCACTATAGGGAGATTTTTGACTTGGCCGCCGAACTGGGATTGACCGGGCCTATGGAAAGTGCCCCTTTCGAGCAGGGACCCATGGTGCAGTTCCCCGGCTTCGTGCCCGAGGAGGAGTTGTGCCTCTGGTATAACGCCGCCGCCGCCTTCGTCTATCCAAGCCTGTTCGAGGGCTTCGGCCTGCCGCTGCTCGAAGCGATGGCATCCGGCACGCCTGTCATTTGCAGCGACGCACCCAGCCTGCAGGAGGTCGCCGGCGACGCAGCCCTGGTCGTCCCGGTGCAGGACCGGCCGGCCCTGCAAAACGCATTCGAGCGCCTCTTCACCGAGCCGGGCCTTGCTGCAGAGCTGCGCAGCCGCGGCATCCGCCAGGCAGGTCGCTTCTCCTGGCAACGGGCCGCAGCAGAAACGATCGATGTATACGAGTCCGCACTGCATCGCAGCGATTGAGCAGTTCCCGTACTGACCCATGGTCACTGAACGTACGCCGATGACGACCGTACAGATGAAGCAGCGCCGGGGCCAGCGCACTTCCCAGCTGCCCAACGGCCCGAACGAGTTGAACGGAGAGGCAACAGCTGTTCCTGACGGGAACCGGCTGATTGACCTCTATAGCCGGGTCCCGTCGAGCTGGTGGCCGGCAATCCTGCGCATCAGCGACCTGCTCCTGACCCTCGTCGCCTTCGTGCTGGCCTACTGGCTGCGCTACCGCCTGCAGTGGTTCCTGGCAGTCGATCCGTCAAATCAGGCCGACCTGGTCACGTACGGACCGTTCGGCCTGGCGCTTGTCTTTCTCCTCTTCTGTGCCTTCCAATTCTCGCGCGTTTACAGCTACCGCCGCGACCGCATCTGGCTGGAAGAGGTCTACACCATCGCCAGCGCCACCACAATCGGTGTAGTCGTCCTCATCCTCCTCAACCTGGCCTTCAGGCAGCTCTCCTACAGCCGTCTCATCTTCCTCTACACTGCCGTGCTCGTCACCCTGCTCTTGGGCATCAGCCGCGCGGTAATCTACGCTGTGCGCGGCTACCTGCGCAACCGCGGCGTCGGCCTCGAACGCGTCGTGCTTGTCGGCGTCGGCGACGTCGGACTGATGGTCATGCGCACCATCGCCGCCCGCCCCAGCCTCGGCTACGAGCTCGTCGGCTTTCTCGACGACAACCCGGAGAAGAACCGCACCGACATCGGCCGCTTCCAAGCGCTCGGGCCGCTCAACAACTTCACCGCCATCCTGCAGAACCACGCGATCGACACCGCCATCATCTGCCTGCCCTGGAAGAGCCACCGCGCCGTCGCCCAGCTGCTCTACATGTGCGAACAGCGCGGCATCAAAGCTCAGATCGTGCCCAACTTCTTCCAGCTGACCAAGAACCAGATGCAGGTTGAGCGGCTCGACGGCATCCCTCTCATCACCACCCGCTCCGTATCGATCGCCGGCTGGAACTTTTTCGTCAAGCGCGTGCTCGATGTGATGCTGGCGACCGTCATGCTTATCGTCGGGCTGCCCTTCGCCGCGCTGATCGCGCTTGCTGTCCGCTTCAGCTCACCGGGGCCGGTCTTCTACTCACAGACCCGCATCGGACGCAACGGACAGCCGTTCAAGATCCATAAATTCCGCTCCATGAACGCCGACGCCGAGGAGCAGCTCGACGATATTGCCGACCTCAACGAAGCCTCGGGTCCCCTCTTCAAAATGCGCGACGACCCCCGCCGTACGTCCCTCGGCCGCTTCCTGCGCCGCTTCAGCCTCGATGAGATCCCCAACCTCGTCAACGTCCTGCGCGGTGAAATGAGCCTAGTCGGGCCCCGCCCCAACGTTCCTGAGGAGGTGGCCCAATACAAGGACTGGCACCGCAAACGCCTCTCCGTCAGCCCCGGCATGACCGGCCTTTGGCAGGTCAGCGGCCGCAGCGACCTCACCTTCGACGAAATGGTCCTGCTCGACATCTACTACGCCGAGAACTGGAGCCTGACCCTCGACCTGGGCATCATGCTGCGCACGCTCCCGAAGGTTTTGGGCGGAGAAGGCGCTTATTGAGTTCAGTTTCTTGTTTTTGGTTTCTAGTTTTTAGTGAATACCGGAACTGCAGCGGATAGTGGATAGTGAACACCAGCTGCGTGCGCGGGTTGACGTTTCTGGCCACTGATCACTGGCCGCTAGCCACTGCAGTTCGCCGTTACTAAGAACTGAAAACTCAAAACTGGAAACTGGTTTTCAATGCGCAGAATCCTGATTCTGATGAGCGATACCGGGGGCGGCCACCGGGCCAGCGCCGAAGCCCTGCAGTCCGCTTTCGCCACCCGTTTCCCCGGCCGCTTTCAGGTCGAAATCGTCGACCTCTGGACCGACTACACCCCCTGGCCGATCAACCGGCTGCCCCGTCTTTACAGCCCTCTCGTTGCCCGCGCCCTCTGGCTCTGGAAGCTGCTTTGGCTTATCTTTGAAAATGAACGCGCCCTCTCCGCCGTGCTGCGCCTGGTCTACCCGCTCTGCCGCAAAGAGATGGCCAGGGCGCTGCAAATGCACCGTCCCCACCTCATCATTTCGGTGCACCCGCTTATGCAGCAACTCTTTCTCTGGCTCATCGAAAAGGAGGGCCCGCCCACCCCCTTTGTGACGGTTGTAACCGATCTGGCATCCTTTCATCACGGCTGGTTTCACACCCGTGCCCAGCGCTGTTTCGTCGCCAGCGAGACCGCGGCAAACGCGGCCCGCCGCCATGGCCTGCAGCTCCATCAGATACGTCTCCTCGGCCTGCCAGTCCGCTCTGCCTTCGCCCAAACCCTGCCCGACCGCGCGACCGCGCGCGCCAGCCTGGGGTTGACCGGCGCCGCGTTCACCGCGCTCCTCGTCGGCGGCGGCGAGGGCATGGGGCCGGTCGCGGCGATTGCCCATGCCGTGGCCCACCGTCTGGCTGCGACGGGGACCGAGGTGCAGCTGATCGTCATCTGCGGCCGCAACCGGCGTCTGCGCCGTGCGTTACAGCGCGCCGAATGGCCGCTGCCCGTGCAGGTGCACGGCTATGTCGACAACATGCAGGCGTGGATGACCGCCGCCGACTGCATCGTCACCAAGGCCGGGCCGGGCACCATCGCCGAAGCGCTGATCTGCGGGCTTCCGATCCTGTTGAGCGGCTTCATTCCCGGGCAGGAGGAGGGCAATGTGCCGTTCGTGGTCGAGAACCGCGTCGGCGCCTACTGCGAGTCGCCCCGCGCCATCGCCGAAACTGTCGGCGAATGGGCCAGCGGAGACGAGCTGGAGCGTATGGCAGCCCGCGCCCGCCGGCTGGGCCGTCCGCGTGCTGCGTATGATATTGTTGATGAGATTGTTGGGTTAATGGAGGGCGAGGGCAGGCCGGAGTGAAGGTGGCCCGATATTTCGTTACCCTAATTGCTTACCGCGCCGCGCCCGTTCCTCTCTAAGCAAAGTCGCCGCCTCCACGCCCAAGTCAGTTGTGGGACGTTCGGTCAAATGCCTCCGCCACTCCGACCGCGTCAACTCCCTTTCTATCGCGATGAGCGCCACCGCCCGCATGGTGCAGTTATTCTCCCGCGCATATTGGCGCAGCCGCTCATGAAGTGTATCCGGCATATTTCTGATCTGTAGATTGGCCATGGTATGACAGTAGCATGACACGCCGCATCAAATCAAAGTTTTGGACTGCGAGGCGGGATTTCCATGTCCATCTGTTCTTGCTATTTGCATCGTCGAGCGTGACAATGGAACCATGATCTACGCTTACCCGTGTGGACTCACACCCGATGAAGATGGCGGCATGGTCGCCGTCTTCCCCGACGTTCCGCAGGCCGTCACCGGCGACAGCGACCGGGCCGTAGCTCGGGCAATGGCTGAAGACGCTCTCGCCACAGCATTGGTGGGGTATGTCCACGCGCAGTGGGACATTCCCACGCCCAGCCAGCCTCAAGCAGGTCAGGAGCTTGTCTCGGTGCCAACTGTTGTCGCCGCCAAGCTGGCCCTCTACTCAGCGATGCGCGCCCAGCGTATCGGTAGCGGAGAGCTTGCCAGCCGTTTAAGGATCAGCAACGCGGCTGCGAAGAAACTGATCGACCCGGAGCACGATTCTTCCATCGACAAGGTACAGAAGGCACTCCGGGCACTTGGGCACAGTTTAGTTGTCGAGGTGACTGCTGTTTGACGACGAAGAGGATCGACACCGTCTACTTTGGAGACGAAAAAGGATCAACTGGCTGTGTCAGTGATGGTTGAGTTTCCGAGCGGCTAAACTGAGCTTGGCATCGTGAACCGCACTACCTTGCTCTCTTCGTTTCGTTCGCGGGCCTGCCACAAATTATAGGCCGTCTGCATGCCCAGCCATGTCTCCGGTGTAGAGCCGAACGCTTGGGACAGCCGCAGCGCCATCTCAACCGATAGGTCAGCCTTCCCTTTCACCAGGCCTGACAGGGCCTGCCGGCTCACTCCCAGCCCCTGAGCCGCTCGCGTCACCGTCAGTCCCAACGGTTCAAGACATTCCCATCTCACGATCTCGCCTGGATGGGGAGGGTTGTGCACGGGCATCATTTCACCTCTTCGAGTCTTCACTGCTGGATCAAAAATTTACACCTGCAGTTTTGATTGTAATTTATCATTTGTCAATCGACACGCCCACAATAGTCCAGCTGGTGCGCCACGTACACCAGCTCCCCGCGCGCAACCTGCCGCCGCCGCGTCGCCAGCCACGCCTCGAATGCGCCCGCGTCCAACTCTCGATGCCCGCGCAGCGTCGACTCCACGAAATGCAGGATGCAGTAGAGAAAACAGGCTTCATCCGCCGGATAGACCCCGTCCACCGCATGTACGACCCAGTCGGAGCTGCCCGCCGCCAGCACCTCTGCCCCGCATTCCCGCAGCGCGTGGAATAGCCTGCGCCCCGTGCGGCTGTCGCCCGACGGCTTGCCGTCGGTGACGCGCGTGTCCATCGAGCGGTGATAGAGCGCCTCGATGCGGCTGTCCAGCGCCGGGTCGACCTCGGGCAGAAAGAGTGTCGCGCCGTCGAAGTTGATGCTGAAATAGAACAGCCCGCCCGGCCGCAGCAGGCCCAACAGGCTGGGCAGCGCCGCCGGCAGGTGCAGCAGGTCTAGCAGCGCATGGGCGATCAGCAGATCGAATCGCTGCCGGTTCTCCTCCCGCTCGGCGAAATCGTACAGATCAGCCGTCCGCAACCGCACCTGTAACGCCGGTTTATCGCCGGACGTCAGGTGGGCCAGCCGCGCGCGAGCCGCATGGGTGTTGCTTTCCTCGCTGTCGATCGCCATATATTCCGCGCGGGTGAACAGTCCCCACTCGATACAACGCTCGACCATCGTGCCGATCCCCGCGCCCACCTCCAACACTCGCAGCGGCCGGTCCGCCGGCGCGGCCGCGCCCAGCGCTTCCGCCAGCGTCTGCCACACATGCCGGTTGAGCGCGCGGTCGTCCACGCTGCGCTTCGCTGCGAGATAGCGGTTGAAGTCGTACATGATCGCTCTTAGTTTTCCGTTTTGAGTTTTTGGTAACGGCGAACTGCAGTGGTCAGTAACGTCAGCGGCAACTGCTCTGTCCACGAATCGACACGAATTTGCACGAAAACTGCAGCGTCAACTGCAACCGCGGCCGCGTACGTGAATGGTGTTCACTGGAAACTAAAAACTGGAAGCCAAAAACTGCCGGACCGCCGCCGCCGAGTCCGCCCAGAGCGGATGTGAATCGAACCGTCGCCGCGCGTTGCGGCCCAGGACGGCCAGCCGCCGTCTGTCCCCGGCCAGCGCCGACAGATGCCCCGCAATGCCGTGCGCATCGCCCGGCTCGACCAGAAAGCCGTTGACATCGGGCCGCACGAGCTCGCCGCCCGCGCCCTGGACACCCGCCAGCACCGGCAGCCCGTATGCCATCCCCTCCAGGTAAACGATGCCGAACCCTTCGTATGACGACGGGACCGCCAGCACGTGCGCAGCGCGGTACTCCTGCGCCAGCTCACGGTCGGATACGCGTCCCCGCAGACAGATATTGTCTTCCAGGCCGCCGGCTGCAATCTGCCTGCGCAGCCCGGCACTATAGCCCCAATCAACCGTATCGTCACCCACTACGTTCAGCTGCCAGTCGCTCGGCGGCAAACGGGACAGAGCGGCGAGCAGATGGTGCAGCCCCTTGCGGGGGATGAGATTGCCCACGAAGAGAACGCGCAGCGGGCCGGAGCTGTCTTCTCTGGCGCGGACAAGCTCCGCCGCCGCGCCGTCGTCCGGCACGGCAAGATGGTCCGCAGCCGGATAGGCGATGACGGAGGGGAGCGCTCCAATCTCGCCGCGCAGCGCCTCCACCGCCTGCCGCGTCGTTCGGCTGTTAAAGATGAAGCCGTCGAGCGTACGCAGATAGGAGCGTTCGATCGCACGGTACAGGGGCAGCAGCCAGCGCGGATGCCGTTCATTGCTGCGTAGGTGGTGAACAATGCCAACCATCCGATAACGCCGCCGCAGCCGCCGGTTGAGCAGCGCCAGCGATGGATGGTTCAGCTCGTCCTGCAACAGGACATCCACGCGCAGGTCGCGCAGCCGCCGGTACAGGCGCGCCGAGAAGTTGTCGGTCAGATGCGCCGTGTAGTTGCGCCAGGGGAGGGATACGATCTCAACCGAATCGCCGGCCTCGCGCAGATACTCGACCAGCTTGCGGTCGTAGAGATAGCCGCCCGAAAGTGTGTCCGGCGAGCCGTAGATGAGCAGGCCGATGCGCATGGGGAGTTTGTAGTTGTCAGTTTCTAGTTCTTGGTGAACACCACCTACGTAAGCGGCGGTTCAGCGTTCCACCCGGTAGGAGGCCCAGGCGATTTCATTCTCCCAGATGCAGGCGGTAACCGCGCTGATGTTGGCCGCGTGGAGGTTCTCCGCGAAGCTGTTGGCGACGATACGGCAGAAATGCTCGATGCTAGGGTTCAATCCGTCAAACTCCGGCAGCTCGTTGAGCGTCTTGTCGCGGTAGCGGGCCACCAGCCCTTCCAGCAGCTCCTCGACGTGCACGATATCCACCAGATAGCCGTGCCGGTCCAGTTCAGCGCCTTCCAGTTGAAATTCCAGCCTGTAATGATGCGAGTGCCACTCGTTCTCCGGCCCCCAGTCGCCGCCAATCAGGAAATGCTGGGCGACAAAATCCCGCTGCACTGCCAATCTGTACATCGGATCGATCCTTTCAGCAGTAGTCTGTGAACTCTATTCGCGATCCACTGCAGTTTGGTGGTTCAGAATGACCTGCAAAGTCTGTTCCGGACAGCTGTCGATGAGCGTGTAAGCCGCAGCCGCCTGCTCCAACGGGAAGCGGTGGGAGATCAGTTCGTCTGCCGGCAGCTTCGCCAGCAGTTGCCAGGCGCTCTCCATGCGGCGCGCCTTCGTCCAGCGGCCGCGCAGATGGGGCGCAACTGAACTCACCTGGCTGCTGATCAGCCGGATGCGGTTGCGGTGAAAGGAGCCGCCCAGCTGGAGCGCGGTCGCCTTGGTCCCATACCAGGAGCCTACGACGATGCGGCTGTCGAATCCGGCCGCCGAGACCGCCCGGTCCAAAGCCGTGGGCTGGCCCGAGAGTTCGTAAATCAGATCGACGCCGCGCCGCTCTCCCGCATCTGTCAGCGCCTCCTGCAGCAGGTCAGGGCCGTCGGCGCCGCTGGGGTCGATCGCTTGACTCGCGCCCAAGCGCAGGGCCAGTCGCCGCCGATGCGGCAGCGGGTCCACGGCGACCAGCGCAGCCAGCGGAAACTGCGCCAGCAGCGCGGTCGTGAGCAGCCCCACGATACCCAGCCCCATCACCAACACCTGCTCGCCCACCAGCGGCGCGCCATCCATCACCAGGTTGACAGCGGTCTCGGCGTTGGGCAGCAGCGCAGCCTGCGGCGGCGGTATGCCTTCGGGTACTCGCACGAGCGTCTGCGGGCTGGCGCAAAAATGGCTCTCGTGGGGATGAAAAGCGAAGTAGTGCCTGTTATCTTTCTCTGAGGAGCTGTCGCCAGAGAGTCTGCTGTTCGCTGTCCGCTGACCTCTCTCCTCAGCACAGATACGCCCCACACAGGCATACCCGTACTTTAGCGGGTAGCGTACTGCGCCGGTCAGACCGGAAATCGATGCGTCCGCGGCCATGCCATCAGGCACCTGTCCCCGGTAAAACAGCATCTCCGTACCGGCGCTGATCGCGGAGACGACCGTCTCCACCAAGAGTTCGTCCCCCTGCGGCGGGGCCATCTCTTCCGTGCGTACCTCGATCGCCCCCGGCGCCGTGAACAGCACCGCGCGCCGCCTCACGCGATCTCCCCCCACAGCACCGTATCGCCAGCCAGCTGCACCTGCTGGACATTTCGCAGTCGCGGCGTTACGGAGCGGAAGGCATCCTGCCCCTGCGCCGGTTGGATCACCCCGTATCCGCCCAGGAAGACCGGCGCAATCGTGATCACGGCATAGTCCGCCAGCCCCTTTTCCAGGAAGCTCGTCAGCACACGCGCGCCCCCTTCGACCATCAACGAGGCGACGCCCTCCGCGCCCAGGCAACCGGGCAGTGCAGCCAAGTCCACGCGGCCAGCTTCATCTGCAGGCAGGGTGAAGATGCGGGCACCGGCGCGCTCCAGCCGCCGCCGGCGAGAACTCTGCGCGCCGGCGGGGGTGGAAGCGATCCAGGCGGGGCGCTCGTTGCACAGGAGGCTTGCGTCCGGCGGCGTGCGCAGATGGGAGTCGAGGATGACCGGCTGGGGACTGTTCCCCGAGGTGAGCCTTACGGTCAACGCCGGGTCGTCGGCCAGCACCGTCCCGATGCCGACCAGGATCGCGCTGTGGGCGGCCCGCAGGCTGTGGGTCATCGTGAGCGAGGCCGGCGCACTGATCGGGTAGGAGGCTCCCTGGCGCGTGGTCAGGCTGCCGTCGAGGCTTTGCGCATAACTGAGCGTGACGAACGGAGCGCAGGCGTCCGAGCGGCCCTCCATGCGCGCTTTCAGCTCCTCGAGGTGAGGGCGGTATCCTTGCGCCTGATCCGGGCCCAACTGTCCGTCCGGTTGACTCCGCCCGTTGAGCTGGATGATGTGGCGCATCCGCGCCGCCTTTGCCTCCAGGTAGGCGCGGCTTTCCGGGTTTGACGGCATCTGCAAGGGGATCCGTTCCCGGACCTCGATGCCGAGCGCGGCGAGCCCCTCGATCTTGGCCGGGTTGTTGGTCAGCAGCCGCACCGAGCGCGCGCCCAGCTCCTGCAGAATCAGTGCGGCCGCGGTATAGTCCCGCTCGTCGGCCTGGTGACCCAGCAGCAGGTTGGCGTCAACGGTGTCGTAGCCCTCGTCCTGCAGATTGTAGGCCCGCAGTTTCTCCTCAAGGCCGATGCCCCGTCCCTCCTGGCGCAGATAGATCAGCGCGCCGCGACCTTCGGCCGCAATCGCCTGCATCGCCTGCGTCAACTGTTCACCGCAATCGCAGCGTTGCGAACCGAGTACATCCCCGGTGAAGCATTCCGAATGGATGCGCACAAGCAGCCCTTCGCCGTGCGCGTCGCCCATCACCAGTGCGAGGCAATTTTTCTCGTCCCATTCGCTGCGAAAGTGATGCAGGCAGAAGACGCCGTCCGCGGTGGGAATGCGGGCGGTGACCGTGCGTCTGACTGCAGTTTTTGGTTTTGCGTTTTGCGTTTTTAGTAACGTCAACCGCAGTGGCCGCCTGGTGTTTTGGTTTTCACTAAAAACTAGAAACGAGAAACTTGAAACTCAACCGAACCGTTCTTCCAGCCAGGGGTCGCCCTGCATGTGGTAGCCGTGGCGTTCCCAGAAGCCGGGCCGGTCGCCGCGCATGAACTCAAGTGCCCGCAGCCATTTGGCGCTTTTCCAGAAGTACTTTTTCGGCACCAGCAGACGCAGCGGGTAGCCGTGATCCGGTTCGATTGCCTTGCCCTGATAGAGGTAGGCCAGCATTGTGTCGTCGTCATCGAGCACATCGAGCGCGATATTTGTCGTGTAGTCGCCGTCGCAGTGGGCCATCACGTGCGTTGCCGCCGGATCAACCTCGATGTGGCGCAGAAATTCCCGCCAGGGCACACCCGTCCAGGTCGTGTCCAGTTTGCTCCAGCGCGTCACGCAGTGGATGTCGACTGTCTGGGTTTTGGCCGGCAGCGCCATCAACTCCTCCCACGAGAAGCATTTCTCTTCTGCCAATCCGAAGACATTCAGATTCCAACGGTCCAGTGAAGGATACTGGACCGTTGGGCCGTAGGTCAGCACCGGAAACCGTTCGGTCAGAAACTGGCCCGGCGGCACGCGCTCCTCACGCGGGCCGCTGGGGAGATTCTTGATCCGCTTCAGCCGCTCGACCTTGCGGAAGGGATTTTCAATGCGCATAGTTCCATCTCCAATCCGGGGACAGGCAGCGGCAACATCAGCCGCCGTCTGCCGCCTTATATCGTTTGAGTACCAGGGACGCGTTCTGCCCACCGAGCCCGAACCCGTTACATAGGCCGGCGTCGACCCGATGCGCGCGGCTGACGTTGGGAACGTAGTCGAGGTCGCAGTCCGGGTCCCGCTCATTGTAGTTGATCGTCGGCGCGATGCGCTGGGTCTGCATCGCCTGCACCAGCGCCGCTGCACTCTGTGCGCCCGCGGCACCCATCGCGTGGCCGATGCTGCTCTTGAGGCTGGTGACCGGGATATTGTAAGCATTTTTGCCGAAGATTCGTTTAATGGCAGCGGTCTCCGATTTGTCGTTTAGAATTGTGCCGGTGCCGTGGGCGACGATCCAGTCGATCTCATCGGTAGCGAGGCCGCTCTCGCGCAGCGCAATGCGCATACATTCGGTCGCGCCAAGCCCGCCCGGGTCCGGCGCCACCATATCGAAGGCATCTTCACTCAGCCCGTATCCGGCGAACTCGGCCAGGATCTGCGCCCCGCGCGCCTGCGCGTGTTCCAGCGTTTCCAGCACAAACGCAGCCGCGCCCTCGCCCACCACCATTCCGTCCCGGTCGCCGCTGAACGGACGGCACGCGCTTTCCGGCTCGTCGTTACGCGTGCTGGCCGCGCCCAGGCGGCTGAAGGTGGAGATCGCCATTTTGGTGAGATAGCCCTCGGCACCGCCCGTCAGCATCACGTCGGCCTCACCGCGCTGGATGCGCCGCGCGGCCTCGCCGATGCTCGTGATGCCGGTCGCACACGCCGTCACCTGGCTGTTCGTCGGCCCTGTGATGCCGCACTTGATGGCGATGAAGGTCGGTGCGCTGCTGATCAGCGCGGCGGTGGCGTTGGCTGGATTGAAGCGTTTGGGGCCGCCCTCCTCCAACTTGCGCCCCTCCTCCTCCACAATGTCCCAGCCGCCAAAGGCAAGACCCATCTCCACGCCGACGCGCGAACGATTTTCTCCTGTAAGATCAAGAGCCGAGCGCGCCAACGCTTCCTGCGTCGCTTTCCAGGCCAATTGGGTGCCCCGGCTCGTACGCCTCACGTCTTTGCGGTCCATGTAGGCGCGCGCATCCCAATCGTTCACCCTGGCGGTGATCTGCGTGGGGAAATCGCTTGCATCCCAGTGCGTGATCGGACCCGTTCCCGATTCTCCCGCCATCAACCCGTCCCAAGAGCTTTCCATATCGTGCCCCAGGGGCGTCACCATCCCGATACCGGTGACTACGACGCGTCGTGCCCAGCCTCTCTCATTTCCGTTCATCTCAGTGAACACCAGTTTCCAGTTGCCGGTTGTCAGTGGCCAGTAACTGCAACTGCTTTATCCACGAATCTGCACGAATTGACACGAAAACTGCAGCGGCAAACTGCGGCGGCCGCGTACACGGGTGGTGTTCCTGGCAACTGACAACCGGCAACTGACAACCGGCAACTGACAACCGGCAACTGACAACCGGCAACTGACAACCGGCAACTGACAACCGGCAACTGACAACCGGCAACTGACAACCGGCAAC
>JAJDTL010000040.1 GCA_022827195.1 Caldilineaceae bacterium
AACATCTCCTCCGCCCCGCGTATAAATTTCGCCTTCGCTTCTTCTCGTTTCATCATTCCACCCCTCTCTCCATTTCCCTTTCCTTTTCCCTCATTTCAGTCTACCCTTCTTACACCTCTACAAAAATCTGGGATGCACCCACCGGTAGCGATTGTGTAGTACTGGGACCCGTAGAGTGGTATAATCGGGACTGCAAAAAAGCCTGCGGCAAGAGGACGCCGCCAGCCTGGACAAAGGACGAAGAGTGACAGAGATTACGACAGCGCAGGCTTCTGTTGAAGAATTCCTGGTTGCACTGGCCGCCGGCGATTCGACGCCCGGTGGCGGCGCTGCTGCCGCACTAACCGGAAGTCAGGCTGCGGCCCTGCTCAGTATGGTCTTGAACTTCACTGTAGGCCGCAAGAGATACGCGGAATTTGAAGAAGAGTTGCAACGCTGCCTGAAGCGCACCGAACGCCTGCGAGTCGAGCTTCTTTCCCTCGCCGACAAGGATGCCGAGGCCTTTGGGGCGGTTGCCGCCTGCTACGCTATGCCCCGCTCGACCGACGCAGAGAAATCGGCGAGAACGACCGCAATGCAGGTCGCTTTGAGAGGGGCGGCTGAGGTCCCACTCGCGATGGCCGACCTATGCCTCGAAATCCTGAAACTCACGCCACCAGTCGCAGAAAAGGGCAACGCCAATGTCGTTAGCGATGCCGCGACGGCTGCCCATCTCGCTTATGCCGCCATGCACAGCGCGCTCGTGAACGTAAAAGTCAATCTCAAGTTCCTGAAGGACGCGTCCTACGTTGCCCAGGGGCAGGCAAAAGTTGAGTCGTTGGAAAACGAAGCCGAGAGCTGCTACGCCGCTGCTCGCTCTTCCTGCAAGAGAACGCTTGGTATAGCCATATGAGCGCCCAACTACTGAACGGTCGGCAGCGAGCTAAAGAGTTGCAGGCGGAACTGAAAGAACGAATTGCGAATCTCGCGGCCAATTCGGGTGCGCCGCCGACGCTGGCTGCACTGCAAGTCGGGTCCGACGAGGGGGCTTCGGGTTATCTGAGGGCGATTCGCCGCGCCTGTAGAGGCGTTGGCGTTACCCTCCGTCCCGTCGAACTCACCAAAGACTGCTCGCAATCGGACGTGGAGGCAGCACTCTCCGCCCTGAACCACGACGATACTGTACATGGCATCATGGTCCTCGAGCCATTGCCGGAGCATATCGACGATTCGCTCTTGATTGACGGACTGAATCCGGCCAAAGACGTTGACGGCGTTCATCCGCTCAATGCCGGCCGACTTGCTGCCCAGAAGGAGCCTTTCTTCGTACCCGCCACGCCCGCAGGAGGAATCCTATTGCTGGAAGAGGCGGGCGTCACCTTCAAAGGAAAGAGAGCTGTCGTAATCGGCCGTAGCGAAATCGTCGGTAAGCCGATGGCCCTGCTGCTCCTGCACAGGCACTGCACCGTGACCATCGCCCATAGCCGTACTGAGTCCTTGCCCGCGGTTTCAAAGGAGGCGGATATCCTTTGTGTTGCCATCGGCCGGCCGGAGATGGTTACGGGCGAATGGGTAAAACCCGGAGCCGTTGTAGTAGACTTCGGGACGACCTATACGGATGATGGCCTCAGGGGCGATTGCGAACGGGAAAGTGTAGAAGCCGTGGCGGGCATGTTGACCCCGGTTCCCGGGGGAACAGGCCCAATGACAAACGTATTGCTGATGGAGAATCTGCTCAAGGCCTACTGCCGCGCAGTGAGAATTTGATACGCTAATGCCCCAGGATTTCGACACTCTTCTCTCTGGGGTGATAGTCCAGGGTCGCGACGCCGAACTTGCCGAGTAACGCACGCGCCTTTTCCAACCGCGTTCGCAGGCGGGGTTCTTTACATCGCCATTCACCGCGCACCTGTTTGCAGACAAGCTGCGAATCGCCCCAAATGCTCACCGAGGTCGATTCAGGCTCGACCAGTTTGTCGACCATCCCCTGGTGCACTGCCTCCAGCGCCGCGATGAGCGTGTCGTATTCAGCCTCGTTGTTGGTCATGTCGTCGCCGAAACTTAGGCGTACGACTTGCCTTGGCTGGCCCGGCCAGTCCAGCGCGTAACTGCCGTACCCTTGGCCCGGGTTCCCACGACTGCCACCGTCGAAGACGATGCGCACCGGTTCCGCCGGAACCTGTCCCGATACGGACAGTCTTTCAGCAGGCGCATCTCCTGCTGGTGCGTCTCTTGCTGGAGCATCTTTTGCAAGCGCGGGATCTGCGACAGCGCCGCTTTCGGTGGGCCGCGACAAGCCTGTTCCGGGTCGAGGACGTTCTCCTGGACGGGGAGGCGCTGCCTGACCGCCGGCTAGGACCGCGCCCGCCGCCTTCGATGTGCCGGAGACATTCTTCACCGCAGGTACGATTTCAAGAGGATTGCGGTCGGACAGCAGATCTTCGGACTCAAGCAGGCCCATTGCCTTGAGGTGACGGAAGAGAAGTCTCCTTCTGTGGGGCGGCAGGATTTCAATCCTGCCGATGATCTCATCTAACTCGCGCTCCATGTCGTTCCCTGCCAACAACTGACCTTCTGTTTGAGTCACATCTATGACTGAGGTTCAAGTTGCAAAGCGCACTGGGCCCCATCGGAACCTGTAAACGGGCAAAACCCGAGCCCTGTCCAGGCGGCAGATCATCCTCCGCCAGCAACAGCCTTTTCCCAAAGAAACAGCAGGTTGGCTTGATGGAAATTCTGCACCAGCCCGCCGAGGGGAATCCGATTCCGGCCAAACTGCTCAATGTCGTTGCTCAAGAGCTCCTTCTTGGTTGAGCCTTCCGCAATCAGTCGGTTGACCAGAAATTGAATGTCATCAAGGTACTTGATGCTCTCCTCGATGCTAGGCGTGACCTCGCCCCGCAGCAGTATGTCCCCGTGTCCTTGAACAATGGTCTCAAGATTGAACTCATGCAGGCTGTGCAATGACTGTTTGAACTTGTCGATGTCGGCAAAAGGGGAAGCAATAACGGGTACCGGCATCATAAGATCGCTGGCGAAGAGCACTTTCTCCTCGCGCACGTGCACCACACAGACGTCGGGCCCCGGCCCCGGCGCGTGCATGACATGTACGGTCTTGTCCCCAAGCCGGATGACCGACCCCTCGTTGAAAACGATTTTGGGCAATCGGATCTCGACTTTCAACAGTTCATTCGTGTGCTCCCTCGCTTCCTCCAACGCTCTGCGACCATATCGGACCAGCAGATCCCGGGCCCTTTCGTGGGCGATTAGCTCAGCCTCGGGGAAGAGACACGAACCGTAGACATGGTCAGCATGGCTAATCGTGTTTATGAGAAAGCGGATTCCCGCTGGGCAGTGTTGTTTTGCGAAGTCGATAATCTGCTTTGTCTCTGAAGGAAAAGGCAGAGTATCGATCAATATGCCGCCTTCTTGGGAGACAACGAGCCCGGCATTCACCTCCGCATACAGGGCACTGGTGAATACCCATGTGTCGTCTGCCACCCGAGTACGCGTTATCGTCACCCGACTCGTCTCCTATAACTGCCCGCGAGTACCAAACGGAATCCGGCACGACAGTATATCACGATCGGCCTTTTGGGGCGAACAAGCCAGTCGTGAAGGGTTCATTCCAATACCGGGGCACGAATTCCCATCCCTCAGGGAGCAACCGATTCTTACCCGCCCCCCGCAGTCCCCGGCCACCGGCAACTGCCAACTCGCAACTGCCAACTGATAACTACCAACTGGTAACTGCCGCTGGACGGTCGGTCTGTATCCTTTCACGAAAAGCAAGCAGCTGTCACAGTTTTGCGCACTTCCTTCACACAAACGCCATCTTTTGCGCATTTTCTGTCCAAAACCGACCGCAATGTGACCGCGGCCGCATCCTGCTACGAGAGTCCATGCCAATATCCTGTCACGAGGAAAGAGAAAAATCTTTCATTCCTAGTCCCATCTGGCCAGAACAAGCATTTCGATTCCCTATCGATACCCTGCCGATTCCCGATTTCCGAAGAATACGCAGCCGGTTTGCGTCGCGTCTGGAAGCATCCGGGCCAATTTTGGACAGAATCGGCCTCATTCTTGCGCATATGCGCGGCCTTACCTTAAAGGAGGCTGACGCCACCACTGAATTCGTCGCCGATTTTAGCGCGCGCATGCGAAGTGGCCCAAAATGTGGACCTCTACTCGACCAATAGTCCGGCAGCCGCCGTCGGATTCGTCGCCAAATCTCCCTTTTAGTAACGGATGAATCGAGCCGGCATGAGCAAGTCCCATGATGACGCTCAGGCGATGCTCGATTTCCGCGCCCAACTACCCAGCGCGGGCAGAGCGCGAAATCGCCGTCTGACATTCCTACCCACTAATCTGAAATGTACCCAGTCGCGATTGCTGTTCCGTCAAACGGCCATACTTGGCGAGCTCCAACGTGCGGCGGCCTGCGAGTGCAAAACGAACTGTCGTGTCTCGAAAAAGAAGACCGGTGCCTAGGCACCGGTCTTCTTGGCCGTGATTCTCCTGTGTCCAATTGGAGGCTCCGCCCCGAATTCGACGCCCTTACGCTGATGCGAGTCCCTGGCGATCGGTACGCGCCCTGAGAAGATGTCCCTCTGTACTGGTAACGTAGAGATCTCGGAGATCGGGTCCGGCAAACGCGCAGTTGGTTGGACTGTCGCAGGGCACCGGATGCGTCTCGAGCACGCGGCCATCCGCAGCGAAGACGTATATCATCCCACCAGGGCCGCTCACACCCCACCCTGCTGTTGCAACGATATTTCCGTCGACGTCCAAGCACATGCCGTCTACGCCCCGATGGGGGTAGAAGTTGTGCAACACCTCATGGTCGCCCACAATGCGGCTACCCTCTTCTGGTCCTCCTTCGACTATGGGGTATGCCCAGAGCTCACGCTTCTGGCCTTCCCCGTTCTTGCTCTGGGCGACATACAAGGTCTCTTCGTCAGGTGAAATGAGCAGGCCGTTGGGCGCGGTCGTATCGTAGGTTACCCGAACAGCACTCCAGCTGCCATCCGGCTGCGGGTCCAACCTGTAAACGGATTCGTGGTCCAGCTCCATGTCGTCGCGGAAGTCGCCGTAGCGCGGGTCGGTAAACCAGACACGCCCGCGACTGTCAATCGCCAAGTCATTTGGGCTGTTGAGCCGGTTCCCTTCAAACTCGGCGCACAATACTATGGTTTCGCCGCCATCAGGGTACTGCACCATGCGACGACCACCGCCTTCGCACGCGTTGATCACACCATTGGCGTCCAGCATAAGGCCGTTGGCTTCGTTTGTTCCCTCTCGCCATACGGTGAACTCGCCGCCCTCCGGATCGTAACGAAAGATGCGGCTGTTCACGATGTTTGTAAAGAAAAGAAAACGTCCGTCCCAGACGGGGCCTTCGGTCAAGCCGATTGGTTCAAGCAGGACCTCGAAATGCCACGCCATCCTTCGCTCCTTCCCTTATCCCTTCAGGTAGTCCGATCCGCACTCAAGTACGATCTGTCTGCTCCGCCGCAGCGCTAGATAGGGATCTTCCAGCTGGGGACTCAATTCGAGACTGACCGCCCCGGTATAGTTGATGTCCTCCAAAGCAAGGAACATCTCGCGCAGCATCTCAACCGTTAGAATCCCGTCGAGTAGCCCCCAATGCAGATCGCCCTTCCCGTCATTGTCATCGAGATGGACGTAGGCAAGCCGCTCGCCTGCCCGCCGAATGACACCGGCAGGATCTTCGTCGCTGATCAGCACATGGCCTATGTCGAACAAGAGGCCCAGATTGGGGTGGTCAATCCTATTGATGAATTCCAGCGTTTCCGCCGCGGAGGGAAGCGCCGTCCCCGGGAAGTGCTCGATACCAATTCTGATTCCAAGGGCCGCCGCTTTATCGGCAGCTGTCGCCAGCGAATCAGCGTAGCGCGAAAGGGCCGCTTCGCTTCCGTCTGCGCCGGGCACAAGATAGACTGCGCTACCGCCAAGCTCTTTGCACTGGCGCGCAATGCGATGCAGGTGAGTCAATGCTTCGTTACGCGACAGGCTATCCGCGCTGTCAAGGGACGCGCCTTCCGGCAATCCGTATGAGGCAGCCACAGAGGAAACTTGCAAGGAATTCGATCTGGCAACTGCCTGAGCGGCCGAACTCTTCAGGAATTCCGGCCTGATGTCAATCCAACGGAATCCCAGGGCGTTCATATCAGAAAGAACGCTCTCCTCCGGCGCAGTCAGGGCCCAAACGCAACAGGACAGATACATCTTGCTAACCCCCTGCCGGTATCTGCGGCGAATGGCCGCTGGCGCCCGGTTGCTCTGATGATTGGGCTAGAATCGATCTCAATTCACCTAGTTCGTCGCAACGAAGTGAGCGGTGCAACTTGATAGGATGACGCTGGCACCACTCTTCGATCGCCGGTGTCATTTTCACAATTGTTGAAAAGTCGTTGGGGAAGCGGAGCGGATTCCCACCCAGCCATCGCCCATGGCGGCCCGAAAGCGTAGTATTCCAGATCTTGGCGGGAATCACGTCAGGCGACGAATGGCTGGCAGGCCAGACCTGAAACAGTATGGGTATGTCAGGTGGGAAATCCGGCAATATGGTCTGCAAGAGCGCATGACTTCGACTGCATGTGGACGGCATCCAAAGAGGGAGCACGGGACTACGCCGCCCGATTACCGGGTTCATCTGCGGACCGCTCTCGATGAGAACTGCTCCCGGCTGAATCTGCAGGAGAAAGTACAGCCATTGCCAAGCGTAGAATCCCAGACGGCTGATCTCGTCGACGGAGCCAAACTCCAGCGAATGCAAGGGTATGTTGACATCCGCAGCGAATGCGCGAACGCTGGTCGCGAAACCCGTGATAGATCCCCACTGGGCCTCGGGCTGATAGGTCCAGTGCCGTGAGAGACGCCACCCGCTCCGCTGCGCGCCGCCCACTTCGCTGAGCCAGTCGTCGAGCCAAGGCGTACCGCGAATAAACTCCTGGTCGGTGAATCCACCATGGCTACCAATCTGAAATCTGTGCCGGGCACCGAGCTCATATTGGCTCCATCTCGAAGAACACGACAGCAACAAGATCGATCCGCCGGGCATCAGCCTTTCGCGAATGAAGCGCCGGTATGGGTCCGGCAATATGGCCAACTTCAAGTATATCTGGACGGACCGCCGGATCTGCCGCCTGGCGTGGATAGGATCAAACAGGCTGACCGCGAGCAGGTCGGGATTGTGATTGAGGATGGGCGTGAGAAGGTCAACACTGCGCTGCTGATAACCGGCAACGTCATCCGGCCTGCCGCGAGACGCAAAACTGATCGGGAAACTGTCTGCCAGCAACGGAGCGCCCAGGCAGGCGCACAAATGAGCGGTAGCGCCGGAAGGCACGCCGATCACAATTGTGTCGAAGCGCCGGTCGGGATCAAGGCCGTCGTATTGGCCGACGTTCCACTGTGCTAGGTCCGCTGTCGTCAAATTAAAGGTGAGCGACCGGTTGTGGGGCCGACCTTCCATTGCCCGGGCTGCCAAACCTGAGCTCCAACTACGAGGCATATTTGACGACATTTTCAGAAGGGCGACTTGCCGTCCCAGTCTCGAATTGACCGCCGGGTGGTGAAAGCGATTGTCGAGGGCAGACGCCACCGCAGCAACCGCGCCCGTAGCGATCTCGAAACCGACAGGTTGATAGTTCACGTGCTTGACGATTCCCGTTCTCTTGCTGCTCGGATGGCAAGCCCGGTGCGATTTCAGCAATGATATGGTGTGACAAGTATAGCCGAGCAACAATGGCTTCGCAATTCCGATTTGTTCCCAAGCCAGCGGCTCACTATTGACTGAGAGAGTCAACGACCAGTCCAATTTAAGCGACACCCTCTCTCTCCTCGACTTGGCAAGTAGGTTGTCGACCCCTTCCCTTCGCCTCGACAGGAAACGCGTTGACGGTTCTTAGCGCCTGTGATAGGCTTCCGCGAGCGTTCGCCGTGCGCTAAGCGGCAACGGGAATCCATCAGAGGCTATGTCATGACTATGCTAGACAATGGTGCAGCCAGGGTGCGCTTTGCGCCCAGCCCGACCGGGCATCTGCACCTTGGGGGACTGCGGACGGCGCTCTTCGACTGGCTCTGGGCGCGAAAGACCGGCGGCAAGTTCATCCTGCGAATTGAAGACACGGATCGAAAGCGTTACGAACCGGAAAGCGTCGCAAGTCTGATGCGGGGACTGGCTTGGCTGGGGCTGAATTGGGACGAGGGCCCCGATGTTGGTGGGCCTCACGCGCCTTATGTCCAATCGGAAAGGCAGAAGGTATACAAGGACCACGCACAGGATCTTATCGATCGCGGACGGGCCTACCGCTGCTACTGCTCCCCCGAGCGTCTTGAGACGATGCGGCAGGAACAGCGGCGCCAACGCATTCGGACCGGGTACGACCGGCGATGCCGCGATCTTAGCGCCGACGAAAAGGCCGCGAGAGAGGCCGAAGGTCAGCCGTGGGTCGTTCGCTTTGCCGTGCCCGAGGATGGCGTCACGGTCTTCACCGATCTCTTGCGCGGGGAGGTTCAGGTAGACAACCGACAGCTGCAGGATGAGGTCATCCTCAAGGCTGATGGGCTTCCGACCTACCACCTGGCAGCGATGGTGGACGATCACCTGATGCAGATCACCCACGTCTTGCGGGGCGAGGAATGGTTGGCAACCGCGCCACTTCACAGGTTGATCGTGGACGCATTCGGTTGGGACATGCCTGTGCTCGTACATCTTCCCGTCATTCTGGACCCCAGCGGCAAGGGCAAGATGAGCAAGCGCAAGAAGACGGTGGCAGGCAAGGAGTACCTGGCCCTCGTGCATGAGTTCCAGGATGCCGGTTACCTGCCCGACGCAATGTTCAATTTTCTGACGAACGTAGGTTGGAACTACGATCCGGTTGAGGAAGTGTTTAGCCGCGAGGAAGCGATCGAACGATTCCAGCTGGAAGAGATCAACCCGTCGGCAGCGGCTCTGCCCTATGAGAAACTGGACTGGCTCAACAGTTTGTACATCCGCGCGCTGAAGCCGGAGGCACTAAAGTCGGCGCTGATTCCATTCCTCAGCCGGCAGCTGGCTCTGCCTGAAGCCGAACTGGCGGGCGATCTCAGGTTGGACATTTTGGTGCCTGTCATCCAGGAGCGAATCAAACGCCTCGATGAAGCCGCGGACTGGCTCGATTGGGCTTTTCAAGACGCCGAGGAGATCGACTATAACGAGCCCAAACTCCTGATTGGGCGCAAAATGGATGCTGGCGGAAGCATCGAGATGTTGCAGGCTGGCGCCTCGCTGCTGAAGTCAGTTGAGCCGTTCGCGGCAGAGCCCATCCAGCGAGCATTTCGAGAGAGGGCCGATGAGCTGGAGGTGAAGGCGGGCAGTTTCTTTGGACCGATTCGCGGGGCGATCAGTGGAAAGAAGGTGTCGCCGCCTCTATTCGAAAGTATCGAAGCGCTCGGTAGAGAGGAGACGCTTCGCCGCATCGGGCGGGCGAAGCTGGCACTGGAAAGACTAGAGGCGGAGGAAGGATAGAAAAGGGTCAGTTGGGCAATAAAGGCCGCCTAACCAAACAAGAAGGCGCGCTGGCTCCGCATGTCGTTTTGCTCGAGCTGATTCTTGGCTTCACTCGTCGCCTATGCTAGGATTGGGCTTGGCTGAGCTTGCCAATGGGGGATAGTTTAATCGGCAAAACACCTGACTCTGGATCAGGCGTTCGGGGTTCGAATCCCTGTCCCCCAGCCTGAGTTCATTCGCTATTCGGTTGTCAAAGTGCCGGAGCTCCAACCGTAAACGAGCGAACTCGTTCACAGTCGCATGACCGTCGCCATGGCAGTGGCGGCGGTCGTGTACGTTAGGACAGAGTGCCAGTTTGTCGATCAGAAAGTAGCGGGTTCGGGCTCCGCCAGGCGTCCTTGCGTGGGGTTGAGTCTCCTAAGTCTTGGCAGAGATTTGGGGGACTCAACCGGCGTGATACCAGCTTACAAGTGTTCTAGGAAGGAATAGACAGTTCGGCCTATTGAATCTAGGGGACCTCTTCCGTGCCGACGGTCGGTAAAGGGATCATGGTTGACTTATAACCGTGCTCCCTGATTTGAAGAATGTAATAGTCCACCGCTCGCCGCACGAGTTCGGTTCGGTTCAGGCCGGTTTGGCGTTTCAAGTCTGCAAGCTGCTCGAGCTGCTGCTGAGTGAACTGAATCTGCGCAATCTTCTTCGCCATTCGGACCTCCTTTCTGATAAGGTGTCCGCGAGTTGGATCATGGACTCTATCATTGTTCGGGCGATGTGTGCAAATGCCACAATTCGCCATGCTACGCATGCTGGTGTTCACAAGATCTGCATCGCGTTAGAAGCTAGGCAATTGGCAAGTTAGCCAGCGAAGGGATGACCCTCACTGATCCTAGACGTCTCTAGCTTCGATCCGAATGTCAAGCATCGTTGCTCTATGGGATAGTGCTTTGGAAAGCCACGGAGGCCGATTTGGAATTCGTTAGCCCAGTGCTCATACTGGTCATTACCGTAGGAGCGCCAATTCTCCTGGTGTTAGCTTTGACTCTATTGGTTCGAACGTTTCCAGAAGTCCTGCGGGAAGCGCTAGCAAAGCGCATCCAACACGGTTTTGATGTCGAACTTGAAGAGACCTGGGCAATACACCAAGAAAGGCTGGCAACGGGGACCTCCTCAGTTAGTTTTCTTTCCTCTATGCAGTCGGAGCTGAGAGTGAAGACGATAGAGTCAGCGGAGAGTCTTTGGAGGGCGATGCTTTCGATAAAGAACGAGTACAGCGATATCGTCTATCTTCTAAGCATTTTTTTTCCTGACGAAATCAGTGCTTTTTTGCAAAAGGAAGAACGCGGCCCCTTGGCTAGGGTCGAGAATTTCCGTGATTTCCAATTCACTACTGACACATTTGAACGTTTTACTACTGTTTCAATTGAAGAGACGAGATTGTTTGTAGGTGACCGCCTCTGGTATCTCTTCTTCGCTTTTCGAGTTTTCCACGGGCGTCTCGGATATCTGATGCACAAGTCATTTGAGGAGAGAGAGTACTTTGACTGGAGAAAGGACGACCACATTCTAAGTCAGCTCAGGCCAGTGCTAGACGACATCGCAATTGAAGACGCAAGACAAGACCCATTTGGGGGCGTTCAGATAATCGTTTCGCATCTAGAGTCTGAATTCTTGCGAGAGGCCACACGCGTAATGTCAGGCTCCCAGGCATTGGCAGACTCGCTTTCTGACGTTCAGTCAACTCTGGCGTACGGGGCCCAAATGACAAAAGAAATTCAAGAGAACAGAATGTATGCTGAACAGGACGGCGTAAGAATCCGGAATCAGTCCCGAGTCAGGAACAATAGCAGGTAAGATCGCGTTCCGACAGAATCTGTATCGTCATTCATTTTGGAGGTAAATTAGTGGACTTCTCCTACCCGAATGTCTTGAAACTTTTCGAGCAACATCTCGATCCAAAACGAGGCGAGAGCGCGTCATTCTTGCTCTGGTATCTAGAAAACTATTTTCGACTCGATCATGTGGATGCAGTTGATGCGATCTGCGACCAGCCGGGAGACAAAGGGATAGACGGAATCGTAGTAGATGATCAGTTACAGGTAATCTACGTTTTTCAGGCTCGCCTCTATCAGAACAATTCAGGTACTGTGGGCGATAGTCCGCTTCAGACTTTCGCGGGAACACTACTGCAACTGAAGGACAAAGAGACTATCACTCGATTGATCGAAAGCGCGGGAGATGCTGAGGTAGCCGCCCTGATACGTCGTCTTGAACTCACGGAAAAGATTTCTGAATATGAGATTGTCGGAGAATTCTTGACCAATAGAGCCATTGATTCGAATGGCACGGCCTATTTGAGTAGTGCTCCACAGATATCGTTCATAGGACCTGACAAACTTGGCTCCACGTATATCTCAAACTTGCGAGATCAAGCCATTCAGAAGGAAACGGTGTTTGACGTGTCCCTCTTCCAGGTCACAGAGTATATTGCAGACGACAGTCACAAGGCGCTGATTGTGCCAATAAGAGCTCGTGACTTGCTGAAGCTGGACGGTATTTCTAACCAATCAATTTTCAATTTCAATGTCCGGGGACCGCTTGGTTCAACAAACGTTAACAAAGATATTGCGGCAAGTGTTCGAGATAGCAATCTGCACAAGATGTTTCCATTGCTCCACAATGGCGTCACTATCATCGCAGGTGAAATGGACGTCTCCGCAGAGCAGCTCAAAATAAACGACTACTTTGTCGTAAACGGCTGCCAAAGCTTGACAATGTTTGACAAGAACGAAGATGACATCACCGACGGTCTTTATGTGCTTGCCAAATTTGTACAGGTTGATCCATTTTCTCCGTTGGCAAAGATGATTACTGAATACTCAAATAACCAGAACGGGGTTAAAGCGCGAGACTTCAAAGCGAACAGTAGCACGCAAATCAGGTTAAAAAACGAATTTCAAGGCTTGTACGCCGGTCAATACTCATATTCGGTCAAGCGCGGTGAAGAAACCGAGCCTGGAGTGACTATCACTAATGAAGATGCAGGACTGTATTTGATGGCGTTTGACTTAAAGGAGCCATGGGCAACTCACCGGAGATACCAGGTATTTGACGACAAGCACGCTCAATTATTCGCAAGACCCAGTGTGACTGCAGATCGAATTGTCATGCTTCAAATGATAAAGGAAGAGATCGACAAGATATCTGAGGGACAAGATGAAAATACGTTGTTCTGGAAGTACAGGTTGACCCGCTATTTGATGCTGTACTTGATCAGAGAAATCCTTGAATCAGATGAGCAAGGCCTAGAGATCATTAGAACTCCCGGCAACATGACACGTATTGAGAGCGAACGTCGTCGATTTCAGGAGTGTATCAGAACGCTGCTGCGCGATTTGGTTCTCGATCTCAATGCTGAAGTGAAAGATGAGGGAGAAAACTTTGATTACAGGGGCAAGCTTCGCGATGAAGCATGGGTAAAGGCTATTTGCAAGCAAGCATTAGTTTCTTACAATAAACTGGTTGCTCGGAGACACGTGGAATCTTTCGCTGAACAGTGGCAATCTCAAGGGAAGAATTGTTATGGCCAGAGCTAACGTGACCGTTCTTCCTCGCCAACCCAGGATTGGTATGGATCGACCTGGCCCCAACCTGCCACGCGACTCACGACTAACGCACCATTCTGATCATAGCCAACTCGGCCTTCAATTCAATCACATTTTGAATTAAGGGAGACTTTGCAATTGTCACTAGGTATCGCCTTTAAGGGTGCCGAAGGTATAGTTCTCGCGGCAGATAGCCGTGTTACTCTGACGGCCACAAATGACGAACACTCTTCCCAGGAGGTTTTGCAGGGGTACTACGACAACGCGGTAAAATTGCTAAAAGTCAATGGGCAAGAATTTGTCGGGGCAGTGACCTATGGGGCCGGGGCCATAGGCCAGAAGAGCCCTAGAACTCCCCACAGTTATCTCCCAGAGTTTGAAGCCCACTTATCGAAGGGGAAGCGCAGGCGAATTCCTGTGAAAGAGTTTGCGGTCGAGCTTAGTGGCTTCTTTGCGAAGCAATGGCGCGATTCCCGAATGCCTGAAAACCATCCCCCTATGGAATTCTTAGTGGGTGGTTTTGATCGTGGTGAACCGTATGGGAGAGTATTGGGATTTGCAATTCCGAATAAGAGCACACCAAGCGAGATTCATCCGGGACCAGATCAGTTTGGGATGGTTTGGGGCGGGCAAAAGCAATTCGCCGATCGTTTAGTCGCGGGATACGATGAGCAACTTCTCAACGTCGTTCAAGAGGCTCTTGAATTGTCTGATGAGAAGAGAATCTATTTGGATAAACAGCTTAGAGAGCGCTTGCAAGCTGCGATTCCCTTCCCATTCCTGCCGCTTCAGGATTCAGTTGATCTTTCGATTCTTCTGATTCGTACAACTATAACAATCCAAAACTGGGTAGTGGGAGTTCGTGGAGTCGGTGGTCCTATAGACGTTGCCACGATCACGCGCACGGGCGGCTTTCAGCCGGTTCAGCTAAAGTCCATTTCAGGAGACAGGCTGAAGTAGCATGATTCCTAGTTACAGTCGGGGGACAGCCACAATCTCGGGAATCCTTAGAAATCGCTCTTTGAAGTAGAACTTGAATTGGAAGCGACTTCATCGTACTGCTTCCTTCTGTCGTCTTATTGTGTGCTCAGTGGCAGTCGGGCAGGAGCCAGGCGCCACGAGTAGGCGTTATGGAATAGAAAGAAATGTACACTTCATTCAGCATCAAGAACTTTCGTTGTATCAAAGAGTTGACTATTAATCCTCTGGCAAGAGTCAACTTAATTGTCGGAAAGAACAACATGGGCAAGACAGCGTTTTTGGAAGCGTTGTGGGTTCACACAGGTCCTAACCTCCCTGACCTCGGAAGTCGTCTCGCCGGTTTTCGGGGAGTCCCCGGTCAGGATCCGGGGCGGTTCTTGCATGATCTTTTCTACGATTTTGATTCTACACAGACTATTACTTTATCGGCGAGAGGAGTTGGTGGAGTTGGCAGAGGCGTTCTCAATCTAAGCTTGCAGAATAGAGACGACGTTGTAGTGAATACAGTATCTGCACTAGGCACTCCTTCCGACCCGCCTCGGGGCTCCCAAGAATCCGATGTTTCTGCCGTTTCAGATTCCGCTATAGTCCTGGATTACACTGACGGTGGAGGGCGCAAATATGTCTCGTCTGGCTGGTGGGTAAGGGCAGAGGGACAGGCGATCCCAGTTGGCGCGAACGCTACGATGACTCTTTCGAATGAAGGAATGGCAGCAAAGGTGGCAAAGATGCCAAATCGCCCGTCAAGTGTCATTCTCACCGCCCGCCAACGTTCCCTTCTTGAAGAGGATGTAGCCAGATTTGGAAGGGTAGAACTAGATGGGTATGCCGGCCAATTGACAGCCTGTCTAAGGCACGTCGATGATCGGATTAAGCGATTATTGACGATTTCTTCTCCGCCTACCGCTATGATATACGTTGATGTTGGGCTAAATCGTCCGATCCCAATTGGATTTTTGGGTGATGGATTGGGCAGATTTCTGTCAATTGCTCTTGCCTTCTACGAGGCACGAGGGGGAATGATCTTCATTGACGAAGTAGAGAACGGTCTTCACCACTCCGTTCTGGAGAATGTGTGGAAGGACTTGAGTCGGCTTTCAAGAGAGTTCGATGTGCAGGTCTTTGCGACCACTCATAGTAATGAGTGCTTGGTCGCAGCTCGCGACGCATTTGCTTCCATGAAAGATAAGGACTTCTTGATTCATCGTCTTGGGTTGCAGGCAGGTGAGATTTCTGCGACAACCTATTCCTTTTCGGAACTTGACTTTACCTTGGACTACGGGGCGGAAATGCGGGGATGACTAACAGGAAATCATTACATTTCAAAGATGTGACAAACGAAACACTGCTACTGGTAGAGGGCATTGATGATGCTCTATTTTTCAAGGCCTTTTTGGGCCACTTGGGGCGGACCAACATTCAAGTTGCATACGTAGGCAGCTGGGACCGATTTCGGCCCGTCCTCGTGATGCTTCGGAAAGCACCTAACTTTGCGCTGTTGCGGCGGCTAGGCATCGTTCGGGACGCTGATCGCAGCGCCCCGTCCACTTTGGAGAGTCTGAGCCATGCCCTAACTGACGCACAGTTGCCTTCGCCGGTTCGTCCTTGGAAAGTGTTTGATGATGGAAGTCTGGCTGTTTCTCTTGCTATATTGCCCGACGGTTCATCGCCAGGAAACCTCGAGAACCTATGTCTTCGTTCAATCGGGATGAGGCCAGAAAGCGCCTGTATAGATCAATACATCGAGTGTCGGGAAAACGCAGGTGCGCAGATCGCCGATAATAGAATGGCAAAGTCGAAGGTATACACTTATCTGGCCGTCGGCAAAGATGGTAAAAAACCAGGCCTGCGGATTGGGGAAGCTGCTGAAGCTGGTGTATGGAACTGGGATGATTCTGAGTTTCGCCATTTAAGTGACTTCTTGAGGAAACTGTAGTTCTTGCCGTCCCGCAATCCTTTGGTTCGCTTGCCCCACAAACCGTCGAACTTGCAATCTTCCTTTCCGCCACTGCCAGTGCCACGAATTGTAGTCCCTTAGACCTAGAATTACGACTGGTTTCGGCCAAGAAAATCCGGCGGCTCCCGCCGGCGTCTGCCCAAGCGGGCCCAGATAGTATAGCGGCCAGCCGAAGGATCATCGCGGGGATCCGTAAGAACGATCGGCGAAAGTATTTTCTCTTCTTCCTGAATATTTTGAATATTGTTTGTGCGCGCGCGGTACCCCCGCCGGTTCCGGGACGCCACCTGCCAGCTTTTGAAGGGGGTTATGCCTTGGCAGAGCGCTCTGCAGCTGTCTTGACAGCGTGACAGCCGGCGCACAGCGGCTGCAGATTGTCGATGCTGTGAGTTCCCAAAGGAAGAGGCACTATGTGGTCCACCAGCACGGCAGCAGTCAGCCGTCCGCGCTCGGCACAGTGCCGGCACAGCGGCTCAGCTGCCAGCACGGCGTTGCGGATGCGCTGCCAACGCTTGTCGTAACCGCGCTTGTGGGCGGGCAGGCGATCGTCAGGCAGGCGAATGCGCCGGTTCTCTCCACAACAGGAGCAGCTGCCGTTGCGGACCACGCCGGGACAGGACTTGTCAGGACAGGCTCGATTCATGGCATTGCATCACAGTAACGCGCCTGCTCCCTGCCCGGCGCGGCTTGGCCGGCTTGCCGCCTCGCTTCGAGGGACTGGCCCAAGGGGCTGGCGCCCATTTGACTGCTACCCCCTCCCCCCCCTTTTTTACGGCGAGACAGTGACCCGCACCCGTACGCGGCTCGCTTCGACCGGTGTTGTCGCCAGGTCGATGGCCAGTGAGTGCGTTCCGAGCGTCTTGATGTGAGCTGACAGGTCGAGCGCTGCAGTGACATCCAGACCGGACGTGCGCCCGTTGTCGACGGCGTACTCATAGCCCCCGGACCCAGGCCGCTCAATCTCGAACCTGGCCCTGACGTCATCCCCCGGGTTTGCGACGAAGTAGACCGGCGCAGCCCCTCCCCCTCCACTTCGCGAATAAGTGGTCTCGGCCACCCCCGTGTACACCCGTGCTGAGGCACGCGCGCCAAGGGCGGCCGCTTCGAAGAGGTCCTCGAGCCGGCGCGCCAGAATGCTGATGTCATCGACCAGACGGACCGACTGCTGCGTCGTCACGGTTGTGGCCTGCCGCAGGCCTGCGGCCTGGTCGAAGGTGGTTGACACGGACGCAACCCGGAAGCTGTCATCGACGCGGGGGTCGCGCACCTTCAGCGCCAGCCGATGAAAGGGCCGTACCAGCTGGCGCATCTCCTGCAGCACGACGGCGTAGCTCTCCTGCGGCTCCCCGAACTGCCGCAGGCGCTCGACGGCCAGCGCAAGCAGAATGTTGGCCGTGCCCGCCCGGCCGTAAGCCGCCTCATCATCCGGCGCGAGGAAACGAAAGGTGTGCTCTCTGTGCCAGGCGCCGTAGCGGGCGTATGCGCTGCTGTGCGTCACCGTGCCCGCATCGGCGTCCAGCACAAACCCCTCGGGCGCCGGGTCGGTCGCGTCGGCCAGCCGGGGCGTGCCGTCGGACGCGTACGGCGTCAGGACGGTCACGACCTCCTTGGCGTTGGTCGCCCGGGTCAAGTCAACGATGTGCGCCCCCAGGCCCCGGTCGCTGCAGGCCGCGATGCCGAGCGGCGTGTAGTAGGTCCGCATTCGGATGGTGCGGTCGAAGTCGAACTGCAGCCGGGTGTTGAAGAGCTCGGCGCACTTGCGGATCGCTCCCAGCAAAGAGGTCGCCGACAGCTGGAGCGCCAGCACGGTGGTGAGGATCTCGGGGTCGGCGTGCAAAGACCAGTTATCCGGAAGCCGGGCGGCGAGAGCGGATACGACGTCGGCATGTGACGCGCCGCTGAAATTGAGGTCGACACCTGGCCGGCCCAGGAGCTCGTGCTCGAAGCCGACGCCTGAGACGGACAACGTGGTCTGTGTCTGCTCTCGTTTTGCAGCCACGTCCAGGACAATGCCGGCGCCGATCACGGTGACATGCCCGCCAACGATGCCGTAGGCGTAGATCTCCGACAGCCCCTCGATGCGCGCGGCTGAATCCTTTTCGACGGCCGTGAAGGAGAATCGGCTGCCTTCGTTCCAGATCTCATCCTGCTGCCAGGCCGCGATGTCGCGCAGCGGTCCGTAGCGCACACCGTCCGTGACGACGTCGATCCACATCAAGTCGACCGTGTCGCCGGCGGGCGCGGGCGGCGCGGGGAAGAACGGGGCCGGATCCTGCGGCGCGGGGCCGGACGCTCCTATGCCGTCATCCCACAGCAGGTTGAGGTCATCGATGGTCGACGCGTCCGGATCGAAGATGACGGTGCGGACGGCAGTGGCGGTCGACACGGTGCTCCACACGTCGGCTCCGATGAGGAGGCTGGCAGGGTCGAGCCAGTCAAAGTCGCCGGCCGCGTCCACCAGCTGCGAGAGCGGGATCCGATAGACGGTGTACCAGGGCAGCACCTGGATGGCGAGCTGCGCACGCGCCAGGGCCTCCGCTTCGAAGGGGTGCGAGCTCTCGGCCCGGGTGGCGTCCGATGCCGTGGACATCTGCATCCGGATCTTGCCGTCGCCGGCTCGCGCAGCAGTCTCGTTGCGGATGGCCAGCTCGGTGACGTACCTGACGGAGCTGCCGGCAGCGAGCGCGGCGCTGTCGACAGCATCTTCCGCCTCCGCATCCAGCGCGGCGCCGGTGCGGTTGGGGTAAGGGCTGCCCAAATCGTAACCGAGTACCAGGTAGACTTCGTCGGGATTCGGGTGGGCGTAGATGATGGGCGTGGTGCGGCCGACGAACCAGATGCCGTCGACGGCGGTCGACGCGTCGTCGGAAAACAGGGATCCGGAAGCCACTAGGGGTACTCCTCGAAAAACTGCAGCTCCACGTCGACGGTTCCCCGCCCCGTGTTTGCGGCATCTACCTCTTCGACAGCCTCAACCCAGAACTCACCCGGCGCCAGCCAGATAAGCGGCTGCACCGTGTGCCCGGGCCCGACCGACCACCTGGAGTACGCGTTGGCGACGGCAGAGGAGGTCTCGAGCGACGCGTCGGCCGCAATCATCCAGGTGCCGGCGGCCGGGTCTCCGCCGGCAAACTTGAGCCGCCAGTGCCAGGCCTGTTTGCCGTCCGCGCCCCACAGGTCGAAACTGGCGCCCCGGTTCGAGAAGGTCAGCGTGACGATCGCCTGGCGCGCCGGCAGGAGACCGGCATTCATTCCCTTGACGACGCTCTGGGCGGCCGACATGTCGAGCTGCCCCGTCACCGTTTTGCGGTCTGCGGACCGCCAGGCGACCTGGGCGCTCTCGAAGCGGGGCGAGACTGTCGCAATCCGGGTGCCGTCGGTAACGTCTGTCTGATGGTCGACGGCCAGCAGGCGCGCGTTGAGATAGTGCAGCGCCTTGTCGGACAGCCGCTCGCGCTCGATGCGCATTACCTGGCCGCGCAGGCGCGTCAGGCGCTCAACCTGGACCTCTGCGGAGCGTTCGAGAGTCAGCGGACTATCGCTCTCGTCGGTCAGCCGGTTTCCCGACTCGTCCGCCAGGCCCTGGTCCGGATCTCCGATGTACGTGCCGGTGAATTCAATCATACGCAGCGCCGGGGGGGACGGCCGGCCGCCGCGTGCGTCGAATGGACCGGCGAAACCGGTCTGCACGCCCTGCAGCGCCGGCGCCGGCGAGAGCGGCCACCGCGCGTTGAAGCGCGGCAGCAATTCGTCCCCGAAACGGGTCAGTCGATAGATGCTCATCTTTACCCGGGTAAACCCAGTCGTTGCAGCGCATCCAGCAGCCCAGTCCCCGATGCGCGGGAGAGGCTTGCAGGAGAGTCGGGCGGCGCGCCGAAGTATTGATAGACGGCCAGCTGAATCGCGCCGGCGGCCGCAGCTACGGGGCTTGCCCCGGGCTGCGCAGCCAGTGCGGCTTTCAGGGCCGCCTCGACGGCGCCGGCGATCCCGCGGGCCTCCTGGTCGATGCCCATGGCGATGCCCATGGCCAGCGGCCGCCCGACCTCCTCGGCCGCGACCATCGAGGGCGACTGGATTCCGAGCGCGCGTTTTGCCGCGTTCAGCGCATTGCGAGCTGCATTTGCTGCCGCGTGGCCCAGGCCTGAGGCTGCACTGAGCACGCCGTTCTTGATGCCGTCGATGACGCTGCGGCCGATGGAGCCCCAGTCGATCTCTTTGAATCTCTGTTTGAACCGCAGATAGAGCCTCGTCGCCGTGTTGACGATTGTGCTCCAGGCCGCAATCGCCGCGGCCGTGATGGCATCCATGAGGGCGGCGCCGACGGCGGCCCAGTCGATGCCTTCGAATTCGGTCTTGAGGTCCTCATAGAGCGTGGCGGCATACGCGACCAGCGCAGCCCAGACTGCTTCGGCCGCTTCGCGGATAAGCTGCATCAGGCTCGTACCGATCGAAGACCAGTCGAGTACGGCGAAGGCCAGGCCTATCAGGTTGAAAAGCTCGGGCACGTAGGCCACCAGCGCATTCCAGACAACCTCGGCCGCGTCGCGGATAAGCGTCATCAGTGCCGTGCCGATCGCGCCCCAGTCGAGCTCCGCCCAGGCGTCGGACAGCAGCTGCCAGGCTGCGGAAGCGCCGGCGACCACGAGAGACCAGACGACGCCGGCAGCCAGCGCAATCGCATCCATCAGCGCCGTGCCGATTGTGCCCCAGTCGAGCTCCGCCCAGGCGTCGGATAGCAGGTGCCAGGCACCTTCGGCGCCGGCGACCATGAGGTCCCAGGCGGCTTCCGCCGCAACCTTGACCGCATCCATCAGGGCTGTGCCTATCGCACCCCAGTCGAGCTCCGCCCAGGCGTCGGAAAGCAGCTGCCATGCTGCGGACGCGCCGGCGACGACAAGGCTCCAGACGACGCCGGCGGCCAGTGCAATCGCATCCATCAGCGCGGTGCCGATGGCGGCCCAGTCGAGCTCGCCCCAGGCATCCTTGAGCAGCTGCCAGGCTGCGGATGCCCCGGCGACCACGAGGGACCAGACGACCTCTGCGGCCGCCTTGATGGCCTCCATCAGCGCGGTGCCGATCGCGTCCCATTCCAGCTCGTTCCAGGCATCCTTGAGCAGCTGCCAGGCTGCGGATGCCCCGGCGACCACGAGGGACCAGACGACGCCGGCTGCCAGCGCAATCGCATCCATCAGCGCCGTGCCTATCGCACCCCAGTCGAGCTCGCCGAAACGTGCGCTCAACTCATCTTTCAGCGTGTTGGCCGCGCCGCTCCACAGGTCCCAGGCCGCCTTGGCCGCGACCGTAATGAAGCCCATGAAGGCGGTCCCGATCGTTTCCCAGTCGCTCTCCTTGTCCTTTACTCCCTTGTCGAGCGAGGTGAACCAGCTGGCGACGCCCTTTGCCCCGGTGACCAGCAGGCCCCAGGCAGCGTCGATGGCGTCGATGATAAAGCCCATCAAGGCCGACCCGATGTTGCTCCAGTCGATCAGCCCGAAGGCAAGCGCGAGCGTGTTGTAGTACCAGACAGCGCCCTGCACGAACGCGCCCCACGCCGCGTCGACGGCCGCAGATATCGCATCCATCAGCGCGGTGCCGATTTCGCCCCAGTCGAGCCCGTTCCAGGCATCCTTGAGCAGCTGCCAGGCTGCGGAGGCGCCGGCGACCACGAGGGACCAGACGACGCCGGCGGCCAGCGCAATCGCATCCATCAGCGCGGTGCCGATTGCGGCCCAGTCGAGTTCGTCCCAAGCCTCCTTAAGCAGCTGCCAGGCGGCGGACGCGCCGGCGACCATGAGATCCCAGACAACGTCGGCGGCCGCCTTGATGGCCTCCATCAGCGCGGAGCCGATTGCGCCCCAGTCAAGTTCGCCCCAGGCCTCCTTGAGCAACTGCCAGGCTGCGGAGGCGCCGGCGACGACGAGGGACCAGACGACGCCTGCGGCCAGCGCTATCGCATCCATCAGCGCGGTGCCTATCGGTCCCCAGTCCAGCTCTTCGAAACGGGCGCTTAGCTCATCCTTCAGCTCGCCGGCCGCGCCGCTCCACAGGTCCCACGCCGCTTTGCCCGCGGCGGTGAGGAATCCCATCATCGACGTGCCGATGTCGGCCCATCCGCTCTGCTCACCGTCCACGCCTTCACTTAGCGAGCTCACCCAGCCGGCGATGCCCTTGGCGCCGGTAACCAGCAGGCCCCAGGCCGCGTCGATGGCGTCGATGATCATGGCCATCAGCGACGAGCCGATATTGCTCCAGTCCAGCAGAGCCAGGCCAAGCGCAAGCGTGTCGTAGTACCACGTCACACCCTCGACCAGCACCTGCCACGCGCTCTCGGCGGCCGTTCTGATCATCGCCATCAGCGCCGTGCCGATCGCAGCCCAGTCTGTCTCCTCGAACTTCGTCTTGAGGTCCTCGTACAGCCCCGGCGCCGCGTTGACCAGGTTATTCCACGTGGTCTTCGCCGTCTCCACGACATCATCGAAGGCCGCGCCAATCCCCTCGACGGCGCCGGTCGCAAGGCTCTTCGCCGAGTCCCAGGCCGTGCTCCAATCGCCCGTCAGCAGCGCGGTCAAGCCTCTGGCCGCCTCGCGCACGGTAGGAATGGCGGCATTCGCAAGGTCCAGCAGACTGTCGGTGACCGGGCTGACGCCGACGATCGTCTCCCGCCAGATGGCGGCCAGCGCCCCCTTCAGGCTGTCGTACTGGACGTTCAGGCCGTCGGCCGCGCCCTCCATGTCCGCGAGGCTTGTCCTGGCGGCGCTGAGGCCCTGCACGAAGGCCTGGCCCAGGTCCTCTGCTTGCGTGCCGAAGAGCGCCACCTGCAGCCGGTTGCGCTCCAGCGGGTCCTCGATTTCGTTGAGTGCATCAAGGGCGCGCCCGAAGACGTCCTCGATGGTCAGCGAGCCGTCCGACAGGCCGGCAAAGGTGTCGGCGGCCGAGAGCCCCAGCTCATCGAGTGCGGCGCTGGCGTCCTTGGTGCCCTCCTGGACGCGGATGCCGAACTCCTTCATGGCGTCGGCGATCTTGTCCGTGCCCAGCACGCCGCCGGCGGCCCCCGTCTGCATCAGGCTGAAAAACTGGTCGGCCGCAAAGCCGGACTGCGCAAAGAGGTTGGAGTACTCGCCGATCGAGTCGAGGAAATCGTCGCTCTTGTTGAGGCCCTTCTGGAAGCCGGCTGCGATCAGGTCGAAGGCCTGATCGGGCGACAGGTCGTCAAACTCCTGCTGCAGCGTGCTGGCCGCCTTGATGACCTTCTCGATCGGCTCCTCGAAGGCGTCGGAGATGCCAAAAGCCTTCGAAGTCAGCCTCTCTTCCTGGCCGACCACGTCCTGCATGTGCTTGGAAAGGAGCGCAACCGCCTTTCCTGCCTCCTGCACGTTCTCCGCATAATTGGCGCCGAACACGCCGCGCGCGGCCTCAGCCAGGCGTTCCGCCTCCTCGCGCGACGTGCCGAGGCTGGCCTCGATCTGCCGCGCCGCCTCCTCCGTGTCGGCCGACACGTCGAAAGCGGCCGTCCCGATCGCAGCGATGCCGGCGACCACGGCCGCGGTCGCACCCACCACCGCGCCGCCGAGCGCGCCGGTCACCTTCGAGCCGAAGGTCGCTATCCTGCTCTGCGAGCCCTCGACCGATTTGTCGAGCTCCTTTGTGTCGCCGCCGAAAAACAAAACGGCATCCCCTAGCCGGAATGCCATTTCAGGTCTCCTTTATCCCGCTGCCGTCCTTACGATATGGCCATGAAGTCGCCCAGCTCCGCGTCCGTCGCGCCGTCGGCCGCAGCCGGCTCCTGCTTGCGTCCCCTGCCCCACACCGCATGCGCAATGATGTCCGCCTCGAAGCGCAGGCGCTCGCCGTAGGCCACCGCCATCTCATGCGCCAGGCGCGCCGGCATGGCGTCGGCCTGCGCCGGCGTCATGCCCCACTGGGAGGCGCAGAGCTCTATCCAGGCGCCTTCCGACTCAGGCCACGGCTCACGAGTTTCCTTAGTCCGAAAGGGTCCGACATCTCCAGCAGCGCCAGCAGCGCCAGAAGCAGCTGCCGCTGCGTAGCGCTTTCCTCGATGCTGTCACGCGCCGCCTCGAGGGCATCGTCATAGGTGCAGATGAAGTCGACGATTGCGTCCGGCACCTCAAGCAGAATGCGCTCAACCAGCGGCACCAGGCCGCTCAAATCGCTCAGCGTCGATTCGGCGCTGATGTCTGCGGACTCCTTGAAGGCATCCATTGCCGGCTTGATCTGGTCCAACAGCAGCGGCCAGAGTTTCTTCGAGCGCCGGTGGGACGCCTCGCGTACGCTGTATGTCGTTTCGCCAAGCACGATATTTGCCGTGCGAATAGCGGCCAGGTTGTCGGATTGCGTGTTTTCGCTCATCGATGCTCCTCACATGATTTTGTGCATCTTGTCGATTCTTGCGCGCTCCGGAGCGTGCTCGAGCAGCTGCTGCAGCACACGGCCGTGTCCGCCGCGGCGCAGGCCTCGAAGCGGCCGCTATACAAAACGCACAAAATATGGCTCCCAATGCGCCGCTTATGTTCCAGGCGCGGTCACGTAGTGCAGCTGCGCGACCTGCATCTCTTCATCGCAGTGGAGCGCGTGGCACACGACCGGCAGCATCGACGCCGCGCCCTGCTGGAAAGGCGTTTCGCCGTCCTGCTCGATCGAAGACTCGTATACCCGCCAGCGCACAGGCTGCTTGTTGCCGTCCGAGTCCTGTCGGAAGGCCTCAATGCCTACGGTATAGGGCGGGTTGTCCTGCCCCGACCCGATCTTCAGATCGGCGAAGGCCTTCTGGCCGGCCGCGGCCGCGGTCTCGGTCAGCGTGCTGTCGGGAAATACCAGCTGCAGGTTCTCCGGCGTGTACTCGAGCAGCGTAAAGGCAAACGCAATCTCACGGCTCGTGGGCACCCGCTTAAGCGGCAGCAGGATGCCGTCGGCCTTCACGTCGTACATTGTCGAGCCGTGCCGCATCTGCACGCCCGAGCCCGTCATCAGCAGCCCCATTGCGGTCCAGTTGCCGCCCCAGGCCGCGCCGTACGCCACCGACGACTCATCGGGCAGATCTTCGACGGGGGTTGCCCGGTAGACCTTGCCCGGGCCGATCAGGATGTTGTCGATTCTGTTCGTCATCTACGCTCTCCTCATATCCATGCCGTCACGGTCAGGTCGATCTGCCGCTCGTGCACATTCGTTTCCTCGTCGTAGTCATCGCTGACAGCTCCGACCAGGATCTCCCGGATGCAACTCGACACGTGTCCGGACAACACCCGCGTCACCGCCTTGGCCAGGTCCTCCAGGTCCTGGTAGCGCTCGGTGTAGCACACCAGACGCCACCCCTGGGTCGTCAGCGTCATCTCGCCGTCCGTGGTGATCGGGAACGACCTCCCGTCATGGTCGTAGATGACCGCCGGCAGGTCTCCTGCAATGCCCCGCACCCCGACGTTCTGCACCCGGATTTGCGGATAGATGCGGTCGCTCACCAGGGCGTGCACGTCGTCATCATTCAGCAGCGTGTCGGCCAGGTCATCGCTTATCCGGTCGCTCACAGTCCGATTTCTCTGGCCATGTAGTCCGCCACCGCCCTTGCCGCCGCATTCCGCTTTGTCTGCAGCGCCGGACCCAAAAACGGCTGTGCCCGGTGTCTGCGCGTGCCGCGCTCCTGGAAGCCGGCGTAAAACTGCGCAAAAGCGGCCAGCGCGGTCCCCCGCTTCAAGCGGGGCGGTCTCCTGCGTCCCCTGCCGCCGCGGTATGTGCTCTTGCCGCCGGCCGCCTTGGCGTACCCCGACCTGCGCAGCCGGCCGGATCGGCGCGGTGTGTGCGGCCGGGCCGCTCTCAAGACCACCTGGGCCCCGGCAAAAAGCGCGTTGGCCCGCTCCTCGTGCACCGCCTTCTGCAGATCATCGCCGTGCCAGGTCACCGCTATAGTCTGGTTGCCGGAGCGGACTTCAAACGCAACCGTCATCTCAGCGTACCGTCTCCGGCGGCTTGACAATCGTCACCTTGAGGCCGGCGATGTTGCTGAACTTGATGCTCGTGTACTTTTCGTCGTCGCCGCTGCGCTCGTTGTGCGCGCCCTGCGAAAGCGGGGCGTACCATTCGTCCGAGTTGGCGGCAATCGCTATCGTCCGGTCCGGCAACGGCAAACCGTACTGGTCCGGAGCGTGGGTCGTCACCGTCATCGTGGCCGCGCCCGCACCCTTTTCGATCCGCAGCATCTCGACGCCTGTGTTTCTGTACTTGTGCGCCCTGTCGGCAACCCACACCAGCGCGGTGGCGCCGTCCTCCTGCAGGTTGTCGTGATCTGCCAGGTCGGTGCCTGCGCCTGCCGGCGTCACGACGTGCATCTTCGCCATATATGTCTCCTCTATGCCGCCCCGCCGCGGTACTCGCACCGCAGCAGTGTCCGTTCACGCGTTCCGTCCGGGTCGACCGGCTCGGTGAGAATATCGAGCCGGGGCCCGTCCGGCAGGATGTACACCGCCATGTCCGGCGTGATATCGGTCCTGTACCGCAGCTCAATGTCGTGGCTCGCCGTCGCCAGCAGCCCTCCGGCCACAACGCCCTCATTCTTGCCCGTCTGCGACCGCACGTGGCCCCAGGCTTCGAAGGCGGGCGTCCAGGTGACCGCCCGCTCGCCCGACCGGTGACGCGTGTGCGTCGGCCGATCGAAGCGCAACCGCGTCCGCAGCGAGCCGGCAAACGGCGCATTCACGACGGCCAGCGGATCTTGTAGCCGCTCATCAGCATCTGCGCCGCCGGATTCGGGATCGCAATCACGCCCGGCTGCGTCCTGTGCGCCTCGCGCTCGTTGTACAGCTCCGCCGCAACCATTAGCGTGGCCTGCCGCAGCGCCACCGGAATGGCGCCCACCGAGGCATACCCCGCCGTGTAGCTGATGCGGACCGCCTGGCGGTCCTCGTTGTAGTGGCTGCGCGGCAGAATCGACGCGCCGCCAGTCATCCGCACCGACGAGCGCAGCTGAAACGCCTGCGCCTCCCAGTTGGCCGCGTCGAGGGTTTCGTAGTCGCCGTTCTCGTTCCGGTACGCGACCTCGCTCACTTCCTGCACAAAGCCGCCCGGCAGATAGACGCTGACCCAGGCCGGAAACGCCGACATATAGGCCTGCACCGCCCTCTGCCCCATCCAGTGCCCGGTCGCCTGTTCGACGCCCGCAACCGCGGCCGCCAGGTAGAGGTCGATCAGGTCGTCTTCGGCGTCGGTGTCGACGCGCGCCTGGCTCTTCACATGGTCGCGCGTTACCGGCTCCACCTCGGCCAGATCGGCCGGACGCGGCGACACCTCCACCACCGCGTTGTACGGCACATAGGCGTCCTGTCGGGAGTAGGCCGGGTAGTGGCCGTAGCCGTGCGCTCCGGACATGATGCTCCGCTATTCGTCCCGTACCGTGCTGGGCGGGGTGTGATGCGGCATTATGTCCTTCTCCGCAATCTTCGTCGCTGCGTCGACCTCGATCAGCTCGTTGGCAACGCCGTTCGGCAGGTCGTAGACCTTGCCCGCAATCAGCACGCGCTCCGCATCGGCGCTCGCCTGAAGGATCAGGACCTTCATTCCTCACTCTCCTTCGCTGCAGCCTTGCGGCTCTTGCGGGCCCGCTTCGGCTTTGGCTTTTCCTCCGCAGCCGGCTCCTCCTCTGCAGGCTCCTCGCCGGCGGCCGGTTCACTGGCCGCGGCCGGCTCTTCGGATTCGTCTTCCTCCGCAGCCGGCTCATTCTCCGCGGACTCGCCGCCGGCAGGCGGTTCACTGTCCTCAGCAGGCTCTTCGAGCTCGTCTTCCTCCGCAGCCGGCGGCTCCGGAATCAGCTCGGCATAGCCGCCGTCGACCAGCTCTCTGCCCATGCCGTCGTCGATGTCGTACTCATGGCCCTCGAGCAGCATACCGTCCGGCCCCGACCCCAGCACCTTCATTTTGATCCTCACGTCTCTCCCCTCCGTCCACTAGACCTGCGCGGTCCGCTAGCTCGACTTCAGCGCCGGCGACGCCACCACGATCTCGGCCAGCACGTCGTCGTCCCCTGGTGGGGGTGTGCGGAAGCTGGCGTAGCGCAGGGCGTGCGTGGCGCCGAACGCGATGTTGGCCACGGTCGACAAGATGCGCGCCCGCAAGTAGCGCTGGAGCGGCCGCTTCACCTCGATCCGCAGCAGTTTGCCGTTCAGGTCGTCGTTGGCGGCCGACGTCGCCGATTGCTCTTTGATGTCCAGGTCCTTCCACGTCGACTTGTCGTTTGACGCCGAAACTCGCAGCTCCGCCTTGCCGGTCTTTACGCTGTCGGTGATCGGCACGATGAAGAGCGCGCACTGAAACCCGGTCATGTCGATCGAGGCGCTGCTCTCGTCGGTGTTGCTGGCCGCCGCGATAGGGTCCTCGACGATGTCGTGCAGGCTTTCGGTTACAATTTCCATCCTCTATCCCCCCTCCTGTTGCGGTCGGACCGCAACGGTTAGCCGAGTTTGACCCGGGCGAACGCGTCGTAAATGACAGGCTTGCCGTCGGTCTTGGCGCGCATGATGAAGACGATCAGGTTCTGCGTCGCAAACTGCTGGTCGACGCGCTGGATCGTCACGTCGTAGGCGTCGGCAATCTGGTAGCCGATCTTGAAGTTGCCCACGATGCCCACGTACTTGCCCGAAGTGAAGACCGCCGGGTTGTACTCGGAAATGTAGGCCGGGTTGCCCAGCAGCCTGTCCGGCTGCTTCATGTCCAGCGACATGTGCCAGATCGGATAGCCCTCGGTCGTACGCAGGAGCGACATCTGGCGCCAGAACTCGCGCGCGCCGAACCAGACCAGGTCCTTCCAGTATGCCGTCCGGATCGACCACTTGGCACTCTGCACACCGACAAGCGTGGCTTCGGTAGCGCTGTTGCCGGTACTGATGTCGCGGCTGGTCGGAATACCCTGCTCGCTGGCGGTATAGACGCCCATGGCCTCGTTGACGCCGTTGCCGGTGAGGTAGGCCCGCTCCTCGGTGATGCCGCGCTGATAGCCGAGCCGGCCGACCAGGTAGGAAGAGAGCGACGGCGTCTGCATCATCGCGTCCCAGCTGAGCGCAACGCCCTTCGTCATGTTCTTGGGCCGCAGCACCCTCTTGCCCCATTTGGCGTTGGTCAGGGCGACAGCATTCAGCTCGCCGGTCCAGTCGGCCGCGTCGACGTCATCCTCCAGGAAGACCACCTCGAGCGTTTTGGCGTCGACGCGCGGCACCACCTCCGCCATCTGGCGGATGTAGACCATGTTGTCGGCGATCTTGAGGATGTCGTTGATCATCTGCACCGGCGCAAGCCAGTAGCCGCCCTCCGCGTCCAGGTCCAGCTGCGCGTTCCTCTGCGCCTCCGGGTGTCGGGAGAAGTAGCTCTCCATGTCCTTGCGGTACTGGTCCGAGGAGCGCCGCTGCAGGAAGCTCCATTGCTCCTTTACCTCGTCCTCCTGGTTCGGCATGTGGCTCTCCAGCTCCATGCCCCAGGCCGACTGCGGGCCCTGCTGGTGCCAGCGGTACGGCACGCTGTCCGCGCTGTACTGCTCGTGGTACATGCGCGCGTTGCGCCGCGCCTGCTCCGGCAGCGAATGGCCGTTGATCGTCGCGGCCATCTCGCCCTGGATTGTGGCGATGTTGGCAGCCATCTCCTTGGCGCGCTCCTGCTCCATTAGCGAGCGCTGGTCGCAGGCGGTGGAGAACAGCGTGTTGTAGCGCTGCCGCTCTTCGGCCGTCATCTCCCGCTTCTCAGCGATGGACAGGTCCACGATCTGCTTGGCCTCGCTGAAGTTCTGCGCGGCCTCATCGAAATACTTTTTGACCTCACTCATGCCCCTCTCCTCGTCTCCTATCTCAGGCCCGCAGCGCGAGCCCCAGGTCCGCCAGCGCAGCGGCCGCCTTGAGCGACAGCTCCGTCGCGGCCGCGTCCACGCCCTGCGCCTGCGTACGCCGCGCGATCCGCATGCGCCCTGCCTCTTCCTTCCAACTCAAATCCGCCGGCAGCGCCGGCAGTCCGCCCATCATCGAGATCATGGAATGCACCGAGTACCTCGACCGCTGCGCCACACCGATTGACGTCTCCAGCACCGCCGGCCAGGTCACCGGCGACGCCTCCCACATCCTGGCCTTATGGATCGTGCGCAGGTACTTGTCATCCTCATCGGGGTCCATGCCCCACTCGTCCTCGAGGACGTCGAAGCCGATGCTCGACTGGGTCACGTCCTTGCGGCGCACCGTCTCCACGTAGCCGGCCGCCCAGCCCGGCGGCTCAACCGCGTAGCCCACGCCCATGTCGTCCGACCAGACCCGCATCGTGCCCGAGCTCACCCGGCCCAGCGGCTGCTTGTCGTCGTGCTGCCACAGCGTGCACACGTCGTCCTGCCGCACCGACTCGTCGTAGGCCCCGGGCGCGACCAGCTCCCGCCATTCGTCCCAGAACCAGACCGTCTTCGCGCCGTAGACGGTGGCATAGCCGCGCAGGCGGGTCGTCGTCTTCTCTTCGTCGTCGCCGTCGGCCCGCTCTTCGATCTCGAGCTCGGGGCCGCCGGGTTGTATTCGCCAGCGTTCCATTGTTTGCTACCCGTAGAGCGTGATAAATGCCCTCAAGACGGAGGCTGACACGGACGTTAGAGTGCCTCCGTTCGTCTTGTGAGGAATCACAACTTCGTCCGTGTTAAGATTCAGCGTGTATGTCGTGCTGGTGAGGTCGCGTATCACCCAGTTGTAAAAGTAACGATTGCCGTTTAGGAGTCGGGTATAGCCCCCTTTATTGACTCCGATGATCTTGTCGCCCACCGACCAGCCCGAGGTTGCGGTTTTGAAGACCAGGTCCACGGAAAAGTCCTTCGGCGTAACGCCGAGGGAATGCGACCGATTTTCATGTACCTGAGCGAGCGAGAGCTCCGAAGTGTCTTGCCATACACGCAGACCCGGGGAAGATTTGAGCAAGTTTTCGACCGAGATCCACTTCTGAGGATCACCGCTCTCCCCCTCGTCGGATATCAGCAGACGATCCGCTTTGGCAGCCTCGGTCAACTCGGTGTCGACGTCGTCGTGCAGGTCGAACGCATTCGTGAAGAACGACTGCAGCGTCTGCAGCTTGATCCACCTATTGGGCGCCCCAGGGGTCCCCTCGTCGGAAATCAACAGCCGGTCCGCATTCGCCGGCGTCGTCAGCTCATTGGCCACGTCGTCGTGCAGGTCGAAAGCGATCGGCAGCGCGTTCATCCGCAGCAGCCGCACGTCCCCTTGTGCTCCGCGCACGACCACAAAATAGTCCGCGGCCTGGTCCGCATTCAGCATCTCGTCAAGTGTCGTGATCCGCTTGTCAGCCACTACCCACTGTCCTGTGGACTCGGATTGATGCTCACCGACACCTCGCCGTATGGAGACCAGACGTAGCCGGTCTTTCCCGCCTTGGGCTCGTACCGCGCGCCCTCGCCGAACGGCAGCAGAAGGACGGCCCCTGCCCGAGCCCGCTTTATCTTGTCGGCCGTGTCGGGCTCGGTCGCCACCTGGACCAGGCAGGCATAGTGGTGCCGCCCTACCAGCTGTTCGTTTGCCTGCAGGCCGGTATTCTGCACGTGGTAGACGGTGCCGTCAGTCAGTGGCGCCGCCGACCCTGTGATCACGTCCAACGCCTCGGCATCGATGTCCTGCAGATCTTTGTTTGCGTAGATGACCAGGCTGCTCATCTGGCTTCAAACATCCTCCCGCAAAGGGCCTGTCGCTTCTCGCAAAGTACTTCCCACCGATCGCCGCGTCAACGGATGCGTAAAAAATGAGCAAAGAATGCGTAAAGAATGAGCAATTGCGCCGCCGCCGGCTAGCTCTCCCGCACCGCCCGCACCGTACAGTCGCATCCCTCGTGCAGCGGTCCGTGCCGGCGTCCCGTCTTCACGGTCAATGTCTCGCCATTGGCTGCCGTCACGCTCTCACCCGCCGCAATGAACTCCTCGCCGATCGCCACCACCTTGCCGTCCAGCGCCCGGCAGAACTGACACGAGTCTCCCCGCGCCGCAAACGCCACCGCCGCAATTCCGACCGCGGCCATTGTCGCCAGCGCAAACGCGTTGCCGGCCGAGAAAGCCACCTTGCGCGCACGCCTGTCCGCCTCCGTCTCGGACCAGCCGATCAGCCGCTCCTCGACCGCGGCCCGTGCGGCCGCCTCTCCGGCCTCCGCCCCCTCATCGCGCACCAGCGCCTCGATCTGCCGCCGGTGCGAAGCCGCGTGGCCGTCCGCCGACTGCGTTAGCACCTCGTCGGCGTAGGCCTCGAGCTCTGCCTGCAGCTCCTCGGTCCAGCTCTCCTCCAGGCTGAGCGCCACCATCCGCCCCGTACGCGCCGCCAGAGTCTGCAGGAGAGCTCCAATCGCCTCCCTGTAGGCCTCCGGCGCCTCACGCTCGTAGAAGCGCCGCAGCCACGACACGAAGATGGTCAGCTCCGTATCCTCCAGCGCCTCCCGAATCGCCGCCGTCTCCAGCGCCACCACGTTCTCCAGCCGCGCCTGCAGGCCGGATTGCGCCGCCGCCCACAGGTCCCGCAGCGCCTGGTCATCCGCGGCCTGGCGCTGCTCCTGCTCCGCCCGCCGGCGGTTCCGCTCGTCCGCCATCGCCGGCGCGTCGGACCCGGATTCATTCACCGGCTTCAGGTTGCCCGGCCGGAAATACTGGTCCCCGCCGGCATACGGCGGCTGGTTCTCCTTCGCCCGCGCCTCGTTCGGCGAGAGCTGGCCGTACATAATGCCGCTCTGGTAGGTCCGGTACCGGCTGGGCGTGTCTCCGCGCAGGCGCTGGTCGACGTCGTAATCCATGAATAGGTTGGACTCCCACCCCTCCCGTTGCAGCAGGTCGATGCCCATCTGCTCCTCGTGGTTCACGATCCACGGCATGAGAGAGTCCTGCACAAAGGCGATGCTCTGGTGCTCGATGTTGGAGAAGGTGGCGCGCTCGAGGTCGTAGACCATGTGCGGTGGCACGCCGAACCACCTGCAGATTTCGATGGTCTGAAACTGACGCGTGCCCAGGAACTGCGCGTCCTCAGGGGGTATGCCGATCTTCTCAATCGTCATGCCCTCCTCGAGCACGGCCGTCTTGTGGCTTTCGCCCACCCCCTTGTGCTGGGTGTCGAAGCTCTCTCTGATATTCTCTTTGGCCTGGGGTGACAGCTCGCCCGGATGCAACAACGCCGTGCCCGGCACGGCCCCATTGCCAAAGAAGCGGGACCCGAACTCCTCTGCCGCCAGCGCCAGCTCAAGCGTGTGCATCGCCTCCCGCACAACCGACCGGCCCTCGAAGCCGTCATTGGCCAGGCTGCGCATGTGGTGCACTCGGTAGTCCGGTATCCTGCCAAACGTGCCCACGTCGCTCGGGCTCGGCGAGTACTCATAAATCGCCTGGCGCTTCTCCAGCCGCGCCGACATGCCGGATGCCTGCAGCGGCCAGAGCGCCGCAGGCCACCCGCTCCCCGCGTACTCGATCTCCACGTACGCGTTGCCCCGCAAGAGCGCGCTGGCGAAAACCGTCTGTTTCCAAATGAAGGGGCCCATCAGAGGGTTCGGCCGGCCCTGGACCAGGGACCATAGAGGATGGTTTGCGGCTTCTTCCTTGCGGCCGGCGCTGTCGCGACGGTAGATCTTCAGCGGCAGCTGAGCGATGTTGTTCGCAATGACCCGAACGCAGGCAAACACCGTCGCTATTGTCATCGCCGTTTCCGGCGACACGTAGCGCCCGGTGTAGGACTGCCGGCCGGCCCCCAGAAAGGCCTCGTCGGTGGTCAAACCGGAGATTTTCTGTCCCTGCAGATAGGACCGGCGCAGAAAACCGCTCACCTGCGCATCCCCCCGATTACGCCCACCGCCACACACACAACCGCGGTGTAGGCGAGCGCGTGCTCCCAGCCCCACTCGAGCCAGACATAGCACGCGCCCAGGCCCAGGCCCACCGTAATGAGCGTCAGGAAAAACAGGTCCAGCCGGTTCAACCGTCTGTCCTCGTCATCTGCTTCGCTTTTCCTGGGGTCCATGCCTCCGTCCGCCTGCGCACGTGCACGGCGCTGTGGATCGCCGCAGCTGCCCGCACTTGCCGCACCGTGTCAGCACCGCCGTCTCCGGAACTCGGCGGGGCCGGCGCTCAGCCGGCCCCGTCTTTCTGCGCTCTCTGCTGCTCTGCTCCATCCAGCTAACCTCAGTCTTCGTCGCTTGCCTCGTCGCCTTTGGCAAACGCCATCAGGACGCCGACTGCAGCCGCGGCCACAGGAGCCACCTGGCCAAACAGCATGGCGTTGGCCGTGCCTGCCGGGTCGATGCTGCCGATGATAGACTCCCTGAAGGCTTCACCTCCGATCACGAGTCCGGCCGGAAGCACAAGCCAGGCTGCCAAAAACAGCGCCAGCGCATTGACGCTGAACTTCGTTACGCGCCCGCTCGTGCTGATCTTGGACCTGCGCGCGAAGATGAGCGCCACGGTCATATAGCCGACCGTGATGCTGGTAGCGATCGGAAGCACGATGCCGGCTGCGCCGATCGAGGCGATGATGCCGAAGACCGCGCCCGCGCCCAAAGCGAGCAGGACCGCCAACACCACCACATTGAGAAATACCTTGGTCATGACGTCATTCCTTTCTGCCCTTTCACCCGGGCCCAGGTAATTTGCGGCAATTGCGCCGCCAGTTGCGGGGGCAGGACTCGAACCTGCGACACCTGGCCGGCTTCAACCGACACGGGCTCTACCCACTGAGCTACCCCGCATCAAAACTGCGTGTACTTCCCATCCGCCCGCAGCCGCCACTGCGGCCGCCCGCTCACATCCAGCTGTATCTGCATCTCACGCGGCAGCCACACAATGCTGACCGTCTCCCCCGTGCGCGGATGCGGCCGCTGCCAGATCACCGTGGGCTCCTGCAGGCCGAAGCCGCGCATGTAGTCTGGCGACGCCACGTGGCCGGCGAAAGAGTCGCCGTGCACTCCCTGCCACCGCACCACGTACCCTCCCAGTCCGTCGACCCCGCACAGCCGCGCCACCGGCGCATTCGGAGGAATCGGGCAGCCGCCCCCGTCCTCGCAGGCCGCCACCAGCTCCGACGCCCATAACGGCAACGCCTCTGCGGCCGCGACTACTACATCTTGTGTTTCGCGGGCCTGCGATCGAACAACATCTTGTGGCCCCTGCGCCGCCGCTATTTCTTCCTCCAGGACGATATTGCGCTTCTGCGCCTCCAGCAGCCTTCCCTCAAGGTCGTCGATGATCCGCCACAGCCGCCCCTCACTGACGCTCGCCGGCGTCGCCCGCGGCGCGGCTTCCACGCGGTCCCCCACCTGCAGCTCCGCTGACCGGCCCCACGAAGGCGTCGGCGTCCACGTCGCTACCTCCTGGGCCTGGGCCTCGCCCAGCGCCGTCGTGATCTCCGCCGGCACGCGGCCCTCGATGGCCGACATGACCCAGCTCATCGCCACAACCGTCACCATCCCGACTGCCGCGCCGATGCCGTACTGCACACCCTGGCGCAGCTTCTGCCGGCCGGCAGACACGACCTCACCGGCAATGCCCTTCAGCTCAACGGCATCGACCTCCTGGGTCTCCTCCGGATCGTCTTTCATGTCAAAATCCAGCCCCCTGCCTCGACAAGGTAAACAGCAAGCCCGCAATGACCAGCGTCAGCATAACCAGGCTGAGGTCCCGCCAACCTGTATCGCGCACTATGCGCCCCCGATGACCAGCTGCGCCAGATAAACCACAATCGCCACGATCGCAGTGCCGAGCAGCGCGCCGCCCCCGTATACGAAGCGCGCCACCGATTGCTGCCGCTCCTCGACCCGGGTAAGCCGCTCCACGATTCCCGACAGCGCCTGAATTGAGGCCACATTCGCCTCCTGCTGAATCTCGAGCCGCGTCAGACGCTCCAGCTGGCTGAGTTCGTGTTCACTCATGTCCATCGCTCACCACGCTAAAAATGCTACATCTCCGTCTTCGGCGGCCTCAAACGCATACAACTTTCCGTCACCGTACACTGTATGCAGCCGCACCCGCTCCGCGCCCCACACAATCTCAATCGGCGCGCCCGTCACAAAGTGCCGCAACACCGCCCGCCGTCCTGCCATCGCCGGCGACGGAAATGGGACGTGCGGACCGGTCTCAATACGGCCGCCCGGACCGATGAAGTACAGCCACCAGCCCGATCCGCTCGCGCTTCTGCACAGCGCCATCGGCCGTGCTGCGTGCCGGGGCAGGCACTGCGGCCGCCACGCGCTGAGTGTTCTACCCTGTTGCGCTCTCGGCGTCACGCTTGCTGCGGGCGGACTTGCCGCCGGCGTCGAAGCCGGCGGCATCGCCTGGACTGGCGGCGCGGCAAGATGCGGACTCGGTGTCGCCGGCGGTGTCAACGTGACTCGCGCCGCGGGTGCGGTTGGCGTAAAGGTCCATGTCGACGTCGGTGTCGAAGTCGGCGTATCAGTGGGAGGCTCGGGTGTATTCGTAGCTGTCGAGCTCGGAGTAGCCGTAGGCACGCGTGTGCGGGTGGGCCGTCTGGTCGGCGGCCTGCGGTCCGGGTAGCAGACGGGGTGCCAGTTCGGCATCCGATACCAGTATCCCGACCCGTCAGACCGGTCACAGCAGATGGCACATGTGCCGGGCCCCTCGTATCCCGGCCAGGGCGCAATGTCCGGGGACATCACTTCGCCCGGCGGGCAGTAGTTGACGCGCTGCGCCTGGGGCGCGGCGTGCGCACTGTCCATCAATACGGGCCACATCATGCAGGCTATGGCCGCGATCGCCATCGCGACCACGGGCCAGCCCTTCCGCTCGCTACGGTCCATCGGTCAGCCTCTTTGGGTCTTCTACCGTCACGCCCGGCTCCTGGAACCTGGATCTGGTCGGCTGTCCCCCGCGCTTGGGACAACTCTGCAATTCGGCCTCTCTACCCCCTACACCATCTCCACGCCGCGGTCCTCATACACCGACCGCTTGGGACCTGAGTGACGCATCGCCCTGTCGAGGCCCATGATCAGCGCCACAACCCCGTCTACTTTTTCTTTGGACCTGGCCTTATGCGGCTTGATATTGTCGGCCGGGTCCTGCACGACGACCACGTTGTGGCCCATCCAGCGCATGACCGGCTGCTCGCCGTACGCGATCTTCTCCTGCAGAACAAGGCGCTCGAGCTCCTTCGACGGACCGGACATGCTCAGGTAGCCCTGGCCCATAGCCACCATTGTCAGCCCGATCTGCTCGGCACGGTTGTAAATGCTCGCCGCGCCGTAGCGGTCGAAGGCGATGTCCTGGATGCTGAAGCGCCGCGAGTCCGCGTCGATCGTCTCAAAAATGAAGTCGTGGTCGATGACGCCGCCGGGCGTCGGGATCAGATGCCCTTCCCTGGCCCACAGGTCGTACGGCACGCTCACCTTTTGGCTGCGGCGGGCTATGGAGTCCTGCGGCACGAAAAAGCGGCTGAGAACGGGATACACGCCGTCATCGTCCGGCTCAAATATCAGGACCCAGGCCGCGATGTCCTCAACCGTGGCCAGGTCCAGGCCCCCCCAGCAGCGCTTGCCGGCCAACTCCTGCTCGTCGACCGTGCCCATGCAGCGGTCCCAGACCTCGGCCCGAAACCAGCGCGCCGTCGACGAGACCCACGCGTTCAATCTGTAGCGCAGGAACGCGTGCAGCTTGCGCATGTTCTCTCGGGCCTCGTCGGCCAGCTCGCGCATGTTGTCGAGGAAGACCGAAACGCCCAGGTTGGGGTTCGCCTTGCGCCAGGCACCCTCGTCCTGCCACTCCGCCTCCTCGTCGATCGCGTACACCGCCGGGAAAAAGGCGTCCGCCTCGACCGAGCCCTCGAGCACGCGCTCCGCGTAGTCCCGCTCCTGCCCACAGATGGACAGCTCATCCTCGCCCGCGGTCGTCGTCGAGAGCATCAGCGGCTGCTCTCTCGAGCCCATGCCCGTGATCATCACGTTCCACAGTTCATCGGTCCTGTGCTCGTGCAGCTCGTCCATGATGCACATGTGCACATGGTGGCCGCTGGCGTGCTTGTCGTCGGCGGAGAGAGGAACGAATCGGGAGGCCGTGTCGCGGATGAAGATCGAGTGCGTGTGGACCGTCAGCACACCGTTCAGCGACGTCGACGCCCGCGCCATCCGCTGCGCCTCGGCAAAGATGATCTTGGCCTGCTCTTTCTTGGTTGCGCCGCAGTAGACCTCAGCCCCCGGCTCGCCGTCGGCCACCAGGGCGTACAGCGCCAGGGCCGCGGCCAGCGTCGACTTGCCGTTCTTGCGCGCCACCTCCAGGTAGGCACGCCGGAATCGGCGCGTCCCGTCATCCCGCAGCCAGCCGTAAAGCGTCGTCACCACGAACTCCTGCCAAGGCTCAAGCTCGAGCGGCCTGCCCGACCACTTGCCCTTGCTGTGATTCAGCATCGAGCAAAAGTCGACCACCAGCCGTCCCAGCTCCGGGCGCCAGACCAGCCCGCGCGCCGCGCCGGTCTGCAGGTCCTCCAGCTGGCGCTCCACCATCAGCCGCTCGAGCCGGCCCGTCACCACCCGGCCCGACATCACGTCGTCGATATAGCGGTCGACCGCCTCGCCCGCGCCCGTCTCTCTCATCCGCCCGGCTCGAGCGCCGCCCGGACGAAGCAGTCCTTCGCCTCGAGCAGCTTGCGCAGGCCCGTCGTCTTCTCCGGACCCTCCGCCAAAATCCGGTCCATCGCCTCCGCCAGCTGGCGGCAGTCGTCGACCACGTCGGCCAGCTCCGGTTCAAGATGATCGCCGTCAAACCACTTAACCATCCGATTCGACATTTTCATTCTCCTGCTGGATTTCGACATTCTCTGTAGATGCGGCCTTCGCCTTTCGCCGCGTCTTCGGCGCTTGGCGCATCGACCGGCTGGCAATCTCGATCTTCAGGCCCTCCTTCGACTGGCCGGGCTTCCAGAAGTCGGGCCTCACCCCCGGCGGATAGGCCGCCTCGACCGCCGCCCGCACCAGCGACATCGTCGGTCCGCCCGGACTCCACTGCACGACCAGGCGGCCCCGCACCTGCTTGCCTCCTTTGCCCCGGTACCGCGGCAACATCGCCGCCTTTGCGTCCTTGATCAGACGCGCCCCGATCATGTTCAGCGCCGTGCCCGCCAGAAACATCTGCTCGGCCGACATCTCAGCCACCTCGCCCGAGCCGTCAATCACCGACGGCTTGACAAGATAACCGCCTTCACCCGAGCCGTTCAGGATTTCATGCAGGTCAGCAGTGGTCAGCCCTTTTGCCACGTCGCTTATCTCCGATGAACCGGCCAACTGTGGAAAAGCCGAAATCAGCCCACAGTTCCTTGGGAGGCAGCGGCACTCCCCGCGGCCACAATTGCCAAATCCTCTTGTCCTTCGAATTGAAAATTGCCGCGAGCAAACGGGCAATCATCAGGCTGCAGCCTTCATCTGTTCCCGCTTTTTGTTGAGCTCGCTCAGCGGGTCCTTCTTTGGCGCCGGCTGGTGCTTGCCTATCCGCGCCCGAGCAACCGGGTTCAGCCCCAGAGACTCCTCGATCTGCCGCAACTCCGACGACGTCTTGAGCGCGTACGCCCGCATCGCCGTCTGCGTCGGGTCCTCGAAGTCGAGCGCCATCGCGTCCATCTGCGCCGTAACCGCCTCATGACCGGCCCGCAGGCCTGCGTACCGCTCGAGCAGCCCCAGGTCCGCCCGCGCCAGCATGCCGGCTGCAATCAGCATCTTGCCCGTATCGCGCCAGATAGCCCGCGCCCGTCCCTGAATGCGCGGCGGGCACGGGGGCATCTTATCCAGCCCCTGCATAGCTTCGTCTTTCTTTGGCCCGCGGCCGCCTTCCAGCCACTGCTCGGTTGAAGTCTTCGCCTGGCGCGCCATCTCAGTCTTCCAACTGCAGGGATCCAGTCCGACTTCGAAGATACCCAGCGTCGATCGCGTCGTCAACGGATGCGTAAAAAATGAGCAAAAAATGCGTAAAGAATGAGCAATAAGCGGTCACAAGGCCTGTGATATACTGGGGCCATGAGTAGCGGTGGATGGAAGACGAAATTTCTGTATGCTTTGCGTAATCTCGGCTCCCCGACGGAGGCCGCCCGGGCAATCGAAATCCCGCTTTCAACTGCATATACGGCTCGATATCGCGACGCAAATTTCCGTCGGCAGTGGCAAACGGCCCTGGCGACCCATCAGCTACTGCGCGATCGGGTCTCGATTGGCGCCGTCGAAAGAGGCGAGCAATGAGAAGCGCCTCGAGCTAAGCCAAAAGTCCACAACGAAAAAAGCCCCGTCGGTGTTCGTACACCGACGGGGCCTGGCCACTCGAATAGAATGCCTTTTCATCCGCCGCGAAGCGCCTCCTCGAGTGCGGCCGGATGATAGGCTCGCAGGTAGCTCACACAGCCACCCATCGCCCGCAGGGGGTTTCCGTAGCGCATCGGGTTGCTGCCGGCAAGCCGCGTGCCGTTCTGGTCGTACACTGACCAGCTCCAGCGCCGCGTGCAGGCCCAGCGCTGCCAGCTGCCCTCGACAACCAGGCAAAGCCCCGGAATCTGGGCCACCCTTCGCATCGGCCCCTCTTTGTGCCAGTGGATCTGGCCAGCTGAATTGGTGCTCATGCTATATGGTGCCGGCCAGCCGGAAGTCGGGCAGTACGGAAACGTCCTCCGGAGACCACAGGTGCAAAACCTCACGCCCGACCTCGTTCGAATAGTCCCTGTGCTTGTCGGCTTCAGGAAAGACCTGAATGGCCGCCCTGTCGTCGCCAATCGTCAATTCCTTCGCCTTCTTGAGGTCCTCGTACGACGGCATCCCCCTGTCGCGCCTTGACACGCTTACATGGCGCCAAAAGAAGCCAACGTGCACCTCGTCCGCCACGATAAAGGTGAGGTGGCGCCACTTGCCCGCATAGCCGTTGTTGCGCCAGTGCAGGATGCGGACGTCCTTCGAAACCGGCTGCGCCTGGCGGCCTGCCGAAGCCCTATACTCTTTTCTATCCATATTCGCTCTCAGTCATAGAAGATATCAATCTCAGGACCTTCCGAAAAGGGCAGCTGGATCGGTGCTGCCGGCAACGTCCTCGGCAGCGACCGGCTGCCCACCTCGCGGGCCGTTTCCTCGGCCGCCGGCGTGATGCAGTAGATGGCGGCCGAGCCGTAATACTGCGTGAGCTCCGGCTCTTCGCCCTCCTTGCCAAACACGTCCAGGCGCAGGAGCTTTCCCCCGTACATGTCCACTTCGGACACCCTGCCGCCCAATGTTCGGCGGCCCATCAACTCGACGATAGCCCAACCCTCATATTCCATGCCGTCTGATAGCCTCCTTCTTCTCGGGCACATCCAGCCCGCAGTAGCAGCGTTCGTTTTCGCCGCGATCTTGGCAAAAGCAGAGTCGACGGTGCGGCGAGGCCGCGCATGGCGGGTCAAGGAGCGGCAGCTCCGAGTCCTTGCCGTCGGCCGCCATCCGTACCTCTCTTTTCGGTTCCGGACACGATTCCCGTCTCAACTAATCGACATCCCCCCATTTCTCAAGGAGCCCCGGATGGTGCTCGTCGTAGCATTTGCGGCACATAAAGGCCGTGTGCCCGTTGCGGTGGGAGGCCGCCAGTGCCACCTTCCCTTTTCCGAGACAGTGGTAGCAGTAGCCGCGGTAGACCTCCGGGCCGCCGCGGCGGACAACCCAGTCGTCGGGCAGGTCGCGCATGAAGGACTTGCCGGCGGCTTTGGCGTCGCCCCTTTTCGGAAACTGTTCGGTCGAAACGTAGAGCGGAGTGTCGCCGTACAAGACAACGAAAATGTAGCGGCCGCTCTTGTGGCGAAGGACCTTGACCTTGCGGCCCTCGGCGTAGATGCGTTGCTTGGCGGACTGAGTGCGGGAGCGAAGCCTGGTCCTGGCCGGTGGGAGGGCGTGGTGTTCAAGCAGGGCTGGCTGGGTCATGGTGCAGGACTCTCCTCGACGAAGTCAAACAGGTCTTCGAAATCCGACGGCCTGAAGTCGAAGAACGTCATCACGATTCCATCAGGTCTATAGACTCGCACCCTCATCGTTGGCTCTACTCCCGAGACGTCGCGCCTAGCCAGAAGTCTCAGGTCTTCCTTGAATAGGACCTCCCGGTCGTCGGGCTTGCCAATTGTCGGGGTCATTTGTTCATCTCCTCGTGGTCAGCTAACCAGGCTTCGAACCAGCATTTGACGGCGTCCGTGTTGAGATTGAAATCATCGCCGAACGATAGGCAGGCAATAAAGGCCCATTTGAACGCCTGGTGGGCGGCTACGGCCAGCCGCGTGTTGTCCAAATAGAGCAATCCAATGGCAAGGGCCAGCTGGGCAGGGCCAGAGCCACCGTATCCCCAGTTGAAACCGTCGGGGCTGTGATTCCAGAGTTCTTGCGAGAGATCTGGGCTGAGTTGCTGGCCGTCAACCAGCACCACCCGCGTCCGGCCTTCCCCGGCGATGGTGCGTGGGACATTCTCCTTTAGCATGTTGTCATCTCCTCGTTGGACATGGCATGGGGAAACTCTATGGGAGGAAGTCATCCCCCCAGAAGGGGGGCTCGTCGTTGCGGTCGTAGTGGCGGCGCTCCTGGTCCTTGTCCTGTTCGGGATCTTCGTCGCCCCAGATGAAAAGGCAGCAAACGAACGAAAGCGCGACGAGGAGGACGAGGGCCGCGATGAAAGTGTCGACGGTCATGGGTTCTCCATTCGAGCGTGGCCGACGAGGCCGAGGCAGCCGAGCCTTCTGCCGCGGCTGTCGCGGACTGGTTTGCCGGGCGACAGGATGTCGGGTCTGGCGGCGAGCGCGGCAACCAGCGTCGAGCAGATGTAGGTTACCCCGGGTCGCGGGGGCGGCAGCTCGTCGGGGCGCAGGCGAACGGCGTGGGAGACAGGGACCATGTGGCCTCCTTCCGAGTATGGGATGTAGCGGGCGGCGGCGCGGGGGACGTCGTCGAAGTGATCGGGAGCGGGCAGCCGCAGTGAGGGATGGCGATCGCCGTCTCTTGCGTAGATGTAAAGGGCGTGTGGTGTGAGGTTGATGTATTTCATGCCGGTGAAGAGCTCAGGGTTGCAGGAACCATTGGGCATGGAGACGGCAGAATTGCTCGCCGCTCTTGCGGTGGACGATGGTCGCGGGCTCGGCGCAGTTGCCCCAGGCGCACTTGACTGCCTGGCTTTCATTGCGTTGAGCGGCGCGACGCTGGATCTCGTCGGCATCGGTGGCCGGCATATCGAAGAGCGGCATCTGGCCGGGCAGGGGCTTAAAGGGTTTGCTCATCTGCAGTCTCACTTTCGTCCCGGCGCAGCTGGATGACCAACGTCTCCCTGCCGAGCTCAACGCCGTCAACGGTTTCCCGCTTCATGCTGCCGAGAAAGGCAACGGGCTTTTCCAACTTCGCCGGTATGTCGGCCGGCAACGGGACGGTCTTGCTCGGTCGGGAATCGTGGGTCAAAGGAGAATCCCCTCCCGCACTTCTGCGGCGTATCTTGTCGCCTCTCTGACATATTCTTCCCACCCTATCGCCCGAATCCATGCAACGCGCTGCGTAACGTTTTGCCGTTGTGTGAAGGTGGAGGGACCTGCCTCTCGCAGCAGTTGGTCGAGCTCCTTGGCGTCGTCGGAGCGCGGCGTGAAGACGCCGAAGCAGTCGACTGCGCTGCCGTCGATTTCCAGCAGGGGGTACGCGACTTCCAGCTCGACTTCATCGCCCCGCTCCAGCTTCGCCATCAGCCACGAAACGCCGGCGTGCAAAAGGTCCTGCAGCTGCTTTTCGTACCGGCTGCCCAGGTCCTGGGAAATGGGACCCATCGCCGGCGTGTGACGGTAGTTGGGCTTAGTCACGTTCGCTCTCCTCTCCAGTGCGATCGGTTGGCAGCCGAATCGCCGCTTCGGCGTCGCTTTCCGCGGCCTCCTCTGGGTTCTTCTGGCGCCACCTGAATTCCCTCAGAAGGGGTCCGTACTTTTCGGCGAATGGGGTGCGCTCATCCTCTTCGGTCGGCGGTTGGGGCAGGAATCCGCGCGGGTCGGCGAGGCGGTGCATGAGCGCGCCGAGCCCGGGGCTTTCGCGCTTCGGGTCTTCGCGGTCGGCGATGTAGCGCAGTCCCTGGGAATAGATATCCTCCGGATGAAGGATGGTCGCGATGTGTTCTGCGAGGTCAGCGGGCACGCCCAGGCTGTAAAGCATTTTTTCGCTGAGGTCCTTTTCGTCTTCGCCGGGCGGCGCGTAGCTGGATGGCTGGATGGATGGATCTTTCAGTCGGTTGAATCTGTTGATCCATCCATCCAGCCATCCAGCCCCCCCCTTACCCCCCCCAACGCGCTCTCTCGGCGCGTCTGCGCGCTCTCTCGGCGCGTCTACGCGCTCTCTCGGCGCGTCTACGCGCTCTCTCGGCGCGTGCACTGTGGATGCGTTGGGGATAACGCGCTCTGTGGGCGCGTCTACGCGCTCTCTCGGCGCGTGGGCGTCGATTGCTGATGGGTTGGTCCCGCGCCCTGCGCGCTCTGTGGGCGCGTCTGCGCGCCCTCTCGGCGCGTCTACGCGCTCTCTCGGCGCGCGCACTGTGGATGCGTTGGGGATAACGCGCTCTGTGGGCGCGTCTACGCGCTCTGTGGGCGCGTCTGCGCGCTCTCTCGGCGCGTGGTAAGCGGCGAAATTGACGCTGACCCGCTCGTTTGTGTGGTAACGGATGATGCCGCACTGCTCCAGGATCCTGAGGTGGCGCCGGGCCGCCTGCTTGTTCCGGCAGCCCGAAACTGACAGAAAATCCGGCCAGGAGAGAAGGGCGTGGCCGGAATCCGGGCAGCTGTGGAGAAGCCTGATTCCCGTGCGGACGCAGGGGGCTATCATGTCGGCTTCGGCGATCTGTGCGAATACTGCGCGGAATGGATCGTCGTGCATAGCGATACTCCGGTTCTAAACTGGCTCATTCCCTTGGGGAAGGAGGTCGGTGCTGATAGCGAGCTCTGCCAGGTCGTAGGCGCGGCGCAGCGAATCAGTTTCCCAGTCGGCGTAGAATTGCTGGGTCACGACTGGGGAACTGTGGCCCAGCAGTTTCGCCAGAATCCCCATGTCGATGCCTCCCTGATTCAGCATCGTCAAGGCGAAGGCATGGCGAAACGCATGTGCGCCGTAGGCCGGAAGGCCTGCAGCGGCGCAGCGGCGTCGAATCATCTGTGACAGGCCCTGGCCAGTAAGGGCGGGAGCGAAACCCATGAAAGCCCGACAGGAAATGAACAGGAAGGGCGTATTGAACTGAGGCCGGGAAAAGAGATAGCGCGTCAGCGGCTCGTCCAGGTGGCGAGGCAGCGGCACGTAGCGGGACCGGCGACCCTTGGCTTTCCGAATGAATACAAGCCGGCCGGCCAGGTTGACTTCGCTGGTCTGAAGACCGGCCGCCTCGCCGGCGCGCAGGCCAGTCCAAAAGAGCAGCTGTAGCAGGAGGCGATCGCGGTTGTCCAGCCAGACACCTCCCTCGACCGGGATGCTGTTCAGAAGCACTTCGTATTCTTCTATGCTTATGCGGCGCGGCACAGTTGCAGCCCGCTTTGGCTCTCGCACTTTGCCGATCGGAGAACTCTGCAACAGGCCGCGGCTTACAAGCCAGTTGCAGAAAACCCGCAAGGCGCGATAGCGGGCATGGACGGTAAAGTCGGACAGATTGCGACTCCTTTCGCTCAATAGAAAGAGTTCGATAGTCTTTGGGTCGGCCCAGGCGTCGCCTAGCAGCCGAGCCTCCTCCAGGTAAGCAAGATAAGTGCTGATGTTGTCCCTGTAGAATGAGATGGTCTTCTGGGCCTTGCCTTCCGCGGAACGCGAGACAAGGAAGGCCTCTAATGCGTCGGTGAGAAGCATTGGGGGTTCTCCTGCAGTGTAGGATGAGAAAAAGAGTATGAATTTTCTTGCCGGAGAAGTGACGCTGAAGGGTGGGGGTGATGTTCCGAAATTGGTACTTTTTCGGAAACGGAGCTATGCAACTGCTATCGACGAGGGGTTATTGGACGCGCTGCAAAAGGCGTCCCAATCTTGCAGAAAAGGGGATTACTGACCTGGGTTTTCAGGGTGATGAACGCCTGACTCTGGATCAGGCGTTCGGGGTTCGAATCCCTGTCCCCCAGCCTTCCGAGGCGACGACTCCACGTCGCCCATCGAAGACGCTGCTACCGGTTTCTCCCTGACCAGGACTGGTAGCAGCGTTTTTCATTTCCATTCTGGTCCGACTTGGACCCGCCAAGCAAGGATTCAAGCCTGCCCGCGCGGATCGCAGGCCCGCAAATCAACGATTTCGTCCGTACTCTTCGTGGCTGCTGACCCAGTCTAGCGAGCTGATCGCCGCCGCCAGCGAAAGCTCGCCGGCCAGGACAGTGCCGGCTACGATCTCGGCGAACTTGTAGACCTTCCCTTTGCCCCAGCATCCCAGCAATTCAAGGCATTCCCTTTGCGTTGCCAGTCCGGTTCCCCCGCCATATGTGGCGACGATCAGAGATGGTATTGTGATCGAAATATAGAGGTCCCTTTCCTCTGTCAACTCGACGTAGATCAGACCCGCGGATGACTCGGACACATTTGCCACGTCCTGACCAGTGGCGATGAATATCGCCGTGATGGCATTGGCAGAGTGCAGTCCGTTGTTGTTCACGCCTGCCAAAATCGAGCCGATATTGGCAACTCCATAGTGATAGAAGAGCTGTTCGGGCATCACGCGCATGTTCTGTATCAAGACATCGCGCGGGATGATCGCCTCGGCGGTCACCCGTTTGCCGCGCGTGCGCATAATATTCACCTGGGAAGCCTTCTTGTCGGTGGCAAAGTTCGACTCCAAGTAAAAGCGCTTTATCTCCTGCCCGTCGTAGTGGTCCAATATCCAGGAACAGGCCGCAAAAGTGGCGCGGCCCACCATGTTCTGACCCCCTGCGTCGCCTGTCCGGTAGTTGAATCGCAGAAAAGCGAACTTGTTGGATTGATACGGGTCGATGTTGTCGAGCTTGGCGACGCTGGAAGTCGCCTCAGCCTCTTCGCGAATTGGAACAAGATTCTCGTCAACCCACTCGATAAAATCGCGCGCCCCGCGTGCATCGTCGAAGACGAAGACCGGTGCCCGTTGCATTGCGTCTGCTACCACAGTACACTTGACTCCGCCAGATTGATTGAGCAGCTTCATGCCTCGATTGTAAGAGGCGACAAGCGTCCCTTCGGTGGTGGCAAGTGGAATGATGAAGTCGCCCTGGGCATGCTCTCCGCAGACATTCAACGGCCCGGCAAAGCCGAGGGGAATCTGCGCGACGCCCGTGAAGTTCTCGATATTCCCTTGAGCGACATGCGGATCGAAAGAGTATTGCGAGACGTGTTCTAGCGAATGCCCGGTGTATTCGCTGACAAAGCTCTGGCGTGCCCGGATTGCGCTTTCGCAATAGTCGTCTTCCCTGTCTCGGGGAATTCGGGGCGCATCCACCTTTTCGGAAATGGCGTCATCGACTGTGAACTGAATCCGTCCGAATGGAGAGGTCTGGACGCCAATCCGGATGGTATGATGACCCGTTTCGAGCGGCGGAATCTGGGCTCGAATGAGTACCTCCTTGCGCAGAGGGAAATCTATTGGCGATCCGCTGTTGATCTGATCGGGGCTCAAAACCTGACCATCGCCAAAGTCCAGCGACAACGCGTCGGCCGCAACCTCCTTTTCGTCTATGCTGATGCCGTGGAAGGCAGTTAGTTTGGCGTCGCTCAGCCGATTCTTCATTGAAAACCGCACGCCATCGTCTGTGTTTTCCAGGCTTGCGTAAGTATAAAGGCGCTTGAGCAACATTGAAGGAATCAGAGCCATTGTGCCCTCCGGTTTCTGTCCTTGGATGAGTTGGCAAGGAGATGGTCTGGGTTAGAACAGTTGGATTCGAAGAAATTACGTGGAAAGGTGACGGGCGAGAAACCCGGACGCTGCGACGTGATCACCCATCGCTACCAGGCTACGTCCCGCCCGATGTCCTCGCGCCAGACCGCGCCGTCGAAGCTGATGCTTTCCACAGTTCGGTAGGCGCTGGCGGCGGCCTCAGCAAGTGTCGCTCCCGTGGCGGTAACCGACAGCACGCGGCCCCCGTCAGTTACAATCTCGCTGTCGCATCCTTCCGCGCTGCTAAGTCGAGTCCCGGCGTGAAATACGAGCGCTCCATCTTCTCCGAGCTCACCTGACGGCAATCCGCTGACGACCTTGCCTGTCTCGTAAGGCCCAGGGTATCCGCTCGAAGCCACAACAACCGTCACCGCAGAACCGGCCCAAGAGTTTAGGGGGCACTCGGCGAGCCGGCCTTTCACGCAGGCAGTCATCACCTCCAAGAGATCGCAATCCAGCAGTGGCAGGATTACCTGGGCTTCCGGGTCGCCGAAACGACAATTGAACTCGAGAACTTTCGGTCCCGAGTCGGTCAGAATCAGGCCCGCGTACAGGACGCCTTGGTAGGCGGCGCCTTCGGCGTTCATAGCAGCCAACGCAGGGTGCAAGACAGTCTGCTCTACCTCTGTCATCAGCTCCTGCGTCGCCAGCGGCGAAGGAGCAAACGCGCCCATTCCACCAGTATTCGGACCGAGGTCGCCATCCTGAAGCCGCTTATGGTCTTGCGCGGCCGGCATCAGCCTGAGCTCCTTGCCGTCGCTAAAGGCCAACACGGACAGCTCCGGGCCGAACAGCCTCTCTTCGATCAGCACAGTATCGCCGGCATCTCCAAAGCGCCGTTCCACCATCACGGTGCGCAGCTGGTCGACCGCCTCAGCGCGGCTTTCAGGTAGGAAAACCCCTTTGCCCGCGGCCAGCCCGCTGGCTTTGATTACAGGGAGCGTATCCAGGCCAAAAGCAAAGTCGGCCGCAGACTCGAAACTGTTGAAGACGCGCGCCCAACCGGTTGGGATGGCATGGCGGTTCATGAAGGCTTTGGAGAATGCCTTCGAACCTTCCAGCTGGGCCGCGGCCGCGCTGGGCCCAAATACGCGCAGTCCTTCTGCAGCAAACTGATCGGCAAGGCCTGCAACCAAGGGTATCTCTGGCCCGACCACGGTCAGATCGATGGCGTTTTCCCGCGCGAAGTGAAGCAACGTAGGGAGGTCTTCTGCCTCAATGGAGACATTGCAGCAGCCCGGGAGCGTGGCCGTGCCCCCATTTCCGGGGGCAACGAATATGCGGCTGGCATGTGCCGACTGCGACAGTTTCCACGCCAGCGCGTGCTCTCTACCGCCCGAGCCTATAAGTAGAATTCTCATCGTGTTGCCAGCTGTCGGTGAATCTCTACCTAGCAGGAGACGTTCTGCGCAGACTTTGTCAGCTTCTGTTCAGGCGCGATGGAGGAAGAGTTGCAGGGTCCGCTCTAACTCCCCAGTACTGTGGCGAACTTCTCTTTTTCCTTAAGCTCCATTTCCAGGAGAGGCGTTTCAAACGGATAACTCCCTGTGAAGCAGGCGTTGCAATAGCCGTCCTCAGCCTCGAGCGTATTCATCATCCCCTCCACGCTGAGGTAGGCAAGAGAATCGACGCCAATGTAGGTCTTGATCTCATCCTGGCTCTTGTGTGCCGCGATTAGCTCCGTCTGGCTCGCCATATCCACGCCCATGAAGCAGGGATATCGGATAGGAGGACAGGCAACGCGCATGTGAATCTCTGACGCCCCCGCGTCTCGCAGGAGTTTGACGAGAGGCCCGCTGGTATTGCCGCGTACAATTGAGTCGTCAACCAGAACAACACGCTGGCCGCGCAGATTGTCCGATAGAGGATTAAACTTCATCGCCACACCGTCCTTTCGAAGCTGGTCGGTCGGCTGGATGAAGGTTCGTCCGATGTACCGGCTCTTGATCAACCCTTCACTGTAGTCGATTCCACTTTCCTGGGCGTAGCCGATGGCGTGAGGTGTACCGCTGTCGGGCACGGGCACTACGATATCGGCATCAACCGGTGCCTCCCGTGCGAGCTGTCGGCCAAGCGCCTGGCGAACGCGATGAACTAGGCGTCCGCCCAGTCTGCTATCCGGTCGGGCAAAATAGATCTGCTCGAAAGTGCAGAATGCGGCCTTTTCCGCAGGCACGCCCTGGACAATCTCGTATCCGTCCTTGTCAATTGTGGCGATCTCGCCAGGTTCAATCTCACGTACGGCCCGGGCGCCGATTGTGGCAAATGCGCAACTCTCCGAAGCCAGGGCCAGTCCGTTATCCAGTTCGCCCAATACAAGCGGACGCAGGCCCCAAGGGTCCCGCACGCCGAAGACCGCCTCCCTGGTAAGAATTGTCAGGGAATAGGCTCCTTCTGCTATGGTCATCACCTGTCGAATACGCTGCAGCCAGGTGCCGCGTGCACCCGCCAGCAGATGGATGATCAGTTCGCTGTCGGTCGACGTCGAGAGCCCTACGCCCCGCTCCAGGAGTTGCCTGCGCAATTGGGGGGCGTTGACCAGATTGCCATTGTGGCCAATGGCCAGCGGGCCATCGAGCGTCTCCAGAATATAAGGCTGCGTGTTGCCCAGCCGCGGCGAACCCGTCGTCGAGTAGCGCGTGTGGCCTATGCCCAAGTGGCCCCGCAGATGACTAAGGTTGTCCTCGTTGAACACTTGGGATACCAGGCCAAGCCCTTTGTGGATGTGGGCAGTCTTGCCGTCACAGGTGGCGATTCCCGCAGCCTCCTGGCCTCGGTGCTGCAAGGCGTAAATGGCGAAATAGGTCAGTCGGGCGATGTCCATTCCCGGTGCGCTGATGCCAAAAACGCCGCAGGCTTCTCGGGGTGAGTCAAATGGAGCCATGTTCGCACCTCCAGACGTACCATTGAACGTTCGCGCATGCTACCGGCGACAGGCGGCAATCTCCGTTGTGATGACTATACCAAGCGGCACCGTTCATTTAGCTCCTCCGCAGTGCCGCGCGTGCAGCGAGTCCTGTTTCCAGAGCGGCTTCGGTAGAAGAACCGGTTACCGTCAAATGCCCCATCTTGCGGCCTCGACGTGGTTCCTGCTTCCCGTACAGGTGCAGATTGACTGCGGGGTAGTTGTAGAGCGCCGGCCAATTCGGTTCACCTTCATCCCAGAGATCCCCAAGCAGATTCAGCATGACCGCGGGACACAACTGCTCAGTTGAGCCAAGCTTCAGCCCGCAAACAGCGCGTAGCTGCTGCTCAAACTGACTTGTAGCGGCGCCCTCGATCGTCCAGTGGCCGGAGTTGTGGGGCCTAGGAGCGATTTCATTTATCAGGAACCGATCACTTGAAATGTCCACGGAATTGGGCGCGTCCGGTGACTCTTGAATATCAGGCAGTAGAAAGTACTCGATACAGAGAACACCAACCACGTCAAGCAGTTCAAACAGCTTCTGGGCCAGGTCCCTGGCACCCTGTACGAGAACTGATTCGACAGGCGCGGGGGCTATCGTAATGTCCAGGATATGGTTTTCGTGCCGGTTTTCAACGAGTGGATAGGCAGCAAATGACCCGTCCGTGCCGCGAGCCGCAACGAGCGAAAGCTCAGACGAAAACTCAACAAACGCCTCAAGCACACACGGTTGGCCATCGGCAATCTGCCTCGCTGCACCCAACTGGCTCTTGGACTCGAGTAGCAACTGCCCTTTGCCATCATAACCGAAAACCGACGTCTTGAGAATGGCGGGAAAACCGATCTCATCGACGGCGTCGTACAGATCGGAAGCCTCTTCGACCATTCGATAAGGGGTGACGGGCAGTCCGGCCTGGCTGAGAACTGCTTTCTCACGCAGGCGGTCCTGGGCGGTATGGAGGATTCGGCTGGACGGACGAACCGGCACACCCCGGGACTCGGCAATTTCGGACACAAGGGCCGGGACGTTTTCGAATTCAAATGTTACGACGTCCACGCCATCCACAAAATCCAGCACGGCGTCGCGGTCATCGTATGACGCGACGAACTCACGGTCAGCGATCTGTCCGGTAGGGCTATTGCGTTCCGGCGAAAGCGTATGCAGTCGATAGCCCATTCTGCGGGCCTCAAATGCCAGCATCCTGCCCAATTGGCCGCTGCCAAAGACCCCTATGGTGGAACCCGGAGGAATTGAACGCAACTGTGCTTGCGCCAAGGCTTTACTCTCTGGTCTCAAGCTGTATTGAAAGAACCTGCTCGGCGCGATTTTGGCGAAACTGTTGCAGTCGGCTACGCAACGACGGACGCGATGCGCCCAGGATAGAGATGGCGAACAGCGCGGCATTTATGGCGCCCGCTCTTCCGATGGCCATCGTCGCGACCGGCACGCCGGCGGGCATCTGCGCAATCGAAAGGAGCGAATCCATGCCGTTCAGCGCCTGGCTTTGCACCGGCACCCCGATGACGGGGAGCAGCGTGTGGCCTGCGACCATGCCTGGCAGATGGGCTGCCCCGCCCGCACCGGCGATGATCACCTCAAGGCCCCGCCCTGATGCGCCGCTGGCATACTCTGTCATCCAGTCCGGCGTTCGGTGCGCAGAAACGACGCGGCATTCGTGGGGCAAGCCAAACTCTGTCAGCGTTTCAGCCGCATACTTCATGCAACGATCCCAGTCGGATTCACTTCCCATAATGACGCCGACCAGAGGCGATGCTTTTGGAGTCGTCACCAATGTTTACTCCCCCCACGCTTCGCAGTTCAGGCAGCTGCAAAGAGCTTACGCAGGTTATTTGCCACTCTGCTGGCAACCGGCAGATCTCCCGGCGCAAACGCGCGACCTGTAAGCAGCTCGTAGGAGCGGATGTACCTGGCAGCGGCCTCAAGCGCCAGCTCATCCGGCAGTGCCGCCGGTAAGCCGTCACCTCTGTATCCCTGGGCTGCATACGCCAAACGGACGAACTCCTTATCAAAGTTTTCAGGTTCTTGGGAATCAGTCCTACTTGAATTGCCTTGGGAACGAACTGACTTCGACTCCTCGTAACTCGCCGCCGTCCAGAACCGGCTCGAATCCGGCGTGTGGATCTCGTCGATCAGTAGCAACTCGCCTCCTTCGGCAATGCCGAACTCGTACTTGGTGTCAACGAGCAGCAGGCCCCCCTTGGCTGAGATCTCCTGTCCGCGTCGAAAGAGATCCAGTGAGACTTTGCAGACGGATTCCCACAATGTCTCTTCAACCAGGCCCTTCTCTACTATCTCGGCGCTAGTTGTGCGTTCGTCGTGGCCTCCTTGTTGCGCTTTGGTCGTCGGCGTTATGACCGGTTGCGGCAAGGGGTCGTTCTTGGCCATCCCGTCGGGAAAATCGAGGCCGTATATGTTGCGTTCGCCCAAGCTGTAGCGGTACCAAAGGCTTGTCTTCGTCACGCCGGAGATGTAGCCGCGTACGACGACTTCCACTGGCAGAGGCTGGCATTTCCGGCCAATCGTGACGTTCGGATCGGGAGACGCTAAGAAATGATTGTTGACAATGTCATTCGTCTCCTCGAACCAGAAGGTGGACAGTTGGTTTAGAACCTGCCCCTTGAAAGGCACCAGGCCAAGGATATGATCGAAGGCAGATAGGCGGTCTGTGGCAATGAGTATGAGTCTATCGCCTTGTTCATAGATATCGCGCACCTTGCCGCTGCGTTTGGGACCCAGGAAATCCAGATCGATGCCGGCAAGAGTGTCTTCTAATGCCGTTGCATCCATAGTGTGCCCTCCTTAGCAAGTCCAACTGCATTTGCGTCCGCGGTAGTCGCACCTAGCCCGTTCCGTCGCCAATCATGGATCGAAACAGCGAAAGCCCCAAACTGCCGATTCCACCTAGGGGATTCTGGACCGATACGACATGGTCCTCTGGATGGGGCATGAGTCCGACGACATTGCCGGCGGGATTGCAGATGCCGGCGATGTCGGCGATCGAACCGTTCGGGTTAAGCGGATAGCGGCCGCCAGCAGGGTTTCCGTTGGCGTCCACGTAGCGGAAAGCGACAAGCCCCTTTTGCTCCAGGTATTCTAGGGTTCTGCTGTCGGCTACCTGTACGTTGCCTTCGGCATGGGCTACCGGGCAAAACATCGGCTCGACAATGCCGGCGAGACAATCAGCGCGAGTCCCTGTCTCCGCAGCCAAATGCACCCAGCGGCACTCAAACTTCCCGTTGCGGTTGTGAGTCAGCGTAACTTTGCGTTGATGGGCCACCGATTTCTTCGGCGTCAGAGAAGGTCTGTTGCCGAACGCAGGGCCCGGCAACAGACCTGCTTTCACCAGTGTCTGGAATCCATTGCAGATGCCCAACACCTGCCTGCCAGCGTCGATGAACTCCTGCAACTGCTCAAAGAGAAAAACGCGCAGATCAAGCGCCTGGCGAACGCCGGCGCCCAGGGCATCGCCGTACGAGAATCCGCCGGGTAGCACAAGCATCTCGAAGTCGGAGAGTCTGTACTGTCCGCACCGCAGCTGATTGATGTGCGCAATCTGCGGTGACCCGCCCGCCAGTTCGCAGGCGCGAGCGGTCTCGGCATCCCTGTTCGTACCGGAGGCATGCAGGATCAGGATGGGATAAGCCATGTCTCATTCATCGCCCTGCTCCAAAACTCGGACCACTCGTTCATCAGGCTCTTCAGGAAACGGCTTCTCTCTTCCAGGCGAACACGATCTCTTCAAGCGGTAGTCCGAACAAGCGCTCGCTGCCGCAGTTTACGACCAGATTCGTGGCCTCGGAGACTGCACCCAACATGGTCAGGGGCAATCCGGCGAACTGCAGCTCCAAGTCTTCAGCTTTTGCCGGCTCGACTTCCAGCAGGAAACGACCGTTGCTTTCGCCGAATAGAGCAGTGGTCGCACAAAACGCACGATTTGGCGTCCAAACGGGCTGGATGTCGACCGTTGCGCCGAGACGTCCTCCTATACACATCTCGGCCAGGGCCAGCCCCAGCCCGCCCTCGCTCAGATCGTGACAGCTCTGCACGAGGCCGGCGCGAATCGCTGCGTGAAGGGTGCGCATGGCTTCCAATGGCTGTGCCGGCATGGAAGGCGGTTCCCCTCCTTCAACACCAAGCAGGTGATGCAGGAGTGAGCCCCCGAGCTCGGCGCGGCTCTCGCCCAAAAGGTAAATGATATTTCTCGGATTTTTCAGATGGGAGGTGCAGGTGGCGTGCATGTCGGGGACGATGCCGATCGCTGAAATCAACAGTGTTCCGGGAATGGGCTGGCCGTCGTACTCATTGTACAGGCTATCCTTGCCGGAGATGAAGGGTGCGTTGTAGGCAATTGCCGCGTCATAGCAGCCCTGGCAGGCGCGAACGAGCGAGCCCAGCCGGTCTGGCAATGTCGGGTTGCCCCAGCAGAAATTGTCCAGAAGCGCGATGCGGTCCGGGTCGGCGCCGACCGAGACCGCGTTGCGGAAGGCCTCGTCGACAGCGCTCACGGCCATCGAGTAAGGGTCGCGTTTGCCCAGTAGAGGGTTAAGCCCGGCGCTGAGAGCGATTGCCTTACTGTGGTGCCAAGTCCCCATCGGCTTGAGTACGGCTCCATCGGCTGGGCCGTCCATCTGCGGCCCTGTGAACGGTCGGACGAGTGTGCCGCCGCGCACTTCGTGATCGTACGTGCGCACAATCTGTTCCTTGCTCGCCACCGAGGGAAAACTGAGCATCCGCAAGAGCATTCGCTCCGGATCCGGCGCCATTTGCGGCTGTTCTGAGAAGGCAGGTCCGGCGGAACCGGGCTGTTCTTTTTCCCGGTAGCAGGCGGTCCGATGAGGGCGCGGCAGCCCGTCGTGGAGGAATGCCATCGGTAGCTCTGCAACGATCTGACCGCTACTGCGGACGCGCAGCCAGCAATCGCCGCTGAAGTGGCCCAGCTCGCGAAGTTCCACGTCCCAAAGTTCAGCCATCTCGCCGAGTCGTTTGAGATTGTGCGGGGGAACCGCCATGACCATCCGCTCCTGGGCTTCCGACAGCCAGATCTCCCAAGGCGTCAGGCCGGGATACTTGAGCAGAACATGCTGCAACTCTACGTCTGCACCCAACTCTTCGGCCATCTCGCCGACCGCGGACGAGAGGCCTCCTGCGCCGCAATCGGTAATGGCATTGTAGAGACGCTCGTCCCTGGCGGCCTCAACCAGCTCTATCAGCCCTTTCTGCGTGATCGGGTCCCCGATCTGAACGGCACTGCCCGCTTCCGAGTGCGTTGATTCGATCAGCTCCGCGGAGGAAAACGTAGCGCCGTGGATGCCGTCGCGGCCCGTCCGCCCGCCAAGGACGACAACGCGATCGCCCTGCTGCGGCTGCGTCGGATGGGCGTGCTTTGGGAGGAGACCTACGGCGCCGCAGAAAACGAGAGGGTTTCCCAGAAAGCCGCGGTCGTATATAACCGCCCCGTTGACAGTTGGCAGGCCCAGTTTATTGCCATAGTCGCCGATTCCGGCTACGACGCCTTGACGAACGCGCGCAGGGTGCAGCACGCCCGGCGGCAGTTCTTCGCGGGGCAGATCTTGCGGGCCAAAGCAGAGGAAGTTTGTGCAGGCAATGGGCCTAGCAGAAACGCCCATGATATCTCGTACTACGCCGCCGATGCCGGTGTTGGCCCCGCCGAAGGGCTCCAGCGCTGAGGGGTGGTTGTGGGTCTCGACTTTGAAGGCCAGGTCGAACTGCTCGTCAAACTCGATGATGCCGGCATCGTCGACAAAGGCGGAGCGAACCCAGGGACGGTCAACGGCTTCGGTAGCCGCCTGTATGTAACTGTGCAACAGTCCCTCGATCTGCTCCACAGGGACGACGCGGCCGGTGGCATCCTGCAGCGTAAAGTCGATCGATGCCTTAAATGTCTTGTGGACGCAGTGTTCGCTCCAGGTCTGTGCCAGTGTTTCCAGTTCGACGTCTGTGGGAGGCCGGCCGATTTCATCATAGTAGCCCTGAATCTCCTTCATCTCGCTCACATCCAAGGAGAGCATGCGCTCCCGGCTGAGAGAGAGCAGGGCATCGTCTGTCAGGTTCGACAATGGCAGCCTTTCGACGCGGTCCTGGGGCTTGCCGTTGTCGCCAAACAAGGGCGCGATGGGTCCTAGACTGTAGCGCTCGATCGTGTCGTTGCAAAAGAGGCCCCGGGCCAGCAAATGGAGGTCGGAGAGAGAAAGTTCGCCGCTGAGCTCGTACCTCGTTGCTGAGGCGGCCTGAAGCCCGGGCATTCCCAGTTCTGCCGCGCCCTGCTCCAGTACTCGGGCGGCAATGTCGGTTACGCCGGGGCGGGGCGCCACTTCGATTAGATGCTCAGCGGCAGTTTCTGCGACGGGATCTGCCGAGTCTGACGACGTAAGGAAGGGAATTTCTATGATGGCCGCTGTTTCGGTTACCGGATCGACCAGCAGCTGCTCGCATAGCTGTTCAACTTTCTCTGCAGAGAGGCTGCCGGCAGCACGACTGGTGAGGAAATAAATGCGCGACTGCCGGCAAGTTCGGACAGCGTCAACCCCGAGACGGTGAGCCGCGGTGGGAATCGCAGTGTTGCCATCAGTGGCGTGGGGGACGACCTCAATGCGCAGGGTCTTCACAGTTCCTCTCCAAATGGAAAGGTCCCGCGATCAAGATGCTGCGTTCCACATCATGACTCAGGACCTACACTGAGGCTGGATAAATTGATCTACCATTGCGAGTCCGACGGCCATTGGACCCAACTGAGGTCGTACGGCTGGCAAGTACCCCCAAGGGGATTCGAACCCCTGTTGCAGGCTTGAAAGGCCTGAGTCCTAGTCCTCTAGACGATGGGGGCGTTTCAGGCGAAATCGCAGAGGCCAGTGTACCAGCAGAGGGAAGCAACCGTCAAATTAGGCAGCATTTTGGATCGCGAGTGACGCGTATTGAAGGAATTGTCCCGGCAGGCAGAGCAGTTGTTGCGGGGGGAAGAGGAGCTGATGTCGGTTTCCGCGATCAGTTGCGCCGCCGGATCTCCCACAACTCAACAACGAGGCTGGAAGGGAAGCCGCTGGGATCGAAATCCTCGGTCTCGCTGGCGTCACTATCGGCGCGAGCGAACAGCTCCTCGATTGTGCGGGAGGAGTGATGCTGGGCTTCGCCCACGGTCCGGTAGAGATAGACCGCGGAAGGAAGAATTACCGGATGTCCCATCTCATAGAGCGCGTAGGCGGTTTCGCCGTTTCTCAGGGCCGGAAGCAGGCGGGTCGCAGGTTGTTGGATGCAGCGCCCTGCGTGCTCCGTGTGCACATCGAAGTGGAAAGCGAAGTGGGAACGGAGGTAGCCTTCAGACTTGAGAAACTTTCCGACCCTTGCGATTGCGTGCCGGAGGCGGTTGAAGTCATCCTCTGAAGAAAGAGTTTGGGGAAGGTCCAGTGTCAGAAAATCTGTAAGCTGGGCGAAGAAACGCGCACCGACCCGCTGGGTGAATTGGCGACGCGCCGTGTTCAGGTCCTTTCCGCTATGTTGAAAAGATAGAGCGCTGAACGCGGAGCGGAAGAATGCGTAGGAAAGGGCATCGAATTCGCCGGACTCAAATGTTTCGAGTTCAGAAAGGCGGTAGAACGAACTGGCGAGAGTGGGCCGCGCCGTCCTGGCATAGACCAGATGAACGTAATCCGTCGCAAGAGACTGGACCTCTGCTAGGTCGTCCTCGGGCGAGGCCAGCCGACACCATTGTTCGGTGATGGCTCTGGCCATCATCGTCAGAAGGGGGGAGCCAAGGGGCCACCAGTCTTGATAGTCGGGGAAGGGATGCTCTGCTGCCGCGGCGGCCAAATTGGGAGACATGAAGCAGGCTCCAGTCTTAGGATCTCGTTTTGCGCGATCAGCCGCACGCTTTAGTATGAATACGACAGTTCAGTGAAATCAACCACGCGACGAATTGTACCAGAATCAGGAAGGAGTTGCCCCATGAGGAATCCTATTGCCGTTCTCTTGTTGTTTGTTTTCCTGGCAGGCGCGTGCGTGGCCCCTGCAGTGCCCACGGCCGGCGATGACAACGGGGCGGCGTCGACGCACCCGGACGACCTGCTGGCCGAAATCATGGCCCGCGGAACGGTCCGCATCTCGACAGACCCGAACTATGCCCCACAGAGCTTTCTGGACGAGAGCGGCAACTTCCAGGGCTTCGACGTGGACGTTGCAATGGAGATCGCCGCAAGACTTGGTGTGGAGGTGGAGTTTGTAACGCCTGATTGGGACCTGATCACGGCGGGCAACTGGGGCGACCAGTGGGATATGAGTGTCGGTTCGATGACCGTGACAACAGCCAGACAAAAGATCCTCGATTTCGCCTCGCCGCCCTACTACTACACGCCGGCCCAATTCGCAGCGGTGGACGGCTCCGGCGTTATGACACTGGACGATCTGAACGGCCAAACGATCTGCGTGGGCGTTTCGACTACCTACGAGTCGTGGCTAATGGGCGACATGGAGGCACTGGGGCTGCCGGAAGCCAGTTTCTATGTGGACTCGCCCCCAACGGATACTTCGATCATTCCACTGACGGTGGACAACGATTGTGCACAGCAGATTCAGGCCGGCCGTCATGAATTCGCAGCGTTTCTGACATCGAACACGGTGGTAGAAGCGGCCATAGCCGAAGGCGTCCCGATCCACAAGGTCGGTTCACCTGTCTTTTCCGAAAACCTGGCTGTGGCATTCGACCAGAGCGCGTCCAAGGATATCGCTCGCCTGGTCGAGAAGGTAAGCGAGATCATCGCCGCGATGCACGAAGACGGTACGCTCAGCAGCCTATCGATGGAATGGTTTGGCGAAGACCTGACGATGGACCCGACGCAGTAGCCTGAGAGCGGAGCAGCAAGGGCGTGGAAGGTTTTCTTGCGCCCGGCAACCGCAGGACCGGGACAGTTCTAAGTACGACAGGAGCGAGGCAGCATGCCGGCAGCACCCACTGATGAAAGCTTTGCGGATCGGGCGGAAGAGATTCTGGCCGGGCAGCGGCGCGATGCGCGGCGCTTTGTTATGGGTGTGCGCGTGTCGTATGCATTGCTCTTGCTGGCGCTTGTCTATGCTTTCAGCGGCACACACTTCACGTTTGCTGGTCTGCAGTTTACGACGATTTCGCTTGACTGGTCCTTCATTCGCAGCCACTGGTTCTTCATCTTCAACGGCGTTTGGCTGACGATCCTGCTGTCGATTCTGTCGATCATCCTGGCGACGGGGCTCTCGCTGCTGGGAGCGCTGGGGCGCCTATCGAGATTTCCGCCCGCTTATGCCCTGGCGACCTTCTACATTTCGCTGATTCGCGGCACGCCCCTGCTGCTCCAGGTCGTCTTCTTCTTCCTGGCACTGCCCCAGTTGGGCATCCGGCTCTCGGGTCTGGCAGCGGGAGTGCTTGCGCTGGGGCTGAACTACGGCGCGTACATGACGGAGATTATGCGGGCGGGCATCCAGTCTGTGGACGCAGGCCAGCGGGAGGCAGCCCAGGCGATGGGGTTGACCCACTTCCAGATTATGCGATACATCGTGCTGCCCCAGGCGCTGCGACTTGTCATTCCGCCGATTGGCAACCAGTTCATCGCCATGCTGAAGGACACTTCGCTGATTTCGGTCACCGGCTTCGTCTGGGAGCTGCTGTGGCGGGCGCAGAAACAGGGGCGGGCCAATTTCCGCAGCCTGGAGGCGCTGCTGATTGCGGCTGTATTCTATTGGATCATCACTATCGTCTTCACGGCATTTCAGGCCCAGATTGAAACACGATTGTCGCGCGGCTTTCGCTCGGCTCTGTGACGCGTTGGCGGGCATCGGACGAGGAATTCACACCAAGAGAAGGTTAAATGACACAGGAAAAAACTCGAATCGGAATTATCGGCGTAGGCCAGATCGGCAAGAAGCATGTCCGGGTGTATTCCGGGATGCCTCACGTGGAGATCGCGGCGATCGCCGACATCGACGAGGCCGAGGCCCGGCGTGTGGCCGGTGAGAATGGAATCGCCAGCGTTTACACCGATTTCCAACAACTGCTGGCGCGTGACGACATCGTGGCGGTGGACGTCTGCCTGCACAACAACTTCCATATGCCTGTTACGCTGGCGGCTCTGGAGGCGGGAAAGCATGTTTTCTGCGAAAAGCCGATGGCCGGCGCGTACGTCGACGCCGAGCGGATGTTGACGGCGGCCAGAGAGTGCGGACTGATGCTCTGCATCCAGAACCGGGAATACTTCTTCAACGAGACCAAAGCGGCCAAGGCCCTGATTGACGGCGGACACCTGGGTAGGCTATACCACGCACGCTCGACGGGCCATCGGCGGCGCGGGCGGCCCTTTGTCGACGGGTACGGCACACCGTTTTTTGTGCAGAAGGAGACGGCCAGCGGCGGCGCGCTCTATGATATGGGCGTATATCACATTTCGGTCGTGCTGTATCTGCTTGGGAACCCGGACGTGCTGCGGATTTCTGGCAAGACGTACCAGGAGATGCCGATGGACGCGTCGCGGCGGACCAAAAGCGGCTACAATGTGGAGGAGCTGGGGTTGGGCTTGGTGCGGCTGGCAGACAACATGACGCTGGACATTATCGAGGCGTGGGCCATTCAGTTGGACGCATTTGAAGGTGCGTTCGTCGTCGGAAGCGAGGGCGGCGTACGTTTGGAGCCGTTCGGCTACTTCCACAGCATCGGTGACCTGGACCTTGATTCGAGAGTCAACCTCGACGGTTTCAACTTTCGGCTGCACAACGTACGCGGCCAGGGCGACGAATACGATGGTGAGCAGCAGCACTGGATTGCTGCGGTGGAGGGTCGCGTCGAACTGCTACCGACGGCGGAGGTCGCGTTGAACTGCATGCTCATCTCGGAGGGCATCTACCTGTCCAACGAGCTGGGCCGCGAAGTGAGCGCGGACGAGGTGCGGGCGGCGTCCGTTTCCACCGCAGCATCGATCTGACTTGGTGTTGGTCCTGCAGTCTCCGCCAGGGAGCGTGGTGGCAGCAGCGCTATTTGGATTAAACGGCCTGGCAACGGATCAGACGTGCGGTTGTAGCAGAGAGATTGCGCACTGTCTGTGCTTCCCCGGGGGGGATGAAAGCGCCTTCGTGTCGCGCCGCCTGCAAAGACTCGCCACCGGCGGCAATCGAGACTTCGCCGCTCCAGACGAACCAGACGGACTCCTTGTCCGGTGATGCTGGCGATTCGACCTGTCCTCCCTCTCCCAGTTCAAAGTAGTCGAGTTTCATCTCCGCGGTACCCGTAGCAGGGGATGCGGGCGCCCATCCCTTGGTCTTACCTCCAGGGCTCACATTACCCGAATCGAGTCGGTCAATTCGCACTTGCGTCTGGTGGTTCTCGGGCGGGCGCGGAGTCTCGCCTGTCTGCGAAGGGTCGCGTTCACCGCGGTAGAGGGCCTGGTCCGGCGGCGCCTGAAAGCTGATCAGGGTGGCCTCGGAATCGGTGGTGTTGACTGTGCCGTGCACTTCGGGCGAAGGCACGTAGGCAAACTGGCCTTCGTGAATCGGCGTGTAGACGTCTCCCTGGCGGACGGAAACGCCGCCCTCGAGCACGACGAATATGTCTGCCGAGCCGTCGTGGAAGTGCTGAGGAAACTCTTCGCCGGGTTGGAAGACGGAGTAGTTCAAGGTAATGTGCTGCGCACCGGTAGAAGGGCCGACGAGATTGCGGGAATCGCCCTTGCCCATCTGGAAGGCGGCCGCCTGTCTGGCCGAGAGTAGAGTTGCCATTCGTTCGTCTCCTGCGGACTGGATTCGGCTAAGTGGAAGGAGAGCCGCCGCATCGTTCGGGTCAAACAACGATCCGGCGCCCGGCTGCTTGGAAGACCCTCCTCGCAAGGCCTTCGCTGTTCACGAATAGTCTGGTTTGAAGAAGCGCAGCGCTCAGACTTCGTAGTGCGACCCGTCGGCCAGGTTACGTGCAGCGCGAACGGGGCGAAACAGGGTCCTGCGCAATGGCGGCATGGTTTCAACGAGCCTGGGGTCGGGGTCCCAGTCATGCCATTTGCTGTCGACAGTATTGTAGCAGCTGAATATGGCGACGCGATCATGTTCGCGGCTGGACCAAGGACGGGCGCTGTGGGTCAGCGATTCGGTGAAGATAAGAACGGAGCCGGCAGGGCAGGTGTAGCCCTCCCAGATCGGCGACCTCCGGTCATGAATTGCGTCGGGCGCAGCGTAGGCGGCCTTGTGGCTGCCGCTTACAAGGAGGGTACCGTCGCCCTCGCTGACGGGATTCAGCTCCCAGACGACTCGGGTAAGTCCTGCGTGCGCCTTGCCTGGAATGCAGTGGTAGAAGTGCGTGTCGCCGGGTAGGCGAAAGTAGCCGCTGCCGTTGTGAGGCGCGAACTGTCCGTCGCCTGCCTGGCGGTAGTAGAGGCTGCAGGACTCCATGCGGAAGCCGTAGCAGTCCTGCCGGGAGAGCGGCGGGAATGCGACGAATTCGTGCATGAAGCCGACGACGACGGGGTGATCCGCGAGACGCTGCATGGGGCCGCCAAGCGGTGAGCGGTCGTGCTCAGGGATCGAGTCGGGGTCACTTTGGAGCCGGAGACAAAAGTCGCGCATCTCTACCAGATCGTCCTCGGGCAGTACTCCAGGGATAAGAAGCCAGCCACGCGTGTCGAAGATGTACTTCTGTTCCTGGGTCAGGTTAACGACCGGCAGACCGTCGGCGTTGGCGACGGGGAAATCCTGCGCGCTCATGTCAAGTTGCTGGCCCAGGCTATGAGCGAATATGTAGGGAGCGTTCAGAGCTCCTCGATGGTCTGTTGACATGGAATCGATGCCTCTCTCTGTCTCCTGGTTGGCTGGTTAGGCTGGAATCCGCAGGTATCGGAGACGTCAGCCTGCTATATGCTGGTATCATACATCAGTTAACCGTGTGTAGAAAGGAGAAGTCGGGACAGGGAGCTACGCGAATGTACCTCAAGTCCATGCGTATGGCAGGCGAAACGCGATCTGGAATCCACCTCACCAGCCTACCAAATGGGGCGCACTCGGAATGGGCGAGCGCCGGCCTGCCACAATCTGGAACGGGCCATTCATCTCGCATATAATGACGCGCGCGGTTGCCGTGGCAACATTGTTGTTCGCCCTTGCCTGCCTGAGCGGGTACCGATGCCGGGGCCCAGCCTCTTTTCGGCGACGGCGAAGCGGGCGGCATCTCCGGCTCAGGTCACGAGCCCCCTATTCAAGAGAGGGTCGCTCCGGCACAGCGACGGGATTGCAGGAACTGCGGGAAGCGTACGAATCGCAGAACGGCCACGAGCCGAATCCTGTCGGGGAAGTCGCAGAACTGGCAATCACAATCGGAACCGTCGGAAGCTATCTGAGTTGCAGGACGGTTGACGGGACAACACGATGATGAAGGTCTGTTACAAATCGATTCGAAGGGCACTGAAGCGAATCGCCATGACAGCTCTCCTGGCCTGGGAGTGGCTGGAGTCGGGCGTTACCTTTGACCTGAGCAGCGACGCTGTCAGGGCTGATCCGTATGCTACCTATGAACGGCTGCGGCGCAAGGACCCCGTTCACTACAGCAGACTAGCCGGCGGGTGGGTGTTGACGCGCTATGAAGATGCCCAGGCGGTCCTGCTCGACCACCATCGCTTTTCCAACATGCAAGCGCGGTCGGACTATGGACAGGACGCGAGCATGCTGGACCTCGATCCGCCCGACCACACAAGGCTCAGGTCGCTGGTTTCCAAGGCCTTTACGCCGCGCACGGTAGCTCAACAAGAGCCGCGCGTGCAACAGATCGTGGACGAGCTTCTGGAGGCGGCTGGTGAACAAGACCACCTTGACCTGATCGAGGTTCTCGCGTTTCCGTTGCCGGTCATCGTGATAGCCGAAATGATCGGCGTTCCCACCGAGGACCTGGAGCAGTTCAAGGAGTGGTCAAACGCCATTGTTCTTTCGCTTGAACCGGCGCGCAGCGACGAGCAGGTCAGACGGTTCCGCCGCGCCTCCGAGGAGTTGTACGAATACTTCGAGGGCATAATTGCGCAACGGCGCGAGGCGCCGAAGGATGACCTGATCAGCGCATTGCTTGAGGCTGAAGATGAGGGCGACAAGCTGTCACACTTGGAATTGCTGGCGACACTTGAGCTTCTGCTGGTCGCTGGCAACGAAACGACCCGGAACCTGATCGGAAACGGAATGCTGGCCCTGCTCAGGAATCCGCACGAGATGGAGCGCCTCAGGGAGGATCCGTCGTTGCTGGACACCGCGATCGACGAGCTTTTGCGCTACGACAGCCCTGTCCAGCTTGACGGGCGCCATCTTCTTGAAGACGTGGAGATTGGCGGCAAACAGCTGTGGGCTGGCGCGCAGGTCGTTGCCGCGGTTGGCGCGGCAAATCGCGACCCTGCTGCGTTTTCCAATCCAGAGAAACTGGATGTCGGGCGAGAGGAAAGGAGCCACATCTCTTTCGGCCGCGGCATTCACTTCTGCCTTGGCGCGCCATTGGCCCTGCTGGAGGCGCGCATCGCATTCGCAACGATTTTGAAAAAGTTCAGTTCGATACGCCTGTCGGCCGAGCCGGAGTACAGACCGCAGGTCGTGCTGCGCGGCGTGGAGGCGCTGTGGGTCCAAGTGGAATGGGCGGCTGAACTGGCGCCGAGCGCCGCTGTCGAAACACATACTGTAGAACGCGATGGCTCGCTTCTTGACATTCCGAGCGAGTAAGGTTAGGCTTGCAGGCGGGTAGGCAGATTCTGCCTTCGGGAAATGGCCGAAGGGGAGGAGCCAAGGTGCCGTTACGCACGTTCGCCAGGAGGAGGCCCGCAGGAAGCGGGCGCATGGTCTGACCGCAGCTAAGGAGGTGAAAGCTGCCAGACTCCTTTGCACTCTTCGCTCGTTTCCTGTATGCCGCTTCGGATGGTCCGAGGTGGCATTTTTTGTTTCTTGAGTGAGCTTCGGGCGAGGCCCAGTCTCAATGAGACGCCAATTCTACGATTTCACCCCGTAAACCGATCGATTGGGTTCAACGAAGACGCAGCTGCATCAGGCCCAGTTTTGAAAGTCTTCTGTGGCTACTTTCACAATCAAGGAGTCCGTATGGCTGAAAAAGGATCTGTGAAAAAGGCGGTACTCGCCTATTCGGGCGGGCTGGATACGAGTGTGATCGTCCCCTGGCTGATCAACAACTACGGCTGCGAGGTCGTCTGCTTTTGCGCTAACCTCGGCCAGGAAGAAGAGTTGGACGGACTGGAAGAGAAGGCAATTGCTTCGGGCGCGTCCCGCTGCTACGTCGAGGACCTGCGGGCGGAATTCCTGACCGACTATGTATTTCCAACGATGCAGGCGGGGGCGATTTACGAGCGGGATTACCTGTTGGGCACTTCTTTCGCCAGGCCGCTGATCGCGAAGAGGCTTGTCGAGATTGCACAGCTTGAGCGGGCGGACGCCGTCGCCCATGGCGCTACGGGCAAAGGCAACGACCAGGTTCGCTTTGAACTGACGGTGATGGCGCTCAACCCGAAGCTGAAGATCATCGCGCCGTGGCGCGAGTGGGACATTCGCGGGCGCACCGACGCGCTGGAATACGCGGAGGAACACAATGTCCCGGTCAAGGCCTCGGCAGACAGGATATATAGCCAGGACCGCAATCTCTGGCACCTGAGCAACGAGGGCGGGCCGCTGGAAGACCCTTGGACCGAGCCCCCGGCCGATATGTTCGAGTGGACGAAGTCGCCGGAGGAAGCCCCTGACGAGCCCGCCTACGTGGAGATATACTACCGCCGAGGTTTTCCCGAGCGCGTAGACGGCGTGGCGATGGGGCCCGTGGAACTCGTGCAGAATCTCAACGCGTTGGGTTGCGAAAATGCAATCGGGCGCGTCGACCTGGTGGAGAACAGGCTGGTGGGGATGAAGAGCCGCGGCGTCTACGAGACCCCCGGCGGGACGATCTTGTACAAGGGACATGCGGCCCTGGAGCAACTCTGCCTGGACAAGGATACCCTGCACTGGAAGCAGCAGGTCGGGCTGCGCTACGCAGAGCTGGTGTACAACGGTCTCTGGTTCACGCCGCTCCGCAAAGCGCTCGATGCGTTTGTGCAGGAGACGGAAAAGTCGATCAGCGGAACGGTGCGGCTGAAGCTGTACAAGGGACAGGCGATGGTGGTGGGCCGGAGGTCGGCGCACAGTCTTTACCGGGAGGATTACGTTACATTCGACGAGGATGATGTCTACAACCAGGCCGATGCCGAGGGCTTCATTCGCCTCTTTGGGCTGCCGCTGAAGGTTGCCGCACACCTCAGGGAAGAACATCCGGCTGACGCCATGCCGCCGCCTGCGGAAGACGGCGAGGCGCGGGATTGGGATTGGATTCAGCGGGACTAGTGCAGGATTGTAAGTGGATCACCCAGAAGTAGCAGGGCTGATAAGGTCGAGCGCCAATCTACCGGCAAGCGTCCAATCGATAGGGAGATTAAGATGTCAGAGAATGAACATGCATTTTCCGGACCGTCGACAGCACCGATACCGGTAACCGGTTTCGATGCGGCGGGCATACATTGCGGCATCAAGCCGACAGGCGCGCCCGACCTGGCGATGATCGCCAGTCCGACGGCCTGTCGCGCAGCGGCCGTATTCACGCAGAACGCGTTTCCAGCGGCGCCGGTACTCTATGACCGCGAGCTGCTACGAACAAATCCTGACGGAACGCACGCTGTGGTGATTAACAGCGGGAACGCAAATGCCTGCACCAGTGCGGAGGGCAATGCGAATGCACGGCGCATGGCGGAGTCGGCAGAGAAGTGCCTGGGCAGCACCGACAATACGGCGTTCGTTATGAGCACCGGCGTGATCGGCGTGCAGCTGCCGATCGGAGTTGTCGAGGCCGGGATCCCGCAGGTGGCGGCCGAACTGCGGCCGGACGGCTGGGAGGACGCGGCGGCTGGGATTATGACAACGGACGTCTTTCCCAAGTGGGCCTCGAGCCAAGCCGAGATTGGCGGGAGTACAGTTACGATCACCGGCATCGGCAAGGGCGCGGGAATGATTCACCCGAACATGGCGACGATGCTGGCCGCCCTGGCGACTGACGCCAACATCGCGCAGCCGCTGCTGCAGAAGGCGCTGGCGTCGGCAGTCAGCGGCAGCTTCAACCGCATCAGCGTGGACGGCGACACGAGCACGAACGACACGGTGTTGGTGCTGACGAACGGTGCCGCGGGCAACGCCGAGATCGTCGAGGAAGGCGCCGACTACGAGGCGTTCTTGCAGGCGCTGACCGAAGCGTCGGCCGAGCTGGCGAAGCTGATCGTGCGCAACGGCGAGGGCGTGACCAAGTTCGTGACAATCCAGGTCGAGGGCGCGGTCAGCGACGGCGAGGCGCACCAGGTCGCCAACTCGATCGCAAAGAGTCCGCTGGTGAAGACGGCATTCTTCGGGCATGACGCCAACTGGGGACGCATCCTGTGTGCTGTGGGCTACTCGGGCGCGACGGTTGACCCGAACAAGGCGCATCTGTTCATCGCCGCGGGCCAGCCACAGGACAACAATGCGGAACTGCAGCTGGTGGACGCGGGCACGCCGACGGACTATGCGGAGGAGGACGCTTCCGCGATCTTTGCGGAGAGCGAAATCAGTGCGCGCGTGTCGCTGGGGCTGGGAGAAGGCGCGGCGACGGTGTGGACGTGCGATCTGAGCTATGAGTACGTGTCGATCAATGCGGAGTACCGGACTTAAGTGCAGTGGACAGTGGGCTACTGCGAACGGCCGTAGTCAGTGGTGAACGTCAGACGGCAGTGAAAGGCGGATTGCAGGGACGGCGTTTGGACGAAGCGCGTGATTTGCCTGGTCTGTCCCCCGAGGCTGGTACGGAAGGAGCGACGAAAGCTGAAGACGAGCATTACTGAACTGAAGCGATCACTGAGCGCGTATTTGCGGGACGTGCAAGCTGGCGAGGAGGTGCTGATCACGGTTCGGGGGCGGCCGATCGCGCGCCTGGTGCCTGTCGATGTTGCCGATTCCGACGCGGATCAGGCCGATTCTATGGAAGAGCACTTAGCAGACCTTGAACGAAGAGGGTTGATAAGACGGGGGACGGGAAAGTTGCCGGAAGGATTCTGGGACATGCCAAGGATGAAGGACCCGGAGGGACTGGTGAGGAAAGGGCTCCTTCGGGAGAGAGCAGAGGGAAGGTGATATTCTGGGACTCTTCGGCTATTGTGCCGCTCTTCGTGACGGAATCACATTCATCTGGAGTTGGCGAAATCTTTCGCGCTGACCCTGAAATGTACGTCCGGTGGGGCACTCGCACGGAATGTGTTTCTGCCCTGATGAGGCGGGCCCGCGAGATAGGATCGATGTCGAACGAGGTTGAAGAATCGCGCCTCGCGTTGGCGTCACTGGCGCAGGCCTGGATGGAAGTTCGGCCGAGCGACAGCATTCGAGATAGGGCGGACCTTCTCTTGGGGGCTTATGCGCTGAGGGCGGCGGATGCATTTCAACTTGCCGCGGCATTGGAGTGGTGCAAAGGAAGACCGACTGGATCAGGCTTCGTTTCTCTTGATCGGCGGCTACGCGAGGCAGGTCGGAGAGAAGGATTTGGCGTTCTCCCATTGACGTTTTGAAGTAGATCGTTCTTGCTGACTTTCGGATTCGCAATATTCCTGAAAAGCTGACGCTCAGAGACTGACGTGCTTCAGCGGTCAATGGGGGACGGCAAACGGCAGAGGTCTGTGCGTACCGAGTGGCAAAGGGCAGTTGGTTAGAAGATGTAGGCCGCCCTAGCAGGCTGTCGAAAGACAACGGCCCGGGCGGCTTGCGCGTTCAGACGCCCCAACGCTCGCGGGCTTCCTCCATGGGGACCGTTTCGCCCTTCATCCAGGCGTAGTGCGCAATCGGATTTTCGCCGATCCAGCGTTCGTCAACCGGCTCGTCGGCGCGCTGGTAGCGGGTGTCGCAGCTTATGCGGAAGCGGCCGGTTGTGTTGGAGAGGGAGCCATGCATGGTGTACATGCCGAAGATGAGGGCGTCGCCCATTTCGAATTCGGCGCTGCGCCACTGGCCGCCGTAGGTGTCGACGAGCTCGACGGGGTCGTTTGAGAACCAGCCGGTGACCTTGTCGCGGTCGACGTCCATCTCGCCGTAGGTCTCTCTGATGCGGTCAAAGCGGTGGGAGCCGGCGAGGATGGCAAGCGGGCCCATTTCGTAGGGGAGGTCGCCGAGGGGGGTCCAAAGGGTGAAGACGTTGGTCGTGCCGCGGCCCATGTAGACGATGTCGTAGTGGGCGCCGGTGAAGGCGCCGTTTGGCACGACGCGCAGCCATTTGAAGTCGTAGGTGAGGCTGGGGCCGTCGAGGAATTCGGCGAAGAACTGCATCAGCTCCGGGGCTTCGACGAGGGCGAGAAACTAGGGCGTGTGGGCGACGGCCTTGGCTCAGCCGGAAGACGCAGATCTTGCGGGGATAGGGGCGGAGTTGTCCCGCCCAGGCGTTTCAGACACTTTCTAAATCATGATTTTCCCAAGTTGACATTCCTCCGGATGCACGGGCAGGGGGAATCCAATAGTTGTCCCGCACGACTTTGAGAAGTTGGCCCGGAGACAAGACCTAAGGATCCTCTCCAACCCTGAGTTCACACGGTTTCGGTGCGCTCCTTCACTTTCGGGGGTCTAGAGTCATAGAATAGGACGGGCTGGGCCTGTCGGATGATACCGAGTTTGGAGGCGGAGGTGTAGAACCTCTGCAGGCTGGCGAAACAGTCGACGTCGAAGCGGTATTGGATGTTTTTGTGCAAGTAGGCGCGGCCGGTGGCGGCGAGGGTCTCGTTGTTGGGATAGTGGGCGCAGGCGATATCGTCGAGCGCGGTGACGCCGTCGCGGCGTGAATCGCGCACGGCCTGCAGATGGGCTGGGGTCAGGGCATCGGGTCGGCCGGTCCAGAAGGCGAAAACGAATGGGAGGCGGGTCATGCCTCGCCATTCCTCGCAGAGGTCATGTTTGCGCAGGCCCATGCCGACGTGGTCGACGAAGAGGGCGCGGTCGCCGATGAGAAGGGCGGCGTCACAACGATGGAGCATTGCGGGCAAGTTTGGTTCCATGGTCACGAACTCCGGCTCGATGTCGAACCACTCAGCGCAGAGGATACGCATGAGGGCGGCGGAGGTTCGGGAACTGGAGTCGAGTGCGACGGACCTGGCTCTTGTCAGCGGTGTGCGGGAGAACGCGGCGACCGAGGCGACCGGTCCGATTGAGGTGACGGCGGCTCCGGGTACGACACGGTAACGGGGTCCATACTCGATGGACGAAACGAGCGCGAGGTCGACTTCACCGCTGTGCAGCCAGGAGGATACTCTTGAGGGCACCGCATACTTGAGCGAGAAGAGGTCAGGGCGTTTGCCGAGACCGTGCCAGAGCGGGCGGGCGTTGAGGTAGTTAACGCAGCCAACGCGAACAGTGTTCGTTCCGGCCGGGGGGAAGCATGCCTGGTCTTGGCGCCGTTGCCAGTTAAACATGATTAAGACGTCCTTGTCTTAATGGGCCCCAAGGGGTTATGGAGTTTTAGATTTGCAACCTACGAGAATCGGGGTTGCACTAAACGTAGTGACCATTTTTGGTCCTACAGAGCCTATGATACATCAGGCCAAGCGAAATTCCAAGGCGCGATTTTTTCATATGCGGCTGCGGCTTGGAGGACAAGCGTGTCGGCGTGATGACTGCCCACGATCTGGAAGGCGACGGGTAGGCCGTCGGAGGCGAAACCGCAGGGGACGCTGGCGGCTGGCTGGCCGGTGAGGTTGAAGGGAAAGGTAAAAGGCAGGCGGTCGAAGATGGAAGGGCTGGGCCTGCCCTCAATCTGTTGGGGCCAGTCGTCGACGCCCCAGGCGGTAAGAGGCATCTGGGGCGTGAGGAGGAGGTCGTACTCCTCAAAGAAGAGGCGGGCCTGGTGGTAGAAGTCCGTGCGGGCGAGTTCGGCATGGCCGTGCTCTTCGGCAGTGATGCTGCGGCCCTTCTCGATCATTTCGACGAGTGTGGGCTCGAAAGCGTTGGGGGCCTGGTCATAGCTGCGGCCGACGCGCGCGGCCATCGAGACGAACCAGGAGACTTCGGCACCGTCGCGGGGGTTGTCCCAGCCGGGGTCGACGGCTTCGACATTGCAGCCGAACTCTTCGAATCGACGCGCGGCCTGTTCGGTGAGGCGTCGGACGTCGGGCTCGACTGCGGCGTAACCGAAGTCAGCGCTCCAGGCGACGCGCAGGCCCTTGAGCACGGGCAGCGGGTCGGCGACGGCGGCGACATAGTCGTCGGGCGTGTTGTCGATTGTAGTCGGGTCGCGCGGGTCGGGTCCGGCCGTGGCCTGGGTGAAGAGCGCGGCATCGGCGACCGTACGTGAGATTGGCCCGTTGTGTGAGCGGGCGGCCCAGATGTCGAGGTTAGGCCAGTATGGGATGCGGCCGAACGAAGGCTTGAAGCCGAAGACGCCGCAGAGGGCGGCGGGGATACGAATGGAACCGGCGCCGTCGGAGCCGTGTGCAAGAGGACCGAGGCCGGCGGCGACGGCTGCGGCTGCGCCGCCGCTGGAGCCGCCTGGGGTGCGTTCGGTGTTCCAGGGATTACGGCCCGGGTCGCCGAGCAGGTTGTCGCACATGTCCTTGTGGCCGAGGTGGGGCGTGTTGGTCTTGCCGATGATCGTACCGCCGGCGGCTTTGACGCGCCCGGTGACGGCGCCGTCGAAGGCGGCGACGTGGTCGTCAAATAGGATCGAGCCGCTGGTGTGGCGCATGCCTTCACTGGGTTCGAGGTCCTTAATGGGAACAGGCAGGCCGTGGAGGGGGCCGAGCTGGTCGCCTCGCATGACCGCGGCTTCGGCGGCGCGGGCGGAATCGAGGGCTCGGTCGCCGTCGACGGCGAGGTAGGCGTTGATGAGGGGATTGACCGCTTCGATGCGGTCGAGGATGGCCCTGGTCAGCTCAATGGGTGAGAGCTGTTTGGCACGGATGGCTTCGGTGAGCACGGTGGCGGGTAGGCGGCAGAGTTCGGGAAAGGTCATGGTGGGCGGGCCTTTCGTATGACAAGGGAAGCTGGCGGGCTCTTTCTAAAGTGCTGTTGTTAGAGGTCAAAGAGATCGCGGACGGCACAGCTGAAGCCGGGGAGAACAGTGTCTCCGTCGAGCGTGTCGTCTTCGGCGAGCACTTGGAGGGGCTGGCCGGGGCGATGGGTTTCGATGGTGCGCGTTTCGGGGTCGACGACCCAGACGAGGGGCACGCCGAAACTGATCCACATCCGGGCCTTGTGATAGACGTCACGGGAGCTGTCGCTAGGCGAGGTTACCTCAACTGCGAGGTCCGGCGCGCCTTCGAAGTAGCCTGAAAGTCTGACGTCTAAAGGCAGCTTCTGTGCGGAGATGAAAGCGATATCCGGTTCGCGCACTGTGTCAGGATTGCGTTCAAGCAACATACCGGAGTCGGAGCCGACAACACGGCCCAGCCGCCGGGGCTTTATGAAACTGCTCAACTCGGCTGCCAAGTTCACTACAGTTTCGCCGTGAGTTAGTCCAGTCGGCATTGTCTTGCACAGTGCCCCGCGAATGAGCTCCCCGCGAACGCCTTCGCTGTCAAGGCGGAGGAGGTCGTCGGCGGTGAGGAGTTTTTCGGATGTGAGAGTCATGGTTGGAACCCCCGATAGTTTTGAGGTGAGGGCATTATACTACATGTACCGCGCCGCTGTCTGGTTCGGGGCTGAACGTAGGTAGTGATATCTGGTGTGGGGGGACAGGGCCGGCCTGCGAGATGAGCGAGATCTTGCAGGTTCGTGAGCCTCCGGATTCTCGAATGTTGCCCCGCTGAAGGCGATAACTATGACCTTCTCAATCCCTCGAATCCAGCCACAAAGTTACACGAAGAATCAAGAAGAAAACCTCATTTGGGTTTCTCATCCTGAGCGGCAGTCCGGTCACCGTAGGGCGCGATCCGGATACACGTGGCTGTCTTGGGAAACGAAACTTTAGTCAGCGCCATTTCAGGATGGGCTGCCGAGCGGTCGAAACATTTCACCAGATGGACTGTGTGTAGAAAGCCTGGATTCTGGAATCAGCAAATGGCAGGCGAGGAGTGGGGCGGTGGCGATAACTGTCCGATCTGTGGAATCACGGTGCTACCAGTCAAGGGCGAGGACCTTTAGCCAGGCGTGAAGGTAGACGGCCGGCAGTTCCAGGTTGTCAACGCGCTCCAATCTAACAGCAAGTTCCGGCACAGGGGGGAAATGCCAGCTTCCCCTTGTTGACTCTTACGCCAATCTCCCCAATCGAATTTGAGCTGACGGCGTTACGATCTGCTTTGGCGATTGCAACTGCAGCGGATGCAGAGAGCCTTACGTGTTCAAACATCCAGAACAACGGCGTTACGGCGTCAAAGACAATTGCTAGGCATCTTCCCATTCGTCAATGGTCGGAGCATTCGTGTCTTCGAAGAGAACCACTCCGCCACTGACGTCGCCGAAAACCTCTTCGATAGGCATTTTCTCGACGATCGGCTGGAAGCGCAGAACGGCGCGGCCCCGGTCGGCTACGATTAGCGCCTCGCCGCTCGCTTCGATTTCGCGAAAGATGCGGAGCATGTTTGCCTTCAGTTTGCTCTTGGAGATCGTATCCACAGATGTCCTCCGGCACAGATTATCACCACGGTTATGACCGTAGTCCTACTATATCCGGATGGGGGATAGGCGTCGAAATCTTGGAAGGGGGTTTGGACGCCCGCTTTGTGCGGGCGGATCGGAAACCGGCGTTTCAACCGGTCTCCGGCTGGAGGCGCGGCTGGTCGATGAGGCGTGCGAGGGCGGCGCCGAGTGACAAGTCGTCGACCTGGCCGAAGGCGTTGGCGCGCAGATTGCCTTCGCGGTCGATGATTACGAGGCTGGGCGTACCGCGCAGGCGGTAGCGGCCCATGGTGACGGGCGTGGGGCTACCGGGCGTGGGGGTGTCGACGCCGACGGGGAAGGTGATGCGATACTCGTGGAGGAAGGCTTCGAGGGAGACGGGCGTCATGGCATCGTGGTGCTCGAAGACCGTGTGTAAGCCGAGGAGCGTGAGGTCGTCGCCGAAGGTCTGCTGGATGCGTTGGGCCTGGGGGATGCCGTGGGAAACGCAGCCGGGGCATAGCATCTGGAAGGCTTCGATGACGACGACTTCGCCATTTAGGGCGGCGAGGGTGGGGTTGTCGTCGGTGTTGAACCAACGGGTGACGGCGAGTTCGGGGGCGGCGGAGAGAGATGGTTGGGTGGTCATGGGAGGTTCTGGCTTGGAGTTTTTCGTCTTTGGCTACAGAGTAGACTGGAAGCGGCGGCTCTGTCGGCGCGATCGGCGAGGAGCGCTCTCATGGCTGGGACAAGCTCATTTGGAATGGGCATGACGGTTTGGGGATTGGTCGACGAAGGCGGCTTCGTCCTCGGCGATGGCCTGTTCGTCGGTTTAGGCCTCGTATTCCTGAATGAGGCGCTGGACGCGCTCGTAGTCCCAGCCCGTGGGGTATCTGTTGCGATCGTTCATTCTTGTGCCCTTCTGCGCAGACTCAGGTCTGCCCGAAGTCACCTTACTTCTTGCTTTTACGCGGCGATTACAAATTCACTATTTCGGGGTTACGCGCGTACGCAGTTCACTCGGATATTGCGCCCAAAAGCAGATCGTTTGTGATGGTGGACAATGTGGAAAGTTTCAAGGCTGAGAGAGGCAACTCGCATTGATCGCTGCCTTCTGGCTAGCGAAAAAAAATGAGCATAGAGATTGCGACAGTCAAACAGAATGGCTCACTGAATCGCTTTCTTTGACTTCGCAGGGGTCCAGTAGGCCCGCCTCCACATGAGGGTCTTCCTGAAACAGACAGGTTGCCGGGTCCTGATGGGTGGCACCGGTCCGCCTTGCTTGCTGCCACGCCCGGAGTCTCCTAGTTTGTTCGCTCCAGAATCTGAGCCGTTCTTCTCTTGACTTTCCGGCCAACAGTCTTCGGACGAATTCCTGTCCGCGACGTTTCAACGTGATGCACTCCGCTTCATGGTCTGACACGGCGGATCGCCTCCTGGGGAGAATAAATGCCTATCTGACCGTACGAGTGGCTCGCGTTGACTTCGTTAAACAGGGCGACACTTCTGTGGTTGACGATATCTTTGAAATTCCAGCTTACGATGAAATCACATTCAGATACCGTTGCAATTGCCACATGAAGAGCATCTGTCAATGCTCGCTCAACGACCGCCCCGCAGTTGATGTAGTCTGTTTGAAGGGCCTCGGCGCTCTCACTGACCTCAACGATCCGGGCCTTTTCAGCGTAACTGCCAAGCAAGGTCCGCACTCTTAAAGGAGCAGGCAAGATCTCGGCGACAACGACAGTAGAGATCGCTAAGTTGCATAGCCCAGAGTCCACCAATTCAAAGAACTGACTGGTAGACTCGGAAAACTCAGGGTCGTATGCACCACCAAATACCGAAGTGTCAGCATAGGCGGTTACTTGCCGTCCATCCAATGCGGGGGAATCCTCTCAGGCCAGGCATGTGTCTTTCGTTTGTACAGATGTACTATAGCGCGCGGCCTCCGGTAAGTCAACTGAAGAGCTCGCGGCCTGGGCCGGCGGACCATTGCCGTTGTCGGATGGCGACGAAGGTGGCGTTGTCGCCGGCGATGAAGGCGTTGTGGAAGGCGAGGACTATATCGTAAGTGCAGTGGGAACAGTAGGCGACTGCGCGGCGTTGGCGGACGGCTTTCGGGGCGTTCAGGCTGGATCGGGCTCCTTGCCGGTGTAGAAGGCGGTAGTCCGGTTGGCCGCGGCCAGAGCGGCGGCGGGATCGGAGCCATTGGCGATGGCGGCTTGGGCCCAAGCTTGGCTGCTGCCGGAAATGAAGGCTCGGCCTGCGGGTGAGGCAGCGAAGGCGTCTTCGTTGAGCTTGAGCCCATCGGGGTTGCCGAGGTGGAAGGCGAGTCCCAGAAAGCTCAGCTCCCAGCCGACGCCTGTTGCGCCGGGACCGAACTGGTCCCAATGTTCGTCGTCCGGCAGCCGGCCGTGGGAAAGGGTCAGGCAGGCAGCTGAGCTTCCCTGGCCGGCATACCTGAGGTTGACCAGGCTGACGTTGCCGGCGACTTCCCAGGTCAGACGAACAATATCGTGCGGCTTGCAGAGGGTAATAACGCCGCCGGCGTTGCCCTCCAACTGGTAGTGTCCACCGGTCTGTAGGACGCCGCTGACCGGCGTGAACCAGCGCCCAAGGCGAGCGGGATTGGTGACGGCGTCCCAAAGGTCGGTGACGGGCACCGCGTAGGCGCGGGAGAGAGTGACTTCGTAGACAGGCCCCGCGTCAATGTCAGGCGGCGCGTCTTTCGGCCCTGCATGCAACTGTACCGTGCGCTGGAGGGAGGCAAGATGGTGCTCGTAGTCGAAATCCATAGGCCGGAGGTGGATATGCCAGGGTGTGGTCCCCGGGGCCGGTTTTCAATAGCTTGCTGTTCGGCGGGCGCTGTCGCCTTCCTACATTTTCGGCGGCGGCCCACTGTCAGAGGATCTGGCTGAGGAACAGCTTGGTGCGCTCATGCTGGGCGTTGGTGAAGAAGTGCTCGGGCGTGCCGACCTCCATGATTTCGCCGCCATCCATGAAGACGATGCGGTCGGCGACTTCGCGGGCGAAGCCCATCTCGTGGGTGACGACGAGCATCGTCATGCCGGTCTCGGCGAGCTCCTGCATGACGTCGAGGACCTCTTTGATCATTTCGGGGTCGAGGGCGGAGGTGGGCTCGTCGAATAACATGATCTTGGGGGACATGGCGAGCGAGCGGGCAATGGCGACGCGCTGCTGCTGGCCGCCGGAGAGCTGGCCGGGATATTTGTCGGCCTGTTCGGGGATGCCGACGCGGTTGAGCAGGCCCATGGCAGTGTCCCGAGCCTCGTCCTTTCTCATTTTGCGAACGTGCATGGGCGCGAGGGTGATGTTTTCGAGAACGGTGAGATGCGGGAAGAGGTTGAACTGCTGGAAGACCATGCCGGTCTCGGAGCGTATCTGCTCGATGTTTCGGACGTCGCGCGTGAGGGGGATGCCGTCGACGATAATGTCGCCGGCCTGGTGCTCTTCGAGACGGTTGATGCAGCGGATAAAGGTGGACTTGCCTGAACCGGAGGGGCCGATGATGACGACTACCTCCTGGGCCCTGACGCGCAAGCTGCAGTCCTTAAGGGCCTGAAAGTCACCGAACCATTTGCAGACATCTTGGCAGATGATGATCTCCTCCGCTGTTCCATTGTCGGCCATTTCGGCGGTGTCGTTTCCGGCCATCGTCCGGGCTCCTTGGGGAGTTTCTAGTTGCTCGTTCTTGGTTTCCAGTTTTTCGTAGGACGCTTTTCGGCGGGCTGGTGCTGGCAGGCGATTTAACGTTCGCCCACGCCGAGGCGGCGCTCGATGCGGCGGCTAGCGTAGGACATGGTGTAGCTGAAGATCCAGAAAAGGACGGCCACGAAGACGTAGACTTCCTGATGGGTACCGAGCCAGTCGGGGTTGGCGAGGATGGTGCGGGCGATGCCGAGCAGGTCGAAGATGCCGACCAAGGCGACCAGGGTCGTGTCTTTGAAGAGGCTGATAAACTGCCCGACGAGCACCGGAATGACGGCGCGCAGGGCCTGGGGCAGGATGATGTGAATCGTCGATTGGTAGGTGCTGAGGCCGACGGCCTGGGCGGCCTCGTACTGGCCACGCGGGATCGACTGCAGGCCGCCGCGCACATTTTCGGCCGTGTAGGCGGCGGAAAAGAGGGTGATGGCGACGAGCGCGCGCAGGACGCGGTCGACGAGAGGGAAGCCGTCGGGCAGGAAGAGCTGGAGCATTATCTGGCCCATGAAGAGCAGGCTGATGAGCGGGACGCCTCGAATGAACTCGATGTAGACGACGCTCATGACCCGGATCGCCGGCAGCTTGGACTGGCGGCCAAGGGCCAGCAGGACGCCGAGGGGAAAAGAGAGGGTGATTCCGAAGAAGGCGAGCAGGAGCGAGAGCAGGAGGCCGCCCCAGACAATTGGCTGGACCGAGGGCAACGGGCCTGCTTCCCAGGGGAGGCCCCTCAGCAGGACCAGCATTATGACGAGATAGGCAATCAGCAAGTAGGCCGCTGCGCGGCCGCGCCGCTGGATGGGCAGGTAGCCTGCGACAAAGAAGCCGACTCCGGAGGCGACGGCGGTAATGAACAGGTATAGACGCGTCCCCATGGAGAAGAAGGGGATCAACATAAGCATGAATGGAATGGCGATGAGGACGCGCGCCGCGCCGCTGAACTGGCCGCTGATGAGCTGCCACAAGACGCCGACAACGGCGCCGAGCATATAGATGACGAGCCAGAGGCGCCAGGCTTCGTCGGCAGGATACTGGCCGCGCATGAGCAGGTTGAAGTTGGCGGGGATGACGCCCCACTCGGCGGTGACGAACACCCAGCGCAAAAGGATGCGCCCAATGACGATGATGAAGACAAGGGCGGCCAGCGTCAGGGTCGAGTTGAAAATGTCGCTGAAGAGATTGCGCCTCACCCAGCCAAGGAGGGCGTAGCGTTCGGTTATGGGGAGGACCGAGCGGTCCGATTGCGTGCCTGCCGCGGTGGTCATCTCTGAGGAAATCCTTGGGTCAATTTCTCATGGATAGAAATCGCGGTAGTCCAGGTTCTTGGCATGGCATTATCGTTCGACGAGCCTGATGCGTCGGTTGTAGATGTTCATCAGGAGAGAGGTCAGCAGACTGAGACACAGGTAAGTGCCCATGATCATGGTAAACATCTCGATCTCGCGGCCGGTCTGATTGAGGATCGTGTTGCCGGCTACGGCGAAGAGGTCTGGGTAGCCGATGGCGATGGCCAGGGATGAGTTCTTGGTCAGGTTCAGGTACTGGCTTGTGAGCGGCGGAATGATGACGCGCAGGGCCTGCGGGAAGATGATGAGGCGCAGGGTCTGGCCAGCCGTAAGGCCGAGCGCGGTGGAGGCTTCGCGCTGGCCCTTGGAAACGGACTGGATGCCGGCGCGCACGACCTCGGCGATAAAGGCGGCGGTATAGATGATGAGACCTGAGAGCAGGGCCATGAACTGCTGGCTGAGGATCTTCCCACCCTGCGTATTGAAGCCTTCCAGGAAGGGCTGGTCGAGGGTCAGGGGCTGGGGAAGGAGAACCCAGCCGACGAGGCCCACGGCGGCGACAGTGACAATGAACCAGAGTGTGACGAGCGGCATTCGCCCGGTGCGTTTGCCCTGCTCGCGCAGGAGGTAGGCGACGACTGCGCCAAGCAGGATGCCAGCCGCGAGCACGATGAGGAAGGTCCCCCACGATTCGGTGGGGATGCCCCAAGGTATGGCTACGCCGCGGTTGCTGAGAAATATCGGTCCTGGGAGAATGAATGCTTCGGCAACGCGGGGCAGTTTGAGAAAGACGGCCTGGCCCCAGAAGATGAGAAGTACGAGAAGCGGAATGTTTCTGAAAATATCGATGTAGACGGAGGCGATGCGGCTCACCAGAAAGTTGGAGGAAAGGCGCATGACGCCGATAAGGATACCGAGAGCGGTGGCGAAGATTATGCCGAGAAAGGCGACTTGGAAGGTGTTGAGCAGGCCGACGACGAAGGCCCTGAAATAGGTCCGTTCGCGCGAGTATTCGATCAGGCTTTCGCCGATGTCGAATCCGGCGGCCTGGTTGAGGAAGGTGAAGCTGATGGCGACGCTGTGCTTTTCGCGCAGGCCGGAGATCATGTTGTTGAAAAAGAAAAGGCCCAGACCTAGGACGATTACGACCATCAGGACCTGGCTGAAGATAGCGAGGTTGCGTTCGTCGCGGTAGAAGGGCGGACGGACCTGGCTGGCGTGGATGTTTTGCATGACAGGTCCCTCAGAAGAGGGTCTCGGGGCCTAGTGAAGGTGAATGGGAAGGCAGACGAACAGCGGACAGGAATGGCCTGTGCCACCGTTCGTCTGCCGGAACGATCTTACCGGATGGGCGGCGCGTACAGGATGCCGCCGTCGGTGTAGAGGCTGTTCAGGCCGCGGGGCAGGTCAAATACCGTGTCCGGGCCGAGGTTGCGGTTGTAGATTTCGGCGTAGTTGCCGACCTGCTTGATGACGTCCACGAAGCAGCCGGAGTTTTCAATACCGACCTTGGCGCAGAAGTCACCCTCGAGGCCGAGCAGCCTGCGGATGTTGGGGTCTTCGCTGCCCATGAAGCTGTCGATATTACCGGAGTCGATGCCGGCCTCTTCGGCGATCATGGTCGCGTAGACGACCCAATTGACGATGTCGAACCACTGATCATCGCCATGGCGGACGGCGGGGCCCAAGGGCTCCTTGGAGAGCGTCACGTTGAGAATGACGTGGTCGGCCGGCGCGGAGAGCGTGGTCTGGCGGGAAACGAGGCTCGACTTGTCGGTTGTGACGGCGTCGCAGCGGCCCTCCTCGTAGGCGGTGAAGGACTGGTCGAAGTCTTCGAAGACGACCGCTTCATAGTTGACCCCGGCGGCGGCGAACTGGTCGGCAAGGTTAAGCTCGGTGGTCGTACCTGTGACGACGCAAACGGAGGCGCCCTCCAGGTCCGGGAGTGTTACCACGCCGCTCTCTTTGCGTACCATGAGGCCCTGGCCATCGTAGAAGGTGGTGGGCCCGAAGTTCATGCCCAGGTCGGTGTCGCGCGACATGGTCCAGGTGGTGTTGCGGATGATGACGTCGCCTTCCCCGCTTGAGAGGATGGTGAAGCGCTCTCGGGCGGTGGCAGGCCGCACTTCAAGCGCGTTGGCGTCGCCGAAAATGGCGGCTGCGATGGCGCGGCAGTAATCGACGTCAAAGCCGGAGAAGTTGCCTTCGGAGTCGAGGAAGCCGAAGCCGGGCAGCTGGGAGTTGCCGATGCAAACAAGCTTGCCGCGTTCCTGGACAATGCTCAGGGTTGACTGGACTTCCTGCATTGGGGCGGCGGCCGGCTCGTCGGATTCGACGACTTCGGGGCCTGCGGAGGGGCCCATGCAGGCGGCGATGATCATGCCGACGACCATCGCCAGGATCATGCCCGTCCTGTTGATTCTCTTCATGCTCTTCATTCCTTTCTCCTTGTGGTGGCTGTGTGAAGACGTGAACACGGTTGGCTTGGCGTGCCGCCCCAGGGCGATACGTCAGATGGAGACCTAATGGAGGCGCGGTTCCCCGCCAGAAATCTGCGCCGCCCGTCAGCCTCACTGAAGGCCGCTCGAACGCGGTGCGTGCCGTATAAAACAGTATAGAACAAGTTGCAAATGGCAGCAAAAGCCTTATTTTAGGGACGGTTGGGCCTCTTCCGCGCTTGCAGGTCCAGCCGCGACGTTACGCGAATTCACGCGAAGAACCAGTTGAGAAGGCTCTTCGCGATCAGGCAAGTTGAGTCCCTTTGGATGGCGGTAGAAATACGACGCGGGCGTCAACTGTTCGGGACGGGCAGGGGACGGGATTTCTTTGGAGGTGGTTGTCCGCTGGTCTATAATCAAATCAGATTTCAGCCTCTGGAACTTTGGTTCGGGCCGTCGGCGTTTGGGGAGATTGGTGCGTAGCCGCGGCGGCAGCCCGACAGGAGAAGCATATGCCGGCAGATCTGTCGAACACGATAGCAACAGTCATCGGGATTCTTGTCGCTCTGTTGGGCGCGTTTCTGTTCGCCTTTTGGGTGGCGATGGGCATTTGGACGTTTAACGACATCCGCAGCCGCACCCGAGACTGGCTTGCGATCGGGCTGGCCAGCCTGCTGGTGATGATCTTTCCCCTCGTCGGCCTCATCCTCTATTTCATGATCCGCCCAAGGGAGACACTGGCCGATGTATTCGACCGTGCCCTGGAGGAGGAGTCGCTTTTGCGGGAGCTGGAAGCGACACTGAGTTGCCACCGCTGCGGTCTGCCCGTACAGGAGGCGTGGAACTACTGCTCGAACTGCCACAGCCAGCTTCGCTTTGCTTGCCCCACCTGCGGAAAACCGATGCGCCACGAATGGAGCATCTGCGTCAGCTGCGGTGCGGACCAGCCGGACAGTCAACACGCCGCGAGGCAGCTGACGTACGACGGGAGCAGGGGGGAGCCGGCCAGCCAGCCCGTGCAGGAGGAGGCTATCGTGGACGACTCAGCTTTCCGGCCGCCGGTTCAGGGCGCAGGGCAGAGAAGATAGCCAGGTTTTTGAGATGGCCTGATCAACAGACGTTGTCGTCATGCCCGATCTGCCTGCCCAAAGGTACGGACCGACAAGTGACTCCCTGATCAACCGGCAGGACGGCGCCAGGAGTTGGAATTGCCTGTTTCCCAACGCAATCCAACAGGAGTCCCAGCGTGGTCGTAAGCGCTCCCGCTCAATCCCCATTTGACAGCCAGAAAGGTCCGAGCCGACCGCCGCTCCAAAGCGGCGATCAACTCAGCCGCGCCGAATTTCGGCGGCGCTACGCTCTTTATCCAGAAATCAAGAAGGCTGAGCTCATTGAAGGCGTCGTGATTGTGGGTTCCCCCGTCCATAGACGGCACGGCAGGCCGCATTTTCACTTCGTTTCGATCCTGGGCACGTATACCGCTCACACGCCCGGATTGGTTGCAGGCGACAACGAGTCGGTCGTTCTCGATGAGGACAATGAAGTTCAGCCGGACCTGTTTGTCGGGATCGATTCTACACAGGGCGGACAGTTGACCGACGCCGAGAAGGGGCCGCTGGCTGGCGTGCCCGAATTCATTGTTGAGATCGCGGCAAGCAGTGCCTCGTATGACCTGCACAGCAAGTTCGTTGTCTACCTCCGCAGCGGCGTGCGGGAATATCTCGTGCTCCTGGCTTACGAGCGGGAGATGCGTTTCTTCCGGCTGGAGGACGGCGAGTTCAGGGAAGTGCTGCCGGACGAGGACGGGGTGACCCGCAGCCAGATTCTACCCGGCTTCTGGTTTCGGTCCGACTGGTTCTGGGAAGGCAAAATGAGTGAACTGTTGCAGCTTGTGCAGGAAGGCCTGGCATCGCGGGAGCACCGGGAGTTTGCGGCAAAGCTAGCGGCAAGGTAGCACGGGAAACCCTTTGAAACAGCCCCTTGTAACAGCCCCTTATAACAGTACTGTGGTGCGCACGCCACTACCTGTCAGCCTTTTTCGTCGCCCTGGGAGCGGACATCATCGACCAGGGCGCCGGCATTTCACCCACAGGCACTTCAATTAGAACGGGCAGTTCCGCCCCGAAGGCTTCGTCAAGAGCTTTTCGAAGTTCGCCGGGCGTATGCACGCGCAGACCGAGCGCGCCAAAAGAGCGTGCGAAGTCGACAAAGTCGGGATTGTGCAGCTCGCTGGCGATGACGCGCCCGCCGTAACTCTCCTTCTGCATGCGCTTTACATTGCCGAAGGCTCCATCGTTGAAGACGACCGTGACGGTGTTGATTCCGTGTTTGACGGCGGTCGCCAGCTCCGTCGCACCGAAGAGGAAGCCACCGTCACCGGTCACGGAGAGAACCGGCCTGTCGGGCGCGGCGACCTTCGCACCGAGCGCGGTGGGAAAGCCCCAGCCGAGCGTGCCCTGGTAGTTGGCGGTGAGATAGGTCCTAGGTTTGAATACGGGCATGGCGGTGCGGCTGACGTAGCTGATCTGGGTAATCTCCTCGACGCAGATCCCGTCCTCTGGGAGGGCGTCTCGCAGCGCGCGCACGAAGCTGAACTGGGGTTGGACCGCCTCGTAGATCGCATCCATTTCGTCCTGCAAGGCCAGCATTTCAACGCGGCGCGACGGCCGGTCACGCCTGTGCCGCGCCAGGGCCGGGAGGAGAGCATTTAGCGCGTCGCGGCTCTCCGCGACGATCGGCAGTTGTGCTGTCCCGTGCCTGCTGAGTTCGTCTGGATCGACGTCGACGCGAATCAGGTGGAGGTCGTGCGGCTTGCCCCAGTCCATTAGCGGCGTCGTGAGGCGCGTGCCGATGGCGATGGCAGCGTCGGCCTGTTCCCAAAGCCGCTGGCCCGGGCCGAAGCTATGGCTGAACGGGTTGCGGCTGGATAGGACGCCGCGGCCGCTGCTGCTGGCGACTACGGGCGCCTGAAGGGCATCGGAGAGGGCGCGGACTTCCTCGCTCGCGTCCATGGCGCCCCCGCCAACGAGTATCAGTGGGCTGTGGGCGCGGCTGAGGATGCGGGCGGCCTCTTCGATCGCGCCTTCTTCGACGGCGGGGCGTCCACGCTGCCGGGGCGGGTCGACGTCGTTGAATTCGGCTTTGCCGGATAGGACGTTTAGGGGCACCTCGAGGCCAACCGGCCGGGGGCGACCGGAGTGTAGCTGGCTGATTGCCTCGTTCAGGAGACGGGGCAGTTCTTGCGGCGTTTCGACGCGCTGGGCCCACTTGGTGAGGGAGCGCATGACGCCGAGCTGGTCCGGGATTTCGTGCAACATTCCGTAGCCGCGCCCGATCTGGTCTGTTCTGATCTGGCCGGCGAGGCAGAGGACAGGCGCGTTGGTGGCGTAGGCGGTGGAGAGCGCGGCAGTCGTGTTGAGGAAGCCGGGGCCGGGCACGACAACGTAGGCGCCGGTCCTGCCGGAGGCGAGCGCGTATCCGAGCGCCATGTAGGCGGCGCCCTGCTCGTGGCGGGTGTGGACAAGGCGCAAGCGCTCGCCGGCGTCATAGGCGGCCGTGTAGAAATAGTCGTTCTGCACGCCGGGCAGCCCGAAGATTGTGTCGATGCCGTGGGCGAACAGGCCGTGCACGAGGGCCTCGCCTCCCGTTCGGGTCTTTGCCATGCTCTTGCGTCCTTTATGTGAGAGCTAGTGTGCCACAGAGCCGTCGGCGTGAAAGTTGCCTAAGATCTGTTTAGGTGTGTACGGGTAGCGGTCGAGGCTCTTCTCGTCGATCTCAAGCCCAATGCCGGGTCGGCCGGAGACGAGCAGATAGCCGCCGTCGCGTGTGACGGGCCAGTCGACGATCTCGTTGTACACGTCAGCGCCGGTGTGGCTCTCCATGAGAAAGTAGTTGGGAATCGAAGCGGCCAGCTGGCAGAAAGCAGCGATGTTGACGGGGCTGCCCATGAGGTGGGGGAAGACGCCAACAAAGGCTGCTTCAGCGATGGCCGCGATCTTCTTTAGCTGGGTAAAGCCGCCGGCAAGCGAGAGGTCGGGGCGGACCAGGCTGACGATCTTGCGATCGATGAGGTCTTTGAACTGGAAGATGTTGTGGAAGCGCTCGCCGGTGGCCATCGGCAGGGGGACGCTCTTGGCGATGTACTCCATGGCCTCCAGGCTTTCGGGGGCGAGCGGGTCTTCGTAATAGAGGATCCGAAAGGGGAGCAGCTCGTGGGCCAGGGTGATCGCCTCTTCGGGGCGCAGATTGCGGTGGATCTCGAGGCCCAGATCGATTTCGAAGCCGATGGCGTCGCGCACGGCTGCTACCATGGCGACGGCGTCTCCGATCACCTGGGAGGCCGTCTTACGCTCGAATCCGGGCAGGAAAGGTGACATGCGCAGGGAGAGATAGCCTGCGGCTACCTGCTCCCGGGCGCTTTCGGCGCAAGCCGCGGCGGTGGCGCCGCCTATATTCTGAAAGACCTTGACCTTGTCGCGCACTCTGCCGCCCAAGAGCCTGTGAACAGGCTGGCCGACCGCTTTTCCGGCAATGTCCCAAAGAGCAATGTCGATTGCGCTGAGCGCCGCGCTGAGGGCGGCGCCCATGAAATGCGTATCGCGGCTGACCGTTTGAAAGTGATGCTCTATGCGGGAAGGGTCTTTGCCGACATAGTAATGGCTGAGATTGAGGATGGCGCGATGGACCATGCCGTGATGGGCCCAGAGGCCGGCTTCACCGTTGCCGACGATGCCCTGATCGGTGTAGACGCGCACGAGCAGGAATCTGTCCGCAAGGAAGGGTGTGATCCTTTCGATCTTCAATTGCCTCATTCCGTTGTGGTGGGGTCTACGGTCGTCTCGTTTTCCGGCTGCTGAATTCGCGAGTTGCCGGCAGCGGCCGGCGCGGCCCGTTATGAGGGTACGCGTGCATGGTAACGAACAGGTCTGCCGATGTCAAAGGCGACGGTCGCTAAGCACGCTGGCCAGGTTTGACAAATCGCCCTGCGCCTCTATAGTTCATTGGCAAGGACTCCCTCGTATCTACAGGAGCGATCCCATGGACAGGAGCTGGCTGCAACACGCCCTGACGGTGGACGAAGAGCGCAGATTTGCCGAACAGGGATACTTGATCATCGAGAACGCGATCCCGCAGGAGCTGGTTGACCGTGCCACTGCCGTGGTTGACCGGATCACAGCCGAAGAAAAGGCACGGGAGGGACTGGGTGCGAACGACGGGATCAACATCTTTGACTTCATCGGACAGGATGATGTCTTCCTGGAACTGCTCGACTACCCAACGACGTTTCCCAAGGTCTGGGGAATTCTGGGCTGGAACATCCAACTGTACCATTCGCACACGATAATCACGCCGCCCAACGCCGCTTCCGGCCCTGGACAGCAAGGCCTGAACTGGCACAAGGACAGCGGACGTCTCAACAACGAGCTGGAAACGGACCCTCAGCCGCGCATTTCGCTGAAAGTGGCCTTTTTCCTGACTGACACGTCGGAGCTGGGACGAGCGAACCTCTATGTAATTCCCGGCAGCCACCTCCTGAACAAGCTGCCGGTAGACGAAGCGAAGAAGCCGAAAGGGGGGCTGGCAGTGCAGGCGAAGCCGGGTGACGCGGTCTTCTTCGACCGGCGAATCTGGCACTCGTCGAGTCCCAACACGTCCGAGGTGCCCCGCAAAGTGCTGTTCTACGGCTACAGTTACCGCTGGCTGCGGCCGCGGGACAACATGACTGTGGACCACCTAATGGGTCGGATCGGTCCGATCCGAAGGCAGCTGCTGGGCGCGGCGCCGAGCGGGTGGCACGGCTACTCCTCGCCGAAGCCGGAGGATGTGCCCTTGCGGGCTTGGCTGCAGGAGAACGTTGGCGAGCAGGTTGCGGCTTGAGTTGGCGAACCGCGGCGGGAGCATGAAAATCGTTGCAGGTCAGATCAAGGTGGGGAGTGTCTGGCACGTCGCGATGCCCGGCCTGACTCTAGTCTCGAAGCCCGACTCCTCAGTTTTCCATCCTTTCGATTCCCCGGACTTATGGCGTCGTATTGAGTTTACGGGCGTCTGCTATTTCGCGCAGCGGATCAGAGCAAGGCGGGCGTTGGCGCGCACGTAGAGGTTTTCATCGCCCAGAGAATTCTCAAGAGAAGCGCGAGCGGCGTTTGCCTCTTTCCCGATCTTGGCCAGCGACAGGGCGGCGTTGTGGCGCACGAAGTCGCAACGGTCCTCTGCCAGGCTGCTGGCAAGGGCTGGGACCGATTCGGGCGCGGCGATGACGCCGAGGGCTTCGGCGGCGTTGCGGCGTACCCATTCGGATTCGTCACTGAGACATTCGAGCAGATGGGGGACGGCGGGGCTTGCGCCAAGCCCGATGTCGCCGAGAATATCTGCGGCGGCGGCGCGTAACGGCCAGCCTGGAGCGCGCAAAGCGTCAACAAGGCCGCCGACAGCGGCCGGCCCTAGCGCGCTGAGGCCGAAACTGGCTTGGAGCTGACTCGGATTGGTGTATCTCGCCGCAAGATTGCTTTCCAGGCGTGCGTCGGCCTCTTCTTCCAGCGATTTCATCAGGGCAGCTCTACCGGATTCGCCGGCGGCCGCAAGCATGTAGACCTGCTGCAGTTTATCGGATTCGGACGTACAGGTGCTATCGCCTTTCGCTTCGAACTCTTTCTCTGAAATACCGGCCGCGGGGCGGTCGCCTCCTGTCGGAGAATCGCCCCTCACCGACTCGCGGCCGGCACCTAGCTCCGCCTCGCCGCCGCTTTTTCCCTGATACCAGCGCCACACGCTCCAACAAAGTGCAGGACTGGCCGCGCCGTCGAACGTGGGACGGGGACATGCCGGGCTGAGATTCCAGCTCGGCGCGGCGGGTTCGGCCATGCGGCAGAAGAGAAACTTCAGCATGAAGCGGTTGCGATCGGAGAGATTCTCGGTTGCTCGATGCCACAGGTCGTAGTTGACTATGGTGACCGTGCCGGCGGGCCCGCAGAGGAGCATTTCGCCAATTCTTTCGGCCTGATCGCGGCTCGTGTAGTATTGTGACGCGGGCAATACCGAAGTGGGACCCATCTTTGCCGACACGTCCTGTGGGTAGTAGAACGCCATCGCCCAGCGCGTGCGGTGATGTCTAACGTTGCGGTCGTCCTCATAGCTGTCCTGATGGTGCCGCTGTGCAGGTCGATTGGGGGGCGTCAAATGGCAATGCCGGTGGGCGTGCATAGCGTATCCCGCGCCGAGGACGCTTGTCAGCGCGCCGGCAACGGCCGGGTGTGCGAACATCTCGGCCAGGTCGGGAATTCTTGGCAGGATACTGTTGCCTGGATTGCCTTCGTTTGCGAAGATCGACTCGGCGCGGCAACGTATTGACTCATGGAAGGCGCCGGGAAAGTCGGCGTGCACCGACACGAAACCATTGACGATGAAATCCTGCATCTGACCGTCATTGAGAAGGATCATCGCGACTAAATTGGGGAGTTTGGAGGTTTTGACATACGAAACAGTTCAGGCGGCCTGACGTATAGCAGTGTGAAGGTGATGGTACATTCAGTATTCGATTGAAGGCGCGCCTTGCGTGTCAGTATGACTTGAAACGGGGCAGAATGCAATGGGCCAAGAGCCGACAATTGGAAGGGCCGTCGCGGTGAGGGAACTGACCGAGAAGGCGGCAGAGAGGGGCAACGAGGCCGCGGCGAAGAAGGATGCAATCGTTGTCGCTGAGAAGATTCACAAGACCTTTCGATCGGGAGAGATCGAGGTCCACGCGCTGCGGGGCGTGGACCTGACCATCGGGACCGGCGAGATGGTGGCCATAATGGGACCGTCGGGTTGCGGCAAGACGACGCTACTGAACTCTCTTTCCGGTTTGGACAGCTTCGATAGCGGCCAGGTCACGATCGAGGGCACCCCGTTAGCGGCGATGAATGACCGCACGCGCACCGACTATCGCGCCCGGCGCATGGGGTTTGTGTTCCAGTCGTTCAATTTGCTGCCGGTGATATCGGCGGTGGAAAACGTGGAGATGCCGCTGCTCGTGAGCGGTGTCCGTCCTTCAGAGGCGCGCAAAAGGGCGCTCGAGAGCCTGGCAAGCGTGGGGCTGGCAAACCGGGCATCGCACAGGCCGATGCAGCTGTCTGGCGGGCAGATCCAGCGGGTGACGATCGCCCGTGCCCTGGTCAACCATCCGGCGCTGGTCTGGGCAGATGAGCCGACCGGAAACCTCGACGTGGGCAGCTCCACCGAGGTGCTGGCATTGATGCAGCGTCTCAATCGCGAGCAGGGCCAGACCTTCGTGATCGTCACGCATGACCCGCACGTGGCAGGGCTGTGCGGACGAATCGTGCGAATGGAAGACGGGGAGATTGCGGCCGATGAGTAGCCTCCTTGCCTCTGCTTCGCTCTACCTGGCGGTGGCTCTGGGGCTCATTCTGGCCGGGCTGGCGCTGCTCTCGCTGCGCAATCCAATCATTGGCAAATTGGGCGTACGCAACATTCCGCGGCGCCCGATGCAGTCGGCGCTTATCGTGCTGGGCCTCACCCTGAGCACGATGATAATCGTGTCCGCACTCAGTCTTGGCGACACGCTCGAAAACACTGTTAGGCGGCAGACGATCGATGCATACGGACAGATCGACCAGGTGGTCTCACCCCCCTTCTTGCAGGACCTGCTCGAGCTGGCGGAGGGCGATACGATCGACCCCGAGAGCGCCAGCAGCCCGCAGAGCGCCGACTTGCTCAACGCGCTTACTACGGGCGACCTGAACGCCCTGATCGCACTGTTTGAGGAGGGGCTGCCTGGCATTCCGGAGGAGCGCTACGCGCAGCTCCTGGAAGAGACCGAAGGCTATCCATTGATTGACGGGGTGGCCGGATCGATCCTCTTTCCCACGATTGTACGCAATGTCAACACGGGGCAGGGCGAGCCCCTCGGCTTCATTTTTGCCGTGGACGAGCAGTATGACACCGGTTTTGGGTTGCACGACACCGATGGCGTGCCGGTGCGCACTGCCGATTTGCGGTCCGGTGTAGGAGACGTATTTGTCGACCTGCTCGAGCTCTGGCAGCAAACAGGGTCGGCGGCGAGTGAGATCGGGTCTGCCATGGGCGAGGAGGGCGTCGGCGTGCCGGAGGCGGCGCTGGCGATTGGTGCGTTAGCGGCGCAACTGCTTTCTGACGAAGGCCCCACGTTTACACTGCGCCAACTCGCGCTCCCGGTTCAGGTATTGCGCGAACTCGGAATCGACACATCGGTCTTTGACGAGGAGGGAATTGAGACGATCAGCCTGGACGGGCTGGGCATCAGTGACGAGGACCTGGCCGAGTTCGGCATTGACGCGGACGAGCCGGTAACGGTTCCGACACTGCGGATGCTCGGGCTTGAGGTTCCCGATGCAGACGAACTGTTGACGACGGCTACGGAGTTTCTGCGCGCGATCAATCTGAATACGTTAGGGCAGGACGTCGATGCGCAGTTGGGGCAGTTCGGCCTGCAGCTACGGCAGGGCGAAGTCTACCTGAATCGTGTGGGCGCGCAGCTGCTCAACGCGAGGCCGGGCGACCTGCTGGAGGTTTTCGTCGGGCCGATCCCGGTCCCGTATCGCGTTCGGGGCGTGGTGGAAGAGTCCGGCCCCGTGGGAGCGCTCCTGCCGGTGGTGATGATGCACACCGACGAGGCGCAAAAGTTGCTGTTTATGCCGGGCAGGATCAACAACATTCTGGTCTCCAACGAGGGAGACGAGGTCGAAGGGATGGTTCACACGGAAGAAGTGAGCAGCCATCTACGCGGCCTATCTCTCAACGACGAACGATTGTCCGTATTGATGGCGGCGCTGCGAGAGCCGAGCGCGGCTGATGTTATCCGGAGGGAGGGCGTTGCCCCGGTCAATCCATTGATGGAGGACAGCGACGCGCCGGAGTTCTTGATGGAGCTCTTCGGCGGTCTGGCGCAGGCGAACGACTTCGAACAGGACGTCGAACTGTTGACGGCCTCGCTTTCGGATACAGAGGTCGGTTCAGACAACGGCAAGCTGAGAACTGCCCTCAGCAGCCAGGCGGTGCAGGAGTGGTTGCTTACGCTGCCACTGGCGAACGCAGACAGGGAGGCCGTACGTGCGGCGCTGAGGGACATTCGAGACTTCGAGGTGCTGGCGCCGCTGAGCAAGGAGTTCGTGACAGATGTTGCCGAAATAGGAGGCGTGGCTTTTGGGACAATCTTCTCCAGTTTCGGCATCCTTTCCATCTTTGCTGGCGTACTGCTGATTTTCCTGATCTTTGTGATGATGGCGGCGGAGCGCCGCAGCGAGTTGGGCATTGCACGGGCAATTGGAATGAGGCGAATCCACCTCGTGCAGATGTTTGTTACTGAAGGGATGGTTTACGACCTGGCGGCGGCGCTGGTGGGGCTTGGCCTGGGCCTGCTTGTATCGTTCAGCATGATTGGATTCCTGAGCAACATGCTTTCGGGAATCGGGAGCAGAGTCGCAGGCGCGCCGCCCTTCACGTTCAGCTGGTACGCGGCGCCGACCTCACTGGTAATCGCCTATTGCCTGGGCGTAATCTTCACCTTTCTTGTGGTTACGGTCGCCTCGTGGAATGTGAGCCGGCTGAACATTATTGCCGCCATTCGCAACCTGCCGGATACCTCGATCGCGAGACGGCAGGGATGGCTTCGGCAAGTTCTGCGCGGCGTGTGGATCCTGCTGCTTCTTGCCGGGGGCGGGTACCTCGTCTGGCTGGGGCAGGATAACGGGCAGACCGTCGCATTTGTGGGCGGCACAATGCTGCTCGCGGGGGTTGCCTGGGGAGGCGGTTGGGTGAGCCGGCGATGGACGCCGGGACGGGCTGACCTGCGGCGTCGGGTGATGAACACGGTGATCGGCGCGGGGCTGCTCGCGCTCTGGGCGGTGCCTTGGAGCGACGTGCTGGACACGGAGCTGCCCTGGTTTAACCAAAACCCAGGCTTCACGCTGCTGTCCTTTGCGTTGAGTGGGCCATTCATCATCACCGGCGCGATCATGGTGGTCATGAACATCGCGGACGGCCTGGCGGGGCTCTTCGTGCGGCTGGTCGGAAGGATCGGGCCGCTGACGCCTGTGCTGAAAACAGCGGTGGCCTACCCCCTCAGCAACCGCTTTCGCACGGGCATGGCAATGCTGCTATTCGCGATGGTGATCACAACCGTGACAGTTATGAGCGTGGTGATCCGGGCGACCGAGGTGGTGACCGAGCCAAGCGAAGAAAGGACGGCCGGTTTCGATATCGTGATTTCGCCGAGCCTGCTGAGCCTGTTCGACCCCGTGACAGACATCCATGAAGAAGCGGTTCTGCGGGACGACTTTCCAAGGGAGCAGGTGGCTGTCCTGGGAACGGTTGCCCGTTTGGGCCTGACCTCGCGCCAGATTCGGCCTGAGGCCGAAGGCTTGGAAAGCAGTACGAGCCAATTGATGACCGGCATAGATGATGGCTATGCGAAACAGGCAGCGCAGCACTATGCATTCCAGATGCGGGCCGAAGGTTTCGACGACGACGAGGCGGTCTGGCAGGCTTTGGGGGCGCGAGATGACGTGGCCGTGGTCACGGCGCGTTGGGTGGCGAGTCCGCCCGAGCCGGATTCGGAAGGCCAGGCCTTCGGTCCCGATAGGGGGAGGAGAGGTGGAGGGCCCCCCTGGCGCGGCGACTCTGACTTACACGGTTTCTACCTGGAGGAAGGGGGTACGCTGCCGTATGTTCTGGTTGAGCTGTCCGCCCTGAACAGGGGAGCGGGCTCGAGCTTCGCCTTCGGAAGCGTGCAGGTTGAGGCATCGGTGGGCGGCGAGGATGGCGCGGAGAACGGGGAGGAAATCAGGCACAACGTCCAGATCATAGGCGTGCTTGCGGAGGCGGACTCTCTGGCAGAGGGCAGTATCCTGATGAACCGGCGCGTGCTCGACAAACTGAACGGTGAGCCGGTGCGGCCACAGTCCTTCTACGCGAAAGTTGTACCGGGGGCCGATGTCGGCGAAACGGCGCTCGCGCTGGAGCGGGCGATGTTGAGCAGCGGACTGAACGCGACGCCGCTCTCGGAGATATTCGCCGCAGGCCAGGCCTTTCTGCGCGGGATCCTGGCGCTGTTCCAGGGTTTTCTGGCCCTGGGGCTGGTGGTCGGGATCGCGGGGTTGGGGGTGATCAGCAGCCGCACTGTAGTCGAGCGCCGCCAGCAGATCGGTGTGCTGCGGGCGATCGGATATCCGTCCGGGACGGTGGCGCTGCTTTTCATCTTGGAGGCGAACTTCATCGCCCTGACGGGCATCCTGGTCGGAGGCGTTACCGGGTTGATACTGGGGGACAAAACGATAGGTCAGGCCTACGACCTGGCGACGCAGTTGAGCTTTCCGACGCCCTGGCTAACGATCGCAGCGTTGCTGGCAGCGACGTGGCTGGTGGCGCTTCTGACGACGGTCCTGCCGGCGTGGCAGGCGTCGCGCATCTATCCGGCAGAGGCTCTGCGGTATGAGTAAGGCGAAGGGTGCAGAGGGTGGCGCGGCCGTGAGGCCGGTTGCCCCCTCCTTCACCAGTCGTAGTGTTTGTAGCGTTTCGCCCAGCCGCCGGTGGATGAGAGCATCTTGCCGGCTTCGATAAAAAAGAGCCAGCGCGGCTCCTGCATTGTCGTTTCGAGGTACTTGAGCCCGCCCTCTCCGCCATAGCGTTCCGCCATCTCGCGTCCGATTTCGACCCACTTTCCGCCAACGTTAGGCTCTTCCACAACCCTCGCCTGCCCCTTGACCAGGACACGCCCCCCGCTTTCGGCGTCAATACAGAGGAAAACGCGGCCGTCGTTCTTCATGTAGGAGGCCCAGACCGAACGCGCTCGCGGCACGACGTAGAAGCCGCCGTCGGCATAGGTGAACCAGCAGGGAACCACGTAGGGTGCCCCTTCGTCGTCGATGCAGGCGAGACGGCAGACGGTATTGCTGTGCAGTAGCTCATCGATTTGGGATGCGGTCATGGCAGGCATCGTGATCTCCTCGTGTGTCGGGATAAGGCAGCGCGCGGCGGCAGCGACGGTCTCCCTTCCTTTCGCTATAGCGGCGGCCAGCCCAGGCCGAATGCGTAGTCCGGGCGGAGAAAGGCTGCTGCCGGCGGGCGTTACCTTATATCACCAACGGGAAAATTTCAAACCTATTCTCGACAAAGAGCCTTCTTTCTGCTATCATTGCCTGCTGAAATGTCGGGTCAGCCTTGTGCATGGCTGCGAAAACGCCTGTGAGGCCCGGCGTCGGGATTGTGCCACTGAGTCGGATGTTCCATCCGAGGATTGAGTCATGAATGAAAATGTATTGAAGTTTATCGAGAAGGACCGCCACGCCGTTCTCGCAACGAATGGCAGGAATGGCTTGCCGCAATTGACGCCGGTATGGTATCTGTTCGAGGATGGCGTGCTGTACGTAAGCGCGCAGGTAACGACAGTGAAGGTACGCAATTTGCGTCGCGACCCGGCGGTTTCAGTTTGCATCGATGGTGGAAGAGGCGACGCGCGCTATGTCGTCCTTGGGGGCAAGGCGGAACTGATCGAGCCTGGCGAGCGTCAGAAATCGATAAGAAGGCGGATCGTAGGGCACTACTTTGACGACGAGGCCGCGGCGGAACGCTATTACGAGACGGTCAGGGACAATGTCGGCGCGATCATTTCATTGCGGCCGGAGCGGGTCGTATTGAGCGGATTCTCGGGCCTGTAAAGTCAGCTGTAGGGCCGGGCACGGCTGCCGAAAGGATTGCGGCCCGCCAAGGAGAGTGAATCGTGTGCCGAAGCATCAAAAAACTCCGTCAGCCGGAAGGACTGCCGACGGAACAGGAGATGGAGGCGGCGGCGCTTCAGTTCGTGCGCAAAGTTAGCGGCTACCGCAAACCTTCCAGGGCCAATGAAGAGGCGTTCGACAACGCAGTCAGCCAGATTACCGCGGCAACGCGAAGGATGTTCGAAAGGCTGGAGGCCAGATAACCCGGCCGCAAGCGCGCCGCTAGCCAGCGTGTCCGCGACCCCAGACGAAAGCGTCCTCCCAGTTCAAGTGACAGGAGCCGGAAGATGAGCAAGACCCCCGTTCCCTCAGATCTCGAAATCGCCCAGGCTGCGAAGCTGCGCCCAATCTGGGAGATCGCGGAGAAGATGGGGCTGGCGAGAGCCGACATCGAACTGTACGGCGACCACATGGCCAAGGTACGTCTTGAGGCGATCGAGAAGCTGGCGGAGCGCCCGAATGCGCGCTACGTTCTCGTCACTGCCATCACGCCTACCCCGCTGGGGGAGGGCAAGTCGACGACGACGGTCGGGCTAGGACAGGGGATGCACCACATCGGCAAAACGGCGACGGTCACGATTCGCCAGCCGAGCCAGGGGCCGACCTTCGGCATTAAAGGTGGGGCGGCCGGCGGCGGCTACAGCCAGGTGGTGCCGATGGAGCAGTTCAACCTGCACATGACCGGGGACATGCATGCCGTAACGGCCGCGAACAACCTGCTGGCGGCAATGATCGATGCCCACATCTACCAGGGCAACGCGCTGGAGATCGATCCCTACAGCATCATGTGGCGGCGCGTGCTGGACGTGAACGACCGCGGGCTGCGCAACATCATCAGCGGCCTCGGCGCGAAGTCCGACGGGCCGCAGCGCCAGACCGGTTTCGACATTTCGGCGGCGTCTGAAGTGATGGCGGTCCTGGCGCTGACGACGAGCCTGGAGGACATGCGGACGCGCTTCGGCCGCGTGACGATCGGCACCAATCGCAGGCGCGAACCGGTGACGGCAGAGCAGCTGCAGGCGGCCGGCGCGATGACGGTCCTCATGAAAGAGGCGATCAAGCCGAACCTGTTCCAGACATTGGAGAACACGCCGGCGCTCGTCCATGCCGGCCCGTTCGCCAACATCGCCCACGGGAACAGTTCGGTCCTGGCCGATCTGATCGGCGTCAAGACGGCAGACTTTGTGATTACCGAAGCGGGCTTCGGCGCCGACATTGGCGCTGAGAAGTTTTTCAATATCAAGTGTCGTTACAGCGGTTTGCGGCCGGACGCGGCGGTGCTGGTGGCCACGGTGCGTGCACTGAAGTCGCACACCGGCAGGTACCGGGTGGTGCCGGGCAGGCCGCTGCCGCCGGAGATGCTGGAAGAGAACCCGGAAGACGTTGAAGAGGGTGCGGCCAACCTGCGAAAGCAGATTCAGAATGTGCGGGCGCACGGCGTCAGCCCGGTCGTATGCGTCAACCAGTTCGCGACCGACTTTGAAAGCGAGATCCAAGTCATAGGGCGTGTGGCCGAAGAGGAGGGCGCGCGCTGGGCCGTGTCGAACCACTGGGCGGAGGGCGGCGCGGGGGCCAGGGATCTGGCGCGAGCGGTGGTTGCGGCCGCGGAAGAGCCGACCGACTTCCGCTTCCTGTACGGGCTGGAACAGCCCTTGAAGGAGAAGATTGAGAAGATCGCGACGACGATCTACGGCGCGGATGGCGTTGAATACACGCCGCTGGCGAACCGGCAGATCCGTCAATACGAAGCGAGCGGTTTCGGCAGTTTGCCGATATGTATGGCGAAGACACATTTGAGCCTGAGTCACGATCCCAAGCGCAAGGGCGCGCCGAGCGGGTTCACTGTGCCGGTCCGCGAAGTGCGGGCGAGCGTCGGCGCGGGATTCGTGTATCCGCTGTTGGGCGAGATGCGAACGATGCCGGGCCTGGGCAGCGCGCCTGCGGCTCAAAACGTGGACATCGACCTTGAGACCGGGCAGGTTACAGGGCTATTCTAGGGCGCGGGCGTGCGCTGAAATGTCTCGGTTTACAGCCACTGACTGCTACCTTCCGCTACGGCCTCGAAGAACTGGAGGCGCCCGCCTGGGGATGGATTTGGGCGGATTTGGCGGCATCAGGTTACAATGTAGGTTATGCCTTTAACGCTTCACGCTGCATGGATCAGTTCCGTAAGACGATCGTCAGGCGGCCAAGAGCAGGATAGAAACGGCCCTGTACAGTTGACCCCAGCGGCCGGCCAACCAGATCCCAATTCAAGTGAGCTTCGTTCGCCCAATCCCGGGGCGGCAGTCCGGGCAGGGATTCAGGCTGCGACCGGCCGAGGCCCGGTCGACCGTCCCGACGCGCCCGGGACGGGGATGTCCGAGAGTTGCGGACGTCTGTTTCTCTGGGCCGAGAACCACGACGGGGAGAGCAGCCAGCCTCAACCCGGGGCGGACGGGAACGGAACGGCGCCGGAGGGCGTGCCGGCAGAGCGGGCGGCAGGCAATGGACCGGCAGCTGGATCGAATGGCAGGCGAGACTCTCGGACGGTGGGGGACAAACCCAGGGGGAAGATTCCCTCCCACCCTGAGCAGCTTCAGGTAGGTACATTGCGCCAGATGATGCGTCAGCTGGCGACTGCCAGCGAGCTGACCATTCTACTCGGAAACCCGGCGACCGCGACGGTCTGGCTGCCGAGCCGGAACGGCCAGCCGCAGACGCGCCTGGGCACCTATCAGCTGGGGGTCAACGCGCTGTCGGGAGAGGCGGGCGCTGACAGTTTGCAGCGCTGGCAAGTGACCGGCATGACGCTTGACCCCTTTCATGCGCTGGCCTTTCTGAGCCGCTTTACGAACCAGCGGCTGATTGAGATACCCTCCTCCACTGCGCTGTTTCGACACGCGCGGCAGGGCAACGACCTGCTCTTCTGGAGTCATGCGGCGAAGTTTGTCTTGGAGCTTCTTGCGGGCCAGCATTTCTTGCCGGGCCTGATTCCGGACCAGAGCGGCCGTTTCCGGGCGGCGTGGCAGCCGTTCATGATGGAGGGCAGCTTGCGGGAACGGCTTGAATTTCTTGTAGCTGCGATGCCGCCAATCTGTCGGGCGTATGAGCTGGAGTCACTGGAGGAAGCTCCCTCTTCCGGCGGCCTGTTGGAAGAGTTTATTGCCGCGCTGATGAACGGGGCGATTCGCGAGTGGACACCGAAGATCGAGCCACCAGAGGGAAACGGCCTCTTTGCTTCCGCGGAAGGCGTTCGCGAAGGCGGGGCCCGGCCGGCCGGCCATTCACCCGCCTCGCTCTGGGTGGAGGGCCTGTCCGGAGAGCCCCATACGCTGCAGCTGCCTCCGCAACCTGCCCACCAGCTCTATCAGCAGTGGATAGAATGGATGGAGCAGCTGCACACTTCTGTGGCGGATTCCAATTTCCAGGTGGCATTTGCTTTGGAACTGCAGCCTGACGGCATTGACCGGATGCAGGACGACGGCAGTAGCTGGGCCGGTGAGGTAGGGCAGGCGTCGATTGCGAATTGGCATCTCAACTATTTTCTGCAGGACAGAGATGATCCTGAACTCCTCATCCCGGCGCACAAGGTGTGGAACGAGAACGGACAGAGCATTCGCATCAACGGACGGCGTTTTGACCAGCCGCAGGAGCGGTTGCTCACAGGCCTGGGCATTGCCAGTCGGCTGTTCACGCCGATACGTGAGAGCCTGCGGACACCGCGCCCGGAGCGTGCTGTCCTGTCTCTTGAAGACGCCTACCTGTTTCTGAAAGAGATTGGCCCGCTTCTGGAGAGCAGCGGCTTCAGCGTCATTATGCCGGAATGGTGGGCTGCGCGCAGCCGGTCCCGTTTAGGATTGCGGCTGCGGCTGGGAGGCGCCCAAGATGAAGGCCTGATCGACGGATCCTGGGGCCCAGGCCGTGAAGGGAGGCTACCGGCCGGCGACCCGGGGCTGCCGGCGAGCGACGGCGCACTGGACTTAAACCGACTGATTCGATTCAGGTGGGAGCTGACGCTAGGCGAGAGGACGCTGAGCAGAGAGGAGTTCGACAGCCTGGCCGAGCTGGGTTCGCCGCTGGTCCGGGTCGGCGACGAATGGCTGGAGCTGGAGCCAGGCCAGGTTGAGGCCGCCCGTAGGTTCATCGACGCCAGCCAGACCGAAGGACAGATGTCTTTGCTGCAAGCGGTGGGGATGGCGCAGGCTTACGCGAGGGGCGTCGGCGAGGAACAGGATGGAGAGGAAGGGACCGGCCCGGCGGACCGCTCCGGCAACAAGCGGACGAGCGGATCGTCAATCGGTCCAACGGGGCCTGCTGCCCGAACGGCCGGGCTTCTGTTCGGTTCGACGGATGGATGGGAGATTCCCGGAGGAATGCCCGGGCCGGAACTTCCGCTGGACGCAGTGGTTGCGGATGGCTGGCTGGAAACGGCCCTCGAACGGCTGCGGGGGCTGGAACAGATTGAAGAGGTCTATGAACCCGAAGGCTTTGTAGGCACCTTGCGGCCCTACCAGCGGAGGGGCGTGGGCTGGCTCTGCTTTTTGCGTTGGCTCGGGCTGGGGGCCTGCCTCGCAGACGATATGGGCCTGGGAAAAACGATCCAGGCGATTGCTCTGCTGCTCCGTTCGCGTCAACAGCGGGACGGGAGAGACTCGGGCGAGGAGGAAGAGACGCGGCACCTGCCGGCGCTTCTCATCTGTCCGACAAGTGTTGTGGCCAACTGGCGGCACGAGATTGAGCGATTCGCGCCTGAGCTGCGGCTCCTCCTGCACCATGGCAGCGGCAGGCTGACGGGCGACGATTTCCGCGCCGCGTTGCCGCAGCAGGACTTAGTGATCACGAGTTTTGGCATTGCGCGCCGGGATATAGAGATGCTGGCGGCCCAGGAGTGGAGCGATCTGATCCTGGACGAGGCACAGAATATCAAGAATCCGGCGGCAAAGCAGACCCAGGCGGTACGGCGTCTGACCGGCCAGTCGCGTGAATTGCTGGATCCGGGGCGCGTTCAGCCGTTCCGCATTGCATTGACGGGCACGCCGGTGGAGAACCGCTTGCTGGAACTGTGGAGCATCATGGAGTTTCTTAATCCCGGCTACCTGGGAAAACGGGAACATTTTCGCCAGCAGTTTGTACTGCCGATTGAGCGCTACAATGATGACCTGGCCGCGGCGGAGCTGCGACGCCTGGCCCAGCCATTCCTGCTGCGGCGTCTGAAGACGGACCCATCGATCATTTCCGACCTGCCCGAGAAGAATGAGATGGTCGTCTTCTGCTCGCTGACGCAGGAGCAGGAGGCGCTGTACACGCGGGTGATCGAGGAGACGATGGCGCGGGTAGAGGCCAGCGAGGGCGTCCAGCGAAGGGGCCTGGTATTGAGCCTGCTGCTCAAGCTGAAGCAGGTCACAAACCATCCCGCGCACTACCTGGGCGAGCAGGAGCCTCTGGAGGACCGCAGCGGCAAGCTGAGCCGGCTGACCGAAATGCTTGATGAGGCGCTAAGCATCGGCGACCGGGCGCTGATATTCACGCAGTTTGTTGAGATGGGACATTTGTTGCGCGGGCATCTGATGAAGACGCTGGGGCGCGAGGCGCTCTTCCTTCACGGCGGCACGCCGGCCTCGAAACGGGAGCAGATGGTGCGTTCGTTCCAGGAAGACAGGGCGGGCGCCCCGATCTTTGTCCTCAGTCTGCGTGCCGGGGGCGTGGGCGTGAATCTGACCAGGGCGAATCATGTCTTCCACTTCGACCGCTGGTGGAATCCGGCGGTGGAGAACCAGGCAACGGACCGGGCGTTTCGCATCGGCCAGAAGCGGTCTGTTCAAGTGTACAAATTTGTGGTGGCCGGCACGCTGGAAGAGCAGATCCACAAGATGATCGAAAGCAAGCAGAACCTGGCGGAATCAATCGTAAACAGCGGTGAGGACTGGCTGGCGGACCTGGATACCGAGGGGCTGCGCAGGCTGATTGAATTGCGGAACAGCGGCTAAACGGCCGGCAAAGTATAGGGCAACGCGTGGACCAATCAAAGGGCGGGTCTAAAGGCGGGGCAGGTTCTTGGTCTGAACGCTGGTACGCCTTCCTGGGCGGCGTGGGCTATGACTTGCGTAGGGGGCAATCGCTCGCGCGTCGAATGAGCGTGGCGTCGGTCGACGTTCAGGTGGGCCGCGTTGTGGCGGAGCTGGAGGAGATCGACCGGGGCACTTCCCTCGTGGAGATCGAGATTGTGCCGCTGCACGTTGAAGCTTGGGCTGCCGTCTTGGACGCGCTGGCAGGTGAGGCGCTGCTTGCTGCCCAGCTCCTTGCCGGCGGGACAGAGGGGGAGACAGTTCGCTCGGTCATGGATACTGTTTTCGACAGGGCCGGGGTGGAGCTGTTGCCGTCGGCGCCCGGTCCCGGAGAGATCATGGCGGTCTGCAGCGGCTGCAGCGGCGAAGAGAGATCATGCAGACATATATTGGTCGCCCTCCACCTGTTCGGGCGCATGATCACCGAAGACCCCTGGCTGCTGCTGCGGCTGCGCGGCCAGGACCGTCAGCAGATCCTGGCAGGGTTGCGGCGGCGGCGCAGCGACGGCGATTCGGGGCGAGCCGACGCGGGGAGAGCAATTTCGACAGCGCCGCCGGGGGCGGCCGTGGCCGGCGTCGAGTCAATGCACGGGGACGGGGCGCCAGCATCCGCACAGAGGGAAGAGCCGCCTCTGGCCGTCCAGATCGACAGTTTCTGGGGCAAGCGCCGGTTGGCAGGTCCGGAGGGCACACAGCAAGACCTGGGGGCTTTACACTACAACATCAACCCACCGCTGATCCGCCTGGCGCTCTTACGGCGACTCGGTCCGCCGCCGTTCCCACAGGACGGCATGGAAGTCTACGAAAGGCTGGCCCGTACCTATCTGGAGGTATCGGAAAGGGCGCTGGAGCTGGCCTACAGACCGGAGCCTGACGCAGAGAGTACGGACTGACAAGGAGGACCCTTTGATAGCGCAACTTCTGGCCCAGCGAGCGTCTGACCGCAATCCAATTCGCGTGGGCATCGTCGGCACCGGAAAGTTCGGGGCAGGCCTGGTCGCGCAGATTTCGCAGATGAAAGGCATGGTCGTTGCCGCGATCGCGGATATCAAGGCGCACAACGCGCGTTACGCCTACGAGTCGAGCGGTGTGCCGGCTGAGGAGATTCGGACCGCCGAAACCGGCGCTGAGCTGGAGGATGCCGTCCGGGCCGGCAAGCCTGTAATCGTTGAGGACGGGCTGGCCCTGGGGGACTGCGAGTCGATTGACGTTGTTGTCGAGTCGACTGGACTGCCGGACGTGGGCGCGCGGCACGGCTTCCACGCGCTGAGCAACGGCAAGCACGTGGTTATGGTAAATGTGGAAGCGGACGTTACGGTGGGCCCCTTCCTGCGACGTACGGCCGATGCTGCCGGCGTTGTCTACACGATGGTGGACGGGGACCAGCCTGCAGTGACGTGGAACATCGTCGAGTGGGCCCGCAGCCTTGGTCTGGAGATCGTGGCCGCGGGCCGGGGCACAATCTTTTACGCCGACGATTTCGAAGGCACGCCGGAAACGGCCGCGGCGCGATTCGGCTTCTCGCCGGAGCACATCGAGCGGCGCACAATCAATTTGAAGATGTTCAACTCGTTCCGCGACGGAACCAAGGCGCAGGTTGAGATGACGGCCCTGGCAAATGCGGCCGGGCTGGAGCCGGACGTGCGCGGCATGCACGAGCCCTCGGTAAACCTGGAGGAGATCCCGCAGCAGTTCAGCTTGCGGGAGGAGGGAGGGCTGCTCACCCGCCACGGCGTGGTCGAGCTGGCAAACTCGGTGGCGGATGATGGCGAAACGATGCTGCCCAACCCGATCCGAATGGGCGTCTTTGCCGTGGTGCGGTCGGAGCATCCTTTCACGCAGGAGGATCTGGCCTATCACGGTTGCCACGTAGGCGGCGAGGGAAAGAATTTCCTGCTCTACCGGCCCTACCACCTGGTTGCGGTCCCCGCACCTCTCAGCATCGCGCGCGCCGTCCTGTTCAACGCCGCCAATGGCTCATGTGCGGCGACGCCGACGGCGGAGTGCATCGCAGTGGCCAAACGGGACCTGCGGCGGGGCGAGGTCCTGGACGGCGGTGGCGGCTACACTGTTGTCGGCCAGTGTGAGAAGGCCGGCATCGCCGGGCGGGACGGTCTCCTTCCCCTCGGACTCGCGGACGGGGCGACGCTGAAACGGGATGTTGGCAAGGGCGAAGCAATCCTCTACGCGGACGTGTCATTGAACGAAGACTCGTTTGTACTGAAGATGCGCCGGCTGCAGGACGAAATCACATGCCGAGAGCAGGGACTGTACAACATTGGCAACGGTCCGCCAGTGGCCGCGGTCCGGAAGTAGCAACGGTCCGGAAAAGGGCTGCAACTGAGCAGGCAGGCCCCTAGAGTAAAGATTCTGCCGTCAAATGCTGGTGTGCATTCCGTCTGCACGGTAGATGGAGACCGTTTGAGCGGGGCAAGGAGAAGGGCATGGACTACCGCCGACTGGGGCGCACGGGACTGAAGGTCTCGGAGATTTCGCTGGGGACGATGACCTTTGGCCGCGATAGCGACGAGTCAGAGGCGCAACGCATCGTGGACCTGGCGTTTGACGCAGGGATCAATTTTTTCGATACGGCCAACTCTTACGCGGAAAGCGCGTCGGAAACGATACTGGGCAAGGCGCTGCAGGGGCGGCGGCGAAACGCGGTGGTTGCAACCAAATTCTTCAACCCGACTGGCAGCGACGTGAACAGCTCGGGAACGAGCCGGTTTCATCTGATGCAGGCGGTGGAGGACAGCTTGCGCCGACTGCAAATGGAATATATAGACGTTTACTATATCCATCATGTGGATGCGCAGACACCGCTGGACGAGACGCTGCGCGCGCTGGACGACCTGGTGCGGCAGGGCAAGGTGCGATACACGGCTTGCAGCAATTTCGAGGCTTGGAGGTTGATGGAGGCGATGTGGCTGAGCGACCACAATGGTTGGGAGCGGTTCGCCGCGTATCAACCGCAGTACAGCCTGGTTGTGCGCGACATCGAGCAGGAGATCATTCCCGTCTGCGAGCTGAAGGGAGTCGGTGTGGTCGTGTGGAGTCCGCTCGGCGGCGGATTTCTGACGGGCAAGTATAGGCCGGGGCAGCGGACGGCGCCGGGCACCCGTTCGGAGGAGGGTTGGGCCTATCCCGACCGGAACTTCGCGGCCAATGCCGACCGGACGCTGGCTGTGCTGCTGGAGGTGGCGGCTGAGCTGGGGCGAAGCCCGGCCCAGGTAGCGGTCCGCTGGACGCTGGACCAGCCGGCGATCACGAGCGCGATCGTGGGGGCGCGCACGCAGGAGCAGCTGCGCGACAATGTGGGCGCCGGCGGTTGGACCCTTCCTGCCGACGCGTTGCAGAGATTGAGCGAGGTCTCCCATCTGCCCGACCGCTATCCGAAATCGATTGAGACCGACATGCAAGAACGGCGCAATAGCGCAGTTTCGATGCCATCACTGCGGAGCTGAACAGTCGCATGTACAATTTCCACGAGTTCAAGCCAACTGCGGAGGAATACCAAGCGCTCGCGTCGCTCCACCGGGTCGTCTCGCCGGATGGACGGAAGGAGACAGCCGCCGAACTGAAGAAAGAGGACGCTGGCTGGCCGCGGAGCAGACTCTTTAAGCGCTTTATCGCGACCGAGGACGAAGGCGAGTACGTCGCCGAGGGCGTCTGCTTCGAGGCCTACTGGCAGTTCAAGGCGGGCACAGTTCACCTACATTTCAGCATCGACCCCGGTCACGCGACAGAGCGTGTTTTGCCCGGACTGTATGCTGCCCTTTTGGGCTTCCTGAACCGGCGCGGCGAATGTGTGGACTGCTTAAGCTGCGGCGCGAGCGAGGAGGACGGGGCGCGAATGCGCTTCCTCAAGCACGAAGGCTTCCGCGAGGTGATGCGCTGGCCTTCGTCGGAGCTGCGGCTGGCGGAGTTCGACGCGTCCAGACATGCACCGTACCCCGAAGAGACCGAAAAGGCCGGAATTAGGATTCTCACGCTGCGTCAAATCAAGGAAGAAGTCTGTGACTGGAAGCGAAAGCTGCGCGACCTGCGCCATGCGCTCCTCCTCGACGTGCCCGCGCCGGACCCGCCGACGAAGCCGACGCTGGCGGAGTTCGAGGAGATGATCCTGCAGGACTCGGCGCTGGTAGAAGAGGCCTTCTTCGTCGCCCTTGCCGAAGACGGCTCGTTCCTGGGCTTGAGCAATCTGTGGCGAAATGACGAAGCTGGCAAGAATCTGGACACAGGTCTAACCGGCGTCGTGCGCAGCCACCGGAGGCGAAAACTGGGACTTTCACTCAAGTTGCATACAGTTCGCTACGCGCAGGCGGCCGGGGCCAAAACTATCAGGGCCAGAAACGAAGAAAACAGTTCGATGCTTGCTTTGAACCGCAAACTGGGATTCGTGCCGAAGCCGGCATGGATCAATCTTCATAAGTCTTTTTCCGGTTGACCAAGGTTAAGGAGACGATTCACATGAGTCCATACAGTGCGCAGGCCACGCAACTGACCGATTCTCTGCAACTCTCGATGCCGCCTGTAGGGGTCGCCTTCGTCGATGAGGCGCCTGAAGGCGTTCCATCCTACGAAGATGTGGCTCCGGCGGGCTGTTCCTTCTGGCAGGAGGCGGCGCGCCGCGTCTTTTCGACAAGCGCCAAGGACCATGAGCTCTGCGCCATCGGCGTGCACACCCACAACCTGGCGGGCGCGTCCGAATCACAGCCGTCAGAACTACAAGCAGCGCTGGAAGCGATGCAGGGACTTGACTATGTGCGTGCGGAGGAAGTTGCCGCGATCCCGGTGATCGAGCAGGCCGTCCGACACGCGGTCTACGGTCCTCTGGCGGACATTCCGGTTGCTGCTGACGTGGTACTGATCTTTACGCACGCGCAGCAAAGCCTGATCTTGACGGAGGCGGCGACTCGGGTCGATGAAGGCGTCCTGCCTGCGCCGTCGTCCCGCAGGTGACGAACGGTGGACGTGCTGCGATGAGCCTGGGCTGCTGCGGGGCGCGGGCCTATTTGGACGCGCTCTCGGACGAGATGGCTCTGTGGGCGCTGCCGGGAGAGAATCTGGACGCTTACTGTGCCGAGATCAGCGGGCTGGCAAAGTCAAACGGAATCCTAACGCTGTTTCACGAACGGCGGCGCGACGACGTGGCCGCGGGCGGAAGGCCAACGGTGCAGGAGTCGCTGGAACGGCTGTCCGGTTGAGAATTCCGTGGAAGCGAGGGCAGAGAGAGTGCCGTGGCCCGCGCAGCGAAGCATGGAGACAGCTGACGCGGACAATCGGCTGCAATTGCAAGTCTGCTGTCCTCAGCTCTTATGGTCGCCTTTCCCGTTAGACGGCGGAAATGAGCGCGGTCCTCAGCCAGGAGAGTTGGAATGCCCGTTTCGGTCTACGCTACGCACGCCGGGGACCGGTCCCGGCGCATCGGCTAGATGCGCAGGCACGCCCCAAAGGATCATTCCCTTTTTCGGTAGAGTTTGGACCGCCTTTGCATCGCTAGGACTCGATTGGTATACTGTCTGCGTCTCGATGATAGCCCCGATCCGGGCGGTCCTCGTTGGAAAACCGCCGGACGGTGCCGCGCGGCGTTCTGCAGTTCCGTCTCTGTTTCCCCACAGCCAAGAGACTTCGAGGCTTCGAAGGCATCGACCCTTCGAAGGAGGCTAAAATGATACGAACATTAAGTCGGATTCTCCCCGGCCTATTCTTAATTGTATTGATCGCGCTTGCCGTCGCTCTGACCCGCGGCGGCGGATTCGGCGACTTGCTGGCGCCGGCCACGGTCTCGCAAGCGGAATCTGCGGAGGCCCAACTGGCGACTCCCACCTATTTCGGATCCTTGGAGGTGAGTAGATCGCGGGCGCTGGCCTCGGGCGTGAGCGGCGAAGTCTTGGAAGTCCTGGTCGAGGTAGGCGATCTGGTTCGGGAAGGCCAGCAGTTGATGCGGCTGGATACGACACCACTGGACTGGAGCATGCAGCGGGCGGAAATCGCACTGGAGTTGGCGCGTGTGGCTTTGCTGGAGATCAATGAGCAGTCTTCGGAGACCGAGTTGGCCGTAGCCGTAGCCAACCTGGAGCTGGCGCGGTCGAACCTGGCCAAACTGGAGGCGGGGGGAGGCACGGAAGAGGAGGTCGCAGCCCTGCAATCTCAGGCAAACGCTGCCTGGGCCCGCTACAATGAGATCCTGGCCGGTCCGTCGGACGCGAGGCTGCAACAGCTGCATGCAAACGTGGAGCGGGCCGAACTTGCCGTGACTCTGGCGCAGCGGGCCTACAACGAGATCTCCTGGCGGGGGGACGCGGGCGCTTCCCCGCAGGCGGCCAACTTGCATCGCGCCACAATCGATCTGAATGTAGCGCAGGCTGCTTTCGTGGAAGCGACCCAGCCCCCGCGCACATCCGAAGTCCAGGGCGCATTGGCGGCCGCCCAGCTGGCCCAGCACGCACTGAATGAACTGGAAAGAGGCGTGTCGGAAGTCAATATGGCGGTGGGAAGGGCGCAGGTCAGATCCGCAGAGGCCACGGTGGAACGGATCAAGGAGTTGACGCGAAGCCGGAGGTCGGCCGAGTTGCGCGTGAGCCAGGCGCTGATTGACCTGGAGGAAGCGCAGCAGCGACTCGACAGGGCGCAGGTGCGTGCGCCGTTTACGGGCATAGTGCTGATGCTCGATGTCGAAGAAGGGCAGGTGGTTGGCGGGTCTTCAACTGTGGCCGAGATCGGAGACGCGAATGCTCTGGAGCTTGTCGTGGGGATTCCACAGGACCAGGTGTTGACGATGTCGGTGGGCGATCCCGTGCGAATCACACGATTCGGCAGCGACGAGATCTCGGTCATGTCGACTATTTTCAGCATCTCGCCTATCAGTGTTCCAGGCAAGGGCAACTCAACCTTTCCGGTAACGATTCGCCTGCCGGAAGAAGGCACGGCGCAGTTCAATCCGGGAATCTTCGTTTCGGCGACATTTGAATAGTGCAGATATTTTCGCGCCTTGGGCACGCCCTGCATGGCTCCAGCCGGCCAGCGCCGCCGGCGGTGAAAGAGCAGGCAGACTCCTTGAATTCTCTTCCAAGTACCGGGTAGACTCTCTGGCAAGAAAATGGATGGCCCTGGATTGACAGGACGTTTCTCCTGCTGTCGGAATTTCGCTGGACCGGCTGGGGCTTCCGTCCCAGGTGGGGAGCAATTGATGACGCCCCGTTATCATGCGATGGAGAGTAGGCGATGAAGATTCGAACCGCTGTATGCTTCGCGTTGCTTCTCTGCGTCGCGTTGATTCTGCCCGGGACGGTTTTCGGCAGCGATGCGAGGGATTCGTTGTCGCAGACGACTTCAAACACGCCGACGGTGCTGGCGGTCGTCCGAAACCAGGGCACGCAGCTCCATGACCGTCCCGACGGCGAACCGTTTCAGAGCTTGGTTGGCGGCACACTGGTAACCGCGCGCTTGCGGTCTCGCGACCTGAAGTGGGTGCTTGTTGCAACGCGGGATGAGTCCGTAGGCTGGGTTGAAGTGAGAACATTGCTGGCTGCCGGGCTGAGCCGCCTGCCAATCGAGCAACCTACGCCGACGCCCACGGCGACATCCGAGCCGACTGTGGAGAGTAGCCCAACGCCATTGCCCGCCGCGACTGCGACATCGACTGCCACTGTGGAGCCAGAGCCACCAGACGAGGCAAATGCCACACCGACCGCGACCGGAACGCCAGACGGGACGATGGCAGCTATGACACCGGAAGCGACCGGGGGCGTGACGCCCGAGGCAGCTGGTGAGGTGATGACCGAAACGGGCACGCCTGAGCCCGCGGTTGAAGCGACCCCGGAGGCGACAGCAGAGGCGGAGATGATGGAGCCTACTGCGACACCGTTTGTGCCGCCGGAAGGTCCCACGGCGCTGGCTCTGGCGCGCATCGATGGGGCAAACCTGTGGCAAAATGATGACGGCGCTTTTGTTGCCCATTTCGAAGCCGGCAAGCGCCTGACCGCGGCGTATCGCACGGAAGAGAGCGAATGGTTCTTCGTCTTTGATGACGACGGCGTTCATGGCTGGGTATCGGCCGACGAGCTTCTTGTCGTAGGCGCGGACACGTTGCCGGTAATGGAGTTCCTGTCGGACCCGACGACTGAGGAAGTCCTCGAAAAGGTTGTCGTGACCGTCAATACAGGCGGCGTTCGCCTCAATGTGCGCGCCGGGCCGGGCACCGACTACGACATTGTAGCCAGGGCAGTGGCCGGCGTAGAGTTCAACGCGATCGGACGAACAGAGGCGAGTGACTGGGTCCAGGTCGCGATCGCCGATCTGCCCAGCGGCCATGGCTGGGTATCGGCTCTCTTTGTAACCGTTGCCGGTTCACTGGAGCAACTGCCTGTTGTCGAAGAAGAAGAGGACGAAACAACCGAAGATGTAGGAAGCGGGACCGAGGAAGGCAGCCAATTCCCTCTTCGGGTCCACTTACTACCTTTTACATCTCACTCGAAAACGACCATCGTGTGATAGTGCACGGTCGGTATTCTGACCCGTATTTCCCCGTCTTCAACTTCGAAATCCAGCTCTTCGCCATCCGGCGCCGTGTAAACGCGTATATTGGGTTTGCTGGGCGCGGCGATCCGAAGCATGAGATCGTGTGCTGGCGTGATCTCTTCGATGGGATTGGCCCAGTTTAGCTGCCCCGCGCCTTCTATCCGGCCGTGCCTGACATCGTGGCCGGGCACCGCCTGCAGGTTGACAATATGCACGACCAGCCTTGAGCCAGCCTTCTCCTGGCGGCCGGCCGGGATTCCCGGCGCGGCAAACCTCTGTTGAAAAGCGGTCAACTTCAGGCCGGCGCTGCCGACCAGCGCAACCGGAGGCCCTGCCGCGGCTGCCCAGCGTACGGCGTTGAGCAGGAGATGGCGGCAGTGGATGTAGTGCCGCTGGAAGTATGCGCGTTCGGGCAGGCCGGCGAAGTAGACAACGCGCCCTTTGCCATGCTGCCTGGTAGTCACTGCCGGATGGCTGGTCGGCATCTCCGGCGGCGGATCGCCCCAAGTAATACGGCGCGGCGCGATGCTGTAGTCGATCAGGGGAAGGACCACACTGGCGGCAGTTTCTGTTCCGCCCCGGGCCTCTACCTTCCATTGGGCCGTCGCCAGCGAAAGAGGCGTACCTGACGGCAGGCCCTCTCCAACCACGCTTCCCTGCCCAAGCTGCAGAAATGATGTGTTGAAGTTTAAGGCTTCCCTGTAGGAGACGCCGAACACTTCGCGCAGGCCGAAATCGCCGCGGCGGTTGCCCTGTTCGTCGTAGAGGGAAGTCGAGTGGGTTGCCACTAGGCCGCCGCCGCGCTCAACATATTGGGCGATTGCTTCGACCTGGTCGTCGCTGAGACAGGCGGCATTCGGCAGGACAAGAACGCGGTAGTCGCCCAGTCTGTCCGCCGTCAAGTCCCTTCCCAGCGCGATGTCAGTGAGAAGGTGGCCGTCTGCCAGCGCCTTGAAGGCGCCGTTGAAGTCATGCAGGTATGCCGCGGGACGGTCGTCGGCGTAGTAGAGGCGTGTGGGCAAGGAAAGGTGTACGGCGGCATAACGGAGGGGGTCGGCTTCAACGCACCAGGGAGAGCGGGCGCGGACGGCCGCTGAGACCGGCGCCATGTCGGCGTAAGCGGCAGGATCGAGACTGCCGTCGGGATAGAAGGAATCGATCATCATCGGGTCGCAGCCGTTGGCGAGCGGCGTAAGACATTGCGCCATCAGATGGGCCCGGGGCTTGGTCGTCCAGTCCCACATAGGGCCGACGAAGCGCCCGAACGAGATGATTGGCCGTCGCGAGGTCAGGGCGCGGGCGTAGGTGGCGTTTCGCATCCATTCGAAAGTGTAGTCTCCAAAGGCCTCGACCAGGACCTCGTCGTCAATCGGCACGTCGCGCTCGGGCCACTGACCCACCCATTCGATCTCACGCGTCTCTGGATAGACGTTGTGGCTGAAGGCCCAATCAGGCTGCGACGCCTTGACCAGCGCCTGCGCCTCGCGCAAGAATTCGTGGAGGACGCGACTCCGCCACTGCATAAAGGTGCGACCCAGGCGAGTCTGCCACTGTTCTCGCGTAGGCAGCGGATGGCCGGTCTTGATTCTGAAGGCGCGCTGACAGTAGTCGCAGTAGCAGCCCCCCGGGCCCCAGTCGACGCGGTCGAGGAAGATGCCGACGGCGTCGTCGTAGCCCTCCGCCAGCTCCTGCAGCTGCCCGAGGACACGCTGCCGGTAAGGCGAGTTCAGGCAGGTCCAAGGAAAGTCGCTGATGCTCACTTCGGGTAGGGCCGCGCCTTCGCTGTTGCGCTGGCTCCAGTCGGGATTCCGGTCCGCGGCCCAGGTGTCGTTACAGGTGCAGTAGTAGATGACGCTTGCGATCTCCCTGGCCCGCAGAGCGGCGATGACTTCCGCAAGGAGGTCGCGACCGGCAAGAGTCTCATGCTGGTGCCCGGCACGCGTCGGGTAATAGGCGCTGCCGTGCACGCATTTGGCGAAGGCCCAGAAGACGGTGCCGCCGGCGCGGGCGGCAAGCTCCGCGATCTGCTCTGCATCGGCCTCGCGCATGAAACGTGGGTCCCAGTCGGGCGTGTGCATATCGGGGTGGAGATGGACGTGAACGGTGTTTGGGTCAAGCATGGCAGTTCCCGCTCCAGGTGGTTTGCAGTCGAGATGGGGTTACGCTAGCACAGCGCCAGAAGTTTGTCTAAGGGCCATTCCGAAGCTGATGGATACCGCTTCCTCCCAATCTTGTCCGGAACGCAAGGGGGGTAGGCGCGCGGCAACCCTCGCAGCCCAAATCTCCCGATTGACACGACCGGGCCGCTCCTGTATATTTGGGTTCCTGAACGACCTTTCCCGCAAGTGTCAGCGATTCCAGCGAGTGCAATCGAAGGGATGTAAACCGGACCGCCATTGCGATGGCGGCGGGCCAAATGGGCGAGAAAAAGCATGAAAATCAAGGAAGTCGAAACGATTATCGTCAACAATGTCCCGCCTTATCGCGGCGGCAGCTTATGGCTGTTCGTGAAGCTGATCACCGATGAGGGCATCACGGGGCTGGGAGAGCGGCCTTCGGGCAACGCCAGGAATCTGGACGCGCAGGTCAGGCTCATCAAGGACCTGGGCGAGCAGTTCGTAATAGGCGCCAGTCCGTTTGAGATTGAGAAGCTATGGCAGACCATCTTTGCATCGCGCCACGACTACCGCCACCCGGGGCTGGACATGACGCCGGCGCTGAGCGCGATCGAGATGGCCTGCTGGGACATCGTCGGCAAAGCGACCGGGCAGCCAATCTACAACCTCTTGGGCGGGCGCTGCCACGACAAGCTGCGCGCCTACGCCTATATGCCGTCCGAGGGGATCTGGGAGCAACCGGAAAAGGCGGGGGAGATTGCGGCGAAGCTGGTTGAAGAGGGAAACACGGCCTGCAAGTTCGATCCGTTTCAGCCGATTTTCCCAAACCCGAGCGACTATTCGCTGAAGACGATCCGCCACGTAGCAAAGATCTTTCAGTGCATCCGCGACGCGGTCGGCGACGAGCTGGAAGTCGGCATTGGCACGCACGGGCAGTTCAGCACTGCGGGCGCGATCCGGGTCGCCAAGGTGCTGGAGGAGTTCGACCCCTTTTGGTTCGAGGAGCCTGTACCGCCCGAAAACATCGACGAGATGGCGCGCGTGGCCGCGCACACGACCATACCGATCGCCACCGGCGAACGGCTGGTAACGAAGTTCGAGTTTGCCGAGCTGCTTAAGAAACAGGCAGCGCAGATTCTGCAGCTGGATGTGGGGCAGTGCGGCGGAATCCTGGAGTCAAAGAAGATCGCAGGTATGGCCGAAGCGCACTACGCCATGATCGCGCCGCACATGTACTGCGGGCCGGTGGCCGCGGCGGCAGCCATTCAGCTGGATACCTGCTCGCCCAATTTTCTGATCCAGGAGTACAACGGTACAGGCCTGCACCAGGAGATCTTCACGGAGCCGATCCGCTTTGAGAAAGGCTTCGTCATCCCGCCCACCGGGCCGGGCCTTGGCGTGGAGTTGGATGAGGCGGCCCTGAAGAGGCACACCTAGAGGGATGTCGCAGCGGCACTGAGACAGAAGAGGCCGTTTGAAACAGAGGGATGCTGACGATGGGCAGGCTTGACGGGAAGGTGGCGATTGTAACGGGCGCCGGGCGCGGGCACGGCGAGGCGGTCGCGCTGCGATTTGCTGCGGAGGGAGCCGCGGTCGCGTTGTGCGACGTTATTGCGGCCGAACAGCTGGAAGAGCGGGTCGGCAACCGCATTCGCGCGCACGGAGGACAGGCACTATGCCTCCGGACCGACGTGTCGCAGGAAGATGATGTCAGCCGGATGGTGGAGGACACGCTTTCCTGCTTCGGGACTGTCGACATACTGGTCAATGTCGTGGGGATTGCCGGCCCGACCGAAGACGTCTGGACAATGAGCCTGGCGTCATGGCGCACCACACTCACGGTCAATCTCGACTCGATGTTCCTGTGCTGCAAGTACGCGCTGCCGGAGATGATACGCAAACAGTATGGCCGGGTGATCAACTTCAGCTCGGGCACCGGCAAACAGCCGCTCTCGCACCGCACGCCCTATGCCACGTCGAAGATGGGCGTGATCGGTTTCACCCGCACGCTGGCGGCGGACGTGGGCCGCTACAACATAACCGTCAACGCGATCTGTCCAGGCACGCACGAGGAGCGCACGATGGAGTTGGAACGGGCGCGCGCGGCGTACCGCGGTGCAGAGTTTGACGAGGAGGGCGCGCGGCGCCGCTACCGTGAACGAGGACCGAAGGCAGTAATTGCGGGGCGCTGGTGCGCAGACGAGGGTTTCGTCGAGAAGGGATCCGGTTCAGAGGACGCGGCCGGAATCGCGGTCTTCCTGGCGTCAGATGATGCCGCCAACATGTCCGGGCAGGATATCAATTCCGGAGGCTGGGTGATGTGGTAGCGGGGCCGTTGCTGCTGCCTCCCGCCTTTAGCACTTTCTCCGGGCGAGAACTTTCAAGTCTGCGGCCTACGCCTGTGTCAGGCCAGGTCGATGCAATGGGTTCGGCTTCGGCGCTCTCGCTCATTCTTCGCTGTATTCTTCGCCTTCCTCCAGGATTAGCTGAACGCCGTCCGCGACGGTCCACCGTTCATATTCCCTTCTAAGCGCTTTCAGGACGGTGACGCGCGTCCTTTCATTGTCATAGAACTTCCCCTTTTCCATAAACCTCAACAGAAACTTCAGCCTCTTGAGGCAGAGCTTTTTGGCACGCTCGCCAATACGTGTGCTTGAGTCCAGGCCGGAAGAGGTCGCCGCCAGTTGACGGCGGAAGGGTTCTACCCAGGACTCGGGTGGACGGCCCTGGTTGACGATGAAATTGGCATCTTTGAGCCTGACGCCATACTGTTCGAAAACGCGCGCGGTAATCCTGTTCAGCGAGATCATAATCAGCGCGAAAACGACCCCGATGGCGCAGCCGAACAATATGATCATTACAAATGTCGACACTTGGACATTCCTGTTTGATAGTGAGGGGGAAGGCAGAGCGCGGTAAGGGTACCGTGCGATTGACCAAGTTGACAAAACACAGAAAAGCTGGATACTGTGTTTGAATTATACACATCTTGCGCGTATAGTTCACGCCGTTAACTCTCCGTTTTACATAGACAATTCTTGGCGACCTGTTGCGCGGTCCCTTGCGAATTGCGACAAATCGCCAGCCAAATGAGGACAAAGGAGGACGAGATACCACCGATCTGAAGTGATGGTCCCCACCTGTTCATTGTTCACACAATCAGCTTAAAGGAGTGAAGCGATGAGGAAGACCCTGACATACTTGCTGGTTATGATCGCCGCGGTTGCGCTGCTGGCGGCGTGTGGGGCTCCGCAGGCCCCGGAAGCCGCGCCCGAGGCGCCGGCTGCAGAAGATTCCGGCGAGGCGATGCCTGCTGCCGCCGAGAGTTGTGTGGAATCGCAGGCGGCAGGTATGACCTTCTGCGAAGCGCCGATGCTGGCCGAGATGGTCGCCGCGGGCACGCTGCCCCCTGTTGACGAACGTCTGCCCGTCAATCCGAGTGTCGGCAACAAGCGCATTCCCGATTGGCAGGCAGTGATGGAGCGGGGCGCCTACGGCGGCACGCTGCGTCTGATCGACTTCGATGCCGGCACCATCGGCCACGACGCCGGCTGGATTTCGGCCGAACCGTGGGTCGAGACCGAGGACATCGCGCACGACTTCGCAACCATGTCGGACAGCATCTTCACGTTGGAGATCAGCGAGGACGACACGGAGTTCACCTTCCATATGCGCGAGGGCATGAAGTTCTCGGACGGCTCCGCCTTCACGACCGAGGATGTCCAGTTCTTCTGGGACAACATCCTGCACAACGAGACGCTGACCCCGGTTATCGGCACGCGCTGGCGCACCGGCAACGCGTCGACCGGCAACGTGGGCGTGCTTGAAGTAATTGACGACTACACCTTCAAGATCTCCTACGACGGGCCATACGGCGGATGGCCCGGCCTGTTCACCTACGGCAGCGGCCCGCACCGCTTCGTCGACAGCGACTATCTGAAGAAGATCCACGGCGATTTCGCCGACCCGGACGAGCTGGCCGCTCTGCTTGATGAGCACGGATTCGAGGAGGGCGAGTGGAACCGGCTCTACGGTCTGTACACGAACGGCAACCGCCAGCATGAGACAGGCCTGCCCTCGCTCAGCCCCTACGTGCTGACCGAGATGGGCGAGACGCTGGCCATTATGGAGCGCAACCCCTACTACTGGAAAGTAGACGAGTGGGGCCAGCAGCTTCCTTACATCGACCGGCTTGAGATCTCGATCGTGCCCGACGTCAGCGCGGCCACGTTGAAGGTTATCGCCGGTGAGGTGGACATGGTCCGCCGCGGCGTCAACCCCGCCGACATGGCGCTCTACGTCCAGCATGCCGATGAGCAGGGCTACGAAGTGATCGTGCTCGATATGCACGCCTCCACCGGCGAGGTCTACCTCAACATGACCTACGCCGATGAGGGCTGGCAGGAGGTCGTCAACAACGTTGAGTTCCGCAAGGCGCTCTCCTTCGCAGTTGACCGCGAGACGATAATCGATGCCGTCTATTCCGGTCTGGCCGAGCCGCCGCAGACAATGGACCCGACAACCGACGTCGCTCAGGCCGAGGCGATTCTGGACTCGCTGGGCCTGGACCAGCGCGACGATGACGGCTGCCGCCTGACCCCGAGCGGACTCCCGATCGAAATCCAGTTTAACTTCACCCCGTTCACGGGCGAGTCCCTCCCGACCGCCGAAATCGTGGCCGAGAACTGGAAGGACATCGGCATCTGCACAACCGTGAAGCAGCTGGAGCAGAACCTGTTTCTGACCCAGGCCGGCGCCAACGAGACACAGGCGATGGTCTGGTGGGCCCACTACCCGCGCTGGCCGTGGCATGAGTCCAACGACTACGTCGGCCAGGCCTGGCAGCGTCACTACGCTCCCTTGTGGATGGCGTGGTACGACTGGAACCTGGGCGGCGGCAAGGAAGCGTCCGACAACCCGGACGAGTCCGATCCGCTGGTCGTGGGCGTAGAGCCGCCGCAGTCCTACAAGGACCTGCGTTCGCTTCAGGTCGATCTGTTCGCGACCTCGAATCCGGCCGATCATGAGAGGATTTGGGCCGATATGATCGCGATCTTCCGCGACAACTACTTCTGGATCTCAGCGGCCGACCCTCTGCAGAATCCGCTGATCGTTAACGATGGTCTTGGCAACGTGGCCAAGAGGGGCTTCCACATCCAGTCCGCTAATGAGGCGGAGTTCTACTACTGGATTGATGAGAGCCGCCGCTGATCGGATGTAACAAGGGAGAAGGAGTGGGGCGTCCCGCTCCTTTCTCCCTTTCGCTCAAATCTCCCCGCTCTCGCCTAGGAAACGGCAACCATGCTTGCACAGTTCATCGGCCGGCGAATAGTGCTGCTGATTCCGCTCCTTTTGGTCGTTTCCATTGTCTCATTTGTTCTTATTCAACTTCCCCCCGGCGACATCCTGAATATGGAGATGCTGCGCCTGCGCTCCGCAGGCACGCAGATCTCCGAAGAGCAGGTCGAAGCTCTGCGCCAGCTCTATGGGCTGGACAAGTCGCTGCCGGAGCAGTACTGGCTCTGGATTACCAACATTCTGCTTGAGGGCAATTTTGGTACATCTTTCACCTACGTAAAGCCGGTCAGCGAAATCCTGGCTGCACGCGTTCCGTTGACGGCAGTCGTCTCGCTTCTGACCGCCCTCTTTGTCTGGCTGATGGCAGTGCCGATCGGCGTCTACTCGGCCACCAATCAGTACTCGATCTTCGACTATTTCTGGACCTTTGTCTCCTTTATCGGCATTGCGACGCCCGGCTTTCTGCTGGCGCTCGTCTTCCTCTGGATCGCTTTCGTCCAGTTTGGCATTTCCGCCATCGGCCTCTTTTCGCAGGAGTATGAGGCCGCGCCCTGGAGCTGGGCGAAGATCGTCAACATGCTGCAACACATCTGGGTCCCGATCGTCATCATCGGCATGGCCAGCACGGCCGGGATGATGCGGACGATGCGCGGCATGATGTTGGACGAGCTGAACAAACAGTACGTCATCACCGCCCGCTCCAAGGGCTTGACCGAGACGCGGCTGCTGGTCAAATACCCGGTGCGAACATCGCTCAACCCGACCATCAGCACGATCGGATGGATGCTGCCCGGCATTATTTCAGGAGAGGCACTCGTCTCGATGGTGCTGAACATCCCCACCACTGGGCCTGTCCTCTTGCAAGCCCTGTTGAACCAGGACATGTACTTGGCCGGCAGCATCGTCTTTGTTCTCAGTGTTCTCACTGTGATCGGCACGCTGCTATCCGACATTCTCCTGGTCTGGCTGGACCCGCGCATTCGCTATGAAGGGGTTTCCTGATGAGTGAAAGCGTTGCGCGTGCCGCGCAGCCGGCAGCCGACGAAACAGTTGGCGCCGACCTGCCCGATCGCGAGAAGCAGGCACTCTATACGGCATCGCAGTCGCAGTTGATCTGGCGTAGATTCAAGCGCCACCGGCTGGCGCAGTTCGCAGTCTTCGTGCTCGCGCTCTTCTATCTGATGGCCGCTTTCGCCGAATTTCTCGCCCCTTACGAGCCCGGCCGCGATTTCAAGGGTTTCGTCTATGCGCCTCCGGCCAAGATCCATCTCTTCGACGATGATGGCTTTGCCGGACCCTTCGTTTACGGATTGAAAGGAGGCCGCGACGAAAGCTACCAACGTGTCTTCGAGGAAGTGAAGGACGAGGTCTATCCCTTGCGTTTCTTCGTGCGCGGCGACCCTTACGAGCTGTGGGGCCTTTTCGAGACCGACCGCCACCTGTTCGGCACTGGCGAAGAGGGGCAGATCTTCCTGTTTGGCACCGACCGGCTAGGGCGCGACCTCTTTTCGCGGATACTTTACGGCACGCGCATATCGCTCACGATCGGGTTGGTCGGCGTCTTCCTCAGTTTCGCTCTTGGCCTCATCTTCGGCGGCGTCTCCGGCTATTTCGGCGGCACGATCGATGAGGTGATCCAGCGCATGATCGACATGCTGGTCTCGATCCCGCAGCTGCCGCTGTGGATGACGCTGGCCGCGGCCGTTCCCAGGGACTGGAACTCGATTCAGACCTATTTCGCCATTACGATCGTGCTCTCAATCGTGGGCTGGGCCGGGCTGGCACGGACCGTGCGGGGCCGGCTGCTTTCGCTGCGCGAGGAGGACTTTACCATCGCGGCGCGCGTTTCGGGCGTGGGCGAATGGCGCATTATTACCAAGCATCTGCTGCCTCTATTCGCGAGCTACATCATTGTCGCCGTCACCCTTGCCGTTCCCGGCATGATCATCGGCGAGACCAGTCTGAGTTTTATCGGGCTCGGCATACAGCCGCCCGCAGTCAGCTGGGGCACGCTATTGCAGGAAGCGCAGATGATTACGAGCGTAGCCCTCCATCCCTGGCTGCTGATCCCCGCACTCTTCGTAATCGTGACCGTGCTGATGTTCAATTTCCTGGGCGACGGGCTGCGCGACGCCGCCGACCCGTATTCGATCACATGAGCTGAATCTCCAATGAAACACGGAGGTTTTGCCCAACGGCTGCATCGGCGGATCGACCACAAATCCGGGCTTCCCCTGTTCTGATAGGCCGTCGATTGAATCGCCCCCTTTGCGATGCCAAAAACGAGTAACCGGGACTGACCAATTGTACGAGAACGCGTTCAGGACCGCTCCGACCAAGCGACGCTGTCAACATCATGCAAAACTGCCCAACCGAACCGGCCCTGATGGCGTCAAAAGCAAAAACCCGGAAAAGCTGCTACACTGTAAGTATCATGAAATTCCAACCGCTGAATTGTGTCCGAAATTCGCCCGAAATACCGCCATTTCCGGCGCCGGGCACGCCTCGCCGAAAAAAAATTATGGCGCGACATTTAGGGACATTTGGGGACATATGTCCCACTATGACGCCAAAATGAGTGGATTTCGATACAATAGGCCAAGGGCGGCGGAAACCTCCATGTCAGATTCACGAACCTTCATTTTTTGGGGCCGGCGGCCGCACCAAGCAGGATCGAATTTGCTAGGTGAGAAAACTGAAACTTTCGGTTTCAAAAAGGCAATCGTTTAGTTGCAAATATCTGGCCCGGCGAAACGAATTGAGCTGGGCGACACCAATCTCGCCATGAACCAGGATGCCCTGCTGGAAATAAAGAACCTGAAAACGCACTTCCATCTGCAGGAAGGTATCGTGCGCGCGGTCGACGGCGTGTGGCTGGAGATCGAACGCGGGCGGACCCTGGGCATCATCGGCGAAAGCGGCTGCGGCAAATCGGTTACCGCGCACTCGATCCTGCGGCTCGTGCCTTCACCGCCCGGGAACATTGTCGACGGTGAAATCCTTTTGCACCGCCGCGAAAACGGTCAAAACACAAGCCGGCAGGAGGAGGAGACCGATCTGGCGCGTCTCGACCCGCGCGGCGCCGAGATTCGCGCCATCCGCGGCGCGGAAATCAGTATGGTCTTCCAGGAGCCGATGACGTCGTTCGGCCCCATGCACACGATCGGCAACCAGATCATGGAGAGCATCCTGCTCCATCAGGAGGACGTTGACTCGGACGAGGCACGCGAACTTGCAATCGAGAACCTGAGGCGAGTGGGCATCCCGCGGCCCGGGCAAATAGTAGATGCCTATCCGCACCAGCTGAGCGGCGGTATGAGGCAACGCGCCATGATCGCCATGGCCCTCTCCTGCTCGCCGCGGCTCCTGATCGCAGATGAGCCGACGACTGCGCTCGACGTCACGATCCAGGCGCAGATCCTTGAGCTGCTGACGACCCTCCAGGAAGAGTTCGGCATGGCGATCATCTTCATCACCCACAACTTGGGCGTGATCGCCGAGGTCGCCGATGAAGTGGCGGTCATGTACCTGGGGCGCATCGTCGAGCAGGCCGGCGTCATCGAGTTGTTCGACAACCCGCAGCATCCCTATACGCAGGGGCTGCTGGACTCCATTCCCCACATCGACGACGAGAAACTGCCCCGACTGCGCGCCATCGAGGGCGTCGTGCCCGATCCCTATCAGATTCCCAGCGGCTGCGCTTTCAGCGACCGCTGTCCCAGCTTTATGCCGGGCACCTGCGACAAAGCAATGCCCGACCTGGCCGCGACAGGTGAGGGTCACCTGGTTCGCTGTTTTCTCTATTCTGAGGCCGAGGAGGGGTGAAATCGTGCATGTTCGCCGCCTGCGCGCGAACTGCTGACCGAGGTTGCCGATGGCAGAAGAATCCGAGCTGCTGCTCGAAGTCAATGACCTCAAAATGCACTTCCCGATCCAGAAAGGTCTTCTGCGTCGCACGACCGGCTACGTCAAGGCGGTCGACGGTGTAAGCCTTTCGATAAAGAAGGGGGAGACGCTCGGCCTGGTAGGTGAGAGTGGATGCGGTAAGACGACGACCGGGCGCTGTATCGTGCGCGTTTACCAGCCGACCGACGGCGAAATCATCTTCTATGATGAAGGCGACGCGGTCCTTCTCAACCGGCTGGAGAGACAGGAGCTGAAAGCGTTTCGCAGAAATATGCAGATGATCTTTCAGGACCCCTTTTCATCGTTGAATCCGCGCATGACAGTGCTGGAGCTGGTCGGCGAGCCGCTTCTGGCGCACGGCATCGCCCGCGGGCAGGAGCTGGAAGACCGCGTCGCCGCGATGGTGGCCGCGGTCGGCCTGCGCGTGGAGCATCTGCCGCGCTATCCGCACAGCTTCAGCGGCGGCCAGCGCCAGCGGATCGGCATCGCCCGCGCCCTGGTGCAGCGCCCCAAGCTGGTCGTTTGCGACGAACCGGTCTCGGCGCTGGATGTTTCGGTCCAGTCCCAGGTCGTCAATCTCTTACAGGACCTACAGACCGACCTGGATTTGACCTACCTATTCGTCGCGCACGACATGAGCGTCGTGCGGCAGATCAGCAACCGGATCGCGGTGATGTATGTCGGAAAACTTGTGGAAGTGGCGGAATCGGAGGAGCTGCTGCGCAATCCTAAGCATCCGTACAGCGAGACTTTGCTTTCGGCGGTGCCGCGGCCCAATCCGCATCACGCTATGCAGCGCCTGAACTTGGAAGGCGAACCGGCGGACCCGGCGAACGCGCCGTCCGGGTGCGTCTTCCACCCGCGCTGCCGCTACATGGAGGACGTCTGCACGACCGACGTGCCGGAGCTGACTGAGCTGAGTCCGGGCCACCACGTTGCCTGTCATTTTGCCGACCAGCTGGACCTGCAGGGCATCGCTTACGCGGAATCGGGACAGTCCTGAGCACGAACGTAGTTTCCATGCAAGACGAAACGAAAGGAAGATCATGGCAAAACTGGTAATCACTGTGACGACCGATTCGGCCGGGTCCTATCCGCGCAATCCGTACCTCACGCATTGCAGCGACACGAAAGGGGTCGCGGAGGAGTACATTCGTGCGATGAACGCCGGCGCCACCGTCGTCCATACGCACGGCAAATACGTCTCCGATCCGGTCATTCAGCCGGATGGCAAGCAACTCTCGATTCCCGATTTGGAGGGATGGCGAGACATTACCGACCGTGTCCGGGACGCAGGCGAACCCATCGTGCAGTTTGGGCTGGCGAGCATGCGCCTGGAGCAGAAGCTGGAGTTGTGGCGGGAGCTCAGGCCGGACATGAGCTCGATCAATTTCAACTCCCATGACGAGTATTTTCAGCCGGACCCCGACTATCCGCCGACGCCGATATACTCGATTCACCCGATTCCGGAACTCAGAATGTACTCCAGCCTGGCCAAGAAGCATGGCGTCAAACAGGAGATCGAGTGCTTCAACACGGGGGCGTACTGGGCCATCGGAAAGATTCGTGGCGGCGACTTCTGGACGGAGGACGGCGTACGCGAGTTCGAGAAGGACCTGCTGCCCGAACCGCTGTGGCTGACGCTCTTCTTCGGCTGGGCCGGTCAGGGATGGACGCCGCCGACGCCCAAGGCGCTGCAGTACATGGTGGACAATCTGCCCCCGCGTGCCAACTTCAGCATGAGCTGCATGGACCCGCCCAACTACTGGTCGATGGTGGCCCACACGATTGCGATCGGAGGCCACGTGCGCATCGGCATGGAAGACTGCCCCTTCATCGAGGACGGCGTCTATGCCAAGACCAACGCGGAGCTGGTGGAAAAGGCGGTACGCATCGCCCGTGAAATCGGCAGGGAGATCGCTTCGCCGGCGGAGGCGCGCGAGATCGTCGGCCTGCCCCCAGTCCAGTAAGCGGAGGTAGCATGAAGGGACTGAGCTGCAACTCTGGCCTGCTGCACGAGTACAGCGTCGAGCAGGCGATGGACATCCTGGCAGAACACGGCTACCAGGCCATCGACATCAGCCTTGAGCTGGCACCGCCATTCATTCCGCCGCCCAAGCCGCATATGAGCTCGGCGGCGGATGCCGGCCGGCGGCGCGCAGTGCGCAGCTACGCGCAGCAGGCGGGCATCGCCATCGGTGCGCTGAACGCGCACACGAATGTGATCCACGGCGAGCCCGCTGTGCGGCGCGAGAACGTCGAGTTCATTCGCGGCGCGCTCCACCTGGCCGCCGATATGGAGGTCCCCTACGTGATAAGCGGGTGCGGCGTGAAGCTGTTCTACGGCTGGGAGAGCACCTACTGGGAGTGGTGCCTGGAGGCGATGCGCGACCTGGCGGCGGAGGCCGAGAGGCTTGGCGTCATGATCCTGATCGAGGCGGCCAGTCCCTATGGGTCGCTGGTCCACAGTTTGGCCCGGTTGCAGCGGCTTCTCAGCACGGAAGGGCTTGAAACGCTCGCTGTCCTTTTCGACCCGGCCCACTATCATGTGCGCGGCGATTCCGTTCTGGACGCCTATTTGGCACTGGGCGACAAGGTGAAGCACATGCACGCCAAGGACGCCCGCGGCGATCGCGAGAACTTCGGTTTTCCGCCGCTTGGCGATGGCGACGTCGATTTCAAAGGGCTGATCAGGGCCATGGTCGCGAACGGATTCGACGGTTACATATCGGTCGAGTACGAGGCGATGGCCTGGGGCTATCCCGACAATCCGAGGCAGGTCTTGACCGATGGCAAGGCGTTCGTGGAGGGCATTCTCGCAGAGGATTGACGCGATACAATTACCCGGTCGCGCAGAAAAGACAACTCTGCTTGCTGCGTGGGATCAGGAGGCATTCCAATGAAAGCGGCCGTCCTGCAGGCGTTCAAACAGCCGCTGGTATGGCAGGAGGTGGATACGCCGGTGCCGGGACCCGACGAGGTACTGGTGCAGGTCATGGCCTGCGGCATCGACGGCACCGACCTGAAGCTCCTGGACGGATTCGGCTACACGCCGGCGCTGCCCTTTGTCATAGGGCATGAGGTGGCCGGGGTGGTGGCTGAGGTCGGAGAAGGGGTGACCGGCTTCGAGCCGGGCGAGCGGGTGATCGTCTACAACTTCACAACCTGCGGGGACTGCCTGCCTTGCAGGACCTATCGTGAACAGATCTGCGTCAATATGGGCGGCGTGCTGGGCGCCAAAGACCGGCACGGCGGCTATGCCGAATACCTGTCCATACCTGCGCGCCAGCTGGTACGCGTTTCGGAGAGAGTAGCTTGGCAGGACAGCGCGGTCTGCTGCGACGCCGGCATGACAGGCTTTCATGCGGTCGACCGCGCCGGGCTGCGTGTGGGCGAAAGCGTGCTGATCATCGGCGTCGGCGGGGTGGGGTCGATGGCCGTGCAGCTGGCCAAAGCCGCGGGCGCACGCGTGCTGGCGGTAGAGCAGTCGGAGGCGAAGGCGGATTGGGCCCGCAGGCTGGGCGCCGATGAGGTCCTTTACGCTGAGGGCACGGATATCCCTGCTGCGGTCCGTGAGCGCACAGACGGGCTGGGTGTTGACTGCGTAATCGACATCGTGGGTTTGACGGAGACGATGGGAGCCGGGATCAACGCTCTGCGTAACGGCGGACGCCTGGTCGTCGTCGGTTACACGCCTGACTTTTACCCCATCGAAGGCAAGTACCTGGCACAGAATGAGCTGGCGATCATCGGCACGCGCGCCGGACGCAAGCAGGACCTGATCGACGTGTCGCGTCTGATGGCGGAGGGCAAGATCCGCTCGATTGTTACCCGGACTTTCCCGATGGAAGAGGCCAATGAGGCGTTGGCGGTCTTACGCACGGGAGATATCCTGGGGCGGATTGTTTTGCTGACGCCCGCCGGCAGGCAGGCGATGGACGATTGACGGCCCCCGTACCTTTGCTCCTGCAGGAACGCCGATTGCCCGAGGTTGTTCTCTTTTCCGGGCAAAGCAAGCGAATGGAAAGTTGCTCAGCGCATTGACAATGCTTGTTGACGCACACAGCCACATATTCCCTCGAATTCATGGCCTGAATGCCGCCGGACCGACACGAGGTCTGGGCTACGGGCGGGCGATGGTCGGTCCGGAAGAACGGCAGGTGACGCCCCCTTTCGGCAAAGGGCTGAGCTACACGCCCGAGACGCTGCTGGCCAATCTTGACTGGGCCGGTGTAGACAGGGCGGTGTTACTGCAGGGCCCGTTCTACGGCGAATGTGACGATTACGTTTTGGATGCCCTGCAAAGATACGGCGACAAGCTTGTGGGCGCGGCCTACTTCGACCCGTGGATGGAGGACAGCCGCTCCGCTTTCGACGAACTCTTCGAAAAAGGAGGCATGGAAGCGGGGTTTCGCGCGCTCAAGCTGGAATGTTCGGTGCCGACCGGTTTGTGCGGCATTCATCCGCAGGCGCGGCTCGACGCGCCCGACCTTGCCTGGCTGTGGCGGGAGCTGGAGCGCCGCGAACAGGTGCTGGTGCTGGACCTGGGCGGCGTTGGCAGCCGCTCATACCAGACTGCGGCCGTGCGCGCCATTGCCGAACGTCATCCGCAGCTGAAGCTGGTAGTCGCACACCTGGGCCAGCCGTCGCCGGCGGCCGAAGCCGACGCCGACCTGTGGCGCCAGTGGCAGGAACAGATCGACCTTGGTCGGCTGCCCAACGTCTGGTTCGATTGCGCATCTCTGGTTGCCTATGTCCACGAAGAGGGGTATCCTTTCCCGACGGTCGAACGCTACCTGCGCCTGGCAATCGAACGGATTGGCGCGCACAAGATCATGTGGGGCAGCGACCAGCCGGGCACGCTGGTCCACGCCACGTACAGGCAGTATTCTGCCCTGGCGAAGTTGCACACCGGGTTCCTCGGCACCAGGAACCAGGCTCTCGTATTGGGTGAGAATGCGCTGGAGGTTTACGGTTGAAGCAGTACCGAGCTCGTTTTGGGGCAACAACGGATAGCCCAAAGTCTACGCCTTACAGGACGGTGGGACAATGAACAGCGAGACACTCAGACGGCAACTGGAAAGCTGTATCGAAGCCTATCGGGCCGGGACTCTCAGCGAAGGCATGTTGCACGACGCGCTGGAGGCAGTCAGCGGTAGTGAGCGCAAGAGCCAGGATCTGCTCTACCTGCAGGCGACCAGCACGTCGCTGACGAGTCCGGTGAACGGTATGCTCCTGATGGAGAGCGGAGAGATCGCCGAGGAGATTCCGGATGTGGAAGACTGGCCGTATCAGACGGTCCTTGAGGCAGTGCGCGACGGCTGGCGCGTCGTTCAGTTTCCCAACCTAGCGCTGCTGCTGGACGAGAGCCGGAGCTACGGGCTGGGATGCGAGTTCATATTGGAGCGGTGAGCGACCGCCCGCAGAGAGGAAAGGACAATTGGGTGAAAGTTCAAGAGGCGATTGAACATCTGGACCTGTTCGGCTACTGCGTTCTGGAAGAGGCAATCCCTGCCGAACAGGCAGAACGCATGGCCGAAAGATTCTTTGCCATGCACGAAGACCCGGGCAATCGCGCCTACTTCCAGGACCCCGATGATGACCTCTACCAGACCCTGTTCGGTCTGCTCAACCTGGAGGAGATGAGCTGGAAATGCGCGGCCCATCCGGATGTTCTGGCCGTGGCGAGGCACTTTCTCGGGCAGGATATTCGCCTGGCCGAAGCCTGCTCCAAGTGGGTCAAGCCGGGCGCGCCCGCGGGGGGCGTGCACACGGACTCGGCGCAGGACCTGCCCGACCTGTTGCCGGACACGCCTTGGATGATCAACTCCATCTGGATGATGACCGACTTTACCGAGGAGATTGGGGCGACGCGCATCATGCCGACAAGCCACCGTCTGCGCCGCCGGCCGCCCAGGGGCATGAAGGCGGATGACAAGCGGCTCTTGCCGATTACGGGGCGCCGCGGGTCGGTCTTTCTTTGGCACGGCGGCGTCTGGCATGCCAATGGAGCCAACACGACGAAGGACCAGCATCGCATGGCGCTTAACATCGCCTACTATCCGCCGTGGTGGAACCTGGCCCGCGAGGGCGGACATCAGCCGGTCTGGCCGGAGACGTTTGAACGGATGCCTGCCGAGCTGCAGGGCCTGACGCGCAATCGCATTGCCAAGGAGAGGACGGAGATTTACGAGGTGCGATAGTGGCCGTGGATGCTTACCGTCTCTTGGCTATGCGAAATGGACGGTCGTCTGATTGGTCTACGTTCTTCGAAATTGCCCCTGAAAGCTGCAATTGAAGAGGTATGTGACCCAGGCCTTAGTTGAGGAGGAATCAAACCATGAGAACCCATACCTGCCGGCCAACGCTGAACGATAGCCAGGTCTTGGAGTTTTGCAAACAGGGCTTCCTGCTGTTGGAAGGGGTGGTGCCGGACGAGATCAACCGCCGCGTTGTCAGCTTCCTGGACGACAACCCGTCGCACGAACCGACCGAGATCCTGGTGGAGGACTGGTTCGTCGACAACGTGATCCTGAATCCACAGGCTGCTGGCGCAGTGCGTTCGCTTCTGAGCCAGAGTTTCGGCCTGCCGATCGTGATGAGTAACCATCGCGTCGAGTGCCCTTCCCCAGCCCAGGGCTGGCACCGGGACGGCAACTCGCAACATGGGCCGGCGCTCAACTACCTACAGGTCTTCTACTATCCGGAGGACTGCCCGCTCGACATGGGGCCGACGGAACTGCTGCCGGGATCCCACTTTCTGTTCTCGCTGTCAAAGCAGATGGGACACTACGGCGCAATCCGTGGGGCATTCAGGTCCGCTGCGCCGGCCGGTTCGATATTCCTGACGGTCTACTCGATCTGGCACCGACGCGGCGCCGCAAGCGGGCACGGTATGCGCAATTTGCTTAAATACAACTACTGGCGAACAGAGCCTCCCAAGCGCGACTGGGTCCGCGAGCCGGACTTCGATATCGCAACCGCCAACTACAAACTTGAAGGACAGACGTTTCGGGAACAGTTCCGCGACTGCAATGACGCTGCGGAGATGTTTTTCTGGCTGCTCGGAAGGTCGGACGCGTTTCATCTGGAGGGAGGCCAGGGCTGGCCTCTCAACCGCCACGTAGGCAAATACCTGGATAGCCCGTACGGCGTTCCGGTCGGTTTGTAATTGCGGTGCGAAACCCAATTGTGCAGGAGCGTGCAGAACTGCCGATGAGTGAAACTGCCGCCGCAGACCGACCGCAGCCAGGCCGGTCGGGCGAAGGGACGTGGAAATGAGCCGGATGCGCTGCGCTGAGGCGCTGGTGAAGGCGCTGGAACTGGAGGGTGTAAGATACGTCTTCGGCCATCCCGGACACGGCAACACCAACATCCTCGACGCCATTTACGACTCCTCGCAGATTGAGTTCATGCTCACACGCCACGAACAGGGGTCGGCTCATATTGCCGACGGCTACGCTCGCATCTCGGGCGAGATAGGAGTGTGCTGCGCGTCGGTTGGTCCCGGCCCGGCCAATATGGTGATGGGGCTTGCATCGGCGATGGCCGCTTCGAGCCCGATTGTGGCCGTCTTTGGCGGCGTGATTTCCCGCTGGGTTGGCCGCGGGCAGCTGCAGGAGACCAGCCCTTTCTACGGTTTGCCCGATCAGAGCTTCGTGCAGATGCTACAACCGGTTGTCAAGAAGGTCTGGCAGGTGCAGCATCCGGACCTGGTCCCCGAGGTTGTGCGGAAGGCCTGCGCGCTGGCCCGCAGCGGCAACCCGGGGCCGGTCGCCATCGAGATTCCGTGGGACCTGCAGGCCGCTTACCACGATTACCCGGAGATTCCCAGCCCGGAGCAATTCCGCTACGCCGGACGCGTGCGGGCGGACGCGCAGGCCGTCGGGAAGGCTGCGGCAGCGCTTCACGGAGCCAGGCATCCCGTTATCGTGGCCGGATACGGGGCTGTTCTGGCCGATGCAGGGCCGGAGCTCCAGGCGCTGGCAGAGCAGTTGGGCGCGCCGGTGGCAACTTCCTATGCGGCCAAGGGCATTTTGCCTGAAGACCACGTCCTGAGCGCCGGCAACTTGGGCTGGCTCGGACATCCCAGTGCGCACGAGCTGATCCGCGACCACGCTGACGTTGTTCTGGTTGTCGGATTCAGCTTTTCTGACCTCTCCACCTGCTGGTGGACCGAAGGGATGCCCTTTGTCGAGCAGAACCGGTTCATACAGATCGACATCGACGCCAATCAGATTGGACGGACCTATCCAGTGGAAATTGGCCTGCTGGGCGACGCCAAGGCCACTCTCCTGGAGGTGCTGGCCGCGCTGTCTGGGAAAGGGCCGCCGCCGGGCAGGAAGGGAAACAGGGAGCTCACCGCGCAGATCAAAGACTCATTCCAACTGGAGGTTCCCGGCGATGGGAGCGACAGCCAAGGGATGGAGCCGCTGAGAGTGGTCGAAGAGCTGCGGCGCGTGCTGCCCCGAGAGATTCTCTTCTCCTTGGACACCGGCGACCACAACCACTACTTCGGCGCGTTTTTCCCCGTCTACGGGCCGCGCCGCCTGCTCTACCCCGGCGGATGGACGCCGATGGGGTTCGGTCCCACCTCGATCATCGGAGGCAAGCTGGCCCGCCCCGATTTGCCCGCTGTGTGCGTGACCGGCGACGGCGGCTTTCTGATGGTGTGCCAGGAGGTGATCACCGCAGTTGAGTGGGATGCGCCGGTCGTGTGGGCGGTGTTCAACAATGGGACGTTGGGAGCCATCCGCGGCGGTCAGCAGGCCAGCTACGGGGGCCGCGTTATCGGTACCGAGTTCAGCCAGGAAACAGACTATGCCGCATTGGGCAAGGCGCTTAGTGCCGAAGGTCTGACTGTCACCCGCCACTGCGAGATCGGAGACGCGATGGAGCATGCGCTCGGCTGCGGGCGGCCCTGCGTCATCGACATGCGCATCGCGCGCGACCCGGTCCCGCCGCCGGTAGCCGGCCTCTGGTACGAGCCGGAGAGGGATGAAATTCCGCCTAGACCGCGAAGTTGAGCGCTGAAGACCTCTTTTCGGGTCAACGAGGATGTTTCTTCATACAGGCCGGGAATGGCCTGTTTCCATTCTGATCAAGGGGAGCAATAATGCAACTCGGTAGCGGGCAGTTTGTCTATGAGGAGGCCGAAGGCTGGGGAGAGGTCCCCGCAGGCTGGGAGATCGCCGAGGTGCCGGGCGTGGCGGTTGATTCGCAGGACCGGGTCTACGCTTTCTGCCGCAGCGACCACCCGATCATCGTTTTTGACCGGGAAGGGCGATTCCTGCGTTCCTGGGGTGAGGGGCTGATCAAGCGCGCCCACGATATCATCATCGGGCCGGACGATGCCGTCTACTGCGTCGACGACTGGGGCCACGCCGTGCACAAATTCACGACGGAGGGCGAGCTGTTGTTGACGATCGAGACGGCGGACAGTCCGGCGGATACGGGCTACGACTGGGACGATCACCGCATTGTGGAGCGCGCAGGACCGCCCTTCAACTATCCGACCGGCATTGCACTGACATCCGATGGAGACTTCTACGTGTCCGACGGCTATGGCAACGCGCGCGTGCACAAGTTCACAGCCGAAGGCGACCTGCTGTTTTCCTGGGGTGAGCCCGGCAGCGAAGCTGGCCAGTTCGTGACGCCGCACAATGTCTGTGTGGACCGGGACGGCATCCTTTACGTGGCGGACCGGCAGAACCGGCGGATGCAACTGTTCAACGCGGAGGGAGAATTCCTCCGGCAGTGGGATGACATCTGGTGGCCGTGCGACATGTGCATCGACGCCAACGACAACATGTATATTGCCGAAGTTGGCGGCATCTTCATGGGCGAGACCAAGGATCCGCAGTTGGACAACCCGCCGGCGCGGATTACGGTGCGCGATCTGAACGGCACGATTCTGAGCGAGTGGGGCATGGCCGACCCGCTGGGGCAGGGGCGCTTTTTCAGCCCGCACAATATTGCGTTCGACTCGCGCGGCGACCTGTACGTGGGCGAGGTTGCCTTCTCCTACCCGGGGGGCGCCGCGCCCGCCGACTGGCGCGTGCTGCGGAAGTACGTGCGGGCCGTTTGACAGGAAACGGAGGCTATATGGCTTCTCAACTGGCCGATTGCGCCGGCGCAATGACGGTGCCTACGGGATTGACATTTCAGGGGAGACCGCTTGACGTGTCGCCCGGGCGCTTCGGCGCCCTGCGAGCTTCGACGGACGCGCTGGACGATTTCGGCGAGCTGCGCCGCCGCTTCGAAGCTGACGGATACCTCTACCTGCCCGGTATGCTTGAGCGGGAGACGCTGCTGGCCGCACGCCGCAGGATGCTGGAAGATCTGGCACAGATGAGTTTCGTCGACTCGGACTTCCCGCTGATGGACGGCGTCGCCAGCCGGGAGGCCGCGGTCTCGGCTCTTAGCATGCAGGGGCTCGCCAAGAACAATGAACCCTTGCGCCAGGCGCTCTTCAGCGGCCGCATGATCGGCTTCTATGAGCGCTTCCTGGGTGGGCCGGTCCGCCATCTGGACTTCACCTGGTGCCGGGTAAAGACGTCCGGCTCGGAAACGGCGACCAGCCCGCACTACGACATCGTTTTCATGGGGCGCGGCACCAGCAACCTCTACACCAGCTGGACGCCGCTCGGCGACATCCCCAGGCAGATGGGCGGTCTGATGATCCTGGAAAACTCGCACCGCCAGGAAAAGATCAAGTCCAGCTACGGCCGGATAGACGTGGATGTATATTGCACGAATGCCCCAGACGCGGCGGAGATCGAGACGGGCCAAAAGCGCTGGCACCACGCCGACACGGGCCAATATGCGAAAGATGCAGTTGCCGTTGGCCTGGACTTGAAGAGCCGCTGGCTCACGACCGACTATCAGCTGGGCGACCTGCTTGTGTTCGGCATGTACACGATGCACGCCAGCATGGACAATCACACGAACAGGCTGCGCCTGTCGACCGACACGCGCTATCAACTTGCGTCCGAGCCGGTCGATGAGCGCTGGATTGGCGAAGAGCCGATCGCCCATGGGCCGGAAGCGAAGAAGGGGATAATCTGCTGAGAAGAATAGGCGATTGGCCTAAGGTAGGCTGGTCGCCCTGCAGCGAGCATCGAGCCAGTCGATTACGGCGCTGAGTGGCCGCTCCCGGCCCAAGTCGTTGTGCAGTTCGTGAAAGTAACCATCATAAAGACGAAGCGTCTTGTCGGCGGACCGGGTGTGCGAGAAGAACGCCTGCGTCGCGGCCGGCGAGACGACTGCATCGGCCAGCCCCTGCATCATCAGGATCGGCACAGTTACTTCGCCGGCCCTTTCCCTCACCTCTTGCGTAACTCGAAAGAATTCGACGACCCAGCGCGCGCTGCGGTGCCGAACGCCAAGCGAGTCTTTCAGCGCATTCTGCACTTCCTCCCAATCGCGCGTGAGGACGTCGAGGCTGCCGCGCTGGCGAAAGGTCAGCGTGGGCCTGGCGTGGTGGAGCGTGACCAGGATCGCCTTCAGGAGCCGGTTGACGAGCGAGAGACTTTGCGGCTGTAACGAAGGCGACGCGATGACCGCCATATCGACGGCGCCTGGCGTCTCCATCAGGTAAAGGAGACCGAGAAGCCCGCCCATTGAATGGCCGTACAGGCAACAGGGAAGGCCGGGTTCGCGATGGCGGGCCATCGACAGGACCTGGGTGACGTCGATCAGGTAGTCGCGGAAGGCGTGAACGAAGGCGCGGGGCCCGCCGGAACGTCCGAAACCGTGATGATCATGTGCGTAGACGGCGTAACCGGCCCGCAACAGCGCAGCGACAAGATGGCGGTAGCGTCCTCCATGTTCACCCAATCCGTGTAGAATCAGCACTGTTCCTCGCGGGTGGACGCCCGGTCGCCAGCAGTTGTAAAAGATGGGGTGACCGCTCGCGCCGCGGAGGTAGCCTGTTGAGTGACCGTGGCTCCCGTTCGCCAGGCTTGCGGGCGGGTGGCTGGGCGGCGTCGCGAAACCGTCTTCTGCTGAACAAAGGTGTACCTGTCCGCTGAGGGGCTGTGTCGTTGAGGCATGCGGAATGGGCTCCTGAACGGTGTCATCGTCGGTCGCGTGCGGAAAGACGGCGTTGTTCCTAGTTCGCTCTACCATCGTTGCCATCGTCTTCCTGTTGTTCTTCGTCGGCTGAACTGTCGGACGCGGCGCCGCCAGGCTCCTGCTGCGCCGCCTGCGGTGGCCAGATCGTGCCATGGCTGCCGTACCTGCTCTCCGGCTCCTCCGCTTCGTTCTTTTCTACCGCTTGCTCCTGCCCAGGCTCAAGCGCAACAACCCAGCGCTGCCAGGGTGCCTCTTCCCATGTGAGTCCCAGCGATGAGAGGGAGTCTTTCGCCGCTGCCAGATGGTCTTTGCTGAATGTTCGCAGGCGCAGTCGCTCGTTTTGTCCCTGCATGGCCTGGGCCATATACGCGACGAGTTGCCTCTCCGTTTCGCTTCCCCACAGCCGGCGCGGCAGCGCCAAGAGGAGGCGCAGCTCATCGCGCCAGCGAAACTGCTGGACGAATCCAAGCTCCGTTGTTCCCTCCATTACCAGGAAGATTTTCGAGGATCGAATCGTGTTGGTGTGAATTGCGGCGAGCATTTCGATCTCTTCCGCAGGCGCGTCCTGGTAGAGCGCCGGGAGGAATTCGGTCAGACGGGGGCCGAACCGTGCAGTGAACTGCGGGGAAAGCCGAAAACCGTCAGGAATGGAGGGCGACTCCTCGAGCGGCAGCGCGCCGACCATCTGCGTCGTCTGGTAGTCGGCCGGGCTCAGGCCGATTTCCTCCAGGACTTGCCTGACTTCAGGCGGCGAATCGGTGGCGAAGCCGAAATAGAAGTAAGGATGAATGCCCTGACCTTCGACGAAATCCAGGGCGGTGTCGATGAGATCGGCGAACTCGGCCCGGTTGCTCTCTTTTTCGAGGGGCCTGACATAGGCCCAGTCGAAGGTGCCGGCGGCGTCGCCGTCATACTGCACGATGACGAAACCGATGATGCTCTCGTCCGCGGTGGCGACAAACGTGTCCATCTGTTTGCCAAGAAAGCGCGGCCCAAACCAGTAGAGAAACAGGGGTCTGCGCCACCAGCTCCCGGCGATCGCCTCCATGCTACTGACGTCGCTCGACACGCCTTCTAGCAACATTCGCAGCACTTCGCGGACCTGCCCGGACGAGGCCTTCGAGATCTCAGTGACCATGCAGGTATTCCATGGCAAGCCTCAGACAGTCGCGTTCGCCTTCGTAGGCGAGACGGTCCAGAGCGGCGTCGGTTGCTACCCACTCCACCTTCACCACCTCAATGCTTGAAGCGGAAATTCGGCCGCCAACAACGCGCAGCAGGTAGAAGTCCACCCTCTTGTAGACTCTCTCCGGCACGACACGGGCGAAGGTGTCCAGGTAGGCATAGCGAACTGTCTTCAGAAAAGACTTGTACTCGGTCTCCAGGCCCGTCTCCTCTTCCACCTCGCGCAGGGCCGCGGCCAACGGCTCTTCGGAGGGGTAAAGACGTCCCTTAGGCAGCTGCCAACGGCGAGCGGCGGGATCGGTTGCGATCAGTGCCACTTCGACGACTTTGCCGGCGCCGCCAGCTTGCAGGCGGTAGGCAACGCCGCCGGCGGAATGACTGTGCCGGACCGTGTAGGGCCCGTTAACTGGGTGCTCGGATTGTCCCGACTTCGAAGAGGCCCTCTCTCCGCTCTGCGGGGCGGGCGCGTCGCGATCAATTCTCGAATCCGGCCTATCCGGCCTTGTCCTCATTAGAAAGTCCCATTCGGCACTTGCCAAATCAAAGGTTGCAGGCACGCTACGTATGCAGATTCTGAGTCGAGATCCAGCTATCTCCTTGCAACCGTTCTGCCGGCGGATCCCGTTCAGATGAAGTGCTGGTTCGGGGAAGAAGCATTGTCCAGCACGATTGCGGCCAAACCGCGGGCGACCTCCTCCCAATTGTCGGGCGGCAACTGCGCAAGGGGGCGGGGCAGCATGCAGGGCGACAAGAACGGCAGCGCGGCGGCCAACGCCGGCGTTGACCAGACGCCTCGGGCGCGCGCAAGGACGACGTAGGTCTCTATCCACTTGGAGAGGAGCACAAGCCACTGCGCAAGCTCTTCGCCTGCTCCGACTTCAGGCAGCCGGTCCGGCGCGCCTGTTGCAAACCGAATGGCCACAAGGCCAGATTGATCGATCCACAGGCGGTGGGGGAGGACGGGGCCGGTCGAGAGCCGGGCTTCGGTCCAGCGGGCGAAGCTTCGGTGCAGATCAGAAATCAGTTCAGGCCCCATCCACTCGACCGCAGCTGCGATGGGCCGACTCTTCGGCGGGTGGCCATGGGATTCAGTCAGCTCACCGTAGTCGTCACACCAGTACCAGCGGGCCATTGCCTGTATTTGTTGCCAAAGCTAGAATCCGGTTGCCGACTTCGTGCCTACGCGGGCCGGCTCGCCGATATATTATCATAGCGGGCGGGATTTGGCAGACCTTGCTGGCGGGCGTGCACATGCAGGGCGCAATGCGCCCGTCGGTCTGCCACTTGGAGCGGCTAGACGAACAACGCTGGGTAGGGCAGATTGCGGGGGAGTTGGCGCGGCGCGACGGTTGGGTTATGATGCAGCCATCGGAAGCGAGCGGCATGCAATTGACGACGTGGAATGAAAGAGTTTGATGAAGAACGCAAATAGAAGTAGGGCCAGATCGGGACGTTCTTCTGAAGGGGGGACCGGTGCGGCGATGGCCAACGCCTTGATGGTTGATTCCGTCCGAGAATTCGAACGCATGGTGCGATCACTTGCAGGACAGCCTTGGGTTGCGTTGGATACGGAGAGCGACAGCCTCTTCCGCTACACGCCGCGTGTCTGTTTGATACAGGTTTCGGCTCCTGCGACGAGGGGCGCGAATTCTCAGGAGGCCGCTGCAGCGAATGTGCGTGACTTTTTGGTCGATCCGCTCCAGTTAAGTGACCTTTCGGAGTTGGGCGAGATTCTGGCGAACGAAGAGACGGAGGTGATCCTCCACGCGGCAGAAAACGATATCCTTACGTTGCAGCGAGACTTCGGGTTCAGAGTTCGGCGCTTGTTCGATACGCAACTTGCGGCCCGGATCATGGGGCGAACCGGTGTGGGGCTGGCGCAGGTCTTGCTGGAAGAGTTCGAAGTGGTCAGCGACAAGCGCATGCAGCGCACCAATTGGGGGCAGCGCCCACTGACGGCACAACAGAGGGCTTACGCGCAGGTCGATACGCACTTTCTGCCGGCCCTGCGCATGCGTCAAACACAACAGCTCAAAGCGGCCGGCCGCTGGGAAGAGGCGCAGGATGCCTTTAGAATTCTCGAAACGATTGAGTATACCCAGCCGGAGCCGCGCACGTTTTGGCAGATGAAGCAGCTCCGTGCCGTGGACGAAAGGAATCTGAACGTTCTTGAGACGATTTGGGACTGGCGAGAACGGCTTTCGCAGCGAACGGAAAGGCCGCCCTTCAAGGTGCTCGGGGAGAGCACGCTGGTTGCCCTGGCACAAACCCGGCCGCAATCAGTGGACGAGCTGCGCAGGATTCCAGGACTGAGCGCGCGGCAGCTGGAAAGGTTTGGCAGAGAATTGCTGGAAGCTGTGCGCCTGGGTGAGCGCCGTCCCGTACCTCAGCGTCCCGCTGCCGCGAAAAGGTCCGATTCAACGCTTTCGGCGGAAGGGCGGAGACGGTTCGATGCGCTGCGGCGTTGGAGGACCGAAACTGCCGCCGCGCGTGGGGTCGACCCCGACATCGTGTTCAGCAATGAGACGCTCCTGCAGATTAGCGCGGGTAGGCCGGACTCGGTTGCCGCCCTGGCAGAGTTTCCCGCGATAGGACGGTGGAAGGCGCAAACCTATGGTCCGGCCGTACTGAATATGTTAAAAAGTCGGGGAAAGGCGTGAACGGTGACCGCCTTCGGCCGGCCGCGTTTGGGAGGTTAAGCAAGAACGGCTACGCGGGCTGGAGTTCAAGGGGGTCGGGAAGGTCGCTCGAGGCGACGCGGCCCTCAAAAACCTCGACGAATTCCTCTCTGTTCAGAGTTTCGCGCTTTTGCAACGCCGCCGCGACATCGTTCAGTTGCTGGCGATGGGCGGTAAGAATCTGGCGGACTCGCTGGAGCTGCTCGCCAACAATTGCCTGGACCTCACTGTCCAAAGCCTCTGCGACTTCCTCGCTGTAGTCCCTCTGATCTGTCAGTTCGCGGCCCAGGAAGGGGTTTTCTTCCTGGTGGCCGATCTGCAGCGGACCCATTCTCCTGCTCATTCCGTACTTTGTCACCATGTCGCGCGCCAAGCGGGTGATGCCCTGAATATCGCCGGATGCGCCGGTGGAAATATCTCCAAAGACAATCTCTTCCGCTACCCGACCGCCAAGCCCGATTGCGATGCTGTCGATGAAATAAGCGCGTTTGGCCAGGTATCGGTCCCGCTCAGGAACCATGAGGACGAAGCCGCCAGCCGCTCCGCGCGGGATAATCGTCACCTTGACCAGGGGATCCGCGTCCTCCGTCAGGTGGGCGACGATGGCATGTCCGGCTTCGTGGAATGCGATCCTCTCCTTCTCCTTGGGTAACATGATGCGGCTACGCCGTTCCGGACCACCCATGGCGATGCGCTCGATTGACTCCTGCATTTCGCTCATAGCGATAGTTCGCCGGTTGCGGCGGGCGGCCAGTATGGCGGCCTCATTGACCAAGTTTTCGATGTCGGCGCCGACGAATCCGGGCGTCTGGCGGGCAATTAGGTCCAGGTCCACGTTCGGGTCCAACGGCTTGCCCTTAACGTGGACGTCGAGAATGGCCCGCCGGCCCTGAAGGTCAGGACGGTCCATGGTAACGCGGCGGTCGAAGCGGCCGGGGCGGAGCAGCGCGGGATCGAGGATATCGGGGCGGTTGGTGGCAGCGACCAGGATAACATTGGTGTCGGTGCCAAACCCGTCCATCTCAACCAGAATCTGATTGAGTGTCTGCTCGCGCTCATCATGTGAACCGCCGAGGCCTGTGCCGCGGTAACGTCCGACCGCGTCAATTTCGTCGATGAAGACGATGCAGGGGCTGTTGCGTTTGGCCTGCTCGAACAGGTCGCGCACCCGGCTGGCGCCGACGCCGACAAACATTTCGACGAATTCGGAACCGCTGATACTGAAAAAGGGCACACCGGCCTCGCCCGAGACGGCCTTGGCCATCAATGTCTTGCCGGTTCCCGGCGGGCCGACCAGCAGCACGCCCTTAGGGATTCGGGCGCCGAGGGCGACGAATTTCTGCGGCTCCTTGAGGAACTCAACGATTTCCTCCAGCTCCAGCTTGGCTTCATCAGCACCGGCGACGTCGCCAAAGGTGACGGTTGGCCGGTCGCCAACGAACATGCGCGCCTTGCTCTTGCCGAAGGAAAGAGCCTGATTGCTGCCGCTCTGGCTCTGGCGGAAGAGGAAAAGAAAGAGGCCGGCGATCAGAATCAGGGGAAGGAGATTGATGACCAGCGCGAACCAGTTGCCCGAATTTGAAGGAGGCTGAACGTTTATTTTGACTCGGGAAAGGCTCTCTTCCGAAACGCCCATCCCATGCAGGGTTCGCGTGAGGGCGACGCCCTCCTCTTTGCGACTGGCCAGGGGTTGGCTGTTTTCGCCGGCATAGACCTGGAGTCGCTCCCCGCGTACTTCGATGCGGGTCACCTCGCCGCGTTCGACCTGGCGCGCCACAGCACTCAGGCTGACTTTCTGGGGCGCCTCACCGGGCCCGTAGACGTTGAGAAAGAGGGCGGCCGCGGCCACCAGGATCAACAGATATACAAATGCATTACGCGTCCAATTGCCGGTCACCGACTCTCCTCATACATCAGTGTCTGAACGGCCCGAAGTATAACACGGAGGGCACAACTTGGCGAACAGCTGCCATCTCTCGATTCGGACCTGCGGCATTCCCAAAATGCTCCCCCCAGGGACTTCCTGCTATAAGGCTAGCGTATGCCCCGTGCAATTTCTGTATCGCAGATTCCAACTTTCGCCGGAGGGCAGGCGCCACCACTCAGAATCCCTGTTCAGTATGGGCGATATGTAGTTCGCCCAGCGACCTTTCACCTTGCGAAACGAACTCGGCGACTGGGCTTTCAACACGACCGTAACCGCTCCAGATTCTGAAGCCGAGCAGGGAGAGCGGTTCGGGCGAGGCCTCGGCAAGGACCTCGGGCCGCGTGCCAATCGTTAAGTTTTCCTGCGGGCGAAACTGAGGCCCGCAAAATGTTGTCAGGAGGCCGAAACGGTTGACATCGCTGACATTGGCCCCGGTGCCATGCCAAAGACTGCCGTCGAAGACCATGGCAGTGCCGGCCGGACTCTTCGCGGCCACTGTCTCCTCTGCCGCGCCCTGCTCGAGTTTTGCGGCGGCCTGTTCAATCAGGCGAGTGCGAGCAGCCTCAACTACAAAAGGCGTCAGGGTGTTGGCGATTAGACAGTTACCATACCGATCGATATGGCTCTTGGACTGTTCGATATCCTCTGTCGCGCCTGGCAAGTTGTGAGCGGACGGCATTCCTTTATTCCTGCTTGTTGCGTTGTGATCACCTTACTTCCGTTCGTACTTTTCGGCAATCGTCCCAGTCTGAATGTCGGCGCGAGAACGGTGGCATGGTGTGATCATCCAAGGCGGGGATACCGGGCGAATCGAAGCCTCAACCCGTTTTTGGCCCTCTGTTTCGGGCGCGGGATTTGCTGTGCTAGAATTGACGGTGATGGGGATTCAAACGATAGTTTTGCCGCTGCTTATCTCTCCAGTCGGGCCTCCAATTGTTCTGGCGCTGGGGGGCATATTCGTGTGGCTCATGGGACGACTCCTGAGCCCAATGCTGCGCGGGCCTGCCGCGAACGCCGCGACCAACGCTCTGAGCACTGTTGCCCTGCTCTTCTGGGGCGCCGCAACTGCGCTGACGCTATCGCTTCGGTTGCAGTCAGCTGCTCCCGTTTTCAGCATTCCCTGGCAGCCCTTTTTTGCAACAGGCGCGGACCTTCTTTGGGTGGGCAACGGTTGGAATTGGTACGTCTCGTGCTTGATCCTGTTGCTGGGCGGTGGCGGTCTGCTTTTCAGTGGATTCGGCGGCCAAAGGATGGGTCGGGTTTCCGATGAAGGACAGCAGGACACCGGGCTCACGCTGTCTCTTTCGCTGATTGCAATCGCCAGCGCGCTGTTCTTCACGAGCAGCGACAATCTCCTCACGCTGACCCTGATGTGGGTCGTTATGGACCTGTTCATCATCGGTCGAAATGCCATTGTTCCGACAGTGCACGGGCCTTCGCCCACGCGGCAGTTTCAAGGCTTGAGCATGGTTGGCGCGCTTCTGCTTTTGATCGGCCTTCTCCCTGCCGGTCAAAGCGGCCCTGCAGAGACTTTGGCCGGGGGCCAGCTTCCTCAGGAGACTGTGATCCTGATGCTGCTGGCAGGCGTTATCAGAGCCGGCGTTTACCCCTTGCACCTGTGGCTCCTGCCGCACAGGGGGGAACGCTTGTACATGCCGGACAGGCTGATCGACCAGATGCCACCGGCGTTGTGCGGACTGTGGCTGCTGGGCTGGTCCAGCGGCCTCGCCGCGGAAGGTCTGCTGGCCCAGCCTGAGGTGATTGCCCTGGCCATTCTGGGGTTGCTCGGTTCTGCGATCGCAACCTTTACCACAACTACGAGGCAGGAACATACGACATTTGTACTGATTACGTCGGTTGGCGTTGCCGGGCTTGCCAGCATATTGTCCGAAGTCCGGGGACCGGCGGCAGTCCTATGGCCGACTACGACTTTCGCCCTGGGAGGAGGGCTGTGGCTGATTGGAGAGCGGATTTGGCGTACGTGGCACTGGCAGATTCCCATCAGCGCGGGCGTGCTGGCGCTTGTGGGTGTTCCCTTTACGCCCGGATTTCTCACACAGTCGGCCGTCGCCCAGCTGCTAATGGGCGGCGGCTGTCCGGATGAGGCAACGCCGTGCGGCACGTACGTCGGGGAAATGTGGCCCTTTTTCGTCGCTTACACGTTTACCCAGATGATCTATGTTTCCTCCCTCTCGCGTATCTGGGAGACCGAACCGGGTGACAGTCCCGGGCCGGACGAGGCACCGGACACCTGGATGGTGGGTCGCCTGCTGATCTATGTCGTCGTGCTAGCCATTCCCTTAACCGTAGCCGGCGTTTTCCCGCAGATGATAACAGGCATTACCAATCTGGCCGAAGCGATTCCACCCAGCGCGGGGGATCCGCCCAGTGCTGTTGCGAGCTGGCAGGTCTGGCTAACCCTGGCTGGCCCGCTGGCGCTGGGGATCGGTCTGGCAGTTCTTCGTTCGCAGATCAGCGTGAGGCTGAATGCAATCGGGGAGGCAACCGGGACGACGCCCGCTCTCAGGGCATGGTCGCGGCGTGTGGCGCGATTTACGGCATTGGACTGGTTTTCGCGCATAACGAGATGGGGAACGAGCAGCGCCGGCCATGTTTGGGATGCCGGCCTTGAGATTGTCGAGGGGGCCGGCCACGTCGGCTGGGTCCTGGTATTCGGCATTCTGGGCTACTTTCTGCTGAATGTCTAATCCGGAAGGCCAAGGCAGAGGACGCCGGATAGGACGGGAGGCGCGTGGACCCGAACGGGCCAATTGACAAAGGGAAGCCACTTCGTGGTCGCCGGCAGCGCGGGCTCGTTCGCTGGATCATGTTCATGAAACTGTGAAATGGTTGAATTCTGGTCTTCGGGGGCATTTCACCTCATTCTCGGACTCGCGGCGGCACTACCGATCATCCTGTGGGATTGGCGCTTTGCACTACCCAGCCTGCTGGTTGTGCAACTAGGCACAGGGGCGATATTTGGGTCCGTCTACGCATTGCCACCGCCGTGGCCGGCGGTGCATCTGGGCGTGTTGGTCTTCGCCTGCCTGATACTCCTGCTTTCCATCTTGCAGACTCGAACCGTACAAGTCGATCAAAGGGGCGAATTCAGCTCAATTCTATTTCGGACTCTGGTCCTTGCGATCGCTTCGCTTCTGGTCTGGAGGGCGAGCGGTGGCATACCGTTGCCGCTACTGGATGGTTCAACCAAGCACTTGATGCTTTGGCTTGCTGTTTTGGCTTTGATTACGCTTGGTTTGGCGGAGACTGCGTTATTCGGGGGCATAGCCCTGCTACTGTGGTTGATCCCTATCCAGTCCTTCATTTCGGCGCTGTTTCCCTCGCCGGCGGTTATTGTGCCACTGGGCATCCTCGAACTATTGGTAGCCCTGTCTTGCAGTTACCTGCTCTTGGTGGATGACAACATCATGTGGCCGGACGAGGTTGCTGCGACCGACCCGGGCCTGCCCTTGGGTGTCCAGCGGCGACTGACCATCGCGGCCGGTGTGCGAGTCCTCTGGCATAGTCTCACTTACTGGGCCTATTCGCTGATCGACCGGCGCCAGCATAACACAGCGCGAAAGGGTCAAATGGCCCCAGACCATGACTGAGAAGGCAGCCGAGGCTACGCCACCCAGGCCAGCCCGGAAGAGTCTCTGGCGCCTCGGCTTCCTGGGGTCGCGCGCCTCACGGAAGATTACTCTCTCTTGATTAGATCTGGCAGCCGCGCACCATGATTGAACTCCCGTTTCCCTCCTTTCAATTGAGCTTTCTTCTTGTCGCGGCGCTGGGAAGCTTTCTCCTGCGGCGCTGGGAACGCGCCGTACTGTTTTTCTTTGGAACTCTGTTGACAGTTATGGGTATTGGCGTGTGGCAGATGCCCCTGGATTCCCCGCCGCTGGCTGTGCCCTTGGTTCCCTTTGCTTTGGACCTGGACGCCGGCATTTGGGCATACGGCCTTCGCCTGCAGTTGAGGGAATCAAACGAGCCAGTCGTCGTTGCGGTTTTTGTACTGTTAGGCGTGGGGATGTTGCTGGCGACAGTGGCAAGCCAAGGAAGGCTGTTTCCGCCGTCTGTTCTGCTTGTCGGTCTTGGCTATGCGGGGCTGGCATTGATCGTGGACGCGCCGATGCCGCTGGTCCTACTGGCGCCGATCTTTCTGGGGATGTTGATCACGGTCGGCGTATTTTCGATTCAGGTTGGCGGAGTCAGAGATTCTCTGGGGGCTTTTCGAATCATACTTCCACCGATCCTGGCGATCCCATTTGTGTTTCTCGCCGCCTGGAACATTGAACAGCTGCCGCTCAATCCTCAGGACACGCGGATCGCGGCCAACGCGGCGCAGCTGCTGGGCGCGGGCATTCTGATTCTACTGGCCCCGGTTCCGCTGCACAGCGTTCAGCCTCAGTTAGGCGAATCCTCGCCCCCGATTGCCTCGGCGCTGGCAATTCTCTTCTTTCAGACATTGGTTCTATATGTAGTCTATCAGGCGGCGACGATCTACCCTCTGCTGCGGGGAAGTTCAGCATTCAATTTGTGGCTTTCCTCTGCCGGACTGGTCACCTTGGTGTGGGGAGGTGTCGCCGCGGCGGGAGCAAGCCATCCCGGCCGGCTGTGGGGCTATGCCATGCTGCACGACTGGGGGCTGATACTCTTGCTTCTTGCCGGCCCTGATGATCGGAGCCGTCCGTTTATTGTAGCCCTCTTCGCGGTGCGTGTTCTCAGCACTTTGACTGCTGCAACCGGGCTGGCGCAGATGCGCCGGGCGGCAGGGGATCTGGAGCTGGACAGTCTTCACGGTGTGGGAACTCGCCTCCCCTGGAGCACAACCGCGTTCCTGCTGGGCAGCCTTGGACTGGCCGGATTTCCACTGACGGCCGGGTTTTCGGCCCACTGGTCTGCCCTGCAAGCGCTGGCGGAGGTGGACTGGCGCTTTGCTGCGGTTGTTCTCGTCTCTAGTGGCGGGGTCATCTTCGGTTTTGTTCGGATGGTCGGCGTCTTCTTCGGGCGCCTGGAGAATACACGCTTGCCGCGAGAGGGCCCGCTTGGCATTGCCTTTTCTCTTCTTACGATTCTCCTCGTGTCCGGCATCGCAATTGCACCTCAGCTTTTCGAGCGGCCGATCGCCAGAACCTTGCTGGCATTGGACTGAACTGAAGCTGCCAAAACCTTCCCGGCTGACATTTGGTAGGGAATGAGAGGGCCCGCGATGTATGGTTTCCTTAGCGCATCGTGAATCTGCCCTGTGATCGGCGCGAAGCGTGACTGGAGGGAGGCCGCTGTCATCGAGTCAAAGATAGAAGGACGCACATCGCGGCTGCGTGGATTCTATAGGAGAAGTCCGGCGGAACGGGCTGAGATCGTATCGGATTTGGCGTCGCTCAGTCCGCATGAGAGCGAGCTGCTGGCCGCCAGCATGGAAATCGAAATGGCCGACAAGATGGTCGAGAACGTAGTCGGCCGCTACACCTTGCCCCTGGGCATCGGCGCCAACTTTCTGATCGACGGCCAGCAGCACCTGATTCCCATGGCGATCGAGGAGCCCTCGGTAGTGGCCGGTGTCAGCTCAGGCGCGTTGCTGGCGCGGGCGGGCGGCGGCTTCCATACGGGAAGCACCGAACCTGTCATGATCGCGCAGATTCAGCTGCTTGACGTGCCGGACGCCGGGGCGGCCGAGCGGGCAATCCATTCGGCCCGGCCGCAGATCCTGGCGGCGGCCGACAGGAGCCCGACGCTGTCGAGGCTTGGCGGAGGACCGAAGGGGCTGGAAGTCCGCCGTCTGCCGGACACGCAAGCGGGTGCGATGCTTGTCGTGCACTTGCTGATCGACTGCCGCGACGCGATGGGCGCCAATGCGGTGAACACTGCCGCTGAGGCGGCGGCGCCGCTCTTGGAAAGGTTGAGTGGCGGGCGTGTCGGGCTGCGAATCCTTTCCAACCTGAGCGACAGACGGCGCGCATGGGCCAAGGTCGAGATTCCGGCAGAAGCATTTCACAGCGAAGAAGCCCACGGTGCTGAGACCATTCGGAGAATCGCCGAAGCGAACGCATTTGCCTTCGCCGATCCATACCGGGCTGCAACGCACAACAAGGGCATTCTGAACGGAATCGACGCGGTTGTTGTGGCGACGGGAAATGACTGGAGGGCGGTAGAGGCCGGCGCGCACGCCTGGGCCGCACGCGATGGCCGGTATCGCGGCTTGACCGAATGGCAGGTGCGGGGTCGCGGGGCCTCCACGTCGCTCTACGGGCGGCTGGAACTTCCTCTTGCTGTTGGGGTCGTTGGCGGCGCGACACGCAGCCACCCAGCGGCGCGAATTGCCTTAAAGATTCTCCAGCCTCTCGGCGACCACCGGGGTTCGGCGAGCGGTATCGGGGCCGACAGGCTATGCGAAATCATCGCCGCGGTTGGTCTCGCCCAGAATCTTGCCGCACTGCGTGCGCTGACAACGACAGGTATCCAGCATGGGCATATGCGGCTTCATGCGCGACAGGTGGCTGTAACGGCAGGAGCGGAGGGCAAGGCTGTGGAGCGAATCGCGGCCGCACTGGTTATGGAAAGAGAGATTCGCGTCGAGCGAGCCAGGGAGCTATTGCGTGACCAGAAGGACTATGACTTGACCGAAGGGAAGGAGGGTCAGAGCCCGTGACAAGAGAAATCAGATGTTGAGTCAACCGAATAAACCGGTCGGACTTGTGGGTTATGGCGCCTATGTACCGCGTTTCCGCCTTCCTGGCGCAGAGATCAGCAGAATCTGGAGCGGTGAAATTGGCATAGGCGAATCGTCGTCCCAAAAAGATGACGCCGGATCCAATGGGCAGAAGGAGGACGGCCCGATCAAGGAGAAAGCTGTACCGGGTTTGGACGAGGACACGGCGACAATGAGCATTGAGGCCGCCCGCAACGCGCTGGCGCGTTCGCGGGTCGATCCACAGCAGATCCAGGCGGTTTGGGTCGGCAGCGAGAGCCACCCATACGCGGTCAAGCCGACCGGTACGATTGTCGCCGAGGCGATAGGCGCGACACCGGCCACGCAGGCGGCGGACTTGCAATTCGCGTGCAAGGCAGGAACGGAAGCGATGCAGGCCGCAATCGGCTTCGTGGGCAGCGGGATGGCGCCGTATGCCCTCGCAATTGGGATGGATACGGCGCAGGGCCGTCCGGGAGACGCCCTCGAGTACACCGCAGGGGCCGGCGGGGCGGCCATGCTAATTGGGCCGGCCGAAGAATCTGTCGCCGTCATTGAGCGGAGCCTGAGCTACGTGTCGGACACAAATGACTTCTGGCGCCGGCCCCGCCAGAACTACCCCAGCCATGCCGAGCGCTTCAGCGGAGACCCAGGCTATTTCAGTCATCTCATTTCGGCCGCGGAGCGGATGATGGATGAACTTGACGTGACGGCTACCGCGTTCGACCACGTGGTTGTTCATCAGCCGAACGTAAAATTCCCTGTGCGGGCGATGAGGGCACTGGGATTCTCACGGGAGCAGTGGCAGTTAGGGCTACTGGTGGGCGAAATCGGCAACACCTATGCCGGTTCCGCAATTCTGGGACTGACGGCAATTCTGGACGAAGCCGAACAGGGTCAGCGTGTTCTCGTCGTCAGTTACGGGAGCGGGGCCGGTTCCGATGTTTTTGCTCTCAGGCTGACGGACCGCCTGCCGGCATGGCGGAATAGTGCCCCCGCCACCAGGGACTACATCCGGCGGCGGGTAGAAATCGACTACGCGCAATACGCGCGGTTGCGTGGCAAACTGGCGCTGCACTAGGAGGAGATAGAGACGGCACCGGCCTGCGGAAAGAAGGCTCTCTTCATCTGCGACGTCCTAACCTGCCATCGCAAGCGCCTCCAGGACGCGCAGCAGCAGCGGCTGCCAGCGGCCGGCCTCGTCAATGGGGATGTAAATGGCCTCCCGTCCAACACGAATAGCGCTTTCGGGCGCGAAAACGCCCTCTTCGGTCGTCGAGCCGAGTGCCATACGTAGGGAATGCTGGAGTTTGCGCCTGGCTGCGTCCGGCAGCTCCCCCTGAAGAATGCCTTCGCCGGCTACAATGGGCAGAGAGACTCCCTGCGGGATGCGGACGGCAATCTGATCGCGGCGGCGGCCGATGCTTTGGATACCAGCCCTCAAAGCCTCCATCTTGACCAGGATCTGGTAGAAGAGGTTCTCAATCTCCTGGGGAACAGATCTTGTTTCCAGGTCCTCCCCGAAGCGGTCTACCATCTCCCGGCGCATCTCCTCCAATTGCGGCCGCGCAGTCAAGCCGGCAATACGTCGGTACAGTTGCAGCCGCAGCCCTTCTTCCTCGACGTAGATGGCCGGGATCTCGGCGCGCAGAGGCAGGTCGAGCGTAACGGGCGGTGCCAGAGGATCATCCAACGAAAGCGCGATCTGATCGAAGTCATCCCCCGAAGGTGGGACGTGCGCCCGGCGATTGCCATTGGAGGGTAGAGGCCTGCCGTCACCTTCCACTTGCCCCTCAGCAGCGGCAATCCGTTGCCGCTTCTCTCTCAACTCACTGACTGACTGGGCGAGCAGACGCGTGTAGAGCTCGAAGCCGACGCTGACAATCTGGCCGTGCTGACGGGCTCCGAGAAGCTCTCCGGCGCCGCGGATCTCAAGATCGCGCATGGCGATGCGAAATCCGGCGCCCAGTTCGTCGCTGCTCTCGAGCAGGGCTTCAAGCCGCCGCCGCGCGTCGAAGGACAGTGTGCTGTGTCGATCATAAAAGAGGTAGCAGTATCCGCGCACAGCGCCGCGCCCGACGCGCCCCCGCAACTGGTAGAGTTGTGCCAGTCCGAAATGGTCGGCACGATTGACGATCATCGTGTTGGCCCGCCTGATGTCCAGCCCGTTCTCCACAATCGTTGTGCAGACGAGGACGTCTATGTCACCGTCTGCGAATCTTAGCATGGTCTCTTCGAGTTCCCGCTCCGCCATCTGGCCGTGGGCCACGGCAACGACGGCTTCGGGCGCCTGACGCTGTACGCGCGAGGCAAGCGTTTTTAGGCCGCGTACGCGGTTGTGGACGAAGAAGACCTGGCCATTGCGGTCCAGTTCGCGCAGGATGGCCTGCCGGACGAGCGAATTGTCATATTCTGACAGAATCGTGCGTACAGGCAAGCGCTCTCTGGGCGGCGTGTTGATGGTGCTCATATCTCGAGCGCCGCTGAGGCTCATGTGAAGGGTGCGGGGAATCGGAGTGGCACTGAGGGTCAGCACATCCATCTGCGATCGCAACTGCTTGAGGCGCTCCTTGTGAGCAACGCCGAATCGCTGCTCCTCGTCGATGACCAGCAGTCCCAGAGACCGAAAACTGACATCCTTAGAGAGCAGGCGGTGTGTTCCAATAACAATGTCAACGGTGCCTTCCCGCATCTTGGACAGCACCTTTTCCTGCTGTGCCGGTGTGCGGAACCGGGAGAGCATCTCTACGAGGACAGGGAACTGGCCAAGGCGCTGGCTGAAAACGCGGTAGTGTTGCTGGGCGAGGACTGTGGTTGGCACAAGCACAGCGGCCTGCTTGCCGTCCATCACGGCCTTGAAGGCGGCCCGAATGGCGACTTCGGTCTTTCCGTAACCGACGTCTCCGATGATGATGCGGTCCATCGGTTTGCCAGTTTCCATGTCGCGCTTGACATCGTCAATGGCGTCGATCTGGTCAGCGGTCTCTCGGAAGGGAAAGGCCGCTTCCATCTCCTCCTGCCAAGGCCCATCGGGGCTGAAGGCGTATCCCGGGATGACCTCTCTTTCGGCGTAGAGCTTCAGTAGGTCTTCGGCGATGTCCTCGACTGCTCTCTTGGCCCGGGCCTTGACCGTCTGCCAGTCGGCGGTGCCGAGCCGTGTGACCGCCGGCGGGATTCCGGCGTCGCCCGCACCGACATAGCGGCTCAGACGGTCGGCTTGGTGCACAGGGACATAGAGTCTGTCGCCCCTGGCGTAGTTCACCTTTAGGTACTCTCGCTCCACACCTCCCAGCTCGATTCTTGTGAGCCCTTCGTAGACACCGATGCCATGTTCGAGGTGAACAACATAGTCATTGGGGCTAACGTCGGCGAAAAACAGCTCCGGCGCTACAGTCGACTGCGCGGCGCGCCTCTCGCGACGCGACTTCCTCGTCCAGCCGAAAAGCTCAGTGTCGGTCAGAAGGCGCAGGTCAAATGAAATGGCGGGCTTGCCGCCTGCCGGTGGGACCTCCAATCCTTTCATCACGAAGCCCTCGTGCAGCGCACCCTGAAGCAAGGTAATCCCAGCAGACGGCGGCTCGTCCAGTTCAGCGCGCAAATCGAGCGCAAGCCGCGCCTCGCTCAACTCCTCCTGCATCCGGGCCGTCTGGCGGGAAACCAGGACGACGCGATCAGATGTGCTTGCGTACTTGCGCATTTCCTCTAGAATGCGTTTGGTCTGGCCGGCGAAGTGGGGACTGGGTGTAAACGAGCGAGCCAGGGCGGAGCCGCCGTTTTCCTCAGGATTTGCGGGCGGGTGAACTGAACTCGTTCCCAGCTCGAGCGGATTGCGCTGTTCGATCTGGTCGAGAATCGCTTCCGGGCTAAAGATGCTGGACTGGAACTCGCTGGGTACCTCGCGACCGCGCAGCAACTCGTGCCTCGTGCTTTCGGCGCTCTCGGCGCACGCCTGGAGTGCAATCCTCAGTTCGTTGCCGTCGTCGATCACGAGCAGGCTGTCGGCGGGCAGGTGATCGAGGAGAGATGCCGGGTGCCGGTAGGCATAGGGAAGATACCACTCGATGCCGCGGAAGGCTCGACCCTCCTCCAACTCCCCAATCTCACGTCCAATCTCTTCGCGGATCACAAGGACGAGGTCCGGGTCCGCCAGCAGAGTTTCGCGCAGCCGTTCGACGTCCGGCCCAGCCCTTTGCGCTAGGCCCAGCGCCTCGCTGCCCGGACCGATCAGCACGCGCTGCAGCTCACGTTCGCTGCGCTGCGTTGCCGGGTCAAAGGCGCGGATCGACTCTACTTCGTCGCCAAAGAGGTCGACCCGAACCGGATGTGAGAGATTTGGCGCCCAGATGTCGATGATGCCGCCGCGGCGGGCGAAAGTACCCGGCTCCTCGACTACGTTTACCGGCTCGTAGCCGGTCTGCGCCCAGCGTCCGGTCAGTTCATCAAGCTGGACAAAGCTGCCTGCGTGCAGCGGTCGTAAAGCCAGCCGGAACGTTTTGGCCGGCATAGTTTTCTGCATCAGGGCCCGCGCCGAGGCAACAACGATCCTTGGATGGCCTTCCCTTTGTTGCAGCGCAGCAAGCGCTGTCAGGCGGCGCTGCCGCGTGCGTCCAGTCCAAGGGATGCGCTCGAAGGGCAAGGCCTCGGGCTCTGCATAGAGCGAGACCGGAGACGGTTCCTCCGTGTGGGGCATGAAGAGTTGCAGCCTCTCCATCCAGCGTTCGGCTTGCTCAGCGGAGCCAGTCAAGACGAGCACGGGTCCTTCGCGGTCGATCGCGGCTCCGGCGGCGACCAGCGGACGCGCAGCCGAATAGAGCTTTTGCGGCTCGCTGTTATGGCCCGCCAGCAATTGCCGGTAGGAGGGAAGATTTCTGAGAATTTGCAAGAGGCCGGAAAGATTCATCTGAGTTGCGGTTTCAACATTCTTCCTGTTTGTGGAGCCTGAGTCCCGTTCGCGGTTCAGCCGTTGAAGCAGTTCATGGCGATGTCGATGCCCTGAAAGAGCCAGCTCTCGACGGCGTCGGCGATGCGGGAACGGAGCGGTCCGAATTCGGACTCCTCCTCTTCGCTAAAGTCCTGCAGGACGTAGGCGGCGGGGTCCATCAGCGCCGGCGGCCGTCCGATGCCGACGCGGGCGCGGGGAAACCTCTCCGTGCCCAGCTGTTGGATCAATGACTTCATGCCGTTATGACCTCCGGCCCCGCCGAAGGGGCGGAGTCTCAGCTTGCCGCTGGGCAGGTCGAGTTCGTCATAAATTACAAAGATATTTTGCGCTTCAACTGCGAAGTAGCGGGCCAGCGACGCGACCGCGGTGCCGCTACGGTTCATGAAGGTGAGCGGCCTGGCCAGCAAAACCTTCTGACGAGGCGGCGAATCGCAGGCGGTCGCAGCCCGTTTTAAGCCGCGCGGACGCACGATCCAACCCTCGCCGTAGAGTGCATTGAACTTGGAACGGGAGAGTTGAACTGCGTGCCGGCTGGCCAGGCGATCAAGCACCTGAAAGCCGATATTGTGACGGTTGCGCGCGTAACGGGGCCCGGGATTTCCCAGACCCACAATCATCTTCATAGTTCGGTGACTACTGCTCAGCCCATTGCCGGCGATAACTGGCCTGGCAGGAGCCGCTACGGGGATGGATCGACTCCTTGCATCCGTCTCCTATGCTGCGCCTACCAGACATGTGCGAAAAGATGCCGCCTGCCACTATATTTTACCGGTCATCCACTGCAGCAACCGCTTAGCCGCGAAAACTGCCCCCAGCAACAGGAAGAGACCGGCGCTCCAGCGAACGCCGGTAAAAAAGCGCTCGCGCATTCGATTCAAGGAAAGGGCTTCGGCCAAACTTCCAATACTGCCCGGCGCACCCGGAACAATCGACTGATCTTCAGAGGACGTCTGCTCTTGTGTTGTGCCACCTCCGTTGTCCTGTGAGGGCGCGGCGGTCGAGGGTGCGACCTCGGCAGTCGGCTCCTCAATCTCCGGCTGCACAATTTCGACCGGAGGGACGGTCGGTTGCGGAACAGGCGTAGGCGTGTCTATCGGTATCGGCGTCGGCGTGGGGCCGTCCGGGGTAGGAGTCGGAGCGTCCTGGTTCACGCTGATATCGCGGGCGAAGAACTCGCCGTAATTGCCATCGGGTCTGACCACTCGAAGCCGCAAGGAATAGATGCCGGGCGCAAGATTGCCGGTATGCCAGACGCCCAATTGGCCGTTGTTCACCTCAAATGTTTCGCCCGCGAACCAGACGAAGGCCTCATCACCGCTCGGCTCCAGCTTGAAGTAGAGTTCATAGCGGGCAAATTGAGGGCCGGCCGCAGTTCCGATTACCGGGACCGATCCGCTGACACTACTCCCCGTGGCAGGAGAAGCAATGCCGGATTGGCCGGACTGCTGACTCGGGGCGTTCCTTCTGTCCAGGCGGTTGTCCCCTGCAAAGGCCGCTTCATCGGCGGCCTGAGCGGGACTGGTCGCGAGCGTGGCATAGACCAACCAACCAAGTGCAACCAGAATCCCGACGAGGAATCGCGCAGGAAGCACAGACTTTCGACCTGAGAGGACTGGTCCATGTTTGCTAAACAGGCTGGAATCGAACATGTAGCTGTCGGCCTTGTCCAAACATTCAAATGCGGCCCAAACGCGTTTGCAGGCATGATGCCTTGCGACTGGCATCGCGCCCAGGCGTCGGACCGCAGATTACTGCCAGTTCCGAATGACGAGTATGATGTATCCGATCTGTTCGTCGCTCAACTCCGACTGGCCGCCGCGCGCAGGCATGGCGAGCCCGGTGCGGTTGTCGTCAGCGTCCGCGGCCCGCCCGTCTCGGATCAGTGCGAGCAATTCTTCGTCGGACAGTTCGGCAACATAAGGGGAATCGGAAAGTGGAGTGCCCAGTCCCTCGACACCTTCGCCCTGGGCGCCATGGCAGGAAGCGCAAGCCTGGGAGTAGAGAGACTCACCCCTTTCCTGGTTGGTCGGCGTTGCCGTTGGCTCGGGCGTTGCCGCAGAGTCGGTTGAGAACTCCAAGAAAGGAAATGAGGATGGGACCGAGATCTGAATGTCTGGCAGCGAGATCTCCATCTCCCCCGCACGCACGGCCTCGGCGGCATAGAGAGCCAAGGCGATGACTACGACAAATGGAACGGGCCAACGCGGCCAACGACTTGCGCCGACCAGATTCGGCCTGTTTTCGCCTCCGGCAATGACCATCAACATTCCGATCGTGATGACCATGAAGCCGAATACAGAAAGCAGGGGAATGGTAACGATGCCGAACCAGTCGATCCAGACGGAAGAACAGGTTACGCCGAGCCCGCAGCTTGAAGGCTGGCTGAAAATCGTGGTCTTCTGCAGGAGATAGTGATAGACTGCCAGCCCCTGACCCAACAGCGAGAACGGAAGGACGAGGAATGGCAGGTGATGGTCTCGGCGCAATATGCCAAAGGCGATCAGGCCGGCCAGCGGATACATCAGGACGCGCTGGAACCAGCAAAGCGTGCAGGGCGTAAACCGCATCACTTCGCTGAAGTAGAGGCTGCCCATCATGGAGACCCAAGCAGCGGTAAAGGCGCTGTAAAGGCCGAGGCGAACCCAAAATCGCGAACTGTTCATCTTTCGATACTTCGCCTTGTCATTGGCCTGCCGCCAAGCGACCGTCGATCGCGGCGGCGACTGAGTCGTAGTCCAGCGGATTGGTGACTGGGATGCCGTCAACCAAGACGGTGGGCGTGCCGCTCAAACCGGCGGCGCGCGCTGCCTGCAAGCTCGCGTTTACCTCGCCCAGATGCGTTTGGTCGAGCAAACAGGAAGAAAACGACTCTTCGTCCAGCTCCAGATCGACAGCGTATTCGATCAATCTTTCGGCGATGAAAGCTGATGGCCCACTTTGCGTTACCTCAAAGACCCGATCGTGATAGCCCCAAAAGTGCCCCTGGTCGGCGGCACATTCGCTTGCTTGTGCTGCCAGCGAGGCACCGGGTTCGTGCTGCTGCAACGGAAAGTGGCGGAACTCGAGCTTTGCTTCGCCGCTGGCAATGTAGTTTTCGACCAGAGCGGGCTTGACCATCTGGTTGAAGGCGGCACAGGCCGGACAGCGGAAGTCTTCCCAAGCCTCTACAGTGACGGGAGCTTCCGGGTTGCCCAAGACATTGCGATTCTGCCATTCCGGGGGAATTCCGGCGTAGACGGCGCTCCCGGCCGTAGACTGCTGGTTACCTGAAATGACGACCAAAACGAGCGCAATTGCGGCCCCCAGGAGTGCGATTCCGCCAACCAGGAGGACCCAGACCGAGCGCCGCCGCGGTCCTGCCTTCTCTTCAGAATGCAGTCTAGCCTTCTTGCGCCGTTTCGACTTCTCCATCTGTCCCGTTAACCCGCCCGCTTGAGAGACCGCTTCTTCAGCAAGCGGGAATGGGCTGCCTCCCGCTTCGATGCCCGAAAATTGAACGGGCCCCGTATAGAAAAATATAGCACCGATCCGAAGGGTGCACAAAACCAGCTACATTTAACGCCTGCCGAACCAATCGGGCTGCGTCTGGGAGGTTGCTCACATCCCTTTTGCACCAATCTGGTCCTTGAAACCAACGATTGAAGGCCAGCAGCACCAATTCACAGTGGAGTTTGCCTATTGCTGTAGGGCGAGTATGCTAAACACGTTGTGAGCTGGGCGGCTGGCGCGAGAGGGAGAGAGAAATGACGACAGGAAAAAGGCGAAGCTCCGGGGTTGGCAGGGGCGGCGCACTGGCAGGAAAGGTCGCCGTCATTACGGGGGCGAGCAAGGGCATCGGGGCTGCAATCGCAGAATCGCTGGCAGAAGAGGGTTGCCGGCTGGCCCTGGCCGCGCGCAGCACTGAACTGCTGGAAGAGGCTGCGGACCAACTACGGCGGGATTTCGGCGCGGAAGTCCTAACCGTGCCAACCGACGTCAGCGAGGAGGGCCAAGCGCAGGCGCTCATTGAGAAGACGGAGTCCCATTTTGGCGCCGTGGATATACTCGTAAACAATGCCGGCATGGGCATATACGGCGCGGTCGACGAACTGGACCTGGGCGATCTGCGCCATGTCTTCGAGGTCAACTTCTTCGGCGCGCTGGCGGCATTGCAGGCGGCCGTGCCGGTGATGCGGCGCCAAGGAGGCGGTACGGTCGTCAATATCAGCAGCATTGTGGGCAAGTTTCCTCAGCCCCTGGGCGGCGGCTACACCGCGACGAAATTTGCATTGCAGGGAGCGAGCGGCGCGGCGCGTGCAGAGTTGAAAAGGGACAACATCGATCTTGTTGTCGTCTGCCCCGGTCTGACGGAGACCGAGTTCTCGCAAAACAGCCGCATCAGTGTGCCGGGCGCGGAGCACCGGCAGGGGGAGAGGCATGCGCTCACACGCGGCGTTGACGCCGGAAGGGTGGGCCGCCGGACAGTAACAGCCATCAAACGGGGTGAGCGGGAGGTCTACATCACCCTGTTTGACCGGCTGCTGGTGTGCTTCGCCGTGCTATTCCCCGGCTTGCTGCAGTGGCTGCTGATCTATGTGACGCGCTACCGGCGGAGGCGTTTCGAGCAGGCGGCTGCTGAGGAAAACTAGAACGGATAGCCGGCGTGTGCCTACTGCTGAAACTGGGGAACTTCACCGGCCGGCCATCTGGTTCAGATCGCCCTGAATAACACCCACATCGGCTTTTCGCCGACTTCATATGAATGCAGCGGGGTAAGCACGCGGCTCGCAGAGTCGACGGCGTATGAGGTCGCCTTGCCCGTGCCTTGACCTGCCGCGACAAGAAACTTCCCACTGGGGTCGATGTTGAAGACGCGTGGGACTGCTTCAGTTTGCTGCAATCCGCGGCGAGAGAGTGCGCCGCTGGCAATGTCGACGGCAAAAATAGCTAGGCTGTCGTGGCCCCGATTTGAAACGTAAAGCGTATGACCCAACGGGTGAAGATGGATCTGAGCGCAGGTGTTCGCACCCTTGAATTCATCGGGCAGCGTCGAAATAGTCTGGAAGGACTGCAGCGAGCCAGCGGTGGCGTCAAAATGGTAGGCGGTAACGCTCGAGCCATCCTCGTCCGAGGTGTAGACAAAGCGCTGGTCCTGTGAGAAGACGAAATGGCGCGGCCCTGCTCCTGCGGGAGCGTCAACAGTGCGGGCCGCCGGGTTAGGCGTGAGTTGGCCGGTGCGCTCGTCGAACAGAAACTGATAGAGGCAGTTGGCTTCGAGTGGATGGGGCACAAAGGCGTAGCAATTGGATTGGTCGGTCTCGATGCAGTGTGCGCGGGCCGCGGTTGCCGCAGTACAGACCAGCTCTCCGACCGTTCCGTCGGCCTCCAGGCTGTGAACGGTCACCTTACCCGCGCTGTAGTAGGCGGACAGAAGGAAGCTGCCCGTTCTGTCCGGGGCGACATAGCAGGCATCGGCATCCAGCGGTTTCCGACCCAGAAGGCGCAGGCTGCCGTCCTGTTCGATCGCAAAAGCAGCCAGCTCCTGGCTGGCGCGCAGGGAGCAGTAAAGGAATCGATCGTTTACGGAGGACGCCAGTGCGGATGGTCCGCCGTCGACAAATGCGTCGCTCAAAAGTGTCAGGCAACCGCTCCCATCCATTTCGTAGGCGCGAATCAGGTTGTTGCCGGCGGCAGTGATGTAGACGAAGGTAGTCATTGTCGGCTGTCGATCTCCAGGTTGCTTACTTGACTTGTGCGAACGGTTTGTCTGGTGTAGGGTTGGCGGGTTGGTCCCACTCCCGCGTCGCCAATAGAGGTGGAAAACTGATGAGAAAGAAAGTCTGGATGGAATGGCCCCTCCCGCCGGCACTGATTTCGCGGCTGAGCGCGCTGGCGGAGGTCGTTACCGACGGGGACCTGGACAAGCTGCCAGGTTCCGACGTTATTTCAGGGATCGGCCGCTACTACGACGGCCAATTGATGGACCGGGTCGGGCCGAACCTGAAACAGATCGCGAAACCTGGCATAGGCCTGGACAACATTGACCTGGATGCGGCGTCGGCGCGGGGCATTCTCGTCTGCAACACCCCTGACGCGCCTTCTGAGTCGACTGCGGAGCATGCGGTCGCTCTGCTGATGGCCGTCGCAAAACGGGTGATGGTCGGAGATACGCAGATACGCGGCGGCGAAGGGATTGAGCGGTCGGATCTGCAGGGCACCGAGCTGTTGGGTAGGTCGCTGGGCATTGTAGGTTACGGCCGCATCGGCCGTCGCGTAGCCGAAATCTGCGCGCAAGGGATCAGAATGAATGTAATGGTCTACGATCCGATACTGCCCGAAGACTTCGTAATGCCGAAGGGCGTCGCGCGCGCCGATGACCCTGACACTATCTTTTCCCAAAACAGGTTCGTTACCCTGCATACTCCGCTCCTGCCGTCGACAAGGCACCTGGCAAACGAACGGCGCCTGCGTCTGATGAGGCCGGGCAGCTATCTGATAAACGCCTCGCGTGGCGGCGTAGTCGACGAGGCCGCGCTAATCAAAGTGCTTCGGGAGGGTCATCTTGCCGGCGCGGGGCTGGACGTGTTCGATCCGGAGCCGCCGCTGGCAGACAACCCTCTCTTGAAGATGCGAAATGTCGTCCTGACACCGCACATCGCCTCCAACACTGATGCTGGAATCGATTTGATGCAGTCGGGAACCGCAGAAAACATCGAACGAGTGTTACTGGGCGAACGGCCGACCTGGATCGCCAATCCCGAAGTGTGGCCGGGCCGGATGGCTCAGGCCGGCGGGTGACGTAGTTTCTGCGCCTCGTGGAGCTGTTTCGTTGAACGGCTGGCGCCCGCATCTCCTGTCGTTCACGGCAGTCGTTTACCAGCGAATGTGGCGCTGGACGGGCCCGGTGTGCTGGTCGGAACGTTCGGCTATCGGCCAGCTCCGCCACTCTTCGACGACGGCGATCAACCCCTCGACGGCCGCCTCAAAGATGACTTCCCCCTTCTGTGCGGTCGCTTTCGTTGGATCGCCGTGGACGCCCAGCCGGGTCCAACGCCCCCAAAAATCATTGAAGCGGACTGGATTGGTGTACACGCTGTCCGAACTGACAAAGCGGCCGCGCAGGTCATCATCGGCCTCGGCTTTGTCCATCTGAACGCGCTCGGGCGCCAGATGAAGATAGAGCGAAGTCTCAAACTCGTCGGCGTGCGCCATCACTTCGGTCTCTTTGACGTTGTCGAAGGCTTCCAGGGCAAGCCCGAAGTAGCCCAGCGCGCCGCAGATGGAATCGGTCTCGAGCACGGTTTTGCGCGCCACGAGGTCGATCAGAGGTGTATTCGATCCATGGCCGTTCACCAAGAGAATCTTTTCGAAACCGTGGTAGGCGACGCTCTTCGTTATGTTCAGACAGAAGGCGATGAAGACATCGGGCTCGATGTGAATCGTGCCCGGGAAGTCGATGTGGTGCAGGTTCAGTCCGTAAGCGATGGGAGGAAGCACGAGAATCTTTTCAGGCGCGCGGCGGCCCGCCTCAAGGCATATCGACTCGCAAAGGAACAGGTCAACGTCGAGCGGTAGGTGCCGCCCATGCTGCTCGGTGGAGGCGACCGGCAACAGCACGACCTTTTGCGTCGCGATGGCTTCGTTCATTTCAGCCCAGGTCAGGCGGTTGTAGCGGTGTTCGGTAAGATGATCCATGCGTGTGTCCAAACTTTTGTCGTGGGAATCTGACGGTCGGACGAGGGTTCAGGTCAGACGAAGTGCAGAATACGGAGTGGGCCGCGTCAGCGGTAAGTCTCGGCCTCATCCTGGGGATCGTAGCCGACGACTGCGCGAGCATGGGAGATGTCGCGATAGCCCCACTTGTTTCTGGAAACGGCATAGAACAGGTCAAATTTCAACTCCGGCGGGGCTTCGATACAGCGCTCCACCATCTGGCTGATGTCACGTTGACTGCACCAGACGGAAAACTGGCGCGCGTCGGTTGGCCGGTCTTCCTGGTTGACCAGCCCGATTCGCAGACAGATGACCGACATGTCTGAGCTGTCGGTGAAATGCCAGGCGAGGGCCTCTCCCCACACCTTAGTCGCACCGTAGACGCCGGTGGGGCGTACGGGCGTCTCGTGGGTGACCATGGGCCAGGGCTTCATCACCATGTCGTAGTCGCCGCTCACCAGGGCGCGGTATGGCTGTACCTGCTCCCACCCTGAGACTGTTGAGCCGCTGCTGGCGTAGACAACGCGGCGGACGCCGGCCTGGCGCGCCGCCTCAAAAACATTGTAAGTGCCAATCAGATTCGGGTCGCGAACGCGCTCCCAAGGATCGCGTCCGCGCGCGGACGCGGCGAGATGGACAACGGTATGCTGGTCTTCGAATGCCGGCCTGATTGCTTCAAATTCGGCAATGTCGGCCTGGAAGGTCGGCACTCCAGGAACTTGGCTGCGGTTGAGCGCGGTCAGTTGGTAGCGCCCTTCGAGCCGCTTCCTGACGGCTCCGCCGATGAGACCGCTCATACCGGTTACGAGAATTCGCTTCGTCATTGGTCGTTTCCCCCCCGACTGCCATTGATTGGAGGCTGCGCTGGCAAATTGCGGCGTCCGGGAGACGTCCCAACGCCGCTGGCGGCGTGAGATTTGTAACGCTGGACGACTCGCGGGCTGCGAGGACTATTCTTCAGTCAATAGGATTCGGCCGCAGGAGGGGCAGTTAAGAAGCTCGTCGCTATAACGGACGTTGTTGAGGATGCCGACGGCGACCTGGGTGTGGCAGGCTCCGCACACTTCCTCTTCCAATCTGGCCACGGCAACGCCATTCTTGCGGCGGCGCAAATGTTCGTAGAGTTCCAGATTGTCTTCGGACAGCTGTTCCGACACCTTTTCCCGCGCCCTCTTGAGGTAGACGTACTCTTTCTTGCGCCGGTCTGTCTCGGCCTCGATAGCGGCCTTTCGTTCGGACCACAGTTGCTCTTGCTCTTCAAGCGTAGCACGCTTCTCCTGCAATGAACCTTGAAGTGAATCGACCATCACCAGGCGCTCCACGCTCTTGTCTTCAAGTTCGGTACGCAGGGACTTCATCGAATCGATGCTCGACTGAAGTGCCTCCAGCTCCCTGGGATTGCTGACCTCACCGCTCATCAGGTTTTGCTCGGATTCGCGAATGCGTTCCGTAAGCGTGCGCGACTCCAGTTCCAGGTCCTGCTGTTCGGTGCGTGCGGCGTGGAGCTCCTCGTCAATTGTTTGGACCTTTTCGCGCAGAGCGATCAGATCGGTCGAACCTTCGGACTCCTTGCGGAGCAGGAGCAAGCGGCGCCGTATTCTGTCGTACATCGAGTCGATTTCGTGCATCTTGAGAAGGGCATATTTGGCTTCCACATTCTTCCCCATTGCAGTTTCGTTGTTCGCTTGAGCGCCTCGCGCCGTCCCCCCATTGAAGCCGCCAGTGTGTTTCAGGCGGCGGAACGGGACGGCGAGAATTCGAATACTACGTTTGGCGGCTCCGAATGGCGTAGTCGGTTCGGGTCGAGCCTGTGGTGCCGTATGCCGCCTTCATGTCGAGGCCGGGGGGCTATCGGGTACTCTACATCATAACATTGCCGCGCCGAATGTGGCAAAGGGTGCTTGCGGCGGGTGCATCCCAGATTTTTGTAGAGGTGTAAGAAGGGTAGACTGAAATGAGGGAAAAGGAAAGGGAAATGGAGAGAGGGGTGGAATGATGAAACGAGAAGAAGCGAAGGCGAAATTTATACGCGGGGCGGAGGAGATGTTT
>JAJDTL010000001.1 GCA_022827195.1 Caldilineaceae bacterium
AAACATCTCCTCCGCCCCGCGTATAAATTTCGCCTTCGCTTCTTCTCGTTTCATCATTCCACCCCTCTCTCCATTTCCCTTTCCTTTTCCCTCATTTCAGTCTACCCTTCTTACACCTCTACAAAAATCTGGGATGCACCCCCCCCGGCAGCGAAGTTGATCTCCTGCCTGCAATCTGCTATACTGGAGAGTATTCGTCACTGGCTTTGATGATTCGATAGAATCGTGTCTCTGAAGTGGGTTCCGCCCACTTTTCTTTTTCTACGAAGTCGTTGCCGGCAATATCGATGCGGAGCGCCTGTCTCTTTTCTTCTGTGTTTCGGTTTTGCGGTGGCCAGGTTGTTGCGCCGTCAGATTTTCAGGAGTGGCTGAACAAAAATGTCTAAAGCACTCATCGCCGGGATCAATCAGGTTGCTGTTGATAAGGACCTCGACAACGAGGTGATATTCGATGCGATCGAGGCTGCGCTCATCTCTGCCTACAAGCGCAATTACGGTTCTGTGGCCAATGTATCCGCCGAAGTGGACCGGGCGTCGGGCGAGATGAAGGTGTTTGCGGAAAAAGAGGTCGTCGAAGACATTATCAACCCGAACACCGAGATTCTGCTCGAAGATGCCAAAATGGTGGAGCCGTCTTCCGAATTGGGCGACGTCGTCCTGGTGCAGAATACGCCCGACAACTTTGGTCGCATTGCGGCGCAGACGGCCAAGCAGGTGATCCTGCAGCGCATTCGCGAGGCCGAACGGGACACAGTCTATGAAAACTTTGTCCACAAAGTGGGCGAGACGATCACCGCGCAGGTTCGCAGCATCGACCTCGTCTCCGGCGCGGTCACAATTCTGATCGACGACAGACATGAGAATCTGTTGCCGCGCGACGAGCAGATCCCAACCGAGAATCTGCGCCGCGGGGACTACATCTGTCTGTACGTGGTGGACGTTCACCGCAGCAGTCGCGGCCCGATGATCAAGCTCAGCCGCACCCATCGCGATCTCCTCCGCCGCCTCATGGAGCAGGAGATTCCGGAAGTGCGCGATGGCACGGTCGAGATCAAGGGCATATCGCGCGAGCCGGGCGCACGCAGCAAGGTTGCAGTGATGGCGACGCTGCCCGGCGTGGACCCGGTCGGCAGTTGTGTGGGGATGCGGGGCCTGCGCATTCAGAATATCGTGACCGAGCTGGCCGGGGAAAAGATCGATGTTGTCGAGTGGAGCGGCAATCTGCGCACCTACATCTCCAATGCGCTCGGCCCTGCTAAAGTGCAGAGCGTTGTCCTCGAAGAAGACAGCAACATCAAGACCGCAATTGTCATTGTGCCGGATCGACAGCTCAGCCTGGCGATTGGCAAGGCAGGGCAGAATGCCCGCCTGGCAGCCAAACTTACTGGCTGGCGGATCGATATCAAGAGCGAAAGCGAAGCCCGCGAAGAAGGGTTGGACCTGCTGGCGGCCGAGCAGGCACAGCTGGCGGCCGGAGAACAGGACCTGCTCAGCATGGCGGAGCAGATCCTGCGGGAAAGGGACGAATCGACAACACGCGAAGATACTTTCCGCCAAGCTGCGGCGCTGCTGCAGCAACAGGATGCTGCCAACCGCTTGACCGATCAAGGCGTGGCGACCGAGTGGCCCGAATCCTTGCCGGGACAGGAGGAGGAAAAGCGCGGTATCGGTGTTGACGCCGAGGAGGCGTTGAGCGCGTTCGAGCGGGCGGCCGCGGTTGTGCGCGACGACGAGCCGTCGATCGTGTCCCTTGACGACTTCACGACTGCCGAGCCGGAGACGGTGGGCTTCGACGAGAAGGCTGACGCTGAGGACGGGGCTCGTGCAGAGGAAGAAGGGGAGAGGGAGGCTGCGCCTGGTGCGGGCGCGGAGAATGAGCAACCGGCTCCTGAGACCGCGGAAGTTGAGGAAGAATCGGCGGAGGCGAGCATTCTGCAGGCCGAGGACCTTCCGCAGGTGATTACGGCAGATATGCTGCGCCAGCGGATGGCCGCCCGCCGCCAAGGGGGTTCGGCGGATGACGATTTCGTTTCAATGGATGATCTGGAGGTGCCGGCTGAACTGCTCGAATCTCTTGAAGCGGCGGAAGAGAGCGCTGACGAGCTCGACGAATCGGGCGGCAAGCGCGGCAAGGCGAACCGCGGCGGTCAGACGGCGGCGAAGAAGCAGCCAAGACGCCAGCGGACGCGGCGCTCGCGTGACTTTGGCGACTTTGAAGAGGAGGAGTTTGACGCATAGCGCGGCCCGTGCATAGCGGAGGCCGCGCCTGCGCCAACAGGGCAACATCGAGATGGCAAAACGGGCAAAGGGACCGAAACCGCGGCGCGTTCCCCAGAGGATGTGCATCGCCTGCCGTGAGTCGGAAGGAAAGCGCGCATTGCTTCGTCTGGTACGCGTAGCCGATGGGGTTGTGGTTGATGAGAGCGGCAAAAGGGCCGGCCGCGGCGCATATGTCCACCCGCAGGCCGGCTGTTGGGAGAGAGCACTGTCCGGTTCGATGCTGCAGAAGGCGTTGCGAACGAAAATCAGCGCTGAGAATCTGGAATCGCTTTCTGCAACCGTGTCTGAACTGCTCGTATCCGGAGTCTAGCGCTTGCCGCCGGAGGACGGTAGAACGAAGAGCGGGGCGGCCGCCGGACTGCAAAAGTCTCTGATCGCCGCTCAGCTGATGGAGAGGAATTTTCCGATGAACAGAAGCCGATTGTCCGCTTCCTGACATGTACCGGCACAGTGGGCTATCTCTGGCTGTACAACGGTTTTGGCCGCCGTTGACGCCGGCAGCTGGGAACTTTGATCGAGCAGGCCGCATTGGGATGGAGAGGGGGAAGGGAATAGGAAAGCGAGAGGTTGTGTAACAGAATTGTCCGGCCACCGGCAGTTCCTCTCGGCTCTCCGTAACTTACCCTCCCCGCATAGGTCTCATTCGTCTTCATCCCAATCAACAATCTAAGTGAAGCAGGAGAAGAGTCAAGCAACCGGGCGCCTGACCCTTTTCAACTGTCCGCATCCCGCCGCGCAGCCACGGGAGGAAATCCAGACAGGATTCCATGTGGCGCGGGGTGCCGGATCGCTGGACAGGCAAGTCGGGAGAGGATAGGAAAGATGACAACCACAACGAAAGAACCGGCGCAGATTCAGGATGACGGGCAGGCTGACGACGTTGCAAACGGTGATGCCGCCGGCCTGCCTTCTTCCATCGTCGTCGAGGAGTACGTCACCGTGCGCGCGCTGGCCGAGAGGATGGATCGCAGCCCGATCGACCTCATCAAAGTGCTGATGCAGTTCGGCATCATGGCGCCGATCGATCAGACGCTCGATCACGACACCGCTGCAATTGTCGGCGAGGAACTCGGCATTGAAGTGCTGTGGCCGGTCGTGGAGGAGGAGCAGCCCGAAGAGGCGCCCCCAGAGGATCTGAGACCCAAAGAAAGGGTGCTGATCCAGGAGATCGTGGCCGGAGAGGTGGAAGGGAGTCTTGTCGAGAGGCCGCCAGTCGTGGCAGTGCTCGGGCATGTCGATCATGGCAAGACGACGCTCCTCGACCGCATTCGCCGAACCAACGTGGTGGATACGGAAGCCGGCGGCATCACCCAGCATACCGGCGCGTACCAGGTGGAGGTTGAGGGCAAGAAGATCACCTTCCTCGATACGCCCGGCCACGAAGCGTTTACCGCGATGCGCGCGCGCGGCGCGCAGGTCACGGATATTGTTATTCTCGTCGTTGCCGCAGACGACGGCATCATGCCGCAGACGCGCGAGGCGATCAGCCATGCCAGGGCAGCCGACGTGACGATCATCGTTGCCATCAACAAAATCGACCAGCCCAACGCCAACATAAACCGGGTGATGGAGGACCTGTCAACTGTGGACCTTACACCGGAGGAGTGGGGTGGCGATACAGTGACGGTGCCGATCAGCGCGCTCAATGGCGACGGTGTCAACGATCTGCTGGACAACATTCTCGTTGTCGCCGAACTGGACCAGCACCAGGCCAATCCCAGTGGCCAGTGCGTGGGCACGGTCATTGAGGCTGAGCTGGACAAGCAGCGCGGCATCACCGCGACCCTGCTCGTGCAGAACGGGACACTGAAACGCGGGGCTTCGCTGGTTGTCGGCGACAGCTGGGGGCGCGTCAAGGCAATGACCGACCACGAAGGCAATCCGCTCAAGACTGCCGGGCCGAGTACGCCGACAATCGTCCTGGGCCTCAATGGCGTTCCCGACGCCGGCGAGGTCTTCACCGTCACCAAGAACGATAAGGCCGCCCGTGCGTTGGTCGCCGATAGGCAGAACCAGGCTGCGCGGCAGGTGCTGACCGCCGCGCCGGCGCCGATGACGCTGGAAGACATGTTCGCCCGCGTGGAAGGGGGGGAGGCCGCAACACTCAATATTATCGTGCGGGCGGACACGCAGGGGACGCTCGCCCCGGTTGTACACAGCCTCGAACAGCTCGCCAACGACGAAATCAATGTCAAGATCATGCAGTCGGTCGTCGGCGACATAACCGAATCCGACGTCATGTTGGCGGAGGCCAGCCAGGCGATCATCATCGGATTCGGCGTAAACATAGACAAGTCCGCATTGGTGCGGGCCGAACAGTCCGGCGTCGAGATTCGCCACTATCGGATTATCTACAAGATGATCGAGGATGTGGAACTGGCGCTTGCCGGGATGCTGGACCCGATTTTTGAGGAGGTGGTCATCGGGCATGCCGAGGTGCGGCAGATGTTCCGCGTGCGCCGCGGCGGGCTGATCGCCGGCTGCATGGTGCTGGACGGCGTTGTCAGGCGCAATAGCCAGGCGCGCCTGGTGCGCAACGATTCAACGATCATCACCACAACGATCGAGAACCTCAAGCGCTTTACCGAAGATGTCAACGAGGTGCGGGGCGGGTACGAATGCGGCATCAATCTGGCCGGCGTAAACTCCGATCTGCAGGAAGGCGACATCATCGAGGTCTTCGAAAAACAGCAGGTGCGGTGAGTTTCTGGTTTTCCGGTTTTCGTTTATAGTGGGCGCGACGAAACCGTGAGACCCGGCTGCCGGAAAGTCCCATGTCTACGATCCGTCAGGAGCGGGCGGCAGAGCTGCTCTATCAGGAACTTTCGATCTTAATCGCCAACGAATTGGATGACCCGACGCTGGAGCTGCTGGCGGTAACAAATGTCGTGGTCAGCCGCGATCTGCGCGTGGCCAAAGTCTATGTACACCAGGACAGCGATGTGCAACGCAACGCAATGCTCGCCAGATTGAAGCACGCCGCGCCTTTCCTGCGGCGTCAATTGGCCCAAAACGTAAACCTTCGCGCTGTGCCGGAACTGCTCTTCTACTATGACGATACCCCCGACCAGGCCGCCCGGGTGGATGCACTTTTGCAGAGCATTGCCGAGGAGCGAGATACTCGCCGGCAGGATGTGGAGAGCGGGCCCGCGCCTCTCTCCGGGTCGTACTCCTCCCCTGACTTTTCCTCCGTCGATGCGCAGAAAGAGGATGCATGAACCTTGATGCTTCCCTGTTGAAGCAGAATGCCGCATGCGGTCAGAAGGGTGCCCCCGTTTCGCCGCCCCCTCGCCTGCTTGACCTCCTGGAAACCAGCCACCATATCCTCTGTATCAGTCACGTTACCCCGGACGGGGACGCGATCGGTAGTCTGCTCGGCCTCGGTGCGATCCTGCGCGCAATGGCCAAGCGGCCCGTCCTCGCTCTCCAGGATGCGTTGACGTCCGAATTTCAGTTCCTGCCTGGCGTCGAGACAATCATCGGTCCGTCGCAAGTCGGCCGCAGCTACGATCTGATCGTTTGCCTGGACACCTCCAGTATCGACCGGATAGGCAACGTCTATTGTTCCGATGCACACGACCGCATCCCTTTGGCTGTGATCGATCACCACATCACCAATACCTACTACGGCACCGAAAACTGGGTGGAACCAAGCTGTGCCGCTACTTGTCAGATGCTGGTGGCCATGGCTGATGCCTTGAACGTGCCGCTCACTGAGGAGATGGCCCTCCCGCTGCTGACCGGCCTTGTGACCGATACACTCTGCTTTCGCACGGCCAACACCGATGAAAACGTGCTGCAAGTAACCCTGCGGCTGTTGCGCGCCGGCGCAGAGCTGGACCACATCGTCCGCAACACACTGGACAGCCGCTCGTTCAGCCTCGTAAAGCTGTGGGGGGCCGGCCTGGCGACTGTGCAGATAGAGGACGGAATCGTATGGGCCACGCTCAGCGCCGAGAGCCGCCGGCAGAGCGGCGTCGAGCTTCACCAGAGCGATGGTCTTGCCAACTTCCTCGTGACGGTGCGCGAGGCCGAGATCAGCGCTACATTTGCGCAACGCTTCGCCCAAAACGGCCAAGAGCTAATCGAGTGCAGCTTTCGGGCCAAGCCCGGCTTCAACGTTAGCCAGGTGGCGTTTGCGTTTGGAGGCGGCGGACATCCTCCGGCAGCCGGTTGCACGGTTGCGGGTACGCTGGGGGAGGTGTCAGCCCGGGTTGTGGCCGCGTTGCACGAATTGCGCCGCCAGAGTTTGCCCGCGTCCTGAGATCTCAGTACCTGTTTTCCTGCCGGTGCGCGACGCAAAGCGATGAATGCCGATCTGCACGGGATCCTCCTCGTCGACAAGCCAGTCCGTCCAGGCACTTCAGTAAGCGCCGATGACGCGCGTTCGTCAGCCCTGCCGACCAGCCATGACATTGTTCAGCACGTTCGGCGTTGGAGCCGCCAAAGGCGCATCGGCCACACCGGCACGCTCGACCCGATGGCGAGCGGGCTGCTGGTGTTGTGCCTCGGCGTCGCGACGCGCCTGGTGGAGTACTATCAGGGGCACGAGAAGAGATATGAGGCGCGCGTGACGCTCGGGCGCGCCACCGATACCTATGACGCAGTCGGTCAGACCGTGGCGCTCTGCCCGATCCCGTCTCTGACCGCGGCCGATGTAGAGGAGGCCCTGGCCGGGTTCCTGGGTCAAATTGTACAGCAGCCGCCGGTCTATTCTGCATTGAAGCAAGGCGGGGAAAGTCTGCACCGCAAGGCCCGCCGCGGCGAGGCGGTGGAGGTTGTGCCGAGGCCGGTTACGGTCCACGAAATCAATCTGCTTGCCTTCGACCCGCCGGACGGAATTTCTCTCAGGGTGCGATGCTCCGCCGGTACCTACGTTCGCAGCCTTGCCGTCGCGTTGGGGGAGGCATTGGGCACCGTGGCCCACCTGAGTTATCTGCGTCGCCTGGGCGCCGGACCCTTTTCGGTCGCTGATGCGTCAGCCTTGCCGGCCATCGAAGAGGCCGCCGTCACCGGACGTCTGGCCGACCTGCTGGTGGCGCCGGATGCCGGTCTGGGAATGCCCTGTCTGACCGTCAACGAGGAGGAGCAGGTCCGCCTGGGCCACGGGCAGAAGATTTTTCAGGACTGTGCCTCCACGTCCTCACTTGCCGCTGCCTATGACAGTTGCGGCCGTTTTCTGGGCATCGCGCGCGCCCTTGCGACTGAAGGCAGCAATGACGGCACGCTGTGGAAAGCCGAAAAGTGGCTCGCCCAGCAGTTGAGGCGTTTTCAGTAGACAGTTTTCGTTCTGACCATTTCCACTGGAAACTAGGAACCGGAAACCGATTTGACATGAGAATCTGGCACGGTGATCTGAGGTCCCTCCGGTTTTCCGGCCCAACTGTCCTGACGATTGGGAATTTCGACGGTGTCCATCTCGGCCATCAGGCCCTTGTGCGCGTCCTGCAGGATGAAGCGGCAGCATATACGCCTGCGGCCAGAATAGCCCTGCTCACGTTCGACCCCCACCCTCTGGCCGTGCTGCAACCTCACCTGCCCCTCCGTCTGTTGACCTCACCGCAGGAACGTCTGCGGCTGCTCGAACCGCTCGGCTTGGATCTGGGGGTGATTCAGCCGTTCGACATGGATTTCGCCAGCCTGACCCCCCATCAGTTCATGACCGTTCTCGTGGAACACCTGGAGCTTGCCCGCCTGGTTACAGGGCCGGATTTTGCCTTGGGCCGGGGCCGCAGCGGCAACATCGACGTCCTGCGGGCGCTGGGCGCAGAGCTCGGCTATGACGTATCGGTGATCGAGCCGTACGCAAGCGATGGCGGCGAGATACGCAGCCATCAGATTCGGCAGTGCCTGTTGAGCGGCGCGGTGACCGATGCACGGCAGATGCTGGGCCGGCCCTATTCGATCGCCGGAACGGTTGAAGAGGGCGCGCGGCGCGGCCGCATCATCGGCGTGCCAACCGCCAACCTCCGGCCCGATTTGCAGCGCCTGATCCCCGCCGACGGCGTCTACGCGACATGGGCGTTTCTGCCGCACAGTTGTACGGACCGGCCCCGCGCCAGCGTCACAAATGTCGGTGTGCGGCCTACCGTGGACGGACGCCAGCGCCGCATTGAAACGCACCTGCTGGATTTCCCGGTTGCGGGCGAGTCCGGCGACCTGTACGGTCAGAAAATGACCGTTTCCTTCGTTGCCCGCCTGCGAGACGAGCAACGCTTTGACGGTCTGGACGCGCTCGTCGCCCAGATCCGGCGAGATATCTCCATTGCGCGCAGCTTGTTGAGAGAGGAGTCGTCAATTCCCAATTTTATCTCCGGGGGGTAGAGATCGATCGGGGCGGAACATAGTTCAGATAAGTTGAGGAGGGACCGCCCCGGTCGTCTTGCGAACAGGTTCTCATTCAATGCGTTATCGCTCTCTTTCAAGACTCTTTTCCGCTATCTCGCTGCCAATCTGCGCCGTTCTGTTCCTCGGCGCGTGCGTGCTGCAACCGATCCGCCCCGACAGCCCTGAGCCCGAACCGCCGCGTCCGCCCGCGGCCCACCCGGATGCGTTGGGAGGTGTCGCCGACATCGCATTGCTGAACGGAATGGATGATGCGCTGGCCTGTCTGGCCGGCGGCCACCCCGTATTTGCCGTGGTGCAGCAGAACGCCAATGTACGCAATCGTCCCCAGCAGGAAGGTTGTCACTTGGGCCGGGTCCGCGCGGGCGTCCTGGTGCGGGTGGATGCCATCTTCGGTCAGGGCGAGGCGTTTCCATTCGCCGCCCTCAACCGTTCCTCTCCTTGGATTCCAATCTCCACGCCGGGATTTGAAGAGGACGTTCAACCGATCTTCGAAGAAGATTGCGGAGCCTGTCATAGCAGTACCGTAAAGCAGGGAGAACTGCAGGTCACCGAGTACGATCCCCTGATGAGCGGCGGACAGAGCGGGTCGGTCGTGACGCCCGGCGACCCGGAGGCGTCCATACTCTGGACGCAGATCCGCTCCAACGCCATGCCGTTGGTGGGTGAGCTTAGCGACGATGATAAGGCGTTGATTTACAATTGGATCGCGGCTGGCGCGGCCAGACAGGGCGGCGAGCCGGTTCCGGCGTCCTCGATGTGGCTGCGGCTGGAGGGCGGCGAAATCAACTGGGCGTCGCACAACTGCGCCGAGGACGGCGGGACTGTGCCCTACATCAGCGCGCAACTTACCCTGCCCGCGAGCTGTGCTGCAGCGCCTGATGCAGGACAGCTTGCCGCCTATCTGCCGGTTGAGCCGACGCCGACGGCGGCGCTTACCCCAGTATCGACACCGACACCTGCTCAGCCGTCGGAAAATGGAAGCAACGCCGCGGACGGCAATACAGGAGGAACCGAGGAGGTACGTTCGAGCCCCGCTGCAGCCACAGCCGCAGGCAAAGGCATACGTGTCGCTCCCCTCAACCTGGCCGCGCCTTCCGAGTCCGATCCGTGGCTGGTCCCCCAGGGCGGCTTTTGCGCCGAGCAGTTCCTGGCGCAGGAACTGCAGGGCCACAGCATCACGGCCCTGACATTTGCCCCTGACGGCAGGCTGTTCATCGCTCTCGACGTTCCGGCCACCGGTGACTTCGATCCGAACACCCAGTTCGATCCCTATAGTGCAGTCCGTTCGATCGCCATTTGGCATAGCGTCTCCAAAGACAGCTACTATGAGATCTTGCGCGAATCCAGCCGCGTCACCGGGATGGCATGGCATGGGGGTGCGCTCTACCTGAATCGGGCCGGCGAAGTAGGACGCATTGCGGATGGCGGCGGCTATGAGCTCCTGGCTCACGGGTTCGCTGTGGCCGGTCACCTCTACCACGCCAACAACGGTCTCGTCATCAGCGATGGCTGGGTTTACATCTCCGCCGGCGGTGTGCGGGACGGCTATTCGGACGGCATTATCGTGCCCGCAGACGGCGAACAGCCGGCGGAGACGCTGGCAACGAATATTGCTGCCGGGGGCAATCAATTCGGGGCGCGCATCATACGCGCCCGGCTGGACCGGCTGCTGGCCGAACGCACGATCGGCGTTTTCCAGACGGCGGCGCGCGGCGTGCGCAATCCCTACGGCATTACAGCCGACCCGCGCGGGCGCATCTGGTTCACCGACAATGGCGCCACCAACGTGCCCGGCGATTACAACGCCGGTGATGAGATCGAGCTGCTCGACCCGGGCACCCTCTCCGCTGGCGCAGTCGCCGGCGACGTCAATGCCACTCCCTTCTACGGCTTCCCGATGGTACTGGGCGGTGTCAACAAGGATTGGTGGACCGCCCCGGTGCTGATCCTGCCAAACTCCACCGCGCCAACTGGCCTTACATGGGCCTACGACACGATCTTTTTCGCCCTTTACGGCCGTAATCCGGGTCTCTACAGATTGGCGAACGCCGGCGGCAGCATCATCGCCGAACGTATCATGCATAACTGGCCGGTGCAGGCGGTCGCGACAGCGCCTGACGGAGCAATCTGGATCGGCACCGGCTCAGGCGGGCTCTTCCGGCTGGTCCCCGGCTGCCCCCGCTGAGGAGAGCCGTTTGCGCTTCCTCTGTGTATCCTCCCAGCTGAATAGCCATCTGGACTGGGGCGGCTATCTCCCGACCGCGTTCGAACTGATGCGCACGGGCCATGACCTCTTGTGGGCGACCGGCCGTGAGCTGCGCAGTGAACTGGTTGAACGGGGTATTCCCGTCCACGTCCTGCCGGAGACCGGTTGGCGCTGGCCGCCGCCGCCGCCAATCCGGCAGGGCGCGGCCTCAGAAGAGGACTTTCAACGCCTGCGGATGACCCGCTCACTCGACCAGTGGCTGGACGTGGCGCGCGTGCGCGCAGCGACGCACGCGCTGGTCGAGGCAGGCAGCCGTTTTCGCCCGCATCTGATCGCCAGCGAGATGTTCACCGCCGCCGCCGCCATCGCCGCCGAACTCCTGGACGTACCGTTCGCGGTCGTCGGCTGGCCTGCGGTAGAACCGCAGCCGGGTTCCCCAGGGGGCGCGCCCGCTCCCATCGACGAACTGGCCCGCGAACGGGTGACCTCCCTGCTCGACGAGTTCAACGCGAGCGGCGTCAACTGGGCGCCGGAGGGTCCGGTAGCGCTGCGTTCGCCCTCGCTCCACCTGACCTTCTGGAGTCCGCGCTGGTACGCCGGGATGCGCCTCCTGCCCCAGACGCGTATGGTCGGCGGGATCGCGGCGGCGCCCCAGCCGCCCGAATCCGCTTGGCTCGCCCAACTGTCGGCGGACCGTCCGTGGATCTTCATCACGCTCGGCACCGTTTTCACCAAAGACATCAACTTCTTTGTAATCGCAGCCCGTGCGGTCGTTCAGGCAGGGGGAGTGCCGATTCTGGCGGTCGGAAAGGGCATCGCCGCCGCTGGTCCAGAGGGGGCGTGGACAGCCCGTGAGATGGCCGCCCTGCGAAGGGAACTTCCGCAGCCTTCAGCCCTGGTGGAGCGGATTCGATTTGAGGAGGTGCTGCCGCAAACCGCGGCCGCGATCCATCATGGCGGCGCCGGCACGACGCACGCCCTGGTTACGTACGGGATTCCCCAGATCGTTGTGCCGAAAGCTGCGGACCAGGCGCGGCAGGCGGGCGGGGTGATGCGCAGCGGTGTCGGCTATCATATCCCGGCCGGGCAGTTGACGGTCCCGCTGCTGGCGGAAGCGCTGCAAAAGATTCTGCCGCACGATAGCCCTGCCCGCCGCAATGCCGCCGACCTGCGGGAGGAGTTCGCCTCGCTGGGAGGCGTGCCCAGGGCCGCGCAGTATATGGTTGCTGCCGCGTAGCTGGCCGGTACCCGAGCGATTTCATTGATAGAAGACCTCGCTTACGCCGTTCCTCTTTTCCACCCGGATCAGCGTCTCCGTGGCCTGCTCGAACGAATCGTCGTGGCTGATTATGAAGAGCTGCTGGAAGCCAGGCACGCCCACGATCTGGCGGGCCAGCGCGCCGCGGCGGGCGTCGTCAAGATTGGTGGTCGGCTCGTCGAAGAAGGCGACGGCGATATCACTCATCTCCTGCAGCAGGGCCAGGCGAACCGCCAGCGCGGCGCCCATCTGCTCGCCGCCGGACAGCTGCGAAAATGTCCGCTCGCGGCCCTCCACCTCCAGTACGATCTCGTAGTCCTCCTGCCAGCGGAGTGTGCGCGTGTAATCCTCCATGATCTGGCCGAACAACTGGTTGGCCGCGTGGCTGATCTGCTGGACAAGCGCCTTGGTCACATACGGGCCGGCCTCCCGCAGGACGGAGCGCAGAAAGCCCAAGAGCTCCTCCTGTTGCGTCAGCCGGTCGTGTCCGGAGCGGGCGACAACAAGCCGCTTCTGCCGGGCCTGTAGCTGGGCGAGCTCCTCCTTCGCCCGGCGCAGATCTGCGCGCCAATGGCCCAATTCCGTCTCCAGGCGTACCATGCGGCTGCGGGTGTCGTCCACCAGCGCCACAATCTCCCGGAAACGCTTCTCGTCAAACTCGTCCCTGCAGTCTGCCAGTTGGGCCAGTACGCTCTCGTAGCTCTCGCGGGCGGCTTGCAACATCCTTTCGGCCTCGGCGACCTCATGCCTTCGCTGAGGGAGAGCCTCGGCCGAGGCCTGATGGCGGCGGTAGAGATCGTCGGCTGCCTGATGCTGCTCCAGCTGGGAGCTGATACGGGCTGCCTCGGCGTCCGCATTTGCAAAGGGCGCCATCCGCTCGTCGAGCTCCGAGAGATTGCGCCGTTGCTGCTCGGCCAGAGCCTGTTGCCTTCGGAGGGCCTGTTCGACCTCGTCGCGTTCGCGTGCCTTCTGGTTCGCCACATCGCGCCGCCGTCGTGGGTTCCCCAGCGCGTCCAGCTCCTGCTGCAGGCGCTCCACGCGCTGCGGCGCATCCTCAAGGGTTTCGGCCGCGTCGCGGTCTTCGGCCAGCCGGGCACGTCGCGCGACCAGTTCCTCTTCGGCCGTTTCGACCGCGTTTTGGCGCGGGAGCTGGCGCAGGGTCCGTTCATTCCGGGTGAGGTTCGAGCGGGCCTCCTCCCGTTTCACTTCAAGCTGTCGGATATTCTGCTCGACGGCCTGGGCATCCCCATTCAATTTGCTCCAACGTCTGCGAAGTTTTGCGAGGAGTTGTTGCCGATGCTCTGCAGACAGGGGCTGCTCGCAGATCGGGCAGATCGAGGATGTTCTCGATGCCGTTAGCCGCTGACCTTGCTCCTGGATTGTCTCCTTTTGCGCGAGCAGTCGGGCTGCCCTGGCCTGCGCCGCAGAAATCTCATTTTGGAAGGATTCCACGTGCGCCTGCAATGGATTGAGCGAGGACTCGATCTTTTTCGCCTGTTCTGCCTCCGTGCGCAGACGATCCAGGCGTTCCTTGGCCGCATCCGCGACGGCCTGATCCTTTCGTAGGCGGGCACCGGCATCGCGCAGCCGGTCCGCCTGGCGCTGGGCAACGCGCAGGTCAGACTCCAGCTTTTCCTGTCTGTTCGCCGCTTCCGCCAGCGCCGCGGCTGTTCTCTCCGCTTCTAAAATGTCAGCGAGGGCGCGCCTGTGGGCATCGGTCTGCGCCTCGGCCTGGGTCAGGCGCGTCTGGACGACGTTACGCTCATCCTGCAACCTTCGCCGTTGGATGCTCCTCTCGTTCACAGCGCTTTGTTCCCGCTGCGCGGCGCGGTAGGCGTCATGGTCAGCCCGGTTGGCCTCTGTGACCGCCACGGCTCTTTCGCTCTCCGACAGCCGTCGCCCGACCGAGTCCAATATCCGTTCCTGTTCGGTGACATCCTTCTGTTGCATCTGCGTCATACGTTGCAGTTCTTGCAGCCGCTTCTGTTTCGCCTCCATCGCCCGCCGGTCCGATTCAGCGGCGGCCAGCTCCGTCTGGACGGCGCGCAGGTTGGTTTCTGCGCTGCTGATTCGGGTGATAAACCCTCTGACACCGGTCCGCGCAGCCGGCAGTCGTTTCAGTTCACCTTCCAGTCTGCCGATTTCGAACGCCTGGTCGCTCATGCGCTCTTTGAGCAGGTTGAGCGGGTCGCGCAGCTGCTCGTACGCCCGGCGGTATTCAGCGACCTTGAGAAGAGGATCGAAAACTCCTTTGCGGATAGCGGGCGTCGTCAGAAATGAAGCGGTGAAGCTGCCCTGGGGCACGCCTACCGCGTTCCTGAACAGGTCTGCCGGATCGGTTTCCGGATCGATGCCGAGATGCTGGCGCAAAAACTGGATGACGTCGGCTTTGCCCTCGCAGATTTTCAAGGAGAGCTGCGGGTCGAGGACTCTGTAGAGGTCGTTATTGCCCCAACGCCGTTTCACCTGATAGGTACGCTCGTCGTGGTCGCTTAGAAACGCGACGGTTACGCTCGCCGATCGCTGACCTTCTCGCACGAAACCGGACAACTTGCCGGGGCGGTGATCGAATAGCACAAAGCCGATCGCTTCGAGAATCGTCGTCTTGCCCGCTCCGTTTCTACCAACGATTGCATTCGTGCCGGGGTTGAATTTGACTGTTTCCTGCGCGTAACTCTTGACGTTTTCCAACGTCAGAGAGTGGATCAGCATTGCAGATCATCTCCCTGCGAAACGTCTGTCCTGCCCTTTCTTATCCGCTCCTCGCCTTGCGCAAACTCGTCCAGGACTGCTTCGGCCGATGCGCCGCTGACGGCCAGCTCTTTGATCGCAAGTGCCAACTCGGTCCACTCCGCGCCGCGGGCGCGGAACCGGCTGTCGCGCTTGAGAAGACCGGCGATGATCTGCCGCTCCAGCGCGGGGCGGCTGAGTTGCTGTCCCTCACCCACGGCGAATTCCGCCGCGCGGGTGTCGTTGCACACAAAGCAGATCAGCGGCCGGTAGACCTCCTCGACCATCTGCTTGAGCGGTTCCAGCGGGAGCGCGCTGCGGTCGAAAGGCAGCACGCCTGTAAGCCGCAGTTCGACGACCGGCGCATTTCCTTTGAACTGATGGCGCCGGCGCTCGACATGCCGTCGGCAATGATCGACCAGTTCGACCGGCGTATCGCAACCGTCGACCTTGAAGAGGAGGCGTTCAAACGGGCGCCGGGCATTGGCGTGCAGGGCCGCACGATGTTTTGGCTTCGTCTCCGTATCCACCTCCACAAGATAGGATCCCCGGTCCGTCCAGGCTGCCTCGGTCATGGAGTTGGTCTCCGTGCTGCCGGGATTGTAGATCCAGTTGTCGAACTCGTATGGGTTGTGAAAGTGACCCAGGGCCAGATAGTCCACGTGCGGCCGCAGTGGCGTCAATTCGCGCAGGCTGAGGCCGCCGCCTCTGCCAGCGGCAACACCCTCGACCCCGGTGTGCGCCATCAAGATGGTGTATTCGACCCCCCGTCTGTCGCTGGCCGCCAGCGCGCCGGCCACGCTGCGCACGACATGAGCCGTGGCGCTGCCGCAATAGCGCATGCCGTAGACGCGCAGGCCCGGCAACGGCTCTACATAGGCGCCGCGGCGTTGCGCGTAGTGCGAAAGCGTAACCCGCTCGCCTTCAATCTTCGGGTTGAGGAGCGTCAGCAGCTCCCTTTCGGCCAGAAACTCCATCCAGCCCATACGATCGCGGTAGTAGGCCAGTTCATGGTTGCCCTCCACCGCCAGGCAGGGGATACCGGCTACACGCAGGCGTTCAAGTCCGGTAATGGCATGGACGAGCGTGCGAGGATCGATGGCCCGTTTCTCAAAGAGATCGCCGGCCAGCAGAACGAAGTCGACTTTCTGTTTGATGGCCCTGTCTACGATGTCGAAATAGGCGCGGGCGAAGTCGTTCTGCCGGTCCCGGCTGTTGTACTGGCGATAGCCGAGGTGACAGTCGGCCATGTGGAGGAAGGTGGCGCGCATGGTATTCCCGGGCAAGATCTTTGACTGTATTGAGGTGACGGGCGACTGTTCACCGCGCGGCGGGCGCCGTCGAGCGGCGTCAATCTTTCTTGTCGCGCTCGGAAGAGATGAACAGGCTGAGGAAAAAGCTGACGATGCTGATGACGATGGCGCCCCAGAAGGCGGCCCCAAAGCCCTCTACCCGGAAGCCGACGTTGAAAAGCCCGGCCAGCCAGCCGGTCAGGAGCAGCATCAGCGCATTGACGACAAGGGTGAACAGGCCGAGCGTGATCACGTAGACCGGGCAGGTCGCAGCTTTGACAAACGGCTTGATGACCGCATTGACAACGCCGAAGATCAGGGCAACCGCCAGCAGGCTGACGATATCCACCCGGCCGTCCCCGGCGAAATCAATGCCGTCGACCAGGGTTGCCGCCGCGTAAAGAGCGATGGCGTTGCCGATGATCCGCAGAAGAAGCGTCATCGCAGTTTACACGCGACGGCGCATCGTGTAGAGGGTGCTGCGTACGGAGAAGCCGTGGTCCAGCAGTGTCCGCGCCGCGATTTCGTCCTCAGTGCTGACGGACGCCCGCAGCGGCCAGCGCGGCGCCTCCTGCAGCAGCGCCAGTGCGCTCAGGACCAGTGGCCGGGCATACCGTTCCTGGGCTTCGCGCCGCAGCCAGAGCCGGATATGGTGCTCGCCCCGCCAGCAGCGTGCAACGACCTGGATCGCGCCTTCAAAACGGCTGCCGTATTCGCGGATCGCATAGCGATGGACGCGCTGGCGGCCGGCCAGCCTGCTGCACAGCTCACCGATGCGCTTTTCCAGCGGGAGTTGAAAGTCGTCGCGGCGTGCGGCCCGCCACCATTGGGTCTCCGCGCTCGGCCGGCTGGCGGCCAGCTCATAGAGCAGATTGCCTTCGGATGCTGAAAACGGCTGCAGATTGGTCAACGTTGGCTGTGTGACCGGCCTGGGCACGCCCGGCGCGTACAGTTCGGAGGCGCCTCCCATATTCTCGAAACGCATCCGGTCATAGAGACCGCGGGCGATCTCGTTTTCCCCGCGTACCTGCAGCACTGCCCACGAGCCGCCCATATCGCGGATGTACTCCAGTGCATGCTCCATCAGCGCGCGGCTGATCCCGCGCCCGCGCCAAGCCGGTGAGACGGCTACATTCGCGATCTGCCAGCGTCCGCTGCCGCCCGACGCGCGCTGCACCGTCACATTGCCCACCACCCGGTTGTTCTCGACCCAGACAAATCCGTTGAAGACATTCCGGTACTCCCCGGTGCTGCGAGCAAGAATGCCCACCAGGCCGCTCATGTAGCCGAGCATCCGCAGCTCACGCAGCGCGGCCTCGCCCTGTTCGTCCAATTCGTCGGAGAAGGCGTCGGCTATCAGTCTGGAAACAGTGCGCAGATCGCGCCCGATATCAAACGGTCGGATGCCGCGCCGGGAACCGGTCAGGCGCCCGGTGGCGGAACGAATCAGGGCAACCATTTAGCAAAGTTCGTAGCGTGTCCGGCAATTCACTGCGAAACGCGCACGAGCGCAGGACGCAGGATCCGGTCCTGGATGCGATAGCCGGTGCGTAAAGTCTGGATGATATGTCCGCTGGGGACGTCAGCGTTCGGTTCGTTCGAGATTGCCTCGTGCCGGGTAGGGTCGAATTCACCGCATGCAGCCAACGGCTCGACCTCCGCGTTGGCGAGAACGTCCAGCAGTTTCTGCTGAATCTGCTCAAAGCCCTCGAGCCATGCCCGCTCCTCGCCCGAAACGCCGGCAGGAACGTTCTGGAAGGCCAGCTCCAGGTCATCGAGAACAGGCAGCAGCTGGCGCATCATGTTTTCCTTGTCGCGCTTGATACGCTCCTGGTGCTGGCGTTCACGGCGTTTGCCCGCGTTCTCATACTCGGCGACCGTGCGCTGCATCATGTCGACCGCTCTGGCCGCCTGTTCCTGGGCCTCAACCAACTCCGATTCAAGCCGGGCGATGCTCTCTTCGGGTGTCTCCTGTCTCTCGTCAGCCTCCTCAGTCTCACGTGCACCGTCCGACTCGGGGCCTTCAGCGTCAAGAATGACCTCTTCAGGCAACTGCCCGTTTCCTGTTTCCACCGACCCGTTTTTGCGCTCTTCCTCTTGATTCATAGATGGTCCCGTTGTCCGGAAATGTTCTACTGAGAACTAGCCGTAGATCTGGTGCATCAGTTCGTCCAGGAGGGTGGCGACGTAGCGCACGGCCCCAATTGTGCGCCCGTAGGGCATGCGCATCGGGCCTACCACGCCCAGCAGCCCGCTGACGCGGTCCGGCACGCCGTAGCGGCTCAACACCAGGCTGATGTCCTGCATGTCGCCGAACCGGCCTTCCCCGGCGATCATCACCTGTACGTCGTTCAGCTCCATGACATCATGATATATCTCTTGCAGCAGTGAGCGCTGCTCGAAAACCTGCACGATCCGCCGCACCTGCGGCCCGTCGGCAAACTCGGGCTCGGCCAGCACCTGGGCCAGCCCGTGTCGATAGACCCGTTCGCCGATCTGCTCCTTGGACTGGCGCAGTGTGTTGAGTACCAGTTCGCCCACCTCGCGCGCGAGTCCGTTGAATCCCTCCAGTTTCTCCGGTAAATCGGCGATGTTGGCGCCTGATATCTCTTCATTGAGCTGGTTGCTGGCGCGGCTCAACTCCTCCTGAAAGATCGGTTGCTCCAGCGTTATCAACTGCTGTTTCAATGCGCCCGTAGCCAGCACAAGCACCAGCAGCACAACGGTATCCTGAATGCCGATCAACTCCAGGTGTTTGACCCGGCTGGACATCGAGCGGGGCGAAGTCGCCAGCGCCGCGCCCGCGGAAGCCTTCGCCAACACAGCCGTGCTGAGGCGGAGCCACTGATCGATCTCCCGCCTTGCCTGATGAAACTGATGGCGGATCATCTGCCGTTCGCGTGAGGGCAGATCGGTGTGCGCCATCAGATGCGTTACGAAATAACGGTAGCCTTCATCGGTCGGGATGCGGCCGGCGCTGGTATGTGGATGTGTCAGCAGCCCGGCCTTCTCCAGCGCCGCCAGGTCGTTGCGAATCGTCGACGCGCTGACACCCATGTCGTACTTCTGCGCGATCGATTTGCTGCCCACAGGTTGGGCGCTCTTTACATATTCCTGGATGACGACGCGCAGCACCTGTTTACGCCGCTGGCTGAGCTGGAGGTCCTTCATAGATTCCCGGCAATTTTATCTGGTTTCGGGCTTTAGCACTCCTGCAAAGGGAGTGCTAATCAAGCAGGAAGTGTAACAAATCGGGTCTTGAGTTGTCAAAGGATTGGGGCTCGGTTCAGTAGGCATTCTTGTTCGAGCCCAGCAGCCATTGCCCCAAAGTCCGCAGCAGAATCTTGATGTCCAGTGCCAGTGACCAGTTCTCGATGTACCAGAGGTCGTACTTCGTGCGTTCCTCGATGGATGTGTCCCCGCGCAGCCCGTTGACCGCGGCCCAGCCGGTCATTCCCGCCTTTTCGCGGTGGCGGTCCATGTAGCGCGGGATCATCTGGCGGAACTGCTCCACATAGACTGGCCGCTCCGGACGCGGCCCCACCAGGCTCATTTCGCCGAAGAGAATATTGACCAGCTGCGGAAGTTCATCGATATTGGTGCGCCGGATGAATGCGCCCAACTTCGTGCGCCGCGGATCGTTCTCTACCGTCCAGCCCGGGCCGGACCGTTCGGCGTCCTGGCGCATCGAGCGAAACTTCAGGATCTTGAACGATTTGGCATCCAACCCCATCCGTTCATGCGTATAGAAGACCGGCCCCGGGCTGTCCAGCTTGATCAGCAGCGCCACCAGCAACAGAAACGGGCTGAGAATCACCAGCCCGATCGCGCTGCCCACCAAATCCATTCCCCGCTTGAGTGTAAGCTTCCAGCCCTGCAGCGCCACATCGCGGATCGTCACCAGAGGAAGCCCGCCGAGATAGCCGATCGTCACCTCGCTCGCCATGATTCCAAACGCGTCCGGCAGCACGCGAATACCGACCTTTTCCCGCTCACACAGGCTGATGATGCCGATCAGCTCCTCATGCGTATTCTCCGGCAGCGCGATGATCACTTCGTCGACGGCATATTCGTCGATTACTCTGGGAATGTCGACAACACTTCCCAAGACCGGCACATTGAGTATCGAACGTCTGGGGCTGTTGTCGATGACGCCGATTACCTTGAAGCCGAACTTCGGATTGGACTGAATTCTTTGCAGAATCATGCGGCCGGTGTCCCCGCCGCCGATCAGCAGCACGCTGTCATCGCCGATTCCCCTTGACTGCGCGTTCCACTGTATCTGCGCGTGCAACGTGCGGCCGACGGTCAGCAGGAGGATGTTGAGCAGCCAGGCATAGCCCAGGAATGTGCGGTGGTATACAAAGTCCCGCAGAAAAAGATTCACCAGCGCGACCGTCAGCAGCGTGCAGAGCGTGGTCAACTTTATGGTCCGAAAGATTTCGTCCAGATAGCCCAGCGGCCGCCGGCGATGGTACATGCGCTGGGTAAAGAAGAGGGCAAGGAGCAGGACCGATTGCACCAGCGGCAGGGGCAGGAACTCCACAAACGGTCCGACGATTATCTCTGGCTGCAACTCCATCAGCCGCGGCGTCAGGTTCATTTCCGTGAGCTCGTGGGCGAGGTAGAACGCCAGCCACGTGCTACCCACATCCACCAGGACCAGCGATAGCGCAAACAGGAATTGGGCGCGCTTTAGCAGACCGGGACGCTGACCGCGCAGCGCCGCGTAGCTGCCATTGGGGCTGGTGGGCGCGCCCTGCTCCGCCGCCGCGGTCTCCACGCCGGCGCTCGCCGATGGCCGCGCTTGCGTTAGCGTCTCCTCATATTCCGAGCCTGGTTGAACAGGTGACTTCCACATCTTGCCTATTGCCTCAAGCCGAAAGTTTGCGGCCCATCACGAGTTGCGGTCAGACCCGCTCCTGGCGCAATTTCCACAGCCGGACGGCAATGTCCACCCCTCCGATCAGAGCGATCCCCAACCAGATCAATTTGTCCAAAACCCAGGAACTGTCGGCCCGATAGTGCTTGCGATAGAAGATCCACATCGCTTCGTAGAAGGCGAGGCGGGCCTTGCGGCTCTTGCGGCTGGAGGCCTCCTTCACGTGGGTGACCTCCACCTCGCCGTTGTACCAGACTTCCCAGCCGGCGGTCTTGATTCGCTTTGCCCAATCCAGGTCTTCGCCGTACATGAAATAGGCCTCATCCAACAGCCCGACCTGGCGGACCGCCTCTCCGCGCACCTGCATATACGCGCCGACAACCGAATCCACCGGATATACCGCATCTTCTGGCAGATAGCCCAGATTATAGGCGTTAAATCGCCTGCTCTGCGGGAAGAGCCGGCTCAGCCGGGTCATGCGGCAGAAACTCACCCAGGGTGTGGGGAAGCTGCGCCTGCAAGCCAGGTCCAGCGTTCCGTCCGGGCGCCGTAAACGCGGCCCGGCTGCCCCGACCTTGGGCCGTCCGTCCATAAACAGGATCATCTCGGCCAAGGCGGTCGGCGGCAACACGGTGTCGGCATTGAGCAGAAGCACGAAACGCGGAAAGGGCGCGCTGCCGGAGGACCGGCGTTCACCGAAGCCAAGTTGACGCAGGGCAAGGTTGTTGGCCGCGCTGAAGCCCAGGTTGGTCTCGGCAACGATCAGGCCCGTCTGGGGAAAGTGGTCATTTATGATGGCGACGCTGTCATCATGGCTGTCGTTGTCTACAACACAGACTGTGTAGGTGAAGTTGCCGTTGGAGGCGAAAACGGATTCCAGGCAGCCGGCCAGGAGCGCGCCGGCGTTATAGTTGACGATGACAATGGCGAGGTCCAGCCCCTCGGCATACCGAGAAGTCCCGGACGAGACGCCGCTCCCTGGCTGCGGCGCCGGCGAACAGGCCGTCTCGATCCATTCTGACCAGGCGATATAGCAAGGAGACTGCATTGTCTGAACTGAAAACCGGTAATGGACCTTGATTCATGCGCCTGTGCGACGGGGATGATTAACAGCTACGGAGCGCAGGACAGTTAATCAGGCAAATCAAACAAACGACAGGAATCGCAGTCGGAACTGTCTGCATGTATGCTGAATTGATTCTAGCATGGCCTCAACCTTTCGACAAAGCGGTTGTCCGAACCACCCCGGCCCGGGCCAATCTTTCCAATCCGCCAGAAACCGCACGCCCATATGCGCATAGGAACGGCTACAGCCGGCGCAGCGCGTACTCCAGGATGCGCTCGACGGGCAGGGCCGGCAGGAGGAGGGCGCCGGCTGCCTCCGCAAGAAGTTGGGGCGAGAGCGAACTCCACTCGAGCCCTTCACAACCCGGCAGCGCGTCCAGGGGGATGAGGCCGATCAGTTCGCTGCGGTCCAAAGCGGCTGATTGGCGCGCGGCCTCCTGGCGGATCGCCTCGACGACGGCGAGCGGCGGCGTTATGCGATAGTCGACAAGATTCATGCTTACCTGGGCCTGTCCGTCAACGCGAAGACCCAGGGCACGCACCGCCGGTAGTCCGCCATTGCTCTCCCGAATTCTGCGGGCGATAGTCTTGGCAGCCGCCACATTGGCGCTGCGCAGGAAGACGTTGAAGGCGATCAGTATGGGCCTGGCTCCTACGATGACGGCACCCGCGGGCCCGGCCCGGGCCGGGCCGAAGTCGGGCAGATACTCGGGGCGCCGGATCTGCTGAATGAGGGCCTCGTACTCCCCGCGGCGGATGTCGGCGATGTGGCGCCTTTCCGGCTTGGCGGCCGCGGCTGCATAGAGGTAGACGGGCAGCCCCAGTTTATCCCCGATTCGGCGACCCAACTGACGCGCGAAGCGCGCGCACTCTGCAAGCGAGCATTCTCGCAACGGCACAAGCGGGACCACATCGGCCGCGCCCAGCCTCGGGTGAACGCCCCGCTGCCGGCGCAGGTCGATGCGGCTGCCCGCCACTTCAACCGCATCGAATAACCCCCGCAGAACCGGCTCCGGCGGCCCCGCGACCGTCAGAACCGTGCGGTTGTGGTCGTGATCGCTGGTGCGATGGAGCAACCGTGCGCCGTGCGCCTGAACGGCCGCCGCCAGTTCGTCGATGACCTGCACGCGGCGGCCCTCAGAAAAGTTGGGGACTGCCTCGATCAGTGGACTTGCATTCATCGTTTGGACTGCGCCTACCGGCTTCGACCCAGCAGCCATTTCACCAGCAGGAGAATGGCAAAGGCGGTCACCATCAGCACGAGCGACAAGGCCAGCGCCACGTCTAGGTCCATCTCGAAGCCAATATAGATGGCCAGGGGCATGGTCTGTGTGCGCCCCGGATAGTTGCCGGCGAAAAGGATAGTCGCGCCGAAATCTCCCAACGCCCTGGCCCAGGTCATAACCAGTCCGCCCAGCAACGAAGCGCGGGCCAGTGGGACCGTGACAAAACGGAAGATCTGCCGACTGTCGGCCCCGTCAAGCGCGGCCGCCTCTTCCAGTTCGGCGGCGCTGCGGCTGAGACCGCCAATGGCCGCGCGGATGTAGTAGGGCGAGGCGACGAAGATCTGGGCGAGAATGACGGCCAGCGAGGTAAAGGCGATTTCGACCCCGGCCATCGACAGGCTCTGGCCGATCATCCCGCGGCGGCCGAAGGCCATCAGCAGCGCCAAACCTGCCACCGCCGGTGGCAGGACCGTCGGCAAATCGATAACCGTGTCCAGCGCGCGGCGGCCGGGAAAACGCCGCCGGGCAATGAGCAGCGCCAGCGGCGTGCCCAGCAGGACGGTTAACAGCGTTGCCGTAGCCGAGGTCCATACGCTGAGGAGGATGGCGCGGCGCGCGACCTCCTGCGCCAGATGCGTGCCGATCTCGGCCAGCTCCGTGCGCCAGATGAGCGCCAGCAACGGCAGAACCAGGAACAGGATCATCGGCACGGCCGACCAGAACAGCGTCATGCCCGCGCGCGGGCGGGAGGAAGCAACGTCCAGGCCGCCGCGCGCCCGGCCGACGGGAATGGGCATGGATTCCGCCGCCTCACTCGTTCGCATGGTCGGATGCCCGCGCGGGCGCAGGAGTTGCGCCGTCAGCCCGGCATTGCGTAGCAAAACCGTGCCTCTCTAATACAGCCGCGCCCTCCTCGGAGAATAGCCAGGCGATAAAGGCCGCGGCCTGTTCGGGCTGCTTCACGCCCTGGACCAGCGCAATCGGGTAGGTTGCAATGATGTTGAGATGGGCCGGAATCTCGATGCGCTGCAGGTCCGTGATGCCGATGAGATCGCTGGCGTAGACGACACCGGCATCGGCCTCGCCCAACTGCAGTTTGCTGAGAACGCCGCGCACGTTCTGCTCCTCCGATACGATATTGGCCTCGAAACCGTCGCGAAAACCGACGCCCAGGCGTTCATCTTCGGCCGCGTTGGCCAGGAATTGGCGCGTGTAACGCCCTACAGGTACGGCCTCCGCGCCGACCACGATTTTCAGGCCCGGCTGCGCCAACTTCTGCAGCAGTTCCAAGGCTGACGGCCCGTCCACGTCGTCGGAAAACGGTGCAGAATGCCCGTAGCCGATCTCCAGTCGATTGCACGCCAAAGTCTTCACGTCCCCCGGTTCAACCCGTCCGGCAGCGATCGCCGCCTGCATCTGTGCCTCGTCGGCTGAGGCGAAAATGTCGGCACGCGCCCCCTCGCGCAGCTGCCCCGCGAGCTGCTGGGAACCGGCAAAGTTGAAGACAACGTTGCCGCGATGGCCGCCTTCGCCATACGACCGCACCGCCTGTTGGAAAACATTGGTGAGCGACGCGGCCGCAAAGACCGTGACCTCGTCCGTTCTGGATGATGCCCCCGCATCAAGAGACGGTCCGCGGCAGCCGCCGGGCAGCCAGACGCCCGCTAGAAGAGCCGCCGCGCCGAGGATACAGGCACACCGAGATGCCCAACGCCGCCGCCGTGAATCGCCCTGCAAGACCTGTTTCGCTCCCCGTTGAACCGCGGCACCGCGGGCATTTGAAGCGGACCCGCCTCCTGCCGCCGGAATCTGCCCGCGAGCGACCGCCATCCATCGCACAGACCGAGCACAGATTCAGCCAAGCGCCGATTTGATGATAGCACCGTCCCCGTAGCCGCTTCAAATTCAGCCTGTTCCCAGGGTTGCCGCGCCGCACCTCCGTGCGGGCTGCCGCCGTTCCATTCTGTTCAGGGCGATATGGTATGATCGATGGACGTGAACGGCGACGCGGCAGCGAGACAGGGCTGCAGAGGCAACGCGTAAGACAGGAGCAGCGGTGACAGAGCAAGCAGGGAACTGGAACGAATTTGTCAGCGGCCACGCGCACGCGCATCTGCTTCAGACCGACGAATGGGCGGAGTTGAAGGGCCGCTTCGGCTGGCGGGCCAGGCGCATTCTCCTGCCGGGATCGGATGGCGACGCGTCGCGGGCCGGCGCGATGGTCCTGTTTCGCAAAAGTATGGGACAGGTCCTGGCCTACGTTCCCAGGGGCCCGCTTGTGGACTGGTCCGACGCGGGGTTGACGGAAGCGACGGTTGCGCGCATCTGCGCCGCGGCGCGGCAGGAGGGCGCGTTTGCGCTCAAGATCGAGCCGGGTCTGCTCGACACGGCCCAAAACCGGGGACGACTGGCGGCGGCCGGCTTTCATCCCAGCCCCCAGACGATCCAGCCCCGCAGCACCGTTGTCGTTGACCTGCAGCCGGACGAGGATGCCATCCTGGCGCGTATGAAAAGCAAATGGCGTTACAACATTCGGCTGGCCGCGCGCAAGGAAGTAACCGTACGGGAGCTCGGGGCGCATGAGTTGCCCCTTTTTCAGCAGTTGGTGAGTGAAACGGGGACGCGCGAGGGCTTTTCCGTACACAGCGCAGCCTACTACCGGGCCGCATACGATTTGCTGGCGTCGCGCTGGGGCGTTTTCCTGCTGGCCACCCACCGGGGTGAGCCGTTGGCCAGTATCGCGGTCTTCGCCGTCGGTCCGACTGCCTGGTATCTGTGGGGCGCGAGCAACAACCACCGCCGCAACCTGATGCCCAACCACGCGCTCCAGTGGGAGGCGATCCGCTGGGCCAAGGCACGCGGCTGTACACGCTACGATTTCTGGGGCATTCCCGACGAGGTCGGCGCGGTCGCCACCGGCCTCTGGGACGAGGGGCGCCGGGAGGTTCTCGCCGAGCAGGCGCCGGTGGACGTGAACGCATTCCCGGCAGGCGATCTGTGGGGCGTTTTCCGCTTCAAACAGGGTTTCGGCGGCGCGGTTGAGCGTACCGTCGGCGCGTGGGACCTGCCCTTGAACCGGTCCGTTTACGGTCTCTATCGCGGCCTCCTGCTGGCGAAGGACCGGGTTGCGACCGTTCAGAAGCGAAGCGGCGACGGACGCCAAAACGATGAACGGAGGGACGCCCGGCCGCGACGTGCGCGATCCAACCCGGCGGAACTGGAACCGGTTACGCAGGAGGCGGCTTGGGAGGAGCTGATGGCGCAGCTGCCGTCCGATCGCGACCACGTGCTGCAGAGCTGGACGTGGGGAGCGGTCAAAGCCGCCAGCGGCTGGGAGGTTGAGCGGTGGGCTGTGCGGGCGGACGGACGCCTCCTGGGCATCTTCCAGTTCCTGTGGCGGCAACCGTTGGCGTCCCTGCCCCTGCGTGTGGCCTACGTGCCCAAAGGCCCGCTGCTGGACTGGTCGGACGACGAGGCGGCCGCGCTGGTGTTGGCGCGTATCGAAAAGTTGGGCCGGCGGCGCGGCTGTTTGCAGGTAAAGATTGATCCCGATGTTGCCGAAGAGAGCGCCGAAGGGAAGCGGCTGACGCCGCTGCTGGCCCGGCGCGGCTGGCGTTTCAGCCCGGAGCAGGTCCAATTCAAGAACACCGGGTTTACCGACCTCAGCGAGACCGATGAGCAACTGCTGGCCTCGTTCAAGAGCAAGTGGCGCTACAACATCCGGTTGGCGCAGCGCCGCGGTCTGAAGGTGCGCAGCGGCAATACGGCGGACCTGCAAAACTTCTACCGGCTCTACCGGGAGACGAGCGTGCGCGACAATTTCTTGATCCGTCCGTTCGCCTATTACGAAGCCTTGTGGCGTACTTTTCTCGAATCGCAGGAGAACGGCACCGCGCGCACGGGAGGGACGCTGCTTTTGGCGGAGCATCCACAGGAGGAGCTGCCTGTCGCAGGGCTCTTTCTGCTCCGCCATGGCTGCCGGACCATCTATTTCAACGGGGCCAGCAGTGAGCGGCGCCGACGCGACATGCCCAATTATCTGCTGCAGTGGCGGGCATTGCAGTGGGCCAAGGTGCAAGGTTGCACAGTCTATGATTGGTGGGGTGCGCCGACAGCCCCGGACGATCCGAGCGACCCGCTGCAAGGGGTCTGGCGTTTCAAGCAGGGCTTCGCCGCCCGTCTTGCCGTGCATACCGGCGCCTGGGACTGGTCGCCCAGCCCGCTCCTGTGGCACGGCTACCACCGGGGCAAATCTCTACTGGCTGCCGCGATCAAGGAATAGCAGTGGGAAACGGCGCCCGCCGGTATCCAACATCCGCTGTTCGCAATCCACTATCCACTATCCACTAAAACGCGTCCGTCGGGAATGGCAACCGGCGTATCCGTGGCATTGGTCAGGGTCACGTCGCCTTCTACCGAGATAGCTGCGCCGAAAGTGTGCGGCCCGTTGACGGTCAGGCTGCGGCAGCCGATCAGCGAAGGCGGGCCTTGGGGGAAACGCGCTTCAATCTGGTAGATAAACTGGTAGTAGCGGTCATCCAATTCGACGTGGGGCGGGCCGGGCGGGTAGGGAGGCGTGCCGCGGCGGGGATCCAGCTCGACGCGCTGCCGATGGTTGAGGCGGTAGGCATCCGAGCGCAGTGCCAGGAGGTCGTTGCAGCGTTTGACAGGCAGAAAGCGGTCGCGCGGCACCTGGATCGCCTGCGCGCCGGCGAACGCGGAGAGCGCCAGTCCGACAGCGGTTTCCAACTGGAAGACCGGCGGGGAGTCGGGACGCGCCGGGTCCACCGGTTTCTTGTTGACGATCATCGGCAGGTCCAGAAAACCGTCCCGTTCGGCCAGCAGCTTTTGCAGGGACGGCAGGTGGATCCACAAATTGTTGGTGTTGAAGAGCCGGTAGCGGTTTATGTCCTGGAACTGCGCGATCTCCTCCGGCGGGCACTGCGCGATCTCACGCAGCAGGAGCCTCCCATCCGGACTCTGCGCCAGGTGTCCCCCCTTGCAGTCAGCCGCGGTGCGGGCCGTGACCTCCATCAGAAAGGGTAGCTTGCGCGCCGCGAAGAACCCGAGAATGTCGATGTCCACGGTTGCGCCCAAGTTGTCAGCGTTGCTAACGAACATATACTCGTAGCCCTGGTCGAGCATCTGCCTGAGCAGACGGCTGGTGTGCAGGGTGAGATATATGTCGCCGTGGCCCGGCGGGCACCACGCCTTTGTCGGATCTTCCTGCCATTCCACCGGCGCCAGCGTCTCCTGCCATATCTTTGGCACCTTGTTCTGCAGAAAGGTGGCGGGCAGTTTGCCGGAAGCGCCCTGTACAAGCTGCGGATAGGCTTCCAGCGCCTCCTGCGTTGCCGATTGCGTGCTGTAGCTGTTCATGAAGATGAGAGGCAACCGGGCCTTCATCTCTTGGCGCAGATACAGGACGTGGCGCACGATTATATCGAAGAAGCGCAACCCGTCCTTCACCACAAGGAGTGATCTCGGCCCGCTCAGCCCCATCGTCGCGCCGAGACCCCCATTCAGTTTTACAGCGACGAGCCGGTTGAGCGCGTCCACGCCAGCCGCGTGGTGGCCGACCGCGGCTGATCTGTCGGCGATATCTGTTGGCTGGCGGGCGTCTGTGCCGGGGATGTAGCCGGTGGCGCCGGCGACGAGTTGGGCGTAGTAGTGTTCAAAGCTTCGAATCAGCAGGTGGTCCAGACCCGCGCGCTGCATCTTCTCACGAACCGGTGCGAATGACACCGCACGATTTCGACCCATTCAATTACCTCGACGTTGAGTGTTATGACCTGAGTACGTTCAGACGGTGAACAAGCCCTCTGCCGTTATACGTCAGCATAGCCGAAACGGTTGAATTTCCATTATCTATCTCAATGGCCGCTCGCTACGAATCCGGCCATGCTGCTTTCGCAATATGGCCTTCTCGACTGCGATTCAGTGAGAGTTTACCGCCAGGGACTGACAGCCGACACCTCACCAGCCGACCGCACAACCGTCCTTGCGCGGGTCGCTGCCGCCGATAAGGACGCCGCTTTCCGGATCGCGAACAATGATCTGACCTCCGCCAAATCCACTCCGCCCCGCCCCGTTGACCGGCACCAGCTGATGCCCGCGGCGTGCCATCTCCGTCAGCGTCTCGTATTCCCAGCCCTCTTCGATCATCAGCAGACCGCCGGATTCGTCCGCACCCATACCCGCGTGCGGGCCGCTCAACGACCAGCGGGGCATATCCAGCGCCTGCTGCGGGCTCATGCCCAGGGCGGCCATATTAACCAGCATCTGCAGGTGCCCTTGCGGCTGCATATAGCCGCCCATCACGCCGAAGCTGGCGTGCAGCGCGCCTGCGCGCGTCGTCATCGCCGGTATGATCGTGTGATACGGGCGCTTGTTGGGCGCAAGGCAGTTTGGATGGTCGGGGTCAAGCACGAAGAGCGCGGCCCGGTTCTGCAGGCTGACACCGCTGCCGGGCACGACCAGACCGCTGCCGGTGCCCTGATAGAGGCTGTTGATGAAACTGCACGCGTTCCCCTGGCCGTCGGCTGTGGTCAGATAGACCGTATCCGAGCCGGCAATGGGATAACCGTGAGCGACAGTCGCAGCCGCGCGCTGCGGGTGAATCTCTTTGCGCCGCCGTTCGGCGTAGGCCCGGCTGGCGAGCGCGTCCAACGGAATCTGTACAACGTCGATGTCGCAGACCCATTGGCGGGCCTCAGCGTATCCGATGCGCATACACTCGACCAGCGTGTGGAGGCGATCAACACTGGACATACCGACCAGATCAAAGCCGTCCGCCAGATTGGCCGCGATGACGGCCGCCAGCCCCTGGCCGTTGGGCGGACACTCGTATAGCCGCACGTCGCCGAAATCGGCGCAGACCGGCTCGTGCCAGGTGCTGGTGTGTGCTGCCATATCATCCGGCGTGATCCAGCCGCCGTAGCGCTGCACATGCTCGCTCAGTGTGCGCGCGAATTCGCCCCGGTAGATCGCCTCCTTGCCGTCGGCCGCGATGGCGCGCAGCGTTCCGCCCAGCGTGGGAATGCGCATTACCTGACCCGCCTGCGGCGCGCGGCCGTCAATGAGAAGCTCGCGGCCGCTGGGTTGCTCCGGTCCGTTGTCCAGGTCGCTGCTGGCCCAGCGCGGCGACCGCAGCAGTTTGGCTGTCTGCCCGGCCCAGCCCTGACCGATCCATTCGGTGACGGGATAGCCCTCTTCGGCGAGGCGGATGGCCGGTTTCAACACGTCGGCCAGTGTCATCTCCCCGTGTCTTTCCAGCAGGTCGCTCCACCCGGCCACGGTGCCGGGAATGCTGACGCTGTGCCCGCTGAATTGGGGCATGCGCGTGTAGCCGAGGCCGCGCAATTCGTCAATCGACGCGGCCGCCGCCGCACGGCCGGAACCGTTGAGCGCGGTTACGCGTTCGGTCTTGGCGTCCCAGTAGAGCGCGAAACAGTCGCCGCCGATGCCGGTCGAGATCGGCTCGACGACGTTCAGCGCCGCGGCGGTGGCGATGGCCGCATCGGCTGCGTTGCCCCCCGCCTGCAGAATCGAGAGTCCCGCCTGGGCAGCCAGGGGCTGACTCGTGGCGACCAGCCCGTTGCGCGACATGACATTGCTGCGGCGGGAGCGAAAGACGAAGTCATAGTTCATTGGTTGCACTTACCGGTTTTTCCGGCCCCTTGCTGCGCGTTGATTCCCCTGTTCGACGCGGCCCCGAAGGGACCGAATTTCGATCTGTTCTATCGAATTAGACTCTTCATGTTAGTCGATAGGCAGGGAATCGGCAAAGCGTTCGCGGAATGTATCTGCTATGTAGATGAGGCGTCTGAAACAGGCTTCGGGACCCCCTGGGATTTCAGCCTTTTTTGGCGGAACAATGGGGCTACGATAGACTATACGAGAGGAATTTTCCATCCCTGACCGGTTGCCGCCAATGCTCTGAACCCGGACCCGGCGGCGGCTTGTTTCGCGACCCGGCTCCCTGATTTTCATATCTGCCAATGGGTTTTCTGGTTGAGGCCGTTGCCAATATTGCGCCCTATATCTACGCTGTTTGCGGTGCGCTGGCCCTGTTCCAGCTTTACCGTACTTGGCAGGTGCGCTCGGAACGCCGCCAAGCCGTCTTTTCGCTGGAACGGGACAAAGCGCTCGACGATCTATACCGTATCTTTCTATCAGCCCTGTTGATGCTTGCGGTGATGGGATTTACCTATTTTGCCAGCACAACGCTGCGCGCAGCAATGCTTACGGTCGATTCATCCACAGGTCTTGCTTCTCCCGGAGACACCTCGGCATCTCCAAATAATTCCGGCTCCGCGCTGATCCCGACGCCGACGTTTACGCCCGAAACGCCAACGCCCACCCCGCGGCCGACCCCCATCGTCGTCGCCACGCCTGTGCCCGATGACCCGGAGGAGAACGCACAGCAAGAAGCCGCAACGCCCGAATCCCAGCCTCCAGCCGTCTCCCCGGCCCTTTGTCCAGACGCGCGCGCGGTCATTCTGTCGCCGGGAAACGGTGCGGTCGTAAACGGCGTTGTGCCAATTGTCGGCACCGCCCAGCACGACCAGTTCAGCTTCTACAAACTGGAGATTGCGCCCAGTGGAGCGAACCAGAGTTTCAGCTACCTCGCCGGCGCCGAGAGCCCCGTTGTCGGCGGTCTACTCGGCAATCTGGACAGCAGCAATGTCGCCGCAGGAACCTATACGGTCCAACTCGTGGTTGTGGATAGGACCGGCAACTACCCGTCCCCTTGTCGTGTGACGGTAGTCGTTCAGAACTGACCCGGGGGGATGCAGTGAAGGGCCTTTCCTCTTCGTCCTTTTGGACGCGGATGATGAACAACAGATTCCCGGACCTGCAGAAATCTCTGATTGCTTTCCGCAGCCTGGCCGGTGGGAGACCAATGGCGACCGGCATCGTTTTGGTCGCCGTGCTGGCCCTGCTCGCAGTTGTGTCGACTTTCATGCGCGACGGCAATTGGGCCGCCCTGCCGGCAACGGTCAATACGCCCACCGAGGCTGCCGCGCTGCAGGTGGAGCCGACGCCAACTGCGACGGATTCGCCCACCGCGACCGACACGCCATCGCCAACGCTGACACCGACCGCAACCGAAACACCTACGGCCACCGAAACGCCGACGGCCACGGCGACGGACACGCCAACCGCGACGGACACTGCGACTGCCACTGCGACACCGACGGCCAGCGCGACACCGACACCGACCGCAACCGAGTTATATGTGCCGATCAGCGTTTTTCCCTCCGATATCGAGATCGGCGCGGCGGATAACGTGACCGCGCGCATCGTTCTCTTCCCCGCCCGCCTGCGCGCCGGCCCGTCGACAGAGGATGATGTCTTGGAGCGCGTGGGACAGGATGTCCAGGTCACCCTGGGCGGCATTACGGCCAATCAGGAGTGGGTGCTCTTGAAAGTGACCGATGCGAGAACCGAGTCAAACGGCAGCGAAGGCTGGATGGCCGTCGAGTTGATCGAAATTGAGGGTGACCTGGCAACGCTTCATCGCTACACGGATGAGGGCATTCGCGTTCGCCCATTCGGCTCGCGCCCGCCCGGCATCGGCATCCGGATGACGCCGACCGTAGGTGGAACACCCGTCCCGTCAGGCAGCGGCGAACCGATCCCGCCGGCGACACCCACTGCCACGGCGACACCCACTGCCACGGCGACGCCCACATCTGCGCCCACCTCAACGCCGACACCAACCGCGACAGCCACATCGACGCCAACGCCCACCCCTACAAGCACGGCCACCCCAACAAGCACATCCACACCCACTTCCACGGCCACATCCACACCTACGAGTACACCGACTGCCCAACAGGCCGCGCAAGCTGCGGACGAACTGCCGACGGAAATGTATGTCGTGACGCTGCAGCCCGCGCCTGTCAACCCGCCCGCGGCGGATGAGTTGGCAGCGACCGTTCTCGGTGAGAGCGGGCCGGTCGATCTCTCACAGCCGATCTCGGTCCGCACCGACAGCGGCGACGTCCTGCTGCTACAGTTCGACCCCGTCGAGGAGCAGGTGGAGATGTGGAGCGGAATTCTTGGCGCGTCGCAAGGCGAGTGGCTCGCCGCCGCCGCCGATTTCCTCTGGCCGGGCACACGCGTCTATGTCGCCGGCCGCCAGGACGATGAAGGTCGGGTCGTTGTCTCGAATGTTCGGGTCGTCTCTCTGCCCGAGTTCGAGCGAGTCAGGCGCATGGATGTGCCGACCTTCGGCGCCGCGTGGCAGGGCGGCAAAGCCGCGGCGCTGCTGGGGAAACGGGGCGGGCCCGGCGTCTACCTCCTGCAACAGGACGGCGCGGTGACCGTGGTTCGCGAGACCGGCCAGAGCGTGGTGCCTGTCCACAACGGTGCGCAAGGCTTCGTCATTCCCGATGCCAACGCGCCGGCTGACCAGAATGGCTTCCTCTACGTGCGGGGAGACGGGACCGGGCTGGCCGTGCAGGCATATCCCTTCCAGAGTGTGCGCGGCATCGCGGCCGATGGCCGCGGCGATCTCTGGTGGATCGAGACGCCACAGGTTGGGCTGGCCCAATGGCGTCTGTGGCACTACGACACCGAGGCCGGACAGATCGTTCTGCGCGTGCAGGCATCTACAGCCCTGTTGGACGCGAGAGCGGACCGCACCATCGAGCCAACGCTGATCGCTGCCCTGGCGGCCGAGGGCGACAGCCGTTCCTTCTTGATAGATACCGCCGACCTCGACGCAGGGCGGCAGTATACCGGCCTGTTCCGGGTCGATCTCGACTCGGACGGCGAGATCGATATGCGACAACTGGTGCCGGAGGGCATCTATCGCGGTCCCTTTACCGTCAGTGCAGACAGCGACCATCTGGCACATCTGGCCTTTGATCCGCAACATCCGAGCCTGACGGTCGGTTTTGTGCGTCCGGCCAATCAACTGTGGGTGCGGGAGATGGCCGCCAACGGTGCCGGCGCCCGCGGTCGGTTGAGCGCGCATACCCAAACCCGCTTCGAGTTCTTCGCCCCGCGCGTCGTCTGGCGCGACGATGATCAGCTCCTGCTGGGCCGCAGCCGTTTCTCGTCCCGGGGCGTTTTCTCGCTCGAAATCTTCGGTATCGCCCAAGTAGACCTGGCAGAGACAGCCGCCGCGTCTTACACTTCATTTCGCTATCCGGTGGGTGATGTGGTTGGGGACTTTGCCGCCTGCGACGACGGCACGGTGCTGATCAGCGTGGAGTCGAGCAACGGAGTCGCGCGGCTGGAGGAGTGGAACGGAGACGGACAGCCCGTAGTGCGCGGTCAACTGCCAGGATTTTTCGACCGCATTTTCCTCTGCTGGCAGCGATATTCCGGCCCGGCTCGGATTCGCAGGTGATTGTGTTCAGTGCGCTGCCATTCGGATTTTTGGGCTTGCTGTTGGCAACTGCTCCCGTTCAGGGGGGCTTTGCCGCATGGCCGGATGACTGGGTCCATTTCGCCAACTCCACCCAATTGATCCTGGGATGTATCGGCCTTGTTGTGGCCGCGTTTCTGATGATTTGGTGGGTCCAGAGGACAGGTCGGTGGTACGCTGTTTTCGCCGGCACGCTGTTGGTCAGTATGCTGTTGAACGTGGCGGCGCTTTACCTGTTCGTCGTTCCTCCCCATAGCGCAGGATGTCTCGACCTTTGCCCCGGACGGCTCGGCTATCCCCATCCTTTCGCTACGCTCTCTCCCAGCGGCACGGTGAAGATATATATCGTCGACTTTGTCCTCAACCTGTTGTTGTTGTGGCTGATGTGGCTCGGCGGCGCGATCGTGTGGCGTCTTCTGAGCGAGGCGGTCGAACTGGGGGAAAGGGGTTTGCGGTTCCGGCTGCTTTTTGTCGTCGTGTTTATCCTGGTGCCATGGGGTCTGATTCCGCGTTACTTCGGTCCACCCTCAGCCGATGTGAGCGGTGATGAGCTGCGGCTTGCTGTCAATGCCCGCCGCGCGGCCGAAACCACCTACAGCGTAACCGGCCTGTGGGTCCACCGCCTGGCGCTGGAGGATATCCGCTACATTCCCTTGGAAGTCCCCGATGTCCTCGGCGGCATCGACAAACCGCAGGCGCAGGTCTGCCTGCGGGGCTATACCTACTTCTATCTGCCGTGGCGACGCTACCGGATAAAACTCGATCAGACGGGCGTAACACCCCTGAACTTCCAGGAGCTGCCCCTAACCGGTAGCTGCTGGCAGTCGTGAAAGGTGAGGAGAGAGAGGTCGAAGCGCCTCGCCCTCCTCACGTTTTGCTTCCTACCCCTCGCCGTAAAGCTCTGTTGCCGGGAAAAAGGCCGCCCAGGCAAACCAGAAGTGATCGAAATGGAGCACCGCGGTCAGCTGCTCACCGGCCAGTGGGCCGTCAACGGCCATACCCAGAATGTCCCAGGTGCTGCCCGTTTCTTCGTCGCTGAACGTGCCGTTCTCGTTGGCCGAAAAGGTCAGGAACTGGTCCCCAAGCTGGCGGTCGTAAACGGCCACTGCCCCGATGTCTCTGCCCTTGCTGATGAGCGAGCTATCCAGCGCGCTGGCCAGCCCGGGCTTGTGGAAAATCGCCAGATCTGAACCGCCGAACGTATCGTGGACAACGCCGGCCTCCTCCAGCAGCGCGAAGGGATAGGCGATGGCGTCGGTCTCCGTGGTCAGGCCGAGGACCCGCTCGACCGGTTCCAGGCGCGGGTCGGGCGTATCCAAAAAGAGGAAGGGGCGGGATGTGCTGTCATAGCCTACATACGGGTTGTAGCCGTAGTTGCGCGGCATATCGGGCCGCGCCAGCACCTCACCGTCCGGATGGCTTGTCATGTAGTCCTCCCACGAAAGCACCTGGCTGGTGAGGAAGCGCAACTGCTCGCCGGCATACGTGCCGATTATCCCTTCGCCGGTGAATTGCTGCCACCAGGTCTCAGTCTGGCGGTCGTACATAATCAGATCGCTGTTGCGAAGCCTTCCCGTGGTGCCAAAATCGAGGACCTGGCCGTCAAAATTACGATCAAAGGCGATGCTGGCGTTGCATAGCGGGCAGAAGGTGATCGTCACCGGCTGGCCGTCCACGACGTCGTTGACGATTTCGTGCCAGATGAGAATACTCAGCGGGTAGGCGCGCGTCACATCTCCATGACTGAACGAGATCACCGGATCCAGAGGTTCCAGCCACTCGTCGCCTGCCGCGATCGACTCGAACTCCGGCGCGTCGACCGCCGGGATGCCGTCTTTGGGCGGGCCGCCGGAAAGGATCTCTCCCCAACTCACCGTGCGGCGGCTAAAGTCGGTCGAAAAGCCGCGCGTGCGGACCGGCGGCGGGCTGTCATCGACGATTACCTCCGTGTTGAGCTGCGGCACGCCCGTGTCGCGGCTGGACGTTTGCGCGGTCTCGTCGCTGTCCCCCGTGTCGGCGGACGCGGGGGCGCTGTCCGTGTCCGCCGGCGCTGCCACGGGCGCGGGCGCTTCATCCGGCGCTATCGGAACGCAGGCCAACAGGATGATCGCAACGATCATTAGCAGGCCCGCCAGCTGGGTCCATCTCTTCCTCGGCATGAAATACCCCCTTGTAATGGCTAAGACGCGCTGCCGCTTTGATGTCCGGGCGCGTTGTCGGTCGTCAGGTTAAGCATATACAGGGCATTATGCCACAGAGGGAAACTTTGGGCTGTAGTCAGGCTTACGCGATCGCCGCCCGTTTTGCGGGCGTTGGTTCTGGATTCGTCAGCACGCCACGCCGTCCAATTTTGGTGCGAAGCGAAAGGGTGCATCCGAGATTTTTGCGAGAGGGAGAGAGTTGTAGACTGAAGGGAGGGAAGAGGGAAGTTATAGGGAGGGGGTTCGAGATGGACAAGGAAAAGGCGAAGGCGAAGTTTATGGGGGATGCGGAAGCAGTATTTGAGCGGATGTGGTCGTGGGGTGCAGAGCACTCGCAGGCAACGTTGGACGAGATAGCGGCGGAGTTGGTGCCATTGCGCCAGGAGTTGATGGGGGAATTGCTGGGGGAATTGGCGCAGCAACATGGGGATGGGCGGTATGAAGAGGTGGTCTGTTCTGCGTGTGGGGAGAAGATGAAGTCGAGTGGACGGCGGAGGCGGAAGGTGTTACACGCCGAAGGGGAGGTGAAAATCAAGCGGGGCTATCACCGTTGTCCGCAATGTGGGCAGGGGATTTTCCCCCCTGGATCGAAGGCTCCATCTGACGCGGCGTAGCTGGACGCCGGCGACGATAGCGCAAGCGCTGCGGATGAGCGTAGAGATATCCTCCTATGAGCGGGCTGCGGCGCAGTTTAGCGAGTTGACGCATGTTGGTCTGTCCAAGAGTAGTCTCCAGGAGTTGGTCAAAGCGTATGGCGGGCAACTGGTAGAGCGTCAGGCGGAAGAAGCGCAGGCTACGATGGAGATGCCGAGTAAGGAGACTGGGGAGGTCAGGCGCGAGATACCGGAGCCGCCGAGCGAGGCGATGAACATCTCGATGGATGGGGCGATGGTCCATATTCGAGGCGAAGGATGGAAAGAGGTGAAAGCGGTAGCCGTGTCGGCGATACGGCATCTGGTTGATAGGGTGACAGGCAAAGTAACCACCCTGTTAAGCGAGCACAGTTATCGGGCCGGGTTGTGGGATGCGAGCGAATTTTGTCAGCAGCAGTGGGCCGAAGCCTGTCGTCGGGGCGTGGAGAAGGCCGGCTATCTGAGCAGTGTCAACGACGGCGCAGCCTGGATCTGGAACATCGTGCGCATGTGTTATGGCAACTGTGTCGAAATCATCGACTGGTGGCACGCTGTCGAAAAGCTGTGGCTGATCGCCCAGCACCGCTTCGGTGCGGAAACAGAGGAGGCGACAGCATGGGTCTCTGCGCAGAAGCAACTCTTAATCGAGGGCAGCCTGCGCCAACTTGTGCGTAACATCCGCCTGCTTTACCCCAGAGGAAATGCTCTGCCCGACTCGGTGCGCAACGCAACGCACTATCTCTTCCATAATCGCAGACGTATGCGTTACCGGCTCTTCCGCCAAGCAGGCTATCCCATCGGCAGCGGCACGGTCGAGTCAGCTTGTAAACTGGTCGTTCAACAACGTCTCAAACAGTCCGGCATGCGCTGGTCTCGTAATGGCGCTCAAGCTATGCTCGCACTACGCGCTACGCTTCTTAGCCACCCCCTTCACCTTTCACTCTCACACATCGGTCTCGTCTGAAACGCAAAAATCCTGGATACACCCAAGCGAAAGGGTGCATCCCAGATTTTTGTAGAGGTGTAAGAAGGGTAGACTGAAATGAGGGAAAAGGAAAGGGAAATGGAGAGAGGGGTGGAATGATGAAACGAGAAGAAGCGAAGGCGAAATTTATACGCGGGGCGGAGGAGATGT
>JAJDTL010000043.1 GCA_022827195.1 Caldilineaceae bacterium
GCTGTCGCCCATCTCGCCTTCAATCTCCGCGCGCGGCACCAGCGCCGCCACACTGTCCACCACCACCACATCCATCGCACCCGAACGCACCAGCGCCTCGGCGATCTCCAACGCCTGCTCGCCCGTGTCCGGCTGCGACACATACAGATCATCCACGTCCACCCCGATCTTGCGCGCGTAGCCCGGGTCCAGCGCATGCTCGACATCGACAAAGCCGCAGACACCCCCAATCCGCTGCGATTCGGCGATCTCGTGCAGACAAAGCGTCGTCTTGCCTGAGCTCTCCGGCCCGAAGACCTCGATGATGCGCCCGCGCGGGATGCCGCCCACCCCCAGCGCGATGTCTAAGCTCAGGCTGCCCGTGGGGATCGCGGCCACATCCAGCCGTCCCGCCTCCCCCAACTTCATAATAATCCCATCGCCGAAACGTTTGTTCAGCGTGGCGAGCGTTGTATCCAATGCTTTCTGTCGGCCGTTGTCCATCTTCGCTGGCTCCAATGCTATGCCGGTCTCCACCGGATAGAAAATATCGGGACGGTCACTCAATCAGCACCGCAGTGTAGCCGTATCAACGAACACGCCGTTAAATCCCTGCCAAATGGCAGCGTTCAACGGTAGCCGCGTGAATGGATTGGCTACTCTGTGGCGGTGTGATGCCACTTTCGCTAAGTGTACTGTATGTGAATAGAGTACGCAAGCGGCCCCAAAAAGACGGAGACGGTCTGCCTTGGAGGAGCGTTCCCGACAGACTTCTGATGAAAGGCGAGGGCGTGGAACAAGAAAGCCGCTTCGTCCGGCAGTTGGGCGGCGGCGGCGGCGCAAACGGTCGGCGAGGTTCAGCCTCGTCCAGCGCGAACGATACCCTTCGCTGGCAGTTACGCTGTGGTTGCAGGATTCCGAACTTCAGGAACCGGGCGGCTCGTATATCTTCTCCCGCAAAACGACCAGCTGGCGCCGGACCGCTTCATCCCGCTCAATGTCCTGCGATACCTTCTCGACGCCGTGGCGAACCGTGCTGTGATCCCGCCCGCCTAAGATGGAGCCGATATGGATCAGCGACAGACCGTTCTCTTCCCTCAGCAGATACATGGCAAGTTGACGCGCATTGGCGATCTCTTTTGTGCGCGAACGGCCCAGCAGGTCACTTTCGCCCAGCCCGAAATGTTTGGCCACAATCTGCACCACACTGGCCGCTTCGCGCGGCCGCCGCTGCGGCACGAGCGATTCCAGAATTCCCTCGGCGACCGACCGGTTCAACTGGCTGTCGTGCAAGGGGGCCTGCACGATCAGGCGGTTGAGCGCGCCTTCCAACTCGCGGATGTTGCTTTCCACACGCTCCGCGATCAGCATCAGCACCTCGATCGAGACGGTATGATTGATCGATTGGGCTTTCGATTGCAAAATGGCGACGCGCGTTTCCAGGTCAGGCTGCGAAATGTCGGCCTGCAAGCCGCCCTCGAAGCGGCTGCGCAGCCGCGCTTCCAGCGTCGCGATCTCTTTCGGTGGGCGGTCACTGCTAATCACTACCTGCCGCCCGCCTGCGTGGAGATGATTGAAGGTGTGGAAGAACTCCTCTTGCGTGCTTTCCTTGCCGCCGATAAACTGAATGTCATCGATCAGCAGCAGGTCCACCTGGCGATACTTGTTGCGAAACTCTTCGGTGCTCTGCTGCCGAATGGCGCTGATGAGGTCATTGGTGAACTGTTCCGACGAACAGTAGAGTACCTGCTTCCCTGGCATCTTCATCGCGTGGCCGATCGCGTGGAGAAGATGCGTCTTTCCCAAGCCAACGCCGCCGTAGACAAACAGGGGGTTGAAACGATGACCGGGCTGCTCCACGATCGACTGCGCCGCCGCATGGGCCAAACGATTGTGGTTCCCGACCACGAAATTTTCAAAGGTGTAGCGGGGATTGAAAGCGCCGCCGTGGAGCACTGTGTTCATTCTGGTTGCGGCGGTCCGTGCCGGGTCTCGCTGGGCGGGCGCGCGGCTACGCGATGCCGTTGCCGGGCGCCCGGCAACGGCGTCCGCCGACGAGGCGCGGGTGTCGGTTCTGGACGCCGTCGTTTCGGGCGCGTCGGTCGGCACTTCCGCATACAAAGGTGCAGGTTCAGACGGCTCCGACCGCCTCCGCGTCTGCGGGCGCACTTCGAAGTTCACCTGCACCGAGCGCCGGGTTAACTGATTAAGAATACGACTGATCTTTTCGCGCAGACGGTTCTGCAGCCAATCGCGCGCGTAGGCATGGGGCGCGCCGATGATGAATTCGCCATCCCTGTAGTCGATGAGAGACGTATCGCGCACCCAAGTCTCAAACGTGGTCTCGGGCAACTGCAGCGCAAGTTCGTGCAGCGTTTTCTGCCAGACATCCACAGGGTCGAGGCCTTCGTCGACCGGTTGAGGACGAGCGCCGCTCGCCGTCGCATCCTTCTGCGCTTCAACGTCTTGGGCCGTCTCCTCATCTTCCGCTGAACTCTCCGGCGTCGCCGCGGCGCGCCGGCCGCGACCGTACAGCGGGTTGTCGCGCCGGGGTATCGAGGATGACGACTGCCAGTCTGTACTCAAAACAACTCCTCTTTACACTCCCATGGGGAACCGGTGACGAAGTACAAGGAAATGTGAGTCACACAGACACAGAGAGACTGACGGAAAGCCTCACAGGCGGAGTTTACTCAGTAGCGCAGGCAATCCATGCTGTCTGTCGGTAGGGGTAACGGCGTTGCAGATACCAGACAGCCTGTACGAGTATCGTCAACTGTCCGAGCTGCCGGAGTCGGCGGCAATCGATGCCCTGCTATGCCTTCTCGCCACATTCGTATGAATGGGTAGTGTATCAAAACTGGCTGTGGCGGACAATCGCAGAGAAGATGGACATTGGCGGACAATCGGTCCGTGAAACAGAAAAAAGGATTCCGTTGACCACAATATATAGTAGTCATCGGAGTGGAAAATCAATATAAGCGATCTCGTGTTGGCATACGGGGATCTATACGATTTGGAAATTCGAGGTGAGTATAGCGATCAGATTCCGTTCGTAGATGAACTGTAGAGTTATCCGCACAGATGCCGCAGTTATCCCGATTTGCCTGGGATTATCCCCATAGTTTTCCCCACTTCCAGGCCGCCGGGCGCAACAGATATGTCGGAATTCTTCAACTTTCGCGTTGAATCAGGCGAAGGGTATTGGGAAAGCGTAGGTTTTTTGCGCAAGTGGTGGCGCATCTACGCCGACGACGGGCGCTGGGCGCCTCCGGCGTGGGCCAGCCTGCGGCAAGCGTTCGTTTCAAAACGATTTGCCCACCTGCAACGCGGCCGGCCCCGCCTGATCGCGCTGGAGGCCCTTCCGCGCCGCCGGTCCCAAGCCAGCGGCCAGCCCCTCTCGACGTTCGGCCACGGCGCTCTCATGGAGCAGCCGGTTGCCGCCGCCGTTGCCCTGCTCGATCCGCGCCGCACCGACGGCGCCGCGCATCTCGCCCTGCCGCACGTCGCCAACAACCGCGAGAGCCTGGAACGTCTGCTTTACGCCGTCCAGGAGCAGCTCGCGCATGAGGGGATTCGCCGCCTGATTCTACCCGTCGGGCTGTCACCCTATCTGGGTACAGGCGTGTTGCAAGACCATTTTCACCGCGTACCACCGCTGTACGCGCCCTACGCGCCGCCCTACGTGCCGGAACTGTTCACAACCGTATGCCGCCCGCTGGGCCGCAGCCTGCTTTTTGCTCTCGAACCGGGCTCGCACGCCGCTGCTGCGCCGCCGACCAGCGGCCCGGCGAAGATCCATCCCCTCGATCCCAACCGGCTTGGCGCCGACCTGCTGCCGCTCTTCTCCCGGACCGTGCCCTCATGGGCAGGCTTTCCGCCGCCGGACGAACTCGAAGTCGAGTTCCTGCTCCGGTGGATTCTGCATCTCCCCGCGCTGGCATGGGTGGCGGAGATCGATGGCCAATCGGTGGGCTATCTCCTGACGCAGCCGGACGGCAGCGAACTTCTGCGCCGCAGTCGCGGCGGACGCTCGCTGCTGGGACGCCTGCAGCTGCGCATCCTCGAACTGCGGCAGCCCCATTCCGTGCGCGTTCTCTTTATGGGGGTCGATCCCGAACACCGCCGACGAGGAATCGGCCGGCAGTTGTGGCAGCAGATGATGGCGGCCGGCCCGGTGAACGGCTGGCAGTCGGTGACGGTGGGGCCGCTGCCCTCCACCGCGGGCGACGGTATCAATTTCCTGACCGCCCTCGGCCTCGCTAGCCGCGAGACCTATCTGCTCCATCGCTACGACTTTGATTGAGGGCTGTCCGCCTCTGCGCGATCTGGAGGCCGCGCGCGCCCCCTGCTCCGCCCCTATGGCTACTGGTACGGGATCTCGTATGTCAGCGGCACGATGCTGATCCACGACCGCCCCGTTTTGAGGGGGATTTCGCTGCCGTCGGCTGCGTAGAAGCGGGGCAACTCCCCGCTTCTCTCGTTGCGCCAGACTCCCTCAAAGGCGAGACCGTCGCGGAAGACGATCGCCCGCCCCGTGCCGAAGGGCCGAATGTAGAGGCTCAGACTGCCGTAGATATCCTCTTGAATTCTGACAGGCTCGTGCTCAATGAATTGGACGATCACATTTTCGACCCCGACCTGCTGGCCGTTGTTGCCGTCCTGATGGGGAAGCGCCCCCATGAGACGCAGATAACGACCGCTGCCCGCATCGTAGCGATAAAACACCTGGCTGGCCGTAACCGAAGGATAGGGAATCTGGATCAGATTGGCGGGCGCCCCTCCAGCCGGCGGTCCGCCAAAGGTGAACCCTTGAATCGAAGGCGCCGCCTCGGCGAACCGGTCCGTCAACCATTGGCGGGTCATCACGCTGCTGGTGCGCAGACGCGTGCGGTAGTCGTTGCCTTCAGAACGCGAGTAGCGCGTGCTTTCCGGATCGTCCAGATCATTGTCAAAATATGGGAATAGTTGATTTCGGTCCCTGAGCAGATAGCGAATGTCGTCGCTCGCGCCGGAGCAAAACAGCGCCGCATCGTACAGTGCGCCCAAGAAATAGTTGATCAGACGCGCGCTGCGAACCGGGCCGATCTCCTCGCTCTCGGTGCCGTAGAATACCGCGCTAAATCGCGTAAGACTGAACCCTTCCATCAGGAACTCATACATCACGTCAGCCTGGCTGATGCCGAACTGGGGCCGGGCGGCAATGTCATTGTTGATGCAGACAATGACCGGACGGGTCGCCGCGCGGCCGGGCGGCAGGGGCAGGCCCGTCAACGGATTGATGCCGCCGGGCGGAGGGAATCCACCGCGGGGCGGCTGGCTGAGGTCGACTTCGGAAAGCTCCGAAGCCGGAATTGTCGCGGTTGGCGTTGGCGTCGGTGGGGGCAGGACAGTGGGCAGACTCGCGATCTGACGGTTGTTCTGCGTGTACTGGGCGCTGACCCAACTCTCCCTGTTGGCGCCTGCCGGGCAGCAGATCCGCAGCCACTCTCCAGCCGCATCGCGGCCCGTGATGCGGAAACGCTGCCCCGCGCTCACCTGGCCGACGATGCCGTAGTTTGTGCCCGGCCCGCCCCGCAGGTTCAGCGTCTCCGTCGCTACCAGCGCCTCCGGATATGATGGTGTGGGCGTATCGGTCGGCACCGGCGAGGACGCGCTCGTTGGCGTATGTCGGGGTTCTGGCGTAAATGTGGCCAGCGTTGCCGGCGTCGAAGTGAAGGTCGGCTCTACCGGGACCGCTTCAACGCCGCTATTGGGGCCGCCCCAGGGGTTTAACCAGCGCAGGGAGGTGTCGGACAAATTTGAGCCGAACAAAAGCACGCTGCCGATGTAAGCCACCGCGGCGATGACCGCCAGCGCGACCGCGGCGAGCAGAAGTCGCAGCAACTTCCCTGACGACTGTGGGCGAGAATCCTCAGCCATAGCCTCTCTCCCTTGACGGATATTTTCAGGCGCCCCATGCGTTTGTCTTACGTTCAATCATATCGGCTGTATCGGGCTGCGTCAATTCCCGTCGATTATAGGGACACGTCAACGTCCGCTTCCCCTTCCGGACCCGTGCAAACGCGCGCAATTCGGGTCAAACAGGAGGATAGTTCCGGGTGCATCCCGAATTATTGTCTAAGGCGACAAGCCAAGAAGCTGAAGTGAATGTATCGGGTGAGGGCTGAGCAAGGTGGAACGCAAAGCGAGCATGGCTTGTGCGCCGTTACGCGACCAACGCATGCCAGATTGTTTGA
>JAJDTL010000049.1 GCA_022827195.1 Caldilineaceae bacterium
GGCGGCAGATTTCGTTGACGGCGTCGTATTCCCAGCCGACTGCTTGGCCGCTGGCGGGGTCGATGAAGTTGAGGGGGATGTAGTCGTTGCCGGTAACGGCGACCAATTCGGCGCCGTCCATGTCCGGCAGCTGGTCGTAGACGACGTTTGCCATTCCAGCTGCGGGGCGGTCACCTGCCTCCGGGCTGCCACTGGCCGCTTCCTGCGACGGCGTGGCGGCAATGCAGGCGCTCAGCGTCAGCGCCAGCAGCACGAGGGCGGCAAGAGCTCGGATTGAGTTGCGTGACTCTCGTTTCATGTCTTCTCCAATAGCGGTACGCTCAGCGGGTACTGCCGCGGGGCAGTTGACCCCGGTATTGCGAATTGACTGTCAGTACGGCATCTGCCGATTGGTGTAGGCGCGGCCGATGCGGGCCGTTTCTTCATTGTGGCCGCCGACGACGCGTACGCCACTGTCGATCTGCTCGGCGACGTTTTCGGGCGAAGCTCCCTGGAGGAATGCGACACCGTTGGCTTCGCAGGCCGCTTTCACCCGTTGGCTTGCCTCCTGCATCTCCTGCGGCCACGGCTCGGGGCGGTGGCGGTAGCCGAGGGAGATGCTCAGGTCGCCGGGGCCCATTTCGGCAAAGCCGATACCGGGCACGGCCAGGATCTCTTCGATGCGCGGCAGAGCGGCTGCCGATTCGATCTTAAGGCCGAGCAGCAGCTCGCCTTCGGGATTGAGCGGCCAGGGGTCGGCCTTGTCGAGGTAGTCGGCGTAGTCGACGCCCCAGATCGCGGCGGCGGTCGGTTCCGAGCCGACGCCGCGGCGGCCCACGCCCAGGCCGGCATCCACGCCAATGCGGTTGATCGGGTAGCGGCAGCCTTCGACAAAGGCGGCGACGGCTTCGGGCGTCTCTGCCTGGCAGAGCAGGATGCCGTGGACGCCACGCGCCAGGATCTGGCGGAACTGCCAGCCGTTGTAGCGCACGACGTCGGCGGACGTCCCCTCGACCGGCGCTTCGACGATCACCGTCGGCGTCCTGTGTCCGCTGGGGGTCGGACCGCCTTCGACCATGCCCTCCATATACCTCTCGAGCCCGCCCATGTCGAACGAGCCGTGCTCCATGCCCACGTTGATGTAATCGGCCCAGGTCGCGGCGTCTTTGCGGCCCTGTGCGTGCGTCAGCACGTGGCCGGTATGCGCGCCGACGTAGTAGATCGGCTGTCCATTCTCCAAAAGCTCGATTGCACGATTCACACGCTTTGCCATGCGTTCTCTCCTGTGGGGCGGCGGTTGCCGCCGTTTTCGTCTAGCTGTCTTCCTCGTCCCTGCAATCGACGTTGAGCCAGCCGGAACGAAAGGGTTGTGCCGAATCGGTCTCTTGGTCGAAGCGGTGGCGCCAGATGCAGCCGTTGTCATTTCCAAGCAGATGGAGCGAAACGGAAGTTTCGGCGCTCGTGGTACGGACGCGGTGGATGTCGTTTTCGGGGAGCAGTTCATAAAAGTCCCCCGGCCGCAGCGTCTGCCGCAGGGCCAGCGCGAGTTTGGCGTGCGACTCGTCGCGCCTGTCATCGCGTCGGCTGAAGACCTCCTCTTCCTGCTCGCCTCTGTACAGCCCCACCAGCCCCCAGGCCAGATGATCGTGTATAGGCGTTTGTGCACCGGGGGGCACGACCAGCGCGGAAAATGCGAGGCCGCCGTCGGCCGCGCGATAGAGGAGCCACATGCCGATTCCGCCGCCCATTCCACTTTCTGCGGACGGCAGCTGAAACTTCCTCGGAAGCCAGTCCGGGTCGGAGAGCAACTTCACAAAGGAGGGGCGAATTTCGGCCACAACCCTGCGGGCATCTGCCTGACGTGTGCGCGCGTCGTTCGCAGCGTTGATGAAGCGGCGCATTTGGGGGTTGTCGAGCAGCCATTCGTCGGCTCTGGGCGCTGCCGGGCCTGCTCTATTCGTCATACCGATTCCTCCAATGTCGGTTTTTCAAGGGCGATTCCGGCGTGAGGGGAGTTGCAAGATAGTGGTCTCCGGACCGGAACTGTTCCTTGCAGCCCGATTATTCACTTGCACTGTCTGGAGGAGGCTGATAAGACTGCGGAACGGGCGCCAGGAAATGCGATGAAGACGGGTTTTTCCTGCTGTAGACAAATACGCCGGCCAAGAGGGCAAGTCCCCCGACCCCGATTATGCTGCCTGCTATCTGTAAGCCAAGGAAAGCGGCAGCAATTCCCCCGAAAGCCCAAGCAACGCGAGTATAAGTCCGAAGAGTTGCCCTCGTCGTTCGAGATTCTGATTGTTGAGAATGATCTCTCTGTTGTTCTCGATGACGGTCCTTTCATCGGAGTGATCGTGCGCCTGCTGCCTCTCGAAAATCCTGATGAATCGCATGGGAAAACCGGGATCAATTTCTGCGTACTCTTTCATCAATGCAGGCGGGGGAATGGCCCCTGAGAATAGAAAGGCGGAGACGGATGGGCGATTTTAGGGAATCTCCTCTTGTACGTGGGCAGGGAAGAGTTCTTCGTCAGGCGGGAGGGCAGGGGGATTTGCCATCAGTTTGAACCGTTACCAACTCTAAAATTACTACAGTGCCGTCGTAAATGCCCTTGGCCAGGTATGCGCAAGTCTCTTGGCTGTTTCAGACTGAGAGCCGATCCTGCCGCGGCTGATGACTGGACTGGGACCTGGAAATGACACGACGACAGATCCGGCGCCTCGCAGGAGGGAGTCGCGTCGCATCTTATTCGAATTGTGGAGTCTTGTGGTAGCGTGAGCAGGTTGTGACTCGGCAGGTTGCTTGTGACGTTTCATCTCTCATTCTTACTTTCGTTCGTGCCTCCGAGTTCCCCAGCGGCCTCAATCCTTCCCTGTGCCAAAGCATTGCAACTATAGCATCAGTTTTGAATGGTAGCAATTCTTCCCGCCGAATCAGGAGACTGCTCTAGTGGAATACTTCGATCGAGATGAGCTGCTCATCAATCTTTGTTCCGATTCCATCATTTGCCACCCTGCGAGTCACTCTCCTCAGTCGGCGGCGCGACGGCAAAGTGGGCGAAGTGGAAGAACTCGGCCGGCTCGAAATCGCTGCTTTCGTCCAGGTATCGCTTCTGCTGCTCTTCGGGCGGCATCATCTCGACCTCCCGGTAACCGTATCTCGCCAACAGGTCGTTCAGAGACTGGGGTGTAAAGTCTGTCAACATCGGTTCGCCTCTGCGCGCAACGAAGCCCTCCATCTTTTCGGCCAGTGTTCTCCATTCGGCGGACATCATGTGCTTTGCGATTTTGAAGTCAAAGACGAGGCGGGTCCCGGGTGCGGAGACTGAAGCCATCCGTTCGAGCGAATCGCGGATGGCTTCCTGCGTTAGGTAATAGGTAACGCCCAGCCAGGAGATAAATGCGGGCGTCTGCGAATCGAATCCGGCCTTCGACAACTCCTCGTCCAGCTTGTCCGTTTCGAAGTCCACGGGCACAAAGGTTAGGTTGGAGGGAAGGCTGCCGTTTGCTTTCAGCATGCGCTGCCGCTTTACTTCCTGTGTCGCCGGGTGGTCGACCTCGAAGACCTGCAGCCGGTCGGCGATATTCTGGTGGCGCAAGGTAAAGGTATCAAACCCAGCGCCGAGAATCACGTACTGGTTGACGCCTTCATCCATTGCCTCCAGCAGCTGGTCTTCGGTATAGCGCGCGCGGAGGACTACGGCCGGATAGACCGGGCGGTATACGCCCAGAATCACGTCGCCGACGAGCCACTTCAGAAATCTGTGGGAGGCAACGGCGTGCCAGAACGGGGGCAACATTTGCAGTGCGTAGTTGTCTTCAAAGATGTGGGTCTCGTGAAAGCGCAGGTGGACGGCGCGAATTACCGCCACCAGCACAGCGGTCGTGCTGGAACTCTTGGATCGGTTGCGGGATGAGTCGCTCGTCGTCGACATGATGCCAGCTCTCCTTGACTTTGAAGCCCGACTGCTCTTGCGCCCCCGTGCGGGCGGATTGGCCCTGGCGCGTCGTGCCGGTGGTCTCCTTCGTTGAGAATGGTATCAGGAGTTGCTTTTATAGTAACATATTGCAAGCGTTGAATTCAATCAGTTGCAGAAAACGCGGCATTGATAAATTGCCAAGCCCGCCAGGAGGAGAACCGATGGCCAGCATTCCGCAGAGAGAGATCGGCAGCACGGGCAGTTCGGTGACCGAGTTCGGTTTGGGCACGGCGCCTCTCGGCGACCTCTTCGTAGCCCTCAGCGAGCAGGAGGCGCAGGGGGTGCTGCAGGCAGCCTGGGATGTCGGCGTGCGATATTTTGACACGTCACCTTTCTACGGCAACGGCAAGAGCGAGCACCGGGTCGGGCACTTCCTGCGGCAACAGCCGCGCAATGAGTTCGTGCTCTCAACCAAAGTGGGGCGCGTATTCAAGGCGGCGCGCGACCCCAACTGCTTCGAGAGCGACGACTTTGTCGGCGCCCTCCCGTTCGACTTCACCGTCGACTACAGCTACGACGGCATAATGCGGTCCTACGAAGACAGCCTGCACAGACTCAGCCTGCCTTCGATCGACCTGCTCGTTATCCACGACCTCGACTTCTACTTTTACGAGACCGAGGCCCGGGTCAACGCCTATCTCAACCAGCTTTTCACCAGCGGGTGGCGCGCGCTCGACGAGCTGCGCCGATACGGGCTGGTCAAGGGAGTCGGGGCGGGCATCAACGAGTTGGGAATGATCCCCCGATTTCTTGATCTGGTCGATCTGGACTTTTTCCTGGTCGCTTACGGGTACAATCTGCTGACGCAGGGAATGCTGGCCGAGGAGTTCCCTCTCTGCCAAGAGCGCGGCATCAGCATCATCGTCGGCGCGGTCTTCGCATCCGGGATCCTGGCCACGGGGGCGGTGCCGGGCGCCCGCTATTTCTACGCGCCGGCATCCCAGGAGCTGATGGACAAGACCGACCGCATCGAAGAGGTCTGCCGGCAGCATGGGACGCGGCTTCCCTGCGCCGCGCTCCAGTTTCTGCTGGCAAATCCGATTGTGGCGGCCATAATCCCCGGCGCGCTCGAAGCGGCCCACGTACAGACCAACTATGGTCTGCTGCAGCAGCCGATTCCGGCGGAACTTTGGGGTGCTCTGAAATCCGAAGGGCTACTTCAAGAGGATGCGCCCACGCCCTGACGGTCTAGGGGACAACTGAGAGCAGTTGTACGGAAGCGTTGCTGACCCAGTCGATCACCGGGCTGGGATAGACCCCGATCCAGATCGTGGCGACCGCGCAGACGAGCAGGCTGGTCTGTAGCGCCATCGGCACTTCGAGCGGCCGGTCCTCCTCCTCTTCTTCTGTGAAGAACATCGCCCGAATGACCCTCAGATAGTAGAAGGCGGCGATACCGGCGTTGATCATGCCGATCGCGGCCAGCCAGAAGTATTGGCGCTGTATGGCGGCGCCGAAGACGAAAGCCTTGCCGAGGAAGCCGCCCGTGGCGGGGATGCCGGTCAGGCTGAGCAGAAAGACGGTAAACATCACCGCCAGCCAGGGTGCGCGCTTGATCAGGCCGCGGTATGCGTTGATGTGTGTGCTGTCGACCGTCTCTTCCAGCGCCATCACGACGAGGAAGGCGCCGACGTTTGTAAACAGGTAGGCGAAGAGATAGAGCAGCACGCCGTTGAGCCCGTCCATCGCGCTGGTTGAGGCAGATGTCACCGCCACAAGCCCCATCAGAATGTAACCGGCCTGGGCGACCGAGCTGTAGGCGAGCATGCGTTTGACGCTGCTCTGGCGCAGGGCGGCCAGGTTGCCCATGGTCATGGTGATGATGCTGAAGGCGGCCAGGACGGGCACCCAGTTTACCTCGAAGGAGGCCATGCCGACTACAAAGAAGCGGGCGAGGACAGCGAAGGCCGCGGCCTTAGAGGCAGTGGAGAGGTAGGTGGCGACCGGGGTAGGGGAGCCGTCGTAGGTGTCGGGCGCCCACTGATAGAAGGGGGCCAGGCTTGCCTTGAATCCCAGCCCGGCGAGCACCAGGAGCATCGCCGGCAGGGCGGCGAAAGCCAGTCCGCTCACTTCCGTCGAATCGCCCATGATCTCGCCGAAGGCGGCGGCGATGTCGTGAATGTAGAGGGAGCCGGTTGCGCCGTAGAGCAGGCTGATGCCGTAGAGCATCACGGCCGAGGCAATCGACCCGTAGAGGAAATACTTGAGGCCGGCCTCGTTGCTGCGCCGGTTGTCGCGCAGGAAACCGGCCAGCATGTAGCTGGTAATCGACAGGAACTCGATGGCGAGGTAGACGAGGACCAGGTTATTGGCGCTGGCTGCAATGCTCATCGCCAGGCTCACCATGAGGAAGAAGGTCCAGAATTCGCCCTGGTTGCCGGAGCGGCGGTTCATGTAGCGGCCGCCGGCGATGGCGGTCAGGATCATTCCGGCAAAGACGGTGACCTTGATGAAGCTGCCGAAGTTGTCGATGGTCATCATCGAGAATGCGACCTTCGGCACCGGTTCCGGGGTGGCCTCGGAGATTTCGGAGATGTTCAGCTGCAGCACGACGGCAACCAGGGCCGCGCCCAAGAAGAGGGCGGCCAGCGCCATGTAGCTGAGGCCGGACTTCTTGCCGACGCCGGGGTCGTATGCCAAGTCCAGACAGAAGATGAACAGGCCGCCGATCAGAAGTATGATTTCGGGTGCGATTAGACCTAGGTCGCCCACCAGTTGCTCTCCATTCGGGAATCAGACGAGGTTCTGCACAAACGCCAGCAGTTCGCGCGCTGATTGGTTAAAATATTCCACCAAGGGCGTCGGGTAGATGCCGATGATGAGCATCGCCGCGATCAGCGGCCACATCGTCATCTTCTCGAATCCGACCATGTCGGTGGGTCCATCGGCATGCTCGCCGTCAACAGTCGTCCAGTGCGGCAGCTTGTTTTCGTCGTATTCGCCCAGGAAGACGTTCTGTATGATGCGGTAGAGGATATATACGGCGGTGATGACGATGCCGATGGTGCCGAAGGCGGCCCAGTAGGGCATGAGGGCGAAGGCGCCGCGGAAGGTGAAGAACTCCGCCCAGAAGCCGGCCAGGCCCGGCAGGCCGAGGCTGGCGAAAGCGGCCGTCAGCATGAGGCCGTAGAAGTGGGGCGTCTTGGTTGCGAGCCCTCCGAAGCGGGCCAGGTCGCGTGAGTGGGCGCGCTCGTAGATAATGCCCACGAGGAAGAAGAGCGCGCCGGTGATGATGCCGTGGTTGAACATCTGCAGCGCGGCGCCGTTGAGCGCCATGGCCGCGCTGTCCTGGATCGCCTCGGTGCTGAGTTCGAAGCGGCTGACGGCGCTCGCCAGGGCGTCCGGGGTCATGATGGAAGCCGCGGCGCCGATCCCCAGCATGACGTAGCCCATGTGGCTGACCGAGCTATAGGCGATGAGCCGCTTTAGGTCGGTCTGGGCGACACATACGAAGGCGCCGTAGACGATTGCGATCGCGCCGAGCGCGACGAGCCAGGTGGCCCAGTAGACCGAAGCCTCGGGGAAGCTGGGCAGCATGATACGCAACATGCCGTAGGCCCCGAGCTTCAGCAGGACGCCGGCCAGGATCACCGAGCCGGCCGTTGGCGCTTCGGTGTGCGCGTCGGGCAGCCAGGTATGGAAGGGGAAGCTGGGGACCTTGAAGGCGAAGCCCAGGAAGAAGCCCCAAAAGGCCAGGCTTGCCAGCGTCAGATTGCCGGCGAAAGGCTGGGCCGCGGCGGCCTGGACGATGTCGAAAGTGCCGGTGGCGAAGTAGACCGCGAGAATTGCAAGCAACATGGCCACGGAGCCGACCAGGGTATAGATGAAGAACTTGGTTGCGGCGTAGCCTCGATTCTCGCCGCCCCAGATGCCGATGAGGAAGTACATCGGCACCAGGCTGATCTCCCAGAAGACGTAGAAGAGCACATAGTCCAGCGCCACAAAGACGCCGAGCATGCTGAACTCGAGCAGGTGCATCAGGAAGAAGTACTCTTTGACGCGTGTGTTGATGACGCCGGCGCTGTAGTAGAGGCTGAGTGTGCTCAGCAGCGTGGTCAGGAATATCAGCGGAACGCTCAACCCGTCGACGCCGAGGTGATAGCCGGCGTTGAGCTGCGGTATCCAGCTTGCTATCTGCTCGAACTGGATGCCGCCCGTGCTGTTGTCGTATTCGAAGAGCAGGTAGATGCTGAGGCCGAGAGGGAGCAGGCTGGCCCAAATGGAGCCGTACTTGATCTGTCGGTCGCTGCGGCCGAGCAGGATGACGAGCAGCGCCGCCACGAGCGGCCAGAAGAGCAGGACTGTCAGGACAATTGAATCAGGTGAATCCATGAAGATCTCTCCACGCAGAGATTTGTGTAATCGGAACCAGTGTCGCTCCGCACTCTAGACTAGAGTGAGAATCATTGGCAGTACGTTCAGGAAGATCCATACGGCCAGGATCAGCATGCCGAAGAGCAGATAGGTCTGCACGCGTCCGTCCTGCAGCAGACGGGCGATGCGTCCGGCCTGGTCTGAGAACCAGCCGACGCCGTCGACGAAGCCGTCGACGACGTAGCGATCGAAGGCCGAAGTCAGGTCGCTGAAGCGGATCGCCAGCCGGCCGACGCCGTTCACGATCCAGTCGATGATCCACTCGCGGTCGAAGAGCGCCAGAAAGCGGCTCAGCCACATGGCAACCAGAACGATCGTGCCGTTGTAGATTTCGTCGATCCAGTATTTGCGGTGCCACATCCACCAGATGGGGCCGAGGATGCGTGCGACCGGATCGGTCTGGCCTTCCCTCAAGCCTTTGCCGTAAATGAGGTAGCCGGCACCAAGCCCGCCGAGCGCGACGATCAACGAGACCGCCAGGGGGACGACATGGAACGACGGATGGTGCGGATGCAGGTGCATGTGCTTCATGTAGGGTTCGAGGAAGTGCTCGATCCAGTTGTTGTTAACGATGGCGCCCAAAACGGGGAATGATGTGGGAATGCCGAACCAGCCGGCGCCGATGGCGAAGATGCTGATGAGGATCAGCGGCGTCGTCATACTGGCGACGCTCTCCGGCGCATGGGAGGCGCCTTCGGTGCGGGGTTTGCCGAGAAAGGTCAGCCCGATCTGCCGCATTGTGTAGAAGGCGGTGAGGAAGGCGGCCAGGGCGAGCGTCCAGAAGACCCAAGGGTGGTTGCCGTCCCAGGCGAAGGCAAGGATTTCGTCTTTCGACCAGAATCCGGCTGTGACGAGCGGGAAGCCTGAGAGGGCCAGCCCGCCGATGATGAAGGTCCAGCCGGTGCGCGGCATGCGCTGCAGAAGGCCGCCCATGTTGCGCATGTCCTGGGCATCCTCGGTGTCGAGCAGGCCGTCGGCGCGGCGCACGGTACGCACACTGTGGCCCTCGTTGGCGTGGCCTTCTGCTTCATCATGGCCATTGGCGTGGCCGTTGGGGCCATGTTCGTGGGCGTGGTGAAAGCCGTGCTCGACGCCGTGGATCACGCTGCCGGAGCCAAGGAAGAGGAGCGCCTTGAAGAAGGCGTGCGTGAGCAGGTGGAAGAGCGCAGCGACATAGGCGCCCATGCCGATGGCGGCCACCATGTAGCCGAGCTGGGAGATTGTCGAGTAAGCGAGCACGCGCTTGATGTCCCATTGGGCCAGTGCGATCGTGGCCGCGAACAGGGCGGTGAAGGCGCCGATGAAGGCGACGAACTGGAGCGTGCCGCTCGACACTTCGCCGGAGAATTCGTAGATCGGGAACATGCGCACCAGCAGGTAGACGCCGGCGGAGACCATTGTGGCGGCGTGGATCATGGCGCTGACCGGCGTCGGGCCTTCCATGGCGTCGGGCAGCCAGATGTGCAGCGGGAACTGGGCGCTCTTGCCGATGGCGCCGCAGAAGATCAGCACGCCGATCAGAGAGATCCAGTGGACCTCGCCGAAGAGCGGCAAGTTGACGAACGTTTGGGCGAGCTGGTCCAGGTTGTGTTCGGTGAAGAGCTCGCTGAAGCGCAGGCTGCTCGGTTCGCTGCGCACGTAGAGCAGGAGCAGCCCGATCATCAGGAGCGCGTCGCCGATTCGGGTCGTGATAAAAGCCTTGACCGCGGCGGCGCGGGCGGTCGCTTTTTCGTACCAGAAGCCGATGAGCAGGTAGCTGCAGAGGCCCATCACTTCCCAGAAGACGAAAAACTGCAGCAGGTTGTTGGCCACGACCAGGCCCAGCATGCCGGTTGCGAAGAGACAGATGTAGGCCATGAAGCGGCTGTAGCGCGGGTCCTTGCCCTGGGCGTGTGCGGACGGAAACTGTTCAGGCCGCAGGTGCGCGGGGAAGCTCATGTAGCCGCTGGAGTAGATGAAGATCATCAGGACCAGGAACGGCACCATGAAGAGCATCAGCGCGTTCGAAGGGTCGACCGCATAGCCGATGACGAACTCGGTTTTGCCGGTTGGGATGGCGTAAATCGCCTCGTCGACCGGGTGTTCACCGAAGTGGTCGCGGAAGAAGGAGGCGAAGGCGATGCCCCATCCCAGCACGCAACTGATCAGGGCCGAGGCAATTGCAATCAGCGCGCTGCCGCGTTTGTTGGTGTTCAGAAAGAGCAGGATCGCCAGGAATGCCAGAAAGGGCGGAATCGGCACAACCCAGGTTACGCTGAACAGTCCTTCCATGGGGTGGACCTCAAGAATGTACGGAAATCGGACGACTTTGTGCAATCATGTCAGTTTGTGCGACTTGAGCCTATGAACTGGCTTGCCCAGGTAGTAGGTTTGCGGCCCCGTAACCGGCCAGCAGACCGGCGAAAGCGATACCGAACAGCCAGAGATCGTTGGGCAGGCCTATGGCTGACCCGATGGCGACGGCGACGATTGCGCCGAGCAGAGAGATAACAATCCGGGTCCTCTGCTTCCGCTTCTCCGCGCGTGCGACTTTGAGTAGATGGGCCGCGTCCTGGAATTCGGGCCTATACTTTACGATCTCCTTCAGGGCGTAGGCCGCGCCGGTGTAGTTGCCGCTTGCCATCTTTTCCTCTGCCAGCTGGTAGAGGAAACTGCACTGTTCTTCAAGCGTTCCCGTCAGCAGCTTTTTCGCCACAATTCTTGGATTTGAGGCGGCTCCTGACCGCCGAACCGGATCAGCCGGCCAGGACGTCTAGCTCGTCGACATCGATGGTGCGCCGCTCGCGGTAGACGGCGATGATCAGCGCCAGCCCGACCGCTGCTTCGGCCGCGGCCAACCCGATAATCAGGACCGCGAAGACCTGTCCGGTCAGGTCCGCCATGGGGCTGACACCGTGCCGCCAGAAGGCCACCAGATTGATATTGGCGGCGTTGAGCATCAGCTCGATCCCCATCAGCATCGCGATCGCGTTGCGGCGGGCCAGTGCTCCGTAGAGCCCGCAGGAGAAGAGGAATGCGGCCAGCATGAGATACCAGCTTAGCGGAACCATGGAATCAACCCCGGAATCGTTCAGTACGTGCAGTAGCCATAGTCAGAAAACATAGTCAAAAGACTTAGTCGGCAGAGCGTCAGGTCGTGAGCGGCTGCTGGTCTTATCTATCGCGCGCCAGCATGACCGCGCCGACCAGGGCCAGCAGCAGCAGCAAGCCTAGCACTTCAAAAGCGATGACGTAGGTGGTGACAAACTCGCGGCCCAGTGCGCCAATCATGGCCTCGTCGGCAACGACCTCTTCGCCTGCGGCCGGCCAGGGCGTGGCGCGGGCGAAGGCCAGCAGGCCCATGAAGAAGAGCAGCGCGAAGAGCGACGACTTGCCCCACTGGTTGTTGAGCGGCGAGGTGCGTCCGAACATCATGCTGCGCGTCAGCATAATCGCGAAGGCGATCAGCATTGCGATTGCGCCGACGTAGACCAGGACCTGGCTGACCGCGAGAAACTCCGCTTCCAGGAAGACGTAGATGCCGGCCACGCCGAAAAAGGTGAGCGTGAGGGCGAGGGCGCTGTGGAAGAGGTTGCGGCTGGTCACAACCAGCAAGCCTGCAACCGCCGTCAACAGCGCGACCTGGATGAATACGAACTGCTCGAATGTTGGAATCGGAACCTGAATTCCCAGCGGTAGTTCCATGCGATTTCCTGCCTCTGGTCTGCCGTTTGTCGGCGGCGCGGCCGGCGACTCTGGACCTGTCCCGGCCGGTTAGTACATTGTGCCTTCTTCGTTGACCTGCATCGTGCCGATCAATGAAGTCGGTTCAAATGAGCGCTTGGTACGCATCTGCTCCTGGCGGAAGTATTTCTGAAGAATGTAGGCGACGATCGCCAGTACACCGATGTTGGCGGCGAAAATCAGGATGTAGTGGACGGCGACTGGCGTCGGCAGCTTTTGCACGATGGCCTGCACGACGATCAGTCCGATCATCAGCGGCACGAGCACCTTCCAGGCGAAGTACATCATCTGATCGATGCGCATGCGGGGGAAGGTGCCCCGGATCCACTGCTGCAAGACATAGACGCCGTAGACTTTGATCATAAAGTAGCCGAGCCCCAGCAGTGGGCCGACGACCGGGAGCCCCACGCCCGGGCCCTGCCAGCCTCCCAGGAATAGAGTGACCATCACTGCGGCCAGGATCCAGGCGTTGAGGAACTGGGCGAGGAAGAACATGGCGAACTTCATGCCCGAGTACTCGATGTGGAAGCCGGCGATCAGTTCGGATTCGGCTTCGAGCAGGTCGAAGGGTGTCAGCTCGGCTTCGGCGAGCGAGCTGATGAAAAAGATGAGCAGGGCGCCCGGCATGACGATGCCGAGCCAGCCGACGCCGAGATTGAAGCCGCCGAGGTGGAGCGATTGTGATTCGACGATATTGCCGAAGCGCATGGAACCGGTCAGCAGGACGACGGTCAGGATCGCCAGCACGAGCGGAATCTCGTAGCTGAGCAGCTGGGCGACGACGCGAAAGCCGGCCAGGAGCGCGTACTTGTTGTTGCTGCCCCAACCGGCCATCAGGGCGGCCATGATGCCGATCGAGCCGAGCGCGACGACATAGAGGGCGGCGATGTTGAGGTCGACCCCGGTCAGCCCGGGGGCAAAGGGGACGACGGCGAGCAGCATCAGCACGCCGGAGACGGCGAGGATGGGCGACAGGTTGTATGCGATCTTGTCGGCTTCGCGGGGCGTGATGTCCTCTTTCGACAGGAGCTTGGCCGCGTCGGCGACGGTCTGCAGGAGACCGAACTTGCCGACGCGATTGGGGCCGATGCGGTCCTGGATGCGGCTGATAACCTTGCGTGTAATCCAGATCAGCAGCAGGACCGATAGCATGCCGTAGTTGATGAGGACGAAGGCGCCGACGGCGTAGACGAGAAAGATTGCCGCCCATTCGGGCAGTCCCAAGCCGACGAGCCAGCCCGAGAGCGCATCGCTCCACTGGGTTATTTGCATAATCGCGACTCCGCAAAGCAAAGAATCGTAATGAGCAGACCGATGCCCGGGCGCAATCTCCAGCGATTCCCGGGAGGGGCTATTGCCACTCCAGCGCGCCCTTTCGCCAATCGTAGAGCAGCCCGATCACCAGGAGCAGGACGAAGAAGATCGTGGCCAGAACGGCGAACATCTCCAGCTGCTGATAGGCGACCGCGATCGGGAAGAGAAAGAGTGCCTCCACGTCGAACACGACAAAGACGAGGCCGATCAGATAGTATTGGGCGCGAAACTGGACCCATGTTTCGCCGATCGTCTCCACGCCGCTTTCGTAGATGTCGTTCTTGACTTCGTCGGGCCGCCTGGGACCGATGAAATATCCCAAAACGACGGCGGTCAGAGGCAGCACGACGGCCAGGCCGGACATGACCAAAATGAAGAAATACTGGCTCAGCATCTCTCGAAATTCCGTTTGTGTGGAATTTAACAAACTCCCGCGAAAGTATAGCATAGCGATTTCTGAATGCGAAAGTCTTGACCCTTTGCGAACGCGTTGGCAACGGGCGCATTCCCTTTCCGGGCGGATCTTCACCGTCTACCGCGCGCAGTGCGGCCCGGCGCTGCCCGCGAACCGACGGGAGGAATCGCCGTCGTCGGGTCGTGATGTGAGCAGTGCCGGTTCCGGGTCCGGCTGAGGGCCTCCTCTGTAGCGGGCGAACGGGTTGGCGGCGGCGTATTCTGGCAAGCGTGGGCTTTGACAACTGGAAGCGGTTCGTGCTAGAATGAAATCGTTCGTGTAAAATTGCACGAACAGTCCCCACACAGTTCTTGGAGCGCCGCAGAGGAAAACCGGCATGGCAAGCGACTATCTGCCACTGCTCATATTGATTGTTCTGGCGGCCGGGTTCGGCGTCATCGCCATCGGCCTGCCATCGCTGCTTGGTCCGCGGGAGAGAAACAAGCAGAAGCTGGAGCCGTACGAGTCGGGAATTATCCCCTTCGCCGATGCGCGGCGCCGCTTTCCGGTCAAGTACTACCTCGTGGCGATGCTCTTCCTGATCTTCGATATCGAAGTTATATTCCTCTACCCTTGGGCCGCGGTCCTCCGAGATCTCCGCGTGTTCGCCCTCGTGGCGATGATTCCATTTTTCATCGTTCTCGTGGTCGGATTCCTCTATGAATGGAAGAAGGGCGCGCTCGACTGGGATTAGCGGACGGGCCGCCGTGTGCAGGCGGCGGATTGACGGGCGACGCCGGGGAAAGGGCGGACGGAATCCGGAAACGGGTACCGGCCCGAGTAGGCGTATCGATGCGACCGGCCGTTGCGGCCGCCGGCAGGGCTGGGCGACGACGGAATCTAAGGAATAGAAATGGGCCTAGAGCAGAAAGTTCCTGAAGGGATTCTGACGACTACGCTTGACAGCGTGATCAACTGGGGACGGGCCAACAGCACGTGGCCGCTTCTTTTCGGGCTGGCCTGCTGTGCGATGGAGATGATAGCGACGGGGACCGCCCGCCACGACATCGCGCGCTACGGGTCGGAGCTGTTCCGCGCCAGCCCGCGCCAAGCCGACCTGATGATCGTATCCGGCCGCGTGAGCAACAAGATGGCGCCGGTGATCAAACGCATATATGATCAGATGTCTGCGCCGAAGTGGGTCATCGCGATGGGCATCTGCGCCAGCGCCGGCGGCCCCTTCAACAACTACGCCATCATCCAGGGCGTGGACAAGATCATTCCGGTTGACGTCTACGTGCCCGGCTGCCCGCCGCGGCCGGAGTCTCTGCTCTATGCGCTCGACAAGCTGCGCGCCAAGCAGGCGCTCGAGACGGTCGGTACAGGTCGCGCGGTCGGTGAACGGACGGCGGTTGACGAGATCATGCCTCTGGGGGCGTAAAAGCAGCGCTGGGTTCGAGCGGCCCGGCGAACGCTGAGGAGGCGAGATGCCTCTCGATGTTGCACCGATTGTTCGTTCATACGAAACGCAGCGCACGCTGAACCCGCCCGGCATTCCCGCGCTTGCACCGCTGCCCTCGGGTGAGACCGAGGATACGAAGCGGCTGAGCGAGCGGTTCGGCGGGGAGGTCGTCGCTGCCGGTCTGCACCACGGCAACCAGGTCGTCCAAGTCAAGCCGGCGCAGCTGAAGGCGATCGCTGCCTTTTTACGCGATGATCCCCAACTCCAATACGAGACGCTGATCGACGTAACGGGCGTGGACAGGTCGCGCCTGCCCCTGAACGGTGACGACGCCGTTTTTCAGACCGTTTACCAGTTTCGATCCTACGCTCGCAACCAGCACCTGACGCTTGTGGCCGACTGCGCTGACAGTGGCGGCGATGACGGCGCGCGGCCGCACGTCGACAGCCTGACGGGTGTCTACCGGGGCGCGGAGTGGCCGGAGCGCGAGGTATTCGACCTGATGGGCATTGGCTTTGACGGTCACCCCGACCCGCGGCGGATTCTGATGCCGAAGAGCTGGCACAACCATCCGCTGCAGAAGCAGTCTCCGCTGGGGGGAGAAGAGGTGCCCTTTACGCTCACCTGGGATGACCCGGAGTTTGAGACGCTGGGCACGCAGATTCTGGCGGCTGAGAGCGCGCCGCCCGATCTGCCGCCGGGGATGAGCCGGGAGAACATGGTCATCAACATGGGGCCGCACCATCCGAGCACGCACGGGGTGCTCCGCCTGGTGGTTGAGCTGGACGGTGAAAGGGTTGTCAGCATCGATCCGGACCTGGGGTATCTCCATTCGGGCTTTGAGAAGACGGGCGAGAACAAGCGGTACAAGGACTTTGTCTATTACACGGACCGCATGGACTATCTCTCGTCGATGTCGAACAACCTGGGCTACTGTCTGACTGTCGAGCACATGCTGGGCCTGGAGATTCCCGAACGTGCGCAGGTGATCCGGGTGATCATGGCGGAGATGCAGCGGATTGCCTCCCATCTGTTTTGGCTGGCGACGCACGTGCTGGACGTGTCGGGGACGGGCATGAGCCTGTTGATGTACGCCACGCGCGAGCGTGAGCGGATCCTGGACCTGTTCGAGATGGCATGCGGCGCGCGGCTGACGGTCAGCTACATTCGAATCGGCGGCGTGTGGCAGGACCTGCCTGACGCTTTCGTCAGCGAACTGAAAGATTTCATCCGGCTGATGCCGCAGAAGATCAGCGAATACGAAGCGATGCTGACCGACGCGCCGCTGTGGCGGGAGCGGCTGACCAATGTAGGCCATGTCAGCCGTGAGGACGCGCTTTCGATGGGGCTGACCGGGCCAATGCTGCGCGGGAGCGGGGTTGACTGGGATTTGCGGCGCGACAGGCCCTACACGGGCTATGAGGGATACGAATTCGAGGTGCCGACCAGCGATCGCGGCGACTGCTATGGCCGCTACCGGGTGCGCGTGGAGGAGTTGCGCCAGAGCGTACGCATTCTCGAGCAGGCGGTCGCCATTCTGCCGAGCGGCCTGTATAAATCGAACAATCGGAAGGTGGCGGCGCCGCCGCGGGCTGAGCTGGACGTCAGCATGGAGGCGCTGATCCATCACTTCAAATTGATGACTGAAGGCTTCCACGTTTCGCCCGGTTTCTTCTATCACGGCATCGAGAGCAGCAAGGGGGAGCTGGGCTTTTTCGTTTACAGCGACGGTTCGGCCAAGCCGTACCGTCTCCACGTCCACGGGCCCAGCTTCAACAACCTCTACGCGATCGACCATATCAGCCGGGGCGAGATGCTGTCGGACGTCGTGACCAACATCGGCTCGATTGACATCGTGCTGGGCGAGGTGGACCGGTAAAGGCAGTGGATAGTGGATAGTGGATAGCGCGCGGTCCTTTTGTGAAACGTGAGTGGAATTCCGGGGATTTGGGAATGATAACGGACGTGATGCGGCAGGAGATTGGAGAGATACTGGCGCGCTACCCGGAAGGGAGGCAGCGCTCGGGGATACTGCCGGCGCTCTATGTAGTCCAGCGCGAGTTCGGTTTCTGCCCGGTCGAGGCGCAGGACGAGCTGGCGGAGATTCTCGGCATTGCGCCGGCGGAAGTGGGCGCGGTGGTCGGGTTTTACAATATGCTGCACGAGGAGCCGAAGGGCGAGTACCACATCGAGGTGTGCACGAACGTTCCCTGTATGCTGCGGGGCGGGAACCAGTGTCTGCACCGTTTTGAGAGCGCGCTGGGCATCCACCACGGGGAGAAGACCGAGGACGGCCAGTTTGCCCTCGACCACATGGAGTGCCTGGGCTCATGCGGCACGGCGCCGATGGCGATCGTGACGGACCAGAAGAGCGGAGCGATCCGGTACTTTGAGAACCTGGATTCGGCTGAAGACGTGGGCAGGGTGATCGAGCTGCTCAAGGCGGGCAAGGGCTTCGCCGAGCTGGCGCGCTGGACGCCGCAGGCCGACCCCGAGAGCGAGGGCGCGGCGGACACACCCTATCGCACGGGCGGCATGGAGCCGCGCTATCTGATGGCGCGCCTCAACGAGCCGGACAGCCACAAGATCGGTACATACGAGGCGGACGGCGGCTACGAGACGGCGCGGCGCGTGCTGGGCGAGGTCGAGCCGGCCGACATGGTCGAACAGATTAAGGCCAGCGGCATCCGCGGGCGCGGCGGCGCGGGCTTTCCCACCGGCATCAAGTGGGGCTTTCTGCCGCAGGGGGTCTTTCCCCGCTACTTGGTTGTCAATGCTGACGAGTCGGAGCCGGGCACCTTCAAAGACCGCATCATCATGGAGTACGACCCGCACCAGCTGATCGAAGGGATCATACTGAGCGCGCACGCGATCGAGTCGGAGAAGGCTTTCATCTATATACGCGGCGAGTACTATTTTGCCTATACGCGCATGGAAGCGGCGCTGGCCGAGGCGTCCGCTAAGGGCTATCTCGGCGACAACGTGTTTGGCAGCGGCAAGAGGCTGGACGTTGTGCTGCACCGCGGCGCGGGCGCCTACGAGTGCGGCGAGGAGACGGCGCAGCTGTCGAGCCTGGAGGGCTACCGGGGGCAGCCGCGGCTCAAGCCGCCCTTCCCGGCGGTCGAGGGGCTGTACGCCAAGCCGACGATTGTCAACAACGTGGAGTCGATCTGCAACGTCACGCACGTGATGCGTCACGGGGTCGAGTGGTACAAGGGGTTCGGGACCGAGCGCAGCCCGGGCATGCGCATCTTCTGCCTGAGCGGGAACGTCAAGCGTCCCGGTCTTTACGAGCTGCCGCATGCGACGCCGTTGAGCGAGCTGGTCGACGAGTACGGCGGCGGCCCTCAGGATGAGGGGAGCGCGATCAAGGCGATCGTGCCCGGCGGCCTGTCGATGAAGCTGTTAAAGCCGGACCAGTTCGATACGCCGCTCGACTTTGAAAGCGTGACGGAGGCCGGTTCGCTGCTGGGTTCGGCCGGCGTGATCGCGATCGACGAACGCACGTCGATGGTGGAGGTGGCGCGACGGACGCTGGGTTTCTATCGCGAGGAGAGCTGCGGCAAGTGCACGCCCTGCCGCGAGGGCACGGCCTGGCTGGAGAAGATCCTGCTGCGGATCGAGGAGGGGCAGGGCCGGGGCAAGGATTTGGAGCTGATGGAATACATCGCCGACAACATCGCCGGCAAGAGTTTCTGCCCCTTCGGCGAGGCGTCGGTGTGGGGATTGCAGAGCAATCTGCTGAAGTACCGGGAGGAGTTCAGCGCGCAGATTGAGAGCTCGAACCCGGACGAGGTGGTGCCTGAGCTACCGATCCGGCCGGCGTACCGGCCGGACGTGCACGAGCCGAGCGGTCTGCGTGACAGTACCATTGCCCCGTCCGGTGGCAATATTGTGCTGCATGACGACCTGGTTTCGGCCGACGATTGAGGAACTGAACGATGGTCACGGCTGCCCTGCCGGTTGCAGCTGAAGCTGCCGAGCCGATCACGATTGAAGAACGCAAGACGGCGAAACCAGTTCTGCCTGTAGTGCCGGTGGAGGGTGTACCTCTGCGTCGCTTTACGCTGGATGAGTACCATGAGTTGATCAAGATAGGTTTTTTTGACGAGGACGAACGAATCGAGCTACTCGAAGGATTCCTGGTGTCCATGAGTCCCATCAAACCCCCGCATGCGTATGCAGTCGATTGCCTGCTGCAGCTCTTTGCTTCGTTGCTTTCGCGTGGTGAAATCAGGCTGCGCGTTCAATCGCCCATTTCAATTGCTGAAACTGAGTCCGAGCCCGAGCCGGATCTTGTCATCGCCAAGGACCTGGGGATCGCCTACGCGAGGCGGCATCCTCATCCTTCCGAGATCTTGCTCGTTTTGGAGGTCGCCGACACGACTCTCGTCCAGGACCGCGCTCGCAAGGGGATGGTATACGCACGGTCGGCCATGGCTGAGTACTGGATATTGAATCTTGCAGATGAATCGCTTGAGGTCTATCGCGATCCACATGCGCCGACTGCTGGCGATGCAGTGTACCAGACGAAGCTGACCTTTCACCGCGGCGAGACGGTCGCACCGCTGGCGTTTCCTGATTTTGAGGTGGCGGTTGACGACGTTTTGCCGCCGCCGGCGGAAGGGACCGGAGACTGACTGTTTACTGCACTACCAGCAGGAAGCTAGTATGGAAGACACTTCTTTCCGGGCTTCTTGTCGGGTTGGTCAGCATGGTCGCCGCCGGCATCGGGGCGAACAACCAAGGCAGAAGAGCGTGTCTGTGGGTGGCGTGAAAATTCTTTCTGGGCCCTATTCCACTCATCTTACTCCTGGTTCTTCCGGCCAATCAGGAAGCGCTTGACAGCCGGGCAGTGCAGAACGGTACCATGAAGCATTGCCCCCTATGAGACGAGATTATCCGGGCCAAGGCGATCCGATGCAGCCCCTGCGGTGGTTCAGTTGGAATTCAGGGGATGAATTGAGAACCGAATTCGCCTTCATACGAGAGTTCTCAGATTATGTCTGACAACGTAACCCTTACCATAAACGAGCAGGAGGTATCGGTCCCGGCGCGCACGCTGCTGGTGGACGCGGCGCGCATGGCGGGCATCGAGATCCCTGTTTTCTGCTCGCATCCGAAGCTGGACCCGGTCGGCTGCTGCCGCATGTGCCTGGTGGAGGTGGACGGCCCGCGCGGCACGGCGATGATGGCTTCGTGCACAATGCCGGTGGGCGACGGCATGGTGGTGCGCACCGAGACGGAGCAGGTGAAGACGGTGCAGGAGGCCAACCTCGCGTTCATCCTGCTCAACCATCCGCTCGACTGCCCGATCTGCGACAAGGGGGGCGAGTGCCCACTGCAGGACCAGACGATGCGCTTCGGGCCGGGCATCAGCCAGCTGATCGAGCCGAAGCGGCTGGCGAAGAAGCATTACGACATTTCGGACACGATCGTGTTGGACCAGGAGCGGTGCGTGCTGTGCTGGCGCTGCATCCGCTACCTGGAGGAGTGGGAGGACAAGCCGCAGCTGGGCCTGTTCGAGCGCGGCAACGACACGATCGTAGACATTCAGGACGGCCGCCCGGTCGACGCCAAGACGGGCGGAAATATCATTGATCTTTGTCCTGTTGGCGCGCTGACCAATCGCGTTTCGCGTTTCGCTTACCGTCCGTGGGAGATCGAGCGTACGCCGAGTGTCTGCATGCACTGTTCGATGGGCTGCAATGTGCGCTTGGATACGCGCACGCACGAGTTGCGTCGGATTGTCGGGCGCGAGAACATGCAGGTCAACGACCAGTGGATCTGCGACAAGGGGCGTTTTGCGCACGCTTGGGTCAACGACGAGAACCGGCTGACAGCTCCCCTGCTGCGCAAAAATGGCGAGTTGACGCCGGTGCAGTGGAGCGAAGCGCTTGCTTACGTGGCAGACCGGCTTAAGAGCATCGGGGAACAGCGCGGGCCCGACAGTATCGGTGCCATCGGCAGCGGCAAGGTCAGCAACGAGGCCAACTATACGCTGCAGCGGTTCATGCGGGCGGTCGTCGGCAGCAACAACATCGACCACCGCGACGGCGGCGAGGTCGCGGCCCTGCCGACGGGCCTGCCCGCCCTGGCCGAGCTGATGAAACCGCAGTACGGCCCCGATCCCAAGGTCGATACAGTCCTTTTGTTCGGCATCGATCCCAGCGAAGAGCTGCCGGTGCTGGACCTGCATCTGAAGCGGGCCCTCCTGCGCGGCGGCGCCAAGCTGATCGTCGCCCACGCCCGCAAGATCGAGTTGACGAAGTACGGCGGCCCCTATCTGGCCTGTCTGCCTGGGGAAGAGGCAGCGCTCATATCCAGGTTGGCGCGGGCCGTACAGGATGGCGACACTGCCGACGGCAGCGGTCCTGCGGCCGAAGCCGCCAGGCTGCTGGCTGCGAGCGAAAGTGCGCTGATCATCTACGGACCGATGGCCGCGCGCGGCAAGGGCGGCGCGGCGGTGCGCGACGGCCTCGCGCGGCTGGCCAAGGCAACGGGGAAAGGGGCGCGGCTCGCGTACGCCGGGCTGGACGGCAATGCGCAGGGCTGCCGCGACATGGGCGTTCTGCCCGACAGGCTGCCCGGCCACGCGTCGCTGGAGGACAGCGACTTCAGGGCGAAACTGGAGGGGCTGTGGTCCTGCTCGCTTTCATCTTCCCCGGGCTTTACCTATAAACAGATGCTGGACAGCCAGGAGATGAGGGCCCTGTTTGTGATGGGCGCAAACCCGGCGGACGAGTCACCCGATTGGGCCGCAGGCCTGGCAGATCTCGATCTGCTGGTTGTCTGCGACCTCTTCCTGACCGAGACGGCCGGGAAGGCCGACGTCGTGCTGCCGGCTGCGGGCTGGTCCGAGAGCGACGGCACCTTCACCAACCTCGAGCGGCGCGTGCAGCGGGCGCCCAAGGCGGTAACAGACCCCAAGTCGCGCGCCGCGCCCGACTGGATGATCTTGACGCACCTTGCCAGGCAGATGGGCGTCGAGTGGCCTTATTCCGATGCCCGCAGCGTTACGGCGGAAATTGCCGAAGTCGTACCCGGCTACGCGGGGCTGACCTGGGAGGCACTCGGCGATCAGGGCATCCAGTGGGATGCCGAGGCCGCCGCGGCCGTCCATGCGACCGGCCAGGTTGGCGACGAAGAAGCGGCGGCAGAAGCCGGCGCCGGAGGCGACTACCCCTTGACGCTGGTCTCCGGAACAGTGCTCTACGACGGTGGAACGTTGTTCCAGCTGACCGAGCAGATGCAGGGAATGGCGCGGGGCGCGACTGTCGGCCTCAACCCTGCCGACGCGACCGGCATTGGTGTCGAGGCGGGTGCGCCGGTGCGCGTGCAGAGCGAAGTGGGCAGCCTTGAGCTGACCGTCGCGGTCGACGAGCAGGTGCAGCCGGGGACGGCCTGGATTCCGGAAAGTCTGCCCGGCGCGCCGGTCGGCGCACTTCTGAACGGTGGCTACGGGCAGCGCGTCAGGTTGGAAAGGCGGTAGGGCGAGAAATGGACTGGTTACAGGTGTTGGTGTTTCCCGCCATACGCGCGTTGATCCTGATCTTCGTGCTGCTGACCGGTTTCGCCTACCTGACGTGGTACGAGCGCAAGCTGCTGGCGCGCTTCCAAATTCGTTACGGACCCAATCGTGCGGGCAAGTTTGGCCTCCTGCAGCCGGCCGCGGACGCGGTCAAGGCGTTTTTCAAGGAGGAGATCATCCCCAACCACGTCGACAAGCCGGTCTACCTGCTGGCGCCGGCGCTGGCGCTGGTCCCGGCGCTGATCATCTGGGCGGTGATTCCGATTGCCAAGGGGACGCCGGCGATCGCCGACGTGAACATCGGTTTCCTTTGGATTCTGGCGGTGGCGGGCATCGAGAGCTACGGCATCATACTGGCCGGCTGGAGCAGCAACAACAACTATTCGCTGCTGGGGGCGCTGCGCTCGTCGGCGCAGATGGTCTCATACGAGCTGCCGCTGGGCCTCTTCCTGGTCAGTATCCTGATCCTGGCCGGCAGCTTCAGCCTGGTCGACCTGGTCGAGTCGTCGCGTCAGTGGTGGGAGTGGATCTGGCTGTGGCTGGCGTTTCCGTTCTTCTTCATCTGCATCCTGGCGGAGACGAACCGCAGCCCGTTCGACCTGCCTGAGACGGAGAACGAGCTGGTGGCCGGCTTCCAGACCGAGTACGGCGGCATGAAGTTTGCGCTTTTCTTCATCGCCGAGTACGTCAATATGATCTCGACGAGCGCGATCATGGCGACGCTGTTTTTCGGCGGCTGGCGGGGGCCGTTCGCCGAGCAGTACATCTGGCTGGGGCCGATCTACCTTCTGATCAAGGTCGTACTGCTGCTCTTCCTGTTCATCTGGGTGCGCGCCAGCATCGGCCGGCCGCGTTACGACCAGCTGATGAAGTTCTGCTGGCAGTTCATGCTGCCGCTGGGCCTGGTCTACGTGAGCATTTCTGCGGTCCTGGCCGTTTTCCTGAAGTAAGGAGACGTGATGGAACTGGGTGAATTCCTGAAAGGCGCGATCGAGATTGGCAAGGCGATGGGCGTTACCCTCAAACATCTGCGCCAGAAGCCGGTCACGGTCGAGTTTCCGTACGAGGAGATCCCGATTTACCCCCGTTTTCGCGGCCGCCACGAGCTGCGGCGCTACGCCAACGGGCTTGAGCGCTGCATCGGCTGCAGTCTGTGCGAGGCGGCCTGTCCGACCGAGGCGATCTACGTGGAGGCGGCTGAGAACGATCCCGCTGCGCCGCTATCGCCGGGTGAGCGCCATGCCAAGGTCTACGAAGTCAACCTTTTGCGCTGCGTTTTCTGCGGCGACTGCGAAGAGGCCTGCCCAACCGAGGCGATCGTGCTGGGGCACGACTTTGCGATGGCGAACTATGAGCGCAAGGACTTCGTGCTGACCAAAGAGCAGCTGCTGAACCCCGGCATGCCCAACGTCATCATCCGCCCGGAGTAACGGTCCATGGCGCTACTTTTCTTCCTGCTTGTCGGTGCGGTCAGCCTGGCCGCGGCGCTGGGTGTAGTCATGAGCCGTCAGCCGGTGCACAGTGCGCTCTTCCTGCTGACAAATTTCGCTTCGCTGGCGGTGCTCTACGTTACGCTGGACGCCCAGTTCCTGGCGGCGGCGCAGGTGATCGTGTACGCCGGCGGCATTGTGATCCTGATCCTGTTCGTCATCATGTTGATCGGCGGGGAAACCAACGATTTCAGCGCGGCGCAACGGGTGTGGAGCCGGGTGGTGGGCATCGGCCTGGGACTGATCCTGCTGCTGACTGTCTCCTCCAGCGTACTGACGCGCATGCTGAGGGCACCGGACGATGCGACTTCACTGCTGCAGGGCGGTACGCCGGCGGCTGTCGGCACGGCCCTGTTCACCGAGTACGTGCTACCATTTGAACTGATCGCAATCCTGCTGCTGGTTGCGCTGATCGGCGCGTTGGTGCTTGGCCGCCAGTCCGAAGGCGCAGGCGAAGGCGTTCCGTCGGTCGAGGCGTCGGACTAACAGAGAAATGCCTGAGACGAGCTACTACCTGATCCTTGCGGCGTTGATCTTCACAGTGGGCGCGACAGGCGTCCTGCTGCGGCGAAACGCGCTCATCATATTCATGTGCATCGAGATGATGCTGAACAGCGTGAATCTGACCCTGATCGCGCTCGCCCGCCAGTGGGGCAATCTTGAAGGGCAGATCTTTGTTTTCATGGTCATGGCGGTGGCCGCAGCCGAGGTTGCGGTGGGCTTGGCGATCCTGATCGCGAACGTGCGCCACCAGAAGAGCATCAACATCGACGAGATCAATTTGCTGAAGTGGTAGCCGGTCGTCTTTCCTTTCGGTTTGCAGGCGCCGTCGGTCGGGCTGCCTAAAACATATGAAGGAAGATCGGATACCTGTAACGCGCACTTGGACACAGCAGTTATGGATTTTGCCTGGCTCGTTTTTGTCTTTCCCGCTTTGGGTGCACTGATCAACCTGTTTGCCGGCGCCAGACTGGGTGAACGCGGCATTCATGCCGTGGCTTCGGGCGCGGTGGTGCTGTCGTTTCTGGTGAGCGCGGGCATGTTCTTCGGCCTGTCGGGGCTGGACGAGCATCACCGCTCGGTTACGGTCCACCTGTGGGACTGGATCACGGTTGGCAGCTTCCGGGCGCCGGCGGCGATGCTGATCGACCCTCTCAGCGTGACGATGGCGCTGGTCGTAACGGGCGTCGGCGCTTTAATCCACATCTATGCCGGCGGCTACATGCACGGCGAGCAGAACTTCCAGCGCTTCTTCGTCTATCTCAACTTTTTCATCCTGGCGATGCTGGTGCTGGTCCTCAGCGATAACTTCGTGGGGATGTTTGTCGGCTGGGAGGGCGTGGGCCTGGCCTCCTATCTGCTGATCGGCTTTTACTTTGACCGCTACGACGACTCGTACGGCCACTATGCCGACGCGGGCAAGAAGGCGTTTCTGGTCAACCGGATCGGCGATTTCGGCTTGATGGTGGCGGTCTTTCTGATCTGGACGGGCGTCGGTTCGGTTGTCTTTGAGGAGGTATTTGCCGGGGCCGGGGCGCTGTCGACCGGCGCGGCGTTGGCGGTGTGCCTGCTGCTGCTGCTGGCGGCGACGGGAAAGAGCGCGCAGCTGCCCCTGTTCGTCTGGCTGCCCGACGCGATGGCCGGTCCGACGCCGGTTTCGGCGTTGATCCACGCGGCGACGATGGTGACGGCCGGCATCTACATGATTGCGCGCACGCACGTCCTGTGGGGGCTGGCGCCCCTGGCCGGGGACGCGGCGGCCTGGGTTGGGTCGATTACGGCGCTGCTGGCGGCCTCGATTGCGCTGACACAGGTTGACCTGAAGAAGATTCTGGCCTATTCGACGATCTCGCAGCTGGGCTTCATGATGCTTGGTGTCGGCGTGGGCGCGTACGCATTTGCTATCTTCCATCTTGTTACGCATGCCTTTTTCAAGGCGCTGCTCTTTCTCGCCGCCGGCAACGTCATGCACGGGCTTCCGGGTGGGGAGCTGGACATTCGCAAGATGGGCAACCTGCGGGCAAAGATGCCCACGACGCACAAGCTCTTTCTGATCGGCGCGGCTGCACTCGCCGGGCTGCCGCTGCTGTCGGGGTTCTTCTCGAAGGACGGGATTCTGCTGCATGCGTCGAATCACAACATTCTGCTCTATCTGATCGGTCTGTTCACCGCGCTGCTGACTGCGTTCTACAGCTTTCGCGCTGTGTTCATGGCGTTCTGGGGCGAAGCGCGCGACGAGCATATCCACGAGCACGCGCACGAGAGCCCTGCGATGATGACAGCGCCGCTGTGGGTCCTGGCGGTCCTGGCGGTGGTCGGCGGCGCGCTCAACCTGCCGTTCCTGCTGACGATGGAGCATTACCTGGAGGCGGCAGTCGGGAAGCCGGCGTTCCATGCGGCCGTTTCGCTGGAAATTGTGCTGCTGGCGGTGAGCGCGGTGATTGCGGTGGCCGGTGCGGTACTGGCGTACGGGCGTTACCTTCAGGGCGCGAAGGACGCGGATGGCGCGCCGCGCGGGGCCGGATGGGCGGCAGGCATCACCGGCGTGTTCAGGCCGCTGGAGCAGGCTGCCGCCAACAAATGGTACGTGGACGAGGTCTACGCTGCCTTGATTGTGAACCCGCTGCTCGGGCTTGCGGGATGGTTTGACCGCGTGGTGGACGAGGGCGTAGTGGACGGCGCGGTCAGTCTCGTCGGGCAGGTGAGCCTGGCGATGGGAGGCGCGTTGCGCCGGGTCCACAACGGACTGGTGCCGACCTACGCGCTGAGTCTCTTCGTGGGTGTGGCGGCGCTGCTGCTGTTCCTGGTGTTCGGTTCGTAGCTGCGGCGCCACAGTTGCCGCGGCAGGGGCCTGAAGTCGCAAAACGAGAAACCGGAGTCTTATGCTCTCAGTTCTGACTTTTCTGCCGCTTGCCGGCGCCATAATCGTTCTGATTGCGCCCAGCGACGGCCTTAAGAAGGCGCTGGCATTCGGCGCGGCGGTCGCGACTTTTGTGGTCAGCCTGCTGCTGCTGCCCGGCTGGCAGGATATCCCCGACATGCAGTTCGTCGAGCGCTATGCCTGGATGCCGGGTCTGAACATCCACTATCACCTCGGGGTGGACGGGATCAGCCTGTGGCTGGTCGTGCTGACGACCTTCCTGATGCCGATCGCGGTGGCGTTCAGCAATCAGCACGTCAAGCAGAACGTCGGCGGCTATTTGGCGTTGATGCTGCTGATGGAGACGGCGGTGCTGGGTGTTTTCCTCGCGCTCGACCTTGTCCTGTTCTACGTTTTCTGGGAGTTCAGCCTGATTCCGATGGCGCTGCTGATCGGCAAGTGGGGCAGCGACAACCGGGTATACGCCGCGGTCAAGTTCTTCCTTTACACGCTGGCGGGGTCGGCGCTGATGCTGGTGGCGATCCTGGCGCTCTACTTCCAGACCGGCACGTTTGACCTGCTCGAACTGCAGCGCATGGGCGTGCCGGCGGGGCTGCAGCAGGTCGGGTTCCTGGCATTCGCGCTCGCATTCGCGATCAAGGTGCCGCTGTTCCCGTTCCATACGTGGCTGCCCGATGCGCACGTCGAGGCCCCGACCGCGGGTTCGGTCATTCTGGCGGGCGTGCTCCTGAAGCTTGGGACGTACGGCTTTGTGCGCTTTGCGTTGCCGCTCTTCCCCGCCGCGGTCGCGGACTATTCGTCGCTGATCTCGATCCTGGCGATCGTGGGGATACTCTACGGCGCGCTGGTGGCCCTGGCGCAGCGCGATCTGAAGTCGCTGGTGGCCTATTCTTCGGTGGCGCACATGGGCTTTGTGGTGTTGGGCATCTTCGCACTGAACGAGCAGGCGATCAGCGGCGCGGTGCTGCAGATGGTGAGCCACGGCCTGAGCACGGGCGCCCTGTTCCTGATGGTGGGCATGCTCTACGAGCGGCGGCACACGCGGCTGTTGAGCGATTTCGGGGGCCTGTGGGCGAGCGTGCCAATCTTCTGCTTTTTCTTCCTGGTGGTGGCGCTGAGCAGTGCGGGCCTTCCCGGTCTCAACGGTTTTGTGGGCGAGTTCTTGATCCTGATTGGCACGTACAGGAGCACACCGCTGTTTGCGGTCCTGGGCACGGTCGGCATCATCCTGGCGGCCTGGTATCTGCTTCACGCCTTCCGCAAGGTGGCGCAGGGGGCGCACGAGAACCCGGCCAACTTCAGGGAGAATCTGCCCGACCTTAACTGGAAGGAGATCTGGCAGCTGGTGCCGATCGTCGTTCTCTTCTTCGTTATCGGCTTCGCGCCCAACCTGTTTCTCAGCAAGATCAACCCGTCGGCGAGCGCGCTGGCAGACCTGCAGATGCCGCTGGAGCGGGACGCCCTGATCGTCGATTTGCCAGACCTTACGCCCCTGATCGCCGAAAACGATCTGTTGACGGCCGGGCGCTGACGACTGATAGCCATGGACACCTCTCTCCTCTTCGAAAACGCATCCGTGCTCCTGCCCGAAATCGTGCTGGCGGTTGGGGTCATGGTCCTGATGATGGTCGACATAGGCCGCCGCAAGCAGGAAGGCAGCGGGGCGCTGGCGGCGTTATCGATCGGCATCCTGGCGCTGGGCATGGGTGCGTCGCTGCTGATCTGGAGCCGGCCTCCGGCCGAGTACCTGGGCGGCGCGGTCTCGGATGGATTTGCCTTAAGCGTGCGGCTGGTCGTCCTGATAGCCGGGATTTTCGGCGTGCTGCTGAGCCGGAACTATCTGCCGGCGATCGAGCGCCAGGGAGGCGCATTCTATTCGCTGTTCATTCTGGCAGTAATCGGCATGATGTTGATGGGCACGGCCACCAACCTGATCGTGCTCTTCATCGCGCTGGAGATCTTCTCGCTGGCGCTCTATATTCTGAGCGGCTTTCATCGCGAAAATCCGCGCAGCGTTGAGGCTGCGATGAAGTATTTTCTGCTGGGGGCCCTTGCCAGCACATTCTTCGTATACGGTTCGGCGCTGCTCTACGGGGCCGGCGGCAGCACGAGCTATGACCGGATTCACGCGACGCTTTCGTCCGGCGGCGGCAACCTCTCGCTGGTATGGCCCGGCGTTGCGCTGCTGCTGGTCGGGTTTGGCTTCAAGGTGAGCCTTGTACCGTTTCACATGTGGACGCCCGATGTCTACCAGGGCGCGCCGACGCCGGTTACCGCCTTCATGAGCGTCGGCACGAAGGCGGCGGCATTTGCCGGCTTCCTGCGGGTGATGATGGTTGCGCTGCCGTCGCTCTACGAACAGTGGGCAGTTCCCGTGGCTGTTCTGGCTGTCTTGACGATGACGGTCGGCAACCTGGCGGCGCTGCGCCAGAGCAGCGTCAAGCGCATGCTGGCCTATTCGAGCGTTGCCCACGCGGGCACGATCCTGATTGCGCTGGCGGCCGGCACGCCGGCCGCGACCTCTGCCGCGGCGTTCTATCTATTTGCCTATGCCTTCATGAACATCGGCGCGTTCGGGGTCGTGATCGTGCTGGAGGGCAGGGGCGAAGGGGACGTTGCGCAGGACCGGTTCAACGGTCTGGGCACGCGGTATGCTTCGCTGGCGGTCGCGATGGCGGTCTTCATGTTCAGCCTGAGCGGCATTCCGCCGCTGGCCGGCTTTTTCGGCAAGTTTCTGATATTCAAGGCGGCGGTCGAGGCGGACCTGGCCTGGCTGGCGGTGGTCGGCGTACTCAACAGCGCGATCAGCGCCTACTACTACCTGCGCGTGGTTGCGGCGATGTTCTTCAGAGAGGCGGAGGGCGAGATCGTGTGCAACTGCGGTCCGGCGATTAACTTCAGCCTCGCCGTCACGACAATCGCCGTGGTTGTTATCGGTCTACAGCCGGGGTTGTGGGCCGACCTGTTGAGAGGGTTGTAGCGGCAAAGCTGCAGGCGGCGGCTGTCCGGGGCGGGAAAGGCCACAAGCCGGCGGCTCGGTGCTGCGGTTAAGAGAAGTCCATCTTTCGATGGCGCATGACGACGCTCTGCGCCAACCCCACTGCCACCATCATCGATACGAGACTGCTGCCTCCGTAGCTGAGGAAGGGCAGCGTCATGCCCGTAACCGGCATGATGGCCAGATTCATGCCGACATTGACGAATGTCTGGAAGAAGATTAGCGCGGCGACGCCGAGCGTGATGAGCCTGCCGAACTGGTCCTGGGCGAGGTCGGCGATGCGGACGAGGCGCCAGATGACGAAGAAGAGCAGGCCCATGATGAGCACGGCGCCCAGATAGCCCAGCTCCTCGGCGATAACGCTGAAGATGAAGTCGGTGTGGCGAACGCGCAAGAAGCGTAGCTGATTTTGTGTTCCTTCGCCCCATCCCATCCCTATCCAGCCGCCGTTGCCGATGCTTATGAGGGCCTGCTGCACGTTGAAGGCGGCATCCGGATTCGAGGCAGGGTCGAGAAAGATGGCGATGCGCTCCACCATGTAGTCCTGAAAATAGTTTTGGAGCGTTCCTTGAAAGGCAAGCCAAATGGGTACGGCGCCGGCAGCTACCGAAACGAGGAGGAGATGGACGACCCGGACGCCGTTGATGAGAATCAAGGTGCCGCTGATAAAGGCCAAGGTGACGGTCATGCCCAGATCGGGTTGAACGTACACGAGGGCCAGGGGAAGGAGAAGCAGAACAACCGCTGCCAGCAGGTATGGTAACGAGCGAATGCGCTCCTGAAAACGGCTGAGATACCAGGCCAGAAAGACGATCAGCAGAAACTTGCCGAACTCGGTCGGCTGGACGTCTGTGCGGCCCAGGTCCAGCCAACGCTGCGCGCCGCCCTTGACCTCGCCGAAGAGATAGACAGCCACCAGCGAGCCGATCAGAAAGAAGTAGCTGGGCTGGGCCAGCAGCTCCAGGTGCCGGTAGTCGAAGAGTGCGGTCGTCGCAAGTGCAATCACGCCCAGGATTGTAAAGACAAGCTGCCGCTGCCAGTAGTTTTCCAGGACCACGTCGGTATTGGTGGCGCTGTAGGTCATGGCGATGCCGATGCCGCAGAGGAGAAGCACGGCAAAGAAGAGCGGCCTGTCGAAGTGGCGAAACATTCAGAGACCCATGAGACGCCGCAGACGCTCGGCCCAGCTGATCTCCTTGAAGGGGATCAGGGGTACGTTGTAGCCGAGCAGTCTTTGGGCGATGTTGTGATAGGCGCGGCTGACGTTTCTTTTGCGTTCGAGCGCGACCGGCCAGCCCTTGTTGGCGGAGACGATGATATCGTCATCCTCGGGCACGATGCCGAGCAGGTCGATGCTGAGGATGCTGAGAATGTCATCGCGGGTAAACATCTCTTTACGGCGCACCAGGCGGGGGTTGTAGCGGTTGATGATGAGCCGCGCCTGGATTTCGGTGTCTCGCTCGAGAAGGAAGATGACTTTGTCGGCGTCGCGCAGGGCGCTGACCTCCGGTGTCGTCACGATGATGATTTCGGCGGCGGCGGCGATGGCGTTCTGGAATCCCAACTCGATGCCGGCAGGGGAGTCGATGAGTACGAAGTCGGCGATTGTGCTCAACTCTTCGCACAGCGTCATCATCTGGTCGGGCGCGACGGCGGTCTTGTCGCGGGTCTGCGAACTGGGCAGGAGGTAGAGCTCTTCGACGCGCCGGTCTCGCACCAGGGCTTCGTGCACGGGGCAGCGGCCTTCGATGGCGTCGACCAGGTTGTAAACGACGCGGCTCTCCAGGCCCATGACGATGTCGAGATTGCGCAGGCCAATGTCGGCATCTACCACCACGACGCGTTGACCGGCCATGGCCAAGGCGATACCCAGGTTCGCGGTAGTAGTGGTCTTGCCCACGCCGCCTTTGCCGGAGGTCAGGGTGAGGACAACGCCCATAATCGTGAGTCGTGATTCTCTCGAAAGTTACGTTTCGTGTAAGCCGGCGCGGACGCATGGGCATCCTTCCCGGCGGCAAGAGCGCACGCCGGGCGTGATTGGCGCACCGCCGCCCTAGGCACCCTCGCCCGCATCCCAGGGGTCCACGTATATCTGTTCGTCGACAACCCTGGCGACTTCGGGTTTGCCGCTGCTGTCGCGCTTCCAGAACCAGTAGCCGGGGTTGTTGGAAGCGCCCTTTGGCGTCATGGCGATGTGACCGGCGATCCGGAGCTGGACCGGTTCGAAGTCGAGCGCGGCCACGATGGCGTGTTCGTCGCCCATGGCGCCGGCGTGGACGAAGCCGCGCAGGCGTCCCCACACGAGCACGTCGCCACCGCAGACGACCTGCGCGCCCGGGTTTACGTCGCCCAGGATCACGACGGTTCCCGCGTGCCTGCAGGACTGGCCGGAGCGCAGGGTGCCGCGATGGACGAACGGCGGCGGCTCGGTCTCTTCGGCCGCAGTCTCGCCCCAGGGCGTCAGGTTGGCCGCATCATCGTCGTGTGGGGCGTCCTCCACAGCCGAAGGGCCGCTGTCGCGCCTGTTCTCTTTGTGTGAGGGGCCGTCTTGCTTCAGGGTTGCTGCGTACTTCGGACCCGGTTCGGTTGCTTTCGACTGCTGATACCTGGCGGCGATTTGCGACCAGCGCCCCAGGGTCTGAGAAGGCTGGTCGGAAGCGGGCGCGGGCTGCCGGTCGGTGGCGGGGGTTGTGGCGGGCGGCGAGCCGGATTCGGTGCGGCCGGAACCGAAGGCGCCGGAATCAATGGCGCCGGAATCAAAGGCGCCGGATCCAATAGCGCCGGAACCAAAGGGTGCAGTGCCAGAGCGTGCGAGGCCGGAGGGGGGCAGCGAGAAGGGCTGCGGCGTTTCCGCGCCCCTCAGGCCCGCTTCGTTGCGCAAAGGGGGCGGCGACGGTCCTTCCCAGACCGCTTCGAGGCTGAGGTCCCTGGCGAGCAAATAGGAGGAGGGGTTGCTGGTGTGAAGCGCGACGACGCTGATGTTCTGGCCGCGCAGGGCATTGTGAATCTGCTGAAGGTCGGCGGCGGTGATCTTGCGGTCGCCTACGGAAAGCGCGAGCCGCTCGTCGCGGAAGAAGCCCTGCGCTTTGGAAATGTGCCCGGCAACGAAATCTACGATTTCGCTCCAGCTTCCCTTTTCGCCGGCTACGTCGACGACGGTCAAACCGCCCCTGCCAATGATGCGGACGCTCATCGTTTTGGGCAATGCCTCGCTAGAACCAACCTGTGCTCCAAGCAGCCGGTTTCCCGTTGCCAGGCGCTGCGGCGCGGGGCACGGGCGTGCGAGCGGATCAAGCGGATGCCCGTGCCGGCGCAAATTGTCGCGACTTTTACTATAAACCAAAAGCCCGGAACCCGGAACCGGGCCGATTGGCGGTGCGTGGTCTGACTTTGCGGCGATTTCTACGGCCCGGCCGGGCCATAGACCGCGGCTCTTTCGGTATGCCGTGCGTGGGCGGGGGCGATGGCCTGGCGGGCAATGGCGGGGCTAGGGTCCGGAATCGCCGGATCCATGGAAGTAGGCGTTGAGCGTTTCTTGTGCGACAGGAATGGCGGCGGTGGAGCCTTCACCGCCGCGGTAGACGAAGACGGTGACGGCGATTTCCGGGTTCCGGTAAGGTGCGTAGGCCGTGTACCAGGCATGGAACGGCAAGTTTCCTTCATGATCGCGGTCTTTGCAGTCCTGGATTTCCAGATCGTAGGCGCAATACTCGGCCGTTCCGGTCTTGCCGGCCACGATGACTCCATCGACGCGGCTGTTGCCCGAGGTGCCTGCCGGTCCGTTGACGGCGTGCCACATGCCTTTCTGAACGACGGCGAGCAGACCCGGTTCGACGGGGATCCGCTCCTGCAGGACCGGTTCGTACCGCCACTGCAGGTTGCCCTGGGTATCGACCATTTCGCGCACGAACTGGGGCTTGACGACATAGCCGCCGTTGGCAACGGCGGCGGTACTGACAAGCACTTGCAGCGGCGTGCCCAGGACGTCGCCCTGTCCGATCGCCATATTGTAGCTGTCGCCTGTGGTCCACCGTTCGGCTTTGGTCAGTCTTTTCCACTGTTCATCGGGAACGATTGCCTTGACCTCGCCGGGCAGGTCGATACCTGTCAGCTCGCCGTAGCCGAAGAGGCGCATCCATTTGGCGAGGCGCTCGCTGCCCAAACCTGTCATGAAGTTGGGGTAGCCGCCGCCCAGGTAATAGAAGAAGATGTCATTGGAGAGGCCGATCCCCTCGACGATGGTCATGCGCCCGTGCAGGATGTTCAACTTATGGTTCCAGCTAACGAATTCCTGTGCCTGTTCGGGGTCGTCGGGGAAGAAGAAGTTGGGCAGATAGATAGGTCCCTTGTCGACGAGGACCGTGTAGGGGTCGACGACGCGCTCGGCCAGGGCAGCGGTGGCAGTGACGAGCTTGAAGGTGGAGCCGGGCGGGTAGAGCCCGCCGATGGCGTAGTTGTAGAGCGGGCGGCGGGTGTCGTCCTCGACTTCGAGCGCCTGATACTCTTCGCCCAATCCTTCGGAGAAGATGTTGTTATCGTAGCTGGGCAGGCTGACAAGGCCGAGCATCATGCCGTCGCGCGGGTCCATTGCCAGCGCGACACCGTGCGGGGCACCGGTTTCTTCCAACATGTCGGCGAGTGCGTCATGCATTACCCGTTGCAGGTGGATGTCGAGGCTCAGGTGGAGGTTGAGACCGGGCTCCGACTCTCTTTCCGTACTTACGGTGCGGCTTTCGCGGCCGAGAATGTCTACCTCGATGATCTTTCGTCCCGGCAGTCCTCGCAGGGCGTCCTGATATGTGTATTCCAGGCCGTTCAAGCCAACGGACTCGTTTGGGTTGTCGTATCCTTCGGCCTTATAGTCGTCGGCCGCCAGTTTGGGGATCGGTCCGAGAAAGCCGAGAACATGCCCTGCCAGGTCGCGGAAGGGATACTCTCTAACCGGTTTTTGCAGTACATGGACGCCGGGCAGCTGGTAGATCTGTTCGGCGACGCGGAAGGCATGCTCGCGGTCGACCAGGTCCAAAACAGAGATGGGCTTGTAGGAGCTGCCCTGAGAACCGAGGGCAATGGCCCTTTCGAGCAGCGCCAGGAGCCCGGAAGCGGGGAGCGGTTCGGAGAGGTCGGGGATCAGGGTCGGCTCTTCGACGAGGATCTCGCGCCCTTCGTCGTCGACCTGCAATGTTTCCAGATCGACGAGGCGGAAGGAGAGCGTGATTCCCGCGCTGCCGACGGTAGCCTTGAAGTCTTCTCGCCCCAGGTGCAGAAACATCACTTCGGCGATGCGGATGGCCATTTCGGGATCTGTGTCGGCTGCGAGTGCGGCGAGCAGTCTTTCGACGGCCACGCGTTGTTCGTTGACAGTCGTCGTGACGTCGTTTTGCGGCAGGTCGGCCGGGATGACGGATATGACAAAGCTGGGTCGATTGCGGGCCAGGATTTCGCCGTTGCGGTCGTAGATCACGCCGCGCGGGGCATAGAGGTCGATGACCCGCAACCGGTTGACGGCGGCCTGTTCCTGATAGTTGGCGCCGCGCACGATCTGGAGGCCATAGAGTCGTACACAGAATACGAGAAAGGTTGCCAGCAGCGTAAGGCGGACGATTATGGAGGTTGAAGTTGCCGTGCGTGTTGCACGTTCGTTCATGGCAGGCTTTAAGGGGCGACTGAACTTTCAGATGCTGAGATTGGCCGGGTTACCGGTCGGCCACTCTTCGCGGCGACAGTGGTTGCAGCTCAGGGGTAGTCCGCTTTTTCGGGCATGCGATTCAGGAGCGGTGTTGCCAGGAGCATAACGGCGCCGTTGTAGAGGCAAACCGGGACGACGATTTCGGTAAAGAGCAGGTCGGGCTGGAAGCGGAACCCGACAATGTTGAGAATCCCCACGTAGACGAGCGAGAAGACGAGCGTGCCTGAAAGAGCGGCGATGAATGGGACGAACAGATGGCGGCGGAAGATTGCATTGTGTCCGATTCCGGTCAACAGGGCGGTGGTCATGAGCGCCAGGCTGGAGGCGCCGACGGCGCCGCCGCTGAGGATGTCCATCCAGAAGCCGCCGGTGAACCCCCAAACGACGGCATCGTGTCTGCCTGCGAGGAGCGACTTGGCGATGACGAGGAGCAAGACCAGGTCGGGGTAGACGCCTTGCAGGGCGAGTCTCGGCGCGACGACGACCTGGAAGATTGCGACCGCGCCCAGAGCCGGCACGAAAATCCAGGAGGTGCCCCATTCGCGAGGCGAGAGTGATGCAGGGCGGGCAGAACGTGTGTATCCTTCCGCGGCCGATTCTCTGGGCTGTCTCCTGGCTATTTCACTCCTCACTCGTCTCATCTGAAGGTTCAACTGGCTGGGCCGGCGGTGTGTCGAGAAGTGGCACGGATTCGAATCGGTCAAAGTTGGTGACGACCATGACGAACTCCAGGCGGCCAAAGTTGACCGTTGGCCGTACGACCGCCTCCTGGAAGACGTCGACGTCCTTCTGGCGTACTTCTACGACCTGTCCTACCGTGATCCCTTTGGGGAAGTTTCCGCCCATTCCCGACGTGAGCACGACTTCTCCAATGCCCACTTCGGTCCCCTGCGGGATGAAACCCATGACGGGATCTGAGCCCGGGGCGCCGTTTACGATGCCTGTCAGCCTGCTGGCCTGGAGGATCGTATTGACGGTGCTGGACGGGTCGGTGATAAGAAGCACTTTCGCGGTTGTGGCGGTTACGGTGTAGATGCGGCCGACCAGTCCCTGATCGTTGACGACCGGCATACCGACGAGGATGCCGTGGCGAGTGCCGAGATCGATCATGGCAACATCGAGGAAGTTGGTGGCGTTCTTGCCGATCACGCGGGCGATGATCTGACCGCCGCGCAGCTCGAAAGCGGGCCTGGTTTCGGCGAACGCCAGTAGTTCGCGCAGGCGCTGGTTCTCGCGCTCCACTTCCTTGAGGCGGAGGTTTTCGACGATGAGGCCCTGGGTGATCAGTTCTAGCTCGGTGACTCGCTGCTGGAGGTTGCGGTAATTGCGCAGATTGGTCAGCGAGTTGGAGAGGCGGTCGGTCAGCGACGACAGCCCTGACTGGCCTGGTGCGGTTACCAGTGTAACCAGTCCTTCAAGTGTACCAAGGCGGCCGGTCTGCTGCAGGGCCAACAGGAGGATAGCGGTCAGCGCGAGGATGGTAAATTTGACGGCAAGGTTGCCGCCGCTCCAGCCGCGTTGTTCTCGCATGGTTTTCAGCAATCAGTATTCAATGTACGCTGCGACTTGGCAACCAATAACCGAAAACGGGAGCTCCGGATCTACCTGATTGTGGTTTTTCGCTGCATTGTCGTCAGCGTTTCTGCGTAGTGCTCCGGCTTTTCCAGAATCATACCTGTCCCCAGCACGACGGAGGAGAGGGGGTTGTCGGCCACGTAGACGTGCATACGGTTTTCGTCCTGGATGCGCTGGGCCATTCCCTGCAGCAGGGCGCCACCGCCGGCCAGTACAATCCCGTGCTCCATCAGATCGGCTACAAGCTCGGGAGGTGTTTCATCCAAGGTATCTTTGACGGCGTCGACAATGACGTCAACTGAGCCGGTCAGGGCTTCTCTGATTTCGACCGAGCTGACTTCGATGGCCTCAGGCAGACCGGTAATGAGGTTGCGTCCGCGGATGATCATGGTCCGCTCTTGTTCGAGGGGGTATGCTGAGCCGATTTCGATTTTGACGCGCTCGGCCATGCGTTCGCCGATCAGGAGGTTGTACTTCTGCCGGCTGTAGGTGACGATGTCCTCGTTCATTTCATCGCCGGCCACGCGAATGGAACGGGAGACGACGATGCCGCCCATCGAGATGACGGCTACTTCGGTCGTGCCGCCGCCGATGTCGACGATCATCGAGCCGATCGATTCGGTCACGGGCAGGCCGGAACCGATTGCAGCGGCCATCGGCTCTTCAACAAGCCCAGCTTCGCGGGCGCCTGCGCTGACGGTGGCATCGCGCACGGCGCGCTTTTCGACTTCGGTGGCGCCGGACGGGATGCCGATCACAACGCGCGGGCGTGCTGTGCCGAAGGCCCGTTTGCCGTGAACCTTGCCGATGAAGGCGTGGATCATCTCCTCGGTCTCTTCGAAGTCGGAAATGACACCGTCCTGAAGGGGACGTTTGGCTACGATGTGGCTAGGCGTCCGACCCACCATCTCCTTGGCCTCCTGGCCGATTGCCTTGACCTTGTTGCGCCGCTTCGACGAGTTGTCAATTGCAACCACGGAGGGTTCGTCAATGATGACCCCCCGGCCCTTTACGTGAACCAGGGTATTGGCTGTGCCTAAGTCGATGCCAATGTCGAGTGAAAAAAGCCCCAACAGCCAATCTAGCGGGTTTGACACTCTTGGGAGATCTCCGTACCGGTTTTAGATGATTGAGCAGCAGCGAAGAGGACCCCGATGCCACTCGCGAGAGGCCGTTCGCCGTCCCATTATACCATAGCGGCAAACGACACAAAACAACGATGCCGAACCGTCCGATCCGTTTTGATCGTTGATCTTGCGAAAGGTGTTGCCCGTCCGCTATGCTATTGGCAGGTTTCTCTGCGGTCGCGAGGCCAATGCGCGCCAGGTCCTGTTGCGCCGAATGGGCCTCAGAATCAAGGCAAGCGCAGGGTCCGTTTCCAGGGTATTGCGCACGGTATTGCGCACGGTATTGTGCATGCCTTGCGGCCTGCCTGGCGGCTGTCTGACTACGAAATTCTCATGTCCGGAAAAGGAATGCAGAGGGAGCGGCTTGGTTCGCGCCCTGAAGAGGAAGTGGATACGGCGATCGACCGGCGTTTGCAAGCGTTGCTCCTGCAGACGCGGGCGAGCCATGGAATCTTTGCAGCTCCTGCGCGGAAGGGGGGGAGCGGGGCTACTGTCGTCGTCGGCGTCAGCGGCGGCGCAGACAGCGTTACCCTTCTTCATCTGCTCGCGGGTCTGCGCGAGGCCTGGTCGATCGACCTGGTAGCGGCGCATCTTGATCACGGTTTGCGGGTGGAATCCGGGGACGATGCCGCCTTTGTCGCAGAGATCTCGCAGGATTGGGAGGTGCCGCTGGAGTCGGCGGCTTTACCGCGGGGGGCGCTGGCCGGCGGCGGAAACCTGGAGGCGGCTGCCAGGCGGGCGCGATACCGCTTCCTGGCCGAGATCGCGGCCGGGCGCCGGGCGGACGGAAAAACTGTGGAGGTCGCGGTGGCCCACACCGCCAATGATCAAGCCGAGACGGTGCTGATGAATCTGATTCGCGGCAGCGGGTTGGACGGATTGGCAGGCATGCGGGCGGCGCGCCCCCTGTTCGTGGATGACAGGCCTGTGCCGGGCGTGCAGCTCGTGCGTCCCCTGCTCGGCGCCACGCGCGATGAAATCCTACAGTACCTGGCGCGGCACCGGCTGCCATGGCGCGAAGATCCAAGCAACCGGGACCGGTCGCTCGTGCGCAACCGTCTGCGTCACGAGATCCTGCCGCAATTGGAGGCGATCAACCCGCGGGTCGTTGCGTCCCTGTGCCGAACGGCAACGCTGCTCGCGGCGGAGGCCGAGCGGTCCGACCGGCATACGCGCGCGGCGATGACGGTTTCCCGCCGCGACGGGGGAAGCGCATTGGAGCGGGAGTTGCGGGGGTTTGACGGGGGCAGCCGCACGGCCGGTCATTGCGCCGGTTCCGACCGGCAGGTATTCGATCTGGCGGCATTTCGCGGTCTGACCGTGGCGGAGCAGCGGTCGGCCCTGCGCGCAGGCGGACTCTGCCTGGGACTTGTATCTGCCGGCATCAACTTCGACGCAGTAGAGCGTCTGCGCCGGACTCTATTGGAGGAGTCGAGCGTGGGGGGACCGTTCACATGGGTTGCTGACGTCATGCTGACGCGCGCGGCCGGCTGCTTCAGCCTGCACCGCGCCGTCGCGGCACCCTTTGCAGTCGACCATCCCTATCTCGATAGCGAATGGCGCTCCCGCCACGGGGGCAGAAGGCTGCATATTCCGGGTGAGATCGCGGTGCCCGGTTGGACGCTGCACTGCGAGCTGCTTAAGAGGGGGGCCCTGCGGCAAGGCTGGTCTGCGCGGCTTTCGCAGTGGGAGGCCTACATGGGAGCGGAGCGTGTGGGGCAACTTGCGCTTGCCGCGCCGCAGCCGGGCCAGCGTTTTGCGCAGCTGGGGCTGGGTGGGCACGGCAAGCGCCTGTCCGACTATCTGACCGATCGTAAGGTCCCGCGCTGGCTTCGTTCGGGCTGGCCCATTCTCGTGGATGGAACGGAGGTCGTCTGGGTGGGCGGGCATCAGATAGCCGACCGGGTGCGGATCGATGAGAACAGCCGGGAGGTTATCCACCTCTACTGGCGGGAGTCCTCCTGATGAGTGTGCGGCCCATTGTCCTCTGGGCGAGCCGGCAGCCCGGGACGACATTGCGATTTGCCGGTCGAGATGCGGCGGCGGCCACCGGCTCGCTTACGGGCCCGGAGGGAACAATCGCGTTTCGCTTTGAACGCGAGGCGCGGCGGCTGATTCTGCCTGACCGGACGATTTACCTGGATGACTATGGCTGGGAAGTAGACGAGCACGGCAGGATCGTTTTTCGGTCCCTGCGAGGCGGCGGGGACGATGGGCGCTGAACAGACACGAAGCGGGTGGAATTCGTCGGGACCTGCGAGACGAGATGCGCCCGGTTCCCTCGACCGGTTCTGGGAATGTATGCGGGCGAAGCTGGCAGGGCCGCTCCCGGGCCGCCCTGCGCAGGCTTTGATGGCGCCGCTTCCCCGGCCCGGCTGGCATCCTGACGATAGGCCGGCGCAGCCGGCTCGCGAGAGCGGCGTTCTGGTCCTCCTGTATCCACATCGCGGCGGTCTGCAACTTCCACTTATCGTTCGTCCGAGATATGACGGCGCGCACAGCGGTCAAGTTGCGTTTGCGGGAGGCGGCAGGGAGGATGGGGACGCGAATCTGACAGAGACGGCGCTGCGGGAAGCGAAGGAGGAGCTGGGCATTGTACCGGGCGACGTCAAGGTGATGGGCCGGCTGACAGAGCTCTATATCCGGCCCAGCAACTACGAGGTCACGCCCACTGTCGGGCGGCTTGCCGGCCGGCCCCTGTTTCGCCCAAACAGGCAGGAGGTAGCCGAACTGATGGAAGTCTCGATCGAGGATTTCCTGAATCCGTCCAATTCTCGGCGCGAGCGTTGGCAGCTGGAGGACCGCACGGCGTTGGTGCCCTTCTACGCGATTCGGGGACAGACAATCTGGGGTGCGACGGCCATGATCCTGAGCGAGCTGCTGGCGGTAGTGAGGATGTGCTTGGGGGAGGGAGCAGGATTTGGGGCGCGTCGAGAGTGAATGATAGGATTCGAACCCATCCGCACCACAGCCGAAGCTCCGCCAGTCCTGGGATTGGATGAGAGCCGTCTATTGCCCCAAGCCGAACGCGATTCCAGGAGAAGCTGCAAATGGTAGAGCGTGCATCGGAAGTTGCCGTTGTGACTGATGGCGAGCCGCCTCTTGCGGGGCGGGCCAATTGGAGCCGCGATGTAGAGCGCGTGCTGGTATCTGCGGAGGCGATACAGGAGCGTGTGCGGGCGTTGGGTCAACGCATCGACGAGCACTACGCGGACAAGGACCTATTGCTGATTGCGGTCCTCAAGGGCAGCGTTCTCTTTCTTGCCGATCTGATGCGGGCGATTTCGATCCCGCACGAGATTGACTTTCTGGCGACTAGCAGCTACGGCGCTTCCACGTCTAGCTCGGGCATTGTGCGGATCATGAAGGACCTGAATGAGCCGATCGAAGGCCGTCATGTTCTTCTGGTCGAGGATATCATCGACAGCGGGCATACGCTGGCATATTTGACGCAGCTCTTCAGCGCCCGCAACCCGGCCAGCCTGGAGGTTGTGACTTTGCTGGACAAGCCTTCGCGCCGCGAGGTGGATATCGACGTACTGTGGACCGGTTTCTCGGTTCCAGACGAGTTTGTGATCGGGTACGGCCTCGATTTCAACCAGAGGTACCGCAATCTGCCCTACATCGGCGTATTGAAGCCTGAAGTGTACCAGCCGGCCGATGGGGCATGAGTGGATGAAGGCTCGACCGGGGCCGGTATGGCAGGCTTTTCGCCGCCTGGTGTTCATCTGTGCGCTCTCTTTAGCCTGCCTGGCCTATTCGCCCACTAAGCCACTTTACGCGCAATTGCCGGAGGACACATATACCGTCCAGCCGGGCGATACGCTGGGCTCGATTGCCGCGCAGTTCGACGTTACGGTCGGGGAACTGGCAGCCGCCAATGATCTGGCCGACGTGGACGTCCTCAACGTGGGCCAGGTACTCAATCTCCCGCGGGAGAACGGGTCACGCGGCGCGCTTTTCGCTCGGCCCGGCGACACCGTCCAATCCATCGCCGCGCGTGAAGGGCTTTCGGCGGACCGACTTTCCATTCTCAATCGCATTGCGCCCGAGGCCCGTCTCTTTCCCGGCCAGCCGGTTCTGCTGGCGCGAGATTCGCCACGCCCTCCGATGGGGCTGCGTTTCGGCGCGGTGCGGATCGTGAGTGTTCCCTCGGCGGTAGGGCAGGGCGAGGCCGGATGGCTACAGGTCGAGGCGAGCCGGCCGCTTGCGTTGAAGGCGGAGTGGAACGGTGTGCCTTTGGGAATCTGGCCGCTGGCTCTGCGGGTGGACGGAGGTGCAGGCGCTGCGGCGGGAGGCGAAATTACAATCTGGGGGGCCTATCTGCCCGTGCCGGCGACGATGGAGCCGCGTGATCATCAGCTGCGGCTGAGCTACGAAGCGCGCAGTGGCGTCACGGTCACGCGGTCCTTCGCGGTGGAGGTACGGGAACGCCACTTCCCGAGTCAGCAGATCACGCTGCCGGCGGAGCAGAGCGACCTGCTGGAGCAGGCCATTTTGCAGGCGGAACTGGACTATCTCGCGCCCATTTGGTCGCAGACGGCGACGCCGGTCCAGTGGAAGCAGACATTCAGGCTGCCGCTGTCATCGCCGTTCCCGACGACCAGTCCTTACGGGATCGAGCGGAGCTACAACGGGGGTGCGCTTCAGTCTTTCCATACGGGGCATGACTTCGCCGCGCCCGGAGGCAGTCCCGTTGTGGCGGCGGGGGACGGAATCGTCGTAGTGGCAGAGCAGTTGAGAGTGCGCGGCGTGAGCGTCGTCCTCGACCATGGCGCCGGACTGTTCACGGGCTACTGGCATCTGCGTGAATCGGTGGTGGAGCCGGGGGCGAAGGTTCAGGCGGGAGAGGCGATCGGTTTTGTGGGAACGACGGGGCGCAGCACGGGGGAGCATCTGCACTGGGAACTGCGCATCTACGGCGCGGCGGTCGACCCGATGCCGTTCCTTGACAGTCCGCTGCTCTCGCTGCTAAGCGAAGTTGGAGCGGAACAGGGGAACGAACAGGGCGAAGTTGACCGCGACGAGGGGAATTGACCGCGTCTACAGAAAAAGAAAGAGCGCCAACATAGGGGTCGGCGCTCTGGGCAAGCCTCGCTGCAGGGCTACTCCTCTTCTTCTTCATCCTCGCGGCCCCGCCCGATAACCTCGGGCTCCGCGTCGGGGTCGACCATTTCGGCTTCGGCCTCTTCATCTTCTTCGCTGACAGCCGCGCGTGAAAGTATCAGGCTGCAGACCGGATCATCGGGGTCGGTAATGTAGGTGACCCCGGCGATGCTCGGGAGGTCTGCGACCGTTATCGGCGGACTTTCAGGGTCCTCAAGAGGGGAGACATCGACCTCGATATGGGCGGGAATGTCGGCGGGCAGCGCTTCGATCTCGACGCTATCCATTGTCTGCACCATGACCAGGTCCGTTCCGACCACAGACTCGCCGACGGTAACCAGGGGGACGCTGACCTGCTGGGTCTCCGACATGTTGACGGCGTAGAAGTCAGCGTGTAACAGGTTGTGGCGGACCGGGTGCCGCTGGATTTCGCGCACGAGAATGTTGTACTCTTCGCCTTCGAGATCGACCTTGACAAGCTGGGAGACGCCGCCGTCGCGCAGTACGCGTTCGAACTCGGCGACCTCGACCTGCGCGTTCTGCGGTGTGCGGTCACCTCCGTAGATGACGACGGGAATATTCCCTTGCGGGCGCAGGCGCTTGACTTTGCGGCCGGTCAGGCTGCGGGCGTTTGCGGTCAGTGTTAGTGTAGCCATCTATCTCTGCTCTCCTTCAAACTTTCAAGACGATTCCTGTTTGTCGGCGGCTTGCGGGGCTGCGTTCAACTGTGTCCGGTGCGGTTTCGGCGGAACAGCTTCCGCAGAAGCAGAAGGGCCGCGCCGAATCCCGCGCCCAACGCCAGCGCGGTGAGGGGCGACAGGACGGTCTTGACGTTTCCCTCGACCTGACCGGCAAACAGGAGTCCCGTTTTGATCTCTTCCGCCTTAATCTGGCCGGCCGCCAGCATGCCGATGCCACCGCTGTGGATCGTGGCCTCCTGGCTGGCGGCGCAGCCGATGCCTGCTTCGCGCATTTCCAGCGACTTTGTCCGAACAAATCCGGCCGCGGAGTCGGTCATGTTGAGGGCTTGTGCGTGGACCGACCGGGTGGCGGAGTTTTCCATGGACACGCGGCCGCCGCGTACCGAGCCGATATTGGACTCCGTCACGTCTACGCGTTCACCTTCCAGGTCGGCGCTCAAATCGGCTGCGGCATCTTCCAACGGGTTGGCGTCGGGTCTCTCTTCAGACATGGCTATCTCCAATGCTGGCGAAATGCCAGGGGAATGGCGCACAGGGCCACCATTATAGCGAGCGGTGTGTGGCCTGTCAAAAAATGTGGAGTGGATGGGCGAGGGGAAGAGTCAATGCGGGAGCCAGCGGAGGAGCGCACCCCTGGAGAGAGGTGCGCCGCGCCGGCGGTCCCGCATTGGGCTTATCTGCGTACTGGGGCTGTGATCTGCGGCCTGTGATTTGCCGGAGGCTAGAGACGTCAAAGTCAGCGCAGCTCGTATGTGATCTGCAGCTGCATTGTCAACATGAGCTCGCCGGGATTGATGGGGCCGATGCCGCTGGCGCTCTCGGCGATCGCCATCTGGGCGAAGTTGCCGCCGTAGAAGCCGCCGCCCTGGCCAATGATCTCGCTGATTCCCGTGACGCTGCTGACTTCAACCCCGATAAGATCCGCCAGTTCATCCGCTTTTGACCGGGCGTCGGCCACTGCCTGGGCGCGCGCTTCGGACTCGACCGAAGTCGGGTCGGCCAGGCTGAAGTCGACGCCATATACGTTGTTGGCGCCCGCGTCAATGGCGGCATCCAATACTTCGCCGATACTGCTGAGGTCCCGTATCGTGATGTAGACCGTGTTGCTGACGCGGTAGCGGGTCTCGTCCTCGTTCAACAGCCCCTCAGGGCCGAAGCGTTCGGCATAGATGCTGAAGTGCCTGGTCTGAATGTCGGCCTCTTCGATCTCTTGGGCCAACAGCGCCTTGAGCACGCTGTCCATGACCTCCTGCGCGGCCGCGCTGGCCTCTTTGACCGTTGGACGCATCACCTCGACGCCGATGTTGGCGGTGGCGATGTCCGGATCGATGGAGACGGTTCCCTCACCGACGACGGTAACAGAGTGTGAGCCTGCAGGGGCGAGTCTCTGTTCGCTCGCCTGGGCGGCCGGCGCGGGTGTTGCGGTCATCACGATGGAGATTACAATCAGGGTCAAGGCCATCAGGGTGACCAGGCCAATGGCGGTTCCGGATGATTTCTGGCTCTTCATCTGCCTGCTCCTCAAGTCCTGGCGATCTTCTCTGGTTGCTCGACGAACTCCCGGCATATAACTTTTGACGACCAAACGCGCCGAAAAGTTGCCTTGCCGGGCAGATTGGCTCGGTGCGCCATCTGTTCTTTCGATGGGGCCGCGTGTGATACGATCGTTTCCATTATGGCGTGTCTGATCCCACTCTCCCGCCGGGCGAATCTATTGATAGGGCTGCTGTTGCTGGCGTGCGGCGCCGGCTGGCTGGCCGGAGCGGACGAGGCTGCATTCTCAACGCTCTATTGGCAAACGGCGGACACGTCCGCTGACTCGGCGCAAGAACCGGTTGCAGGAGGCGGAGGCGAAATGCTTCGCAGCGGCGCGATCGCGTCGATGGACGACCCGGCGTTCCACTATGAAGCCGGCTGGCAGGTTTCGGCGGAAGGGGCGGACACGACCGAGCCTGCCTCGCCCTGGGAGGAGCCTTCGGGGCGGATGAGTTTTCGATACTACGGCCGCGACCTGGCGCTCCAGCTGGCGCTGGGAGACTACTGGGGCTATGTCTTCGTAAATGTGGACGGCGGGCCGGCCAACCGTCTGCCCGTGTTGCGCGGCAATCCGGACAGCAGCGGGCAACCAGGCGGCTACAAGCCACTTTTTTCGCCAGAGAAACAGACGCCTTCCGGTCCGTCGGGCGAGTGGCTGCTCGTGCACCGAGCGGCCGGAGAGGGGCCGCACACGGCGACGGTGGAGGTCTGGCGCGGATGGGGGCAGACCGTCCTGCGCGGTGTGGCTGTGGATGCGCTGCCGCCCGAGCCGCTTCCGCAGTGGCCGGGTGTGCTGGCGGCGCTCCTGGGGGGGTGGCTGGCGCTGTCGGCCATAGGTACCTGGCTGGCAGAGCGTCTTGTCCCGGAGGAGCTGCAGGCCGACGATCGCGAAGGCGCTGTCGGGAGCGGGAATGCCGGCCCACTGGCGAAAGGATTCACGGTCTTTCGGATCCTAGTGGGCGTGAGTATCGGCTTTGTGACGCTTCCCTGGCCGCGCGCCATTTTGGCGGCGGTCGCGGGCGTTGCCGCAACCGGCGCGGGCGTCCTCATTCAGAGCTGGGTTGTCGTCATTGCCGGCCTGGTCGTGCTCGGCATCACTGCGCTGCCGCGGCCGGTGTTGTGGACAGGGGCGCTGCTGTTCGGGCTGCCCTTCTACCTCCATCCTCTGCCTGTCCTGCCGGGGCGGGCACTGAATCTGGTTGAAATCGGGATCTATGGCGGCCTGGCGCTCTTCGGCGTGCGCATGTTGGGGGGGATACGTCCTGCCGGCGACGCGCGCGGGTCAGAGGGCGACAGGCGCAACCTGCTTATCTTTGTGGTGGTCGGGCTCGCGCTGGTCGCGGCTGTCGCCGCGGCGCATAGGGACGTCGCGGTGCGCGAGTGGCGAACGGTGTTTCTGAGCGCGGCCTTGTTCGCGCTGCTCCTGCACGCGACCCTACGCAGCGCGGCTGACAGCAGCGCGACCCGCACCATGCTCGCGCTGGCCTGGCTGGCTGGCGGGGCGATTGTCGCCGTCACCGGACTGTGGCAGTACGTTACCGAGCAGAACATTATCCAGGCGGAGGGCGTCAATCGCGTGCGCGGGCTTTACGGTTCGCCGAACAACCTGGCGCTCTATTTGGAACGGACCGCCGCGGTCGGGCTGGGGCTGGCCATCTTCGGCGCGGGGAGAAGGGGCGAAGGCCGGCCGGTCGGCGCCAAAGCGGAGCGCGGGACGATGGCGGTTGTGCCGTCCTGGCTGCACTCGGCGTGGACTGCGCGCGTCGTGCTCCTGCTCACAGTTCCCCAGCTGGCGGCGCTGCTGCTGACCTTCAGCAAGGGCGCGCTGTTTCTGGGGCTGCCGGCGATGCTGTTGGGGCTTGGCGCGGCAGGGCGCCGGCTGCAGGGCGGGCGCAAACTGAGGTTGCCGTCTCGGTGGGGTTGGGGGCTGGCGGCGGTGGCAGTGGCGATGGCGGTGGGCCTGGTGCCGTTTCTCGGCGCAGAGCGGTTTCGCAGTCTGCTGGATTTTGGGCCGGAAAGCACGGCTGGCCTGCGTCTCAATCTGTGGCGCAGCAGCGTGCAGATGGCGCTCGATCATCCCTGGTTTGGCGTCGGGCCGGACAACTTTCTCTACAGCTATCGCAGCGGCTATATCCTGCCTGCAGCGTGGCGCGATCCAAGTCTCAATCATCCGCACAACGTATTGTTGGACTGGTGGACCCGCGTCGGACTGCCGGGCCTTGCGCTGGCTGCGGCCTGGCTGTGGCTTGGCATTCGCTCATTGTGGCGGGCCGCAAGCGCCGACGCGCTCGCGGTCGGCGCGCTGGGGGCGATCGCAGCGGCGCTGGGCCACGGCCTGATCGACGCCTCATCCGCGTTGCCGGACCTTATGCTGGTGTGGGTCTTCCTGCTTCACCTGTTCGGGCCGTACGCGGCGGAAAAGGTTGACTGAGGCTGGGCGGTGAAGCGGTAGGGACCTCAGCCGAAGCTGTCTGCTGGAATCCTCGCAGGCGGCGCTCGATGTGGTAGTGAATGCCGGCGATGGCGCCGTGCTCGAGGACAAGCGGCACGGCGAAGGGGCGTGAGTGGCGTTGTAAGCGGTGGCAAAAGCGCCTCTAGGAGGGCAGATAGTCCAGTTCCTGGGGGCCGCTATGAATCTTCAGGACGCGACCTTCGCCGATGTCATTGAGCTCGGCTGTCATGCCCGGGTCCAAAAACGATACGCGGTCGATTTTCTGGTGTTCGAGAACCGCGGCAAGCCTCGCCTGCGCTGGCTTCATTGCAAAATGCTGGAGATATTTTCCGCCAGGATGACACTGTTCATTTCGCCGGACCAGACGCTGCGAATGACGCCGTCCGCGTCGATGAAGTAGGTCAGCGGCAATCCCTGCACATTGTAGATCTGTCCCACATCCAGGCTGGTATCCAATACGATCGCGAGTTGGGAGGCAGCTGCTGTCCCATCGGCCGCGGCGTCGGGACCGCCCGATCCTCCGCTGATCTCGGCCAGAAAGCGCGCGACGTCGGACGCGGTCTCCCCCTGATTTACGGCGACGATGCGGACACACTGCGCGCTGCCATCGGTATTCGTGCCTCCCGCCTGGCATGCTCCGTAGCGGGCGGCCGCGGTTTGCAGCGCGGGAAACTCCCTGCGGCAGGGTCCGCACCAGGTTGCCCAGAAGTTCAGAACGACCGGCGTTCCCCGCAGCTCTGACAGGCCAAATTGTTCGGTTTCGGTGATGTTCGCGCGGTAGACGGGCAGTGAGAAATCGGGCGCCGGATGGTTGACCAGCGGTCTCGGCGCGTCGAAGGTCGACAGGTCTACAGCTGGACGGCTGACCCAGATCCACCAGGCGCCGAGAAGCAGGATCAGGGGAATGGAGGCGTGCCAGCCGTTGAGCTGGGCAAGTCGAAAAGTTTTCAACTCCGATGCTTCCCCGGGCAATGGCCGGCTATTCCCACTCGCTGTGGAAGATCCCTTCACGGTCGGTACGTTCATAGGTGTGAGCGCCGAAGAAGTCCCGCTGGGCCTGGATAAGGTTGGCGGGCAGGCGGGCGCTGCGATAGCTGTCGTAGTAGGCCAGGCTGGCGCTGAAAGCGGGCGTGGGGATCCCGCGGGCGACGGCAATCTGGACCACCTTGCGCCAGGCGGGCAATCTCTGTGTGACGGCGGCGCGGAACTGATCGTCCAGCAGCAGATTGGTCAGTGACGGATTGCGGCTGTAGGCGTCGGTAATGTGGTTGAGGAAGCGGGCGCGGATGATGCAGCCGGCCCGCCAGAGTGCGGCGATTTCACCCAGATTCAGACCGTAGCCGTACTCCTCGCTGGCCTGCCGCAGCAGCGCCATTCCCTGGGCGTAGGCGCTGATTTTGCTGGCGTAGAGCGCGTCGCGCGTAGCGTCTATCAACTCCTGGCGGTCGCCGTCGTATGGCGCGGGTTCGGGTCCAGGCAATCGGTCCGAAGAAACCAGACGCTCTTCCTTCAAGGCCGATACGATACGTCCCGTGACCGCGCTGTTTATGGTCGGGATCGGCGCGCCCAAGTCCATGGCGTTCTGGCTGGTCCACTTGCCTGTGCCTTTCTGCTTGGCTTTGTCGAGCACCATGTCCACCAGCGGGTTGCCGCTCTCTTCGTCGGTGCGGCGGAAAATCTTGCTGGTGATCTCGATGAGAAAGCTGTCCAACTCGCCCTCATTCCAGGACGCGAAGATGTCGGCCAGCTCCGCTGCGCTGAGATCCAGGACCTGCCGCAAGATGTCGTAGGCCTCGGCGATGAGCTGCATGTCGCCGTATTCGATGCCGTTGTGCACCATCTTGACGTAGTGGCCGGCGCCGCCGCTGCCTATGTAGCTGACGCAGGGCTGTCCATCCTCTTCCGCCTTGGCGGAGATTGCGCGCAGCATCGGTCCGACGGAGGCCCAGCCCTCGGGCGCGCCGCCGGGCATGATGGACGGTCCCCAGAGCGCGCCCTCCTCACCGCCGCTGACGCCGACGCCCATGTAGACCAGGCCCTTTTGGGTCAGTTCCCGGCTGCGCCGTTCGGTATCGGCAAAGTAACTGTTGCCGCCGTCCATGACGATGTCGCCGATGTCCAGCAGGGGGACGAGCGCATCGAGCACGGCGTCGACGGGGCGGCCGGCCTGCACCATCAGCAGAATGCGGCGCGGTCGCTTGAGCTTGGCGACGACATCCTCAAGCGTCACCGCGGGGATCAGCTTCTTGCCGCCATGTTCCGCCACAAAGTCGGTCATTTTGGAGGTGGTGCGGTTGTGGACGACGACATGGAAGCCGTTGCGTTCGAGGTTGAGCACCAGGTTTTGGCCCATGACGGCCAGGCCGGAAACGGCGATATCCCCACCCGCTGCTGCGGCGTCACTCATCGAAACTCTCCTTAGGGCCGTGCGAATCGATTCTGTCCGAACTCTCGCCTAGTATAGCAGACGGCAGACGGATCAAGGCATTGTTCGCGCCTTCCTGTCGCATCAATGTCGGACTGTACAGCGGGCGGCGAATTCAAGTCAGCGGTGACTGAAACCGTCCGGGAGCAGTGGCCGGTGCTCGGTGTCCGGGAACTGCAAGGGCCGGATCTGTCCCGGTAACCACCCGGGAACGGGCATCAGTACGCCGGACTTGAAATGCTCCCGGATATGCCCGGCTGTTTGTGGCTGGAGGCGAAATCGTGCTAAAATTACGCTTCAACAGAGACCGGATCCTCGACTGGCGGATTGTGTGGAGAGATACCACGGGGGAGAGGAGCTGCCGGGGCGTCACTCTCTGATTTGCACAGTCGAACGCCTGGGCTGGGGCAGTTGGTAGATTCCGACTGTCCTTTTTTTGTCCATTTTTGCGCGGTTCCGACAGGAGATTTCGCATGACATTTCTCGCACTGATTTCGGTTTCCGACAAGAGCGGCCTGACCTCGTTTGCGCAGCGGCTGCACAACGCGGGGGTTGAGCTGATTGCCAGCGGCGGGACCGCGGGCGCGCTCGCGGATGCGGGGCTGCCGGTAACGCCAACCGAGGCGCTGACCGGTTTCCCCGACCTGCTCGACGGCCGGGTAAAGACGCTCCATCCGGCTATCCATGGCGGCATACTCGCCCGCCGCACGCCGGAGCATCTCGCTGAGCTGGCCCGCCACGGGCTGCCCACGATCGATCTCGTGGTCGTCAACTTGTACCCTTTCCAGCGGACTGTCGCTGCGCAGGATGTAACGCTGGCAGATGCGGTCGAGCAGATCGATATCGGCGGCGTTGCCCTGCTGCGCGCCGCGGCCAAGAATTTCGAATCGGTGGCGGTTGTCTGCGAGCCGTCGGACTATGATCGGGTAGCGCGGGCGATCGCGGAGGACGGACTGGACGCGGGCACGCGGAAGGAGCTTGCCCAGAAGGCGTTCCGGCATACGGCTGAATACGATGCGGCCATCGCAGACTACCTGGCGTTTCAGAAGCCGCCTGCTGCCGGCTCCAGCGCGGCGGAGCCCGGGTTGCCGGCGCGGATCGACCTGCGGCTGGAACGGGTCCAGGCGATGCGTTACGGTGAAAACCCCCACCAACAGGGGGCGCTCTATCGTTTTGCCGGCGACGGGGGGGCGGCCTTTGAGCAGCTTCACGGCCAGGAGATGAGCTACAACAACTGGCTGGACCTGGACGGCAGCTGGCAGGCGGCGCAGGATTTCGACGCGCCGACCGCGGCTATCATCAAGCACAGCAACCCGTGCGGGTTGGCTTCTGCCGATACGCTGGCGGCGGCCTACGAGAGTGCGCTGGCCTCCGATCCGTTGAGCGCATTCGGTGGGATCGTCGCGGTCAACCGCCGTCTGGACGTCGCGACCGCTGAGCGCATGAGCAGACTCTTCATCGAGATCGTCGCTGCTCCCTCTTTCGACGAAGATGCGCTGGCCCTGCTGAGGCGCAAGAGCAATCTGCGTATCATGCGCGGAACGGGCGCGGCGGGGCGTTCTCTCAGCATCCGCAGCGTCTACGGCGGCGCGCTCGTGCAGGAGCAGGACAGCAGCCGCGAAGATCTGGATCCGGCCAACTGGCGGGTTGTCAGCGAGCGTCAGCCGAGGGAGGAGCAGCTGGCCGATCTGGCGTTCGCCTGGCGGGTCTGCCGCCATGTCAAGAGCAATGCCATCGTCTACGCCAAGGGGCGGTCGACGGTGGGCGTTGGCGCGGGGCAGATGAGCCGCGTGGACTCGGTTATGCTGGCGGGACACAAGGCAGGCGAGCGGTCGAAGGGCGCGGTCATGGCGTCGGACGCTTTCTTCCCGTTCGCCGACGGCATCGAGGCCGCGGCCGCGCACGGCATCGCAGCGATCGTGCAGCCGGGCGGTTCGATCCGGGACGAGGAGGTGATCGCGGCGGTCGACCGGCTGGGCCTGGTGATGGCCTTCACGGGGACGCGGCATTTCCGTCACTGATTGCCGGCGCATTTTGGACCCCCCGTTGCCTGGTAGGGCGCGATTGGCTAGACTGGAACTGATACGCAATTCGGTAGCGGCAAGAGACGCCCATGCAAGTCTTGATTACCGGCGGGGCCGGCTTTATCGGCAGCCATCTGGCCGAGGCGCTGCTCGACCGGGGCGAAACGGTTGCCGTTCTTGACAATCTGAGCACAGGCTCGATCCAAAACATCCGGCGCCTGCAGCAGAGTTCCCGTTTTTCATTTACGGAGGGAGCGCTGGACGACCATGCCGCGCTCGACCGACTGGCCGGCCGCGCCGACGCGATCTTGCATCTCGCGGCCGCGGTCGGTGTTCACCTGGTGCTGGAGCGACCGACGGCCGCGATCGAGACCAACGTGCTGGGAACGCACGCGCTCCTGAGCGCGGCCCGGCGCTACGGCTGCCGAACGCTCTTCGCCAGCACGAGCGAGGTCTACGGCAAGGGCGCAGCCGTACCCTTTGCCGAAGACGACGACCTGCTCCTCGGGCCGCCCAGCCGCAGCCGGTGGGGCTACGCGGCCAGCAAGCTGCTGAACGAATTTCTCGGCCTGGCGGCGCACCGCGAATTTGGACTGCCGCTGACGATCGTGCGCCTCTTCAATGTCGTTGGGCCGCGTCAGACCGGCCGCTTCGGTGCGGTCGTGCCGCGCTTCGTCAACCTTGCACTGGGCGGCGAACCGGTGACCGTATACGGTGACGGCGCCCAGACCCGCTGCTTCTGTCACGTTTCCGACGTTGTGCGGGCGCTACTGGGCCTGCTCGATGAACCGCTGGCTACGAGCGGAGAGATTTACAACGTGGGCAGCGACTGCGAGGTCTCGATCAGGGACTTGGCGCGGCAGGTCGTGGCGCGCGCCGGTTCTGCTTCCCCGATCCGCCATGTCCCCTATGACGAAGCCTATGCGCCAGGGTTTGAGGACATGCGGCGGCGGGTGCCGGACATTTCGAAGATCAAAGCGGCTACCGGCTGGAGCCCTTCCCTTTTGTTAGCAGATATTCTGGATGATATGATTGACTTTGAAAAGGCGCGTCTGGCCGGCAAAGGCTAGCACGAAAGCTTCGCAAACGGGGCCTGTTCCACCGGGGCCGCAACACGATGCCAGGAGAGAACCATGAATACAAGTACGGCCCGAAGAGTGTTGGCCGCGACGGCTGCAGCGCTGCTGATGAGTCTGATGCTAGGCGTTGCTGTCTTCGCGCAAGGGAGCAGCGACCCGCCACCGGCGGCACCAATCGTAAATGACGACGGCGGTGCAGTCAGAATTACAGGGCAAGTAGCCTATTCGTATCCCTATTTCACAAGCGGGGTGGCGCAGCCGATGGTCATCCTCGAGGACCAGGCCGGATTCGTCACTCGCAACGAACATTTTCTGATGCCGGTCGCGTCGCAGACGATTGGGCAGATCACGTCGGACTTTTTCACCTCGCCCTTCACCTATTCGATTGCGTTGCCGATCGAACCTGCGGGCACCTACTCCGACGTTGACAACGACGACACGGAGGACCAGGGTGTTCAGGTCTTCGCGATCGCGTACTGGGACAATACATTCGGCGATCCTTTCCTGGAGGAGCGCGATCTGCACGGAGGCGGCTGGTCGACTGCCTACGCCTCGACCCGCATCAGCGAGGAAATCGAGACGGAAAGAGAGATCGTTGGCGGCATCTTTCTCGTCTACGCGCCTGATGACGAACAGGGCTTCCCGTCCGGATTCGGCGAAGACGGGCTCTTGTTCACCGAGGACGACCCGATCGTCACGTTGCCCCAGGGCTATACGATCGTCAATATGGACGCGGAGCCGTTCACCTTCGACCGCTCGCGCAACCCGGTTGTCGACCTGATAGAGCCGCAGGGCATCGCGGAGGTCGATTATTCGGACCAATCTTACCCCGATGCTTTCAACTCGCTGGTCGATCTGCTGATCAAGGAGTATGCCTTTACCGAATACAAGGAGATCGACTGGGAGGCGAAGCGGACCGAGTTTCTGCCCCGCTTTCAGGCCGCGGCGGACGCTGAGGACAGTATGGACTATCAGCGCGCCCTGCGGGACTTCGGCTGGTCAATCCCCGACGGGCACGTGAGCGGTTCCTTCATTCGCGAAGATTTCCAGCTGGCGATCGCCGGTGGGCTCGGCATCGCGATCCGGGAGACGAATGAGGGCAAGGTTATCGTCAACTTTGTCGGCGAAGGCAGTCCGGCCGCGAACGCAGGCATCACCTTGGGGACGGAGATCACCGCCATCGACGGTGTAGCGATTTCCGAGGCGATCGACAACGCCGTCGCCCACTCGGCGCCATTCAGTACGGAGCACTTCAAGCACTTGCAGCAGATGCGATACGTCGTGCGCTTCCCGATCGAGACGGAAGTGGCACTGTCCTGGATCGGCGCCGAAGGCCTGGTAACGGATACGATGAAGGTCATCAGCGAGTATGACAGCTTCAGCTTTTCCTCATTTGCCAGGGGTTTGACGGGATTCGAGCTGCCGGTGGACTACCGCCTGCTGGAAGCGGGTGATTACGGCGAGAATGACATAGGCTACGTAAAGCTGGACAGCTTCTCCGACAACAGCCTGCTGACGATTCAGCTGTGGGAGCGGATGATACGGGCGCTCAATCGCTACGGCGTGGGCGGGCTGATCATCGACATGCGGCAGAACGGCGGTGGCAGCGGCTTCCTGGCCGATCAGATGGCCGCCTACTTCTATCATGAGCCGCACGTGCTGGGCAATACCGGCTACTATGAAGACGACCACGGTGAGTTCTACTTTGATCCGGACGGTTCGGAGCGGTTCTACCTGCCGCCGGAGGACTTGCGCTACGACGGCAAGGTGGCAGTGATCGTCGGCCCATTCTGCCTCAGCGCGTGTGAGTTTTTCACCTACGACATGACGATCGACGGCAGGTCCGACATCGTCGGCCACTACCCGACCGGCGGGCTGGGCGGCAGCATCAAGAGCATCAAGATGCCCGACAATGAGTACTTCACGTACACCATCGGCCGCGCGGTCGACGCCGACGGCGAGATACACATCGAGGGCAAGGGCGTGTCGCCGACCGTGGTGGTGCCGGTTACCGCCGAGGTGCTGCTGGCGGATAAGGACGACGACGTGCTGCTGGATGCGGCAGTTGGGCACCTGGACAGCCTGCTGGCGGTCGAAACGATCGACGGCGGCGAAATCGCGCTCGGCGATACGATTTCAGGGACGCTGGCGGCTCAGACCGTGGTGCGGTACACCCTGCCCCTTTCGGCAGGCGACGTCATCAGCATCTTCTTGAACAGCGAGGAGTTCGACACCTATCTGGCGCTCTATCTCGGGGGCGAAGACCCGATCATGTCCGATGACGATTCGTACGAGACGAACGCCGCGCTGGAGGAGCTGGAGGTCCCCAGCGACCTTGTGCTGACGGTCGAAGTCAGCTCTGCTCTGGGCGATGAGGAAGGGGCGTACACGCTCGAGGTAAGAGACGTGCGGCCGGACGAAGAGGAGGAGGAGGGGGAGAACTCCGACGACAGTTAGTCTTGATAGGATGGAAGGGCGCGGCGGGGGCATCGCCCGCCGCGCCCCTTTGTTATTTTCTCCGTACGTTACCCTCGCATCGGAACGACCAGGTCATAAGGATAGTCGGTCAGCCAGATCAGTTCTCCAGCCTCGTTGAACGCGACCGCGTCCTCGACGCGTACGCCGTAGCCGCGGTTGGGGTAGTAGAGCCCCGGCTCGATCGTGACGACGTGCCCCGGCTGCAGCAGTGTTTCTTCCCCCTGGGCGTGGCTGAAGCGAGGCCCTTCGTGGATTTCCAGGCCGATGCCGTGGCCAAGGCTGTGGACGTAGCCTTCCTCGGTGCCGGGATGGCTGCGGACGGTCCTGTGGCCTTGCGCTTCGTAAAAGTCGCAGACCATAAGCTGGTATTCGCGCGTCGGCCGCCCCAGCGCCAGCTCCGACATGACGCGGTCGAAGATCTCTTTGGTCTGGTCGTAGGCCGCCTGCACCTCGTCGCTGGCGTAGCCGAGGGACCAGGTACGCGTCATGTCGTGGAAGTAGCCTTCCTCGGTCGTCGGATAGATGTCGAAGATGATGGAGCGGCCCAGTTGCAACGGCATCGACGGGTCGCCGCTGTTGTGGGGGACGCCGGCGTCGCGGCCCTGCGAGAAGATGGTGCCGTGGTCCTCTGCCAGGCCCTTGGCGTGCAGGCTCCCGCGCATGAATTCCTTGACGTCGCCGATTGTCAGCGGGTCGCCGCCGGCCTTCAAAACGGTCTCGTCGCGGCCGACGGCATGCTCCTGGATGAAGGCCTGCACTTCGCCGACGACGGCGCAGGTGAGCCGGCCGGCCCGTTTCAGGATCTCCAGCTCGGCGTCGTCCTTGGTGACAAAGGCCTGGCTGAAGAGCGTTTCGCCGTATTCGCCGACGACCTCGATCTCTTCGATCATCTCCTGAACTTTGCTCATGAGGGCCATGGTCGCGCCGGCGTCCTGCAGTCCGTAGACGCCGACCCGACCCCGCAGTCCCATCATCTCCATCGCGCGCGCGAGGTAGGCCGCGTTGGCCGCCAGCCGGTCGCCTTTGAACTCCTTGAGCAGCTCATAGCCGTTGAAATGCTCCTCGCGGTTGACGGTGCGCAGGCCGGTGGCGGCGGCCGTGTCCCGCTCCATCATGCCGTGTACGAGCGTCACCTCTTCCCCGCGCGGCTTGAGAAGGAGGGCGCCCTCAAAAAAGCCTCCGCTGGTCAGATATTTCATCACCGGGCCGTGCCCTTCGCCCATCACCAGAAAGCCGTCAAGATTCCGCTCCGCCATCAGGCGGTCCAGGTCCCTCTTCATTCGAATCCTCTCTCTATGGTTTGCCGAATAGGCCGCCCGCGCCGTGCTGGCGGCGACCGGTCCAGACCTGCGAAGGCTATCACCGGCGCGTGCAGAAGTCAATCCTGGCATGTGGATTCGGGCCGGTGTTGCCTGCATTTTCTCTGGAAAGTGGGCAGGCCAGCCCAAGAGGATCGGCGGTCGGTGTGTACCCTGAGAACCGGGCCCCTCTGCGATTTCCCATGGGTCTCTGGCACTTTCCCCACAGAACTTTTCCGTCCGCATCCTTTACACTGCTAGAATGGTGGCTGACGTCAAGCCGGGAGTATACAGCAGAGAACAGGGCCTGGTTCGGAAATGACGGAGACTCTCAGGCATGAAGCGCCGGAAGCCGCGCCGGACCTCCTTGTGCGGCTGGATAGGTTGAGCAAGTCCTACACTGAGGCCGGCCAGGAGAGACAGGTGCTTGAGGCGGTGGACTGCACCTTTTCGGTCGGCCAGTTCACCTGCCTGTTCGGGAAGTCGGGCAGTGGCAAGAGTACGCTCCTCAACCTGATTTCCGGCATCGACCGCCCCAGCGGCGGGCGCGTGTTCATTCGTGAAGACGGCGGCGAAGTCGAGTTGACGGCCCTGCAGGAGCGGCAGCGAACGCTTTTTCGCCGCCGCAACATCGGCATTGTCTTCCAGTTCTTCAACCTCATTCCGACGCTCACGGTGCTGGAGAATGTCGCGCTGCCTGTCGAGCTGGCGGGTGAGGACCGCAAGGGCCACCGCCGCGCCGAAGCGCTGCTGGGCCGCGTCGGCCTGGGCGACCGCCTGGATACCTTCCCGGACCGGCTGAGCGGGGGCGAGCAGCAGCGCGTGGCGATTGCGCGCGCGCTGATCCATGACCCGGTCCTGCTGCTGGCGGATGAGCCGACCGGCAACCTGGACGAAGGCACCGGCGAAGCAGTTCTGGAGCTGCTGCTGGAGCTGAGCCGCGACGCGGGCAAAACGTTGATCATGGCGACCCACGACCAGGACATCGCCCGATTCGCCGACAGGGTGTTTTTCCTCGAACGGGGGCGGCTCGTCACCGAGCAGGACGGCGAAGAGGCTTCCGGGTCTTCGGCATGATCAGACAGCCGCTGCTGCGCCTGGCATGGAGACATAGCTGGCGCCGTCCGCTGCAGTCGGTCTTTCTGATCGTCGGCGTGGCGATTGGCGTGGCCATGATCGTGGCGATCGACCTGGCAAACGGCTCTGCCAACCGCGCCTTCGCCCTGGGCGCGGAGCAGGTCACAGGCAAGGCGACGCATCAGATCGTCGGCGGGCCGGACGGGCTGGAGACGCTGGTATACGCCCGTCTGCGGCGCGAGCTGGGCTTTCGCATGAGCGCGCCGGTCGTCGAGAGCTACGTCAGCGCGCCGCAGCTGGACGGGCAGCCGATGCGCCTGCTCGGGATCGATCCTTTCGCCGAACCGCCCTTCCGCAGCTATCTTGGCGGCAGCCTTATCCAGACCGACGGGACTGCACCCGGCGCGGGCAACTTCCTCGCGCCTTTTCTCCTACAGCCCAACAGCGTGCTGATCGGGCAGTCGGTGGCAGAGCGCTACGGCCTGCAACCGGGGCAGAGCCTGTCGATCGGGATCGGTGCGCGCCAGCAGACGTTGACAATTATCGGGTTGCTGGCGCCGACGGACGAGCTGAGCCGGCGGGCGTTGGAGGGCCTGCTGATCGTGGACATCAGCACGGCCCAGGAGGCGCTGGGCAAGGTTGGCCGCCTGGACCGGATCGACCTGATCCTGCCGACGGACGCCGGGGGCGCGGCGAAGCGGGGCGAAATCGAGGCGATCCTGCCGCCCGGCGCACGCATCGTCCGACCATCGGCGCGCACGGCCACGGTGGAGGAAATGACGGCCGCATTCCGTCTAAACCTGACCGCGCTCAGTCTTCTCGCTCTGGTCGTCGGCATGTTCCTGATCTACAACACGGTGAGCTTCAGCGTGGTGCAGCGCCGTCCAGTCCTCGGCATTTTGCGCGCGCTGGGCGTTACGCGCCGCGAGCTGTTCGTCATGATCCTGACCGAGGCGGCCTATCTCGGCCTGATCGGGACGGCGTTGGGCCTGCTGCTGGGCGTGCTGATGGGGCGGGGCGCGGTCCAAGCGGTCACGCGTACGATCAACGACCTCTTCTTCGTGGTGGCGGTGCGCAACGCGGATGTGCCGCTGTGGACGCTGGCGAAGGGCGCGCTGAGCGGCATCGGCGCGGCCCTGCTTGCCGCGGTCGTGCCGGCCCTCGAGGCGACGAGCGTACCCCCCGCGGGCGCGTTGCAGCGTTCAGACGTTGAGGAAAAGGCGCGGCGCGCGCTGCCGCGTCTCACGGCCGCGGGCGTGGCCCTATGCCTGCTTGGCGCGGGAATGCTGGTGCCCGAGTGGAGCCTGGCAGTCGCGTTCGGCGGGCTGTTTGCCGTCATCCTCGGCGCGGCGCTGCTGACGCCGGCGTTGACGCTGCTGCTGATGGAGCTGCTGCACAGGATTCTGAGCCGGCGCCTCGGCATCCTGACGCGGATGGCGCCGCGCAATATCATCCGTTCCCTGTCGCGCACCGCGGTGGCGATCGCGGCGCTGATGGTCGCGGTCAGCGTGATCATCGGCGTCGGCGTCATGATCGTGTCGTTCAGATTGACGGTCGAGCAGTGGCTTGACGAGATCCTCCAGGCCGACATCTTCGTCTCGGCGCCGGCGCTGGGGCCGAATCGAAACGACGCCACGCTGAAGCCTGCGCTGCTGGAAGACCTGGCCGTGTTTCCCGCCATCGTCGGCTTTTCGACCAGCCGGGAGGTCGGTGTTTCGGTGACGATGCCGGATGGCAGGCAGGGCGAGGTGCAACTGGCAGCCGTGCTGCGGGACCTGGCCGGGGCGGACCGTCGTTATCGCGCCGCGGTTGGCGACACGGACGCCACGTGGGCCGCGGTCGAGGCCGGCGGGGTCGTGATCAACGAGACGATGGCGAACCGTTTCGATGTGGGGGTCGGTCAGAAGCTGGAGATCCTGACGGACGGGGGCGTGCAGAGCTTTCCCGTTGTCGGCATCACCTATGACTTTGACGTGAATCCCACGATACTGATCGACGACGGCAGCTACCGGCGGCACTGGAACGACCGCTTTCTGACGACAGTCGCCTTTTTTGTCGAGCCGGGCGCAGACGTGGACGGGACGGTCAACGCACTGCGCCGTTCCTACGCGGGCAAGGCCGAACTTCTGATCAGCTCCAACCGGGGGGTGAGGCTGAATGCGCTCGAGGTGTTCGACCGCACCTTTGCGATCACGGTGGCTTTGCGTTTGCTGGCGACGCTGGTGGCGTTCGTCGGCATCCTCAGCACGCTCTTGAGCCTGCAGCTGGAGCGGGCGCGGGAGCTCGGCGTTCTGCGGGCGACCGGCATGACCCGGCGGCAGCTGTGGGGGCTGACGCTGCTGGAAACGGGCCTGATCGGGACAAGCGCGGGGCTGGCGGCGCTGCCGACCGGCTTCATCCTGGCGCTGATCCTGGTCTACATCATCAACTTGCGTTCATTCGGTTGGACGCTGTCGATGCAGGTGCCGGCGGGTGAGTTTACGCAGGCGTTTCTGGTTGCGCTGGCCGCGGCGCTGCTGGCAGGGCTCTATCCGGCCTGGCGCATGGGCAGGACCGATCCGGCGGAGGCGCTGCGGATGGAGTAGGGCGTGGGGTGGGTGGCCGGAGGACTCTGCGTTGCCGTTTGTACTGGCAATGAGGGGCTCGATTCTTCGAACAGTTCAGATTTATCCACGAATTGACACGAAGGGTCACGAAAAGGCACTTTGTAACTTGCCCTCTCGTTCCAGAACAGGCTTTGTACCGAAGCCGAGCGCTTCGCTTCCCCTATAGTCTTGGAATCCTCCTTGAATCAACATGAAGGGTCACGTAAGGATAACTGCGTGTCCTGTTCAGAGCAGGCCGCGTTCGCACGAACGCACCTCATCTTTCACGTCTGGCGGTCTTACGATTGGGGCCAACAATCTTTTTGCACCTTGGCTCGTGGTCCAGTTATTGGGTACACTTCAAGGGCGGCCCGGATTGTTGATCTTGCAAGCGGTCAGCCCTGGCTCGCGCGCCCGAGAAATCCAACAGGACACAGAATTTGTCGCGCGCAAGATCGGCGATCGGGCAGGACTATACTCGGCTTGTCACAAAACCTAAGGAGATGAAGATGGCTGAACGCGAACAACTGACAACAGCTCACGGTGCGCCGGTTGGAGACAACCAGAACTCATTGACTGCGGGCCCGCGCGGGCCGCTGCTGTTGCAGGACTATCATCTGCTGGAGAAGATGGCTACATTCAACCGCGAGCGCGTCCCGGAACGGGTCGTGCATGCCAAAGGCTCGGGGGCCTTCGGCACCTTTACGGTAACGAATGACGTTACCCGCTACACCAAGGCCGATATTTTTTCCGAAGTCGGCAAACAGACCGACTGCCTGCTCCGCTTCTCGACGGTCGCGGGAGAGCGCGGCGCGGCCGACGCTGAGCGAGACGTGCGCGGCTTCGCTGTTAAGTTCTACACCGAAGAGGGCAACTGGGACATGGTCGGCAACAACACGCCGGTCTTCTTCGTGCGCGACCCCTACAAGTTCGGCGATTTCATCCATACCCAGAAACGCGACCCCAAAACGAACATGCGCTCGAGCACGGCGATGTGGGACTTCTGGTCGCTCTCGCCCGAGAGCCTGCACCAGGTCACGATCCTGATGAGCGATCGCGGCCTGCCCCGGGGCTATCGCTTTGTCAACGGCTACAGCAGCCACACCTACAGCTTCCTGAATGCCGACGGTGAGCGCTTCTGGATCAAGTTCCACTTCAAGACGATGCAGGGCATCAGGACATGGACCAATGCGCAGGCGGCCGAGATCGTCGGGCAGGACCGCGAGAGCTCGCAGCGAGACCTGTTCGAAGCCATCGAGAGGGGAGAGTACCCGAAATGGCGCGTCTGCGTGCAGGTGATGCCCGAAGAGGAGGCCGAGAGCTACCGCGTCAACCCCTTCGATCTGACCAAGGTGTGGCCCCATGGCGACTACCCGCTGATCGAAGTTGGCATCATGGAGCTCAATCGCAACCCCGAGAACTACTTTGCCGACATCGAGCAGGCCGCGTTTGAACCCTCCAACATCGTGCCGGGCATCAGTTTTTCGCCGGACAAGATGCTGCAGGCGCGCATCATGTCCTATGCCGACGCCCACCGCTACCGCATCGGGGTCAACTATGCATCTCTGCCGGCCAACAAGCCGCAGTGCCCGGTCCACACCTACCACCGTGACGGCAACCTGCGCTTTGACGGCAACGCCGGCAGTGCGGTCAACTACGAGCCGAACAGCATGGGAGGTCCTGCCGAGGATGCGCGCTACGTAGAGCCGCCGCTCAACGTGTCCGGCGATGCCGACCGCTACGACCATCGCACCGGCAACGACGACTATACCCAGCCCGGGAATCTGTTCCGCCTGATGAATGACGACCAGAAGGAGCAGCTGTTCGGCAATGTCGCCGTAGCGATGGCCGGCGTACCGGAACGCATCGTAGTCCGTCAGCTTGTCCACTTCTACAAGGCCGACCCGGACTATGCATGCGGCGTGGCCGGAAAGTTGGGCCTTACCGATGTCTCGGGACAGGTTGCCGCGCTTGCCGGGCTATCGCTGGCCGAGCTGATCGCGAAGACGAGTGCAGAGGGATATACGGAGCTGCAGTCGAGCCCGGAACAGTCGCTGGCCAAGGCGGCTGACTGACCCGTCAACAACATGGGACGGGTTGACTGCAGGGTTATGGCCCTAATGGAACCCGGTCCAGGGTCACGTCGATGCGGGCGCCTGTTCATCTTACCTGCCTCAATGCTGTGGCGGCATCGCTTGACCACAGCGCACTGAGTTTAGCGATCCGTCTGTGAACTAAACAAGGCCGCCGGGGGCATTGCGCCCCTTGCGCGGCCTGCTTCTTTTTCCTCGCCGACCGCGGATTCACCGCCAATCCGACAATTTAAGCGCCTGCCATACCGGTCCGCCCGGCGGCCCCTATCTGCGCGCGCGGAGATGCTCCGGCCGCCTCTTGCATCAGCGCGGGTAGAGGCGGGTGTAGTGGTAGTAGTGGGTGAGGATGCGCCTGAGGTAGCGGCCGGTCTCGGTGTAGGGGAGTTTGTAGATGAAGAGGGCTTCGTCGGGCGCGGTGTAGTGGAACCAGGTGCGGGCTTTGCCGGGGCCGGCGTTGTAGCCGGCGAGGGCGGCGACGTCGTTGTTGTGGGCGATGTCGCGCACCCAGCGCAGGTAGTATGCGCCGAAGCGGATGCTGACGATGGGGAAGTTGAGAAGCTCGGTGGAGTAGTTGGGGTAGTTGAGGCGTTGTGCGATCTCTGCGCCGGTGCTGGGGATGATCTGGGTGAGGCCGAGGGCGCCGGCGTAGGAGCGCGCCTGCGGCTCGAAGAGGCTCTCCTGCAGGACCAGGCTGTAG
>JAJDTL010000030.1 GCA_022827195.1 Caldilineaceae bacterium
ACGCCCCCCTGTAGCCAAACCACCGTGCCCGCGCGATTCCAGCTCGCCGTCGACGCGCCATTAGTATCGACGCCACCGTACGTGCGCGGCTCCCGCCGTTCGAATCACGAGTCACGAGTCACGAATCACGGCAGTTCCGGCCCTCCCCTGTGCAGGGGGACTCCCTCCGCAACGCCCCCCTGTAGCCAAACCACCGTGCCCGCGCGATTCCAGCTCGCCGTCGACGCGCCATTAGTATCGACGCCACCGTGAGTGCGCGGCTCCCGCAGTTCGAATCACGAATCACGAGTCACGAATCACGAATCACGGCCGTCCCGGCCCTCCCCTGTGCGGGGGGACTCCCTCCGCAACGCCCCCCTGTAGCCATACCACCGTGCCCGCGCGATTCCAGCTTGCCGCCGCGCCGCGGACACAGCGCCAGCCTCTGTGCGCGGCTCCCGCAGTTCGACTCACGACTCACGACTCACGAATCACGAATCGCGGCCAAGGTTGACTTTCGATTCGCTTGTCTGTACACTGAATTACGCTGAAGGAACTGCAGTGAAGCCAAGTCCGCAAGCTGTCGCCTTCCTGCCGAGAGGCGTCAGCTTCTTTCTGTCTCTGAAACGGATTCTTCATCGAGGAGAACGAGCGCATGTCAGGTAGAGGGCGCCGCCGAACTCTCTTACACTGGTTGGCAGCAACTTTCGCGGGAGTCGTGCTGAGCGCCTGCATTATCGTGAATCCCCCCCCTGCGCCCACGCCCACGCCAATACCCACGCCTACCCCTACACGCCAGACAGCGATCGATGTCGTCAGGATCGTCGAGGGCGGCGACCCCGCCATTGTCGGTCAGACAGTTCGCGCCGTACTTGACCTGGATGAAGAATCTTACAGCGACCGCGGCCGCTGGCAGTGGGAACGCTCAAACGACGGCCTCACCGGCTGGATCAATGTTCCCGGCGCTCGGCTGACCGACTCCTCTCTGTTTACCCCGGGGTCAAACGATGAGGAAAAGTACTTGCGCGCCTCGGTACCATTCCTAGACAGCGACGACGTTGCCAGCATCGGAGTCAGCCCAATCATCGGCCCCGTTGAAACGGCCGCCATAGACACCTCGACAGTCGATTTCAGATTCGGCAATGACCCCGTCGTCGTGACCCGCGCGGTTCGTGCCTTCATTACCCTGTCGAGTTCTCAGTACAGCGATGCCGGGCGCTGGCGATGGGATAGGTCCGACAACGGTCTCAGAGGCTGGGTCGACGTCACCGACTACGATGCCTATGACCCATCGATCTATACGGCCGGTTCCGCCGATAAGGGCAAGTATCTGCGCGCCTCAATCGTCTATCTGGACAGCGACGATAACCACAGAAGAGGTCTCAGCCAGACTATCGGGCCCGTCATCGCTGTCGATACGGTAACTGGCGTCGCCGAGTTCCATCAGGGATCAAATCCGCCCAGGGTCGGCACCGAGATTCGCGTTCGCATCTCCCTTCCAGGCGACCAGTTCAGCAATGTCAGCATCTGGAAGTGGGAGCGCTCCGAGGACGGGCTCAGAAACTGGGAAGACATAACAAACTACGACTCTGGCAATTCATCAAGGCATACGCCTTCAGGCGACGACGACGGCCACTACCTGCGCGCTTCAGCTCTGTATGACGACAGCGATGACGAGCGCAAAAGGGCCTTGACCCCGACCATCGGACCCATCGTGAGGTAGGATCTCAGACACCGCCTGTTGACGAGTAGCCGACCTCTGTCCGGAACACGCCAAACCTCCCAGCTCTGACGACGCACAACCGGTCCCTATAGCTACATCGCAGCCTGCTCTCTCCTCCTGGCTGCGAAGCTGCCTTCCTCTTCACGACCACGCCAAGATCTCTCGAAGTCCCGGCGCCTCCTGTGCCAAAGAACACGCCCAAACAGTTTCCTCTTCGCCTGGACCTCCCCAACATAGCCCTGCCTTTTCAATTCAAGACGTTGCACGCAGCGCTCGCTCCACCCGCCGCGCTACACCAGTCCCCCGCTCCACGCTCCAGCCTCAAAAGACTTGGAGTGCAACGACTCCTCTACGGTGGGGCAATTCATTGATGACGTTGACAGAACGTAGGCATCCAGTCGATATGGCAATATAGGCCGATCTTGCGCCGATCTCGGCAGGATTTTTCGCCCTCTACCAGAGTAATTTCCACAAATTCTGCTCTCTTCTCGCTTGCCTCAATTTGGAAAAGCCCGATTGGCGAATGGATTTACATTCCAATATGCAGCGACTATACTGAGAACTCGCTGGACGGAAACCTTTAGGAAGATTCGTGTCGAGGATCGAGGTTTTGGGATCCGCTCCAAGCCCGCAAATCGGAAAAGTAGAACCAATTGAGCTAGGAGGGTGATAGAATGGCGAACCTGCCGGTCAGAGGAGTAAATCGCGTACAAATGGTCCTAGGCATAGTCTTGCACATGTTCTTCCGCATCTGCGTAATCATGCTGCGCCTGTTCGTCAACAAAGTCACCCTTGCAATCGTCGGCGCGTTGATCATAGCCGGCGCGATCTTTGCCGCGCTCAGGGTGGCGCCGCCTTCCAAGTCGATCGCCGGCGAGGTGGAGCAGCACTCGCTGGAGGAGCTGACCGTCCAGTTCTCGACCGCCCCCCTGCCTTTGTCGCTGCCGCTGCTGCACGTCTCTTCCTACGACATCCAGTGGCGGTCGATCGGCACCGGGGAGTCATGGACGACCGAGGGCGAGGTTTCGATTCTGGGCGTGACCGAAGGAACAGAAGCCGTGTCCTACACGGTCAAGGGTTTGGATCCAGACAGAGTCTACCGATTCCGACTCCGCGGGAGAAATCTCCTCGGCGCCGGCCCCTGGTCGGACTGGTTCCCGTCCAACGGGCTTGTACCCGGTCCTGGTCCAACGCCCACGCCTGAGCCGTCGCCGACCCCCACGCCCACGCCAACGCCGCAGACGCAGCCCAACGTCGCTCGGTTCATCGCCGGACTGCCCCCCACGGTCGGGCAGTCCATCACCGTCGAACTTTCGCTGGCCATCGACACCTACAGCAACCTGGGAGACTGGCAGTGGGAGAGCTCCGCCGACGCACTCAGCGACTGGACCGACGTCGACAACATTTCGGTTGAAGACACCTCCAACTACACGCCGGTCGAAGACGACGTGGGCTTGTTCCTGCGCGCCTATGCAACCTATATTGACAGCGAAGGCGTGCTGATGAGGGGCCTCAGCTCTACCATCGGCCCCGTACAAGCTGCTCCGGAGTAAGCCCGTCTAACCGTCGCACACTTGAAGATGATCGAAATATCGGACGGCGCAAAAACACCCTCGAGGTGGACAATGCGCCGTCCTCGCTTTTGCGCCTGTTGCCACTGGCGGCTCGATGGTTTAAGATTCGGTCGGCTGCCCCTAAAGGAGACGGGAAAGCAGGCCCTGCAATCCGACCATCATCAGCAAAAAACCTACAGGACGAACGATGACCGATCTCAATCTGCTTCAATACCTCTTTGATGTGCAGGGCTATCTTGTGGTGGAGAATGCCCTGAGCCGAGCAGAGGTCGCCCAGCTCAATCGACTGCTCGACGGGCAGCAGCTTCCCGAGCCCGGTCATACCCAACGCTTTGGCAGCGCGCCTGACGGTTCCGGCTTTCTTGCATGGGGTCAGCCATTCGTCAACCTGTTGGACCATCCCCGCATCATGCCCATCCTGCGCTTCCGGCTGGGCGACTGCTTCCGCCTCGACCGCATTTATGGCATGTGCATGAGTCAAGGCATGGGACGGGGACGGCTGCACGCCGACTACGGCGCCACCGCCAACAATGCGCGCACGCAGCAGGGCGAGTACGTGCCCTTCCGCGACGATCAGATTTACAATGGATTTGTCGTTGTGACCTGGTGTCTGAGCGATTCAGGTCCTGGGATGGGGGGCTTCTGTTGCATTCCCGGTAGCCACAAGAGCAACTACAAGCTGCCGCAACAGATCGATGAAGCGCCCGACGAGGCGGCCTGCGTAATCATCCCCGAGGCGCCCGCCGGCTCGGCAATCCTGTTCACCGAGGCACTCACGCACGGTACGGCTGCCTGGCAAGCCGTCCACCAGCGGCGTTCGCTACTCTACAAATACTGTGTGTCGCACATGGCTTGGACTTCGCGCCGCGTCCAACCGCCCGCCGACTCCGCTCTCACGCCGCGCCAACAGATCCTATTCCGCGACCCCGCCGACCCGCACACACACTTCCCTTCTCTCTTCGAGGAATCGCTGGCAGCCTGAGAGGGCCTGCACTGCGACGGATCCCCAAGAGCAGCCTGAACGGCGGCCGCGTGCGATCCCGGCCTATCCCTCCTTCAACGCCTCCAGTTTGGACGGAGGGATCGTGTCGCCTTCTGGCCGCTCGATATGCTGCCAGTAGTTGTCCGGGTCCACACCGCGGGCGATGATCGCATCCTGCTTCTCAGGCTCAGACCCCCGCACATCTGGCGGAAAATAACGCAGAGTCAGGCCACAGCGCCGCCGGCGGGAAGGGTTCGGCTGCGAACCGTGCAACAGCATATCCGTGTGTAAGGAGATCTGCCCCGCCTTCAACTCGACCGAAACCGGTTGGCCGTACCGTTCCGGATTGTGGACATGCTGCTCCAACACACCTTCCTCCTCGTCGGTAACCCACTCAAACGGGATCCGCCCCAGCAGATGCGTGCCGGGAAAGAGCTTCATCGCCCCGTTCTCCACGTCTACGTCATCGATGGCGAGCCAGACCGTGACGACCTTGCTCGGCGTCAATGCCCAAAACGAGGCATCCTGGTGCCAGTAGACCGACTTGGTATCGCCCGGCATCTTGGAGAAGTAGTGCGTCATTGTGCAGATGATATTCGGACCCAGTATGTCCTCAACATAGTCTAGAATCCGGTCCTCCATGACCAGATCGTAGATGCCGCCGCAATGTGTATGCCAGCCGCTCATGGCGTAACTGTCCAAACCCGCATCCAGGGTCATCTTCAGCAGCCCGTCAAAATAGCGCCGGTTCGCATCCGCCTCGTCCGCCGAATACAGGTCGAATGGAAACACGTAGCCCTTTTCGTTGAACTGCGCGATATGACCTGGAGTTAGCTTCTTGGGACGTTTCGTCTCGGAAGGGAAAAACCTGAGATCCCGTTCCATGCCTGGAAGTGCATCGATCACTGCCATGTAGTGCTCTCCTTTCCGATTTCGAGGAAATCTGCCTGGGCTACTGCTACCCCCTGGAATTGAAACAGGCTGGCTCCGCCATCCCGCGCCTCGCAAGAATCCTAACTTTGAGGCGAGTACCTGTCAACCGTCTTCGTGACCTATAGAAGGACAACCTCGCCGGTCCTCATCGACTCTGCAACCGCATCCAGCACACGCATCTGCGCAATGCTGTTTGCCGGCGAGATTCGATGGGGCTGCCCGCTGTCCAGGCAACTGCAGAGGTGCTCCAGCTGGTGCGTAAACTGGTAAGTGGGTGGGAAATTGATCTCCTCAATGCCGTCGGCGCTGTGATGCTCCAGCGTCACCGGCAGGCTCTCGTTGTTCCAGGCCTTGTCAGCGCGCAGCAGCCCATCATACCCGCTGATCTCCACATATTGCGAAGCCCACGAATCGAACCCCACCGAAATTTGCGCGCTGCGACCGCCGGGGAAGATGAGCGAAATATAGGCCGCGTCCTCGACTTCGCCGCCCGGGACCTTGGCGGCAAAGACCCGTTCGGGTTCCTCGTCAAAAATGAACCGTGCGTGGTGGATGTTGTAGCAAGCCAGGTCGTAAATCGCGCCGCCTCCTTTGCTGCGGTTGAAACGCCAGTTGCTCTCAGGATCTAGCCGCCTCTCCGCCGGCACGTTGGTGCAGAAGGTGCTGCGGATATTCTGCAGTGGGCCTATGCCCCCCTGCTTGATGATCTCCTGCGCCATCAGATGCATCGGATGATGGCGAAACTTGAATGCTTCGGCTATCAGCACGCCGTTCGCCTCTGCAGCCGCCGCGAGCGCCTCCGCCTCCGGCGCGCTCTGTGTTAACGGCTTCTCACACAGAATCGCACGCACGCGGCGCGACTCCGCCAGCTGAATTCCGACCTGAGCGTGATACGCGCCCCAAACACAGATCACGGCGATGTCGTACTTGTCGGCAGCCAGCATCTCCTCGATCGAAGAATACACATTGGGCACCTGGAACTGCTGCCTGAATCGTTCAAGGGCCTCCGGCGAAAGATCGCAGACCGCCACTAGCTCGGCCTTGTCTGTATTCGCACATGCCCTGGCATGACCCCGAGATATGCCGCCCGTCCCCACCAGCGCAACCCGATATCTCTCTTGCGATTCAGATTCCATGCTCTGCCTTCCTTTCAGAACGGCTATGAAAACCAACGCGCCGGGCTCTTCGCGGCCATCCCTCTGCTCAGGTTGTATAGTACCCTGCGCCCGCCAAATATGCTAACATTGCCGTCGAACTGTGACCCGCTCGATGTGCAGGCACAGCACTGTTTCAGGCCAATCGCGTGAACCCAACATTCGATTAAGGAAAGGTTGATTCCATGAAGGTTTTTGCTGGCGGAGTCGCAACCGAAACCAACACATTCTCACCAATGCCGACCGGCATGAGAGACTATCTGGTTGTTCGTCCAGGCGATGAGGTCGAGCAAGGCACGATGACAGCCTTCGACCAATTCGAGTCCTGCACAATTGCTCGCGGCTGGGACTATGTCTTCGGCCTTTACGCTTGGGCACAGCCCGCAGGCGTAACAACCCGCGTCACCTACGAAAGCCTTCGAGATGAACTCCTCGAACGTCTGCAGGAGGCACTGCCCGTAGACATCGTCCTGCTTGGCCTGCACGGCGCCATGGTGGCCGACGGCTATGACGACTGCGAGACCGACATCATCGAGCGCGTCCGGCAGATCGTCGGCCCGGAGGTCAAGATCGGTGTCGAGCTCGACCTTCACTGCGACGTGACCCAGTCGATGATCGACACGGCCGATGCCATTGTGCTCTACAAAGAATATCCGCACACCGATGTCGCAAATCGCGCCGCCGATCTCTTCAAGATCGTCGCCGACGCCGCCGAAGGGAAGACCAAGCCGACGATGGCCCTCTTTGACTGCCGCATGATCGGTCTCTATCTCACGCCAAACCAGCCGCTTCGCGGCCTGGTCGATGAACTGCTGATAATGGAAGGCAACGACGGGCTCCTTTCGGTTTCCCTTGTCCACTGCTTCCCCTGGGGCGACGTGCCCACCTGCGGCGCGCAGTCGCTGGCCATCACCGACGGCGACCCGGTGCAGGCCGCGCGCGTCGCCGAAGAAGTCGGCCGCAGATTCTTCGCTATGCGCCATGAGCTTGACCAGGTGCCCTGGTCAATCGACGAAGCCCTCGACCAGGCGCTGACCGCAACCAGCGGGCCGGTTGTGATCGCCGACCGCGCCGACAACGCCGGCGGCGGCGCCCCCAGCGACTCGACCTTCATGCTCAGGGCGATGCTGGGGCGCGGTATCGAGAACGCCGGCGTCGCGATGATCTGGGACCCGATCGCAGTTCAGACCGCCATCTCGGGCGGCGTCGGCGCCGATCTGGACATTCGCCTCGGCGGCAAGATGGGCAAGATGTCCGGCGATCCACTGGACCTGCGCGTGAAAGTCGCCGGCGTCGTTGAAGACATGTTCCAGGAATGGCCGCAGCAGGGCGATCCCATGCGCATTCCCTGCGGCGATTCCGTCTGCCTGCACTGCAACGGCGTCGACATCGTCGTCAGCAGCCGGCGCGTACAACCCTTCAGCCCGGACGTCTACACAAACTTCGGCATCGACGTCGCCAGCAAGAGAATTCTCGTCGTCAAATCTTCGCAGCACTTCTTCGCGGGCTATGCGCCGATCGCATCTGAGATCATCTACATGGCCGCGCCCGGTGCAGTCGCCCCCCGTTACACCGAGATTCCGTTCCAGCGCGTTGATCTTCACAAATACCCATGGGTCGACGACCCTTTCGCCTGACCTGAACTGCCCGTCCAATGAGACCCGGAAGTTCCGCCCAGCGGCCGCGCAGTCGTAGTGCCCATGAGTCCAGGCCGCCCCTTGTCTGAGAATTCGCAGTCCGTCGGAGGATACATAGTAGAAGCCAACACGAACAGCCGATTTCGACCCAAGAAGCGAAATTGCCTGCGAAAGCCAGCCGCACGAGCTATCGTAGAACCATGACCGGCGTGACCAGCGCCGGCACCGGCATGATATACAGCATGACCTGCATCACGTCACCCAAACCCTGGCAACAACAGTCAGGCCTATCCGCAGCACGAAAGGCCAAAACGACCGATCCAATGACGAAAAGTGATGAAGACAGCCAAATACCCGAGCAAATGGTTCTCAAATGTGCTACGCTGGTATCGGCAGCAAAAGCCGGCCAAGGCAACGAGAGACGAGACTCTGTAAGTCAGGAATGAAAAACGCAAAAACACTTTCAAGAGCGATTCGCTCTCCGCATATCCGCTGGCAGGAGACCGCCGAGCCTGCCGTCTCCTATCGTCGTAAAAATGGATGTGACCCGACTTGACCGGACTTCATCGGACCTGACCGGACGCAACGCGGCCCTTCGTGTGAATTCGTGTCCTTCGTGGATCGCAACGCTATAACGAGCGCCGTCTGTCAGGACACTAGGCTACTCTGCCACGCCAATGCGAACAAGGGACTTAACCCTACAACCGCCATTCGCGCCCGCGGCCCTGCCGCAACGCGGCCCTTCGTGTGAATTCGTGTCCTTCGTGGATCGCAACGCTATAACGAGCGCCGTCTGTCAGGACACTTGGCTACTCTGCCATGCCAATGCGAACAAGGGACTTAACCCTACAACCGCCATTCGCGCCCGCGGCCCTTCGTGTGAATTCGTGTCATTCGTGGATCGCAAAGCTATAGCAAGCGCCGTCTGTCAGGACACTTGGCTACTCTGCCACGCCAATGCGAACAAGGGACTTAACCCTACAACCGCCATTCGCGCCCGCGGCCCTGCCGCAACTGGACATCTTGCGATCCATGAACACCGTCTGCCCATCCTGCCAATGTCCCCCAACCATGCCGACCGCACCGCCGCGCTCCCTGCCCAGCCTTGCCGCTCCCTTTATCCGTCCACTGTCCGCATTTCACAAAGAACCGCTTTTTGCGTACGTCTCAGATCGTCTCAGATCGTCTCAAATCGTCTCAGATCGTCTCAGATCGTCTGAGATCGTCCGAGCGCACCGCCGCCCACAGCCCGCAATTCCCGCAGAATTGCCGAAATGTTCGCCCGATTCTGCCTGCCAAACCGGCAAAAAGCGCGTCACTTCGCGCCAAAACGCCTGTGAGAAAAAAGCCTCTCCTCGACATTTGGGAGTCGTTGACACTCCCAAATAGTGGTCAACAAATCTTGGCATCTACAGCGTCTCTTCGTTCTGTGCTAACTTCAGTTCGACTGTTTCTTTGCGCGCAGACCTCCGCGCGACCCGTAGCCGTCACCTGTGTCCATCACAAGAATCAGATGAACTGTATTTCAGGTAAATGTCAACGAGCACTAGAAACTCAAAACTCAAGACTCAAAACCAACAAGACACCCCCTCCCGAAAGAAAAAAATACCGCGACTTTTAGGGACATTTGGGGACATTTGGGGACATATGTCCCACTTTCACGCCAATAACGAAAGAACCTCGGTCCCGTGAGAAGAAGGATCCGGACGGCCGCAGTGTCAGAAATATGCACGCAATCGATGGCACAAACAGCCGGAAGGAGCAGGACTAATCTGGCAGGTCGAGAAAAGAAACTCTCGGTTTCATTCGGGAATCGGTTTGGATGGGGAAAACAGGACGGCTCGGCACAACGAGCCAAGAGACGGCATTGAGGTCTTCTGAATTGACGCTGGACAGAGCCAAGCCAATCGTCACGAAACGAGTGATAAGAGGGCAACAGGATAGGCGCCCCATTCGGCTTCGTCCTCAAGTTGCGGTGTTTCAAAAGGTGGCTCCCCATCAACCACATTGGATGATGTGAGTTTGAAGCAATTTCAAGCAGGAATTTCATGACAGGAACGTTAGGGCGCAACTGGGGAGTCGAGACGCGTAATGTGCAGTCACCCTTACAGCACCAGTTGCGGACGCGGCATATGCTGACAATATCAGCAACATCTGCCGCCCTCACATGTCTTTGGGCAGGGACAGCAGCACACGCCGGGAAATGTGCGAACCAAAGCCAGCTTTGGTCATTCGTCCGGGCCTGAGAGGAACTGAAAGTGTTTACGGTACGTCTACCTAGTGACAGGTCCTCTTCTCTGGAGCGCATAGGCAATTCCGGCAACAAGCCTGCCTACCAGTTCCCTGAAGGATTCAGGGGAAGGAAAACCCTATGAAGAACAGATTTCTTGTAATTGTGTGCGCCTTGGCACTCGCTCTTCTGCCGGCCACCTCCCTGTCCGCTTCCGCTGCAGAGGAGCTGTTGCCAGATCCGGAACCGACTCTTTCCGTTTTGGGTTTCGGCACTGCCTCCGCCGTACCCGACAGCGTGCAAGTAAAAGTGCAGTTGGGCCAGGAGCCGTCCTTCGGCCCTGGTGCGCCTCAGTTTGAGATTCCAGATGCTGCCGGATTGGAGCGAGTGCGAAGCTATTTGATCGAGAACGGGGTTGCAGAGAGCTCGATTCAAGTGGAATTCTTCAGCCGCAACTTTCCTCTTGGCATGTTTATGCCTGGAAGCTCGATCTCATTCTCATACCCCGACCCGGACGGCCTGCGCGACTTTCTGCAAACAATGGTGGTCGAGTTGGCGGCGGAACGGGGGCCCGCAATTCAAGACGTGCAATTTGCCTATCTGGTCGATGACTGCGGCGTGATCGAGGAAGCGGCAATGAAGAACGCGCTTCAAAACGCAAAGAAGCGCGCAGAGACGCTCGCCGACCTGCTGCAGATGAGTGTCGGGCGTGTCATTTCTGTCGCCGAAGATAACTCGGCAAACGTTGCGGTCGGCGCCTCCGGCGGCTGCATTGCCCTTACGGGGCTCCGGTCCTTCGGCATCGAATCAGTGATGGGCATGATGAGCCCACTTACAAATTCAGCGGAGAAAGTAGAAGTCGGTATCCTTTTGAGGGCGACATTCGCTCTCGAACCGTGAGACGGATCCAAGTCGTCGAATTGAAAGGTCAACTCCATGGCACAGGCGGTCGTGATGCCCAAGCCCGGCAACAATGTCGAGAGTTGTGTCCTCGTCAGCTGGAAGAAGCGGATCGGGGAGCAGGTGGAGGCCGGAGATACGCTGTGTGAAATCGAGACCGAGAAGGCGGTGATGGCGGTCGACAGCGCCTTCTCGGGGTCAATGCTGGCCCAGTTCTTCGAAGAAGGTTCCGAAATCCCCGTCTTTACCCACATTGCCGCAATCGGCGAACCGGGCGAAAACGTCGATGCCCTGCGGCCTGCCGGCGCGCCGCTTCAGTCCGCGTACCAGCCGTCGGCGCCACCCGAGTCCCAAACGCGAGAGAGTTCGAACAGCCCAACGCCTCTGTCGCGGGTAGAACACCCTGAGCCTGCCATCTCTCCGCGGGCCAGAAAACTGGCCGACCGGCACCTTGTGGACGTTTCTACGCTTACTGGCAGCGGGCCACAGGGCCGCATCATTGAGCGCGATGTGCTCGAAGCCGTCGAACGGCAACCGCTGATGACGCCCCTGGCCAAGCGGATGGTCGAACAGGGCGGTTACGATGCACCGTCCCAGGGCACCGGCCCTCGCGGCCGCGTCCTGGCAGCCGACCTGGCCCCCGGCTCGCTTGAACCATCCCCGCAGCAGGAAGCGGAAAGCTACGAGACCATTCCCGTTCAAGGTGTACGTCGCGTGATCGCCCAACGCCTTTTGGCTTCGCTGCAGACGACCGCGCAGTTTACCCTGACCCGGTCCGCCGACGCGGAGGCATTGCTGAAATATCGAGAGCGTTTGAAGGCGAGCGAAGAGCCGTTGGGTTTGCGCCAGGTCACCCTGGGCGACCTGGTCCATTTCACTGTTTCAAGAGTGCTGAAAGGCCATCTGGAATTGAACGCCCTCTTCAATGATGGTGTCGTCCACCGGTTCAACAGTGTCAACCTGGCGTTCGCTGTCGATTCGCGCCGCGGTCTGATGGCGCCTGTGATCTATGCCGCCGACAGCTTGAGCCTCAAACAGATCTCATCCGAATGCAAGCGACTCACTGCCGCATGTCACGAAGGCTCGGTTGCGCCGGCCGAGTTGGAAAACGGGACTTTCACCGTCACCAATCTCGGCAGCTTGGAGATCGAGAGTTTTACCCCTATTCTGAACCCGCCGCAAGTTGCCATTTTGGGCGTCGGCGGCGTCTCATTGAAACCGGTCGACGAGGATGGCGAGGTGCAGTTCAGGAAGCAGTTGAGTCTCTCGCTTACCATCGATCACCAAGCCGTTGACGGCGCGCCCGCTGCCAGGTTCTTGCAGGACTTGGCGCGAGGACTGGCACAAATCGACCTGCTGCTGGCTGTGTGAGCGGCAACCGCCGCCCGTCCGGCGGCCTCTGAGTTCGAGATCGTCTATGACCAAGCTCATCCCCATAGACCCGGCCGAGGCGCGCCGAAGCTCGGTCGTCTCCGGGAGGGAGATCCCGGTCAACGCCTACAGGTCAAGTCCCGCGCGCGAGGCACAGACCTTTGGTCGCGACGGTCTGGTCCGCATCTATCGCGACATGGTCTACATTCGTGAATTCGAGACCATGCTCGACCGTATTAAGCGAGAAGGCGCCTATCAGGGCATCGCCTATGACCATCTTGGTCCCGCGCACCTCTCGATCGGACAGGAAGCGGCCGCAGTAGGCCAAAGCTATCACCTGCACCCGCACGACTTTATTTTCGGTTCGCACCGCAGCCACGGCGAAATCCTCGCCAAGAGCCTCTCCGCCATCGCCAAGCTCCCCGAAGGCAACTTGATGGGCGTGATGGAGAAATACATGGACGGCCGCACGCTGCGCGTCGTTGAGTCGTTCAGCCGCGGGGACGCCAAAGAGGTGGCCATCGACTACATCTTGTACGGCACCCTGGCCGAGATTTTCGGCCGCGAGACGGGCTTCAACAAGGGGATGGGCGGTTCGATGCACGCGTTCTTTTCCCCTTTCGGCGTGATGCCGAACAACGCAATCGTCGGCGGCTCCGCGGACATCGCCGTGGGGTCGGCCCTGTTTAAGCGCGTCAACCGCAAGCCGGGCCTCGTAGTCGCCAATATCGGCGATGCCGCGATGGGCTGCGGGCCGGTCTGGGAGGCCTTCATCTTCGCCTCCATGGATCAATACCGCACGCTCTGGAATAGCGAACTGGGGGGCAACCCGCCCATCATCTTCAACTTCATGAACAACTTTTACGGCATGGGGGGGCAACCTCAGGGCGAGACAATGGGTTTTGGTATCCTCGCGCGCGTCGGCATGGGAGTCAACGCTGAGGCCATGCACGCCGAGCGGATCGACGGTTACAATCCGCTGGCCGTGGCCGACGCAGTTTCACGTAAACGGGGGATCTTGGAGGCAGGTCGCGGTCCGGTAATGCTCGATACAGTGACCTATCGCTTCTCAGGTCACTCGCCGTCCGACGCCTCCGCCTATCGCGAGCGGTCGGAGATCGATCAGTGGCGTAAACAGGACGCCCTGTTCAGATATGGCGAATACCTGGTCGAGAACCGGCATGCCGACTGGTCGCAGCTGGACGGTTTCCAGGCCGACATCACCGAACGGCTGACACGCGTTCTGGCTGCCGCCGCATCGGAAGAGGTTTCGCCCCGCATCTGCACCGGCAACGGTGGAATCGGGGACCTGATGTTCTCCAATGAAACGCGCGACAGGATGGAAGAGGGCAAGCCGGAAGTGCAGCTCCCGCGCAACCAGAGTCGACTGGGTCAAACCCTCGCCAAGCAGCGCTTCGGTCTTGACGAACGGGGCGGCCGGCTCTCAGGGTTGCGGGCCGTTACCTACGCCGAAGCGCTCTTCGAGGCCATGATTCATCGCTTCTACGAAGACCCGACCATGATCGCCTATGGTGAGGAAAACCGTGACTGGGGCGGCGCGTTCGGCGTCTATCGCGGTCTGACCGAGTGCCTCCCCTACCACCGGCTCTTCAACGCCCCGATCTCTGAGGGCGCGATCGTGGGGACAGCGGTCGGCTATGCCCTGAGCGGCGGAAGGGTTGTAGCCGAGCTGATGTACTGTGACTTTATGGGGCGCGCCGGCGATGAGATCTTCAATCAGATGGCCAAATGGCAGGCCATGTCGGCTGGCGTACTGCAAATGCCTCTGGTCCTGCGCGTCTCGGTCGGCGCCAAGTACGGCGCGCAGCACTCACAAGACTGGAGCGCGATGGTTGCGCACGTGCCTGGTCTCAAAGTAATGTTCCCGGCCACGCCCTATGATGCCAAAGGCATGCTCAATCTGGCCCTGCGCGGCACCGACCCGGTCATCTTCTTCGAAAGTCAGCGGCTATACACGGAAACGGAAACCCTGGAACCGGGCGGAGTGCCCGTTGACTACTACGAAGTGGAGTTGGGAGAGCCCGCTGTCCGGCGCGCCGGAAACGACCTGACAATCATTACCGTCGGAGCTACGCTCCACCGTGCTCTGGAGGCGGCTTCCGTGCTGGCGCGAGAGCACCGTCTTGAGGCCGAAGTGATCGACCTCCGCTTCCTCAATCCACTTAACTACGAGAAGATCATCGCATCGGTGCAAAAGACAGGGCGTGTCGTGCTTGCCTCCGACGCCTGTGAACGAGGCTCACTCCTGCACACGGTCGCCTCAAACATCAGCCAATTGGCCTTCGATGACCTCGATGGTCCGGTCGCCGTTGTCGGCGCCCGCAACTGGATCACGCCCCCTGCGGAGATGGAAGCGGCCTTCTTCCCCCAGAAGGAGTGGATCATCGACACCATCCACGAACGCATTATGCCCTTGGCCGGTCACACAGTGTCAACCGACCAGACAACGCGTGAGATCGTGCGCCGCAACCGGGAAGGAACGTAGGACCGCCAGGAGGAAGTCTAGGAAAAGTGCAACCTTATCGCGTCCTCGCCGCGAACGACTTCCATCTGCGTAGCGCCCAGGTCAACCTCGCAGTAGCGATTCTCGTAGTGCCTGAATCCCCCAATAGACTGCTCTTCCCCGTCCACGAGCAGCGGCCCGGTCCAGCCAAGAGCCAGCGTCTCTCCCCGTAGGGTCGCGCAGCGCACCGACAGCGGCCCGAACTCCACCTCCAGGGCATTCACCTTTCTTCGAAATTCGGCAAAGCTACCGTCCTCTTCCCTCCGCCCAAGGTGGCACAGCCAAATGTTCTCGCCGCCGGAAGATCTAAGTTCCCGATAGGCCTGCTGTCCCTGCTCTGTCAGACTCAGTCCATTTGCTGCTGCCAGGGCAATGTAGCCGTCACCTTTGCTGGCAAACGCCCATCGCTCTTCCAAGCGGTATTCGTCGAAGGCATAGGTCGGAAAGTGCCCGTGCGTAAAGGCCGGCATACCGTGTCGTTCATCGCATTTGTGAACGGCGATGAGCATGTCCCGCCACTGCACCACCCGGGGGAGAGTCGCATTGCCCCGCCAGCAGTTTGGACTGTGCGCTTCCTCTTCACTCATGCATGCTGGCTGATTAACAAAGACGACTGCGTCAGTCCCCAAAGTCGCCTGCCAGATGTGTTCCCGGCCCCCCGGCTCGCCGGGCCGGTAGTCCTGGGCCGAGCTGAGCATACCGTCGGCGCTCCGGAATGTGACTCTATTTACCTCCCGCGCCGTCTCATTCAGTTCACCCGCTCCTCCGTTCGCCGCCCTGGAACGCTCGCGGCTGATCAACGGGCCCTGAAAGTCACCGGCGATGGCTTCGATTATAGGGGGCAGGAAATAGATATCCGAGCATGCCAGGCTGACGCTGCCCATGACGTGCTCATTGTAGACACCCATACCCCACAGCAGACGCGAGATGCCCGACGTAGCCGCGAGGCGCGCGCTGCGAATCGATAGGCTGTCAGCCCGCCCCTGCGTCGAACCGTAGACGCCCCGATAGGAGTTCAACGCCATTCCGAAAAACATCTTGTCCAGGATGACAGCGGCCAGCTCCCGGACGTCGTCGTTCTCCGCCAGGTCAACCAGGTGGACCAGCGCCACCACATTGGCTTCAATTTTTTCACACGAGTCCCACTCCAGGAAGCCGTAACTTCCCCGGCTCCGGCACCACGCGATCGCGCCGCGCTCCCCTTCCTCCCTATACTTTTGGCCGGACTGTCCGTCGGTGAAGCTTCGTTTAGGAAAGAGTTGGCCTGCAATAATCTGTGCAGCGAAGAGCAGAATCTGCTGACTTTCGCCCCATTGCCCAGTCTCGTTGCCCCTACGACCTTCCAGCCAGAAGGGGAATCCGCACACACACTCTTCCAGCGTCATCTTCAACGCCTTAGGGAACGAGCTGTTGTCACCAAAGCGCGCCAGCATGCCCACCAGGCCCACCACGTTGCAGCCGCCCTCCGCGCTGCCCAGCATCAGGTCGGCAACTGTTTGCTGAAGCACCTCCTCCCTGACCTGTGCCCATCGCTCAAGAGCCATCCTCGCAATCTCAGAGAACAACATGCCCTGCCGCCTGGTTGCGTCGAGCAGGGCCTCCACACGGCGCTGAGGATAGGTGCCCTGCTCTGCAGGTTGGTCCGAGAAAGCGTTTTTGACGACGTGCAGGCGCAGCTTGCGCCGGATCCGCATACCCCCCAAAGTGTACTCCTCCGGACCAGGCATCACCTGGAGTTCGCAGGCCCCCTCTGGCGCCCGCAGCGCCGTTCCCAAATCAATCGTCGTCGTGCCCTCGCTGTCGGGAAAGGGCGAGCGGGCCATCATGTAGATGCGTCCCTCTGCCGTCTGCACCCGCATCTCCATATCTGACTTGGAACCGCCTTCGGGCCGGTCGACTTCGTCGGGCCAGGCAACGACGAGTTTGTCTTCCGCGGTGTAGACATAGCGGTCGAGCGAGGCCTTATGAAACAACTGCTCCAGCTCGCTGCGCCTCCCAAGCGGTTCAATGCTCGTCGGCAGACAGACTGTCAGACTCTCTCCGGGAACATCCGCCAGCGACATCCCGAATCGCTGGGGGTTCTGCCCGCGGGTTACCGTATCAAGCCGCGCCAGGACGCGGTTGTGTCCGGCCTCGAGATGGGCCTGAACCGCAATCGCACCTGGACGTCGGAACTGCTCATGCCTCATCAGCGGCCGTTCGTTTAGCCACACTTCCGCAGCACCAAACAGTTTGAAAACAAACTCCACCTGCTGCGCAGTCCCGCATTCCAGCTCGCAGTAGGCCCACGCCTGCGCGTAATGCCAGGTAGCATGGAACGCGCCCAAGTCGATCAGATGGTCCTCCAGACAGTGGTACGCTCGCCAGGTCAGCTCGTCCTCTCCGATCAGGAACGTCTCTCTTTCCGCCGGCGCGCCGGTCGAATCGAGCCGCCAGCCATCGAATACGGGCGGATCGCTGGCGCCGGAGTTTCCCTCTGACCCCGCCGTTGCACGAGGATAAAATGAGCACTTCTCTCTTGCGCTGTGAAGAAAGAGAGATTGCCCCCCGTTGTCAGGCCCGGAGCCAGCGTTCATCTTCCCGCCAGCCCAAGGAGCACTCTTGTTAAGTGATACCGCCACAGGACCGGCCAGCAGCCAGTGATCGATCGCCTTTTCGAGCAGCGGGTATTCCAACAGCCCCGGACTTCCGCCGCCTTCGCTAGCCCCGCCGGATTCCCTTTCTTGAGAAAAGTCTGACATTGCCGGTCAAGCCCCCTACGAACAGCGGGAGGCCCCTCGGGACCTCCCGCCCTGTTCTGATTCACTTGGCGTCAAGTCACCACCAGCCTGGCGGCTAGCGGTCGAAGAACATCGTCTCCGGGCGATACACGTCGGCCATCGTGTTGTCCCAACCCAGGAACATCTCGTCCGGCAGATTCTTAAGCGTCGGGTCCACAACACCAATGATCGGCGACATGGTCGTTGTGCCGATGTTCCAGAGCTCTTCGCGGGCCGTGGTTACGATGTCGACGACCAGTTGGATCTGCTTCTCCGGATCCGTCTCCGACTGCAGAGCCAGCCACCTCTCCTGATTCAGCGCAGCTCCTCCGGTCAGCTCCAGGCCTTCTTCACCGTTTGTCTCAAGCCACAGGCCGAAGAGTGGGAAAGTAGCAGCGTTCTTCTCGGGCACGAACCCACGCCGCGCCGTCAGGATATACGGATGCGTCGGCGTCCCACCAATCGTCAGAGCGTCCCAGTCGATGGCCCGCATCCTTTCCCAGAATAGCCGGCTGTCGATGAAATTATTCGTGGCGTGGATGCCAACCTGTTGCAGATGGTCGACGACTAGCTCGGTATCGTCCGTCCAGCCATAGTGGACGAAGTTGATGAACAGTTCTTCCCCGTCCGGGCGCAGCCGCCAGCCGTCGGCATTGCGCTGGTCGAGCCCGATTTCGTCTAGCAGCGAGTTCGCCAGTTCCGGGTCATACTCGGCGTACAGTGTCGCCAGGTGCTCGGTGGCCTCACGCGTCGGCGTCCCCAGCGGCGGCATCGGCTGCGACGGACTGACTGTGCCGTAGTAGTTCAGCTGGTTGATCTCCTCACGGTTGATCGCGTAAGAGACTGCCTTGCGGAAGCGAATGTCCTGGTAGATCGCACGCTGCGCTTCATCCTCTGTATGCAAGTTGAAGGTGACGTTGAGCATCGTATCGCCGGGGAAGTAATACTTGACTACGCGTAGCTTCCCTTCCTCCTCGGCCTGCAGAAAGTCCGGCAGCAGCTTGAAGTTGAGCCAGGGAACATACTCTAGGTCTCCCGTCAGCGCCTGCAACTCCTGCACTTCCGTGCTGACCTGCGTGTGCAGGATGCGGTCGATGTAAGGAAGCTGCTGGCCCTCCTCGTCCACGGCCCAGAAGTAGGGGTTTCTCTCCCAGATCCAAGGCGGGGTTTCGGGGGCCACTTTTGTCGGAATGAAGCCCTGCAGATATGGCTTCTCGATCTGCCCCTCAACGTTGTGGGGGCCGACTTTGTGGCGGAACAGCTCCTGCCAGCTGTTGAAACCACCTTCGCTTACCAGCCCATCCACTTCGTCAGCATCGGCAAACTCAGGGTGGAACTGCTTCATGTAATGCTCGGGATGGCGGCAGAAATTGCCCCCCGACCAGTACGATGCCAGCCGGTCCATGAACCATGGCTTGGACGTGTCAGCGACAAACTCAATCGTAAAGTTGTCGATGACATTGAATTCCATCAGACTTTCGTCGGAGTTCAAATAGACAGGTGGCTTGACAGCGACCAGCTCCTCGTTCTGCAGTACACTGTTCCAGTAAAAAGCCGCGTCTTCTGCGTCGTACGCCTCCCCGTCCGACCACTTAAGACCTTCCCGCAAATGCACCTTGAATTGGGAGGAGTCTTCGTTGATCTCGAACGACTCGGCGATGTTGGGCACAACTTCGCCAACGTCTCCGCGCAGGCCCCAGGCATAGAAAACCAGCACTTGGCCGGAGAAGTTGCCCAGGTTGTAGCCGTTAAATGGCGGAGGTCGAGTGCCCGCCGTGTTGATGTCGCCGCCGTACTTCCCGATCCCGTCGATCACAGGCAGGACCAGCGGGTTGATCGGCAACCGCTCGTCTACCGGCGGCAAGTCTCCGCTCGCAACCAGCTCGGCCAGCATCGGCGCTTCCTTGAACCCGCTTGCGCTCTCCATCGCAGCCGGCGCAGATTCTTCTGCAGCCGTGTCCGCCGGGGCTGCTGCCGGAGCCGCAGCGTCGCCACCCGCACAGGCGACGAGAACCGCACCGGCCGTGGCCACGCCGGATACGCGCAGAAACTCCCGTCTGGTAATGTCTCGCTTGGCGATGATCTTTGCCTTCATGGTCGCAACTCCTCTTCGGCTGGTGGCTGAATTCTGTCGACAATTGTTTAGAAGGCATCACCTCCTTGGTTCGCCCTCAAGCAATCTGGGCCGATTCTACGCCTGTCAATTCGAGTTCCTCGGTCCTGTGGCAACTGACGAAATGTCCCGCTTCCGTCTCCTGTAGACTCGGCTCCTCGCTCACACAAAGGTCGATCCGGTACGGACAGCGGGGGTGAAAGGCGCAGCCAGGCGGGGGATCGGCCGGGTCCGCTACTTCGCCGCTCAGAATGATCCGTTCCTTTGTCGCCTCCGGATCCGACCGCGGAACGGCAGAGAGCAGCGCCTCCGTATAGGGATGCTTCGGCCGCCGGAACAAGACCTCCGTCTCCGCCAACTCCACGATCTTGCCTACGTACATGACCGCCACACGGTCGCTGATGTGCTCCACAACGCTCAAGTCGTGCGAGATAAACAGAAACGTGAGCTGGAACGCCTCCTGCAAGTCCTGCAAAAGGTTCAGAATCTGCGCCTGGATCGACACGTCCAGGGCCGACACCGGCTCATCCGCCACGATCAGGCTCGGGTTCAATGCCAGTGCCCTGGCCAAGCCAATCCGCTGCCTCTGCCCGCCGCTGAACGCGTGCGGATAACGCTTCAAATACTGCTGCTTAAGTCCGACCTGACCTAGGAGTTGCCGAACACGGTCCTCCAGTTCCTTCCCTTTTGCGATTTCATTGACGATGAGCGGTTCGCCAACGACGTCAAGCACGCGCATGCGCGGGTTGAGCGAGGAAAAGGGGTCCTGAAAGATCATCTGCATCGCCCTGCGGATCCCCAGTGACTTGAGCTCCCTTTCGGAGAGGGCTGCCAAATCAACGACTTGGCCGTTATTCCGGAACAGAATCTCACCGCTGTCGGGCCGCAGTGCCCGCACGATCAGGTTGCCGATCGTCGTCTTCCCGCAGCCACTCTCGCCCACCAGGCTGAATGTCTCCCCCGCCTTTATTGAAAAGCTGACCCCGTCAACCGCCTTTACATGCCCAATCACGCGCTTGAATACGCCCCGCGTGACCGGAAAGTGTTTCTTGACGTCGTGGACTTCCAACAAGTATTCGCTCATCTGGCCCGGCGCCGCCTTAGGCAGTCTCAATCCTTTCTTCGTGATAGAGAAAACAGGCCACCTGATGCTCCGGCTCGATATCAATTAGGGCCGGCGGTGCTCCTTCATCGCACAAGCCCTTGATCGCCTCAGGGCAGCGTGGATGGTAGGGGCAGCCCTGCAAACTGGCAAACGGATCTGGTACAACGCCCTTGATCGAATCGAGCCGCACCTTTTTGACGTCTCCCAGCTTAGGCAGCGAGCGTTGCAGCCCTACCGTATATGGGTGCTTTGGTTCGTGGAATATGGTCCTGACCGAAGCCTGCTCGACGACGCGACCCCAATACATCACCACAACCGTATCGGCCATCTCCGCCACAACGCTCAGATCATGCGTGATGATCATGATCGCCATACCCAGCTGCTCCTGCGAGCGGTTCATGAGGTCCAGAATCTGGGCCTGGATCGTCACGTCCAGCGCAGTTGTAGGCTCGTCAGCGATAAGAAGATTGGGGTTGCAGGAGAGCGCCATCGCGATCATGGCGCGCTGCAGCATACCGCCGCTCAGTCGGAATGGGTACTCGTCGACACGACGCAGCGGGTCCGGAATGCCGACACTGCTTAGCATTTCGACCGCAATCTCCCTCGCTTCCGCCTGGCTCACCTCCTGGTGCAGCTGAATAGCCTCCATGATCTGCTGCCCAACTGTGTGCACCATGCTGAATGAGCTCATTGGTTCCTGGAATATCATGGCAATCTCGGAACCGCGAATCGCCCGGATCTCGCTCCCGTCCTGGTCCAGCTTCACCAGATCAGTCCTTGTTTTGTCCTCCTGCCGCTGCCAAAGGATTTCGCCTCCTACCACTTTGCCCGGCGTCGGTTCAATCCGCAGAATCGACTGCGCCGTAATGCTCTTGCCGCAACCGCTCTCTCCCACAACGCCCAGAGTCTGCCCGGGGGCTAGGTCAATACTGACACCGTCAACCGCCCTGACGATTCCCTCGTCGGTGAAGAAATAGGTCTTTAGGTCTTTGACTTCGAGCAGCGAACCTGACAAAGTGACCCTACCCGACGCCTGCTAGTGGTAGGGGTCGGCCGCATCGCGCAAGCCGTCCCCCACGAAGTTGAAAGCGAGCACGGCAACGACAACCATCACTGCGGGCAGCAGCAGCCACGGCAATCGAACGATCGCCTGTACCTGCTGCGCATCCTTCAGCAACACCCCCCAACTGATCGCCGGCGAACGCAAACCGACGCCCAAAAAACTGAGCGTCGTCTCGCCGATAATCATGCCCGGCACGCTCAGTGTCGCTACCGCGATGATATGGCTCATGAAGGAAGGAACGAGGTGTCTGCGGATGATCCAAGGTGTGTTGGCTCCCGAAAGGCGCGCGGCCTTGACAAAGGCCTCTTCGCGCACGGCCAAAAACTTACCCCGCACCACCCGCGCCATTCCAGTCCAACCCAGAATCGACAGAATCAGCGTAATGAAGAAGTAGACCCGAATTACCGACCAGTTCGCCGGCAATGCCGCGCTCAGCGCCATCCAAAGCGGCAGGCTGGGAAACGCACGCAATATCTCAATCAGACGCTGAACAACCGTGTCGGTTAACCCGCCGAAATAGCCTGATATGCCGCCAAAAATAATCCCCAGAAGGAAACTCAGGGCAACGCCCAGCAGGCCGATCGTTAAAGAGAGACGCGTGCCATAGATCAGACGAGACAGAAGATCGCGACCATGATTGTCGGTGCCTAGCAGGAAGAGGGGCGCGCCGGGGTCTGAGCCAAAGAGGTGGATGTCCGACCGTATGAAGTTCCACATCTCGTATGGGGCGCCCCGAACGAACATCCGTAAGGGATAGATCTGTTCAACGATCGGTTCATATGTGCGCTTGAACTTGGCATCCAAGTGCTGCTCAGTTCCGTAGAGGAATGGCCGGAGGTGGAACTTGCCTTGACTGTCGATAAATCGGAGCGGTTGCGGCGGCGCCTGGGCGAATTCTACGTAACGCTCGTGCGGAGAATGCGGGGCAATGAACTCGGAGAACAGTACAAGCGCATAGAGCAAGATGAGAACTGCCGCCGAAAACACGGCCAGCCTGTGCTTGCGAAACTTGCGCCATGTCAGCACAAGTGGAGGCGCCAGGTGATAAGCCTCCTCGACCTCGTCATCCAAATCTTCAAGTAGCTGACTTGCCAGCTCCTCAGCCTCGGACGCGTCCGGTTTCGCTGTTTCCATCGCCCCGTGTCGCTCCAATCCGTGATCTTGGGTATCCGCCGGCTTCAGTTTCTAAGACCTACTCTCGCGAAATCAAGTAGCTCCTTCATATCTGATTCTGGGATCGATAATCGCCAAGAGAATGTCAGAGAGCAATGTGCCGATGACTGTCAGACTGGCCGCCAGCATAACGAACGAACCGGCCAGATACATATCCTCTTCAAGCAGCGCCTGTAGGAAAAGAGGCCCCGCGGTAGGCAGCGACAACACCACCGACACGATGGTTTCACCCGCGATCAGCGACGGCAGCACCCAGCCGACAGTCGAGATGAACGGGTTGAGAGCCAGGCGCACGGGGTAGCGCAGAACGAGCTTCCAGTACTGCAGTCCCTTTGCTCGGGCGGTCATCACGTATGGCTTCTGCAGCTCGTCCAGCAGATTGGCGCGCATGACGCGAATCGTGCCTGCCGTCCCCGCGGTGCCAATGATGATTATGGGAATGGCCAGATGCTCCAACAGATCGACGAACTTGCCGAAGCTCCACGGTGCGCCTTCATATTCCTTCGAAAACAGGCCGCCTATGCCGGTGTCCAGATACTTGTGGGCAAGGTACATCAGGATGAGCGCCAGCAAGAAATTCGGAACAGCCAATCCGAGGAATCCGGTGAAGGTAAAGAAATAGTCGCCGAAAGAGTACTGCCTGACAGCCGAGTAGATCCCTATCGGGAACGCAACCACCCACGTAAACATGAGCGACAGGAACGAAATCATCATCGAAAGGAGAAGCCGCGCGCCGATCAGGTCGCGGACCGGCTGATGCCAGGCCAGCGAATAGCCCATGTCGCCCGTCACAAAGCGGGTCATCCACTTCCAATAGCGCACATACCAGGGCTGGTTGAGACCGTACTGCTGGCGCAAGTTCTCGATCACGTGGTCCGGAACGTCGCCTGTTTCTGTCAGTTGAATGATGTAGGTCGTTACGTAATCGCCAGGGGGCAATTCGATGATAATGTAGGAGATCACCGAGATTACCGCGAGCGTCGGAATCATCAGCAGGAGACGTTTGACAATGAACAAGAGCATGGATTCTAACCCGCTGGTCTGTCAAAACACTCTCATCTGCCGCATCGCAACCGCTTGCGGCTTTCCCTTTTGCGCGGGGACATGACAGGTCGACATGCTGACGACTCGAGGATGTTGCCATTGCCGGCTCGCCGACACGGTGGGCGATGGCAATTTACCGGTTGCCACGCATGCGGGCATTTACTTTATAGCAGGTTTGCCCCAATTCGCAAAGCCCTTTTTTGGGTTCCCAGCGCCGCTCGCTGCTTTGTCACCACTCGCCCTGCCGCCTGCGCTTCTTGTGCAGTGACAACGATTCGGGCTTGCGCGACGAGGTGCAGGACATAACAAGGGCCCCGCCTGAGGCCCTCAAACTCCTGCAAATCCAATGCAATTCCGCTATTGAGAGCGACCGCGGATCGACCGTCAGGCCCAGGCGGGTACGACCGGACGGGACCACAAGGGAGAGATGAGGGGAGCGCGCGATCCTGCCCAGCAGATTGCCTCTGCACAAGAGTGTACGGCAGGAAACAGGAGGAATGAATCAGGGACAACTGAGCGCCGGCGGGGTTGGGTCGAGGCCTTCTGACCCGTCTCTGGTCGACCGCTGCACCGGCGGCAATCCCCTTTCCCACCAGCCTTCAGTCCAACTCAGAAACCAGCCGACTCGCGCCGGAGAAATCTTGCGATTCAGCCATTCCGGTAGGGGGTCTGCCTCAGGTAGGGCACCTGATCAGTTCGTGCGTTCGGCCATCTCTGAGTCCATCGGCAAAATCCGGCGCGGACGTGGACTGTAGGGACGGCTCTCAAGCGCCTGCTCATCCAATTCGATGCCCAGCCCGGGCGTGTCCGGCAGGGTGATGAATCCGTCCTCGACGATGAATGGCTGGTGCGCGATCTCCCGGCCTACCTTTTCGAAATTGACGAAGTACTCGGTGATCAGGAAGTTGGGCATGCCGGCCGAAGCGTGCAGCGTCGCAGCCAGGCCGACCGTTGTGCTGTTGTAGTTGTGGGGCGCAACGGCCACGTGGTAGGCCTCCGCCATTGCCCCAATCTCCCGAATTTCGAGGATGCCACCGCAGTTACAGACATCAGGATTGAGGATGTCTGCTGCGCGCCTTTCAAAGACCTCGCGAAACTCGTTCTTTGTGTAGAGCTCCTCTCCTGTTACGACAGGCAGGGCAATCGCCTGGCGCACTTCAGCGAGCGAGGAGAGATCGCGTGCCGAAACAGGCTCCTCAAACCAGAACGGCGCGTAGGGCTCCATCGCCTGGGCGACGCGGATGGCGTGCATCGGGGCCAGTCGCCTGTGCACCTCAACCAGAATATCGACGCCGGATCCGACCGCCTCTCGCACGGCGCGCACGCGTTCGACCGCCTCCTCCGCTTCGCGCCTGTCGATGAATGCCCGCCAAGGACCCGGGAAAGGATCGAACTTCAGTGCGTTGAAACCTAGCCCGACAACCGCCTTCGCCCGCCTGGCCAGCTCCTCCGGCGCGTTGGCGCCCCCCCAGCCGTTGGCATAGACGCGCAGCCGCCGCCTTGTGCGCCCCCCGAGCAGATTGAAAACAGGCTGTCCGCTGGCTTTGCCAACAATGTCCCAGAGCGCCTGCTCCAGGCCGCTGACAGCACAGAAGAACTCCAGGCTGCCCCGCTTGCCCGCAAAGTCGGAGTAGGCGGAAAAGGTGAACTGTTTGATGTCGAAAGGTGAACGTCCGATCAGGTAACGGCCCAGCTCCTGGGTCTGCCGCTCGATAACGAGGTCCCGGTCCAACTGCGTGTATGCCTCGCCCCAACCGTGTATTCCTTCGTCCGTCTCGACCTTTACGAAGAGCCAGTGCTTCGACGCGCCGGGATCGACCAGGAATGTCTTGACAGCCTCGATTCTCATCACTCCCTCCCATTCTCTACACGTCGATTCTGCGCGAGTCCGAATCCTTCAGAAGTACGGAGGCCTTCAGCCAGGACACACGCCGGGCCCGCGCGCCCACGTGACCCCGGCGGCAGAGGCTCTGACCAAGCAGCGGCTCTTCCCGGCTGTCATGCTCCCTATAGGCTGCGATTGTCGATCGAATAGGCGTCGTTCTGGCCGCCGATCTGCCACACGCCGCGGAAGAGCGACCTCCGCTTTGGCGGCATCGCTTCGACTATCGCGTGGTCCAGGTTCATGCGATGCCACTGGGCCCAGAGAGAGTTGTAGCAGTTGAACACCGCGCAACGGGGATTGTCAGGATTCGTCCAATCGTTTGCCGCATGGAGCAGGCTCTCGGTAAAGACGACCGCCGACCCTGGCGGACAACTGTAGTCCTCCATCATCTCGCGGATATTGTTTTCCCACATTGATTCGCTGATGTTGGGTCTGTACGGGTCCGGTCCACCGTAGTTGAAATGGGCCTTGTGTGACCCGCTCAGAAAAGATGTGCCCCCGTGGCCCGCTTTCACCTCCTCCAATTCCCACACAACGCGTGTCAGTCCGGCAAAGATTTTTCTGCCAGCCACCTGATAGCGCATTGCGTTCGCCTGCTGAGGAGGACGCACGACATGGGGCAACCCGCCGTCGCTCCGCTCCCGTTTGCTCCAACCCGGAGACCTGACAGTGATAAACGAGCTTTCGCAGCGAAAGGCGTAGTAGTCCTCCGACAGGAATCGCTCCTCCGCAAGGATTTCACTCAAGATGCCGACGATGGCCGGATGGTCCAGCAGTGTCTGGAGCGCTCCCTGATAGGAGCTGTCTGGATTGATGACCATGTGTTGACTCGGGTCCACCGCCGCAAAGGCCTCCGCTTTCATAGCAGCTATCTCGTCATCTGAAAGCACGCCCGGCAGCAAGATCCATCCTCGCAGGTCAAAGAAAAATTTCTGCTCCTCCGACATGGGGATAGGAGCGTCATTTCCGCTTTTCATACGTGCTCTCCATGCCTGATCGAATGAATCGGGGAGCCCATATTGGGCCCGCCCGGTGAGTCACCCCTCGTATTGGCCTTTCGTCCCAAACCTTTTGCAACCGAGAAGACGAAGCACAGGACGACATTCCACTGCCCCAAAATATTTGACGATGGGGTTGATGAAGGTTGCCGAATCTGCCACTGAAGGGCAACCGTAACTCTACCTCTACACCTCGTGCCACGACATCGCTTCACCTCGCACCAGCGTGGCGCGTCGCTCGTAGCTGCCCGGCCACTCCACCGGCAACTCTCCGCTCTCGACCATCAATCTGAGGGGATTGACCTTTGTCTTAAGCGGCAGGTAAATGCGCTGCCGCCTGCGCGCCGATTCAAAGAGCGCCATCATCGCCTCCTGCACCGCCCTGCCGCGGTCCCCTCCGCTGATCGGCTGCTCGATGCGGCCCTCGACCCAGTCGACTGCCTCCTGGCACTGGCCAGACCAGCAGTCATGCCACGGCTCGTTTACTTCTGTCCAACCAGCACTCGTGTCGCTAAAGTAGCGCAGCGTTCCGATTTCATAGTTGTAGCGCGCCGAAAGCCCTTCCGGCATGTGCATCGGACCGTCCGACGGGATCTCCTCCTCCGGCCGGTAGGAAGTAGACAGCTCCATGATGCCGCGTTCACCGATCACGCGGCATCCCTGGGCCAGCCCCTCTACCAGTTCGCCCATAATCAGGATCGTCGCGCCGTTGTCACAGGCGGCCAGTCCCAGGCAGGCGTCCTCAGCCGGCAAACCGCGTTCCAGCTGATCGGTAGTACGCTCGACCGTACCCATCACCCAACTGATCCTCGTCTCGTCCATCAAGAATAGGGCGAGCCGAATATTGTGGGAGTTCGTATTGAGCAGATTTCCCCCCGATTCAAGCTGGACCTGCAAGACGCGGCCTATGACGCCACTGCGGATCAACTCCCTTGCCTTTAGCCAGTTCGCATGGTGCGGCCGCTGGTAGGCGATAGCGAGCTTGACGCCGTTTCGTTGGCAGGCGGCCAGCATGGCGTCAGCTTCACCAAGGTCAACCGCCATTGGCTTTTGGCAGATGATCGCCTTCGGTTTGCGGGCCGCGGCCGCGATGACCATTTCGGCGTGCTGCTGGTGCCAGGAGCAGACGTCAACAAAGTCGAGCTTCTCCTTGTCAAGCATCTCGCGGTAGTCGGCGTAGCGATGTTCTTCGCTAATCCCGAAGAACTCGCCATACTCCCGCAGCGCATCCGGGTTCGTGTCGGCAATGGCCGCGATTTCAGTAGGGCGTCCTGTCACGCCCAGCCAGGCACGCGCATGTACGCGGGCTATGATCCCGCACGCGATGATCCCTGTGCGATACTTTGACATTAGATGTTTCCAGACAGACTCCCAGACTCCTAACCAAGAACGTCAGCGAGGGTATGAATAGCAACCTCTGAATGCCGGTGCGGCCCGCCTCACGCCTTCAATGCCAGACCAAAAGACCCGCAACGAAGCTCCTATGCCTCCGCCTTGTCAGCGCCAGCAAAAAGCAGGGAATCGGAGAGTTCGAGACTCTCAGTCTATTGTCGAAGGAGACGGCGCCGGTGACTGCGGAGACCGGCTCAAAGCGACCTGCAGTAGCTTGCCTTTGTAGCGAGTTCGGCATCACCCAATCGGTACCTCTAGGTCAGCCAGCCATTCCGCTGTGATCCGTTTCCCCAGCAGGAAGAATTTGCGTTCAGGGTGCCAGAGCACATCGTTGCCGCCACGGTTGGTCATGCTGGGGTAGACACCGATGTCGATCCGCTTGCGTGGGCCGATGCGCTCACCGTGGTTGTCCATCAGCAGTTTCGAGCGGCTAAACCAAAGCGGCTGCTGCGCGTCAGGTCGGAATTCGCCCAGTGCGATAAAGGCGGGCCGCCGGTGGACATCTGAATCTTCCGGCGAACTCCCCTCGAAGCGGCCATCGTTGTTGTGATGTAAGAGCACGTAACGCCCGTCGGTCAATTGATACATGGGGCAGCAGCACAGGGGCTCAAGAATCGGGTCTCCAAAGTCTTGTCTCAGCAGAGGGGCCGCATGGCTCCAAGTCGCACCGTCGTCATCCGACGTGCTATACCAGATATAGCCGCTCATTGTGCGCATCACGCAGAACAGACGCTCGTCCGGCAGCCGTACGAGGCTCGGCTCCTGCGCGATGCTCAGCATCGGGTTAAGGTAGTGGCCCACCCGCAGCGCCCTTGGTCCCCAGGCGGAGTAACTGATCTCGACACCTTCCGGCCGCGGGTCATCGTCGATGTTTTCGAAGCGCATGAACTCTGTGACCGCCTCTCGGCTCGTCCACGAACTGTTCATCGGCGGCGTTCGCACAGCCCGGCTGACCCAGCGCGTGAAGCCGGTGAACCACCGGCCCCTGAGATCTCGGATCGGCTTCTGCCAAACTATCCAATTCGACGGCACGGAATCGTCCGGATTGTCATACTGGCTGCGCTCCATCGGGATCGTGGCCGGTTCCGACCAGCTCGCGCCGGCATCGTCGCTGTACACGCAATCCATCGTGCCGGTGTGACAGGAAAACGGGTTCTCGCTGACATCGTCCATCCCATGATGCTGGCTGTAGATGACATAGATCCGCCCGGATCGGGACGTGATCGGGAATCCCCAGCTGGCCGGCGCGCCGTCTCCCGGTCGCGTCGGTCCGACCAGGCGGCGCGGCGCGGCCCAGGTTTTGCCTTCGTCCTCCGAGCGCGAGAAGACGATGCGATGATCGCTGGCGCCTTCGAAACTGCTCTGCGTCCAGACCGTCATCAGCGATCCGTCAGGGCCGTCGAACACCAGGAAGTGTTCGTTTCCCGTATCGAAAGTGGAGCCGTCCATACTGCCCGGCTTGTAGACAACATAGTCAGGCTCGCTGCGGAGAAGCTCGCGCTCAATGTCAGTGCTCATCCTTTTCTCCAGTTCAGGCATCTTTGAAGTATCAGCGACGCAGCGCCCGCGCCAACCCGTCTCCCACAAATCCGATCGAGGCGATCACGGCGATCAGGATAATCGCCGAAGGCGCCCACGCCCACGGCATCAGCTGAAGATAGGCAATGTTCGTGGCGAAATTGACCATACTGCCCCAACTTGGCGTAGGCTGAGGCACGCCAACACCAAGAAAACTGAGGCTGGCCTCAGCGAGAATAGCGCTGCGGATGCCGTACACCGCGTTCACAACCAGGAGGCCGACCGTGTTTACAAGGATATGTCTGGAAATGATGCGGCGTTCCTTGCAGCCGATTACCTCGGCCGCGATGATGAAGTCCCGCTCCCTCAGGGACAGCGCCTGGCCGCGCATCAGGCGGCTGAGAGGCGTCCAGGCAAAGACGCCGATGATGATCATCGCGTTCTGTGTGCTCGGTCCCAGTACCGCGGCAAGCGCGATCATCAGCATCAGCGTCGGAAAGGAAGCAAAGACCTCGGTCAGGCGTTGCAGCACCGCGTCGATCCAGCCGCCGTAATAGCCGGAGGCCAGTCCGATAGAGGCCCCCAGCGTCGTACTGATCAGCACGGCCACCGCGGCCACGGCCAGCGAGACGCGGCTGCCGTAGACCAGGCGGGAGAAAACGTCCATTCCCGCGACATCGGTACCAAGAAGATGCGCCAAACCGGGCGGCTGGCGCGCCTCGCTGAAATTGGGTTCAATCGGACCGTAGGGCGCAATCAGCGGCGCGGCAAGCGCTGCCGTGATCACGATTACCAGGACAGCCAATCCAACGACGGCCCAAAAGTCCTGGCTGAAAAAAGCCCAGAATTCACGCAGCCGGTAACGCGTCCCATAGCGAAGCGCCTGGTCGCTTTGCCGATCATTCTTGATGTTGTTTGCCGCCGCCGCTCTCACCTCTCCACCTACCTCGCCGCTTCTACCCCTGTCGGATTCTGGGATCGGCAACTCCGTACAGGATGTCTGCGATCAGATTCGAAACAAGAACGGCAACGCCTGTAACCAGCGTTGCCGACATGATCACGGGGAAGTCTCGCTGCGAAACAGCCAGTGCAATACGCGAACCCATGCCCCCCCAGCCGAATACCGTCTCGATAAGAATAGCACCGTTCACTACAATCGGCAGGCGCAGCGTGCTGATCGTTATGATCGGGATCATCGAGTTGCGCAGGATATGGCGGGCCAGAACCAGCCTCTCCGCCAAACCCTTAGCGCGCGCTGTCCGCACATAGTCCTCACCGCAAACGTCGATCACGCTGTCTCGCACGTAGCGGATAATCTCGGCTGCGGTCAAAAACGCCAGAGTCGAGACGGGAAGGACGAAATAGGGGAGGCGATTGACCAGGTTGGCGGCATCCGCGCCCAACATGTCCCGGTTGCCGCCTGATGGCAGGATCGGCAAGCGCACTGCCAAAAGGTATAGGGCCAAAAGGGCCAAAACAAACGACGGCGTTGCAATCACAAACATCGAGCCGAAGCTGACGACACGATCAAATCGGGAGAGCGGCCTGAAACCACTCCACGCGCCCAAAGTCACCGCCAGAACGAGTCCGATAATGAATGCCGGGACCGTGAACTCCAACGTCAACCCTACGGTGTGCGCGAGCGTATCCGATACGGGCCGGCTGTCGATCAGAGATGTGCCCAGGTTGCCCCGCAGCAGCTGCCCCATCCAGCGGGCGTAGCGAATCGGCAAGGGGTCGTCGAGACCGTACTTGGCGCGCAAGTCTGCCAGCTGCGCCGCCTTGGCAATCTCCCCGCCTTCGGCAAGCATCGCCGTTGCCGCGTCGCCCGGCGCCATGGCAATGACGACGAAGCTGATTACCGTGATACCGAACAAGGTGGGTATAAAGATCAATACCCGTTGCAGGATGTAGCGCCACATCCGTTGTCATCCTAAACGAGCAGGAGTTTGGAGGAAGGAACTGCCGGGGCACATCTCCGACATGCCCCGACAGCGCCGTGAAACCTGAGAAGAACGGCTATTTCAGGTCCCACAGCCAAGGCTGTGCGTAGGTCAGGTAGGCTTCGCTGATCGATGTCAGACCCGTGAAGTCGTTGTGTATGACGTTGGCCGCCATCAGTGCCTTTGTCGGCACATAGACCGCCTCGTCCTGCACAATGATCGACATCTCACGCCCGATCTCCACGTATCTCTCGTAATTGGTACCATACGTGATGAACGCCTCTTCGATCAAGGCATCCACGTCAGGGTTGTTGTAACCGATGAAGCCGACCCCTTCCGCCGAATAGAGATAGTTCTGCATCTCCAGCGGCCCGTAAATGTGATATGGCCGGTGCGGATTCTCGAACAGGTCGAACTCCATATCGTTGATGGCTGCCGTGTACGAGGCGCCGTCCGGCTTTGTGTCGAACTCGAAGTTGACACCCAGGTCGGTGAACCACTCCTGGTAGGCCAGCATCTCCGCTTCCGCGGTCGGGTTCGGCGCGCCGCTGGGCGTCGTGCGCAGGAACTTCACCGTGTCGTCGGGGTCCCAGCTGGACTGTGACAGAAGCGAACGGGCATGGTCCATGTCGAAGCTGTAGACCTCAGCCGACGGGTCGAGCAGATCCTCGAAGAAATCGGTGTAGAGCGGCGTGGCAAAGCCCTTGTAAATGTCGTTGCAGAGCGTCTCGCGGTCGATGGCGTAGCATACCGCCTTGCGGAAGAGGGGGTCCTGGTACTTCGGCTTGGTGAGATTGAACTGCATACGATAGCCCTGGATATACTCCTTCCAGATGGCCGTATAGTTCGGCATCGCCTCAATCGCCGACGCCACTTCACCGTCTCGCACCCACGAATGATGGAAGCGTTCTTGTGTGCCGAGCGCCACCAAATCGCCGATGTCGCCATAAACATAGATGATTCTGTCGAGCGGCGCCCTGCCCCGCCAGTAGCTGTCGTTGGGCACGAATTCGAACCACTTGTCGGTCTCCTGCCGTTCCATGATGTACGGTCCGGACCCTACCTTGGGCTCCAGCATTTCCGGAGACTGCTCCAGGTCAGCAGGAGCAATGCCGCCGTATATGTGTTGCGGAATCGGCGCCCACCAGCGATGCGCCATCGACAACACCAGCGTCGTGTCCGGTTTTGAAGTCTCGATTATAAAGGTGCTGTCGTCGACCGCGCGTACACCGGCCAGTTCGTCGGTTTCGCCCGCCATCATTTCGGCGCTGCCCTTGATCAGCGACAACTCGCCCGCCGTAAGGTCACGGGAATCTGCGTGGAACGTCATGTTCATGCTGTAGACGACGTCCTGCGAGGTCAGCGGCGTGCCGTCGCTCCACTGCAACCCGGGTCGCAGGTTGAACTGGATCGTCTGTGTGTCTACAAACTCCCACGACTCTGCCAAGCCAGGCACCGGTTGGAGATTCTCGTCCAAATCAACGATCGGCTCCCACATGATGCGGCTGGGCTGGCCGCTATTGGTCCAGAACCGGAAACCGGTCCAAAGAGTCTTCGGGGCGGAACCGTAGTTGTTGCCCTTGCCTTGGACGAAAACCACAACCTTCTCCTCGGCCATTGGGGCTGCCTCGGCTTCGGCCTCCTGCTCCGGCGCCGGCGCAGCCGCAGGCACGCAGGCACTCAGCCCGGATAACACCACGCCCGAGCCCACCGTCACCATCCCCAACTTCAGAAAATCACGCCGACTGTAACGCCTGGACATTGTCTTCCTCCTTGAGTTTTGTGAATATTCCAAATGGAAGCATGGACGATCCCCAACGTTGGTATGCTAGGTTAATCCAGCAGGGCGGCCCAAGTCAAGCGTCACTATTCGGGCGGCCTTAGGGCCTCCACAAGGTCCCCGACACTGGTAAACCAGCGAACAGTGGTCAGAAAATGGGCCAGGTCATCGCTTTCCGCCCGCAGACGCTGCAGCTGCGGGCCTATCGGGCTGGAAGAGGCTGCGCCCGTCGCGTAGTTTCCGTAGAAGGCGAAATATGCCTGGTTCAGCACGCGCAACGGATAACCTTGCGCCACGAAGTACCGGCGCCGGGCCTCCATGTAGGCTTCCGCGGTCTCGACAAGGCCGGCCTCCAGCAGATCGTCCACGCGCAGCCGGGTTTCCCTCATCTCCCTCCGGAAATCGAATCGGGAAGGGCGGCCAGGTCGTTCCCAGCGCTGCTGATCGGCTTCGAGCGCATTGGTCCACAGTTCAAATGTGTTACATGCGCAGTCCTCTTCAGCGGCCGTACCGGGTCCAGCCGGAGGCTGGGGAACTGCTTCGGGATAGTAGCGACGGGCCAGCCGTTCGCCGATCTCGTCGCCTAAGATGTCCGAGACCGTTTCGTTTATTGTGGTCAACTCGTCGTTCGTGGCATAGCGCAGACCCAGCGGAAACAGGAATAGGTAGTGGTGCGTCCATTCGTGGGCAATTGTGCTGAGCACCCACGCGAGCGAAGACTGCTCGACGACAATCGCGGGGTAGACCGCCATGCCTCCGATTCTGGAGATGTGAGCGCTGAGGTTGGAACTCTCTTCGATGGCACGTTCGCTTTCCGCCAATGTCACTGGATCGAATTCAGTCTGCAATACGCGCGAGTGGATTGTCGCGATGCGTTCCCGCGGGCTGACGGTGAGCTTCAGCGGTGGCTCGATGAATGTGAAACTGACCGGGGGCCAGACGATGCCTCGCTGGTCAAGACCTGCATCGATCAGCTCCGCGCGCACCTGACGTTCCAGGATCGCCTCAACCAAAGGGCGCCTGGCCTCCTGCTGGCCGTGCAACGCCGCCAGTTCACGACGCGGCTCGGCCTGCGAAGCCGTGCCATCCTGCGGCGACAGCGCGACGATTTGACTGAGTTCAACTTCCAGATCCTCGATCCGCTGCCTCCGCTTCATGTAGGCGCGTACCAGTTCGACCTGTTCGTCTTCGCTGAGTCGGACCAGCCGGTTCTGTTCTCCCGCTCCGAACATCTGAACAAACGCGCGTAGCTCCCACGCAGCGAAGCTGAAGTCTGGAAGGGCAACCTCGGTCTTGATCGTAACCGCGCGCAACTGGAGCGAACTAGGCGCGCCCCCTCCTACGAGTAGCAGGGTTAGCAAAAGGGCAATAGCCTTCCAGGCGGTCCGGCGCAGGCCGCTCGGGGTCACTGTCGCTGCCAGGGCGACCAGGTGCACATTACCCGCAGCGAGTTTCTTCACAAACACAGGCTCCCACGTTACGCGTAGCGTCCGTGAATCTCACTGTTCATCGCCTCGAAGCGGCGATGAGATCGAAGGTCTCATGAGTTAACGCCTTTCGACCGGAGGGATTTCTGCGCGACTTGCCACAACCGCCGCGCCTCCGGCTGACCTGCGAGAAGCAGCCCGCCAGCGTAGACAAGCGCCCCGCTCCCGCCGGCAACGCAGAGTGCGAGCAGATCGCTCGCCAGCGTAGGGGTACCTGGACTGCTGAGTAATGACAGCAACGCGGCAGCGACCGCAGCCATTGCTCCCGCCGCAACCGTAATCGAGAGGATCGTACTTGCAGTCGGACCAAGCACACGCCTCAGCGTGTGGATCCGGCCCATGTCATCCTTCTCACCCAACACCTGTCGAGGTATCGCCCCGATAGTCCAGGCCAGGAAGGCAAGCATGACAAGCGCGTGCGCGGCCTGTTTGGCCGTGTCCGCCCAGACAAGGCCGAGGAATCCCCGTCCCTCCACCAGCGCCAACGCGACCACCCCGTAGACGAGCACGCTCAGGACCCCGACAAGAGCAGGCAAAAGTGTATTGTTGCGCGCGTAAAACGCGTAGTTCAGAGGGAAGTCGATGGCCGCGAAGAGCGCACCAAAGAGATAAACGCGCAGCGCCCTCACCACCTGCGCCGTGTCTGCCGCAGTGAACGCCCCGCGCTCAAACAGGAGCCGCACGGTCGGCTCCGCCAGAAGCCATAACCCTACCAGTACAGGAACGATGAGAACGAGTACCATCCGCATCCCTTCGCCGAGAGTCCTGCGATAACCGCCCTCGTCTCCCTCGGCGAACAGCTGGCTAAGTCGGGGAAGAGCCGCCAGCGCGATGGCGACGCTGACGATGCCCAGGGGGAGCTGCTGGAGGGTGGTCGCGTTGCGCATCCATGCGATGCTTTCGACGCCAGTTCCGCTGGCCAGACGCCTGTCCAGACCGACCTGGAATTGGGCGACTACCAGGCCGGCCGCAATCGGCAGATAAAGGCGGACGATGCGCCCCAGCGCCGGGTGGCTCCACTGCACGCTGAATCGCAGCCCGGCGCGGCGTACATCCCACGCCATCAGTCCGAACTGCACGATACCACCGGCCAGCACGCCGACCGCCAAGCTGGCGATGCCGATCCGCCCGGCCAGTAAGGGTGCCGCCACCACGATCCCGAGATTGTATACCGCGGTTGCAATGGCCGGCATACTGAAGCGCTGGAGCGAGTAGAGTACGGCGGTCAGTAGCCCGGCCATCGAAAAGAACCAGACGACCGGCGCGATCAGCCTGACCAGACGGGTCGTCAGAGGCAGCAGCGCCGGGTCAAACCTGTCGAATCCCCCTGCCAGGACGCCTGCCACTTGCGGCGCGAAGACCAACAGAATCAGAACGATCGCGGCCAGCGTCACTGAGGCCAGGCTGAGCAGCGCACCGAACAAACGCACCAGTTCAGGGCTGGGCCGGGGCCGCGCATCGCTGGCCCGATCCGGTCCCTTCCCACCGCCGCGGCCGGGCCTGGCATAGTCGCTGAGAACGGGAACGAGGGCCGCGCTCAACATGCCGCCGACAAGAAAGTCATAGAGCATCGTCGGCACGCTGCTGGCTACGGCAAAGGCGCTGACAAGGCCGGAAGCGCCAAAATAGCCTGCGATCACCATGTCTCGCACGAGACCGAGAAGGCGGCTGGCAATCGCGCCCAATGAGAGAAGAGAGGCGCTGCGAGCAAGCGCCGGTGAGGGATGGAGATCAGATGGCGAGGTGGTTCGGGGCGGCACGGCGGATCTGCTCTCTCGTGCTATGTCGGAAACCTCCGAGTTCGAACAGATCCGTTCAATGCCCCCGATTCATTCAACAAAGGCCGGGCCGGGAGAGTGAGCAGCTCTTCTCAGTCGGCGGCCATAAGCTCGGGCGCCCTTTCCGGGACGCCGGGGACAGGCCAGGCGCGCGGGTCCTCGTTCAGGTCTGGTAGGCCAACAGCCTCGAGCGAAGCCAGGAATTTCTCAGCCTGCATGGCTGCTGCGCAACCCTGTCCAACGCTGGTTGCAACCTGCTTGAAGACCTTGTCGGCGATTTCACCGGCAGCGAAAACACCTGGAATGTTCGTGCGCGTCATGGGATCGGCAATAAGGTGGCCGTCTTCGTCGAGGTCCAGTTTGCCGTGGTAGAGCTCGTTATTGGGAATGTGGCCGATGTAGACAAAGACACCGTCGGTATCGATGTGGCTCTGAGACCCGTTGAGGGTGTCCTGCGTCGTGACGCCGGAGACAACACCGTTCTCATTGCCGCTGATCGACGTGACGACTGTGTTCCAAACGAAGTCGATCTTGTCATGCGCGAACGCCCGGTCCTGCAAAATCTTGCTGGCGCGCAGCTCGTCTCGGCGGTGGATGATGCGCACATTTGTGGCGAACTTGGTCAGGAATAGCCCCTCTTCGAGCGCGCTGTCACCTCCACCAACAACGACAAGCTCTTTGCCGCGGAAAAAGAAGCCGTCGCACGTCGCACAGTAGCTGACACCCTTGCCGGTATACTCCTGCTCTCCTGGGACCTCCAGGAACCGCGGCCGGGCTCCTGTACAAAGGATCAAAGACTTTGTCTTGTACTCCTTGCTCTGCGCGGTCCGAACGGTGAATGGATGCTCGTCAACCACGATTTCGCTGACGTGATCGTAGGAGACTGTGCAGCCGAATCGTTCGGCCTGTGCCTTGAACTTTTCGACCAGGTCCGGGCCGCTCAAGCCCTCTGGAAACCCGGGATAGTTTTCGACTTCGTAGGTTATGCTGACCTGGCCGCCGTAGTCGTCGCCGGTGATCAGCAATGGTTCAAGGTTCGCACGCGCCGCGTACAGCCCCGCTGTCCATCCCGCCGGTCCGCTTCCGATTACGACTACATCGTGCAACTTTTCTTCAGGTCCGCTTCCGCCCTTGGCTGCTCCCGCGCCGCCTGGCATCTGGGACCCATTCTGCTGCGCTTCACTCATGATAGGACTCCTGAACTGGCGTCTTGGACCAACATTTTCTGTAGAAGGCGGTCCCATTTGCTGCTTAAACTGCTGAAGTCACCCTTACGCACACCTGAACTTCATTTTCTGGCTCGACGTCGAAGTCTACGCCCCGCCCCCAAGAAAGCCTCCTAAACTGATTATCGCCTCTTATCACCAGATGGTCAGAAATCTGGCATCCAATTGACTCGAATTGGAGAGTGGGCGCCAGCTATTGCTGAATGATTTGGATTAGGTTTCCGCAGGTATCCTTGAAAATAGCAATGGAGTAGTCGCCATAGTCGGTCGGCTCAACAGTGAACTCGACGCCCAAGCTGACGAGCCGTTCATACTCCCCCTGAATGTCATCGACGGCAAACATAGTTGCGGGAATCCCCTGCGCAAAGATTGACCTTTGGAACTCCTGTGAGGCGGCGTTTGCGTTGGGTTCCAGGAGGAGCTCCGTTCCCTCCTGGTCTTCATGCGATACGACGGTGAGCCACCTGTACTCCCCAACCTCAATATTTGTCTTTTCGACAAAGCCAAGAATGTTTGTGTAAAAGTCCAGCGCCCGTGCCTGGTCTTCAACAACAACGCTTGTTACGAAAATTCTCATCTTGCACTCCTTTACGTGCCTCTAAGATGCCCGGAAAAAGCTTAAGCGGGCAGGGTTGACGCGATTGCCTCCACTGCAAGGTCGATCTCGTCGTCTCGAATAATCAAAGGAGGCAGCAGCCGCAGGACGGTAGAGCCTGCCGGTAGGGCCAGCACGCCGTGCTCTTCCATCAGCGTCTTTAGAAAGGGAACCGCCTTGGTGCGCAAGTCGACGCCGATGATCAACCCTCGACCGCGAATTTCGCGCACGACTTTGCGTCCGCCGATAGCCGCCTCCAGCGCCTCCCGTAGACGGCAGCCGGCCCTCTCCGCCTGCTCGATCAATCCGTCGCGGTACACGCCCAGTGCCGCGACGCCGGCCGCGCAGGCAAGGGGATTGCCGCCGAATGTGCTGCCGTGGGCACCCGAAAAAAGGCTCTCCTGCACCGTATCGCTGTAGACGACGGCGCCCATCGGGAAGCCTCCCCCAAGCCCTTTGGCCAGTGCGATGATGTCCGGTTCCAGGTTGTAATGCTCGAAGCCGAACCAGCGGCCCGTGCGTCCGAAGCCGGTCTGGACTTCGTCGACAACCAGGAGCGCGCCGCGTTCGCGACAAACGCGCTGGGCCGCAGCCAGAAAGTCGGCGTCGCCAACGTGGACGCCGCCTTCAGCCTGGATGACCTCAAGCACGACCGCGGCCGTACGGTCGCTCACTGCCCCATCAAGCCCATCTGAACTGTTGAAATGAATGAAGTCTACGTCGGGAAGCAGCGGCTCAAATTTTCGCCGGTACTTCGGATTCCACGTAACCGACAGCGCGCCCACCGTACGCCCGTGAAAGCTGTTGCGCGCAGCCACTATCCCCGTCCGCCTCGTCGCAAGGCGCGCGAACTTGATTGCACCGTCGATCGCCTCCGCACCGCTATTGGCAAGGAACGCACGCGTCATGTGAGGCGGGGTAACCGCGATCAGCTCCTGCAGAAAGGCCCCGCGCATGTCATTGTGAAAAAAGTTCGGGCACGCATGCAGTCGGCTCGCCTGCTGTTGCAATGCCGCCGTCAGCGCCGGGTGATCGTAGCCGAGCATGGCCACGCCCTGCGAAGAGGTCATGTCCAGATAGCGCCGACCTTCGCTGTCGATCATCCAGCAGCCCTCGCCGGCAACCATCACCGTCTCCCCGCGTCGGGGCACTACGCCGGATTCGTATAGCTGCGTACTGTGTACGGCATGTTCTGTTTTTGCGGTCTGCTCTTTCAGGACCATGATTTTCGACCAACCAGTCTAGACGATCTGTGTTCCGTTTCCGTCTAGGGCCGCTCGAATCGGCCCACCAATTCGTCCGTCGGCGAAGATCACTCGTTGCACGCCGGCGGAAACGGCTTCTGCCGCGCCCATGACCTTCTTCTTCATTCTACCTGCTGCGAACTGCATGAATTCGTCGGCCCGGGCGCGGGGAATCTCGCGAATGAGCGTCGATTCGTCCGGGAAGTTGCGCAGCAGGCCGGGCACATCGGAAAGGATCACAAGTGCCTGCGCGCCGAGCGCGGCGGCTACCATCGCCGCGGCGCGGTCGCCGTCCACGTTGATTGCCTCCCCTTTGTCGGAAGCTCCCGGCGCGGTCAACACTGGCAGGTATCCTGCACCAAGTAGCATGCGAAGCAGCTCGACGTTTACCCGCTCAACCGTACCCGTCCAATCGTCCCTGAGAACGATCCGCCGCCCGTTCACACGCACACGCAGCCTCTCCTTACGCCTGCCCTCGAATATGCGTCCGTCCAGGCCGCTGAGACCGACTGCGTTTACGCCCGCCAGCTGAAGTTTTTCCACCCACATCTTGTTGAGCTGGCCGCAGTAGACCATTTCGAAAATCTCCAGCGTACGGCGGTCGGTGCGTCGGCTCTCGAATCCGCTTTCGCTGGTCACAAACTGTGGCGGATGGCCCAGCGCTTCGGCGACCTCGTTGGTCGTCTCCGCGCCGCCGTGGACCAGTACCAGCTCGCGGCCTTCCTCGCGTAGCGCGACGATGTCGTTAACGATGGCGTCGATATCCAGTTCCTTGCCGCCGCCGACCTTAATTACCAGCATTCCCGACAATCTCGCTGATCTTCTCCTCCACCGCGCCAACTTCACCGGTGTCGAGAGTTCCCAAATGATAGTCGCAGCGCCACTCGGCGCCTCCGGCCAGCTCCTTCACATTCCCCTGTTCTCGTTCGGCGGCCTTGCCTTCGGCTCCCGCGGTGGCGGGCAGGACCAGGCCCAGGGCGTCCTGGTCCGGGGTCCGGCTTATCCAGCGGACGCCCACCGGTAGCTGCTGGGGGCGGTGCCGCACGTAGTCCGCGCTGCCGTCGGGATGCACCTGCAATGTATGGGCCCAACCGTCCGCGTCGGCCCCGTAGTCGATGCTGAAGACCAATTCGGGGTCGAAGGAAAGGGAAGCGTCTAGCAAGTGATGCCCTTCAGGTGCCTCGCCCAGTCGTCCGAGAAACTTCAAGTAGTCGGGACCCGGGCTGACGTGGCTGGGAATGCTCCGGCGTACGCGCACCGACTCAGGTGAGACCCGCGCGCTGTAGACGAGCCGCCCGCCGTCGACAGGCCGGTAATTTGCGTGGCCCATATACATGTACTCCATGGGCGTCTCTTTGCAATTACGGAAAGCGATGGAAACCTGGACTTCCTTTGCGCCGGTGTAGAGCTTTACCAACGGCCTCGCCGAATAGTTGTACTGAAAAGCAACCGTGTGCTGGTACTGGCCGCCCAAACCAATGTATTCACCACCTTCATCGCTGCCAAGAACAAGCCAGGCCTGTTGAAACGGAGCATTCGGCAGCTCTCCGTGAAGCGCGTGCTCGTCCTCTGCAGAGGGAACGCCCATCGCCGTAAACCCGCAATGCAAAAGAAACCCTCCATACGTCCGCACATAGTCGGTTGTCGGGTTCGGCTGGCTGAACATCGACTTCATGGTCACGTTCCGTCCGCCAAAAGTAGCGGACCAGATCTGCTGTCCCTGAAAGGGCAGCATCACCAGCTCACTGGCGCCGTTTTCAAACAACACAGCCTCGACGCCGCTGTCAAAGCGAAATAGCGAGGCGCGCAGTCCCCCGCTTTCAAGGAATGTCCGCCTCTTTTCGGAAAAGAAGGGCCGCTGCAGATTCACTCTTGCCTGACTCATGAAACGTGCACCGTTTCGGAGGATTCCCGGCTCGGCTGAAACTATAGCCGCCGGAAATCTGCGGCTGTCAATACCGGCGAATGGTATCACGATAAGGCGGGTTTGAAAAGGTGAAGGCAATGTGGCTATGCTATAATGCAGCCACATTGACGAGATTGGAAGTCTTGGCCGACCGCCTCATTCTTGAATGGAGGCTTGTGAAGACGGCAGAGGCAGTGCTCAGTCTGCAAAGCGCAGTCAGACCCGATTTGCCTGGCGCGTACCCGACGGCTACTGTGTTCCCTCCGTCAAGGAGTTTGTAGTGTCGCTGGTCCGCTGGCTCGGCAGTCTCTTCCGGCGCGTCTCTCCACTTTCGGCACAACAGGCCGCGCCGTCCCATGATTCTGGCGCGAGCAAAGAAGGGAACGGAAATGCCCCGCCTTCCCCCTTCACACGCAATCGCCGTAATTCGGAGTTTGTTGTTGTCGGATTGGGGCGCTTTGGCACGGCCGTAGCGACGACGCTCGTGGAGCACGGCTGCTCTGTACTGGCGATAGACTCGGACCACGACCGGGTACAAGCGCTCAGCGGGGAGTTGCCCCACGTAGTCCAGTTGGACGCGACCAACATCGACGCGCTGCGCCAGGTCGGAGTGGAAACATTCGACACCGGCCTGGTCTGCATCGGCACCGATTTTGAGAACAATCTGCTTGCAACGGTACTCCTGCGCCAATTGGGCGTCCAACGGGTGATCACAAAGGCCCTGACTGTCACACAGCGCGAGATCCTGCTCAAGGTGGGCGCGCACGAGGTTATACTGCCCGAACACGAGGCCGGTCGAAGGCTTGGCCGCAAAATGGCCATCGATCATCTGGTGGATTACCTTGAGGTGAGCAATGATGTCGGCGTCGTCGAGCTGCTGGCGCCGCCCAGCACGTGGGAACACTCACTGGAGGAACTCAGCTTGCGTCAACGTTACGAGCTGACGGTCATTGCCGTTCGCCGCGGGGATGATCTGATCGTCAGCCCCAGCGCAGGATTTCGAATCAAGGAAGAGGACATCATTGTAGTTTTGGGCCGGATGGAGGACGCGGAGCGCCTTCGTCAGTGAGCAGGCCGAGCAGCTCACCGATCGCTACCCGCCCAGGAATTATCCATGACACGCGAATTCCCCATCCTCGATCCTGAATCCGCCCGGCGATCGATTCTTCGGCGACAGCCGTGGGATTCCTTCGAAGTCCCGGACGAGATGTTGGACAGGAATGAACGCATATTCGGCGAGCGCATTGGACCGGATGAAGGCGTGCGCCGTATTCTAGCCGACGTACGCACGAGGGGCGACGCCGCGGTACAGGATTGGACGTTGAAGCTGGATGGCGTACGCGTTGACGATCTGCGTGTTGATCCGGAATCCGTTCTGCGTTCTTCTGCCAAAGTCGGTCCCGAAGTCTATGACGCCCTTGTTCTGGCGGCCGAGCGGATCGAGCGATTTCACAGCAGGCAGCCCAACCAGAGCTGGATCCAGAACGACGAAGAGGGCACCGTCGGCCAGCTGGTGAGGCCCATCAACCGTGTCGGCATCTACGTTCCGGGTGGCACAGCGCCCCTGCCCAGCACGCTTCTGATGACGGCGATTCCAGCGCGTGTCGCCAATGTGCCTGAGATCATCGTCGTAACGCCGCCTCAGAAAGAGACAGGGCTGCCAAGCAGCGTTACGCTGGCTGCGGCCGCGGTGGCGCGCGTGGACGCAGTCTACACGGCCGGCGGCGCGCAGGCAGTCGCTGCCCTCGCCTTCGGCACAGAGAAAGTTCCGGCCGTTGACAAGATTTGCGGCCCGGGCAGCCTGTTCGTCACGCTGGCGAAGCGGCAGCTGTTTGGCCTTGTCGGCATCGACGGATTGCCAGGTCCGACCGAGACGGTCATCGTCGCTGACGGCGGTGCCGATCCTGAGATGGCCGCGGCGGACTTGCTGGCGCAGGCCGAACACGACGTGCTGGCCAGCGCCGTGCTGCTGACGCCCAGCCGGGCGCTGGCAAAGAAGGTGCAGGCGGCCGTACATGCCCAGCTGGAGGAGCTGGAACGGGCGTCGATTGCCGGCGCAACGTTTGCCCGCAGCGCCGGTATTGTCGTCACCGAGACGCTGCCGCACGCCTTCGCACTGGCGAACGAATACGCGCCCGAGCACCTCTGTTTATTGGTCGAGGACCCGTGGCGCTGGGTCGATCACGTGCAGAATGCGGGCGGGTTATTCCTCGGCGAACGCAGCTTTGAGGTGTTGGGTGATTACACCGCGGGGCCGAGCCACGTAATGCCGACCGGCGGGACGGCCCGCTTCGCCAGTCCCGTGAATGTGACCGACTTCAGCAAGTTGATCAGCATAATCGGACTCAACGAGAGCGCGTTGGAAAAGATAGGCCCGGCCGCGGAGACCCTCGCCCGAACGGAAGGTCTGGGAGGCCACGCCTCGGCCGTGCACAGACGCCTCAACACTCAATCGCTACGAGAGGACCAACTCTGAAGATGGATGCCGCCAGGATGCAATCATTGCTCAATCCGTTGCTTGCCGGGCTGGAGGAGTATACTCCGATTCAGCCTTTCGAGGTTCTCAGCCGCAAGCTGGGAATCCCGGCCTCTGAAATCGTCAAGCTTGACGCCAACGAAAACCCCTACGGCCCGCATCCGGCGGTTGCCAAGGCGCTGGCCGATTACGCCTACTACCACATCTACCCCGACCCGCAACAGACCGAACTGCGCGAGGCGCTCGCGGTCCACCTGGAAGACGAGCAACGGGGTGTCGGCGGCGGATCCGACGTGGCAGGCGGCGCGTCAAGAGCGAAAGTGCCGGTCGAGCAGATCCTGGCAACCCACGGCCTGGACGAGTTGCTCGACAATATCTGTCGCCTGTTTCTTGTTCCCGGCGACGCCGTTATCAACACGCCGCCCACATTCGGCATGTACAGCTTCGACGCCAAGCTGGTCGGCGGCAAGGTGATCGAGGTCTGGCGGAAGGATGGATTTCACGTAGACGTCGATGCAATCTGTAATCTCTGCAATGCTGAAAGCCGCGCTCATGGGAAGGCAGCGCCCAAGCTGCTGTTCCTCACCTCACCTAATAACCCTACCGGAACGTGGCTGCCGGACGACGACCTGTTGCGCCTGCTCGAACTACCGTTGATGGTCGTGCTGGATGAAGCGTATGTCGAGTTCGCCCTGGAGAAGAGCCGTTCGCCTTGGGTTCTGAAGCACGACAACCTGGTCGTCCTGCGGACCTTTTCCAAATCGGCCGGAATTGCCGGACTTAGGCTTGGTTACGGCATCATTCCCGAGTGGTTTATGCCCTATCTGTGGAGCTTCAAGCAGCCTTACAACGTAAATGTTGCCGCCACGGTGGCCGGTCTGGCCAGCCTGCGGTACGCCGACCAAATGACGGCGATCGTACAGAAGATCAGGGCGGAACGGGACCGGCTCCAGAGCGCGCTACAGGACGTTCCCTATCTCTCACCCTACCCCTCGAACGCCAATTTCGTTCTGTGCTCGGTAGAGGGATTCCGCAGCAGAGAGGACGGTGACGCGGCCGCGCTAAAACTTGCGCTCGAAGAGCGCGGCATCCTCGTTCGTTACTATCAGAAGCCCGGCCTCCAAAACTGCATCCGCATCTCCGTGGGCCGTCCCGACCAAACGGACAGGTTGCTGGAAGAACTGCACCGGCTCTCCTGAACCACTGACCGAAACCGGGCAAGTAGGACCGCTAAATCTGTTTCATTTCCATAGCGATGAGTACCTATTCTGGGGCAGGGCCGGCCGCGATTCCCGTCGCTGTGCTAGGATAGCGCCACCCTTCTTCGATTTACAGGGGGCAGGACACATTCGGTCGAGGCTCATTTCTTTCCTGCCAAATTGAGCAACGCCTTCTCACCACTCGACAAAGACAACCTCTTGACCGCGCTGCGCGCCCGAAATCCCGCTTCCAGCTCGTATCCGTCGACCTCCTTCGATCCAGAATCGAACCTGCCAGCCTCTGCCTGATAGATCAGCTGTAAGAAATCGGGGTAAGGGTAGGGATATCCATCGGGCTTGGAAGAGTGAATGTCGTAGTGGAACATGGCAAATAGGGCCGGTTCGCATCGGACGGTCCAGCCCGTTTCTTCCAGCAGCTCCCTCTCCAAGGCATCCAGCAGCCCTTCTCCGTCGGCTAGACGTCCGCCGGGAACGATGTGACAGCCGGCAGGGTCCCGGACAACCATGATGTCTGAGCCGCGTTGCAGCACTGCCCTGACTGAGGTAACCAGCTGCAAGGGTGGAGACGCCTTCCTCTCGAGGGCGTACGTGGAGCGGGTCTGGACCAGCCTGAGTCCGCCTCCCGACCAGACAATCTCTTCTTCTGCCAGAGGAGTTCGGCCTTTGAGGAACTCGGCCAAAGGCTCATTCATCTGCGTCTGCCGCGCGTCTAGCAAGGTACTTCAGCCGGACTGCCCTGAGCGCGCCATGTGCCGGAGAATCTGACTGGCCAGGCGGGCATCGGCCGCGGCGCGATGCGCGTTCTGGCTGGGGATCCCGCACTGCCGTCCCGCCTTTTGCAGGCCCTGCCACCTGGCGTTGCGAATGCCGAGCCGTTCGCCGTAGAAGCGGGCGTAGAGCTTCATCACGCAGAAGGCGTTCCCACCCATCGGCTGCCAATCGAGACCGTGACGCTCGTGCGACTGGCGCATCATGCGCAGGTCGAAATCGGCGTTGAAGATGCCTACGGTGCGGCCGGCGAACAGGGCCTTCACATCGGGCCAGACTTCTTCCCAGGTTGGGGCGCCGCGCACCAACTCGTTGGTGATGCCGTGCACGGCGATGACTTCGTAGGGGATGCGGGAAACAGGACGGACAAGGCTGTCCAGCAAGGTGTTTCCCTGCGCGTCGACGATGCCGACTTCGACGATCTCGTCGGTGGCCCCGAGCCCGGTCGTCTCGGTGTCGAAAAAGAGTGGATTCCTCTCCAGGATCTCGCGCGCCCGTTGGGCTGCATTCCGGCTCATATTGCTGGCTCTAAAGCGACAACTGGACCGGCTCGGCGCGGCGCGCGGACTCGTAGGCCGCCAGCGCGACCTCGAGCGCGGCCTGGCCGTCCTCGCCGCTGATGAAGGGCTCGCGGTCTTCACGGATCATGGCGACGAAGTCGGCCACCAGCCCTTGGTCGCCGCTGCTGCCCCAGTTTACCCAGGATGTCTTGCCCGCCTCGTCAGAGCTGACCTGAAGGTTCTGCTCGAAGGCGTCGACGCTGATCAGACCCTTTTCTCCGAGGACATCAAGCTTCACGTCGCCCCAGGTGGGGTAGCTTGGCGGGCGCGACCAGCTTGTGTCGAGCGTGCCGAATACGCCGTTTGCGAGACGGAAACTGAGCAGGCCGGCGTCGTCGATGCCGAGCCCGGGATGGAGGAGCTCATAGCCAACCTCGGCGTAGACCTCCTCGACTTCGGTATCCCACAACCAGCGCAGCAGGTCGATCACGTGCACCGTATGGTCGAGGACTGCACCCCCGCCGGCAAGCTCAGGGTCTGCGAACCAGCCGCCCGGCATGGAGCCGTGGTTGGTACATTTGACGCTGTAGATTTCGCCCAGCAGTCCCGTGTCGAGCCGCTGCTTCAGCTCAATCACGGGCGGGGAGTAGCGCATGGGAAAGGCAATCTGCAGTTTGGTCCCGGTCTCGCGGCAACGATCGATCATCGCCAGGCCGTCTGCGGCGGTGGTGGCGATTGGTTTTTCGCAGAGGATGGCGCGCACCCGGCCGGCGGACTGCAACACGAGTGGGGCATGTGCCGCATTCTCCGAACAGATGACCACGCCATCGAGATCCTCGTCCAGCAAGTTGCCGGGCTGCTCGAAGTAGGGAATACCGCACTGGCTCGAGAACTGCTGCCCGCGCTCCGGGTTGTCGTCGTAGATGCCGGCCAGCATTACGCCCGCCATGGGGGCAAGAAAATGGAGATAGCTGGCCGCGTGCATGTGCGCGAAGCTGAAGAGGCCAAGCCTGACATCGGCTGGGGAATCAATTGTAGTGTTTTGGAAAGAGTTTTGGTTGCCCGTACGGTTGGATCGTTCAGTCATTCGATTCGATACCTCAATGGTTCGTGCTGCCGGCGCGTTCTTACAGGATTGCGGTGTACAAGCCGGTTACTCATCCAATTGTCACCGGCTTGCCGTTCTCCAGACTCTCGATCGCGGCGCGCGAGATCTTGACCGCCATGAGTCCGTCGTAAGGGGAGACCAGGAAGGGCTCATTTGCCTCGACACAGGTGACGAAGTGGGCCAGCTCGGCATAGTAGGGATCGTCCTGGGGGGCGGTGGGCGAGCTGCCGGAAGCCGTCAGCTTGCCGTCCCCGTTGGAGAGCGCGAGTTCGACCGGCGCGCGGGCGCGCGAGTCCCACTCGATTATGCCCCCGGAGCCGGCGATTTCGATGCGCAGGTTGAAGCGGCCGCGTGGGTAGGCCCAGCTGCCTTCGATGTGGCCGACAGCGCCGCTGGCGAACCGCAGGGTGAGCAGGGCGTGGTCGACTGGCTCCTTGCCGGCGAACATCATGCCGCGGGCGAAGACGCGTTCGATTTCGCCGAAGCACCAGCGCTGGTAGTCGATGTCGTGGATGCAGAGGTCGAGCAGGACGCCCCCGCTCTGTGCGAAGTCGGCGTAGTAGCTGGTGATGGCCAGGCCTTTGCGCCAGGCCGAGCCGGCGTCGGGGTAGCTGCCGCTGCGGACGGTTCGGATCACGCCGGGAGCCCCGATTGCGCCGCTGTCCAACACCTCCTTGGCCTTGGCGAACTGGGGAAAGAAGCGCACGACCATCGCGACGAAGAGGGGCGTGCCCGTTCGCTCGGCCGCTTCCACCATCCGCTCGCAGTCGGCGACAGAGCTGGCGAGGGGCTTTTCGCAGACGGTAGGCAGCCCGGCTTCGAGCGCGGCGATGACCGGCCCGGCGTGTGCTGTGCCGGGCGTGCAGACGTCGACATAGTCGACGGCGTCGAAGAGTTCGAGCAATGTGCCGAAGGCTCTGCCGCCGAAAACTTCGACCGCGCGCTGGGCTGCTTCTCCGGCGATGTCAAAGAAGCCGGCCAGTTCGATTCCCGGCATCTGCAGCCAGCGGTCGGCGTGCGTTCTAGAAATGCCGCCGGCCCCAACGATTCCTACACGTCGCATCAGGCTTTCTCCAAGACTCGGTTCATGGTGAATCCGGGGGCCGCTCCTGCACCCTCAACTGGGCGGCCTTTGGCACTAGATGGAACAGCTTTCACATCATGCAACTTCGAGCATTTTTTTGCATAGTCTCTGCCAGCCGTCGGAACTGGCAGCGGCCGCCCGTCACGTTCGTAAAGCGCAACCGTTTCTTCGGCAATGCGACAGAGTTCAGAAGAGACCTCTTGCTCGTCATCTCTGTGGCATCCGCCATAGAACAGACCCGGGCAGCTGCCGACGTAGCATTGGTCTTCTTCCGACCATTCCACAATTTTGACGTATCGGGCGCTGTCTTTCACTTTCTGCCAGAGGACCCATTCGAAATCCTGAATGCGAGGGCAGCGTACAGGGCGCTCAAATGTGGCGGCTAGGTCAATCCATAGTATTCGTCGATCTCCTGCTGGTAGCCGCGGACTGCGCCCGAGAGCAGCTCATCCATGCTGACCGTGCGCTGCAGCAACGACGACTCGATCATGCCAAAAGCGGCGGCCAGGTCGCGCAGTCCCTCTTCGCCGTCGGTTTCCGGCTGACCGCCGCCTTCAATTGCGCGCAGCCAGTCGTATTGCTGGATGGCGAACGGGTCGGTCAGTCGGGTGGCGGCCGGCCCGACGACAGGGAACAGCCTGTCGAGCAGCCCGGCCTCGGCTTCGTTCCAGAAGGTCTGCAGTAGATCGCGGCGGTTGCCGTCGTCATCAATGATCTCGCCGCCTTTGATGCAGCCGCGACTGCCGTAGAAGACGGGCGCGCCGGGGATCGGCGTCTCCTCGCCGTGAGTTGCCCACGACCACATCAGCTGGGCGAGGGCGCCGTTCTCGCAGGTGACTGTGGCGAGGTAGGTGTCGTCAACGCCGGCTTCGACCGATTCGCCGGTTTCCGGGTCGCCGTAGAGGTGGCGGAGCGGCTCGAATGTGCGGACCGTCCCGCTGACCGCGGCGATTTCGCCGCAGACGTAGCGCACCCAGTGCATGACGTGCACGCCGATATCGATTGCGCCGCCGCCGGCACCCTCAAGTTTGCGATGGCGCCAGGGCGTCTCGGCCACGATCTTGTCGGGGGACCAGAGGCCGCCGATGCCGCCGAAGAGCGCGAGTTGGAGGTCGCCGATCGTGCCCTGTTCGATGGCCCAGGCCGCGGCGCGGGTCGCTTCGGCCTGGCGCACGTTTTCGAAGAGGCCGAGTGTAAGCCCATTTGCCTTCGCCATTTCCACGAGCAGGCGGGCCGCGGCTACCGAGATGGCCAGCGGCTTCTGCACGAGCAGGTGGAGGCCGGCATCGAAGGCGGCTGCGCCGATCTGGTGGTGCATCGAGAGGGTGGTGAAATCATTGACGGCATCGACCCCGCCGGCATTGATCATTTCGCGGTAGTCCCTGAATGCCGCGACTTCGGTGTCGGGCTGGAAATCGTCGAGATAGATGTGCGGCGCGGCGAGCGGGTCGCCCGTTTCAGGGGGCAGGACGGCGGCGCGCGGGGGCGGGCCTTCACCCCGCTTGCGGAACATGAGCGCGTCGTCGCGGTTGCGGGCGCAGAGCGCGGTGATGCGGAAGTCGTCGCAGCCGGCCTCGCGCAGGAGGCGGTAGCCCTGCAGGTGGGCGTTAAGGATGCGGCCGCAGCCGACGATGCCTATACGGATCATTTGGGAAGGCTCCCGCTGAAAGCTGCGAACTCAAGATCGCGAGCTGTGAGAGATCGGGTCATCTGTGTTGTGCCGCTCACGCGTTCGGATATACCTGCGGGAAGTAGCTGCCGCGCAGCTGTTCACCGTCCGCGACCTCGACGTACTGCTTCATGACATGTTCGCCGCTGGCGACGTAACGGGTCTCGCCGGTCATGTAATGGAGGGCGATGGCGCGCCGCGGCCGGTCGCTGGTGTTGTTGTGGGAGCCGTGCCAGGTGAGCGAGTGGTGAAAGTGGACTTCTCCCTTTCTCACCGGGCAGCTGGCCACGCGCAGCGGACGGCCTTCGTGCTCGGTCGGCATGGCGTTGATCGCCTCCAGCTGCTTCAGATACTCGATGTTGTCGCCCCACTTGTGGGAACCGCGCACCATCGACATGCAACCGTTGGCCTCGTCGGCGTCGTCGAGCGCGACCCAGGCCGTTACCTCGGTCATCGGTCGGATGATCGGCCAGAGGGGCGCGTCCTGGTGCCAGTGGGTCGTGCCGCCGGTCTGCGGCGGTTTGTACTGGATCTGGTCGTGCCAAATCCGCAATTCGCCGGCGCCGGTAAGCTGAGCGATGGCGGTGGTGATGTCGTCGCGGCTGATCAGCTGATGGAAGGGCCCACTGGCCTGCCAGATGTTAACGATCTGCCAGACGGCGCGGCTGTCGTCGCGGCTCATATTGCGCACGTGTACGGGCTGGGGAATGTCGGTGCGCTCCCTTTCGTCGATGACGCGCATGACCTCGGCGCGCAGCGTTTCGACCTCCCCGTCGGTCAGCAGCCGGCCGCCGTTGAGGAAGCCGTTGGCGTGAAACTGCTCTACCTGCGCTGTCGTTAGCATGGTGTTCTCCTTGCGCTCCAGGGACTCGGACAGTTGGCCGTTCTCGGAGGTTGAATTGCAGCGGCGGGTCAGCGGGCGCCGCAGGCCTGCAGACTGGCCTGCATGTGGCCGCGACTCTCGGCTGCGATGGTGCAGCACTGCTCGAGGCTGTATTCCCTGGCGCCGATGACCTCTAGATTGAGGGGACCGTCGTAGCCGTTCTCGTGCAGCACGCGGACGTAGCCGACGAGGTCGATGTCGCCGCGGCCGTTGGCCTGCGTTTCGGGTTTGCCCGGCCCCTGCTGGCGGCCTTTGCAATCGCGGATATGAACGTGTCTTACGCGGCTGATGACGGCGGCGATGGCCTCGACCGGATTCTCGTTGGCGCGATGGATATGGGAGGGGTCCATGTCGATGCCGAAGCTGGGCGAGTTGATCGCCTCCATTGCGCGCAGGGTCGTTGGCGTGTCGAAGATGCTGGCGCCGACGTGGGCCTTGACGCACAGGGTGATGCCGTACTTCTCGGCCAGCAATGAGAGCGAGCCGAGCTCGTCGATCGTCTCGACGAGACTTTCCTCGTTGCCGGACTCCCCGCCGGGCCCGACGTTGACGATGGGGATGCCGCATTCGGCCGCGGCCTGCATTACCGGCTCCATGATCTCAATGTCGCGCCGCGGCTGTTCGATCGCGAGCAGCTCCAGGTCGTAGTCCTGCGCGAGACGTCTCACTTCGGCCACCTGCTCTTGGCAGCGTTCGGGGTCGAGATGGTCGGCCATCTGGGGGATGGCGGCGAGCTCGATACCGTCGTAGCCGGCCAGGGCGATGCAGCGGAATGCGGTCTCCATTTCATATCCGCCAAAAAGTACTGAATTTGCGCCAAGTCTCATGAATTTCGCTCCGTTGTGAGGCGGCCGGTCGTGCCGGCCTGCGGGACTGCGCCGGGCGCGGCCCGATCTGCCGAGTCTGGTTCGTGGATTCCTGTAGCATTCGCCTGCGCACGCTGGCGCTGCAGCGCTTCCCGGCTTGGCCGGCCGATGCGCAGATTGTCGTAGGCCTGTTGCGCGCTGGTGAAATAGTCGATGCCCTCGACGTCGTGCCAGCCGGGCTGATGGTGAATCGGGTTGGGCAGCCCGGTCGCCGCCTCGCGCCGGCTGATCCATGCGTCCATGCGGGCCGTGAGAGCGGCCACGACGTCCGGCTGCTCGGCGGCCAGATTGTGCTGCTCGCCGGGGTCTTCTGCCAGGTTGTAGAGCTCCACGGGCGGCTTGAAGTGGAAATCGGGCTCAAGCGCGCGGATCAGTTTCCACTGGGGCGTGCGCCAGCCGTGCTTGCGCATCCAGGCGCACTCCGTGATGTAGATTTCACTCTCGTGCGAGGCGACGCGTCCTTCGATCATGGGCAGCAGCGAGCGCCCGTCAAAGTCGATGCCGGCGTCGATGTCGGCGAGGTCGAGCAGGGTGGGCACGAGGTCTTTGTGCTGGTTGTAGCCGGGCACGCGTTTGCCGGCGGGCAGCCTGGGCGGGTAGCGCAGCATCAGCGGCACGTGCAGGTTGTTGTCGTAGAGGCCGTGGTGGTCGTACCAGTAGCCGTGTTCGTCGAGCTCCTCGCCGTGGTCGCCGTTGACCGCGACAATGGTCTCGTCAACGACGCCGAGTGCTTCGAGCGCGGTGAAGATCGACTGGATGGCGGCGTCCATGTAGGCAAGGGCGCCGTCGTACTGGGCGTTCACGTATTCCCTGTCGCTGATGCCGGGCGGCAACATGTCGATCAGTGTGTTCTTGAAGGGGTCGAAAGCAAGGACAGGTTCCATCGAACGGTTGGCTGGGTCGCACTCGTTGCCGTGGTAGAAAATGCGCTCGAAGGGCTGCGGCGGCAAATAGGGCGAGTGGGGGTCCATGTGACGCAGGAAAAGGAAAAAGGGCCTGCCGGCGGCCACGAGGCGGTCGAGCGCGGGCAGTGCGAGCTGGTTCAGCCTCTGCGCCTTGGGCGCGCGACCTTCGGACCAGCAGCCCATCTGCGGGAAGTTGAGGTATTCGTCGAAGCCGCGACTGCTGGGCCGGCCGGAGAGGCCGACCGAGACGGTTCTGTAGCCTTGCTCGCGCAGGATTTCGGCGAGCGTTTTCACCTCGGAACGCAGGGGGCCCTTTGGACGGTGCGCAACCATCTGGGTCGTGAAGATGTCCATTCCGGTCAGCATCATGGCGTAGGCGCTGGTGGTCGGAATGTGGGGGCTGAATGTGTTCTCAAAGAGCACGCCCTGGGATGCGAAGCGGTCGAGGCGGGGCGTGGTCAGCCGTCCGTAGCCGTAGCAGCTCATACGGCTGGCGCGCAGCGAATCGATTCCGAGCAGGACGATGTCCGGCCTGTCCTTGCGTGCCATCCAGCGGTTCTCCGTTTACTCCTCTTCTTCGACCTTGCGCGACTCGGCCTGGAGCCGCCGGGCGGCGCTGGCGTCGCCGATGTGGAGCGAATCGTAGGCCTGCTGCGAGGTCTTGAATGCGCCGACGCCCTTGATGCCGTGCCAGTCGCCCTGGTGGTGAATCGGGTTAGGTAGCCCTGTCGCTGCCTCGCGCTGGCTGATCCAGGCGTCCATGCGCGCGGTTAGGGCATCGACAACGCCGGGCAGCTCTGTTGCCAGATTGTTGTTCTCGTCTGGGTCTTCGACGAGGTTGTAGAGCTCGACCGGCGGTTTGAAGTGGAAGTCGGGTTCGAGCGCGCGGATCAGCTTCCACTGCGGCGTGCGCCAGCCGTGCTTGCGCATCCAGGTGCACTCTGTAATGTAGATTTCGCTCTCGTGCGAGGCGACCTTGCCTTCGATCATGGGCAGAAGCGAGCGGCCGTCGAAGTCGATGCCGGCGTCGATCTGGGCCAACTCAAGCAGGGTCGGCACGAGGTCCTTGTGCTGGTTGTAGCCGGCGATGCGTTTGCCGGCGGGCAATTCAGGCGGGTAGCGCAGCATCAGCGGCACGTGAAGGACGACGTCGTAGATGCCGTGGTGATCGAACCAGCACTCGTGGTCGTAGAGCGTCTCGCCGTGGTCGCCGTTGATGGCGATGATGGTCTCGTCAAAGACGCCGTGGGCTTCGAGGGCGGTGAAAAGCGACTGGATGGCGGCGTCCATGTAGGCGATGGAGCCGTCGTATTGGGCAATGACGTAATCCTTGTCGGTGATGCCGGGCGGCAGCCAGGAGACAAGGAAGTCGCGGAAGGGCTTGAAGGCGACGACGGGCTCCATCGACTTGTTGGCCGGGTCGCATTCGTCGCCGTGGTAGAACATACGCTCGTAGGGCTCGGGCGGTAGGTAGGGCGCGTGCGGGTCCATGTGGCGCAGGAAGAGGAAGAAGGGCTTGTCGGCGGCGAGCAGGCGGTCGAGCGCGGGTAGGACTTGCTCGTTGAGGAGCTGCGCCTTGGGCAGACGGCCTTCTTCCCAGGAGCCCCAGGCCGGATAGCTGAGATATTCGTCGAAGCCGCGGCTGCTGGGGTTGCCGTCGAAGCCGACACAGACGGTGTGGTAGCCCTCGTCGCGCAGGATCTCTGCCAGTGTTTTCACTTCAGGGCGCAGGGGGCCCTGGTGGCGCAGGGCGACCACCTGGGTCGAGAAAACATCGAGGCCGGTCAGCATCGAGGCGTAGGCGCTGGTGGTTGGGATGTGAGCGCTGTAGGTGTTCTCGAATAGGACACCCTGGCTGGCGAAGCGGTCGAGGTAGGGGCTGGTGAGCCTGTCGTAGCCGTAGCAGCTCATGTGGTCGGCGAGCAGCGAGTCGATGCCGAAAAGGATGATGTTCGGTTTTGCATTCGGTGCCATCGTGCTTTCCTTCTATGCTGGTGAACCGGAAAGGTCCTGCCGGTGCGGCGAGGGCGGTGGTGGGGACCCGGCATGCGGGCGTGGCGTACAGACCGCTTGCGGGCGCCGGGTCGGGTCGGAAATGGAAGTCTCGGAAGAAAATTGCAGGCTGGTGAAACGGTAACACATCGTGCAGTACGCGGCAAGAAAAAAGCCCGGTAGTTCAGTTGCTCCCCTAGCCTGTTTCCGCGGCCGGCTTGTTTGGCGTCGAGGGGGGTGATGAGGGCCGCCGCGGTCTGTCGAGCGATCAGGGCGAAGGGCCAATAGGAGGCCGAAATGGGCAATGCCGGCTGTGTCGTGCCGTTTGCAGCCGTGAAAAGTCGTAGGCGCCCGCGCAATGGCGTCTGGGATCGAATCATGTCGCGTCAAGTCCGGCCAAGTCCGGTATGGTCCCGTCAAGTCGGGGCGGTGCCATTTTTTCCGGCAGTTTAGCATGGAATCAATGCCAGAAAAGGCGCCTCGAAACCGCAGGAACCAGGCGTCCGCGAAAGGGAGGTCCTCCGAAAAGGCAGGTTTGAAGGGCAAGGTGAGCATGGTCGCAATTGGACGCATTGAGACGATCTGAGACGATCTGAGACGTACGAAAACGCAAAGGTTCCGTTTGTCGCATCTTGAATCAATCGTTGGCATCCGAGCGCGTCGGGAACAGATTCGACTGGCTTCACGGCAAGTTTTCTGCGTTTGAGGACGGCTCTATGTAGGACTCGCCATTTGCAAAGATTGGATCAAGCCGGACCGGTTTGGCGTCGTCGTCAGACGACGCGCAATGACGCGAATTGACGCGCCAATTTTCCTTTCTGATGTTCGAAGAGCGGATTCCTATCTGCCTCGTCGTTCTGGACATTCAAGCACTCCACGCCTTGCGCAGCGGCCCCGAATGCGTGACAGCGGCCTTGATTACCCATTCTATTCCAAAGAAAATTCGTTTGCATCGCGGCACCGGAAAACGGCTGGTGCCAAAGTAGCTCCTTCGCGGAAACAGTATATGCGATTTGTGGGGCTTTTGCAGGGGCATCCCTGGAGATTGGCTGGCGGCGGCGCCGATTCACGATTTCAGGGAATTTACATGCGGCGTGAAACGGCGCAGCAATTGCTCTTTGCGTGCCGACTGATTACAATGGGCAGCACGCCATCGAAAGCACAGGCCCTATTGCGCCCGGTCTGCGTACTGCCGGGCGCACCCTACCTGCGAAGGACTCGTTACCCATGCCTGAAATGTCCCGCGTGCAGTTTCGGCTGTTGCTGACACTGTTTGTCGTGAGCAGCCTGAACAGCGCGGCGATGATCTCCAGTTTTGTGCTGACGCCGATCATTTCGTATTCGCTGAGCGGCAGTATACCGCTGATCGGGCTGCCGAACGCGCTGTCGATGGCGGGGCGCGCGGGCGCGGGCTATCCGCTGGGGTGGCTGTTGGACAAGGCCGGGCGGCGGATCGGTTTGGCCGCGGGGCTCTCGTTCGTGATCTTTGGCATGCTGGTCTCGGCCTCGGCAATTACGGCGGGCTCGTTGGGCTTCTTCCTGACCGGCGCGGTGCTGCTGGGGGTGGGCCGGGCGGCGCTGGAGCAGACGCGTTTCGCGGCGGCGGAGATCTTCCCCCTGTCGCAGCGTTCCAAGGTGATCGGCATCATCGTTTTCGCGGGGACCGTGGGCGCCGTCGGCGGACCGCTGCTTGTGGAGCCGGCCGTCAGCGCGGCGCGGGACCGGGGATTCAACGAGCATATCGGCCCGTTCTGGCTGGGCGCGGCGGTGATGGCGCTGGCGCTGGTGCTGCTGCTGGTGGCGCTGCGGCCGGACCCGAAAGACCTTGCGGCGCAGCTGGGGCATGGGGCTGAAGACGGGACGGCGCACGGCGAAGGGGAGGAGGGTTCGCCGGGGAACCTGGCTAGGGGCGCAGAGAATAAGGGTTTCAACCGGGTGCTGGAACTGCTGAGATTGCCGGACGTGCAGCTCGCGATTGCGGCGATGGCGATCGGGCAGATGGTGATGACGCTGCTGATGGTTGTGACGCCGCTGCACATGAACAGGGCGGACTACGATGCGAAGGCAATTTCGTTTGTGCTGATGGCGCACACGCTGGGGATGTTCGGGCTGTCGGGGCTCAGCGGCTGGCTTGTAGCGCGCGTGGGCCGCGTGCCGATGATCTTCGCGGGGGCGCTGGTGCAGGTGCTGGCCGCGATCATGATGCCGCTGTCGACGGAGCTGCCGGTGTTGTATGCTTCGCTGTTTCTGCTGGGGTTGGGTTGGAATTTCAGCTACATTGCTGGTTCGGCGTTGCTTTCGGCTGCGCTGGCGGGGTCGCGGCAGCGTGGGCGCGTGCAGGGTGTGAGCGAGGCGTGCGTGGCCGTGGCGTCGGCCGTGGGCAGCCTGGGGACGGGGAATGTCTATTCGATCAGCGGCGTTGTGGCGGTCGCGGTGAGCGGCGTGCTGTTTTCAGGACTGCTTGCGGTCATGGCGCTGTGGCTGGGACGGACGCACCTGTTCGCGGTGGCGGCGAAGAGGGAGAGTGTTTAGTGATGGTCGGCGGGCTGTCTGAACTTTGATTTGTCTGATTTGTCTGATGGGCAGGATCTAGGGCTGGCTTGCGGGTTGTATGACTGTTGGATGGGGAGGGCTGTCTGAACAGTTAGATGGGGGTTTCCTCATTTACCTGAATCTGGGTTTTTGGAATCACAGTCTATCCACTAATCAGATGAATCATGGTTCAGACAACTGCGCCTCGCTCTCATTCCTCTAAGTTTTCCACTGACGCTAGTCTCTATGGGAACCCGGCCTGAAGTCACGATTCAAGATTCTCTTGAATTGAAGGCTTCGCGCGCCGAAGTTTATTAGCAGCCCTACTTCAAGGTTGTATGCCTCCAGGTAGTTAACCGCCTGCGCCAAGTGAACGTCCTCCAACTGGAGGACGGCTTTCAGTTCGACGGCGACAACATTTCCAACCAGGAAATCGACTCGCCTTGAGCCAATCGTGCGGCCTTTGTATGAGACGGACATTTCGTGTTCACGACTGAAGGAGATTCCTTCGTCCGAAATTTCAAGTGCAAGCGCCCTCTGGTAGATGACCTCCTGGAAGCCATTGCCAAGAGCCGAATGCACGGTCATCGCACACCCGATGATTTTCCCGGTTAGCTGTGAATGCTTGTATTCCTTTGTGGACACCGATTGTCAACTGCAATTGTCGGAACAGTGAATTGTCTGATTTATCCGATGGGCAGGACTGTGAGCTAGCTTGGGAGAAGAGTGAAGGTGGGTCGGGGAGGGCAGACTGAACTGCTATATAGCGATTGACGCTATCGTCTGAACATGAGCTTTTGGAATCACGGTCCATCCTCAAATCAGATGTATCATGGTTCAGACAACTACCCCTCGTTCTCACTTCTCCAGTTCTTGGTTTGACGATGGTTGCTTTAGGGGCGCGTGCTTAAGACGCCGGCCCAGAAGTGACGTCGCCTTGTTATTCCGATCTGTTAGCTGGGATACTGGCAGGGTCAGTCGGGATGGGCCGGCGGCGTGGCCTGCGAGATGTGGCCTAGGACGGCAGCCCGCAGGAAGCCTATCTCACGGGTGAGATCGGCTATTTGCTTTGAATTTCGTTCGATCTGTTGTGAATTTCGTTCGATGAGTTGTGAATTGCGTTCGATTTGCTCTGCGTTGCGCTTGAGGATCTTCTGGGTGTCCTCAAGCCCGCCTTCGAATCTGTCCAGGCGGTTGTCTGTGTGGATCTGGCGCTCCATAAGGCGGTCAAGCCAGAGTTCGATGCGCTGGACGCGTTTTTCGCTTTCGCTCGTTGGTTCGGTCACGGGGGGTTCCTTTTTCTCTGTCTTAGTGTGCGTTATACCTGTTGGGTATCGCTCCAATCACGGGGCAGAAGCCGTCGCCTGTGCCCTAGCTGTCCAGGTGGATTCTAGCCCATCTGTGCCATTCTATTGAAAGTGCTCGACGCTGTCAAGACCATCCGTCCGCCGGTCGCCATTTTGCCGAACAGCTCGCTCGCCATGGCCGCGAACTCGCGCGGCATTCCCCGGGCGTGCTCCAACATACGGGTGAACATCTCGTTGGGCAGGAGGCCGACGTCCTCGGCGAACATGCAGAAGACGAGGCGGTTGACGAAGTGGGCGACTTCCTGGGGGGCGTGGCCGCGGTCGCGCAGGGCCTGGGCAAGAGCGGCGAATGAGGAGGCGGCGCGCTCGGTCAGCGACTGGCGGCTTTCGCCGGGCCGCAGCCGTTCGGGGTCGGACATGGCCCACTTGAGCTTGTCGCGAACCGCGCCGTCGGCCAGATCGTCGAGCGTGAACTCGTGAACGACGCTCACACTGTTGGTCCAGTTGGTGTGGATGCGGAATCGCACCATGTCGGAGACGACGAGGAGGGGCGGGTTCTCGAGGGCGAGGGCGTACTGGCGCAGCTGGTTGAAGGCGGCGTCGAGGTCCTTATGCGGCCCTTTGTATTCCCAGGCGAAGCAGTGGCGCTTCCATACGTCAGCCCAACCGCTGCCGCCGCTGTCCTTGCGCGCACCGCGCTCGAAGCAGTAGCGCTGGCCGGTGGGGTCGTCCTCGGCCGGCGTCGGCTCGTCGAGCAGGCGGCAGAGGTCGATGAAATGCTCCTGGGCGGCGGAGCGCTCTTTGAGCTCGGTGGCGCGCCACTTGGCGATGAAGTCGTGCTGGTTCATCTCTGGTCGGTTGCCGGTGGTCGGGATCGGCGGTCCTTGAAGGGAGGGTCAACGGTGCGCAGATCGATCTTCCACGTGAGTCGATACAAATTCCCCAAAGCCCTCAACGACTTTCGCCAAGTCGCGTATCAGTCTTCTTGTTTCGGCCAGTCCCTGCGTGTTTTGCCGCTGCTGCTCGGCCATGCCTTCAATTAGCCGTCTGGTTTCGGCCAGTCCCTGCGTGTTCTGCCGCTGCTGCTCGGCAAGGCCTTCAATCAGCCGTCCTGTTTCGGCCAGTCCCTGCGTATTCTGCTGCTGCTGCTCGGCAGTGCGTTCCAGCAGCGCTTCAATTCGGTCTATTCGTCCTGTTCCGTTGGAACGGTCATCCGGTTGTGTCGCCATTGTCGGGGGTCTCCTATCCTTCTAGCTTTACACGAGATAGTACATACGTGCCATTCTAGCAACTGTCGCACGCCTCGGTCAAGTCATCGTTGTGGGGTAGTTTCAGCCCAAATAATGGGGCACAGGTTCCCATTCCTCGGGTACCAACCGAGTCTATCCCACTCCTTGCTGCCCCCGGCCACCGACGACTGACAACAGGCCACTGGCAACAGGTCGCTGCCTTTGGACGGTCGGGCCGTTCCGGCCCTCCCTTGTGCGGGGGGACACCCCCCGCAACGCCCCCCTGTAGCGATGCCACCGTGCCTGCGCGTCCCCAGCTTGTGCGCCAGCGACCGGGAGATGAATGCCACTATGTGTGCGCGGTTCCAGCTCGTCGCCGGTTCCGCCCACCGAGTTCCAACAGTACCTGACCACCGGCAACTGGCAACTGGCAACTGACCACTGGCCACCGGCCACTGACCACCGGGCACCGACCACTGCAGTCCCGCAAATCCGCTCCCGCCGTCCCCTGCAAGAGACTCCGAAACGTGCTATACTGCAAGGTTGAACCCGAACCCAACCCGGGGCTGTATCCGCACGCGCTGCATGCGCACAACTGCCTGTATACCTTTCACGGGCCGCCGACCATGTCGACCTGCTTTGAACTGAACGTCCGAATCCTGCCCCCAGCGCACATCGCCCCGGGCGCAGCCGCCGCCAACCAGAAATGCGCAACCCTGCCGTCCGCCGCGCCGCCCACCCGCAGCAGTGGGAATCGCGCCATGCCGCCCATGCCTGCGCTGCCGCCACCCATCTCGGTATCCTGTCACGAAACACGTGAAACTGTCGCCGAATTGCGCGCTTTCTGCACCAAAACGACATTTTTTGCACACTTTCTGTCCAAAACCGACCGCGTACTGACCGCGACCGCATCCTGCTACGAGCGTCCATGCCAATATCCTGTCACGAGTAGCGAAGAAAAACCTTTAAAACAGGCCTAAAGTGGCCAAAACAGCGCATTCGATACCCTATCGATACCCTGTCGATACCCGATTTCCGAAGAATTCCCTGCCGGTTTGCGTCACACCCGGACGCATTTGGGCCAATATCGGACAGATTCGGCCCAATTCTTGCGCACGTGCGCGGGGCTACCGACAAGGAGACCGACGCCACCTTTGACTTCGACCTTGACTTCGACCCTGATTTCGGTACCCGCAGGCGAGGAGGCCCGCGACGGGGCCCTCTACTCGCCCAATAAAGCCGGACGCCGCCATCCTCGCCACCGTCGAATCCGTGGCCAACCCCCCGTTCGGCAGCGGAGGAATCAGGTAGACGTGACCTGGTCCCATGATGAAGTTCGGGCGCAGCTCGCCCATCGCGCCCGGCTGCCCAGCCAACAACGGCGCGAAAACCCTGCCTGACATCCCTTTCCCCAGGTTTGGGATACACCCTGGTGCGGTCGTTTTAGCCCACTCCTTGTGTGGGAATCGTCTGGTGGGAACTCATGTCGGCGGTGGCAGCGATCATGAACCGGCTGTGGCCGAGGGCAGGAACAAGGCCTGCCCCTACTGCGACCGCAGCACCGGCTGATCGGGGTACGGCGTGCCTGGCCGCCCGTTGCGCAGGGCTCCAACTGATCCTACAACTGACTGCTGGAGAGGTGTCAGGGGGGCGTTGCGGGGGGAGTCCCCCCGCACAAGGGAGGGCCGCAGGCCCGACCGTCAAACGGCCGTGGTCGGTTGCCAGTGGCCGGTGGCTGGGAACAGCGGGGAACGGTGGGTCGGTCGATACAAGGCCTGCCTCTATGCAGGTTTGCGTTTAACCTGTTACCTATCGCCGCCATAACCCCGCCGCGGTCGGATGATCGTACGGTTTATCGCCGACGCTGGCCTGCAATCGGTGGAGCTCGGCCGTGAGGTTTTCGGCGACTTGGGCGTACTTGGGGTCGTGGTAGACGCTGTTGAGCTCATAGGGGTCGGTCTTGAGGTCGAAGAGCTCCCACTCGGGCTCTTTGCGGTCGTCAATGGCGCCCGGCTGGTCGAGGGCGTCGGCGTAGTAGTAGATGAGCTTGTAGCGCAGCGTGCGGACGCCGTAGTGGGCGTAGACGTGGTGGTCGGCGAGGTGCATCCAGTAGCGGTAGTACATCGAGGTCTGCCAGCCGACGGGCCTGTGGCCGGCCAGGATCGGGCGGAAGCTGCTGCCCTGGAACTGGTCGGGGATCTCGACGCCGGCGTAGTCGAGCAGGGTAGGCGTGAAATCGACGTTCAGGACCATGTCGTTGTTGACCCCGCCGGGCTGGACCGCACGCGGGTAGCGGATGAGCAACGGCATGCGCAGCGATTCCTCGTACATAAAGCGCTTGTCGTACCAGCCGTGGTCGCCGAGGAAAAAGCCCTGGTCGGAGGTGTAGACGACGATCGTGTTGTCGGCGAGCCCCTCTTCGTCAAGGTAGTCGAGCAGGCGGCCGACGTTGTCGTCGATCGAGGCGACGCAGCGCAGGTAGTCCTTGATGTAGCGCTGGTACTTCCACCTCTTCTCCTGGGTGGGCGTCAACCGCCTGGGCGTCGGCTGTTTGAGGTCGGTGAGCGTCATGTCACGGTCAATGCGCATTGCCGCGGCGGCCGCGGCCGAAGCGCGGTTGCGGTAGTCGTCGTCGAAGGTTTCGGGGTACGGGATCTCCTCGTCCTCATACATGAGCGCGTGCTTGTCGTCCGGCTCCCAGGGGCGGTGGGGCGCCTTGTGGTGGCACATGAGGAAGAAGGGGCGTTCCGGGTCGCGCGCGCGCAGCCAGTCGAGCGAGAAGTCGGTGATGAGGTCGGTCGTATAGCCGGCGAAGGTCTTCCGCTGGCCCATTTCGATCATTTCCGGGTCGTGGTACAGGCCCTGGCCGGGCAGCACGTTCCAGTAGTCGAAGCCGGTCGGGTCGTTGACGCCGCCGTGGCCAAGGTGCCATTTGCCGATCATGGCGGTCTGGTATCCCGCCTCCTGCAGCAGCTTGGGCATGGTGACCTGGCGCCCGTCGAGTTTTGAGGCGAGCGTGGTGACGCCGTTAACGTGGTTGTAGGTGCCGGTGAGGATGACGGCGCGGCTGGGCGTGCAGATCGAGTTGGTGCAGAAACAGTTGTTGAAGCGCATGCCGCCCTCGGCGATGCGGTCAATGTGAGGGGTTGTGTTGATGCGGCTGCCGTAGCTGCCGATGGCGTGCGACGCGTGGTCGTCGGACATGATGAAGAGGATGTTGGGGCGCATGGCTCTCTAGTTTCTAGTTTCTGGTTTTGAGTTATTAGTTGCTCGAAAGTCGTTGGGGGCGCTCTTGGGCCGGTGCGGTTATTTTACAGTTTTTGGTGGAAGGATTCCAGTCGGGCGGAGAGTTGATGGGCTTGCGATTGACGCCGGTTTCGGTTAGTTTGGGCTGAAGTCGCGCCCTGGCCGGCGGCGGAGGATTCCCCTGCCCAGCAGATTCAATAGAACGATCGAGATCCGGGAGGGGAGCAATGTCTGAAGAACAGGTGCTGCGTCACGTGGTGCTGCTGCAGTTCAAAGAGGGGACGTCCGAGGAAGAGATTCGTGAGATCGAGGAGGTGTTTTTGGCGCTGAAGGGGAAGTTCGAGGAGATCCAGGCGTTCGAATGGGGGACGGATGTGAGCGTCGAAGGCCTGTCGCAGGGATACACGCACTGCTATCTGCTCACCTTTGCGAGCGAGGCGGACCGCGACGCCTATCTTCCTCATCCGGACCACGTGGCGCTGGCCGACCTGGTGACTCCTCACGTGGAGAAGGTGGTCGTGGTGGACTATTGGAGGCGTTTGTAGTTTTCAGTATCCAAGGTTGGAACTGCTGGGCGGATACGTGTTCAGGAGCAACAGTCTCCCGTCCGCATTCATTGCGCACGAAGGCCGGCAAAGTAGGGCTGGCCGGTCCCCCGTTTGGGTCTACTCCGCAGCAATCTCCACCATCCGGTGCCCCACAATTGCCGGCACGCTAAAGTTGACGCGGCCACCCTCGGTCGCAAAACCAAGGGTCTCCCCATCAGGAACGCAGCGCACGGTCGAGACGGACGCGGGCAGGCGCAGGCTGAGCTCGACGTCGTACACGGGGATCACATCCTCGATGACGTCGAAGTCATGGCCGCGTCGTTCAGGGATGTAGTGCAGCAGGTGGAGGACCCAGCGGTCCCCGGCCGCCTGCCGGTTGATCGAGGTCACCAGGCTGCTGGGGCCGCTGTGGCGCAGCAGCGGGTCTGTCATAAGGAGGTCGAGCGCGTTGAGGAGGAGCTGTTTGCACCAGCGCGGCGCGTTGCGGTGGTACTGGCGAAAGATGGGGTGGGAGAAGTGGATGAGGTCGCCGGCGCGGGTGGCGGCGGGTCCGGCAGACCGGCCGCTGGAGGGTGTCTGGCGGTGGGAGCAGAAATGCTGCCAGGTGCGGTCGAAGTAGGCGGGGGCAAGCCTGGCGAGAATCTCAGTGCCAGGGCCGGCCGCGATCTCGAGGCCGCGCATGTAGAGGACGTACTCGGTTTCGCGTAGTCCGCGGGCGAGGGTCTTTTCGGCGCGCAGGTAGTCGACATAGTTGCCCTTTGGGTAGTTGCGGCCGCGCACCGGATTGCCCTGGCAGTCGGCGACGCCCTCGCTGGTCTTGCAAATACCCCATTGGGGTAGGGCGAAGTCGGACTTGTCCGGTGTGAGACCCGACTCGAAGGAAGCAATCAGCTTGCCGCCGCCGTCCAGGTAGGCGGCAGTTTTGCGCGCGAGGCCATCGTCCAAGAGGACGGCGTCGGGCAGGATGAGGACGCGGTAGGGCGTGAAGTCGCTGCGGCTGTCGACAATGTCGAACTGGTGGCCGCTCTCCTGCAGCATGCGCACGGCGGCGATGGTCTCCGGGGTGAGGCGCTCGCCGCTGAACACTTCAAGCGTGAAGAGGCCGATGTCGGTCAAAGGCTGTGCGCCGCGGCACCAGGGCTCTTTGGCTGCGACCTGGGCGTAAACGGGGCCGATGAGGTCATGGGTGGCCTGGTCGAGGCGGCCGGTGGGGTGGAGCTGGTCGCCGATTGAGCACTTTGCGTTGAGCGCGAGCATCTGGAAGCACTCGAACTGGAGCGCGGCCTCGTTCTTGTACGAATGAAAGTCGCCCCAGGAGGTGTGAAACTTGCCGGTCATGCCGAGGCAGTCGTGGCCTGTATTGCGCGCGTAGCGCTGCGAAAGCGGGAAATGCATGTAGCCCCAGCCGCCGGAGGGCAGCGATTCGAGCTCCCAGTGGCTGTAGGCCTCGCCGGTTGCGGCCTGGCGCGGACCGACGTGGCCGGAGTTGTAGAAAATGGTGCAATCGGCGCTGTGGGCCCGGACGTGGGCGGACAAGTCCCGCTTGAAGCGGTCGATAACCCGCTGTCCGAAGGTGCGTCGCTGCTCGTCGCAAGAGGCGTCGATGCCCTGGGCCAGCATCTCGCGGCGGCAGGTGGCGCATGAGCAGTCCTGGTCCTGGACGATGTCGAAGAAGAGGCCATCGATTGCTGGCAGGTTTGCGAACATATCGTCCACATGGGCATTGAGGAGGTTGACGTAGGGCGAATTCAGGCACAATTTCGCATAGAAACCGTCTTCGTAGGGTTTCTGGCCCTGGATCGCGCCGTCGGGGGCGACCTGCAGCCACTGAGGTTCATGCTGGGCGGTGTAGTAGTCCCACTGGACGGTGGTATAGATTGGCACGCGGATGTCGCGTGCGTGGGCGGCCTCGATCTGGTCGGCGAGCAGGTTGCGCGCCAGGTGAGGATGGCGTCGTTCGGGGTGGGCCTGCGTGTCGTAGTAGATCATGCCGTGGTGGCAGCGGGCGAAGCAGGTGATGGAGTCGACGTGCGCGTCTGTGAGCATCTCGGCCCATGCGGCGGGGTCGATTTCGGCGCCGATCCCGCTGATCTTTTCGCTGGTGTGGAAGTCGAGGTGGACCTGGCGGAAACGGAGGAAATCTTGCATTGGGTTGGTCGCTCCAGTGGGTTGGGTGGCGAGCGGAAAAGAGGGAGAGGTCCTGCGCCGGGTCACATGTTTCGCGTATTTGGGTTCAGCGCGGGTCCCAGCAACCTTCGCTGTAGGCCTCGCGCTTGAACAGCTTCTTGCGCTGCGGACCGGCGCGGGCGATCCACTCGGGTGGGATCTCCTGCGTGTAGCGGTGGGGTGGACCGGCCTCTTTGAAGATGTCGATGTTGAAGAAGCGGTAGGGCTGCTTTGAGTCCGCCGGCTTGGGTTCAACGGCGTGGAAGATGCGGGCGTTGATGTATACCATGCTGCCGGGCGGCAGTTCGAGGCGCTTCTCCTCTAGCGGGCGTCCGGCCTCTGCGTCGAGCTCGCCGGCGAGCATCCTTTCGGGTGTCGCGTCCTGGGTAGGCGCGACCTTATGGCTGCCGGCGATCACCTTGAGGTTGCGGTCGCCGAGAGAAAAGCCGTTGAGGTAGTAAAGGACCTGGATGTAATACTTGTCGCGTTCGGCAAGGTTGACGGGATTCTCGTGCCGCCAGTGGTGGTGGTCCTGATGGTAGCGCAGGGGCGGGGCGCCGCGCGGCGCGATATTGAGCGCGGAGTGGCAGAAGTGGTAGTCGTCGCCGATGGTGGCCTGCAGGAGGGCGGTGATGAAGGGGTCGTCGATCAGCCGGTCTGCATAGGGGCCGCGGTCGTTCCAGGGGCGGATGAAGTAAGGCTTTTGTTCGGCGGCGCCGGTCTTCAGCTGTTGGATGTAGGCGCGCACGTGGTCGAGCTCTTCGATCTCGTCGATCAGAGCTTCCCTGGCCCCGTCGGTGAAGACGTCTGGATAGGCGATGTAGCCGTCGTTGTGGAAGGCCTCGATGTCGGCTTGGGAGGGGCCGGGAATGCGAAAGAGCGCGCGCATGTGAGTGGTCATAAGTGGACCTCTATGTGGGAGATCAGTAGCGTCCAGTTGGGGCTTATGTAAAACGACGGGCAAGCCCTCTAGCCGGCAAAAGTCGTAATTATTGGTTATGAAGAGCGTAAATTGCGCTAGAATGGCTGCCGCGGCGTGCAGTGCGTCGGGAGTCTTCAGCCCCGTCGTGGCGCGTAGGCCAGCCGCGTCCTCCCACAACTGGCGGGTTTCTGGGATCGATGTGACTTCCTCTGCAGTCTTGAAGAGACGCTGACCGGGCGCCTCGCTTAGGATATCCTCTGCGGACCGCTGCTCTGCCGTCGGCGAACCGAGGATCACCACCTTGACGGACTCTCTTACGGGAAGTTGCTAACCGATTTTTTCGATCCTGCCTCCCGGCAGCACTGTCGTGGTATTGTGCAGCGGATTTTGCACTGTCGTTTTCCCTCTCTGTGGTTGGCAATCTTGGTGTCGCGCTGCCAGTCTGTCCTCCCGATGATGCAAGTCAGTATATGGCAGGTAGGGAAGTGCAGGCAAGGTTTCTGGAAAAGCGGGGCTGTCAACCCCTGCCGGGCGGACGAGACGCGTTCGTCAGCAGGCCATCCGTTCAAGTTGCAGGACTTACAATTGCTAAGCGGTCGCGCAAGAACTAAACTTCAATGAGGCACTTGCCACCACGGAGGAGAACTCGATGTCAACTCCATTATACGATCCCTTTGACTTCGACGGCCTGCTAACACCTGAGCAGCGAGCGCTGCGCGGCCAAGTGCGCGACTTCATGGAGACCGCCGTCAAGCCGGCGATCAACGACTATTGGGAGCGGGCCGAAATCGCGCTCGATCTCGCGCTCGGCCTTGGGAAGCTGCCGATTATGGGCGGTACGATGCAGGGCCACGGCTGCGCCGGGCTGGACAGCGTCAGCGACGGGCTGGTCAAGTACGAGGTCTGTCGCGTCGACGGCTCGATCAGCACCATCTTCGGCGTGCACTCGGGGCTGGCGATGGGGTCGATCGGCCTGCTGGGCTCGAAGGAACAGCAGGAGCGCTGGCTGCCGGCGATGGCGCGCATGGTACGGCTGGGCGCGTTCGCTTTGACCGAGCCGGAACGCGGCTCGGACGCGGCGCATGTGCTGACGACAGCCCGACAGGTTGGTCAGCACTATGTCCTGAACGGCCGCAAGCGCTGGATCGGCAACGGCACGATCGCCGACCTGATCATCGTTTGGGCGCGCGACGAGGGCGGGCGCTTCGGCGGATTCGTGCTGGAGGACCCGGCGCAGCTGCCCGGTTTCACGGCGACGGCGATGACGGGCAAGATCTCGAAACGGGCGGTGCACCAGGCGGAGATCACGTTGGACGAGGTGCATGTGCCGGTGGCGAACCGGCTGGCAAACTGCAACAGCTTTCGCGACCTGGCGCGCGTGCTGGCGCTTGGACGCGCGGGCGTGGCCTGGGAGGCGGTCGGGCTGGCCGCGGGCTGTTACGAGATTGCGCTCGACTACGCCTGCCGGCGGGAGCAGTTCGGCAAGCCGATCGCCTCCTTCCAGCTGGTGCAGGCCAAGCTGGTCGAGATGGCGGCCGACCTGGCGCAATCGCAGCTGATGGTCTGGCGGCTGGCCGAATTGATGGAGGCTGGAACCGAGACCGCGGGTCAGCTTTCGCTGGCGAAGCAGAGCTGTGCGGCCAAGGCGCGGCGCGCGGCGGCCCTGGCGCGCGAGATCCTCGGAGCCAACGGAATTCTCCTCGATCACCACGCGGCGCGCCTCTTCACCGATGTCGAGGCGACCTACACATACGAGGGCACGAACGAGATCAACCTCCTGATCGCAGGAAGGGAACTGACCGGCATCGGCGCCTTTGTTTGACCTGAGCGGCGATGAAAGCACAATTCGCCTCTTGTTGACCGTTCCGCTGGCAGGTACTACAATCCTCCCACGGCCCCTGCGCCGCTCTCCCTCAAGCTGAACCGCCAGACGAAAAGGAGCCGCCGCATGCTGTCCGGCCTGATGATGGACTACCCGCTCACGATTGACCGCATCCTCGAGCACGGCAACCGCCTCTACCCGTACAAGCGCATCAAGACCAAACTGCCCGACGGCGCAATGCACGTATACACCTACCGCGACCTCTACCGGCGGGTGAAACGGCTGTGCAACGCGCTGGAGGGGCTGGGCGTGGAGCCGGGCGACCGCGTCGGTACCTTCGCTTGGAACAATTTCCAGCATCTGGAGCTCTACTTCGGCGCGCCGGGCGCGGGCGCGGTCGTGCACACCTTGAACATTCGGCTGTTCCCAGGTCAACTGGCCTATATTATCAACCACGCCGAGGACAAGGTAATCATTGTCGACGCCACCTTGCTGCCGCTGATTGAAAAGTTGGCCGGCGACATCAAGGGCGTGGAGCACTTCGTGCTCTTCAACGAGCCGACGCAGGGCGCAGCGGCGAATCTTCCCGGCGAAGTCCACAGCTACGAGTCGCTGATGGCCGCGGCCGATGAGGATTACAGCTGGCGCGTCGAGGACGAGAACCAGGCGATGGGGCTCTGCTATACGAGCGGTACGACCGGCCATCCCAAGGGCGCACTCTACAGCCACCGCTCGATGTACCTGCACACAATCGGCGCGTGCCAGGCCGCGGCGGTCGGCCTGACCGAGAACGACGTGACGATGCCGGTCGTGCCGCAGTTTCACGCCATGGCCTGGGGCCTCCCCTACGCGGCGATCAACGTCGGCTCGGGGCTGGTCATGCCCGGCCCGCACATGCAGCCGGCTGCCCTGGCCGAGCTGATCGAAGAGGAGCGGGTCACAGTCGCGGCGGGCGTGCCCACCATCTGGAACGGGTTATACCACGACCTGCGGCAGAAGCGGCGAGATATCTCCTGCATCCGGTCACTGGTCGTAGGCGGCTCGGCGATGCCGCGCAGCCTGATCGAGGCGTACGAAAGGGAGCTGGGCGTGAACGTCGTCCACGCCTGGGGCATGACGGAGATGTCGCCGTTGGGCACAGTGTCGAAGCTGCTGACGCGCCACCAAGGCCTGCCGCAGGACCAGCAGTGGGACGTCAAGGCGCGCCAGGGCTATCCGATCTCAGGGGTCGAGATGCGGATCGTCAACGAAGCGGGCGAGGAACTGCCCTGGGACGGCTCGACGATGGGGGAGCTGCAGGTGCGCGGGCCGTGGGTGGCGCGCGACTACTTCAAGCTGGACGGCAGCAGCGACAGCTTCACCGAGGACGGTTGGTTTCGCACCGGCGACGTCGTCACGATCACGCGCGAGGGATTCATGACGATCACCGACCGCACCAAGGACCTGGTCAGGAGCGGCGGCGAATGGATCTCGTCGGTCGAATTGGAGAATCTGTTGATGGCGCATCCCGCTGTGCTGGAGGCGGCCGTGATCGCGGTGCCGCACGAGCGCTGGAACGAGCGCCCGCTGGCGGTCGTTGTGCCGACGGACGCTGAGGAGCCGCCGAAGGCGTCGGAGTTGCAGGCGTTTCTCGAACCCCGAATCGCTAAGTGGTGGATGCCCGACGACTTCGTCTTCATCGAAGAGCTGCCGAAGACCGGGACGGGCAAGTTTGACAAGAAGGTCCTGCGCCAGCAGTTCGCCGGCGGCTGACCGGTGTTGCCGGGTTGACCCGACGGGACCGGTCAGGCAGAGCTGTCCCATGCCCGCCGCAGCATATCTATACTCTTCGGCACTGCAGTCTCGGCCGCCTCCGCCCCTTCCATCTCAATCGAACAGTAGCCGCGCCAGCCCGCGGCGCGCAGGATGCTGAATATGCGCGCGTAGTCCAGGTCGAGCGTGTACCAGGAGCCGCCGCCCGGGTAGGTCTTGGCGTGGGCGAGCTGCACGTAGGGCGCGATGCGCGCCATCGCCGCGTACATATCCTCTTCGAAGAGAAAGTTGCCCATATCGAGAATCGCCTGCAGCCAGGGCGAGTCAACCGTCTCGATGATGCGGAGCATGTCGCCGGCAAAGGTTGTCAGACCCCAGTGGTTTTCTAACAGCAGCAGCACTCCGCGTTTTTCGGCATGCGGTAGACAGCGCTCGATCGCGTCGACAACCCAGCCGAAAGCGTCGTCCATGGTGCAGCCTTCCCAGGGCTCGACCCACCCTTTGGCCTTGATCAGGTCGTCGAAGCTGCCCTGTTTGCGAAAGCCGCCCGAGTTGACGCGGATCGACGGGATCCCCATCTCGTGCGCGAGATCGATGCAGGCCAGCGTGTGGTCGATGTGCTGCCGGCGCTCCTCGGCGTCGTCGTGGACGAAGTCCTGGTGGATCGACAGGTTGTAGAGATCGAGGCCGAGCGTGAAGGCCTGCCGCTTGAGCTTCTGCAGGTAGGCGTTCTCCTCCGACTCCATCTGACGGTGCAAGATTTCGACGCCGTTCAACCCCAGTTCGGCCGCCGCGTCGAGGACCCCTTCGATCGGCGTCTTTTCGGCAGTGAAGTGCCAGTAGGAGTATGTAGAGGTGCCTAGGCGAAGCGCGTTGCCGTTTTCAACTGTCATATTCCTGCTCCTGCGAAAGTTTCCACTTGATTGGGCCTGGCCGGCGCGCGATCAGCCGTCGGTGACGCAGCCCTCGGAAGCGCTCGACACGGTCCTGATGTATTTCCAGAGGACGCCGCTGCGGGCCTTGTACTCCGGCGCGGTCCAGGCGATCCTGCGCCGGTCGATCTCCTCTTCCGCCACCTCGAGCGTGAGCGTGTTGTCCTCGGCGTCGATCGAAACTGTATCGCCGTTTTGCGCCAGGGCGAGCAGGCCGCCCTCCTGCGCCTCGGGCGTGATGTGGCCGACGACAAAGCCGTGGCTGCCGCCCGAGAAGCGCCCGTCGGTGATCAGGGCAACGTCCTGGCCCAGGCCCTTGCCCATGATCGCACCGGTGATGCTCAACATCTCGCGCATCCCGGGCCCGCCCTTGGGACCCTCGTAGCGGATGACGACGACGTTGCCCGGCAGCACTTCGTCGCTCTCGATTCCGGCCAGGCAGTCCTCCTCGGAATCGTAGCAGACGGCCGGTCCGCTGAAACGGATGCCCTCTTTGCCGGTGATCTTGGCCACCGCGCCGGTCTCGGACAGATTGCCGTAAAGAATCTGCAGGTGCCCGGTCTCCTTGATCGGCTCGTCGACGGGCATGATGATCTTCTGCCCTTCGCTCAGGTCGGGTACGTCGGCCAGGTTTTCCGCCAGCGTCTTTCCGGTGACGGTCATGCAGTCGCCGTGCAGGTAGCCCTCCCGCAGCAGCATCTTCTGCACCGCCGGAACGCCGCCCACTTCGTACAAGTCCTCCATCACGTACTTTCCGCTTGGCTTGAGGTCGGCCAGCAGCGGTGTGCGGTCGGAGATGGCCTGGAAGTCATCGATCGACAGATCCGCATCGGTCGATTTGGCGATGGCCATCAGGTGGAGCACCGCATTGGTGGAGCCGCCGAGGACGACGGTCACGGTGATCGCGTTCTCAAACGCCTCGCGCGTCAGGATGTCGAGCGGCTTGATGTCCATTTCGAGCAGGTTGCGGATGGCGGCGCCGGCCTCGGTGCACTCCTGCTGCTTGCCCTCGCTCGTTGCCGGGTACGAAGAGCTGTAGGGCAGGCTCATGCCAAGCGATTCGATGGCCGAGGCCATCGTGTTGGCGGTGTACATGCCGCCGCATGCGCCCTCGCCGGGGCAAGCGTGGCGCAGCACCTCGCGCATCTCCGCTTCGTCGATGTCGGCCGCCAGGTAGTGGCCGTAGGCTTCGAAGGCGGAGATGATGTCCAGTTTCCTGTCCGACTCTTTCTTGGGCACGGGGAGGCTGCCGGGGCTGATCGTGCCGCCGTAGACCATGAGGCTGGGCCGGTTGAGGCGCGCCATCGCCATCAGCACGCCGGGCATGTTCTTGTCACAGCCGGGCAGCGAAATATTGGCGTCATACCACTGGGCGCGCATAACCGCCTCTATCGAGTCGGCGATGATGTCGCGGCTCAACAGGGAGAACTTCATGCCCGATGTGCCCATCGACATGCCGTCGCTTACGCCGATTGTGTGAAAGATCAGGCCGACCTGCCCGGCGTCCTGTACGCCCTGCTTGACGCGGCGGGCCAGCGCGTTAAGGTGCATGTTGCAGGTGTTGCCCTCCCAACCCATCGAGGCGATGCCGACCTGCGGCTTGTTCATGTCCTCGTCGCTCAGGCCCACGCCATAGAGCATCGCCTGCGAGCCGACCTGCGAGATCGTCTGCGTGAGTACACTGCTGTATCTGTTGAGTTTGTGGTTTGTGGTCGCTGCCATGAGATTCAATTCCTCGTTAAAGATGAGGTAGGCCCCAGAGACGACGCCGCCGCTGACCTGGTGTCGAAGCTGCCGACTCGAGCCCGGCCTGGTCTATCCGGGTTCGGGATACGTTGCGCTTGGCTGGCTGTCCGCCTGAAAGTGTCCTTCGAGTGTGACAGGATCGCTGGGCGGCGGTGATGTCTCTCCACCGCCGACTTCGTTGCAGGTGACCAGGAAGTATTCGACCGCATCCGACATGGCCGTCCAGCTGGCATCGATGATATTGGTGCTGGCCCCGACGGTAGTCCAGCTGCGCACGCCGTCGGTGCTGGTGATCAGCACGCGAATCGACGCGCCCGTACCCTGGCTGCCGTCGAGAATGCGCACCTTGTAATCAAGCAGGTGGAATCGGTCAAGCTGCGGAAAGCGGTGCTGAATCGCCTTGCGTAGCGCCAGCATCAGGGCGTTCACCGGGCCGTTGCCCTCGGCAACTTCATGATAGACGTCCGTTCCTACCCCTACCTTGACCGTTGCCTGCGACGAGAGCACGCGGCCGGCCATGTTCGCTACGCCCACATTGTAGTCGATCAATGTGAAGCAGGGCTGATACTGCGGCTGGGAACGCCGCAACATCAGGTCTACGCTCGCTTCTGCGCTTTCGAAAGCGAACCCGTTGTTCTCCAACTCCTTGATCTGCTGCAGGACGGCGCGCTCCTTCTCGCGCGACAGTCCCTCCACGCCGAACTCGTCCGCCTTAATCGTAATGTTGTCCTTGCCGCTCAACTCGCTGACGAGGACGCGCGATTGGTTGCCGATCGCCTCGGGCCCGATATGCTGGTAGCTGTCGACGTTCTTAAGCACGGCATTGACGTGCGTGCCGCCCTTGTGCGCGAACGCGCTCTGCCCGACAAACGGCTGGTGCGTGTTGGGACGCAGGTTCGCCAACTCGTTGACGTAGTGGCTGAGATCGGTTAGCGAGGCCATCTTTTCTGACGAAAACAGGTCGTATCCCATCTTCAGCTGCAGGTTGGCGATGATGCTGACGAGGTTGGCGTTGCCGCAGCGTTCGCCGTAACCGTTGATCGTGCCCTGAACGTGTGTGCAGCCGCTGCGGACCGCAGCGAGCGAGTTGGCGACGGCCGAGTCGCTGTCGTTGTGCGCGTGGATGCCGAGGGTGACGCTTCCAACGCCGCTCGGACGGCCTGCTTTCCCATTGCTGCCGCTCTTGGACAGCTGCCCATCTCCTGCAAAAAGGCTGCCGTGAACCGCTGCCACAATTTCACTGACTTCCCAGGTCAGGCTTCCGCCGTTGGTATCGCACAGGACGATGCAGGATGCCCCGCCCGCTATCGCCTCGCGCAAGGTTGCCAGCGCGTAGGAAGGGTTATCTTTGAAGCCGTCGAAGAAATGTTCGGCATCGTAGATGACCTCTTTGCCGCGGGCCGTAAGACAGGCGATCGAAGCACGGATCATGCGCAGGTTTTCTTCCTGCGACGTCTGCAATACATCGCGCACGTGCAGGTCCCAACTCTTGCCGAACAGCGAAATGACCGGTGTGTTCGCCTGCAACAACAGTTGAATCTGCTGGTCTGCTTCCGGCTCCGTATCGCGGCGGCACGTCGAGCCGAAGGCGGTGAGCCGCGCCCGGCGCAGACCCAGTTCACGGGCCGCCCGCTCGAAGAACTCCATGTCCTTGGGATTGGATCCGGGCCAGCCGCCCTCGATGTAGTCCACGCCGAACGCATCGAGGCGGGCTGCGATGTGCAGTTTGTCGTCGCAACTGAAGGAGACGCCCTCTGCCTGGGCGCCGTCGCGCAAAGTCGTGTCAAATAGCTCAATCGTCACTCTTCGAAACTCCAAACAAAGTCAATCGCAAGATAGTTCGCGCCGGTGTCTGCCCTCGCGACAGGACCATGCCTGAAATCATCAGCCTGTCGCCTGCAAACCGGCCGCGATTCCGTTTATCGAAAGCAGTATCGCGTGGCGAAGCCGCCCATCTTCGGTCCCGGCCGCGGTCGCGTCCTGCGGGCGGTCCTCTTCCTCCTGTTCGGCTGCCCGCTGCTTCTTGAGCAGCGCGACCTGGATATAGTTGAGCGGATCCACATAAGGATTACGCAGCCTGATGCTGCGCTGGAGCCATGGCTCGTTGTCCAACAGGGCATCCTGCCCGGTGATTCCCAGAATTACCCGTTCCGTAAGGCGAAACTCCTCGATGATGTTGCCAAATACCGTTTGGCGCGTCCCGTCCCCGGCCAGTGAGGCGTATAACGTGGCGATCGTCATGTCGGCGCGGCGCATCGAGAGCTGCGAACGGTCGATGACGGTGCGGAAAAGAGGCCAACTGCGGTACATGTTCTGCAGCAATGTCATACGCACGGGAGACTCTGGCCGCAGACCTGTGCCGAGCCCGTACCAGCCGGGCAGATTCACGCGGCTCTGCGTCCAGGCAAATACCCAGGGTATGGCGCGCAGGTCGGAGATATCGGTCGTCTCTCTGCGCTTGGCCGGCCGCGAGCCGATATTCATCTGCGCCAGCTGTTCGATCGGCGTCGCCTCATGGAAGTATCTGAGAAAGGCGGGATCTTCCACCAGGGTCCGGTACTTGCGCTCGGCGCGTTCGCTGGCCTCTTCCAGAATCTCCACCCAGCTCTCCTCGAAGGACCGTGAGGCGTCTGCCGGCAGACCGGGACCCTTGAGCGGCCGGCTCTTCTCGCAGCTTGCCAGCAAAACGGCGTTTACCAGCTGCTCAAGGTGGCGCTGCGCGACCGCACGGTTGCTGTAACGGGCGCTGATCACCTCCCCCTGCTCGGTGATCTTGATACGGCCCTGTACCGATCCCGGCGGCTGCGCCAGAATCGCCCGGTTGGCCGGTCCGCCGCCGCGCCCGATCGAGCCGCCGCGGCCGTGAAACAGGGTCAGCTTCACGCCGTGCGCTCTGCAGGTCTCGGTCAGCCTCTTCTGTGCCTGGTACAGGATCCAGGTCGAGCGCAGGTAGCCGCCGTCCTTGTTCGAGTCGCTGTATCCGATCATGATCTCCTGGCGGTTGCCGCGTTGCGCCAGGTGCTGACGGTAGATCGGAGATTCGAATAGCGCTTGCATAACTTTGGGCGCTCCGACGAGGTCCTCGATCGTCTCGAACAGGGGGGCAATGTCGATCAGCCCAAAGAGTCCGGCGTCCTTTGCCAGTAGCAGTACTTCGAGTACGTGGCTGACCGAGGTTGTCATGCTGATGATGTAGGCGCCGATCGCCTGCGGCGAGATCCGCTCGTGCGCCTGGCGAATGAGCCGGAAGAGGGCGACAGTCTCGTTGGTCTCGTCGCTGTATTGCAGACGAGCGGTCAGCGGGCGCGGGCTCTCAATCTCGTCGACCAGCAGCTGGGTGCGTTCGTCCTCAGAAAGCGCCATATAGTCAAAGCTGGATTCGGGATTGTAACGATCGAGCAGCTCGGCCATAGCCTGCCGGTGGCGCTCGGAGTGCTGCCTAATGTCCATCGACGCCAGGTGGAAGCCGAAGATGCGCGCCTGCTGCACGAGACGGGCGAACCGTCCCTCAGCCAGCCGGCCGCCCTTGTTCCGGCGCAAACTGCGCTGAATCAACTCCAGGTCGGCGATGAATTCGGCCGCGTTGCGGTAGGCCCAGGAGTCCGGCCTCTGCGAGGCCCAGCTCTCCCTGTTCTGCGCCATCGTCGCGCCGAGGCGCCTGTAGATCAGGATCATCTTCTGGCGGTACGGTTCGAGTGAGAAGCGTTCCAACCGGGCCTTGTCGCTTTCGGGCGCCATCTCCAGGTCGTGCGCGAGGCCGTCGAGAAACTCCTGCGCAAACGCGCCGCGTGTGCGCGCCACGCTGAGATGACCGTACATGCCGACGACGGTTCGCCGGTAGAGTTCGAGCGCCTGCTGTTTCTGCTGCCGCAAGGCGTCTTCGGTTACATTCAGCGTGACGAACGGGTTCCCATCGCGGTCGCCGCCGATCCATGAGCCGTAGCGTAGAAAGGTGGGCAGATGGGCGGCGGTCCTATCAACTGTCTCGCCAGAGGTTTCGCCCGGAAAGGACGCCTCCAGCTCTTTCTTGAGTTCGGCATAGATTTCCGGCAATAGATCGAACAGCGTCGTATCGAAGAAATAGAGCCCTTCGCGCACCTCGTCCAACACGTCCGGCCGCCGTTCCCTGTTCACGTCGCTCTGCCAGAGTGAGACCACGACTTCGCGCACCTGCTCCCAGATGGTCTCTCTTTCGCTGGAAAGGAGCACGCGAAATTCGAGGTCGTGCAGCAATGTCGACAGGTCCAGAAGCTTCAGAAGAATGGTTCGTCGCTTGGCCTCGGTCGGGTGGGCCGTGAAGACCGGCTGGATCAACATCCCCTGCAGCAGCTGGTCAATCTCATCGCGTCCTGTCCCGCCGCCGCGCAACCGTTCGATCGCAGCCGCAATCGTCTCGGGCATGGGCAGGCCTTCCTCTTCGGCGCGTGCCGTTCGCTGGCGCACCACGCGCACACGCTGCTGCTCCTCGGCCAGGTTGACCAGCTGAAAGTAGGTGGTGAAGGCTTTGAGCACGCCCAGCGTCCCGTCCAAGTCGCTTACCAGCTCGGCGCAACACGCTTCGATGCGGGCGCCGGCGCCTGCATCCCCCTGACGTTGGGCGCGGGTCAGGAAGCGCAACTCCTCCACCAGGTCGAAGGTCGCCTGCCCCTCCTGCTCGACGATGGTCTCGCCCAGCAGGTTGCCAAGTTGGCGGACTGTCCGGCGCAGACTGTCGTCGGCCTGGGAAGGGGCGATCGTACTCTCACCTGCGGTTGCCACGGTATTGCCACCTCACTCGGAGCTACCGTTCACCGGAAAACCGGTGGCCCTGCTGGGAGCGAGTCCCGCCCGATCCGTGCCGGTTCACGCTGCCGAAATCGCAAGGCATAGTCGCCGGATGTTGGCTCCTCCTCGCTAGGACGCCTCATGCCGCCTTGAGCGCCTGCGCTACGAGATCACCCATCACCTCAGTGCCGGTCGTCTCGCTGCCCGGCTGGGCGATGTCGGGTGTGCGGACGCCCTCGGCAAGCACAGAATCGACGGCACTCTCGACGGCGGCCGCCTCTTCTTCGAGGCCTAGGCTGTGACGCAGGAGCATGGCGCAGCTCAGGATCGCGGCCAGCGGATTGGCGATCCCCTGACCGGCGATGTCCGGCGCGCTGCCGTGAATCGGCTCGAATAGGCCCAGGGGCAATTCGTGCCGGTTGCTGATGTCGCCCAGGCTGGCGGAAGGCAGCATGCCCATCGAACCGGCCAGCATCGACGCCTCGTCGGTGAGGATATCCCCAAACAGGTTTCCTGCCACAATCACGTCAAAATCGGCCGGTCGGCGGATCAGGTGCATCGCCATTGCATCGACGAGGATATGCTCGACTTCCAACTCGGGAAAGTCGGAAAGCGTTTCAGTCGCCACACTGCGCCACAAGCGGGAGGAGGCGAGCACGTTGGCCTTGTCCACGCTGGCCAAACGCCTGTTGCGCTCCATGGCCGAGTCGGCGGCCAAGCGGACGACGCGCTCGATCTCCGGGCGCGTGTAGACCATCGTGTCGTAGGCCTCGAAGTTGTCGTCGGCCTCTTTGCGCGAGCCGAAGTATATTCCCCCGGTCAGTTCGCGCACAACGAGCAGGTCCACTCCCTCCAACGTCTCCTCCTTGATTGTGCTGGCCGAGAGAAGCTGTGGCTGGAGCTTCACCGGTCGGAGGTTGGCGAATAGGTCGAGGCTCTTGCGCAGGGCAAGGACGCCGCGCTCCGGTCTGTCAGGCATGCCCGGATCGTCCCACTTGGGCCCGCCGACCGCGCCGAGCAGAACGGCTTCGGCCCTGGCTGCAGCCTCCACTGTCTCGTCAGGCAGGCTGGTGCCGAGCTCGTCGATGGAACGGCCGCCGATCATCTGGTGATCAAACTCGATCGTGTGTCCGAACCTGTCGGCCACCGCGGTCAGGATCTTCCTGGCCTCCGCTGTTACTTCAGGGCCGATGCCGTCGCCTTCCAGAATGACAATCGTTGCTTCCATGCGTGCCTTCCTTGGGAAAACGCCCACGGCCCGCAGGTCTGGCTGGAGGAGCTCGAGGGCATTAGTTGGATGTCCAGTCTTCGTCTTCGACGCTCGGCCGGGGACGTCTCCCACCGAATACGGCCAGCTCGAATACCTTGAAATAACAATCTACGTCTTCGAAGCCGATTCGCCGCAGCCAGTCGCACTGCAGCTCAACCGGCGCCAGGATATTGGCCTTCTTGTCCTCCCGTTTTCGGTAATCATATGCCACCTGGTCGCGGGTCTGCGCCTCGCCCTCTGTCAGCTGACTTGCCCACAGACTGTCGATGAAATAGTCATCGTAGAGCGCTTCGATGTAGGGCGTTGCCGAGGAGACGTGTTCGATATTGACGAATACGCCGCCCGGCTCCAGCAGGTCGAATATGTCCAGGTAGAGCTGGCTCTTGACAGGATCGGGCTGGTGGTGGATTGAGAAGCCGGATACGACTACATCGAATGGGGCGTGGGCGGAAATGATGTCGAACCAGGCGGGGTCAGAATAGTCAACTGATGAAATGTGGAGCGACTTGCTGTAGGCCTGCAGATTGCGAATCGCAGCCTGAATCATCGGCATCGAGAAATCGACCAGCGTCCCCTTGGCCTGGGGATATTTTTCCAAAATTGTGGCGGCCAGAATGCCGTCGCCGCAGCCCAGGTCAAGAAAATTGCGAACGGGTTGTTCACCCAATTGGGAAGCGTTTTTGGCCCCTGAAACGACCCGCATCATCACATCCAGCTGGATCTGTGCCAGGGGCAGCCCCTTGCGGGCCTGGAGCAGGTACTGTTTGACCAGCCCGGGGTCCTTCCACACCGAACTCGCGGACTCCGCCGGCCCCGCGCCTTCCGCCACTTCGCTCAATCCCTTCCGAATTCCCGGTCCTCCGTCAACTGTAGCAAGCATCTGCCTCTTTGCAATCGGCAACCAGGACCGAACAGGTGTCAAAGTGAGGCCGCAGCTTCGAAGGCGCTGATCTGATCCTCTTTGTCCAGGAGATAGCCGAGATCGTCGAGACCGCGTAGCAGGCACTGCTTGCGAAAAGGGTCGATATCGAAGGTCCAGCTGTTCTGTGCACCGCCAATCTGCGGCAGCTTGACGGTCTGACCGGCCAGGTCGATGGCGATCTCCGTCTGCGGAAGCTCTTCGATCAGATCGAGCAGTTGCGCAACGCTCTCTTCGGCCAGCTGAATTGGCAGTAGGCCGTTCTTGAGGCTGTTATTGTAGAAGATGTCGGCGAATGCGGACGAGATCACCGCGCGAAAGCCGTACTGGGACAGCGCCCATACGGCGTGTTCGCGGCTGGAGCCGATACCGAAATTCCGGCCCGCCACAAGCACTTCGGCGCCCCCGAATTGAGGCTGGTTGAGTACGAAATCAGGGTTGGGGCTTCCGTCGCGACTGTATCGCCACCACGAGAAGAGGCCGTCGCCCATTCCGGCCTGCGTAACCGCCGTAAGGTAGCGCGCCGGAATGATCTGGTCTGTATCAACGTTTTCAACCCGCAGAGGCATGCCGGTCGAATTCAGCTTTGTGAAAGCCTGCATCAGAGTATCTCCCGCACGTCGACGACGCGGCCGTTGACCGCGGCAGCGGCTGCCATGATAGGGCTCATTAGCAGCGAACGGCTTCCCGGACCCTGCCGCCCCACAAAGTTGCGATTGCTGGTGCTGGCGACGTACTTTCCTTCGCCCGCCTTGTCATCGTTCATCGCCAGGCACATGCTGCAACCGGCGCCGCGCCACTCGAAACCGGCCTCGCTGAAGATGCGGTCCAACCCCTCTGCCTCGGCCTGGGCCTTGACGGCCTTCGACCCCGGCACGACCAGCGCCTCAACGTGATCGGAGACGCGCCGTCCTTCGGCGACAGCCGCGGCCGCGCGCAGATCTTCGATGCGGCTGTTGGTGCAGGAGCCGATGAAGACGATGTCGACGTGCTGGCCTTCGATCGGCTGGCCCTCGCTCAGCCCCATGTAATCGAGGGCATTTCGCAGGCTGCGCTGGTCCGCCGGGTCCTCCAGCTCTTCCGCCTTCGGGACGCGACCGGTCACGGCTACGCCCTGGCCGGGGTTGGTGCCGTAGGTCACCATTGGCGCCAGCGCGGCAGCGTCCAACGTCAGCTCGCGGTCGAAAACCGCGTCATCGTCCGACCGCAGCGTGCGCCAGTGGGCGACGGCGCGCTCCCATTCGTCGTCCTTGGGGGCGAATTCTCGGCCTCTGATGTACTCGAAAGTCGTCTCGTCCGGAGCGATTAGACCCGCGCGCGCACCGCCTTCGATGCTCATGTTGCAGATGGTCATGCGGCTGGCCATATTGAGCGCGCGTATGGCCGCGCCGCGGTACTCGAAAACATAGCCAACGCCGCCCGCGGCCCCGTTCTTGGCAATGATCGCCAAAATGACGTCTTTGGCGGTGACGCCCTTACCCAGTTCTCCTTCGACATTGATGGCAAAGGTCTTGGACTCCTTTTGCATCAGGCACTGTGTCGCCAAAACATGGCCCACCTCGCTGGTGCCGATGCCGAAGGCGAGCGCGCCGAATGCGCCGTGCGTGCTCGTGTGGCTGTCGCCGCAGACGATGGTCATCCCCGGCTGCGTGATGCCCAACTCCGGGCCGATCACGTGGACAATGCCCTGGATGTCACCCTCGATGTCGTACAGGGGAACGCCGAAATCGGCGCAGTTCTCGCGCAACGCGCGCACCTGCTGGGCCGCATCCTCCGGCCAGTCGAGCTCGACCGCGCCGATGCGCGTTGGAATCGCGTGGTCCATCGTGGCGAAGGTCTTGTCGGTGCGCCTGACGGGCAGCCCGCGCTCCCTCAGCGTGGCAAATGCCTGGGGCGAGGTGACTTCGTGCACCAGGTGCGCGTCAATGTAGAGCACCGCCGGCGCGCCTTCATCCTGCGCGATAACGTGCTCGTCCCAGATCTTTTCGTACAGCGTCTTTCCCATGCACTGTTTCCTTGTATTTTGCCCAGGTACTCCGGCGGCCCGGCGGCCTATGGCAGGCTTGTCTCTCCCATCAGATAGCGGTCGCATTCGCGCGCCGCCTCTCGCCCTTCGTTGATCGCCCAGACGACGAGACTCTGACCGCGGCGCATGTCGCCGGCCGCAAAGACGCCGGGCACGTTTGTGGCGAATTTGCCGTATTCGGCCTTGGCGTTCGAGCGCGCATCCCGCTCCACACCCAGCTGGTCCAGTACCGGATTTTCAGGTCCCCTGAAGCCCATCGCAAGCAGCACGAGCTGGCAGGGCCATACTTTCTCGGTGTCGGGCACTTCGCGCAACTGCGGACGGGCGCCGTTTTCGCTGGGCACCCACTCGATCATCACCGTGTGCAACTCCTTCAGCCGCCCCTGTTCATCGCCGACAAACCGCTTCGTGCTGATCAGGAAGGTGCGCGGGTCGGCGCCGAAGCGTTCAGCGGCCTCGGCATGGCCGTAGTCTACTCGAAAAATACTCGGCCATTCCGGCCAGGGGTTGTTCGCCGCGCGCGTGGGCGGCGGCTTGGGCATAATCTCGAACATATTGACGCTGTTGCATCCATGCCGCATCGAAGTGCCGAGGCAGTCGTTGCCGGTGTCACCGCCGCCGATGACGATGACGTCCTTGCCTTCAGCTGAGATAAAGGGATAGCTGAACCCTTCACCCGCAACTGGGCCATACTTGCCGTCCAGCAACTGCTTGGTGTTTGCGTGCAGGAACTCCATCGCGAAATGCACGCCATCCAACTCGCGGCCTTCGATCGGCAGGTCGTTTGGGTTTGTTGCGCCGCCGCACAGAACGACCGCGCTGAAATCGTCCAACAAGCTGTCGGCGGGAATGTCCCTGCCGACTTCGCAGTTGGTGACAAAGGTGACGCCCTCGGCGCGCATCAGGTCGACGCGCCGTTCGACCCGTTCCTTTTCCAACTTCATATTGGGAATGCCATACATGAGGAGACCGCCGATTCGATCGGCCCGTTCGTAGACGGTAACGGTGTGACCGGCCGAGTTGAGCTGAGCGGCGCAGGCGAGCCCTGCCGGCCCTGAACCGACGACCGCGACCCGTTCGCCGGTGCGGACCGCGGGCGGCTGCGGAACGACCCAACCCTCCTCAAAGCCGCGATCGATAATGGCGCACTCGATGCTCTTAATCGTTACCGGCGGCTCGATCAGGCCCAATGTGCAGGAGCCCTCACACGGCGCTGGGCAGACGCGGCCGGTGAACTCAGGGAAATTGTTGGTGGCGTGCAGACGGTCGAGCGCCTCGCGCCAGCGGTCCTGATAGACCAGATCGTTCCACTCGGGAATGAGATTGTTGATCGGACAGCCGCCCTCGGGCATCGTCCCGGTATGGCAGAAAGGGATGCCGCAGTCCATGCAGCGAGCGCCCTGCTGCTGCAAGTCCTGGATCGTCAGATGTAGATGAAATTCATCCCAGTCCTGAATTCGTTCTAGGGGCGAACGTTCCGGGAAGGTTTGCCGGTCGAATTCAAGAAAGCCGGTCGGTTTACCCATCGCTAATCTCCTGGCTGCGTATTGCGTGAGTTCATCAGTTCGCAATACCGGTTACTGCCTGGCCCGATACGCAATACTCAGTTTCCGCTAACCCGCGCCGCAAGGTCCTGGCTGTTGCGTTCGAATGCGGCCATCAGCGCCTCCGCGCCCTTGAGACCGGCGGCTTCGACTTCTGCCAGGCATTGCTGCATACGCTTGTAGTCCTTCGGCAGTACCTTTACAAATCTTGGCAAGTATTCGTCCCATTGCGACAGGACGCGTCTGGCAACCTCTGAATTGGTAAAGGCGTAATGGCGCTGAATCATCGCGCGCACTTCCTCGCACTCCTCGGGGTCCGTCAGCTCCTCGAGCTCGACCATCTCGAGGTTTACCCGTCTATTGAAGCGAACGCCGTCCACCTCCTGCTCGTCGAGAACATATGCGATGCCGCCGGACATGCCCGCGGCGAAATTGCGACCGGTGCGCCCCAGTACGACGACGCGTCCGCCTGTCATGTACTCACAACCGTGGTCACCGACACCTTCGATGACCGCCTGCATGCCTGAATTGCGGACACAGAATCGTTCGCCTGCCATGCCGCGAACGTAGGCCTCACCGCTCGTGGCGCCATAGAATGCGACGTTGCCGATGATGATGTTTTCCTCGGCCTTGAAGGTGGAGCCGTAGGGGGGATAGGCGATGATCTTGCCGCCGGAAAGCCCCTTGCCGAAGTAGTCGTTGCCATCGCCTTCCAATTCGAGCGTCAGGCCGCTGGGAATGAATGCGCCGAAGCTCTGGCCGGCCGAGCCCTGGAAGTGCAGCTGAACAGTGTCCTCCGGAAGCCCGTCGGGGCCGAAGCGGCGGGTGATCTCGCTGCCTGTGATCGTGCCCACGACGCGGTTCGTGTTGGCAATCGGAAGCGTCGCGCGCACCTTCTGCAGCGCATCGTCGGGACTTTCATCCTGCCGCTCCTCGTGCGCCCGGCGCACGTCCTCGACGTTGTTTTCGAGGGCCGGCTTGCAGAGTTCGAGCAACGTCGTATTGTCCAGCGCCAGATCGAGGCCGTGGTCCTGTTCAATCTGACAGTAGCGCCCCCAGTCGTCGGGCACGTGAGGCCGGTGCAGGATGGCGGTCAAGTCGATGCCCTTTGCCTTCCAATGTTCGATCGCCTGGCGCGTCTGTAGGCGGTCGGTGCGGCCAATCATCTCGTTCACGGTACGGAACCCGAGTTTCGCCATGTACTCGCGCAATTCCTGGGCCACGAAGCGCATGAAGTTGACCACGTGCTCCGGGTCGCCGGTGAATTTCTCCCGCAGTTCCGGATTCTGTGTCGCGACGCCGACCGGACAGGTGTCGAGATGGCAGACCCGCATCATGATGCAGCCCAAAGCGACCAGCGGGCTGGTTGCGAACCCGTACTCCTCGGCGCCCAAAAGCGCGGCGACTGCGAGATCGCGCCCTGTCTTGAGCTGGCCGTCGGTCTCGACGACGACGCGGCTGCGCATGTTGTTGATGACCAGCGTCTGGTGCGTCTCGGCTACGCCCAGCTCCCAAGGCAATCCGGCATGCTTGATGCTCGTCTGCGGTGACGCGCCCGTGCCGCCGTCATGGCCGCTGATCAGGATCACGTCGGCATGGCCCTTGGCAACTCCGGTAGCGATCGTGCCCACGCCAACTTCCGATACCAGTTTGACGTTGATACGGGCGTAATGGTTCGCGTTCTTGAGGTCGTGGATCAACTCTGCCAGGTCTTCAATCGAATAAATGTCGTGGTGCGGAGGCGGCGAGATAAGGCCCACGCCCGGAGTAGAGTGCCGCACCTCCGCAATCCAAGGGTAAACTTTCTTGCCGGGCAGCTGTCCGCCTTCGCCGGGTTTCGCGCCCTGCGCCATTTTGATCTGCAACTCCCGGGCGTTGACCAGGTAGTTGCTCGTGACGCCGAAGCGGGCCGATGCAACCTGCTTGATGGCGCTGTTCTTCGAATCGCCGTTCGGCTCCAGCATGTAGCGGGCAGGGTCTTCGCCGCCTTCGCCCGTGTTGCTGCGACCGCCAATCCTGTTCATTGCAATGGCGAGCGTTTCATGCGCCTCTTTGCTGATCGAGCCATAGGACATCGCGCCGCTCTTAAACCGCTTGCAAATTGTCTCGACCGGTTCAACCTCTTCAATCGGGATGCTCTGCGTGCTGTCAAAGTCAAATTCAAGGAGTCCGCGCAGGTTGCACCACTCCTTATTCATTTCATCGATGTCCTTCGTATAGGCCTTGAAGGAGGCGTAGTCGTTGGTGCGCGTCGCCTGCTGCAGCAGATGAATCGTACGCGGGTTGAACAGGTGCAGCTCGCCGTCGCTGCGCCACTGGTAGTCGCCGCCCGGCGCAAGCAGCTGCCCGCCGCCGCTGCCGTTTCCGTTGACAGCCGGTTGCACTGACTCCTTGGCGTGGCCGTTCTCGTTAAGGTCGGAATAGATGCGGACCGGGTAGGCGCGATCGTGCCGCATCTTTACTTCGGCGTAAATCTCCGGCAAGTCGATGCCCTCGACGCGGCTGGCTGTCCAGGTGAAATACTTGTCGACAAGCCGCTGGCTCAGCCCCAGCGCCTCAAAAATCTGCGCGCCGCAGTAGCTTTGAATCGTCGAAATGCCCATCTTCGACAGGACCTTGACGACACCCTTCATTGCCGCCTTGACGTAGTTGTATACCGCCGTGCTGTGGTCTATGTCGACGAGCAGACGGCTCTGGATCATCTGGTCGAGCGTTTCCATCGCCAGGTACGGATTGACAGAAGTCGCGCCGAAACCGATCAGCAGAGCGAGGTGGTGGACCTCGCGCGGCTCACCCGATTCGACGACTATCGCAGTCCGCGTACGCGTCTCTTTGCGTATCAGGTAGTGGTGCAGACCGGAAGTCGCCAGGAGCGCGGGGATTGGGGCAACGCCCGGCCTGACTTCGCGATCGGAGAGAATCAGGATGTTGACACCATCCTCTATCGCCTCGGTTGCAGCCCGGAAAAGGTTCTCAAGCGCATTTTCCAGTGCCTCGGGGCCGCCGTTCACGTCGAACAGAATCGGCAGCGTTTTGGCCCGAAACCCCTTCGCACCGCTCTTTTCGATGTGGCGGATCTTGGCCAGCTCGCTGTTGGTGATAATCGGCTGGCGGAGCTTGAGCTGGCGGCAGTTTTCCGGCCTGGTTTGCAGCAGGTTCAACTCGGTGCCCAGCATCACTTCGGTGGCGGTAATCAACTCCTCCCGAATCGCGTCGATCGGCGGGTTGGTGACCTGCGCGAAAAGTTGCTTGAAATAGTTGTAGAGGAGCTGGGAATGGTTCGACAGGGCCGCAGCCGGTGTGTCGTTTCCCATCGCGCCGAGCGCCTCAACGCCGTCGGTCGCCATCGGCGCCAGCAGGATGCGCAGCTGCTCGAACGTATATCCGAAGATCTGCTGACGCTCAATGAGCGTGCTGTGGTCGACGCCGGGCACTTCCTCGTCGGGCTGGGGGATCTCGTCGAGGCTGACCATGTGCTCGTCGAGCCATGCGCGGTAGGGTTGGGCGGCTGCCATCGTCTCCTTCAACTCTTTGTCCGAGATGATGCGGCCCTCACCGGTGTCGACCAGGAACATGCGCCCCGGCTCAAGCCGTGACTTCAGCAGGATGCGTTCCGGCTCCATTGGCAGTACGCCGACCTCCGAGGCCATCACCACCATGCCGTCCTTGGTGACACAGTAGCGCGAGGGACGGAGGCCGTTGCGGTCGAGGACCGCGCCAACCACGCTGCCGTCGGTGAAGACGATGGAGGCGGGTCCGTCCCAGGGCTCCATCATTGTGCTGTGATACTCGTAAAAGGCCCTTTTCTCGTCGCTCATGGTCTCGTGCTGCGACCACGGCTCCGGGATCATCATCATCATTGCGTGCGGCAGCGAACGCCCCGACAGGTGAAGAAACTCGAGCGTTTCATCGAATTTGGCCGAGTCGCTGCCGTCATCATGGATGATGGGAAGGATCTTCTTGATGTCGCTGCCGAACAGATTGCTTTCGAAAAGCGATTGGCGCGCGCGCATCCAGTTTTCATTGCCGCGCAGCGTATTGATCTCACCATTGTGGATCATGTAGCGATAGGGATGGGCGCGTTCCCAACTGGGGAACGTATTGGTGCTGAAGCGCGAGTGAACGACAACCAGGGCGGCCTCAACGTCTTCGTCGAGCAGATCGGGGTAGAAGCCCTTGACCTGGACCGACATCAACATTCCCTTGTAGATGATCGTGCGCGAGGAAAGACTGGCCACATAAAAGGCGTCGCCTTCGCGGACCTGGGAGTAGCGCAACTCGTTCTCGGCCCGCTTTCGAATGACGTACAGTTTGCGCTCAAATGCCAGTTGATCGTCTCCGATCAGCCGGTCGGGATTGCGGCCAATGAAGACCTGGCGGACGACCGGTTCACCGATGCGGGCAGTGTGTCCCAGCTCCTGGTTGGCCGTCGGCACTGAGCGCCATCCCAGGACCGTCTGCCCTTCCGAGCGGACGATTCTCTCGAACATCTGCTCACACAGAAAACGCCAGTCACCCCTCTGCGGCAAAAATACCATTCCCACCGCGTATTCGCCGGGAGGCGGCAGTTCAATGCCCTCGGCCGAGGCGACCTTGCGCATGAACTTGTCCGGCATCTGCATCAAAATGCCGGCCCCGTCGCCCGTATTCGGCTCGCAGCCGCACGCGCCGCGGTGCGCCAGGTTTAGAAGGACCTGCAGCCCCTGCGAGACGATCGCATTCGACTTCCTGCCCTTGATGTCCACGACGAAGCCGACGCCGCACGCGTCGTGCTCGTAGCGAGGATCATAGAGCCCCTGTTTCTCGGACAGTCCGGGATGGGAATGTGGGGTGGGATGATGGGAACAGGCGGGGACAAAATCTGACTCTACCATAACGACATCTCCTCATAAAGCTTTAGTTTCGTATCGTTCGCTCTGAGCGGGCAGCCGTTTGGCTACATCACCGCAAACGAACGCTCGCAACTAACAACTAATGCGAAGCAAGACCGACTGCGCAGACCGGATGACGTCGTTGTCGATACGTGCCTACCTTGCCTACTGGCCTGGTTTTTATGCAACCAATCCAAATTATATTCCGGCTAGTCTACACGAAAATGTTGATTCCGTCAACTCGAAAATGCAGTTGTGCAGTCTATGTTTGCATGAGGACTTCCTGCCTCAATGACGTTGAGGCAATTCTGGTGCCCAAGGGCATCAGCCGGACAATTCAGGGTTGTTCTGCGGCTTTCCGCCCGCCATTTGACGTTACTACCTCGCAAGACACAATTCTTGAATGCGGGCATGGCTTGAATGCGGGCATGGCGGAAGGTGTAACTATCACCGGTCCTCCTCGATTGGCTTGGAATCAGCAGGCCCGAGAGTAAGTTGCGGCGAAAGCATTCGCCGCAACCCCAATCCGCAGCCCGCCCGGGCCCGGATCCACCTAAATCCCCACGGTAGCCACCTGCGTATCGTCAGCCGCGATAGCGACGGTCGCGTCCGTGGCCTCTTCCGCTGCGCACAATTTGTTCAGCGCCTGCAAATATGCTTTGACGCTGGCCACGATGATGTCGGTGTCGACGCCGCGGCCGCTGTAGAGCCGCCGCCGCGGCCGGCCCTGCGCCGTGCGGCTGTGGCCGCGGCTGTCGGGCGCTTCGATACGTACGGTGACGTCGCCGTTGGCGTCGATGCCCTCGGTCACCGCCTGCACGAGGAACTCGGTCAGCTCGTTGGGACGCTGCACGATCTTGTCGATGCACTGGTAGGCCGCGTCGACCGGCCCGGAGCCAAAACTGGCCTCGGTCACCTCCTCACCGCTCCCATTGTTGCGCAGCGTCGTCACCGCGGTCGGCGTCATGTTAGTGCCGCACTGCACCTGCACGCCCAGGAGCTCCCAGATCTCGACAGGCTGGTAGAGCTCATCCGCGACGAGGGCCTCGATATCGGCGTCGGTGACACTCTTTTTCTTATCGGCCAGCTCCTTGAAACGTAGGAAGACCTCGTTCAGCTTCTCGCGGTCGAGATGATAGCCCAGCTCCTGCAGGCGCACGCCGAGCGCATGGCGGCCGGAATGTTTTCCCAGCACCAGACGGCTCTGGTGGAGGCCGATCGTATCGGCGTCCATGATCTCGTACGTGCGCTTGTTCTTGAGCATACCGTCCTGGTGAATGCCTGCCTCGTGCGCGAAGGCGTTGGTGCCCACGATCGCCTTGTTCGGCTGGATGACCATGCCGGTGTAGCGGCTCACCATGTCGCTCGTGCGGTGGATTTCCTGGCTGCGGATGTTGGTGCGCAGGTCGAAGACCGACTGCCGCGTGTAGAGCGCCATCACCGTCTCTTCCAGGCTGGTATTGCCGGCGCGTTCACCGATCCCATTGATCGTGACCTCGACCTGACGCGCGCCGTTCTGCACGCCGGCAAGGGTATTGGCCGTTGCCAGCCCCAGGTCGTTGTGACAATGGACGCTGAAGATGACATCCTTGCCGCCTTCGACGTTTTCTCGCAAGTAGTTGATCAGCTCGCCAAACTCTTCGGGCGTTGTGTAGCCGACGGTGTCGGGGATGTTGAGCGTGGTCGCGCCCGCCCTGATGGCGACGTTTAGCACTTCGACCAGAAACTCAGGGTCGCTGCGGCCCGCATCCTCTGGGCTGAACTCGACGTTTTCGCACAGGCTGCGTGCGTACTGCACCATGTCGCCGACCGTCTCGAGCACCTCGTCGGGAGACATGCGCAGCTTGTGCTGCATGTGGATTTCGCTGGTCGCGAGAAAAGTGTGGATGCGCGGTCGCACCGCGCCTTGGACCGCCTCCCACGCCTTATCGATGTCGTTCTTGTTCGCCCTGGCCAGGCCGGCGATGATAGGCGGCGCGCTCGCATTGCCCTCGCTGTCGACGCGCGGCGTGCGGCCGACGGTCAGCGCTATTCGTCTGACAGCGTTCAAGTCGCCGGGCGACGCGGCCGGGAAGCCGGCCTCCATGATATCGATGCCCAGGCGGGAGAGCTGGCGGGCGATTTCGAGCTTCTCCTGCTCATTGAGCGTAGCGCCGGGCGACTGCTCGCCGTCGCGCAGGGTCGTGTCGAATACGAGGATGTTGTTTCCCTGCGCGACTTCTCGCGCCCAGCGGTTTACGTCGTCGATGCTGAACTGGTCAGCGTCAACTGCAGGCCCGTCGCCGGCAGCTGCCCCTTTCTGCTCAATTTCATCCGTTGTGGTCGTCATTGCAGGATGCCTCCGAAGGTGACCTGATCGAAAGATGACGGATTCTCACTTCGGCGCCGCCGGGGGGCGTACGATGCCGCCGTCGCGACGCCTCGACTGCCACTACGCGTAAGGTCGCTAAGGCCATCATCCATGTCCATCACCTCCTTTCCCTACATTTCACACGCACTTCTTGCCCGCGGTTCGCGCTTCTCAGACTTCCTTTGCGTCTAGGAACGTCATCATCCTGCGCAGCTGCTTGCCGACGTCTTCCAGCTGCTGACCCTGTTCGTTGCGCCGCCGCTCATAGTAGATCTTGCCGCCGCCGTGATACTCGTCCATCCACTCTTCGGCGAAGGACCCGGACTGGACCTCGGCCAGGATCTTGCGCATCGAGACCTTGGTCTCCTCAGTGATGACGCGCTGGCCGCTCTTGTAGTCGCCCCATTCTGCCGTGTCGCTAACGCTGTAACGCATGTAGTTCAGCCCGCCCTGGTACATCAGGTCGACGATCAGCTTTAGTTCGTGTAGACATTCGAAGTATGCGATCTCGGGCTGGTAGCCTGCGTCGACAAGGATTTCGAAAGCCGCCTTGATCAGCTCGCTGACCCCGCCGCAAAGCACGGTCTGTTCGCCGAACAGGTCGGTCTCGGTCTCCTCGGCGAAGGTCGTCTCCAAGACGCCGGCGCGGGTCGAGCCTATAGCCTTGGCGTAGGCAAGAGCGTTGGCAAGCGCATTGCCTGTCGCGTCCTGATGGATGGCGACGAGCGCGGGAACGCCTGAGCCTTCGACAAATACCTCACGCACGCGATGGCCGGGCGCTTTCGGCGCCACCATCGAGACATCAACGTCATCAGGGGCAGCGATAAAACCGTAGCGGACATTGAATCCGTGGGCGAACATGATTGTATTGCCCGGCTCGAGGTTCGGCTCGATCTCCTTTTTATACACGTTGCCTTGGATGGGGTCGGGGATGACGATCATGATCGTGTCGGCTTCGCGCGCAGCGTCGGCGACGCTTACCACGCGCAAGCCGTCCGCCTCGGCTTTGGCCTTGCTACGGCTGCCTTCGTGGAGCCCTATGCGGACGTCCTGGCCGCTGTCCTTCATATTGAGCGCATGGGCATGGCCTTGGCTGCCGTAGCCGATTACGGCGATCTTTTTGCCGTCTATGCGAGAAATATCGGCGTCGTTCTCATAGTAGATCGTTGCCACTGTTTCCTCCGGGAAATTGATTTCGTTCGAATTGTGGCAGCACCGGACGCGCCGTCTGCCGTCCTCCAACCCGCATAGAACAATCTACGCGAATTCTGGTTTCCGCTCTTACTTCGACTCGCCGCGTCCGTTACCGTTCAGACTGGCGGCGGCCTTGAATATGGTCGTGGCCTGCTTTCTGCGTTTGGGCCGCTCGTCGCCGCGGCAAAGCGCGACGCGCCCGGTGCGGACCATTTCATCGATACCGAAGGGCCGGAGGAGTTCGATCAGCGAATCGACCTTGTCCTCGGTGCCTACCGCCTGCACGACCAGGTTTTCGGAGTTCACGTCCACGATCTGGGCGCGATAGATCTCGGCGAATTGCATGATCTCGCCGCGCGTCTCCGCTGTCGTGCGGACGCGTATCAGCGCCAGCTCGCGCAGGATGGCCAGCCGGTTGGTGATGTCCTCCACCGCAGTTACGTCGACTACTTTGCGCAGCTGTTTGACGACCTGCTCTGCAACGCGCTCGTCGCCGTCTACGACGAAGGTCATCCGGCTGATGCCCGGCGTTTCGCTGTGGCTGACTTGAAGGCTGTCGATGTTGAAGTTGCGCCTGCGCAACATGCCGGACACACGGTTAAGCACGCCGGGCTTGTCGCGCATCCAGGCGACGAGAGTGTATTGCATAGGTCTCCTCGGTTTCTCCAGCTTAACTCCGCACCAATTGCGCGTGATGAAATCGGTCCTGCGCTACCAGCTCGGCTGCACGCCGCTGTATCCCTGCACGTAGCCCGGCTTGGGGCGCCGGATCAGTTCGTCCACCGCCGCACCCGGGGCCACCATCGGGTATACGTTGATCTCCTCCTTCACCTGGAAATCGACCAGAAAAGGCCCTTCGGTGTCGTGCGCCTGTTCGAGCACGGGCACTACTTCGCTCGGATGGCGCACCACAGCCGCAGGTATGCCGTAGGCATCGGCCAGCTTGACGTAGTCGGGCGAAAGAACAGGGGTGCCGACGTAGCGTTTGTCGTAGAAGATCTGCTGCCACTGGCGCACCATGCCGAGAAAGCCATTGTTGATGATGGCGACCTTGACAGGCAGTTTTTCCTGCTGGATCGTGGCAAGCTCCTGCAGCGTCATCTGGAAGCCGCCGTCGCCGGCGACGCACCAGACCAGCGCCTGCGGGTCTGCCATCTGCGCGCCGAGCGCGGCGGGCAGCGCGTATCCCATTGTGCCGAGGCCGCCGCTCGTGAGCAGCATGCCGGCGTGCTCATGGATGTAATACTGGCTCTCCCACATCTGATGCTGGCCGACATCGGTCACGACGATCACCCGCTGGTCGGTCTTTTCGGTCGCGTGCCACAACTGGCGGATCACGTAGGGCGGGATCAGCTCTTCAACCTCAAACTGGATGATGTCGGCCTCGTCGGTCTCGGCGCGCCATTCGTCCAGAGTCGCTACCCAATCCTTGTGCTGCCGCTCCCTGATGAGCGGCAGAAACGCGGGCAGCGTCTCTGCGAGATCGCCGATAACGGCAACGTCGGGAACGATGTTCTTGCCCACTTCGGCCCTGTCGAGCTCGAAATGGATGATCTTGGCATCTGCTGCGAAGCGGTCCAGGCGGCCGGTGATGCGGTCATCGAAGCGCATGCCCATAGCCACAAGGACATCGCAGGCTTGGACCGCGCGATTGGCGAATGCCTCGCCGTGCATTCCTCCCATACCCAGGCTGAGCGGATGCGTTTCAGGTATGTTGCCGGTGCCGAGCAAGGTTGTCACGACCGGGATGCCTGCCTTCTCGACCAGCTGCAGCAGCTCATCGCTTGTGCCGGAGAGATGGATGCCGTGTCCAGCCAGGATCAGGGGGCGGTCGGCGCCATTCAGCAGGTCGGCAGCGTCCTGCACTGATTCGGCGCTGACTTCAGGCCACGGCTCAAAGCCGGGCAGGTGGATGTCGAAGTCATAACGGAACGTGCCAGTCTCGTTCTGTACGTCCTTGCAGATGTCGACCAGGACGGCGCCGGGCCGTCCCTCGCGGGCGATATAGAAGGCCTCCTTCATGACGAGCGGCAACTCTTCAATGTCCGTTACAAGGTAGTTGTGCTTGCAGACGGGCTGCGTAACGCCGACGACATCCGACTCCTGGAAGGCGTCGGTGCCCAGCAGGTTGGTCGGGACCTGGCCGGTGATGGCGACGATGGGTACGCTGTCCATCTGCGCCGTCGCGAGACCGGTGACCAGATTGGTTGCGCCCGGTCCGCTGGTGGCGATGCAGACACCGACACGGCCGGTCGCCCGAGCGTAGCCGTCGGCCATGTGCGCGGCACACTGCTCGTGGCGCACGAGGACGTGGTGGATGCGCCCGTCGCCTTCGTATTCTGCCAGGGCGTCGTAGGCCGGCAGAATGGCGCCGCCGGGATGGCCGAATACCAAGTCGACCCCTTCACGCAAGAGCGCTTCCCATACCATTTGGGAACCGGTGAACTCCTGCGGTCCCAGATCGTATCCGCTACTGGTCGGTTCTCTTTTGGCTATAGCCATCTGACGCCTCCTGCATTCATTCTGCGCACAAATCCAATCGACGATTCTGAGTCTTTACAAGTTCCCATTCGGATCACCCGCCTACTCCCGCCGCTGCACTTCCTCGACCGGCGGAACTGCAACTCGGGGATGTCCCGTGCTGCGCATACAAAAAGACCCTTCCCGGTTGAGGAAGGGTCTGCACTGACCTGTGCGAGAGGCCTCACACTCTGGCCTCCGCGCCTTCGCCAACCGTATACGGCCTCAAGCCGCTTACGAGAAGGGCTACGAGACCGATAAGAAGGAGTACGAGGCCGATTACTGTGTTTGCCGGTGAAAAAGCATTCATATTCAGGTCAGTCATGGTGCAAATACGCTGACTCGCTCCACATTTCGCACTATTATATCCACAATTGTGACATGTGCAACTCTCGAATGCGGCAGAACGCACAACGAATTGCGGCCGAGTAACTATGGCCCGTCCGCCGCTGGCTCAACGCAGGCTGTAGAACACAGTCCGTAGCCAAACGAGCGTTCACCTGAGGTCTATGCTATAATCGAGCCCGGTGAGTGCTCTCGTTGGAAACAAAGAGGAGAGAGACTGGAATGGCGGATCGCATGGCCATGCTGGAGAAACTTGGCAACGCTTTTGCGGAAGAACAAGCCGAGGTACTGTCAGAAGTTATTTTCAACGCCTACAATGAACTGGTTCGGCGCGCCGATTTCAACGAACTCAAAGACGTTGTCCGCGACTTGGCCGAGGCTCAAAGCCGCACGGAGGAGCGTGTCGGGGCGCTGGCCGAGGCTCAGGGCCGCACGGAGATGCGTGTCGAGGAACTGGCCGAGGCTCAGGGCCGCACGGAGAAGCGTGTCGAGGAACTGGCCGAGGCTCAACAACGAACAGAATACGCGGTCCAGCAACTTGCACAGCAAGTGGGCGGACTGAGTAATCGGATGGGCGGGGACTTGGAAGATATAGCCGCCGACCTGATCCATGACTCGCTTCAGCGTGAGCTGGGGTGGCAGGTCGACGGGCTAGGGCGCGCCTGGCAGTCGTGGGACGGAACTGAAGAGGAGATTGATGTCTTTGGCAAGGTCCATGACCCGGCCCGTCCCGATACGCCACTCTGGGTCGTGGCAGAAGTGAAATTCAACCTGACTATGCGGGATTTCGAACGTTTCGCGCTTCTGTTGGAGCGCGCCGCCCGGCATCTGGAAGGCGAAATTGTGCCAATCTGCTTCTGTTATCGCATAAGGCCCGCTGTGCGGCAGACCGCGCTCGAAGCGGGTCATAGAATCGTGCTTTCAAACGGACGAATGATTTAGGCGCGGACAGCCGCCCGCACTTGGTCATTCCGCCGTCATCGGATCGTCGACCTCTAACCGCCAGCGGGCCAACTCCTTTTCCAGCCGCTCCCTCTCAGCTTTTACGCCGTCCTCCTCGCTTAGGTCGTTCAACTCCCACGGGTCTGACGCGATGTGGAAGAGTTGCGTGCGGTCGCTGCCTTCGCTGCCCTCGCCGCTATTCGTGTAGTACCTGATCAGCTTCCACTCGCCGTCCTGCGCCATCCGCTGCACGTGCCTGTACGCGGCGTGCAGGTATGGCCGCGTCTCCGCTGCCGTACCGTCGATGAGCGGCATGAGGCTGCGCGCGTCAACTTGATCTGGGATATCCAGCCCTGCCAGCTCGCACAGGGTCGGATAGATGTCGTAGGTATGCGTGAGCGCGTCTACCTGCCTGGCGGTCGCAACGCCCGGCCCGCGCATGATGAGCGGCACGCGCACGCTGTGGTCGTAGAGATTCTGCTTGCCCAGCAGCCCATGCTGCCCCACCGACAGGCCGTGATCGGCCGTGTAAACGACGATCGTGTCTTCGGCCAGTCCGTTGCGCCCCAGGGCGTCCACGATCTCCCCGATTTTCTCGTCCATGTCCGAGATCATGCCGTAGTACTCGGCGATGTGACGCCGCGTCTCCTCAGGTGTGCGCGGAAAGTCTGCCAGCTGCTCGTCCCGAAGCCACATGTCGCCGTTGTCGAAGGGATGCTGGCCCATAAAATTTGGCGGCAGCGGCATTGAATCGGGTGTATACTCGCCGGCCCAATCCGGCGGCGGCGTGCGCGGGTCGTGGGGCGCTGTGAAGGCGCAGTAGAGGAAGAACGGCCTGCTGCCGTCCTGCCTTTCGATAAATCGGATGGCGGCGTCTCCGAAGAGGTCGGTCGAATAGCGGTCGCCAATGCGCTGGCGGTTGCTGTCGTAGGCGCCGCTCGGGTCAAAGTCCTGCACCGGAACGGCGAAGTGGTTGTCCATGCCGCCGAAAAAGACGTTTTCCACTTCGCTGAAGGATCGGGCAAAGCTGGGCTTGTCGTTGTGCCACTTACCCGTGCCAAAAGTCGTGTACCCGTTGCGGCGGAACAACTCGGCCAGAAATGTGTGGTCGGGATCGAGTGTCTGTCGGCCTTGGTGGTCGTTCATGTCGTTGCTGACCGGAGCGCGGAAGATGTGGGCGCCGGTGTGAACGCAGGCACGCGTGGGCACGCAGACGGCAGCCCGCAGCCCCCCCATGTGACAGTTGCGGCGGAAGGAGGTCCCTTCCGAGCAGAGCCTGTCGAGGTGCGGCGTACGCACGGTCGGGTCGCCGTAGGCACCGATCGAGGAGGCGCGGTGGTCGTCCGCGATGAGGAAGAGAATGTTCGGTTGCGTCGGCATGCGGGCGCATTCCTTGTACGAAGAGGTTGAATTCAGTGTAGGGAATCCGTGTGCAGGATTGCCGAATCGTGGTCGTCAGTCGCTATCCATGAATTGCCGGCGATGGAGCTCGGCGTATAGCCCACCCCGCTCCAACAGTTCCTCATGGTCCCCCCTGTCCACGATCCGTCCATCCTCCATCGCGCAGATCATGTCGGCCTTGCGCACAGTGCTGAGACGGTGCGCAATCACGATTGCGGTACGGCTCCTCAGCAGCCGGTCAAGGGCCTCCTGGATCAGCGCTTCCGTGGCGGTGTCCACGCTCGCGGTGGCTTCGTCCAGAATAAGGATGCGGGGATCGGCCACGACCGCACGCGCGATACAGACCAGCTGCCGCTGGCCAAGCGACAGGTTAGCGCCGCCTTCGAGAATCGGTGTCCGGTAGCCGTTGGGAAGATCCACAATGAATTCGTGCGCGTTTGCCTTGTGCGCCGCCTCTATCACGACCGATTCCTCGACTTCCGGAAGGCCGAAGCGAATGTTGTCCATCACGGTTCCCGCGAATAGAAACGGCTCCTGCGATACAATGCCAGTCTGCCGCCGCAGCGACTGCTGCGTGACGGTGCGCACGTCGACCCCGTCGACGAGCACCTGCCCCTCGCTGACGTCATAGAAGCGCGAAACGAGGTTTGCCACGGTCGACTTGCCCGCGCCCGTGGGTCCCACCAGGGCCACAGTCTGCCCCGGCTCGATTACCAGGTCAACCTCCCGCAAGACCGGCACGTCGCTTCCGTAGGAGAAGCTTACCTTGCGCAACTCAATCTTACCCTCGATCCCAGGCATCTCCTCACCGCTGGCGGGATCGGGGACCTCGGGTCGGGCATCCAGCAGTTCCAGAACGCGCTCGCCTCCGGCCATCGCCGCCTGCATCGTTGTATAGAGCTGGCTCAGCTCCTGTACCGGCTCGAAAAACCGGGTGACGTAGGCAAGAAAGGCGACCAGAACACCGAGCTCCACTGCCCCCTGCGCTACCGCCCTGCCGCCGAACCACAGCACGATTGCCGTAGCCAGGACAGCAAGAAATTCAACCGTGGGAAGGAATACAAACGAGAGTTTCATCGCGCTGACATAGGCGTCGAGGTTGGCCCGGTTCGCCTCGGCAAAACGGCCGCGCATCGCATTCTCCTGCGCGTATGCCTGTACGACTCGCATGCCGGTCAAGTGCTCGGCCAGCGTGCCTACGACTCCGGCAACGCTGCGCCGGGTCTGGCGGAAGGCTACCTTCGCTCGCTTCGAAAACAGGTAGGTCGCCAGCAGCAACAGCGGCACGATACTGAAGGTGAACAAGGCGAGAGTCGGGCTTAGCGCCAGCATGACCGCGACGATTCCAATCAGAACGAGCATGTCTCCGATTAACGCGATCAGTCCCTGCGACAAGAGCTCGTTGATCACCGCCACGTCGCCGATTACTCGAGATATCGTTACGCCGACTATGTGCTTGTTGTGATAGCCCAGGGACAGCGCCTGAAGCTGACGCATCAACTGCGCCCGCAGAGTGGCCAGCACGCGTTGACCTACCCATGACAGCAGATAGCGCTGCCACGAGGCAGAACCAAATAGCGCAAGGTACATAATACCCATCGCCGCCGAAATCAGGGCAAGCCCGCTGGCATCGCCGCCCGCTATGTAGCGATCGATCGCGATCTTCAGCAGCAATGGAATCGCCAGCGTCAGCCCTGTAACCGCCAGCATCAGGAAAAAGGCCGCCACCATCTTACCGCGATGGGGCCGCAGATAGGTCAGCAGGCGGCCTACGACCTGGCCGTCGAATGCCTTACCCTCTTCTTCGCTTGCCATGCTACGCAGCAGGCTCTGAGGTCCCCCGCTGCGCCCCGCCGAACCAATCGATATTGACATGATCATCATTTGTGAGGGAGCTAAGCCCCTCAGGATTCCTCGGCCTATCAGCCCCCGACGATCGCCAGCTGTTCCTCGTAAATCTTGCGGTAGAGCGCGGATCTTTCCAGCAACTCCTCGTGCTGGCCTGCCGCCGATATTCGTCCCTTCTCCAGGATAAGAATCTGGTCCGCCAGGCGCACTGTGCTGAGCCGCTGCGCGATGATTACAGAAGTGCGGCCCAGCATGAGATTGGCCAGCGCCTGCTGGATCAGGTGCTCAGTCTGCGTGTCGACGCTCGATGTCGCATCGTCCAAAATGAGAATGCGCGGATCCGTCAGAAGCGTCCGCGCAATCGCTACTCTCTGCCTTTGCCCGCCGGACAGGGTCGCGCCGCGCTCGCCGACCCGCGTCCCGTAACCTTCCGGAAAGCCCTCGATGAATTCGTGTGCCTGGGCCGCCCGGGCCGCCTCGATGATCTCCTCCTCGGAAGCATCCGGCCTGCCAAAGGCGATGTTCTCTCTGATCGAGGTCGCAAAAGGCGTGGATTCCTGCAATACAATGCCGATCTGACTGCGCAGAGATTGCAGCGTGGCGCCGCGAACATCCTTCCCGTCCAACAGGATTCGCCCTTCGGTAGGGTCGTAAAAGCGGGGAATCATGTTGATGATCGATGACTTTCCCGAGCCCGTCGGGCCCAGCAACGCCACCACCTGGCCCGGCTGGACCTCGAACGAGACATCACGCAGAACGCTGTGCGGTCGGGCATAACTGAAGGAAACATTGTCGAACTGCAAATGGCCGCGAAGCGGCCCAATCGGTTTCGCGTCCTCTACATCCTTGACCTGCGTCTCCTCATCCAGGATCGCAAAGATCCGCTCGGAGGCGGCTCCGGCCATTGCTATCGCCGGTATGACGAATCCCAATCGCCGGATCGGCGCCGTTAGCTGCGCCAGGTACGTCAGGAAAGCGACCAGCTCGCCAATCGTCATCCCCCCCTGAATCACCTGAAGACCGCCAAACCAAATTATGATCACGGTCGCTATGTTGGCAATCAGGTCGAGGAGCGGCATATTGAACGCCATCAGCTTGGCGCTGTCCGCCGCCAGCCCGAACCATCTCCGGTTCTCGGCTTCGAATCGCTCAATCTCGGCATCTTCCTGCGCGAACGCCTTTACGATGCGCGCCCCGCGCAGATTCTGCTCCAGCCGCGTGGTCAGGACGGCCAATTGCTCCTGGATCGCCATCGACAAAGGCCGGTAACGGCTGCCGAAACGGGTCGCCCTGTATGCCAGCAGCGGCATCGTCAGCAATGCCAGTAGCGCGAGCGCGGGGTTCATCAGCACCATCGCAATCGCAGTCCCGATCAACAGGAGGACGCCATTCGCCAACCCCAGGAAGGCTCTGCCGGTGAGAAAGCGTACGCGCTCAACATCCTGCATCGCGCGCGAAAGCAGCTGCCCGGACTCGGTGCGGTCGTGATAGGCGAAGGAGAGCTCAGTCAGTTTGGCGTGCAGATCGCGGCGCAGGCCGTAAGCGACGCTCTGAGACGCTTTTTCCGTCCACAGTCCGTTCAGAAAGGTCAGCCCACCGCGCACCACCGTCAGCGCAAGCAATGCGAGGACCGACCAGGTGAGCAGCTGCATGTCCTGCTCACGGATGCCCCGGTCCACGATCCAGCGGATAATCTGCGGTGTTGCAAGTATGATTGCGGAGGTCCCTAGCAGGGCGAGGTATGCGAATAGCGCCATCCGCCAAAAGGGCTTCAGGCGGCGAAATGCCCGCCAGATGTAGCCTTTGCCCTCGCTCGATCCTATTGACGTCTGCAGATCTGCAGGGATCGTTGTCATCCTTCAAATCCGGTTTAGTAACGCGAAGTTGCACTACTTTCATTCTACCACGCGCCGAAGCGCGGGCCACAGAGCGTTGCCAGCGTCGCCTGAAAAGAATGCGTTGGATTCGCGAGAGAGTATCTAAAAGGGTTACCGAAGCTTACGCGCCAAGTCCCCGACGCGGATCGGGCCGGGCTGGACAACCTTCGCATAGATACCGCGCAGACGCAGCTCCTTGCCCGGCGGTGCGCTGACAAATTTGACCGCGTCCACGCCGAATCGTTCAGCAAACTTCTTACAGCCGGTATGGTCTATCGACGTCACCTCGATCACCGCCCCGCCAAGCGCCAGCCGCGTGCCTGTGGGCAGATTCTCCTCGCTGAGTTCCAGGTCGATATAGAGCTGGTCCCCGAACAGATGCCAGCGGTCTTCCTGCTGCGCCAGCAAACCGGCAACGCGGGCGTTCATGATCGTAAGTTGCCGGTCAACATCGAGCGGGGCGCCGGGATTGCGCCTGCTCCAGTTGTCCCCTGACAGGCCTTCCTCGACCGACAACGAGCCCTCTTCAATTACTTCCCGCTCCCCCGAGCGCGGCCGCCGCACGATCATGCGTAGCCTGCCCTCGTCGCGGGGAGAAAGACGAAGTTCATCCAGATTCTCTTCCAGCTCTTCCATTGTCAGATGGGTTTCGGTCGACATGGTAGGCAATCCTTTTCGTCTCTGGTTACGTCTGTAAGTCGTTGCACGCTGGAGCGGGCCGGCTCAATCCGGCGCCCGGTCCAAATGGCCCTTCTCCAAAGAGTCAAGCCATGCGCGCATAGCCCTTTCATCAGCCCGTCCCCGCCGCCTCTGCCAACTTGCGAATGCCAGGCCGAGGAACGGCAGCAGAACCGGAAAGACCAACGGAAGGGCCTCTCTGGCGCCGCTATCGGGTGTCGCACGCAGTGCCGCGGCGACCAGAAGCGCCAATGCAAGCAGCGTGCCGAGCAGAATCCAGGCGCCGATGTACAACCGCCCGACGGGGTGAAGCTGAATGTGCCCCGCGAGACGGCAGTGGTCGCCATCATCGGCAAGCAGACCGTAGAAGACCGGCGCAAAAACGCCCCTTAGCTGGGCAGAGGCCGGATGGCGTTCGATCTTCACGCCGCGGCCGGCAATCCGCCCCCTTACCTCACCGCTCGCGGCCAAGGCCTCTTGAACCCTCTCCCCGGCTTCCCGGTCATTTCCCTGCAGCCGTATGGTGAGCCGCCTTTTGCCCGGAGTCCAGAGAAATGAAAGGACAGCTCCCGACCCATTCATGTGCAGACTCGCTAGCACCCTGATTGCGACAAGACAACCTGCCTTCCCGGCCTCTGCCAGCCGAGCGCGTCGCCGGTCGCCGGCTCGAATGGCGCGCTAGACCGGATGCAACCCCGTGAAACCCAGCCCAGTCGTCTCTTCCCACCCGTACATCAGATTTATGCTCTGCAACGCACTGCCGGCCGCCCCCTTGACGAGGTTGTCGATCGCACTCAAGGCGACGACACGTCCGGTTCGCTCATCGAGCTCAAATCCGACGTCGGCGTAATTGCTTCCGCTCAGAATCTTCGGCTCCGGGTAGCGGTAAATGCCGGTCCTCTCCTTCACAATCCGCACGAAAGGCTCGCCCCGATAGGTCTGCCGGTAGGCGCGCCACAGGTCGCGCTCGCTGACGCCGGCCTTGACGAACACATGCGCCGTCGCCAGCACACCGCGCACGTTGTCGATCGCGGTCGCGCTCATGTGCGCTGAAACGCGGCTGTAGTCGTCTCCACCGGCCAGCGCCAGCGCCTGCAGCAGTTCGGCCGTGTGTCGGTGACCGGTCGGCGCGAAGCTGCGCATCGCCCGCGCCCGCTCAGGATGGTGGCTGGCTTCGCCCGCCCGGTTGCCGCCCTCGCTGCTGCCGACCTTGACCTCGCATACAAGGTCGCGCGCCGGATCGGCCAGCCCGGAGGCAAACAGCGGCCAGACCGCCAGCACGGTCGCCGTCGCATTGCAGCCCACCCCGCTCACATAGCGGGCGCCGCCGATCTGATCTCGGTAGAGTTCCGGCAAGCCGTAAACGAACCGCTCCAGCCAGGCCGGCGCGGCGTGTTCCCGGCCGTACCAGTCGGCATAGGCCCCGGCATCCTGCAGGCGGAAATCCGCGCTAAGGTCGACGATGCGACCGGCCAGCGCGGCAAATTCGGCAATGCGCCCCATCGCGCCGCCGTGCGGAAGGCCCAGCACGAGCAGGTCGCACGGTTCGAGCTCGGCCGCGCTGACGAACTTCAGCTTCGTCCGCCCGCGCAGATTTGGATGCGTGAAATGTACGAACGATCCGGCGTTCCGCTCGCTGGTCACCTGGCCAATTGCCGCGTATGGATGGTCGAGCAGCAGGCGCAAAAGCTCGCCGCCGGCATATCCGCTGGCACCGAGAATCGAAACGGTGATCGCACCTTCGCTGCTGGACTGCTCGTCGGATTCGCCCATTTCAGACTGCTCGCCTTACTCGTTGGCTGCCTGCCAGCCGTCACGCCCAACCCGCAGGCAGAAATCGGCGATGCAGCCCGGGATATCGACGCCGGTCGGCTGCACGCTGTTGCGAAACTCCATCGTGTAGTTGACCTCGTTCACCAGCAGACCGCGCTCCGGGTCCTCGAGCACGTCGATCGCTACGCATCCCCCGCCGACCGCCCTGGCCGCGCGCACGCACAACTCGTTCAGATCCGGCGTTACCGGGCAGACAGAGGCCTGGCCGCCCCGCGCCGTGTTCGTGATCCAGTGGGGAGAATCGCGGTAAATGGCGCAGATCGTATCGTTGCCAACAACGAAGGCGCGGATGTCCCTCATCGGCTTGTCGACGTACTCCTGGATGTAAAAGATGCTGTGGTGGTACGTGCCCAGCACCTCCTTGTGCTCCAGGACTGTCTCCGCTGCCTCGCGGTCGTTGATCTTGCTCAGCAGCCGCCCCCACGAGCCGATCGAGGGCTTCATTACCACCGGGTAGCCCAGTGACTCGATCGCTTCGAGCGCGCTCTCCGCCGTAAACGCGACCTTGGTACGCGGCGACGGGATGCCGGCCACGGTCAGCGCGCTGGTCGTCTGCAGCTTGTCGCCGCACACGTCGGCAACCTGGGCCGAATTGACGGTCGGGATCCCGCGGTCGTTGAGAATGCGCAGGCTCACCAGCGCGCGCCCGTGATTAATGCAGCGCTCGACAATGACGTCGTAGCTGTCATAGGCCGTGGCCGGCTCTTCTCCGCCGGAGATGTCGAAAACCAGTTTGCGGTCGTCGAGCAGGTCGAACGCTGCCCCCCGCTGCGTAAACGCCTCGAAGAGAAGCTTCTCCTCCGCCCGCACGCGACTGTAGAGGATGCCAACCCGCATGTTCTTACTCTCCCCAGTCTTCGTCCTCTTCCGGCGCCAGTTCCAGCGACACCGGATCGACCTCCACAACCTCTAGGTCGGAGCCGCACTCGCCGCACTGGACGATCTCATTCTGCATCACGTCCCTGAGCTCGACTTCGCCAAAGCACTCCGGGCACTCGGCCACGGCCGTTATGGTCTGCATTGTCATTGCGCTGCTCCTGATGTGTAGTCAGTTCACTTGTCCTAAAGTGGATTTCAGCCAAGAATTCCTACCAGGGCGCTGCCACAGCCGTTCTGCCGGCGGCAAACTCCGCGACCCGCCGGCGCGTGCCCGGCGAGGTCCCCTCCGGCAACTGGTCGATCGCAAAACATTCGACGTCCTCGATCTCCCGGTTACGCCCTGCTCTCCATGTGAACTCTTCGCACACAAATACGACGATATGGTCGCTCTTCCGTTCGTGGAAGCTACTGTAAACGCCAAACAGCCTTGGATCACGCAAGACCGCACCCGCTTCTTCTGCAGCCTCCCGGCCTATCGCCTCCTGCAAGGATTCGCCCGCGTTTACCCCACCGCCGGGAAGATACCATCCGTCCACGTAACTGTGTCTGACAAGAAGGACCCTGCCCTCGTCAACGGCCAGCAGCCGGACGCCAACCGTAAGCGGTTTGAACAGGCGCCATTGCAGCCGCTGCACCCAATGCAAAAAGCTCGCTACCTCTCGCGCCGGCATCGCTTCCAAGCTGCTTCCAGGTCCTCTAACGGCCTCAACGCATCTTCAAGCATCTGAAGCCGCCGAAGCGAGGCGCCGCTTCACCTGCTCCACCAGCCCGCCCGCCTGCAGAATCTCCTGCACGGTCGCGCTCAAGGCGGGGAAGACGAAGCGGCCAGCTTCGCACGCTATCGCTCTCTGGTCCACGTCAACCGCAACCGTCTCTCCTGCACGAATCGCCCGCGCCGCTTCCGGGCAGACGATTGCCAGCAGGCCGTTGTTGATGGCGTTGCGGTAGAAGATGCGGGCGAAGCTCTCGGCGATCACCGCGCCAACGCCGTTGTAGACCAGGCAGGTCGCGGCCTGCTCGCGGCTGGAGCCGCAGCCGAAGTTGCGCCCCCCGACGATCAGGTCGCCCGCCCGTACGTTGGCCGCGAATGACGGGTCCAGATCCTCCAGCGCATGGCCTGCAATCTCCTCGCGCCCCCTGGCAGTGTAGGTGTACTTGCCGGGAAAGAGCACGTCGGTATTGATGTTGTCGCCGTACTTCCACGCCCTGCCCCTGATTTCCACAATCTCTCCCTAACCAAGACTTCTCGGGTCGGCGATCTGTCCCGCAACCGCGGAGGCCGCCACCACCGCCGGATTCGCCAGGTAGATCTCCGCCTCCTTCGTCCCCATGCGGCCGCGGAAATTACGGTTGGCGCTCGAGATCGTGACCTCGCCGGTCGCGGGAACACCCATGTGATTGCCCATGCACGGGCCGCATCCCGGCGTCCCGATCGACGCTCCGGCGGCCACCAAAGTCCCGATGTATCCCTCCCGCAGAGCATCCTGCAGCACGACGCTCGATGCCGGGATGACGAGCAAGCGCGTGCCTGGGGCAACGCGCCGGCCCCGCACGACCTGCGCCGCTGCTGCGATGTCCTCCAGCCGTCCGTTCGTGCACGTGCCGATGAACGCCTGCTGCACGCGCACGCCTGCCACCTCCGAAAGCGGCACGACATTGTCGACCGAATGCGGACAGGCCACTGCCGGCTCTAGTTCGGCCGCGTCGTAGCGGTAGGTTGCCCTGTACTCGGCGCCCTCGTCTGGCAGAATGCGAAATTGCCCTGCGTCGCGGATGGCCCCGGCTGACTCTTTCCGCTTCAGAGAGGCCTCCAGGTAGGCCAGCGTCCTACCGTCCGGGGCAATGAACGATGACTTTGCCCCAAACTCCGCCATCATGTTCGCAAGCGCCATACGTGCGTCGATGCTCAGGGCCTCGATGCCGCTGCCGCCAAACTCGACCGAGGCATATAGCCCGCCGTCCGCGCCCCAATCGCCGATGATGCGCAGCGCGAAGTCTTTGGCGGTAACGCCCGGAGGCAAGCTGCCATCCAGGTCGATTCGGATCGATTCCGGCACGCGCAGCCACAGCTCGCCGGTTGCCCACAGCGCCGCCACCTCGCTGCGGCCGATGCCCGCGCCGAACGCACCCAGCCAGCCGAAATGGGGCGTATGGCTGTCCGCGCCCAGGATCATCTGCCCCGGCAGCACCAGCGCCTCCTCGCTCAAAACCTGGTGACAGATGCCGCGCCCCACCTCAAAGAAGTGGAGAATGCCCTGCTCCTGCACAAAGCGGCGGATCTCGGCATGGTTCTGCGCGTGGCGCGTCGTCGGCGCGGGCACGGCGTGGTCGAGCGTGATTGCGAGTCTTTCCGCAATCGCAACCCTCGCCTGCCCGAACTGCAGCCAGATCTCGCGAATGGCCGCGCTGTTGTCGTGGCTCAAAACGATGTCCGGCCGGACGTCCACGACTTCGCCGATGTCGACAGAGTCCAGGCCCGCAGCGCGCGCGATCGCCTTCTGCGCGAAGGTACGCGCAGAGCCGGTCCCCGCGCCGCCTGAACTGTTACCTTGCCGTAACTGCTGCTGCATCGCTACCCCTCACGCAGGCGTGTTCTCGACCGTCACCGCGCGGCTGTGATACTCGCGCAGCAGCACGTCGACGTCGTCCAAGCTGAGTTTCCGCTGGTCCGCCTCGTTCTTGATGTGCGCGGTCACCTCCTTCACCTGCGGGTCGGTCAGATCCAGCTGCAGCTGCTCGGCCCGCTGCTTGACCGCGTTCCAGCCGGTCAGGCGGTGAGCGATGTGCAGATAGCGGCTCAGGCCGAAGTCAGCCGGATCCAGGATTTCGTACGTGTCGGGGTTGTTGAGAATCGCCTTGGCGTGGATGCCCGCCTTGTGCGTAAACGCGGTGTAGCCGGTGATGTAGTTGTTGAACGGCACGTCCACGCCCACGACCTCGGCGACGTAGTTTTCGACCTCGCGCAGCATCGGCAGATTGTATTTGCTGCGAATCTGCTCTGGGTCGTGCGCGTACATGCGCGCCACCAGGCCGCCCAGCGGCGTGATACCGTTGCGCTCGCCGATGCCGAGCACCGATGTGTCGACGTGCGTCGCGCCCGCCGCCAGCGCACAGTAGGAGTTGGCGATCGCGCAGCCCGTGTCGTTGTGGCCGTGAAACTCAATGTCGCACGAGACGACGCCTCGCAGCGTGCGCACAAGGTCGTGCACCTGCAGCGGCGTGGCGATCCCCACGGTGTCGGCGATTCCCACTCGGTTCACCCCGATCTGGTCTACCTCGCGGTAGACCGTCAGCAGGTCGACCAGGTCGCTGCGGAACGAGTCCTCGCTGCTGAAGCGCACCTCCAGTCCCTGGCCCTTTATGAAGTCAATCACCTGCACCGCGCTGTCGATGATCTGGCGAATCGACTTGCCGTGCGAGAACTCGCGCAGGTAGCTGCTCGTGCCGAACAGTACGTCGATGCCGTCCACGCCCGTATCCACCGCCAGGCGCGCGTCGTCCAGGTGGCAGCGCGTGTGGGTCAGGAGCTTGGTCCGCAGCCCGAGCCCGGCGATGCGCGCGCAGTCCGCGCGGCTCTGCGGGCTCGCCGCCGGCGATGTAAGCTCCAAATACTCGACGCCGAACGCGTCCAGCAGGCGGGCGATCTCGTCCTTCTGCCCGCTGTCGAAGAAGGAATTGGCGAACTGCTCGCCCTCGCGCAGTGTCGATTCTATGATAGCGAACTTTTCAAGACTCATACGTACGCCCCCGCGTAGAATACGAACAACAAAAAACCGGTCCATCCTGTCTGGAATGGCCGGTTGCTACCCCAACGACGACTGAGCAGGCGCAAACAACAGACAGGCTAGTCTGCAATCCGCTTCTTGCTCTTTATGCAGTGTAACTGCTGTGCGGCTCTCGCCTGACTCATCCGTACCGCTTCCTGGGCCGTCAATCTCTAACTTCAGCCAACAAATATTTTGGCCCGCGACTCTCTTGAATGGAGCGATTATGCACGAATCGGTGGCACTTGTCAAATCCGTTTCGGCATTTGGCAGCATACTGACTTGCGAGACCAACTCTCTGTTGTTCCGATATCAGCACCCAGGCATTTCGAAATCGATCAACAATGGCGGTACAAACGAGAGCTATTGGGGTCATTTTCGTTTGAAACGCCAAGCCATCCAGCCAATTTCAACGGACTCTCCCGACCAATGAATTGGACGAAAACCTCCGCCCTGCCGCCTGTTCAACGGCGATCGTTTCCCAGTTTAACTTCATTCAAGAACCGATAGGCCGAACGCTGGGCCGCGGGCGTGCCCGCCTACGTCCTGCCTATGTAACTTTGACTATTGCCCTACGACTTCGCTACGTTCGCGTATCGACTACGCGGGCGTTGATTGGTAAGTTGCACTGGAAACCAATGCTGTAACCGGCGGATTTGCCTTCCCGATCAGCGATTTTACTCTGGTAGAACATAGGAGACGAAGAGAGAAACGAGCGCAATTATCTGGCAAGAAAGCGTTTAGGAACGATGATATATCGCTTGACACGGCCACTTTGACTCTTATAGATTTTGACTAAGGCCAGTGCGACTTTTTTGGCTCCCCGAGTTTTGCACGAAGAGAACTGGTCAGATTGCGGACAAGGAAACTTGATGCGACAGCGCCAAGGAACGCTGCTTTGTATAGCGATTGGGTTGGCTTTTGTGCTGGCTGCTTCCCTGATCTCACTGCTCGCGCCGAGCCAGGGCACCGCCTACGCCCAAACCACTCCATCTGCTTCGGTCTCCATAGGTGAGGATACGCTGCCACAAGGGGGAGCAACCTACCTTGCGGTGGGACTAAGGAATATGCCGCAGGACCCTAATGACGATGGAGAGTTTCACCCTGATCTTGTCTTCCGACTTGACCTCCATCGGAATTCAGATGGCTCCTGGGTCGAAGAGAACGACTGCGACTCCACTTTGTTCGGCAAGAACTACCACATCGACACCTGGTGGAGAGACGACATAACCTTCTTCCGCGGCACCGACAACCTGAACATCGCGCGCGACTGTCCCACGGGCAGCTACAGGGTCACGGTGACGGCAAAAAACAACTCCACGAACACGACAATCGCCACAGACACCCGCAGCTTGACCGTCCGGGAGGGGCCGGAAGTGGACATCGGGTTCTCTGCACAACCCTACTACCGCGGCAATGAGATCGACGTAACCATGGAGTTTTCCCACCTGAACAATCTGCAGGACCGTTCAGGCCTTAGCTACCGTGCCGACATTATGAAGATTATTTCCGAAAACTCGATGAACTACGCAGATGATTGTGAAGGAGAGGCGCTCGGAAACGTCGACAAGAGCCAAGACGCCAACCACGCAAGCAGCAATCTCGCCGACACTCCCAGCGGCTCCGTCGATGGCAACGACCCGGACGGTACAGTGGAGAAATACGGAGAGGTATCCTCCACCTGCCCAACAGGCAACTACAAGCTGACTGTCGAACTTTGGGATTCCGACCAAAATGAAATGATGACCGCCACAAAGCTTTTCGCCGTGACGACGGACCCCAATGCAACGCCGTCTGCCAGGCTGGACCTCTCCGCCACCACGGTCACTCCTGGCACCGAAATCACTTATGAGGCAAGCTTTTACGACCTGGCAACATACGAGGGACAAAGTGTCGACTTTCGCGAGGAGCTGACCAAAGACGGCGCCAACGCCCCGGACAGCTGTAAAGTGGGCCTCTTCGACATAGACGTCGGGACCAGGCTCTACGGGAACCCGTATGTCCACTCTGGCACAATCCCGACATCCTGTCCGGCTGGCAGTTACACGTTGAAGGCCATGCTAAAGAACTCTGACGGAAACGAAATCCTTTCCGCCTCGGCCAGCTTCAGGATCGGCAACCCTGACCTGAAGCCGTCCGCCCCCACGGTTTCGGCTATAACAACCAGACAGAACGACTACTTCAGCCAGCGACTGCCGGAAGGGTCGGGGGGCGACGGCACGCTCACCTATTCCGCCACCGGTCTGCCAGCCGGTCTGGAGTTTGTAACGACAACCCGTACTCTTCGCGGTACGCCCACCGCTCACGGGAATTTCACCATTGTATGCACTGTGACCGACAGCGACGGCGACTCCGCCCACGTCAATATCAGTTTCACCGTCGAACAAGACCACTATCCAACCTTCAGCCCGCCTCCGATTCCGGACTACACGGGACTGGAAGATTCTCTTTTTACCCAGCAGTTGCCGGCCGCGACAGGCGGAAACGGCACGCTGACATACCACGCCACCGGGCTGCCGGCCGGTCTCTCCTTTATCACCTCGACGCGTACTATCTCAGGCACGCCCCCGACCCCCGACATCGGAAATGTGGAGTACACCGCCACCGACACCGACGGCGATGTCGCCGGGCAGTCCTTCATAATCACAATTACGACTGACCTGCAGCCGGTGCTGGCTCCGCAAAGCAACCTTACCGGGAGAGTGGGATCCCCCTTTGCAAAGTTTCTGCCGCAGGCTACTGGCGGGAACGGGACGCTCGTATACGAGGCGACGACCCCTCCGCCCGGCCTTACTTTCGACGACTCCCTCGTCAAAATCAAGGGAACGCCGACGATCGCGGGCACGACGACTGTAAACTTGACAGTCAGAGACCAGGATGGTGACGAACACAGCCTGCCCTTCGATATCGTGATCGGGCCCGACAATCAACCGACGCTGGCTGCCGTAAGCAATATGACGGGACGCGTCGGTTCACCCTTCAGCGAGTCCCTGCCCCAGGGCAGCGGCGGCGACGGCGACCACGACCACGACATCACGACAACCCTCCCGGACGGCCTTGTTTTCGACGAGGCAATGTTCAAGATCAACGGGACCCCGACGACGCAGGCGCAACGCAACACGCCTGTTACCTACGTCGTCACCGATGACGACGGCGACCAGGCAAGCCAGTCCTTCACGATCACAATCGAGCAGGACGGTCAGCCCGCTCTCGATCCCGTAACGAGCTTGAATGCAAAAGTAGGGACGCTTTTTGCCAAGGTTCTTGACCCCGCCACCGGTGGTGATAGCGACCTGGAATACAACGCGGCACCCTTGCCCCCAGGTCTCACTTTCATCCAAAGTAGCCGCACCATAACCGGTACACCGACGACACAGGGCACAACAACTGTCGAATACACCGCGACCGATACGGAGGATACCCCGACCAATGTGGACGACGACGTGGCGCGGCAGTACTTTGACATCGTCGTCTACTCGAAGCCCACGCTGCGCGATGTAGACAACGTCATGGCGACAAAGGACGCGGTCTTTACCCTCGAGTTGCCGGCCGTCGAAGGCGGCCGAGGCGACTTCGAATACACGGCCAGCCCGCTGCCTGACGGCCTCAGTTTTGTTGAATCAACGAGGACCATCACCGGCACGCCAACCACGGTGCAGGACATCGACGTAACCTACAAGGTGACCGATGCCGACGACGACACCGCCAGCGTCGAGTTCAAGATCTCCGTCAGAGAAGGCAACACCGCGCCCACCCTTCAGACGGTCAACGATCAGTACGCGCGCAAGGACTCCCCCTTCAGTTTCACTCTTCCCCGCTCAGCTGGCGGCAACGCGCCCTATACCTATACGGCTACTCCCCTTCCAACCGGTCTGTCCTTCAATGAATCTGAACTCATGATTGAAGGTACGCCCACACAGGTAGAGGATGTGAGCGTGACCTACACGGTTACCGACACGGACCTTGACGTCGCGAGTCAGTCGTTTACCATCCACGTCAGCGACGACCTGATGCCGAGCTTTAATGATATTGACGACTTCGAGGCCAGAGTGGATTCACCCTTCAGCAAAGTGTTGCCGGAAGCGATCAGCGGCGATCTTCCAATCACCTATACAGCCACGAATCTGCCGGACGGTCTCTCTTTCGCACCGGGCTCACGTACGATTTCCGGAACGCCGACTTCAGCAGCTACGAAGACTGTCACCTACGGCGCTGAGGACGAAGACGGCGACAAGGACAGCGTGGAATTCGACATTGTCGTCAGTCCCGACAGCCAACCCTCCCTACCGGCCGTGGACGACTTCAGGGCAAGGCGGGGCGATCCTCTGGAGAAGCAGCTTCCCCCCGCCACAGGCGGTGACGGCACGCTCGTCTACTCCGCACAAGGCCTGCCTCCCGGGCTGGACTTCATTGCGACGACCCAAATAATCACGGGTACACCAACCCGGGATGGCAACTTCACCGTCACCTACGCGGTCGTAGACGAGGACAACGACAGGAGCAGCGTCCAATTTGAGATTGAAGTAGCCGAGAACTGGCATTCGAACAAAAACATAAAAAAAGGCGGGACTGACACCGGCCAGACCACCCCGTCCGAAAGAAACACGAAAGAACTGGACAAGCAGCCGGCGTTGGGGAAAATCCCGGACTATGACGCGAAGGTCGACACCCTGTTCACCCAGATCTTGATCGCGGCGACCGGAGGAGACGGTGACATTGGATATACCGCGGCTCCCCTGCCCCCCGGACTGAATTTCATCGAAAGTTCGCGCACAATCACCGGGAAGCCTACAACCGCGGGAACGACAAATGTGGTTTACACGGCGACCGATGCGGATGGCGACAAGGTTCATAGGACCTTCGACATCGTCGTCTACCTGAAGCCCTCACTTGCCGATGTCTCTGATGTTATGGCGACGAAGGACGCGGTCTTTACCCTTGATCTGCCAGATGTCGAAGGCGGCAGACGGCCCTTTAATTTCACGGCAAGCCCGCGGCCCGCCGGCCTCGACTTCATTGAGTCATCGCGCACCATCACCGGCACGCCCACAACAGTGGAAGAGGTCGATGTCACCTATACCGTAACTGACGCCGACGGCGACTCGGCCACCGTCGAATTCAAAATCTCCGTCAGCGAAGGCGACACCTCACCCACCCTTCAGACGGTCAACGCTCAGTACGCGCGCAAGGACTCCCCCTTCAGTTTCACGCTTCCGCGCCCGGCTGGTGGCAACGCGCCCTATTCCTATTCGGCCGCTCCCCTTCCAACCGGTCTGTCCTTCAATGAAACTGAACTTAAGATTGAAGGTACGCCAACACAGGTAGAGGATGTGAGCGTGACCTACACGGTTACCGACACGGACCTTGACGTCGCGAGTCAGTCATTTACTATCCACGTCAGTGACGACCTGAAACCGAGCTTTACTGATATTGACGACTTCGAGGCCAGAGTGGATTCTCCCTTCAGCAAAGTGTTGCCGGAAGCGATCAGCGGCGATCTTCCACTCATCTATACTGCGACAAATCTGCCGGACGGTCTCACTTTCGCACCGGGCTCACGTACGATTTACGGAACGCCGACTTCACCGGTTACGAAGACTGTCACCTACGGCGCTGAGGACGAAGACGGCGACAAGGCCAGCACCACATTCAAAATCGCAGTGGCAGAAAACAGGCAATCGAACCCGCCCAATAACAACAATAATGTTGGCAAAAGCAATAGCGGCAACACCAAAGGCGGCACGAACAGCAAAGGCAGCACCAACAACGGTGGCACCAACAATGGCGGCAGCAACAACGGTGGCACCAACAATGGCGGCACCAACAACGGCGACACCAGCATCGGCGGCGCCAGCATCGACGGCACGAGCAACGGCGGCACAAACACCAGATATGACTCTGGAGGTAATCCCGGCGGCGGAACAGGCAACAACTACCCTTCCACCAATCCCTGTTTGACCCCAATCAACGGCGCGCCCTCAACTGTGCCCGTGGCCACAACCACTCCCCACCTTCTGAACGTACGCCAGGGGCCAGGCCTTCACTACGCCGTAGTCACCACCGTTCCAAGGGGAACGCAGGCCAATATCTTCGGCCGCGACGCCTCCGATGACTGGTTCCTGGTCGAAATCCAGGGCATCGCAGGCAGAGTCTGGATCTACCAGGACTTGACAACCGTTCAGGGTAGCCTTAATTCTGTCCCCTTTGTTTCGCCCACCGACACCAACCCCATTGGTAGCCCGGTCGACGCACCGCTGGCCATCACCAAGCCCAACGTGTTGAACGTCCGCTCAGGCCCGGGCCTCAACTACCAGGTCCTGACAACTGTCCCCAGCGGGACACAGGGCAGGATCATCGGCGTCAGTCCCGACTATCAGTGGTACAGGGTCGTGCTGGGCGCGCTCAACCAGCCCGCCTGGGTCTATGCCAGTTTGACTACGGTGACCGGCTCGCTCGCGAAGGTCAAAGTCTACACGCTTGCGGAGGTCGACGGTGGGCTTTCAGTCATCTGCGACAGGCCTTTTGCCCTCACTACACCATATGTCCTGAACGTGCGCGGCGGGCCCGGGCTTGACTATGATGTTCTGATGACCGTGCCGAGGGGTACGAGGGCAGAGATCGTCGGTATCGGCCCGCAAAACCAGTGGTTGTATGTCGAGTTGGACGCCCTGACCGAGCCGGCTTGGATCTTCAAGGATCTGACGACGGTGTTCGGTTCGCTGTCGGGTGTGCGCCAGATCGCGTCATGGCAGGTCGGTCAGCCCGCCGAGCCCGGCCGGCCCGAAGAGCCCGGCACCGCCAACGAGGGCGACCGGCCGCTGGCGATTACCTACTCGTCAATCGTCAACGTGCGCGAGGGGCCAGGCGAAAACTACAATGTTCTGATCGCGGTTGGGCAGGGTACGCGCGCCCGGATACTCGGCCTCGATCCCACCGAGGCGTGGTACCTGGTTGAAATCGATGGGCTCGACCAGCTCGGCTGGATCTTCGAAGACCTGACCGTCCTCGTCGGATCATTGAACAATGTCAAACGCATTTCGGCCGAAGAAATCTCCATGCTCCCGGTAGCCATCCCCAAAATTGCGGTCCTCAACGTCCGATCAGGACCAAGCACGAGCTACGGAATCGTCACGACGACTTCTCCGGACGTCTGGTACCAGATCCTCGGAATCAGCGCCAGCTCCAACTGGTTCAGGATCAAGATGGACGGGATCGCCGGCCAGACCTGGGTATTCCGCGACCTGACGCGCCTGGTCGGCCCGCTGGCAAGCGCCACACGAACTGTTGAAGGCGAAAGTTCCCCGCCGGCTACGGCCGCCTCACCGCCCCAAAATGGGCAGCAGGCGACACCGCAACAACCGAGCTCGCAGCAGCAAGCTTCACCGCCACCCGCCCCGCCCGCGCCGGCAGTGAGCTCGATCACCATCGAGCTGTCCCTGCCCGATGATGGCCGCATCAATCTTGATGTGACCTGGACCGACTCAACCGCATGCGCGCAGGTCTACAATCTCTACTATCGCGCCAGCGCCGATTCTTCGGTCTACTTCTCGCTTGAAACGGCGGTGACTTCGTCTACCGCCGGCTCCAAGAGCCTGAGCTTCGAGACGCTGCCCGTCAGCAGCTTCATATCCGCCTGGTGCGGGACCAGCAGCGGCGGACGGCAGGTCGCTGAAGTCCAGATCGATCCGACCCAGGCCGGCACCTACAGTTCCCAGCCCGTACAGCCGCAGTCCGACGCGCTTGCGCTGGAACGGTAGGTGATCGCCAACGAATGATCCGGTCCGACAAAAAATCAGAGACAAGCCGGGCATTCGAAAACGCCCCGATCAGAGCAACGCAATAGCCGTGCAGACGCGGGCCACCGTGTCCTTTCCGGCTTTGGAGACCCGTCCACTTCGCCGGCCTCAATTGAGCGTCCCCTCCTGTTTTCCGAGCGCGCCAAATCCTTGTGTATAATGGCTCCGTGACCTGTCCGCCCGATTGCGGGACTGCATTCACCATGCCAGAAGATTAAGAGTAGGGATGATTCGAGTACAAGGTATATTCAAGTCGTACGGGAACGTCGAGGCACTGCAGGCCGTGTCTTTCGATGTCGACGACGGTGAAATTGTCGGCCTGCTCGGCCCCAATGGGGCTGGCAAGACATCGCTGATCAAGGTGCTCACAGGCTATCTCGAGCCGGACAGCGGCCGCGTAAGCGTAGGCGGGATCGATGTGGTCGCAGAGCCCCGTCGCGTGCAGGCCCAAATCGGCTACCTGCCCGAAAATACGCCCCTGTATCCCGAACTCACAGTGCAAGCCTACCTCAAACTGATGGCTGACCTGCGCCTTGTGCCCCCGGACCGGCAGATGAAGCAGATCGAGCAGGCCGCCGAAGCGACAGGGCTGTCCTACCGCCTGACGCAACCGATTGGCGAGCTCAGCAAGGGCTTTCGGCAGCGCCTCGGCCTAGCGCAGGCGATTCTGCACAGTCCTCGCCTGCTGATCCTGGACGAGCCCACCATCGGCCTCGATCCCACACAGATCGTAACGATCCGCGACCTGATTCGGAGGCTTTCCAGGAACAGTACCGTCCTGTTTTCGACGCATATACTTTCGGAAGTCGAAACACTGTGCGACCGCGCCATCATTCTCATCAACGGTCAACTGCGGGCCGACGCGCGTATCGCCGACCTCGCCGAATCGCTTGGCGTCCTGCTTACGCTCGACGCAGCTGTCGAAGGCAGTGAAGCAGCCCTGCTTCAGCTGCCTGGCGTCGAGGACGTAGAGGTTGAAACAGACATTGACGGCCGCGTGCTCTATCGAATAGCAGCGGGCGACAACAAGGATCTGGCACCGGCGGTTTTCCGCCTGGCCAAAGATTTGGGCTGGCAGGTTCGCGAGCTGCGAAACGATACCCGCCCGCTCGAAGCAGTCTTCAATGAGTTGGCCCTGCCGCAGTCCAAGTCGGCCGCACCCAACGGCGCCGCCGCAAATAAAGCGCCCCAATCTCACCCAGCCGCAACCCAAAATTGATACGGCAGGTGTAAGTGAACATAGAGACCCACTTCCAGTACGCCCGCCGGAAGGCACTCGCCGACTGAAGCATTCGGCCGGAGACTTAGCACATGGGGCAAGTTCGCTCCCTTATCCGCAAAGAACTTGACATCTACTTTGGGTCTCCGGTCGCCATCATCTTTGTCGGGACCTTCCTGGCCGTTACGCTCTACCTCTTCTTCTGGCTGGACAGCTTCTGGCTGCGGGGCCTGGCCGACGTACGCCCCCTCTTTCGCTGGATGCCACTCCTGCTCATCTTCCTCACGGCCGCTCTGGCGATGCGGCAGTGGAGCGAGGAGCAGCGCGCCGGCACGCTCGAGCTACTCCTCACCCTGCCGGTCGCTACATCCCAGCTGGTCCTTGCCAAGTTCCTTTCCGTCCTGTGCATGGCTCTGGTCGCGTTGGCCCTGACCCTGCCGCTGCCGCTGACCGTTTCTCTCCTCGGCGACCTCGACTGGGGGCCCGTCTGGGCCGGTTACCTGGCCGCGCTTCTTCTCGCAGCCGCCTACGCTGCAATCGGACTCTTCCTCTCCTCACGTACCGACAACCAGCTGGTCGCACTGATCTCGACGCTTCTGCTCGGCGGAATCTTCTACCTGATTGGCACGCGCGGCCTGACCGATTTCACCGGCAATCAGCTTGGGAATCTGCTGCGCGCCTTCGGCACCGGCAGCCGCTTCGAAAGCATAGAGCGCGGCGTCATCGATCTGCGCGACTTGGTCTACTATCTCTCGCTGACGCTGTTTTTCCTCATGCTGAATGTGCTCTCCCTCGAAGCCAAACGCTGGAGCCGCAGTGTTCTGGCACGGCCAAGACGGCTGCGAAAGCTCCTACTTGCAGGCCTGATTGCCACCAATCTCATATTGACCAATCTATGGCTCCACCCGCTGCGGGTCCTGCGCGCCGATACGACCGCCGCGCATGCATTCACGCTCTCTACAGCCACCGCCGACCTGCTGGGCACTCTGCAGGAGCCGCTGCTGGTGCGGGCCTACGTCAGCGCCAGGACACATCCCCTCCTGGCGCCGCTCGCGTCCCAGCTCGCCGACACGTTGCGCGAGTACGAGATTGCAGCCAGCGGCCGACTCACCGCCGAATTCGTCGACCCCGCCTTCGCCCCCGAGCTCGAGGCCGAAGCCAACCAAATCTACGGAATTCAACCCACGCCTTTCCGGGTCGCCGACCGCTACGAGTCTTCAGTGATCAACTCATACTTCGACATTCTGGTCCGCTACGGCGATCAGAGCGTCACGCTCGGCGCTGGCGACCTGATCGCGCTCACGGCTCACCGCGACGGCGGCGTTGACGTCGGCTTTCGCAACCTCGAATATGACCTGACCAGCGCGATCAAACGGGTTGTTTACGGCTTCCAAAGCGTAGAGGCGATTCTATTGTCACTGGACGAACCGGCCCATTTGCGCCTGATCGTCACGCCTTCCCAGCTGCCCGAGATCGTCGCAGACGCGCCTTCCGTCATCGAATCGGCGGCAGAGCAGATCGGCGCCGAGGCCGGCGGCAAATTCACCTTCGAAACAGTCGACCCAGACGCGGCCGGCGCAGACCTGGACCGGCAGACGCTGCTCGATACCTATGGCCTGCAGCCCTATCCAGTCTCCTTTTTCTCCGCCGATAGCTATTTTCTGCACATGCTGTTGCAGGTCGGCGACCGCATCGAGCTTCTCTATCCCGCCGGCGATCTGACCGAAGGGAGCGTTCGCACCGCCATCGAAGCGGGACTGCGACGCGGCGCGCCGGGCTTCCTCAAGGTTGTCGGCCTGTGGACGCCCCCTCCTGTCCAGGCCAGCGACATGTTCGGTCAACCCCAGCAGCAGCTATCTTCCTGGCATCTGATCGGCGAGCAGTTGCGAAGCGAATATGCGCTGCAAACACCCGATTTGGAAACCGGCCAGGTTTCCGCCGAGATCGACGTGCTTCTGCTCATCGCACCCCAGGGCATGAGCGACAAAGCGCGCTACGCTGTCGACCAGTATCTTATGCGCGGCGGATCGGTCGTGGTCGCCCACGGAAGCTATGCTGTCACCCCGGATCCATTCAGCGGTGAACTGCGTCTCGCCCCGGTGGAGGACGGCTTGGACGCAATGCTGGCCGGCTACGGGATCGAACTGTCCAAGATGTTGGTCATGGATCCCCAGAATGAACCGTTCCCCATCGCGATAGACCGCCAGGCCAACGGCGCCACAATTCGCGAGATCCAGACCGTCGCCTATCCCTATTTCGTCGACGTTCGCAGCGATGGCATGGACCGCGGCCATCCGCTGCTGGCCGGTCTCAACGCCGTTACGCTCAATTGGACCTCCCACATTGCACTCGACGCCGCCAAGAACGCCGGTCGGCAAGCAACCGAACTGCTCCATTCAAGCGCGTTCTCCTGGCTGCGTGGCGACACCAATATCCAGCCCGACTTTTCGCAATACCCTGACTTTGGATTTCCAGTCGAAGGCGAGTCCGCGTCCCACACGATGGCCGTCGCCATCCAGGGACCGTTCGAGAGCTATTTCCGTGACAAGCCATCGCCCTGGGCAGCGGATGCACAAACGCCTACCTCCGAAAACGAATCTACCGACGCCCCGGGTGTCTTTCTCGATCAGAGCGCCGCCGACGCCCGCCTGGTCGTGTTTGGCAGCGCCCACTTTGTCGACGACTTCGTGCTCGAGCTTTCGCGTAGCCTTATGGGAAGCGATCGCTTTCTCAATAACCTTATTCTTATGCAAAACGCGGTCGACTGGAGCGTTGAAGACCTGGAGCTGCTCACAATTCGCGCACGCGGCAGCGGCGCCCCACTTCTCCTTCCCCTCACGCCGGAGCAGCAGACGGCATGGGAATATGTCAACTATATGCTTGCTCTTGTAGCCCTACTCGCCCTGGCCGGCCTGTGGCGCCGGCGCAAGCGGCAGGAGCAGCCGCTCGATTCGGAGCCTTCAACTCATCACGTCGAGGCCCAAAGCGATACCGATAGCGCACAGAACTGAGAACCGGACCATAGCGTGACTCACGATTCAAATGCGGCGGAGAGGTCGTCAGGTAAGAGAGGATTTCGGAACATCCTTCTTGGAGGCGGTCCTCGCGAACGTACTGCCCTCATCTGGCTGACGGCCCTGCTCCTCCTGCAAATCGGCCTCCTTCTTTGGGTCTACTGGCCGCGCACCGGCAGTGCCTCGCAGCCTGTCCCAATTCTCGGCGAGCTGAATATCGACCAGGTCGTCGGCCTTACGATCACAGACGAAGCGGGGGACAAGATTCGTTTTTCCAAAAGGGAAGACAAGTGGTGGCTTCAACTGTCTCCTGGTGGCGAGGAAGAACCGGCCGCCCCTTTGCAATGCAGCGAAGATGAGTCCTCTTCCTGCTATCCTGCCGTCAACCAAAGGGTCGAAACATTTCTGGACGCTCTCGCCGACCTCGATACCTCGCGTCTCGTTGCCACGAGCGAGTCCAGTCGCACGCGCCTGCGCGTGGCCGAAGACAGGTTTGCGCGTCGGGTCGAGGTCGAGCTGGCAGAAGGCGAGCGTAACACCCTGTACCTCGGCACCTCGCCAAGTTTCGGCGCAACGCACGTCAGGTCGTCCAACCAGGCGGCAATATACCTCGCCGACGGCCTGAGCGGCGCCGACGCCGCCACCGCCGCTAATAACTGGATCGACACCGTCTACTTCCACGCGGAGGAGGCGGAGATTCAGTCTCTGGAGATTGCAAACGCCAGCGGTACGCTCAACTTTGCCCAGGACGAGACCGGCCAGTGGCAGATGGGCGGGCTGAAAGACGGCGAGGCGTTTAACGCCGGGCAACTCCTCGCCATGCTCCCCTCCGTGACGAGCCTCCACATGGTCGAGCCGCTGGGCGCCGCGGAGCTGCCCGCATACGGCATGGACCAGCCGAATGCAGTCTTGACTCTCGTCATCGAATCTGATGGAGAGACCAGCCTGACGCGCACGCTTACCATAGGTGCCAAGGACGAGGAAGACCTTAACTACGTCGTGAAGTCTTCTGAATCGCCCTTCTACGTGCTTGCTTCAGGCTTCAGTATGGCGCGCGTCGTTGAAAGCGCACGCGAAGATTTCCTCGCCGCAGACGAGCCCGATCCCACCCAAAAGGCGGAAAGCGATACTCCATAGCTCTTGCGGTGGCTTTCCGCCCGCTCTGATGGCAAGTGATTCCTATCCCGATACCTCGCCAAGACGCGTCCCTTCAGGCACCTCGGTATCGCTCTCAAAGTCAAGCCTGTAGCCGTCCGGGTCGGTCAGCGACGTGACCCACATTCGGTTTCCCACGAACGGCTCCGCCGCTTCGATGCCGCGTGCTGCGACCTCTCGGTAGAACTGCAGAGCGTCACTGCAAAGAAAGCATATCGTCACGCCCTCGCCTGCTTTCCCGTCTGGCTTCCACGAATCGTGCCCTTCAGTCGGAAACTCCTGAAGCATCAGCGCCGCGCCGTCCAGGCTCAGCCAGCACCAACGCAGCTTGCCTTCAGGCTCCCACTTTTGTTCGATCTGGCAGCCCAGACCGTCAACGTAGAAACGGATCGACTCTTCCATGTTCGACACACTGAAAAAAGGTACCGCTTGCCTGACATTCATTGTGGTACTCTATTCCTCTCCTTCACCTTCCTGTTTGGGGGCTGGAGCCCGCGGCACGCCGCCGCGCTCTACCAGTTCGTATACGACCCGTCGCGGCGGCTCAGGTGGGGCGCCTCCCAAAAGCGAAACTCTTCGGCATGCGCGCGCTCCTCGTTGAACTCGACGCCAAGTCCGGGTCCGTCCGGAACCAGGTAACGGTAGCCGTCCAGCTCCGGCTGCACCGGGAACCAGTCTTTATCGTAGAAGCGGCCCTCCTCAGTCGGAGAAACGCGCACCTCGAGCCAGGCAAAGTTGGGCACGGCCGCCGCAAGGTGGACCGTAGCCGCGCTGCATATGGGGCCGAGCGGATTGTGGGGCATCAGGTCGATATAGTGGGCCTCTGCCATCGCCGCCACCTTCATCGCCTCGGTCAGACCGCCGACGTTGCACACGTCAACTCGGGCAAACTGGGTTATGCCCCGTTCGATATAGGGCAGAAACTGCCACTTGCTCGAAAACTCCTCGCCTATGGCGAATGGAACGTCGGTCATGCTGCGCAGCGCCTCGTACGCAGCCGGGGTCTCGTCTCGAATCGGCTCCTCCAGAAAATCCAGCGTTCCCTTGGGCATGCGCTGGCAAAAAGAGGCGGCTTCGGCCACACTCAATCGGTGGTGATAATCGATGCCAAGCACCGGCGTCGGGCCAATCGCGGCACGGGCCGCGGTCAGCCACTGCGCGGTCACGCTCAGCGACTCGCGCGGCTCAAAGATCGTCTCGGGCTCCTCGTCCGCACGGCCGCCGACCATGCCCGTCCGTATCGCGGGCCACCCTAGGTCGGCCAACAGCTTGACGTTCTCTACGAACTCCTGTTCCGTGCCGCCGCCGGTTGTGGCGAAGCAAGGGACCCAAGCCCGCTGCTTGCCTCCCAACAGCTGGTAGACCGGCACATTCAGCGCTTTGCCCGCTATATCGTGGAGCGCGATGTCGATCGCCGAGATCGCGCCTGTCAGGACTCGTCCCCCTTCAAAATACTGGCTGCGGTACATCTCCTGCCACAGCGCGCCAACCCGCATCGGGTCCCGCCCGATCAGAAACTCCCGGTAATGTCTGACCGCGCCCACCACCGCCTGCTCGCGCCCGGAAACGCCTGCCTCGCCCCAACCGTGTAGCCCCTCGTCGGTCTCCACTTTGACAATCATCTGGTTGCGCTGGCCGACCCAGGCCGGATACGTCTTGATATCGGTTATCTTCATTTGGCTACCTGCCTCGGCTCCCTGGAACTCTGAATTTGAAAAATACTGCCCGGATTCTCTGGCAGCCGTCCGCGTCAGGGAATCGCAACGAACGCCTCCCTCAGTCGGCGACTGCCTCCCTCAAGCTCGTCAGCTCTTCTCCCGTCAACTGTCGGTCGCCGGCCCCGGCGTTGGTCCGCGCCTGCGCGGCCGACTTGGCGCCAGGGATCGAGACCGATACAGCTTCATGGCTCAACGTGTACCGAATTGCCGCCTGGACCATCTCCTCCCCCGGCGCAACGAGCTCGGACAACCGGCGCACGCGCGCAGCGCGCGCCTTGAACTGCTCCTGCTCCGCCCCGCCCGGGTTCCAACTTGCCCGGACCGAGTCGCCAAAGACGGCATCGTCTCCGTAGCGGCCCGAAAGCAGCCCCTTCGCCAGCGGGCCCCGTATCATGACGGCAATGTCGTGCTCCTGACAGTAGGGCAGGAACTCATTTTCGGCTGCCCGGTTCAGCAGCGAGTAGTCCACTTGGACAACACTGCACGTCCCCTCCCGGTTGAATCGCTTAAGCACCTCAAGGTCGTTGGTCGAGATTCCATAGGCGCGCAGGCACCCCTCATCCTTCAGCGCCTCAAACCCTTCGAGATAGACCGTAGGGTCGGCCAGGTCTCCCTTATGGCACAGGATAACGTCCACCCAGTCTGTCCGCAATCGGCCGAGAATGGCATGGCCCGAGATGCGGATCGAGTCCACGCCGGTCTTGGGAATCTCGCTGCCGCTGCGCACGCCCCAGTTGCCGATTTTGCTGACCAGCAGGACCTTATGTCGGATGCCGCCCAGCGCCAGCCCGACGCGCGACTCCGAGAGGCCGTTCGGGATGCCGTAGGACTCAGCCACGTCAAACAGGGTCATTCCGGCCTCGTAGGCCGCTCGCACAGTGTTCCAAGCCGTGGCCTCGTCAACCTCGCCCCACTGGTTGCCGATATTCCACGCGCCCAACCCCACTGCCGACACCTCCCAACCGAGTTTGCCAAACCGTTTCGTAAGCACAGGAGAGCTCCAATCGTATGATACGAATGCGTTGTGTGAAGAATCTGGACTTTCACAAGGCGGTGCAGAGATTGTCTTCCATCGCGCCTGTTTGCGCAAAACTCGGTCGAGCAAGCGAGAGTAGCCCTCTGACACTAGAGCGATCTGGCCCGCTAAGCGCGACTGCTTCCCCTATGCCACCAGGTGTCTCTGCCCAACAATCGCGCCGGCGCAACGGACATGACTCCAGGTCACCCCTTCTCTCATCATCCACGGTCCATAGAGGGACCCTTGGCAGAAGCGAACACCTACATCGAGAACTGACAAAAAAGTGAAATTGCCTGCAAGAGCCGCCAGCACGAGCTATACTTGGACCGGGACCGGCTCGACCAACACCATCACCGGCAGGAATGAAAACCCGACAGGCAGCACATCGCCCAAACCCCGGCAACGACAGCCCGGCCCTCATTCACCAATCAGGGCCAAAAAGACCGACAAATGACCAAAAATAGCCAAAAACGACAAAAAGAGACGAAAAACCCGGCAAATGGCCTTCAAATGTGCTACGCTGGTATCAACATCTACAGCCGACCGAGTCAATGAGTGACGAGAAACTGAAAACCAATGACAAAGTACACGAAGCCCTGACAGGAACCACCCGGACACCGTGCACCCGCCACCAATAGACGGCCGCGCTTACCGCCTCCAAACACAGGAAAAATGAAGCTGACCCGACCTGACCAGACTTCACCGGACCTGACCGGACGCAACGCGCCCCTTCGTGTGAATTCGTGTCCTTCGTGGATCGCTAGGCTGTCGCCAGCGCCATCTGTCAGGAAACTTGCCTACCGGGCAATGCCAATGCGAACAAGTGACTTAGCCGGTACACGAAAAACTGGAAACGAAAAATCCGCAACAAATTGGCGTTGTTGACATTTCCAGTGAACGGTCGGCAAAAGTCGTCATCGACAGGTTTCCTGCGTACAGTTCCAGCACCGGTTCCCCTGAATCTCGTAGCGAAGACCCTTGCCTGAGCTGGTGCAGTGAACTATGTCAACTGTAAGAATCAGATCAATCAGACGAATCAGAGTTCAGACAATTGTCAACCAGTCCTGGAAGGAAATTCGCGCCCGAACCATCCCCAATCTGCCCGGGAGTCCTCGCGCCGGCCGCGCCCTCACCAACCAGTTTTCCCAAAAAATCCTGGGGGAGCCCCGACTATGCGCTACATTGGTCCTTACAACCGCCATTCGCGCCCCCGGCCCCGCCGCGACTTGACACTTTGCGACCAATGAAGACAGTCTGCCCATCCTACCAATGTCCCCCAACCATGCCGAGCGCACCGCCGCACTCCCTGCCCAGCCTTGCCGCATCCGTCCACTGTCCGCATTTCACAAAGGACCGTCTTTTCGTACGTCTCAGATCGTCTCAGATCGTCTCAGATCGTCTGGGATCGACTCAGATCGTCTGGGATCGTCCGAGCACGCCGCTGTCCACCGCCCGGCATTCCCGCAGAAATGCCGAGATATTCGCCCGATTCCGCCCGCCAGACCGGCAAAAAAAGCGCGTCAAAACGCGTCATTTCGCGCCGATACGCGGCAAAATACACCCGCAAACGCCCTGAGAAAAAAGTTTCTTCGCGACTGATAGGAGACATTGACATTTCCAACTGCTGGTCAACAAATGTCGCCATCTACAGCATTCCTGCGTTCAACTCTGACTTTGTTCCGCCAAATTCTTGGCGCGAAGACAGCCGCGCGGGACGCAGCCTTCAACTGTTTCCATTACAAGAATCAGATGAGCTGAGTTCAGACAAATGTCAACGAGCACTAGAAATCAAACACTGAAATCAAACACTGAAAACTCAAAACTGAAAACTCAAAACCAACACGACATCCCCCTCCCGAAAGAAAAAAAACCGCGACATTTGGGGACATTTGGGGACTTATGTCGCACTTTCACGCCAAAGCGAGAGGGCCGCGGCCCCGCAAGACAAAGGCCTCAAACGACCGCTATGTCAATTTCGCACACGCAGAAAACGGAGCCGACAACCAGGAGAACCAGGATGGACGCGGCGGGTTGCGAGAATCGAAACTTTACCACTAAAAGGGGAAGTAGCCAAAGAGGGTCTCAATTTCTCACCATCGCGTCTGCCCCCGAATTGGATGGTCCGACCCTCCGCCACGGCGCCTTGGTCGTTAAAGCGTCTACCAAAATGCACGCTAGAACCGTAGTCCCAAGAGATTTGCGAGTCACCTCGAGGCTGCTATAGAGTTCACGCGCTGCTTTCGACCGCATGATGATTGAAAGACCGACAGTATGCACGGCCAAATGAATTCTTCAAGGTGCAGGCAGTCTGCCTTTCCCGGGTCCGCCCAGTTGAAAGGCGAGCAGACAGAACCCGAACCTCCGCAGGCTTGAATCCGTTACTTTTCACCTGGAGTTATGTATGACAACCCGCCCCAACATTTTCGTCATCCTGACCGATCAGCAGACCCAACAGGCCATCAGCGCGCACGGCAACCCACATCTGCACACCCCGCACATGGACACACTCGTCCGCGGCGGAGTCAGTTTCGAGAAATCCTACTGTACATTTCCCGTCTGCAGCCCCGCGCGCAGCAGCCTCCTGACCAGCCGCATGCCCCACGAGACCGGCGTCGAGGTTACCGACCCACCGATACGGCCCGGAATCCCGACAATGGGCGCGCACTTTCGCAACGCCGGCTACCGGCCCTACTATGCCGGCAAATTGCATCTCGGCCCCAAATTCAAGAAAGGCATCGAGGCAACGAGCGAAGGGCCTGGATTTGAATACCTCGGGGACGAATACCCGGAAGGCGTACCCCGACAGCTGGGCACCGACACCGACCCGATCTGGACCGACGATGCGCTGGCGTTTCTGCGCGCTCAGAAGTCGTCAGACTGCGAGACCGACGAGCCCTTCCTACTGGTCGCCTCGCTCCACAATCCGCATGACATCTGTTACTGGTGCATGGACAGGAGGGAGTTTCTTGAGATTCCGCCCGGCAGCGAGTTGCCGCCCCTGCCGGAGAATTTCGAGCCCCTGCCGGATGAGCCCGAGTTCATCGGTCTCTGCCGCCGCCGCGCCGTCTACGCGCCTGAGATCGCCTACACGCCCGGTTGGGACGAATCCGAATGGCGCAGATACCTCTACGCCTATTACCGCCTGGCCGAGCGCGTCGATCATCAGATCGGCAGGCTTCTTACGGCTCTGAAAGAGAGCGGGCTCGACCAGGATACGCTGATCGTGCTGACCAGCGACCACGGCGAGGGCGTGGCCGCCCACAAGTGGGTCACCAAGCTGATGCTGTGGGAGGAGGTGGTCAGGGTGCCCTTCGTGGTCCGACTCCCCGGCGCCGTCCCGGAAGGCCGCATCGACCGCAAGCGTCTTGTCTCCGGCCTGGACCTGCTGCCGACCCTCTGTGACTACGCCGGAATCTCAGCACCTGAGGGCGCGCAAGGAATCAGCCTTCGTCCGCTGATCGAAGACCCCGCACTGCCGGGCCGTTCTTGCCTCGTGTCCGAGCTCCAGGCCTTCAGAGATGACGTGACCAAAAAGGCGCGCATGATCCGCACCGCCCGCTTCAAGTACATCGTCTTTTCCCACGGCGCCCGCCCCGAGCTCCTCTTCGACCTCGAAGTTGACCCCGGCGAAACCAAAAACCTGGCCTATCAGCCCGAATTCAAGGAGACTGTCGCCGCGCATCGTGTGCTATTGCGGCAGGAGATGATGAAATCAGACGACCCGTTCAAGCTCCCCGTCGACTGACATTCCAGATTCAGCCGGCCTCAGGCCGAAACCGCCTATTCTCGCACGGTGAACGCTCACTTTCTGCGTCGCGTCCAAAAGGCCAGGTATGGCGGGCTGACCGCCTTGTAATGTTCCCAGCTGCCGGGCTCGGGGTCCTGCTCGAGCGTTCTGTGCTCCTCAAAGGCCAGGATCTCGAAGCCATGCGCGATCAGCGTGTTGATGAAGGTACGCATCGTGTGGCGAAACTCGCGCGGACCGGGCACTTCGCTGGTCGTACCGTCTTCCCGCTCTACGCTCCAATTGGCCGTCCCGTAGATTGCCTCGGAGTCAATCTCGCCGTCAGCGTAGATCGAGTTCGAAGAATAGCCACGCACCGGATCATAGTCATCCGGGTCAAACGTCTGCGTATAGGGATTGTGCCACTGGACGTGGTAGAGCCCGCCAGGTTTCACCACGCGGGCGACTTCGGCAAAAACCGGCTCTACGTCCGGCACGAAGTTGATAGAATAGGGCTGGTAAACGATGTCGAATGCGTCCTGCACGAAGCGTGAGAGTTCGCGCATGTCGCCCTGGTGCAGTTCGGTCGCCAAGCCGTAATGCTCTGCCGCCCGCCGGTCCTGTTCGAGCTGCTCGTCCGAAAGGTCCAGCACGGTCACGTCCGCGCCGAGCAGACCGAATGCAACCGACTGCTGCCCGCCGCCCCCGGCCAGCAAGAGAACGTGCCTGCCCTTGACGTCGCCGAGCAGGCCCGATCCATCCACCATCTCCCGCGCCGTTTCTTCGTCCAGATCGAGCTTGAGCCGGGAATAGAGCACGCCGGCGCGCACGAGGCCGTTCCAGCGCTCACGATTGACAGCCGAAAGGTCGTCCAATATATTCTACTCCGTTAGCAAATTGGGGGCTTCTCATGATTCCGCGGTAGGGCGGCATGCACCGCACCAATCGTTCAAATCCGGACTCGTTGCACAGTACCTGCCCTAAAATCAAGCCGCCGCCATGTCCTCAGTGGCCGGATGGCCCAGGAGGGTCTGCCAGCATTCGAGTCTAATGCGCCGCTCCTTGTAATGATCGCTCTGTGAAACGCCCAGGGGATTGCCGAACGTCAGTATGTTGACAACGTCCTGCGCCTCCCCGCGAGCGCCCCAATCTCGCGGTCTGTTGAGTTCAGCTGGATCGTGGTCCCAGGTCGGTGCAACATTGTCGCCCGACCGATTGAAGAGGAACTTTATCATGTGCCGCTTGACGGGCGAGCGATTGCTGGCCGTCCCGTGCCACAAGTCATAGTGCGTGAATGCGACCGTCCCGGCCGGCACCGTCAGAGGGACCTGTCCCCGAATGTTCGTGTAGGTCGACATCCTGTCGGTCGGGGCGTTGCGAAACTGCGTGCCCGGAACGATAACCGTCGGTCCCATCTCGGCGCTGATCGTGTGTGGGTAGTAGAGCCCCAAGAGTCGGTCAATACCGGTGCTGCGGTTGTTCGTGCTGTCCTGGTGCCACTGCATGTGTCCCGAACCGGGCAGCTTGCAGTGCCAGTGGCGATGGCTGTTGACGCTATAGTCCCCTCCCAGCAGACTAGTCAGCGCGCCCCGCACGGCCGGATGATCGAGCACCTTCCACAGCTCGGGGATTGTTTCGGTGATGGCGTCGCCCGGATTGGCGCCCAGGTCGTCCAGCCGCGCCGCAATCTGTTCATTCAGGCCGGAGGGAAGGTCCGGTTCAACCAGGTGGTAGCCATTGACCAGAAAGCGGGCCATCTCTACGTCGCTCAGCAAATGCTCTCTGCCAATCACGAGACGACCTCCATCTTTTGCAGAATGAATTCGTAGCCGATCATGTCCAGGTCCGTGTCGCTGAAGGGGGACTGCAAGTGAGGAAACTGGATGATCTGCCAGCCGTCTATCAGCGCGTCATGCACCGTCGCGTAGGGCCATCCAAACTCTCCGCCGCTAATCTCAACCCGAAAACCCTCGGTCGGCTCGATTTGCGTGTATCCGAGGATGTCGGAAAAGACGCTGGGCGTACGCGCATGCAAGTACAGCAATCTCTGACGCGGCTGGAGGCGCGGGTCCATCGCTGGTACGGTCCTGGAGGCGCGGTTGATGCCGGCTGGCAATGGCTCGATATTATAGCGGACGGCATGCGCGGCGGCAAGCCCTTCCCGCGAGACTCTTGACTGCCGACCTGCTTCGCGCTAGAATTCACCCATCCGGGAAATGATAGATCTGACCCGGACTTGGCCGCAAATGAGCGGACCGGCAATGCCATCAGGACCCGAAATGCCCATCTCCCAGTCGTCCCCGGCAACCGCGCGGACGGTAGCATCAGGCAATGGACGGAGCCCGCGCCACCAGGAGGCTGCCCTGGACAGGCCCGCCAAGCAGCATCCACCTTCGCTCCATCGCGTTATCGACTGCGACATCCACAATGAGGTGTCGTCGATAAAAGACCTGATACCCTATCTGGCCGACTACTGGCGCGATTACATAAGCAATTCGGCCTTCACCGGCCCGGGTGCCAACGATTATCCTCCCGGCGCGCCTACCTCGGCCAGACCGGGCAGCGTCCCGCGCGGCGGGCGGACTGCAGGTTCCGGTTTGCAGCTTGTCCAGGAGCAGGCTCTCGCCCCTTTAGACACGGAGATAGGTATCCTCAACTGTACCTACCGCGTGCAAAGCATCAAGCAGGAAGACCTGGCTGTGGACCTGGCAACCGCGGCCAACCGTTGGCAGATCGACGAGTGGCTGACGCCGGAGCCGCGCCTGCGCGGCTCGCTGGTCGTGCCCAGCCAGACGCCCGCGCGCGCGGCAGATGAGATCCAGCGCTTCGGCGAACACCCGCAGTTTGTTCAAGTTATTCTGCCCGTGCGTTCCTACATTCCCTACGGCAGCCGATTCTACGATCCCCTATACGCCGCCGCGGTCGAGCGCGACCTCGTCGTCGGCATCCACTTTGGCGGCGCGCCCGGCCATCCGCCGACGCCAGTGGGATGGCCCTCTACCTATCTCGAAGAACACGCCGGCATGGCGCAGGTCTTTCAATCGCAGGTCATCAGCATCATCGCTGAGGGCGTCTTTGACCGCTTTCCCGACCTGCGCATGGCCCTGATTGAGGGCGGCTTCATCTGGATGCCCTCGCTGATGTGGCGCCTGGACAAGGAGTGGAAGGGGCTGCGTTCCAATACGCCCTGGGTTAGACGCCCGCCGTCGGACTACATCCGCGACCATTTCCGCTTGACTGTTCAACCGGTAGGCGCGCCGCCGGAGCCGCGCTATATCCTCCAGACGATCGAGCAGATGGAGTCGGAAACGATGCTGATGTTCGCCACCGACTACCCGCACTGGCACTACGATGACGACGATGAGGCTTGGCCCGTGGCGCTGCCCGAACCGCTCAACGGCAACATCTGGTCCGAAAACGCCCGCGCCTTCTATCGACTTTGAGGAGACCCCACATGACGCTGGGACTGGAATTAGGTGAAAGGCCGGCAGCCGTCGTAAAGACCCGACTGGCGGTGATCGACACCGACATTCACAATTTCGACGTCTACGACGATCCTATCTTCGACCAGATCTTTCTGAACTATCTGGCGCCCGAATGGGTGGACCATCACAAGATGATCGGCTTGCGCGGCCATTACGGCGGCACTTACCCGCGCGCCCAACCCAACGCCGCCCGCACAGACTCTTGGCCCCCTAGCGGCCGCCCGCCGGGCACCGACCTGAATTTCATGCGCGAGCAGCTGCTCGACGCCTGGGACATGGACTACGGGATCCTGAACCCTCTTGCGGGTGTCGGTAGCCAGGTAAACAGGGAGTACGGGGCTCAGTTGGCACGCGCCATCAACGACTACCAAATCGCCGAGTGGCTGGAGCACGAGCCGCGCCTGCGTGCCTCGATGGTCGTCAACTACGAGGACGCCGAGCTCGCGGCCGAGGAGATTCACCGCCTGGGCGATCACGACGGCTTCGTACAGGTCCTGCTGATAACCCGGACAGAGGAACCGCTCGGGCGGCGCAAGTATTGGAAGATGTACGAAGCCGCCCTCGAGTACGACCTGCCTGTCGGCATCCATTTCGGCGGCGGTGGCAGCCACCCGCTGACCGCCGGCGGATGGCCCTCCTACTACATCGAGGACCATTGCGGCATGCCGCAGGCGTTCCAGGCACAGGTCGCCAGCCTCGTCTGCGAGGGCGTTTTCGAGCACTTTCCCGAGTTGCGGGTGGCCATCATCGAAGGCGGCTTCGCTTGGTTCCCCTCGCTCGCCTGGCGCCTGGACCAGAGTTGGCAACGTCTGCGCGCCGAGGTTCCCTATCTCAAAAGGGCGCCGTCCGAGTACATGCAGGAGCACTTCTGGCTGTCCACGCAGCCAATGGAGGAACCACGCCATCAGCGCCATTTTGAACAGCTGCTGGAACAGATGGACGGCGGCAGCCACCTCATGTTCGCCACCGACTATCCGCACTGGGACTTTGACTCCCCCGACCGCGCCCTGCCGGCGACGCTCCCGTTCGAGACCAGGCGAAACATCATGGCCGAGAACGCCCGCGCCTTCTACAAGCTACCCTAACTTGCGAACCGGACGCATGTGATGGGCGGAATCGGCCGTTTTCTCACCTCGCCTCTGGCAACTGTGCAAGGGGAGTCTCTGACCCCGGCAGATCTCCTGCTCACAGTTGCGTCTGTTTTTTTCTTCTACCTGCTGGCGCGGCTGGCGGCCCGGCAGTTCAGGCGCAAGGTGGAGCCGCGCCTCAGAATAACGGCGACGAACAAGCACCTGCTCCGCTCCACCGTCTACCTTTCCGTCCTCCTGGCAGGCATCTATACGTCGCTGTCCTTTCTGAGCGTCAACCTGTCGATCTTCCTGGTGCCGCTTGGCGCGTTGAGCATCGGATTGGGCCTCGGCCTGCAGACGCTGGCCAGCAACTACATCGCCGGGCTGGTGCTGATGATGGAGGGAACGATCCGTGACGGTGACGTAATCGAAGTCGACGGCATACGCGGCACAGTAATTGAGATCGGCCTGCGCACCACGGTTGTGCAGACCTTCAGCAACACCGAGGTGATCGTTCCGAACTCGCTTATGGTCTCGCAGCGCCTCGACAACTGGACGAAATCGGACCGCGTCCTACGTATCGAGTCCCACATAGGCGTTGCCTACGGGTCCGACATTGGCAGCGTGCACGAAATTCTGCATTCGAACATCGTCGGCCACTCGGCTGTTATTCCTGATCCGGAGCCGCGTACCTTTCTGGTTGAATTCGCCGACTCGGCGCTGCTCTTCCGAATCCAATACTGGATCGACGACCCCACCCAGCGCCTCTCCTCCCTGAGCGACATTCTGGAGGGGATTTACAAGGACATGGACGAACAGGGAATTGTCATTCCGTTCCCACAGCGGGATGTGTGGCTCAGGCGAGATCCGGCGGGATCGAGTCTTGCCGGCGCCGCCAATCTATAGTATTCATGCAACCTGTGTTCTCTCCGTCTGACAAGTGCGGCCGCGAAGTCTCAAGGAGGCAGTTCGATGAGCAAGCCGGGAGCAACCCCAATTACAGCGCCGGGCTGGACGGCCCAGGAGAAGGAAGGCGTCAAGATCGTCGACTGCGACGTTCACCACAACTTTGAACGGCCCGAACAGCTGCTGCCCTATCTCTCTAAGTTCTGGCAAAACCATCTGCTCGACCAGGGGCTGCACCTGCCCAGCGGCGGCTACTCAAACATCCCATACCGCACAAATCGACCCGATCTGAAAGACCCCGGTCTGAAGGAGCGCGACTTCAACTTCTCGCTCGAGTTCCTGCAGCGCGAGCACCTCGATCCCTGGAATGTGGACTACGCATTGCTGACCGGTCCGCCCCCGTTTTACGGCTATACGGGGCTGCCTGACCCGGACTGGGCGGCGGCACTGTGCCGAGCCTTCAACGATTGGACCATCGAGCACTGGCTCGAAGAGGATGACCGCGTCGTCAACGCCATCCTTGTCTCGCCTACGGACCCTCCCCAGGCCGTTGCCGAGATCAGGCGGCTCGCCGGCCGCAAGGACACGGTCGCCGTAATGATCCCGATGGGCACCAGCATGCCGTTCGGCAACCGCTTCTATCATCCTATTTGGGAGGCATGTGAGGAGCACGGGCTACCGGTCGTCGCCCACATCGGCGGCGGCGGCGGCGCGGCGCGTACAACGCCCACACCGCTCGGGTTTCCAACCTACTACATGGAGTCGCGTATGAGCCGCCCCTATGTGGCGAGCACGCACGCAGCTTCGCTGATCTGTGAAGGGGTCTTTGAGAAGTACCCCAACCTGATGTTCGCGCTGACTGAGGCCCAGCAGTTGTGGGCCGTCTCCGTCATGTGGCACATGGACTCCGACTGGAAAGCGATTCGCGATCAGACGCCTTGGCTTAAGCGTCTCCCCAGCGAGTACTTTCGCCAGCATATACGCGTCGGCTCCCAGCCGATGCACGAGGCCGAGAGCACCGAGCAGCTCTACCAGTTCCTGGAGATGATGCACGCCGACGAAACGCTTGTCTACTGTTCCGATTTCCCCCATTTCGATTGGAACGATCCGGTCACCACCTTTCCAAAACTGGAGCCCGAAGCGCACCAACGCATCTTTGCCGACAACGCCCTTGAGATGCTGAGAATGGGGGACCTTCTGCAGTGACACGCGTTGTCGTCGCCAAAGTGAGGGAGATACCGCCGGGGGAACGCAAGATCGTTGTCCCGTTCCGCGGCCGCGCCGGCATCGGCGTCTTCAATGTCAAAGGTAGTTTCATCGCACTGCGCAACATCTGCCCCCATAAGCGCGGCCCCCTCTGCACCGGCGAACTGACCGGCCGCATCGATGCGGTCGCGCCCCCTTCCGGCCACGCTGCCGGCATGACCGTCGACGGCGACGGCGAAATCTTGCGCTGCCCGTGGCACCAGTGGCCCTTTGAGATCGCGACCGGCCGCTGCTTAGTCGATCCGAAAGTACGGGTCAAGACCTACCCCGTACGCGTGGTCGGCAATGACGTTGTCGTCGAATTTGACGAGTAAGCTGAATGAAAACCTCCCGCTTTTGAACGGCCGGCGACAACGCCTGCATCCGGGTATCTGTCCTCCCTCGCGAAACAGACTGTTCTTCCCCAGCACCCCGGATCGACGTTTGCCCCCTTGACTCGATCTGCCCGTTCCGTCTCCGCCGTCTTCCCTGCACTACAATTGAACCGGGATGGATGCGCAGTCTCGTTGCCGCGCGTTGAAGGCGCGGCGTCCTCGCATTCTATGCGCTCACCGCGTAGCAGAGTAGAATGAATTCAACTTTTCAGGAAGCCTTCGCATGGGGCTGCCCTACTTACACGCTGGAAAGGCATTCATGTCAGAAGATATCGCTCCAGGCCGTCGCCAAAACAGTGTTGACCCTCATACATCGCCCGGACCGGACCCGTTCGACGAGATCGTCGATCCTGCCGACCTTGTCGAACCGGAAGACGCCCTGCCCGCCATCACCCTGGCCGACCTGCCGCAGGAGGCCCAGGCCGCCGCGGCCACCGCCGGTTGGACGAGGCTGATGCCCGTCCAGGCGAGGGCGATCCCCTATCTGCTCGCAGGACGGGATCTGATGGTTCAGGCGCGCACGGGCAGCGGCAAGACCGGCGCCTTCCTGCTGCCGATCCTTCACCAGATCGAGACGAGCAAGAAGGCCTGCCAGGCACTGGTCCTCGCGCCGACGCGCGAGCTTGCGCTGCAGGTGTCGAAGGAGGCCGAGCTGCTGGGAGCCGCTGCCGGTGTGCGCAGCGTCGCCGTTTACGGCGGCGTCGGCTACGGCCCTCAGATCGAAGCGATGCGCGCCGGTGCCCAACTGGTGATCGGCACCCCGGGACGCATCCTCGATCATCTGCTGCAGCGCACACTGCGGTTGGACGACCTGCAGCTGCTCGTCTTCGACGAAGCCGACCGTATGTTGTCAATGGGTTTCTATCCCGATATGCTGCAGGTGCAGACCTACCTGCCCTCGCACCCGATCAGGGGCTCGATGTTCTCTGCCACCTTCCCGGCCCACGTGATGCGACTGGCGCAGCAGTTCCTCTCGCAGCCTGAATTTCTAAGTCTCAGCCGCGATCGCGTGCACGTGGCAGAGGCAGAGCATGTCCTGTATGCGGAGCCGGGCATGAAAAAGGATAGGGCCCTTATCCGGCTGATCGAGGTCGAGAATCCGGCCGCAGCCATCGTTTTCGGCACGACGCGGCGCACGGTTGACTATGTGACGATCGTATTGCAGCGCTTCGGATATGACGCCGACAAGTTGACATCCGATCTCAGCCAGCAGGAGCGCGAGCGGGTTCTGCGGCGGCTGCGAGAAGGCAGGCTGCGGCTCCTGGTAGCGACCGACGTCGCCGCACGCGGCATCGACATTCCTGAGCTATCCCACATTATCCAGTACGAGCCGCCGGAGGATCCCGAGTCCTACATCCATCGCGCGGGGCGGACCGCGCGCGCCGGGGCCACCGGCACTGCGATCTCGCTGACGGCATCTTTCGATGAGCGAATGCAGATGGAGCGCATCGCCAAGCGTTTCGGCATTCCCCTTGAGGAGCGGAAGCTGCCCACCGACGAGGAGGTCGCGGCTACCGTTTCGGAGCGGGTAACTGCCCTGCTCGAGGCCAAGCTGCGCGGGCGCGACAATCTGCAGAGCGAGCGTATGCGCCGTTTCCGGCCGCTGGTAAGTGAGCGGCTGACGTCGGAAGAGGGGCAGATTCTGTTGGCGATGCTTGTCGACGACTTCTACCAGGGCTCCCTGCATGCACCGCCCGTCTTGCCGGCCCAGAAGCCGGTCCCACAAGGCGGGCAGCAGCGCCGCCGACGCCGCAACCGGCAGTCCCGCAACCGCCGTCGCGACACCTGATCCCCTCGCATTCCAATCGAGAGCTAACCCGACTCCGGCACGTTTCTGCGCAGTTCGGCAAGCCAGGCGGCAGCCGAGGAATCGCTGGGTGCGCGCCAGTCCCCGCGCGGGCTCAACGAGCCGCCGCTGCCGACTTTAGGTCCGTTGGGAACGGCAGTCCGCTTGAACTGGCTGATCTGGAAGAAGCGGAACAGGAAGAGCTCCAGCCACTTCCTTATCGCCGCGAGGTCGTACTCGTTGCGTTTGCTGTCCGGCAGAAAATCGGGCCACGGGCCGCGGCCGCGGTCTCCCCACGCCTGCAGTGCCATGAACGCAACCTTACTGGGCCGCAGGCCGTAACGGGAGATGTGGTAGAGAAAGAAGTCCTGCAGCTCATAGGGCCCGATTTTGGCCTCGGTTGATTGGGCCGGTCCGTCCGTTGTCCCGTCGCCCGGTACCAGCTCAGGCGAGATTTCCGTGTCCAGCACCGACTGCAAAACGCGGCTCACCGCCTCGCCAAACTGCGAGGTGGCGATGATCCAGCGGATGAGGTGCTGGATGAGCGTCTTCGGAACCGAGGCATTTACGTTGTAATGGCTCATCTGGTCGCCGACGCCGTAGGTAGCCCAGCCCAGCGCCAATTCGCTCAGGTCGCCGGTCCCAAGCACGAGCGCGTCGTTGTAATTCGCGAGTCGGAATAGGTGGCTCGTCCGCTCGCCCGCCTGGACATTTTCAAAGGTGATGTCGTACTCGGGGTCCTCCTCGGCGAACGGATGTCCGATGTCGCGAAACATCTGCATTGCCGAAGGGCGGATGTCGATCTCGTGAGCGCTGACGCCGAACGCCTCCATCAGGCGGTGCGCGTTGCTGCGTGTTCCCGGGCTGGTGGCGAATCCGGGCATCGTGTACGCAAGAATGTTGGCGCGGGGCAGCTCCAGCCGGTCCATCGTGTGGGAGGCGACAATCAGGGCCTGCGTCGAGTCGAGGCCTCCGGAAAGTCCGACGACGACCCTTTGGATACCTGTGGCTCGAAGCCGCTGCATCAGTCCGTGCACCTGGATGTTGTAGGCCTCGTAGGCCTGTTCGTCGCGCCGCACGGCATCGCTCGGCACGAAGGGAAAGCGCTCGACCTTGCGCCGCAGACGGTCGATGCCCTGCGACAGGCTGACGCCATCTTCCCTTTGCGCAAGCCCCGGCGTTTGAAAGGAGAATTCAACCGTCCGCATCCTCTCCAGCTGCCTGCTGTGCAGCGCGGCGGCGTCGTTGAAGCTAGTCTGACGCATTCGGCTCTGCGCCAGGCGCTCGGTGTCGATGTCAGCGGTGATGATCTGCTCATGGTCTGCGAAGCGTTTCGACTCGGCCAGCAGGTCACCGTCCTCGTAAATGAGCGCGTGGCCGTCCCACGCCAGGTCTGTGGTCGATTCGCCCGGGCCCGCGGCCGAATAAAGATAAGCTGCAATGCACTTGCCGGACTGGCTGGCGCACAGGTCCTTACGGTAGTTGGCCTTGCCGATCGTGATGTTCGAGGCCGACAGATTCGCGAGTACTGTCGCGCCGGCCAGCGCCGCGTACGAACTTGGCGGGACCGGCGTCCACACGTCCTCGCAGATTTCCACGTGAAGAGTGAGCACTTCACTCCCGCCAACCGGCGGCTCGCGTCCGTCGTCGCTGCGCACCGCAGCAGGAGTCCCGGCCCGAAACAGCAGATCGTTGCCGAAGGGAACCGTCTCGCCCAGGAAGCGCACCTCCCTGCCGACCGCGTGGCCAGCCGCGCTGAACTGACGGCGCTCGTAGAATTCGCGGTAGTTGGGCAGATAGGTCTTGGGCGCGACTCCGAGAACGCGGCCTCTGTAGACTACGATCCCACAGTTGAACAGGCGGTGCTCGAAGCGAAGCGGCGCGCCAATCAGGAGAACCGGCGACAACGTCCTGCTGGACTCCACAATCTTCCCGATTCCCGCTGTCACGCCTTCCAGGAGCGCTTCCTGTTGAAGGAGATCGTCAATGGCATAAGAGGATATGCCCAGTTCAGGGAACAGGGCGACCGCTGCGCCGGCGTCCGAAGCCTGCCTGGCCAGCCCCAGTGTGTGCTCCGTGTTGAACTCCGGGTCCGCAACGCGCACGTGCGGAACGCAGACCGCCACCCGGACAAAGCCATGCCGATATATGGAGTAGAAAGTGTCGGTCATCTCGTTAAGGTGATTCCCTCTGTCCACTGGTGCAGATTGAGTACATATTCTGCGGCGTATTATGTTGGAATGTGACGGCCAAAGCAAGGCTCCATTGACACGAACTCCCCCAGTCTGCGATAATTTCAGGAATTATGTGCGGCCAATTCTGGCCATCCCCCGCGGGCATGCATAGGCGACGCCGCCAATCACTAACGACGGCATTCCAAAGCCGGTGGCCGTTATCTTGGCCGTTCTGGAGGAAGCGGAGCGCCGCAGCAATCGGCCGCGCGTTCCCAAGGACAGAAAGCGCAGACCCGGCTTAAATAAGAGACGCAAAGATGAGCTGGAAAGTTGCCGGCATAAACTTTGACCATTCCCACATGGGCGACCTTTTGCGGCAGTGCCATGAGCACCCTGATGTAGAGATTGCCGGCGTCTGCGACAGGGAGAGGGACAGCATGGCGCCGGCGATTGCCAACTTCGGTATACCCGCCGATCGGGTATTTGCCGACTTCAGGGAGTGCCTGGAAACGACCCAGCCGGATATCGTGATCCTCTGCCCCTCAACAGCAAGCCATGCCGATTGGGTGCTCAAGGTCGCACAGTATGAAGTGCACGTTTTGCTGGAGAAGCCGTTCGCCTCCGATCTCTCCGCAGCCGACAGCATGATCGCGGCGATGGAGAGAACCGGCAAGCAGTTCATAGTAAACTGGCCGCTCCGCTGGTATCCCTGCCACGTAACGGCCAAACGTCTGCTGGAGGAAGGGCTGATCGGTGAGCTGAACGAGGTGCATTACTACGATGGCAATCGAGGGCCGCTATTCCACGTCGCCGACAAGGTGGAGACGGACGAAGAGTTCCGCCTTCGCAAGGGCGAGAGCTGGTTCTACCAGGAGGCCGAGGGCGGCGGCTCACTGCTCGACTACCTTGGCTACGGGGTCACGCTGGGAACCTGGTTCCTCGACGGACGCGCCCCGCTGGAGGTCACAGCTGTCGTCGACGAGCCGGTCGGCCTTGAGGTGGATGAGCACAGCATCACAGTCTGCAAATACCCGTTCGGCCTCTCCAAGTTCGAGACGCGCTGGGGTACCTTCACCGACCCGTGGACGCTGCAGCCGCAACCAAAGTGCGGCTTCGTCCTCAAAGGCAGCGAAGGGACCATCAGCAGCTACGACCACGAGGCGTCGGTGCGCGTCCAGACCCATGAACGCCCCGAGGGTTACCAACAGCCTGTAGACAGGCTGGCGCCACCCTATCAAAACGTAGTCCAGTATTTCATCCACTGCCTTGAAACTGGGCAATCGCCTGACGGCCCGCTTTCGCCCGCGATTTGCCGCATCGGCCAGCAGATCGTCGACTCTGCGATACAGAGCGCGAGAGAGAAGCGTACGGTCTCCCTGCTGCCGTGACAAGAGTTCAATTGTGGTCCTGGCAATGGGAGAAAAGTCTGCAAGTGGGCGGTGACGGACTCGAACCGCCGGCCTATTCCTTGTAAGGGAATCGCTCTAACCAGCTGAGCTAACCGCCCAATCGAGAGCGTAGTATATACCACCTTGTGGAGGAGCGGGAAATGTACAACCTGGAGGGAAAGACGGTTTTTGTCACCGGTGCAGGGGGCGAACACGGCATCGGGAGAGCGATAGCGCTGCGGCTGGCGGAGGATGGGGCCGACATCGCTGTGACCGATGTCGTAGAGAAACCATATCCTGACGCCGAATGGGGCGGTCTGCCGGCCTTACAGGAAGAGATTGAAGCGATGGGGCGCCGTTCGCTGGCGCTGACCTGCGACGTGACGAATGCCCATTCGGTCGAGGCCGCCATGCAACGGACGGCGGAGGCCTTCGGGCAGGTCGATATCCTGGTTAACAACGCGGCGGCACGCGGCGGCGGAGACCGTGTGCAGGTTGTCGATCTGCCGGACTACGAGTGGGACCGTGTCATGGCCGTCAATCTGAAGGGCACTTTCGTCTGCAGCCGCGCGGCCGCGCGACACATGATGAGCCGCGGCGGCGGCGGCCGCATCATCAGCGTCTCTTCAGTCTTGGGTCTGCGCGGCATCGCCCGCTTCGCCGCCTACTGCTCCTCCAAATTCGGTATCGTAGGCTTGACACAGGCCCTTGCCCAGGAGCTGGCTCCGCACGGAATCACCGTCAACGCCATCTGCCCCAGCCTGACACCCACCGAGCGGGTCGGGCACATGGTCAATCTGTTCGAAAACCCCCAGCTGCAGGTGAAGGAGGCGACCGACGCCCTCCTGTCCGGCGCCGCGGGGAGTACGCCGATTGGACGCCTCGCTCAGACCGACGACCTCGCCCACGCCGTCTCGTTCCTGGCATCGGACGGCGCCGACTTTCTAACCGGCCTTTCTCTTCCTGTCACCGGTGGGTCGTCCATGAGGTAAACCAGCGGGCCGGCGAGTTTGGGCAGAACTTCCTGTCATGTCCTTAAGGGGCTGCCGGCTACCGCAGAATTCGTTGATCGCTGAGGTCCTTGCCGCCCACCGTCTGTGTGATCACTCCGCCGCGAAACTCCAGGATCTCCAGGTCGGCGAGACCATTGACAATATTGAACTGTGTCGGCATATCCTCCCAGCGGGCGCGATGCCATTCGATTGTCCCTTGGCCGCGCCACATCCCAAGAACACGACGATTGGGCGTGTGCGCCGGCGTCAACACCGCATATTCTGCGTCTGCCGTGCCCCATTCCCCGGTACGCGGCATGTACTTGTAGTGGAGCGTGCCGTCCCTGGATGCGCCGGCAGACTGGGCCTCTATCTCCTCCTCTGTAAGAGCTTCCATGCCCTCCAGCCCCATGTCGAGGAAACGGAATCCGAGCCAGCTTGCCGTACAATGCGTGGTCCCGTCGAATACGACAGGCTCGGGAAGTTCGCAGTAGATTTTGGAAAAACCCAGCTCCTCGCGGCCGGTCAGAATCGGGTCGGTCAGATTCTCCCACAGGACGAGCAGCAGGCTGCCGCTAACCTCGTCAATACGGCCCCGGTACGAAACCGGAAACGAAGCCCCTAGCGTGTTGTATCCCCGCCCTGCCAGCCAGTCGATCTCTTTCATGTACGTCGCGGCAACCGTCACCACCGGCTCACCCTGCAGCGCAAAGCCCGGCGGCAGCAGCTTCTCCAGCGCTTCTGCGCGCGTGAGATAGCTGACCGCGTGAGACCGGCTCTTGGGGCTGTCAAAGCAGTCAAACCCGCGACCGTCCGGCCCGCGTCGCGGGCCAGTCCGCGGCCCAAAGTGGGTCGGCATTCGGTACATTGCATCCGGTTCAAACGAGTAGGGCATGAGTGGAGTTCCTGAATGGCGAATCAGGACCAGGCCTCGTCGGAAGGCCGTGTCTTGAAGGCGTTGCTCAGCTTCTCGATCTACGTTTTCTCCAATGCTTCGTCCTCTTCCTCTCCCTGAGGCTCCGTCTTCAGGAGTACCTTCCGACCTTGACCTTCGCCCCTGTCCGCGCCGACCAAGCCCCTCGACTCCAAAGCCGAGACTAGACGCGCCGCCCTTGGATAGGAAATCCGCAGCGCACGCTGCACGAAAGTGGCGCTGATCGAATTCTCCCCGCGTATAGCGTCAATCGCATCCGCCAGCAGTTCCTCCTCGTCGTCCAGCCTGTCGAGCACACCGACCCACGGCGCGACCCGCGCGGCCGGACGGTCCGGGCTTTCCTCGCCATCGCGGGCCTCCCACCAATCGACCACGCGCCTGATCTCGGCGTCGTTGACGTAGCTGCCCTGGACCCTCTGCACAATTGCCTTATCCGGCCGCATGAAAAGCATATCGCCTTGACCCAGCAACTTTTCCGCGCCCGGTGTATCCAGGATGACGCGGCTGTCGGTCTGGCTCGTGACGGCAAAGGCAATGCGGGAGGGAAAGTTTGCCTTGATCAGGCCGGTCACGACATCGGTACTGGGCCGCTGCGTCGCCAGAACAAGATGAATGCCGGTCGCCCGCGCCATCTGCGCCAACCGAACCAGCTGCTTCTCAATCTCCTCCGGCGCCGTCATCATCAGGTCGGCCAGTTCATCGACGACCAGGACCAGGTGCGGCAGTGTATCCAGCTTCCTGCGCCGGCGGGCGTGCGCGTTGTAGGAGGCGATGTCCTTAACCTTGTTGGTGCGAAAAAGGTTGTAGCGGTCGTCCATCTGCAGAAGTAGCCAGGTCAGCGCGCCGTGGACATCCTCCACGTCGGTCACCACCTTGCCAATCATGTGAGGAATGCGGTTGTAGCCGGGCAATTCGACCAGCTTGGGGTCAACCATGATGAAGCGCAGGCTCTCCGGCCCATGGTGCATCAGCAGGCTGACAATCAACCCGTTGATACAGGCTGACTTTCCCGACCCGGTTGCGCCCGCTATCAGGAGATGAGGCGCGCGGGCCAGGTCCGCGACGATCGGCTGCCCCGAAGTGTCGCGTCCGAGCGCAAGCGGCAGCATTCCGCCCCGCCTGGACATCTGCTTGCTCTGCAGAATTCCCTTGACCCCCACCATCGACTTCTCCGGGTTCGGAACTTCGATGCCCACATAAGGTTGTCCCGGCACAGGGGCTTCGATGCGGACCGCAGGCGCGGCCAGGGCCAGCGCGAGATCGTCGGCCGCGGAGGCAATCCTGCTGACGCGGATCTTGCGTTTCTGGCCGCCGCGTTCGATGTACAAGGGCTGAACGCCAAACTGCGTGATCGTCGGACCGCAGTCGATGTTCACAATCTCGACCGGGATGTCGAAGTCCCTTAGCGTCTGGCGGATTATCTCCGCCATTCCTTCGATATCCCACCGGCGCTGCTCGGCATCGTCGTCCAGCAGCTCGACCGGCGGCAATGAATCAGCCTTGCGCGCCAGCCTGAGGGCGTTGCCTCCCGCCGCGCCGTTCCTCGATTTTCGCCGCGCCGGCACCGCTGCCGGCATTCGCAGCTCTGTCTGGACATGCTCTGCATTTGAGGACGCAGGGGTCGGCTCGGGCGCGGGCTGCCCTGCCTCCACAAGAGTTGCTTCAGGCTCACTGATCCGAGCCCCGCTGCCCCGCTCCTCTGCCGCAGGGTCCGGCCAGTATGCCTTCTCATGCAGTCCCTCAACCTCCGCCTCGTCGTCGGCCGAAACGTTAGGACCCCTGGCCGTCGACCCGGAAAGAGATTTGGGCAGCAATGCAAGGGTCCCGGCCACGTAGACCAAAGGGGTGTGCCGGACCAGCAGGTATACGCCCAGGAGGCCTGCAAGAACCGTCGCAAGAGTCGCAGGAACCTGTCCGAGCAGACCGATCAGGACATTCCCGGAGACCCAGCCCACCAGACCCCCCGGGACTCCTCCGCCCGGCCATGCCCAGTCCGCAATCTCCCGGCCGCTGATGTAATGCCATGATGCCAGCGAAAGGAGCAGCAGCTCTCCCCCAACGAGCGCCTCGGGATTGAAGTAACCGGCCTGTCGTCCCAACATCATCACCGCACCCGTGATCAGCAGGCTGAGCACGAGGGGCCAGGCCATCCTTCCCGCCAGCAGTGCGCACCACGAGTCGGGACCCAGCGCAAAGAGGTTGTAGCCAAGGTAGCCTCCCAGCGCAAAGACAGCCAACCCAATCGTTTCCCTGCCGAACTTCTGGATCAGCGCGCCCAAAGCCCCCTGCATGTCGGCCATGGGGCCAGTTGTCTCGTAGTTTTTCCGCCGCCTGCGCCGCCTGACTGCCATACTCAGCATCCCCCCATGGCATCGACGCCGCGCCCAACTAGCGCGCGTGGACCGTCTGCCAGCATCATCCGTCCTGACCGGTAAGCGCCACCGCATCCTCTTCCGGAATGTTAAATAGCTCGTCCCAGTCCCCTTGCTCCATGTCGGTCAGCACCTGTGCCACCTGCCCGATGGCGGCCCGCTGCTTGCGGTAGAGATCGCTTTCGCTTATCGCCAGGCGGTTGGCAATGTCACGCACCTTTCGCCCCTGGATGAAGCGCATTTCCAGGATATTGTAGAGCAGCCACTCCGGCGTACTCAGGTCCTGTTTCCCTCCCGGCCGCAGATTCTGAATGGCCCGGCCCAGCACCAGCCGCAGGGCTTTGCCGGGATTGCCGTCCGCCTCTTCGATCACGCTGTCAACGAGCCGCAGCTGCATCAACGGGCTGCGGATCAGCTTCGGTCCGCCCCAGTAGTGGCTGAGGGCATCCTTGACCCAGCTCTCGAACTCCGGGCTGTGAATCGGGCTCGGCTCCAGCAATTCCGCCGGCGGCACCTCCGTGTTTTCGGAAACATAGGGCACGATTCCACGAATCTGCTGGACGCGGTCAATGCCCGGAATGATCCGCCGCAACGCGACCATGACCTGCATCTGCAACTTGCGGTCGAGCAGGGCCATGCCTACGCTCTCCAACTGCTGCGCCAGTAGGGCCCGCTCCTCTCCGTTGATTTCCGGCGGATCCGTGCGGGCGCGCACGCCCAACATGCCCAACACAATATCCCCTTCGCGCTCTCTTGACGGTTCCATTACCGGCCAAAGCCAGTACCCACCGAATTCGCTCGGCTGCAACGCAAGCCCTGCCGGCCGCGCTGCTCCACCGCTTGCAGCCGGCGACTTTTGGCCGTTGACCTCCGACGAGAGCTCGATGCGAAGAGGCTTTCCGTTCTTGCGAACGCGCGCGAGCGCGTCGCTGAAAGCCTCGCTCCAGTCGCTGTCCTCGAGAATCTCCTGCCGCGTCCCCTCCGGTCCTACCATCGCCTCCAGGATCAGATCCGTCCCGATAGCTGCGGCCACGAATCCAGACCGGACGCGCAACATTTCACACAATATCGTGAGGTGGTTCTCAAGAAACTGGCGCAGGTCCGAAGTCGTCAGCAGCCGCCTGTCAAGTTCCCGCAACCAAGCGATCTCCTCATGGTCTTCCCCGTAAACAAGCCGGTCCGTTAGCGCCTTTGTTACGCTGAGAACAACCTGCGCAGCAACGATAACCCCTGTAATAACGCTGAACAGGACGATGTTGCGCGGCAGCCCGAGCATGTGCTCCACGGTCGGAAGTGTCTGCACTGCCAAGATGACCAGAATGGCGACGACCGGGCCGCGGGCGAAGTAGCGAATCAAACGGTACCGCACAACCCTGTCAGGCGTGTATACGCCAAAGAAGGCCACCGAGTAGCTCAAAATAACCAGCATCATGCCGATCGCTAAGTTGCCCAAAATGGCGAGCCCCAGGATCCATTCCGGAGAGAACAGCCCCACCGAGGACTTGCCCAGGGCAATCAAATAGGGAAAGGAGCCGATGCCCGGCGCGGCCGACGCGACCAGGAGATAGGTCATGCGTTTGCGGCTCTCCGCCGTCAGACAGCGCTGGCGCGCCTTCCAGATGTTTGAATGCGAAAGGATGACTACCGCGCCGAAGAATGCAGCGAAAGGCCAAAAGAAAAGGCCCGGCTGCAGAAAACTGAAGAGGGGATCGAACTCGACCGGCCCCACAAGCATTGTCGAAAAAAATGCCAGCAGCGCGCTGAACAGGGAAAGAATGACGATGGCGACATTGACCAACCGCCGCCTGTCCGTACGATAGTTCGTCGTGCGCAGAATCGAGTAGGAAAACGTGTAGTAGGCCCAAGGCAGCAGCGCGATGCCCAACCATTGGAAGCGCAGCCACAAACGGGCGGAGTCGGCGCTCACCACCCACCGCAACGCGACCTCTGAGGCGTAGGTCACCATGACCAGTCCGAGCAGGAACGCAAACCAGCGCGCCACCGGATGGCGAAAGTTGTACGTCAGCGTATAAGCCAGCAGCGAAAACGCCAGAATCACTACCACCGACGAGATCAGGGCATTCAAGAAGCCCAGCACGTCGGCGAAAGTCAACGTCAAGTCACTCATTCGTTTCTTTTTCTGCCTATGCTGCCACTGCCCAATTCAAAAACGGTTCTGGGCCAAATCTGGTTCCTGCAGCCTTCCCCTACAAGCGGCTACAGAGAGAATTGGACTGTTTGGCGGCAGGATGCTGTCTGCCGCCATGAATCGCTACATCCCCCAGTTGATCCGTTCGCCGACTACGACCCACATGTCGTGCCGCTTTTCCAATTGAAGAAAGAAGTCGCCCGCGACCGTGGGCGTCCTCTGAATGAGCACGCGCACGCCGGCCCGGTCGACTGTTTCAAATCGTACCGTATCCATCTGGATGATCGGGCCCTCCACCGCCATGCTCTCGGCGCCGCTTTCCAGCCAGATCGTAGGCCCGTCAAAGCCCAGTTCCCCCAGCTGCTCGGCCGGATGGCGCACCAGGCGCAGCTGGGCCAGCATGCCGTCTTCCCCTGGCTCCAATTGGCGGCGCTGCCCTAACTTGTGGATCAACGCCGTCCGGCGTATGCGCATGCTATCCGGTTCCTGCGTATCGACGCAAAAATAGTAGTTGGCTAAGGCGTAGACCGGGCCGAAAGCGTTTTGCGCCGAAAGCAGGCCCAGGATCTCTTCGCGCACGCGATTCCACCGCGAACGCCACGGCGCCGCCGTGATCTGGTCGCCGTACTCCAGCAGCTTCAATGTCATGTCGGCCCCGAGCCGGTTGATGATTGACGCCGGCGTAAGGTATGTCGGGTCCTGTTTCAACCGGGCCAAAAGAACATCGGGCGCCGCCTCCACCTCCTGCCAGTCTCGGAATCGGTAACGAGTGTTGATCGCAAAAAAGACGCCCAGTATCAGTGCCCCGGTCAGGAGCAGAACCAGCGTCCACAGGAAAGGATCCATTGAGTCCAGGATCTGCTGGAAGGTGGGCAGACCGTCCAGGCCGAGCCGATCTAGCATCTCCTCTAATTGGTTTTCACTTTCGGACATGCGAAGTCGACTCGATACGGCGCAGGGACTGAATTGCTTACAAGCTGCTGCGAGAGAGTGTGACGGCTCTGCCTTCCTCCATAGCCTCCTTCAACTCTTTCCGCATTAGCGCATACCCTGGCTCACTCCGAAAATGACATCCTACATTGCCGCCTCTAAGCAATTGTATCACAACCTGGCAGCGTTCAGCCCTCCTCCCCCTCCGATTCGAGCCAGGCAAGCAGCCCAAACAGACCGCAGTTGCCCCCTTCCGCACGGTGGCTGAAGAACTCCTCGGTGTTGCATGCCGTGTCTATCCCCGCCACCTCTACATTCTGAGGGTGAACGCCGGCCGCGATGAGCTGTTCGGTGTTGGCCTGCCACAGGTCGAAGAATGGATTGGCCTCTCTGCCCCTTCGATAATGCAAATAACTCTCTCCCCGCGCCATATTTCCCGCTACGATCTGCCGCACGTCCTCGCCTACCTCGTAGCTCTCCGGCCCGATGGAAGGCCCGATCCCGACGCGCACATTGCCGGCATCTGTCCCAAAAGCAACCTGCATCGCCTCCAGTGTCGCCTCCGCGACGCCGCTCACAGTACCCCGCCAGCCCGCATGGCACGCACCCAGGACATGGCGCGCAGCGTCATACAGGACCAGCGGCACGCAGTCGGCGAAGACAAGAAAGAGTGGGAGCCCAACCGCATCCGTGATCAGGGCATCGCACTGCTTCTGCCGGCTGCCGGCATCCATCCAGCCCACCCTTGCCACGGCCGTGCCGTGGACCTGGTGCGTGCGGACAGCATCGGACGGATCCTTGTGCAGCGCGTCACAAAAGCGCGCAAAGTTTTCCTGCACGCGCTCCTGTTTGTCACCCCGGCTGCGACTGAAATTCAGGCTGCGCCACGGGTAGGGCGATACGCCGCCGTGGCGTGTGCTGACGTGGGCCTGAATTGGGAGGGAGACGAGGCTCTCGAAGGCATAGGCCGCAATGCCGTTGTCGTAAGAGGTACGTTGCATTGGTTGAAACTGTTTCGGGAAGCCGGCTCTTGCGACCGTTTCGGCCGGGGGGCGGGTTTCACCTGCACCGTCTACGCGCTGGTGGACCTATTCGAGCGGTATCGGCTCAACAGTGACATTCCCAAGACCGGTCGCGTGCTGCTGCTCCCTGAGCTTGGTCCAGGGCAGCCAGTCCTGAGTACGCCAAGCGCCGCCCTTTGCCGCCGGAATGGGCCTGTTCTCGTTAGCGCCGTAGCGGAAAGCCCAGCCGTCGTCGCATGCCTGGCATGTTAGGCAGCCGGCGCTGTCCGGCGGGCACGAGAGGCCGGACCGCTCCTGCGTCGCCAGGCGAAGCTCGTAGTTGAAATAGCTCTCGCTTACGCCGCTTTCGACGATCTCCCACGGCAGCGGCGCGCCCGTTTCCCACCGGCCCAGGTAGTGTTCTTTGTCCAGGCCCTGCTCTTCCATCGTGCGAAAGAAGATGCGCGTGTTCAATTGCCCGGGCGGAATCTTCAGCAGCACATTCGCCAGCGCCCTGTCGCCGCGGCTCAACACCGCCTGTACCTCCGCCCATTCAGGCGAGTCCGCCCGCACCTCAACGCCATGCCTTGCCAGCGCACGATTGATGGTCCGCTGGCGCCGTTTTAGCTCCTTGGCCGCCATCATTCCTTCCCACTGGAATGGCGTATGCGCCTTCGGAACGAACGGCGTGGCGTTGATTGACAGCCGCCGCCTGTAAAGCTGTCTCGCCTTGAGTGTGAAGTCGATCAGCGCCTGGATATCGTCATCCGTTTCGGTTGGATGGCCTGTCATGAAATAAAGCTTAAGATGCGGAAAGTTGAACTCGCTTGCCAGCCGCACCGCCTGCATCATCTGCTCTTCGGTCTGCGTCTTGTTGATCACATTCCGCAGACGCTCGCTGCCAGCCTCCGGGGCCACCGTCAGGGTCTGGCTGCCGCCGTGGGCCATCGCCCTGATCAGCGGAACGCTGATTGGGTCCATCCGCATCGAGCTGGCGCTGATCGATGCGCCCATGCCCGCCAGTTCGGTCGCCAGTTCATCGATCTGCGTATGATCGCTTACCGCCGCGCTCACCAACCCGATGCGGTCGTGTCCCTTGCGTATCGCCGCCTCAGCCCAGCCCAAAAGCGTTGCCAGTGGCTGCTCGCGCGGCGGGCGGTAGACGTATCCGGCCAGGCAAAAGCGGCAGCCGCGCCCGCAGCCGCGCGCGATCTCCATCAGGTGCATGCCGCTGAACTCGGTATCCGGCGTGTAGAGGACAGAGTGAGTGGCGTACCTGTGCAACTCCCGCACCCAGAGCCGCTCCACTGGGCGGAACGCAATGTGATCGCGGTTGGAAGGGCGCAGGTGGGGAACGTAAAACCCCGGCTGTCGGTCCAGCCTTTCCAGGAGGCCCTCACGGTCTTCGTATAGACCTTCGCGGCAGAGCGACAGGAATGCCGGCACTGCCTCTTCGCCCTCGCCAATGAGCACTGCATCGAAAAAGGGGGCCATCGGCTCAGGATTCATCGTGATCCCTGGTCCGCCGGCTACAATCAGCGGCCAGGGCGACCCGTCCCAGCGCTCCCCGCGGCTGCGGTCCGCGGCTAGCGGAGGTATGCCGGCCTGGCGCAGCATTTCCACGACATTGAAGTAGTCCATCTCCCACGAGATGGTAAAGGCCCAGATGTCGAATTCATCGGCTCGGCGTCCGCTTTCGATCGAATAAAGCGGCTCCCCCGCGGCGGCCCCGCCCTTCTGCCAGAAGATGCGTTCGCACACCACGTCCGCCTCATCGTTCAGCCAGCGATAAAGCAGCTGAAAGGCCAGGCTGCTCATCCCGACATAGTAGCTATTGGGAAATGTCAGCGCGACGGGCAGCCGCCCGCCCCAATCCTTGAAGACCGCGCCCTCCTCCAGCCGTCGCCCGCCGGCGTTCCGGCCCTGGGCCGTGCTTCTTTGTTGCAATGCGCGTCTGCTATGCTTTGCCATTTCGAAGTGGCCGACCCTTCGCACTCCCCAATCGCCCGGATCTCTCCGCCAATCTTGCAGGCCCGGAGCAGCCCATTGTAGCCGGCGAATAGCTGCCGCGCCGCTGCCGCAAAACCCACTTTATCCTGTCATTTTACCACTCTCAGGTCATCCTCGCGAAAGCAGGGCAACCGCCTCGTCCCACTCCGTCGGCGTATTCGCATTGAAAAAAGAGTGCAGATCCGGGTCGAATGGTCGAACTGTCTCTCCCTCAATTGCACGTACCCGTATGTCGCCCAGGAAGCTGTCCATGTGCAGCGCTCCAGCCGCCAGGGAACTCTCCACGGCTGGCAGGCAGCGCCGGTGATAGAGCGCATGCAAGGGCTGAACTCTTCCGTTTACGGCAGCCACAACCGCGTCACAGTCATCGTCGGCGAGTTCGATCAAATGCCTGCAAACGTTCGGCGAGACCAGTGGCATGTCTCCCGCAACCGCCAGTGCCCAGCCCTCCACCCGCCGCAGACCGGTCGCAAGGCCGCCCAAGGGCCCTTGATTCGATTTATCGTCCGCTATGCAGTCGACTCGCACCCGGGAGCGCGCCGATTCCATTTCCAGGTTGGATCCACATGTCCCACGACGGCGCAAGGCCGCGCAAATCTTCGCGTCATTGGCAAGAACGAACGCATGATCGGCAATGGGCAGCAGCCGCTCGACCACGTGTAGGACCAAAGGGACGCCCTTCGGAGGCACCGGAAGCAGCAGCTTGTCCCTTCCCATGCGGCGACTCTTTCCCCCGGCCATAACCAAGAGAGTCACCCTGTTTTCCACAGTTCCCTTCGACATCAGGTTGCACGCCCCCCGCGAAACGTCCGGTGCCAATAAAAAAAGCGAGTTGCATACACAACTCGCATTGAGCTATTCGTCATGCGCTGCGTCTGAAGGTCAGGCAGCCTGTGCCTCAAGATGCTTCACGACGTCGCCCACGGTCTCAATCTCCTGCGCCTGTTCATCGCTGATTTCGCCGCCGAACTCCTCTTCAAACGACATTATCAGTTCAACCAAGTCCAAGCTGTCGGCATCGAGGTCTTCCTTGAACTTGGCGTTTTCTGTTACCTCGTCCGGATCAACGTCCAACTGATCCACAATAATGTCTCGAACCTGCTCAAAGGTTGTTGCCATACCTTGCCTCCTTGTTCAACCTTCTGAAACTGTGCCAAATGCTACTACTTTGCATTCTAAACCATAGAACACTAGAATCGAAGCAAAGTTACGAAATTCACGTGGTAAGTCATGCTAAAGTTGTTGCAGGACACACGGTTGGGGCCGAAAGAGTGTCTCAACAACCTTGAGCCTGAATTGACGCAGGCCAGATACATGATCTTCCGGGGTGACCGCCGGACATGAGCCCGAAGCAAATATCCAAATCGGAGGCGAAGCTTGTCGAACGCCGGACGCAAAGATGACCACATTCGCATCAACCTGGAAGAGGACGTCGGTTTCCACGATCTGACCACTGGGTTCGAGCGCTTCCGTTTCGTCCATCAGGCGCTGCCGGAGTTAGATCTCGACGCGGTCGATACCAGTGTTGTCCTCTTCGGCAAGCGGCTTTCCTTGCCGATTCTGGTCAGCTCCATGACCGGGGGCACCGGAAAAGCGGGCCTGCTTAACAGGCGGTTGGCCGAGGCCGTGGAGCACAGAAACCTGGCGATGGGCGTCGGCAGCCAGCGGATCGCACTCGAAGACGGCGATACGGCCAGTTCGTTCGCCGTCCGCGATTACGCGCCAAATGCACTCGTCTTCGCCAACCTGGGCGCGGTCCAGCTCAACTACGGCTACACTGTCGACCAGTGCCGGCGCGCCGTCGAGATGGTTGAAGCCGATGCTCTCATCCTACATCTCAATCCATTGCAGGAGGTCGTGCAGCCCGAAGGAGACGTGCGCTGGGCAGGGCTCCTTTCCAGGATCGAAGCGGTCTGCTCCAGCCTGGATGTACCTGTCATCGCCAAGGAAGTCGGTTGGGGCATCAGTCAGCGGACCGCAAAGCTGCTGATAGACGCCGGCGTCGGCGCTATCGACGTTGCCGGCGCAGGCGGCACCTCCTGGAGTGAAGTAGAAAAGCATCGCGCCGTCACGGAGCGGCAACGCCGTCTGGCCGCTTCGTTTCGCGAGTGGGGTATCCCCACCGCCGCCAGCTTGGCATACGTTCTCGCCGCACGCGAACAGGCAGGAAGGCCCGAATTGCCTGTTTTCGCCAGCGGCGGCATGCGCGGCGGCCAGGACGTTGCCAAGGCTGCCGCTCTCGGCGCCGAGCTGACCGGCCTGGCATCGCCTTTCCTAAAGCGCGCCGTCGTATCCACACAGGCAGTTGTTGACGAAATCGACCTCCTGGCTGACGAGCTGCGTATCGCGATGTTCGCCTGCGGGGCGCAGGATATCCAGGGATTGCGCCATCAGGGCGTCCTGATAGAAGGCGTCTCCTCACATGTGGCCGCGGCCGGCAAGCCATCCCTACAGGCGATGCCGGTAGAACCCGTTTCTTTCCCGCAGCGCGAGCAAGGAATTGAGACTTCGCCTTCCGAACCGTCGAGCGGCGTGGGGCTGGCAAGTTTTGCCGCCCGATGGCTTCCGCGCGTGGAAGAGGAGATGCGGTCCACGCTTTCCGCGTCGCACCCGTCGCACGCGACGCACTATGCCATGATGCAATACCACATGGGCTGGGCCGATGAAGCGCTGCAACCCTGCACGGCACCGTCCGGGAAGCGAATTAGGCCGCTGCTTTGTCTGATAGCCTGTGAGGCCGTCGGAGGTAATCCTCTCGATGCCGTTTCCACCGCCGCCGCCGTCGAAATCTTGCACAATTTTTCCCTGATTCATGATGACATCGAAGACGGCGACACAACTCGCCGGCACCGCCCCACCCTGTGGTCGCTGAAGGGCGTACCACAGGCAATTAATGTCGGCGACGGCATGTTTGCGCTTGCCTTTAAGGCGCTACTGCGCGCGGGCTGGTCGAAAGAGGACCACGCGGCATCTTCGCTAAAGCTCAGCCAAACTCTTGCGGCGACCGATCGCTTTGCTCGCATGTGTGTAGCGCTTACGGAAGGACAGCACCTGGATCTGAGTTTTGAGGAACGTACGGACGTAACAGTTTCAGACTATCTTCAGATGATCCAGGGCAAGACTGCCGCGCTGATCGCCGGTTCTTCAGCCTTGGGCGCTCTCCTTGGCGGCGCAGATGCCTGGCTGGTCGAATGCCTGGACAGATTCGGCCTGAATATCGGGCTGGCGTTTCAGATTCAGGATGACATTCTGGGCATCTGGGGCGATCCTGCTGTCACAGGGAAGGCGGCGGGCAACGACATCCTTCGCCGCAAGAAAAGCCTCCCGTTGCTCTACACCCTTAAGCACCCAGCCGCCGCCAGTCTCATAGAGCCGCTTTGGCGCGATGACGCCGGCGAAGAAAGCTTGCCCGCAATTCTGTCTTGTCTGGAAGAGGTCAATGCAAAGGGATGGACTGAAGAAAGGCTTCACCACCACCACAGCGAGGGATTGCGAGCGCTAAGCGACGCGCTTGGCTCCCAATCCGAGTCCTCACTGCTAAAGGACCTGGCTGACGAATTGCTGGTGCGGCGCCGGTGAGGAAGATGGCTGAGGGTGACGTTACGCTATCTTTGACCCAGATTGCCCCAATTGTCGTGAGAATCAACCAGCTACTCTCCGCGATTCCTATCCTGCATGGTCTGGCTTCATGCCCGGTCAGCGGGCTTCTTCCCAATGCTCAAGCACCTGTTTGAAGGTCGTGCATAGGGCGTCCGCGCTGGCACCGTCAAGCACTCGGTGATCGTAGCTGAGGGCGATATCCATCATCGGGTGAAAGGCCAGGTGGTCATCCAATCTTGCCTCGTATGGTTTGCCGCGACTGATGACGACAGGCCGTTTCTCTATCGCTCCGGTGCCGAGAATGGCTACCTGTGGCTGCAGAATCACCGGTGTCTGGAACAGGCTCCCGGAGGTGCCGTAGTTTGTTAGCGTGAATGTGCCTTCCTGCAGGTCGGAGGCATTGAGTCTTCCCTCCCTGCCGCGCTCCGATAAGTCGGCTACCTGCCTGGCGATTCCCAGGAGATTCAACCCGCCGGCATCGCGGATGACGGGAACAACCAAACCACCCGTCCCGGTGTCGTCGGCGGGAAGGGCCACGGCCATGCCGATATTGTAGATGAACTTGATGAGCAGCCCTTCCTCCGTCCACTCGGCGTTTCCCGCCGGCACTGCCTTCAGCGCCGCGACCACCGCCTTTACGAAGTAGGCGGTAAGCGTCAACCGTGCACCCTCGCGCGCAAACTCTCCCTTGTAGGCTTGGTAATGGCCTGTCACGGCACTCATGTTAACGCTGTGCACCGTTGTGACATGCGGAGCGGTGAAGGCACTCGCTACCGTGTTCCTGGCAATCGCCAGCCGCATTCGGCTGTGAGGAACCAGCTGCTCCCCGATCCTTTCCGGACCCGCATCTGGCAGGGAGCCGGTATCCGATTCCTTCTTCCGCTCCCCGTCACGTGGAACGGTCAACCGGCCGCTCCGCGGGTAATCTGCGCTGGCGGACAGACCCGGGATCCCCCCTTGCTCCTCAGCGTAGCGTAGGAGGTCGTGTCGCGATAGAGCGCTCAGCGGCCGGTCCCCTGCGACTTCGTTCAAGTCCAGGTCGTATGCAGCGGCCAGACGGCGCACTTCCAACGGCGCAACATAATCGTATGCCGTTACCGGCCCTGTCGGAGCGCGCTCTTCCGCGCCTACCGGTTCTTCCTCCGGCAGTCCTTCCGGTCCCCTATCAGTTTTCCGTACCTGCACCTGCCGGCTTAGTAGATAGGTCTCGATGTCGCTCTTGGTTATGTGACTCTCGCCGAGTTCTTCCAGTGCCGTCAAAGATACGCCCGCCTCCTCAGCCATTCGACGCGCTACCGGCGTAGCCTTTATCCCGCCCTTCTGCGTCGGCGACAGTTCACCTTTTGTCCCGATGCCAGGTTCGTCGGTCCCCCCCTCTTCGGCGTCTCCCTCCAGGCCGTCGCCGCCCTGAAAACTCTCCCCGGAGTCTGGAACTGCTTCACCCGGTTCACCGATGACGGCGAGGATCGAGGTCAGCTCCACGATCTCGCCCGCGCCGAATCGGATCGAAAGCACCGTGCCGCCGACCGGCGCGGGAATCTCCGTATCGACTTTTGCCGTGGCAATTTCCAGCAGCGGGTCGCCCGCGGCGACCTCCTGACCTTCGCTGACAAGCCAGCGGTTGATCGTCGCGTCCTCAATTTCTGCTCCCATCTCAGGTAGAGTAACTTCTGTCGCCATTGGTTAACTTCCTCTTTATGCCCGCTCCATCTCAAGAACAGCGGCGATAATCTCATCCTTCCAGGGGAGCACCTCTTCCTCCAGCGCCTGTGAAACAGGAATCGACACAGGCGCCATACCAAGACGCCGTGCCGGTGCGCGTAACAAGTGCGGCGCCTCTTCATAGGCCCTCGCCACAAGCTCAGCCCCAATTCCGCAGTTGGCGTAGGACTCATGTACGGCGAGCAGCCGGCCGGTCTTTGCCACCGATTCCCACACCGTCTCTGCGTCCAGTGGCTCGACCGACCGCAGATCGACAACCTCGCAATTGATCCCTTGCGTGTCGTGCAATTCTGTCGCGGCCTCTAGCGCCTCAAGCAGGCAATAGCTGAAGCTGACAATCGTAATATCAGTGCCTTCCCGCTTCACTTCCGCTTTGCCGAGCGGCACAAGGTACTCTTCCCCCGAAGGAGGCGCTTCTCCACGCGTAAAGTAGAGCATTTTGTGCTCGAGAAACACAACCGGATTGTCGTCCCGTATGGCGGCCTTGAGCAGACCTTTCGCGTCGTAAGGGGTTGCCGGAGCAACCACCTTTATGCCTGGGAAGTGAGCGTACAGGCTGTCCACCGATTGGCTGTGCTGCGAGCCGTAGCCCTTGCCCCCTCCCTGCTGGCCTCGGATCACTATCGGAACGTTGAGCAGGCCGCCGGTCATATAAGCGTATTTCGCGATCTGATTGAAAATCTGGTCCGCTGCGACCAGGGTGAAGTCCATATACATCAACTCCACGACGGGGCGCATTCCAACGATTGCCGCGCCAAGTGCCATGCCGGTGAACGCCTGCTCGCTGATCGGCGTGTCCAGCACACGCTTTTCGCCAAACTCCTCCAGGAGGTGGCGCGTAACGCGAAACAGGCCCCCGTACCTGCCAACGTCCTCCCCCATGACGAAAACACTCTCGTCTCGACGCATCTCCTCCTTCAGCGCCTCGTTTATCGCCTGGAGATAGGTAGTCCTACGCATTCTGGGTAACCGTGCCACTCTCTTTTTACCGTTGGTTCCGCTCTTCTGAGACATCATTCCCACTTTGGGCTATCGATAGCCGCGGGTCGCCGGCGTCTTTCTTCGGATAAACGTAGACGTCCCGGTACGTTTCGGCAATGTCAGGCCAGGGGCTGTTCGATGCCAACGCCTCTGCCTCCTCGATCTCCCTTCCGGTTTCCTCCTCTATGGCACTCAGCTGCGCCTCGTCCACCCCTCTCGCAAGCAGCTTGCGCCGCAACACGGCAAGCGGCTCGTGCGCCTTCTGCTCTTCAATCTCCGACTCGGTGCGGTACGTTTCAAGGTCTCCTGCCATGTGGCCTGCCAACCGGTAGGTGATGCCCTCAATAAAGGTCGGTCCGGAGCCGGCCCTCCCCCTTTCGGCAGCCAGGCTCACGGCGGCATGAACGGCCTCAACGTCGTTGCCGTCGATCTGCATCGACTCCATGCCATAGCCGCGGGGAAAGAGGTAGAGTTGTTCGACGGAGGAGGTCCGCCAGGTCGGCGTCATCTCCGAATAACGGTTGTTTTCGCAGTAGAAGATCAGCGGCAGCTTCCATTTCGCCGCGATATTGAAGGTCTCGTGCATGACGCCCTGGTAGATGGCGCCATCACCGAAAAAAGTAATGGCTACGCGCTCCTCGCCCCGCAGCCAGCTTGCCAGGGCCAGCCCCGCCCCGTGAGGTACCTGCGCGGCCACAATCCCGTTTGAACCCATAAGGCCGTGCTCGGGCGAAACGAAGTGCATCGACCCACCTTTGCCTTTGGCGAAGCCGCCGCTCCGGCCCATTACCTCGGCAATGGCCTCTACAGGTTCGATTCCCCACGCCAGACCATGGTGATGGCCGCGATAGGTACAGGTGATATAGTCGCCAGGTCGCAGGGCATGCGCCGCGCCGACAGCGTTCGCCTCATGGCCGATCGCCGTGTGCATCGCCCCGCCGATCTCTCCCTTCTCCGCCGCCGCCAGCAGCACCTCCTCCATTCGGCGGATTCGCAGAGACATCCGGTACATCTCGAGCAGAGTCTCGGTGGGCAAGGCCGGAATCTCGATCTCCATCCCGGACTCCGAAGACGGGCGGTCCGTCGCCAATGATATCGGGGCCGCCGCACCGCTGCCGTTGTTCGCCATTGTAGGAGGGCCTGAACTAGCGCCGTCGGCCGTCAGTGACGCCCGCTCTCTCTGTCTACTGGTAGCCATCAGCTCTGTTCCCGTTCACCTGCTTCTCTCTTTGCGCCGCACACTAAGCTTGCCGGGTTATCGTTGCGACCGCCCCTTTTGCTCTCAAAAAGAAACGGAGCGCGCGACCGCACTCCGTCAATTGCCTCTCCAAGATTCTACTATTTCAAGCGCTAGGCCGATTGTGTGACGCACCTGCGTTTGCAATGGGCGTAACGGCTCGCTACCTTCGGCGTCGCCGCTGACTACCGAATCCCAGCCATCTCCTGCAGCAAGTGCCAGTTGGCAAGTCGGTCGGCCTGGCTATCCATCAGCACCTCTGACGGATTGCCCTCCCTGTCGAACTGCTTGGCGAACCGCCCTTCCGAACGGGCGAAGGTGATAAAGTCGATCGTCTCGCCCGTCTTCTTGATCGTGTACCAGTCCTCCTTCACCGCCGGGTTGCCCTGCAAGCTGAGACGGTCGCGAATCGTATCACCCTTGCGTGGGTCGTAGATAAACATCGGGAACGCCCGGCTGTCCACCGCCAATTTGGCCTGGTGGCGGGCCATGTTGTCGGCGACCCCGTGTTCCGGCTGGCACGTGGTGAAGACATTTACAATGGCCGGCCCTTCAAACTCGGCCGCCTCCAGGATAGACTTGTAGAAGTGGTTGGGAACGGCCTGCACCGTCTGCGCTACGTACGTGTTCGGGTGCATCATCGCAATGCGCCCCAACTCCTTGCGCATCTCCGTCTTGCCCGGAATCGCCTTGCCGTGCGAATACATCTTGGCATTCTGGCCCGTGAACGAAGCCGTGCTCGTCTGTCCCCCTGTGTTGGAATAAACCTGCGTATCCAGCACGAGAACGCTGATGTTCATGCCGCTGGCCAGCATACGGCTCAGTGCCTGAAAGCCGATGTCCAGCATCGCGCCGTCACCGCCCATCACCCAAAGCTGCTTGTCCTCCCAGCCCAACTGGTCCCAGCGCATACGCAAGCCCATCGCGAAGGTCGGGCCGTCCTCAAATAGCGAATTGCTCCACGGCACAATGTAAGGATTGTACGGATAGGTACTGCCGTAAACGGTGTTGCATCCGGTGCTCGCAGCGATTCCGACATTCTCGGAGCCATATTTGTAGCCGAGCGCAGCCAGCCACATGCGAATCGCCGTAGCCTCCCCGCATCCCGCGCACGAGCCCGCGCCGCCCACATAAAGCATGCTCTGTTCCGCCAGCATCATGTCCACCGCAACGCGCTCGTTTATGAACTCCTGCGGCGTGGGCGGAAGCTTGCGGAAGAAGTCAATGCTCTTCTGATAAATCGGGACCGTCGTGTCTTCCTTCTCGATCATCTTCAGGGCATGATAGCCCAGGTCGTCGCAGGCCTCCACGCATTCGGCGCACCCTTTGCATTTCGTCGGGTCAATGAAGATGCCGAATTTGCCGGGCGTTTTCTTACGCTTGGCCGGAACATTGTAGAACTTGTTGGTCTCGGCGAACTGCTTCGACATGAAGTTCCTCTCGGCCTCGTCTTCGATGCCGTCCAGCGCAATGCTGAGTTCATCGTCGGTCACGACCTTGCCCAGGATCGCCGTATCCGGGCACTGGGTGACACAGCTCATGCAACCGGTGCAGTTTTCCTGGATATACTCAGGAATCTCCGGCGCAATATAGCTGAAGTCGCGAAAAGCTCCGGTCCCTGCCGGAATGACCGAACGGGCCACACCCGTATCTGCGTCCAGCGTTTCCGGCCCCGGCCCCTCGTTATACTCCTGGACCACGCGCTCAAAAAAGTCGTGAGCGTCAACCACCGACGCCTCGAAACTGTCATGGTAGCCGTTCTCTTCCGCGCCCTTCTCCTGGCCGTTTTCCGTGCGCGTCAGATTGCGAATGTCAAATGTGTTGATTGTAACACCCATTAGAGTAGCCGCCTTTCGGGCCTGCGTGAATCAGTCGTCTGGTTGACGGAAGTCTCTACGAAAAGAGCGTAATCTCTGCGCCCGGGACAAGCACCGCCGCCGTAATGTCCTGCGCAATGATCTCCGGTGGAATCTCGAACGCCTCTTCGTAACCGCGACGCACGCAGCGCATATTCGCCTGCACAACCTTCTCGCCGCGGCTGCCGAAATACTTGCGCAGCGCCTGCTCCGAGCGTTCCATTACATCTTCGTCTTCCAGGTGCGCGTCGCGGGCAAATGGCGTCACCCGCAGGAATATCCCCAGCAGCACAATGCCCTGCATACGAACTTCCAGGTCGGCTACCGGCGCCTCCTCGCGCGCGATCTTGGCGCCGTCCGCCGCAACCACGCGCAGCTTCTTGTCCCGAATCAACTCCTTCGCCTTCGGTGGCACATTGGACCACACATCTTCCGGCGTGCTCTTGTTCGTCTGCACGAACAACGTCCCTCCGGTCTGGATGCCGGCCAGCGGCTGGCTGGTGAAAAAGGCGTTGATGTCGTTCATCGGCACAAAATCAACATTCTTGAGCTCGCAGTGGGTAAGAATCGGCTCGTCCGCCACCGTCAGATAGTAGGTCGTGGGCAGACCCTTCTTCTCTGACCCGTACTTCGGATAAGCCTGCACCTTCTTGCCGAAGATGTCGCCTGCAATTGTTGCAATCACCTTATTCGTTGTGACCGAGCCGTACCCGCCAACCGAATGACCGCGCATCGAAAACGCGCCCTCAGGCCGCACGTCCGGGTCGCCGTTCAAGGGCAGCGCCAGGTCATGCTTGATGCCGACAACGAAAAATCGGGGCCCTTCCTCCTCCATGTTGCGGGCGATTGAAACAAAGTGTCCGGGCCGCACGTCGCGGCTGCCCAAACCGGCCGAACCGCTGTATATCTTGGGAATGTCATCAATCGCGGCGAAGCCCGGGCTTCCGGTGTAGGCGTCGGCAAATGCCGCCTTGATGTCGTTCGTCACAGGGTTGTTCGGCGCAATCGGATCGTCCATCCTCTCAAGCACCGTGAAGGCACGCAAATGGCGCAAGGCCTCGACTATCTCCTTGCTGGGGAACGGCCGGTAGCACGTGATGTGCACCACCCCCACCTTGATCCCCTCCTCCCGCCGGATGTAGTCGACCGTCGCCTTGGCCGTCTCGATCATGCAGCCCATGCCAACAATGGCATATTCGGCGTCTTCCATGCGGTAGCAGTCAATCATCTGGTAGCGGCGCCCGGTCAATCGGAAAAACTCGTCCATCGCATTCTGGACCGAGTCCCCCACGGTCGAGTAATAGTCGCGCTGGGCAATCTTGCCCTTCATGTAGCTGTCCTGGTTCTGCACAACGCCCGTCATAATCGGATTGTAAGGGTTGAACAGGTTGACAAGCTTTTCCTCCGGCCGGCCGATGTAACCTTTCATCATCTCCGGCTCGCACAAGAGCACGTCTTCGACCGTGTGCGTCGTCAGAAATCCATCCTGCACGTTGAAGAATGGCGTCCTGCTATCTTCGGCCGCTCGGCGGGCAATCAGCGCTAGGTCTCCCGACTCCTGGGCCGTTCGGCCAAACAGAATCCCCCAGCCGGAGTCCGACACCGACATGACATCGTCGTGCCCGGCGTGAACGTTCAGGCTATGGCTCGTCAACGCCCGTGCACCAATGTGAAACACGACCGGAAGCCGCTTGCCCGAAATCGTGTACAACACTTCGTGCATCAGAATCAGGCCCTGGCCCGACGTATAGTTACTGACGCGTCCCCCGGCCACGGCAAATCCTTCACACGCGGCAGCTGCGCTGTGCTCCGACTCCGGCTCGAGGAACTTCAGCTCGTCCCCCCACAGGTTGCGCGCGCCGTTCGAGACCGCGGCCCCGTAGCCGCCGCCCATCGTGGTTGATGAGGTGATCGGATAGGCGCAGGCCGCCTGCGTAATGTGCGTTTCTACCCACACCACAGAACCGGCTCCATCCGTCGTCGTTGGGATACCCGGGTACGGCACATGACCGTTCTGGTTGTCTGAGAGTGCCTCAGGTAAACCGGAAACGTTCTTTGTGTCTGCCATGGTCATCCTCCTGATGCCTGCATAGCGGGCATGGCAAGGCCGAACTTATGCCTTGCTCCAGTTTATACTACCTTCTAATCCAAGTTTACCACAGAAATGCACAACAGATCAAGCTCCGGCGTAGTCCATTTGACCAAACTGTCCCGCCCTTGTCCGCGGCCTCACCGCCAACTACATCATCCCTTCACGACAAACTCTCTCAGAAAGGAAGAGTTGGCTCTCCTTCGTTACGCCTTCATACCCCCAGGGACGCTGAAGCCTTGCCCGTGAAAGGCTCTGCCTTCTCTCATTCAAGGGTCACGATCCCGTTCGGCGTTTCAAGCCTCGCCCGCATAGCCGCAGCCGGTCCGGCCGCCACCAGAATGTCGATGTGCAGCGCCGACAGCATCGGCTGCACTTCGGCAGGACGTGGATGAAACAAGGAGAGCTCCAGTAACCTCGCCCCCTGCGTCGATGTCTTCGCCGGATGCGGAGTACCCTCGCCCCACTCGATAAGAAACGGCACCAGGCCGTCGCCGGGAGGCGGCCAGCTTTCCTGCGCCTCCGGTCGCTTCGTCGTTCGCCAGCGCAGTTCAACACCGTCCGGCCGCGTTCGACCGCCTTCGACGATCACCCCCGGGTCATAGCCCGCCGCCTGCGCCGCCTGCGCCACCTCCTCCAACGATGGCGCCAGTACCGCCCAAGTAGTCAACTTGCCGACATGCAGTTCGTCCAGTCCGAAGGCTAGCGGTTCACCGGATTCTCCCGAACACTGAGCCGGGTCGGGGGCAATGACTTCCAAATAACAGCTCTGGTTCAATGAAAGCAGCGCGTTATGGGTTCCGTTCGGATGCTGACCGCCCGCCGAGGGCCGGACACCCAGCAGTGCTGTCAGCTTGTCTACAGCTTTGTCCAGGTCAGGCGCCGCATACACAAGGTGATCTGGTGAAAGGGCCATTCTTCCCTCTTGGTCTGGTCGGCCTGTACCTATCAGCCGTCAACTGTAGTATAATCACGTAGTCGTCGACCGGCGGGCTTTTCCCTAGCTCGGCCGCAATCCTGGCACTTCAGGCAGCATTGTAGCCTACTCACTTAAGCCGACAAAATGCCTACGCCATCCAACAGGGACAGCGATGAGCGACGAAATCCGCGAAGCGTCAGAAATCGAAATCTTTCTGTTCGACCTGAGGGGATTTCTTCTCCTCAAAAACGCGCTAACTTCGGCAGAAGTGGCCGCGTGTAACGCTGAGATCGACGCCGTCCTCCCCCTCAAGGTCGGCAACTGGGCCGGCTACATTCACGGCCATCAGTATGGGACCGACGATGGCCTCAACCTGCAGCAGATCTATGAGGCCGGTCCCGCCTTCGAGAGCCTGATCGACCATCCCGCCTGGATCGAGAAGGTCAAACTCTTCGTCGGCGGTGAAGGCACCTTCGATTACCACCATGGACCCCTCTTTATCGACGAAAATTTCGCCAATCTGCGCGGGCCCGGAGAGGCCATCGGTATCCATTCAGGGGGACACTGGGGAGTGAAGCGCAACCAGTTCCGCTTCCATGCCGGGCGCTTTATGAGCGGACAGATAAACCTTCTTGTTGCCTTGACCGACATCGGACCGGGAGACGGCGGAACCATGGTGATCCCCGGCAGCCACAAGTCGAACTTCCCGCCGCCGGAGTACGATGATCACACAATCGCGCTGGGCGGGTCAGCCGATGCCATCATCGGCGCCGAGGAAATCTATATGGACGCCGGCGACGCGCTCATCTTCGTCGATACGATCTGCCACGGCTCCGCCCGCCGCACAACCCAAGGCAACCGCCGCGTCGTCGTATTCCGCTACGGCCCCTCCTGGGGCTTCTTCCGCTTCGGCTATCGGCCTTCGCCGGAGCTCCTCGCGCGGCTCACGCCCTCCCGACGCCAAATTGTGTGGCCGCACGATGCAATGGAACGCGAGCCGCAGAAGTAGCCGCCTGCCCGTCATCTCATGCGCGAGGGCGCGAACCACATATCGAGGCTTTCTCCCAGCGCCTCTTTGAGCGCTTCGGTTGCCCGAGCAAGGCGTTGAATGACCTCCACCGAGAGTCTCAATTCGAGCGATGGAAGGTTGCGACGAACTTCCTCCGCGTTGCGCGCGCCCACGAGCAGCGAGGTCACGCCCTCCTGCTGCCGCAGCCATGCCAGCGAGACCGCAGCCATCGGTTCCCCCAATTCAGCGGCAATCTCGCGAATCTCGGCCACCGCCCTGAACAGCACGTCTTCGCAGCCGGGCTCGCCGTGCTCCGACATCGGCCGCTCTTGCGAATAAAGTCTTGTGCGCGCCAGACCCGCCGGCACTTCGTCAGCGTGAGCGTAACGGCCCGTCAGTACGCCCTGCGCCAGCGGGCTGTAGCAGATGACTCCGATTCCGTTACCCCGGCACAGCGGCAGCACAGCCCGCTCGATGCCCCGCCAGGCCAGGCTGTACGGCAGCTGATCGCTAAGGCATCGGCCCAGCTCGACCATCTCCGACAGGTCCCTGACCGCGAAGTTGCAAACACCATAGGCGCGGATCTTGCCCTGTTCCTGCAACCTCTCCAGCGCGCCGACCGTCCCTTCCAGCGGTACATCCCAGTTCGGCCAGTGAATCTGATAAAGGTCGATATAGTCGGTCTGCAACGCCTTCAAACTGCGCTCGCACGCGCGCAGCAATTCGGGCGGGTCCAGGTTGCCAGCGCTGACCTTGGTCGCCACGACCGCCGCGCCGCGCCGCCCCTTCAACCCCCGTCCCAGCACCTCCTCCGAGCGGCCGTACCCCTCCGCCGTATCGAAGAAGTTGATGCCCTCGTCCAGCGCCGCGCGCACAGCCGCAATCGAGTCGGCGTCCTCCTGCTCCCCCCACACGTCCCCGCCCGCGAACGGCCAGCAGCCCAGCGCAATCGCGGAGACCCGCAAACCGTCGCTTCCACCCAGATCCCTGTACTCCATCCTTCACCTCCCCTTCTAAACTCTTCGTCATCGGTACGCTACCCCAGGGGCGAGGCTTTTGCAAGAGCCAAACTCGTGGTAATCTCAAGGCCAATTCTGAATCGACCGTCGTGGGAGTCCAGCCCGTGCCAAGCATCCGCAGCCGCCTGTTCAAAGAGTTCTTTCGCTGGCGCAACAGCCGCCTTCCCCTTGACCGCCCCATCGTTGACCAGCGCAGCTCGATCGACGCCCGGGGCGGAAAGCTACCCATGGCCCCAGGAATTCAGGCCATGTCCGTCGACGCAAATGGCGTGCCTGCGCAATGGCTCGACGCCCGCGATACGCGATCGGGCAGGGCATTCCTCTACCTGCACGGCGGCGGCTATTTCATCGGATCGTGCCGGTCCCACCGCGGTCTTGTATCTCACCTCGCCGCCGCCTGCCGCGCACGCGCTCTACTGCCCGAATACCGCCTCGCACCGGAAAACCCATTTCCCGCCGGCTTGCTGGACGCCCGCGCCGCCTACAGGTTTCTTCTGGCACAGGGCTATCCGCCTCACCGAATCGTTGTCGGCGGCGAATCCTCCGGGGGCGGCCTCGCGCTGGCGCTTCTCTATACCCTGCGCGACGAGCGAATGCAAATGCCCGCCGCGGCCGTCCTCCTCTCTCCCTGGACAGACCTGCTGGGCACTGGCAACAGCGTGCGGACACGCGCCAGCCGCGAACCATGGCTCCGCGCTCCTGGCATCGAGCTCCTCGCCAATCGCTACCGCAACGGTACGCCCACTGACCACCCCTTTGTGTCGCCGCTCTATGGCGACATGCACGGCCTGCCGCCGCTGCTGATTCACGCCGGCGATGACGAAATCATCCTTGACGACTCGACCCGCCTGGCCGCGAAGGCCGCCGCTGCCGGCGTAGACGTGACCCTCAAGGTCTGGGAGGGACTCTGGCACGCCTTCCCTGCCTTCTATCCCTGGGTTCCGGAGGCGCGTCGCGCCCACCGGGAGATCGGCGAATGGGTCGCCGCCACACTGCAGAAAGAGACCGATGATGATACGCTCAGCCGATGTACGCAGCCACGCCGAAGCGCGCCAGTGGGAGGCGCGTCTCAACCGCGACCGGCCCCAACGTCCCCGAGTAGCCGCCTGGATCGTGTCCCAGATCGACAGCCCGCCGGCGGCCTCGCCGCGAGTGGTTGAGCTGGCCTGCGGCGCCGGCTACTTGGCCCAGGCCCTATTCCAACAGATCCCGGCAGCCCGCTTTTGCGGCTTCGATCTGTCCCCCCACCTTCTTGATTACGCCCGCGACCGGCTCTCCCCGCAAGAACCAGGCTCTCCTATAGACGGAGAGGTCGAATTTCGATGCGCCGACCTGGTAAACTCGGACTGGGAAAAGTCCCTTTTCGAATTGGGCTGGGCGGGGCAGGTGGACGCGGTTGTCTCGATGCAGGCGCTGCACGATCTGGGCGGACTCGAGCAGCAGACCGACGTGCTGGCACGTTCGCGTAGTCTGTTGCGCGCTGGGGGCCAGCTGGTCTACGCTGACCTGCTTCAGGACCCAGATGAACCGCACCCCAGCCGCTTCACCGTGCGCCAGCACCAAGAGTTGCTGAGTGCCGCCGGGTACGCGCCTATTGTTGCCGGGCAAGCCGGCGCCGAAGCCTCATTCGGCTATTTTGGCTGTTTCAAACGCCGCAGATGAACGCGTCGACTCCCGCCCCTAGCGAACCGGTGCGCTCAAATCACGCTCTACCTTCGCCCTTGGCCCTTTTTCCCTACTACGAGAACGGCGACCAGCTGAAGCAAAAGCACCTGCGCTCCAACATGGCCTCAGGCCGGCGCTTCGAGTCGTGGGCGCTCGATCTGCTTCCCCTCAGTTCCGAAGAGAGCGTGTTGGACGCAGGCTGCGGCTGGGGCCGTTTTGCCTGGCCCCTTCTCGAAAAGTACGGAATGGCATCCGACCGCATCACCTGCTGCGACAGCTCGTTCGGCATGTTGCACTCCGCCGCACAGGAAGCAGTACGGCGCGGCCACCGCCCGCAATTCACGGCCGCCGATATCCGATACCTTCCTTTCCCGACCGGCTACTTTGACGGCGCGATGGCCAATCATGTACTCTACCATCTGTCTGATATCCGCGACGGCATACGCGACCTGGCGCGCGTCGTGAAAAAGGAAGGTTGGCTGCTGGCTACGACCAACAGCGATGAAGTCTCTGTGCCGGTCCTTGAGTATCACTATGCCGCGCTGGACGAGCTGGAGATCGACTACAGCCGAGAGTCCCGCTCACCGTTCTCGATGGAGAACGGCCGTCAACACTTGGAATGCGCCTTTGCTAATGTGCGTACCTTCTACTTTGATGACGAGACCCTATACCACTCGGCCGATGAGTTTCTGGCAGGCTACAGCACAATCGGCCGCTACCGAAATCTTTTGGCACGCGCCGACGTCAGCCGCGCGGCAAAAGTACGGCTTCCCCGTCTCGTGAGGGCAAAGGCTGAAGAGACAATTCACACGCACGGGGTGATACGCTCCCCCGTCCGCATGGGCGCTTTTGTGTGCCGCGAGCCGCTGGCGTGACCAGGGGTAACCGGACGAATTTCCGACCTGGCAGCCTGGGCGTAAGACGGGCAAGAATGTCAACGAATCCGGAGATCCCCAAATGAGCGGGCTGAATCCCGAAAGCGATGTAGCGAAACTTATGGCAAAACTGACCAGAGATGGATCCGTAGAATGGATAGGTTTGCGCGGGGAACGGCGCGGCCCGTTGCAACCGGTAGAATCGGCCGCAGCAGTTCCTGGAAGCGGTCTTGAGGGTGACCACTTTCATGGCCAAGGGGACGGCAAGCGCCAGGTTACGCTGATCCAGGGCGAACACCTCGATGCCGTCGGCGCTTTCCTGCGAGAGCCGTCGCCCGATCCGGCACTGACGCGCCGCAATATCGTTGTGCGCGGTGTCAACCTTTTCAGTCTGCAGGACAGGCGCTTTCGCATCGGCGGCGCCGTGCTCGAGCACAGCGGTCCCTGCCATCCCTGCAGCCGCATGGAGGAAAATCTCGGTCCCGGCGGCTATAACGCCATGCGCGGCCACGGCGGCATAACAGCCAGGGTCGTCCAGGGCGGCACAATTAGCGTAGGTGACACGGTCGAGCGGCTTCCACTCGGTGAGGAAGTGGTCGAGGGCAGCTAACTTTCGGCCGCGACAAGCGGAGCATAGACGGCCCGGAGACTGTCTGCTTCATCGTCGGGATTCTGGTACGCGCTCGCCGTCCGCCGTCCGTTCCTGGTGACCTGACCAAAGGCCGTCGGGTCGGCTGACAAGCGGCGAAGTACCTTTTCGAGCTGCTCGCCAAGTACAGGCAAATTCCCGTTCTCCACCAGGACGCAGTTCCGGGCCTCGCCGTCGCCATCCATGTAGAAGCCGCCGATTCCACTGTATCCCACGACCAGGCAGCCGCAGGCCATCGCCTCAAGGACCGAGGTGTTCATTCCTTCCTGCATATTCGTCGACACATATACGGTCGCTTCGCGCAGGTGCCGGGCATACTCATCCTCGCTCAGTTCGCGCAGCGGCATCCATTCGAACTCGCTGAACGGCCTGCCTTTGGCGCAGAGTACGCTCTGCAGCCAGGCGGCCGAACGCTCCTTGCGGGTCAGGTAGCAGACCTTGGGTCGCTTCGAATTCGGCGCGTAGCGGTAGCGCTGCCCACTTACGTATTCGCTGATCAGTGTCGCTTCGATCTCCATGCTCCAGCGCAAATACTCTTGGATCAGCGGCGACTTCGTGATCACCCGCTCGATTCCAAAAGTCCGCCAGTCTTGCCCGGCGGGAAGATTCCAATAGGTCGGCGACCAGCTTAGGGCAATCACGATGCGCTTACCGGCAAATCGGGCCGTCTGTTGCATGATCTGAGGCATCACTTCAGGGATGACGAGGATGTCCTGCGGCCTGAATTGGAGGCGCTCCGAAAGCCACATCGTCGGCGCCACGTAACCGTGCCAGGTCACCCGAAAAGGGCGCTTCCGGTGGACTATCCAGGCATCGAAGCCTTGCTCCACCAGGCGCTGCACATGGCGGTAGAGCGTTTTGATGCCCCCTGAAGGCTGGGGAAAGTCAGGGCAGAAGTAAAGTACGCGCGACATAGGCCATCTGCCTTATCATGTGGTTAAGTCCGGCTTACAAGGTGATCTCGTAGGCACTCGCTGAAATACAACGCAAAGGAGATTCCCGTGCCCTATCAGATCCTGACCGATTCCGCACTGCCGCCGGAGATGGAGGAAATGCTGGCCGGCATCTGTGAAGTGCACGTCTGGGACCTCACCGAGGATGACCCGATTCTGCCCAGCATAGAAGGGTTCATCACCTACGGTCATCCGGTTGTGCTCGGCTCGCACATGGACAAGATGCCCAATCTGCGCTGCCTCAGCAACTTCGGCGTCGGAGTCGATCACATCAACCTGGAAGACGCCAGGGCCCGCAGTTTGCCGGTCGGCTTTACGCCCGGTTTCGTCAACGGTGTCACCGCCGACATGGCCTTTGCAATGCTCATGACCATCGGCCGCAACATCATTCAGGGCTGGCGCCACGCACACGGGCCCGACTATCTGGCCTACGACGCCAACATCCTCCACGGCCATGAAGTTTACGGCTCGACGCTCGGCATTATCGGCATGGGACGGGTCGGCCGCGAGATTGCCCGCCGCGCCAGCGGGTTCGACATGACCGTCCTCTACCACAACCGCAACCCCAGCCCGCACGCCGCCGGACTGAACGCTTCCTACCGCTCGCTGGAGGCTCTGCTCGACGAGGCCGACTTCGTCGTCCTCAGCGTTCCCATGTCCCCGCAGACCCGCCACCTGATCGGCGCGGTCCAGTTGGCTCGCATGAAGGAGACTGCCTACCTGGTCAACGTCGCCCGCGGCGGCGTTGTCGACCACGTCGCTCTAGTCGACGCCTTGCAACGCAATCTGATTGCCGGCGCCATCATGGACGTGACCGATCCGGAACCCCTGCCGCGCGACCATCCCTTGCTGCGGCTGGACAACTGCGTCATCCTGCCCCATCTCGGCAGCGCTACTTACCAGTCCCGTTTCCGCATGTCCCGTCGCACCGTCGACAACCTGCTCGCAGGCTTGCGCGGCCAAGAGATGCCCAGCCGCGCAGCCTAGCCCGAACTGCCAGATCCTTCCAAGACTTCAGGCGATTTCAGCAGCTCCGACGGCGCATCCGGCTCTGCGCTCAACGTCATCAGGAAAGCCTTGAGCGCGTCGCTCTGCTCAACCGTCAGCGCCAGCGGCACGAGGTCGGAGTGGCCCGGAAAGGCCGGCGGCGCGTGGTTGTAGTGGCGGATCACCGCGTCGAGGTCGGGGAAGATGCCGTTGTGCATATATGGGGCCGTGTCGGCCGTGTTGCGCAGCCCCGGCACCTTGAACGCGCCGACCAACTCCTCGCCCTCCATCTTGATGAACCGCAGCTCCACACAGTCTTCGCTGCCGGCGTCGCTGAACGGGCCCAGGCAGTTGAACGCGTCATCCACAACCAGGAACGTCCCCAGCGAGCGCCCCTGATCGAAATTCTCCCCTTCAGGCAGCGGCAGGCCGATGTTGTGAAATGTGCCGTTCGTGAACAGCGGCCCATTGTGGCAATCGGTGCACTGCCCCTCGCCGATGAAGAGCCGCAGCCCCGCCGCCTCCTCCGCGCTGAAAAGCTCGACCATGAGTCCCCCGTCATTTGCGACAACCGCCGCCGCATAGTCGTCAAAACGGCTGCGGCCGGGCAAGATCTGCCGCGAATAGGCTGCGATGCTCTTGCCGATATTGGCGAAAACGCGATTGACTATCCCTTGATCCTCGCTCGTCATCCCTTCCCACGCCGCGCGCACTGTTTCGTCTTCGACAGGTGCGGCGCTCGACGGAAAGCGTGAATCGTCGGAAAGGTCGGGCGCAGGGCCGAAAAGCGCCTCGTACTCTTCAAGGTAGCTGTCCAGCACGTAGCGGGCATGCGCCATGCGATTGCCCCCGTGCTCGATCGCGGCCTCCTGCGGCGCAAGTGCCTGCGCCCACTGGCTGTCCCTGCGGCCGTCCCAGTAGTACCAGTCGCTGTACCCTATCCCGACGATCGTGGGCGTGTGGCGCGGCGTGTCCGCGCCGCGCACGTTGGCGCGTACCTTGCCGTCGGTGAAATATAGTTCAGGGACGTGGCACGAGGAGCAGGCGACGGTCCCGTCAGGGCTTAGGCCGCTATCGAAGAAGAGCATGTGACCCAGCGCCACCGCCGCCGGGTCGTCGCCAAATGAGTTGGATGGATCGGGAGGGAGCGGCGGCAACCGGTCTATGCTTAGGGAGGCGATCATCCCCCGTTCGGCCTCGGTCCAACGGTGCTCGGGTCCTGCCCGGACTCCTTCATCGCCACCATGTACCCCCAGTGTCGCTCGCAGAGCCGCGCCCGCAGGCCCGGCCCCGATCAAGCCGGACAGGACAGCCCCTGCCCCCGCGGCAAGGACCAGCACGACCGCCGCCGCGATAAAGAGAGTGCGGCGCACGCGCTAATTCAACTCGAATACGAATGTGACCGAGTCGCTTTGCCCTCCTGAGCTGATCTCCAGCGTCATCACCCACTCGCCGGCCATATTGAAGCGCACTCCCTCCAGCAGATAGTCGCCGCCGCCCAGGTTCTCGGTCACCCGCGGCGCGGTCGGAAAGCCATGATCGTGTTCCGGCATGCCGCCGTCAATGGAGATCTCGGCATCGGATATCGCATTGCCGTCCGCATCCTCGACGTGGAGAGTCCAAGCATGCGTCTCGTTGATCACCACCGGGTCCAGTCGGCTGACCGCGCGGACGGTGAACAGCCCGTTCTCGGAAACCTGCGGGTCGAGCTCGTCGGCGGCCATCGAGCCGCCCGACATGTCCATCTCCTCGCCTCCGCCGTTCATTCTCATGCCGCCACCCTGGTCCGGCATGACCATATTGCAGGCGCCTGCGATATATGCCAGGGTCAGCAAGCAGACGGACAAACATACTCTCATTCACAATTCTCCCCATTGAGCAATGTGATTGACGCGTTCTGAAGAAGTGTATCACAAATCTGGAGTTTCCTAATTTCCTGCATTAGGAGTCTTCTATCCGCCGAGTCGGAAGGGCGCTCTGCATGTCCAATGCCAGCCCCTGGACCCGCCTACATCACCATAGGCCGCAAAGCGGAAGCTCGTCCTCCATTTCAGAGAAAGACCAGTTCGAAGACGATGGCGTGAATCGAGAGCCGAGGGGAGTCTAACGGCAAGAGCGGTTGAGGGCTGGTCCCAGGCGCTGCCAAATGTCTCGGCTATACACAATCAAGAGTCTCTTGGGTCAATCAACAAAGATCACCGGCTGACACCACCACAGCGGTCCTTGTCAAAGCCGAACAGCCGCCGAAATACTCCTTGCGATACCACCAGCTGCCGCCCGCAGCGCCTTCTCTTGCCCCTTCACATCTCGTATGTCGCGCTCACGTCCAGAACATGATATGTGCTGCGGCGGAGTTAATTCTCCCAGTGCTTCTTCCCCGTGTTTGACTCAATCCCAAGATTCACATCACATCGGGGTGCTCTGTAGGGCATTTTCCGTAGGTCGTCCAATGCAGCCACCGCCGAGGGAAGTGAGTGATTACTGGAAAGTCCATACCTGCTGGCCGGTTCGCCGCCCCCCACAGGTTGGAGGACACGGCCGGAAACCATTGCACGACGAAGGCCCTCTGCGACCTCAGAAGGTACGACAAAAGTTATATCGCCTCTTCCCCAATCTGCAAACCGTACGCTGGGCTTTTACAGCCCCGGCACGAAACGCACTTCCCTGAAGTTTCAGTCCGGCTCCTGATAGCCGCAGCGATGGCATATTGTCTTGCTCTCAGCCAGGTGTTCGCCTTCCGCCCACGACAAAAGTTTTCCCTTCAGCATCACGTTTTCGGCAGACTTCAATCGCCCCCTTGCAATAGAAACTCACAGGTAATTCACGACAACACCTGTCCCAATCCCACGCCAAAAAGGATCGCAAACAAAGGGATTCCCTTTCGACTCAAAATCAGGACGCAAGTTCAGAGATAAGTGCCAAATCGGCAAACTGACGGCCGCTACCTGCACGGCAGAATTGAAGTAGTCCAGGTAAGAGGACCGGCTGCCAGCCAGCGCGGCCAGAATTAGTGTAACTTTCAATGGCGGCCGGGCGGCCGTCCTGAGCGGTTGTGAGAGTACGTGAGAAAATAATACCTCGCGCCTTTTGCAGCCGCAAAGCAAAGGCTGTCATTTCTGTACATCTGCGTTTCCCGTCCCTCGCCGCCGCCGCCTTCTACCCCGTCAACGCCTCCCAACGCGCCGCCATCCCGCGCAGCTTGGCCTGAAACTCCTCGGTCCCGAGCACCTCGCGATTCACCGGGTACGCCGGAATCTCACCCCTGAACAGCGCCAGCAAACTCTCGCACGCCATCGCCCCGTTCAACTCGTACAGGTCATCCGTCCACGCCAGCGCATGCGGCGAAAGGATCACGTTCTCCAACTCGATCAACGGATGGTCCACCGGCAGCGGCTCCGGCTCGACCACGTCCAGGCCCGCCCCCGCGATCGCTCCGCTCTGCAGCGCCGCAACTAGGTCGTCCTGGTTGACAATCGGCCCGCGCGCCGTATTGATGAAGAACGCGCTCGGCTTCATCAACGCGAACAGCCGCGCATCGACCAGGCCGCGCGTCTCTTCGCTCAACGGGCAGTTGACCGCGACGAAATCCGACTCGCGGAACAGCTCCTCGATGCTGACCAGTTCGACGTTTAGCGCCGCCGCACGCTGCGGGTCGAGATACGGATCATGCGTGATCCGCCGCCCCAGGTCAAACGGGCCCAGCAGCCGAAACATCTCGCCGCCAATGTTGCCCGTACCGAGCGAACCGACCGTCTTACCGCTCAGACCAAGCCCGCTTACCTCCATCTTCAGGTCCCAGCGGCCGATGCGCACAAGCTTGTCTTTGGCCACAACCCTCTTCGCCAGCGCCAAAATCAGGGTCACGATCGCCTCCGCCACCGGCTTGCGCACCGCGTCCACCGCGATCGTCAGTAGCACGTGGTTCGCGGTCAACGCCGCCGTGTCGACCATGTCGTAGCCGACACCCCAGCGCGCAACGCAGATCAATCGCCCCCCGCCGCCGACCGTCGCGGCATTATACGGGCTGCCCAGCGCGATCACACCGTCGAAGTCGGCGACCGCCTCCGCCTGCACCGGCTCTCCGTAGTCAACGTCAAAATAGTCCCATTCAACATGCGGCAGCGGGTCAACCAGGCGCGCCAGGACCGGCTCGATCGTCCCCGGCGCAAACGTCTTGAATCCGGCCGATGCGCCAATGCGGAAAGGCTGAGACATGGAGTAACTCCTTAGGTCTTTGTTTTCTGATTCGATACCTTTGACAGGAGCGGCGGCTATCCTTGCTCCCCGTCAAACAGCGAGCGGCGCGAGTTGAAGTAAGGTTGCTCGAACAGCAGCCTCTGCCGCGGCGTCAGATCAACGCCTTCCGGCGGCTGCGTGTAGTTGGCGCTCCACGACTGCTGACCGGGGCTGTACTTGAACAGTAGCGAACGCCGCTGGTATTCCGCCTTCCATGCTGCCGTGCCATGCGTCAGCGCCTCCGTGAAGATGACCACCGACCCGGCCGGTGCCTCCGGCACCACGACGGCCTCGTGGGCCGCGTGCGCGGCCCGGATGCTCTCCGGGCACGCATAGTTCGCCTTGTGACTGCCCGGCACCGCGCAAAATCCCCCCAAGGCCGGACCCATGTCGGTCAGATTCCACGCCGCTACCGTCAGCCCGTTGTACATCCGCCCATCGCGAAACTGGAAAAACTCCGGCGGGTCGTATGGCGTGTTGCCACCGTGCAGCCGCAAAGACTCGGTGCCCTCTCGCATGTAGATCCCGTAGTAATGGTCCAGCCGAAACCCGTCGCCGAGAACTGTCTTCAGATAGGGCATGATCCGATCGTGGTCCAGCAGGTCCCGGTAGACCTCTCCCCACGCAAGGAATCCGCCGAAGCGCGCGCTCAGCGTGTCGTCCCCGGGCGGCGCAAGTGTCTGGCTGTCCATCAGACGGTTCAGCTCAGCCAGTTCCGCATCCGGCAACACATCCTCGATCACCAGGTAGCCGCGCAGGTCGAACAAATAGCGTTCCTCTTCGTTCATCCACTCCCTCCGACGGCGCGCACGCGCCGCGCCCTACGCCACCAGATTGTCCTCGATGTAGTCCCAGTTGATCTCCTGCCCCAGGCCCGGCAGCTGCGAAATATGCACGAAACCCTCTTGGTCCATCGGGTCGTCCAGGCGCTTGAGCCACGCCGCCGGCTCGTCATGGTCGATGAACGGATGCAGCAAGCCCCGCTCATAGTACTGCCCCGGAATACCCATCGCGCACAGGGCGTGCAGATTGCCCGGCCCGCCGCCGTGGACCTCCATCCGCATGCCGAACGACTCGGCCAGATGGGCCACCTTCATCAGCGGTGTCAGCCCGCCCAGGTCGCCCACCCCGCCCCGCACCAGGTCGCACGCACCCGCCTTGATCCACTCCGCCCGCGTGTACATCTTTCCCTCCGCTGTCTCCGGCCCGCAGATGGGCAGCGACGTCTGCTCGCACAGCCATACGTAGGACGACATACTGTGCTCGTCCATCGGCTCTTCCATCCAGTAATAGTCCAGCTTCTCCAGCCCCTTGGCCAGCTCCAGCGCCTCCAGCCGCGAGTAGTAGTGGTAGGGGTCGAGCATCAGGTGCGCGTCCGGCCCGTACACCTCCCTCACCGCCGCGCACGCGGCGAGGTCGCGCTTGACGCTGGGCGCGCCCTCGTATGGAGGCTGCCACGTGTGCAGCTTGAACGCCGGGTAGCCGCGCCCAATGCACCAGGCGGCGAACTTCGCATAGTCCTCAGGCGTTCCCAGGCCCCCGTCAACGTCGTCGCCGCACATCGTGCTCGCGTAGGCCGGCACCTTGTCGCGCGTCGCCCCCAGCAGCTTGTGCACCGGAATCTCGAGCGCCCGCCCCGCCAGGTCCCACAGCGCCAGGTCGACCGCGTTCAGGAGCCTGTCCGACATGGTCGCCAAGTTCAGCCGTTGCCGCTCCTTCAAATTGTGCCAGATCCGCTCGCGGTAAAATGGGTCTTCGCCAGTGATGTAGGGCTTTACCAGGCCGTCGATCAACGCCTGAGCGGGACTGCCGAAAAAGTATCCCTCGACGCCTTCGTCCGTATGAACTGTGAGCAGCGACTGAACCGCCTCATGCGGGTCGCCAGGGTGGCCGTGCCCTTCCGAATCGCGCACCGTGTTCGAAATGTATCGAAATCGGCGCACCGTCAGATCAGTAACTCTCATGGAGCTCTCCTGCCAGTGGTAAAACGGGTTGGGGACTACGGGGTCGCTCAGCGCGGCGCCTCGACGACGGCGGCACTCGCCCTCAGCCGAAGTGTAGCATATGCCTAATGTGGGCAAAAGCCAGGGCGTGCAGGCACAATCCAAAACTGAAGTACAGATTGGTATACCCCGGGCTACGCCCCCCTCAGTTCCTGGGCACTGGCCACTGACCACTGCCGTTTAGGCGGTAAGGCCCTACCGGCTCTCCCTTGCGCGGAGGAACTCCCCCCACAACGCCACCCTGGTTGTACCACCGCACGTGCGCGATTTCCGCCTGTCGTCGACGCCTCGCGCGCCGCCGCCGCCGTGCGGGAGCGATTCCAGCTTGCCTCCGACCCCGCGTGGACCGTGCCACCGTATGAACGCCTCTCAAACCGGTCGCGCGTTCAACCGGCGACCCCATCCCTGAGGTTCCTTGAACCTGCCCATCGGCCCTCCTAAAGGCCAGCAAACAGATTCCGCCACCGTTGGCATGAAACCGCCGCCAGACGATTCCAACCGTCTAGGGTGGGCTGCACGCAAAGAGTCAAGCTTCTATTCCATCCGCACTCCCCAATGTACTGCTTGTCAAGAGTGATATTCCGCTATGGACTACACGCGGCGTCCGACATTCAAGGGGGACTCGCCCCTTCCGGCTCTGAAGACCGGCGCATGAGCCCGTGCCGTCGGTTCTGTCCATCCCAGAAGTCAGACGAACTGTAGTTCAGACAACAATCAACGAGCCTAGTCCGTAGCAGTCCGTCTATCTGCCCACCTGGAGGCCAAACAGTGCGCCGCCTCCCAACACTTTCCCTCGCCCTCTTGCCCCCACTCGCAATTCTCATGTCTTCCTGTAACCCCATTCCGACCAACAAGCAGCCAGTTGCCTACGCCCAGTCACTGGTGAAGGACGCGATCCCCTTCTACAACGAGAACGGACGCGCAGCAGCCGTCGAATGCTTCAGCTCGCTCGACCAGGTAGTTGGACTAGGGTACGTCATTATCCTCGACGAAAACAACGTCTACCTTGAGACCTCTTCCGTCCAACTCATCGGCAGAGACCTCTCAAGGCTCGAGGTCGTCAACGGGATCAGATCCAGCGAACACATCGCGAGCATCAGGACAACAAACAAGTGGTTCAGCAACGTCTTCCCGAACCCCGAAACGAACGAAAAGCAAACGAGACTCGTCTGGTTCGTCCGCCGCGACGGGCTGGTATTCACCTCCGGTTCCTACGGGTTAGGGAAGCACTGCAAACCGTTTTCTTCGTGCAAGTTCGTGTCCCTTCGTGGATCAATCCAAGCGATTGAGAGAATCGAAACTCTTGGATTCATCTAAGAAGCAGACTAGCGGGAAAAGCGCACCCAAACGGTCCCAAACGCGCCTGCCGGTTCCGCCCCTTCCACCTGATCTTTCCGAAAATCCTGCAAGAGCCCCGGAAATGCGCTACACTGTTCCCTACAACCTTCATTCACGTCCGCGGCCCCTGCGCAACTCGACACTTTGCGACCCTTGAAAACCGTCTGCCCATCCTACTTACATCCTCCCAACCATGCCCGGCGCACCGCCGCGCCTCCTGCCAAGTCATGCCGCATCCGTCTACTGTCCGCATTTCACAAAGAACCGCTTTTTCGTACGTCTCAGATCGTCCCGGATCGTCCCGGATCGTCTGAGATCGTCTGAGATCGCCCGAGCGCACCGCCGCCCACCGCCCGCCATTCCCGCAGAATTGCCGCAATGTTCGCGCGATTCCGCCCGCCAAACCGGCTAAAAGCGCGCCACTCCGCGTCATTTCGCGTCATAATACGTCCCGACGCGCCCAGGACAAGAGACAGCGCCCGAGCTGCCCCGACCAGACCGGAATTCAACCAACCTGAAACGACCGAATAGGCACGCAGACAGATATATAATGGCCATCAACGACCACCAGGAGCGCCGCGACATCCGTGACAAGAAACCTTTTTCGGGGTGACATTGGACGACATTGGACGACATTGGGGGACCTATGTCCCCCTCGCGCGCCCAGCACCGCCCGGAAACGCACTGCCGGCCGCGCCCCGCAAATTTACGCCCGGCTCCGAACCTCTTCACGCGACCGAACATGCACGCAAACAGGCAAAAAATGGCGAACAACGACCACCACAAAGGGACCGTGCATCCGCGAGAAAAGACCTTTTATCGGTCGATATTAGCCGACTTTGGTCGACTTATGTCGACCCAAACCCCCTGTACGCGGGCACAACGCAATGCGCGGCGACTCTCGTACCCGCCGCACACACCGGAACAGTACGATGCCCCCTGAAATGACTTTGGACCGCGCCGCCTCAGTCCCCCCGCGGCCGCAGAAGCCCCCCGTCCGCTACCTTCGCCCGAAACGCAAACGCCCAGCCGCCCTGGTTCGAACCGCGCCTGATTTTCTGCTTCAGCGCCACAACGTTCGCACCCGCCCGCAGCCGTACCGGCGCCGCCGCGCCCGGGACGCATCCTGGCTGCCCAGCTCGAACACCGCGCCGTTCACCCGCAGCAGCAGTGCATCGTCCCACCCCACCTGCATCGTCGCCTCCGTCTGGTCCCGAACCTCCAGTACACAGCGCGCCACCCCCGCGCGAGCCGTAGACGTTTACTGTGACCATCACACGAATCAGATGAACTGTAGTTCAGACAAATGTCAACAATCCCTAGTTGTCGATGTTAGCCCAGAATCCTGAACACAAAGAGCACCTCCAATTGCAGCCAGAAACGATTCATTCGCGTCCATTCGCGTTAATCGGTGTCCTCCTGGGCTCGTTGAGCAGTTGCAAGCCCCAAGACCAGGCCGCCTGGCGGCCACAAAACGCCAATCCCAAAAAGGGGCTCTGTAGCTGAGGGAATCGTGAGCATCCCACCTACACGGGCGTCTTCGCACAAAAGCTGCCCGGCAGTTGCCCGCGCCGAATTGTCACCTTCCCCACTTTTGACTGTGCGCTTCTGTGGTACAATGCCCGTATCCTCCCGGCCTGCATCGATCCGTTCAGCGCGGGCGCCTGCCGGCGCGCTGTGTCCGTGGAGCTTGTTCCTAGGTCCGTCTCATGGTGCGACGGCTGCAAGCTGCCGGTGAGAGCGTTGGCACGGCCGGGAGAAGAATCCTGCTGTAACACGAGTCGGAAACAAAATGAGCGACGACAAGCAAGAGGAAGAGGATAACCAAATAGAGCAAGAGGGTGCTGACCGGCCCGAAAGCGGACCTGAATTCGGAACTGAGGACGCGCAGGAAGCCCTGCCTTCGCCGGAGGCCGAAGCCTCATCCTCAGCCCGGGAAACTGAAGGCAACGGCGCCGGCGCCGAGGCCGGGGACGGCGAAGTCGCCAAGGAGTCCCGGCTGACCGACGTCGCCGACGACTTGCCGGTCCTTCCTCTGCGAGGCATCGTCGTCTATCCCATGATGTGGCTGCCTCTTACCATCGGCCAGGAGCGCAGCATCAAGCTCGTCGAGGACAATCTGCCCCAGAGCCGCATAATTGCCCTCGTTACAAGCAAGGATGAATCGATCGAGGAGCCGTCACCCGACCAGATCTACGAGATTGGTACCGCCGCCCAGGTTCACCGCGTCCTCAAAGCACCGGACGGAACCGTCCGCCTCGCCGTGCAAGGCCTCGAGCGCATCCGCCTCACCGAGTACATTCAGGAAGGACCCTATCTGCGCGCCCGCGTCGAAGTCCTGCCCGAAACACTCGAAGAGGGACTTGACATCGACGGGTCCGCTCGCGCCGTCACCGACCTCTTCCGACGGCTTGTCGAGTTGGATGGCCAGATGCCCGATGAGCTGGCAGTGATGGCCGCCAACGTCGAAAACGCCCGACAGTTGGCCTACCTTGTCGCAAGCAGCATCCGCCTCGAGCTCGATGACGCCCAGCATTTGCTCGAAATGGACAACGTCCAGGAAAAACTCCTCCGCCTGACCCAGCTTCTGCACGGGGAAGTCGATGTCATGGAGCTGGGCAACAAGATCCAGTCACAGGCGCAGGGCGAAATGGAAAAGATGCAGAAGGATTTCTTCCTGCGCGAGCAGATTAAGGCTATCCAGAAGGAGCTGGGCGAGGAGGACGAGCAGGAAGCCGACATCCGCGAGCTTGAGGAACGCATCGAGGCGGCAGGCATGCCCGAGGAGGCCCACAAGGAGGCGACTCGCGAACTGAACCGGATGCGGCGTATGCCGATCCAGGCCGCCGAATACAGCGTCATCAAGACCTACCTCGACCTGATGGTCTCCCTGCCCTGGCAGCAGACAACCGAGGACAATCTCGATATCAACCACGCCCGTGATGTCCTCGAAGAGGACCACTACGGCCTCGACGAAATCAAAGACCGCATCGTCGAGTACCTCGCCGTCCGCAGGCTGCGCGCCGCCCGCAAGGCCGGGCAGACCGGCGAGAACGAGGAGGACGCACGCGATAAAATCAGGCGCGAGCGCGAGGGCGTCCTACTCTGCTTCGTCGGCCCGCCGGGTGTCGGCAAGACCAGCCTGGGCATCAGCATTGCCCGCGCCATGGGGCGGAAATTCATGCGCTTGGCGCTCGGCGGCGTGCGCGACGAAGCCGAAATCCGCGGATTCCGCCGCACCTATATCGGGTCCATGCCGGGCCGTATCATTCAGAGCCTGCGCCGTGTCGAAACCAAGAATCCGGTCTTTATGCTCGATGAGGTCGACAAGCTCGGGCGCGATTTTCGCGGCGACCCCACCAGCGCCCTGCTCGAAGTCCTGGATCCGGAACAGAACCGCGAGTTTCGCGATCACTACCTCGACGTCGCTTTCGACCTCAGCGAGGTCATGTTTATTACGACCGCCAATGTGCTGGACACAATACCCGGTCCGCTGCGTGATCGCATGGAGGTCATCCAGCTCAGCAGCTACACGGAGCACGAAAAGGTCAAGATCGCGCAGCAATATCTCGTCCTGAGACAGATCAAGGAAAACGGGCTGCGCGATGGCGAGATCTCATTCACCGAAGAGGCCTTGCACAAGATTGTGCACGACTACACGCGCGAAGCCGGCGTCCGCAATCTCGAGCGCGAAATCGGAAAAATCTGCCGCAAGGTCGCCGCCACGATTGCCGCCGACGTGCCCTTTCAGCTGCAGGCCCCCCTTCCCCTCGGCCTCGACGATACGCCTTCTCAGCAGGGCTTCATCGAAGACCGACCTGGCGGCAGCGCCAAGCCGGGCAACGGCGCCTACGCCTACGAAACCGTCCTCATTTCGCCCGATTCACTGGTCGAATTCTTGGGACCGCGTCGCTTCCAGCGCGAGGAGATCGCCGACCGGACGCGTATCCCAGGCGTCGCCGTCGGCCTTTCCTGGACGATGACAGGCGGCGAAATACTCTTCTTCGAAGCAACCAAAATGCCTGGCAAGAAAGGGTTTGTCCTGACAGGGCAGCTGGGCGACGTAATGAAGGAGAGCGCCCAGGCCGCGTTGAGCTATGTACGCAGCCGCGCCCGCGAGCTCAACATTCCTCCGAACTTTTTTGAGGATGTCGACATTCACCTTCACATCCCCGAAGGAGCCCTGCCCAAAGACGGACCCAGCGCCGGCGTGACAATGGTCACCGCCATCGCCAGCCTGCTTACCGGTCGCTCCGTTCATTCCGATATCGGTATGACCGGCGAAATTACCCTCCGCGGCAAGGTCCTGCGAATCGGCGGGCTCAAGGAGAAGGTTCTCGCCGCAGCCAGGGCCGGCCTCAATACAATCATTATGCCGGCCGCGAACGAGGCCGACCTCGAGGAGCTGCCGGAGATCGTCCGCGATTCAATGCGATTTATCCCTGTGGAGACGGTCGACGAGGTACTCGAGGCCGCTCTCCAGCGCGAGGTGGATCTGGAAACCGAGGACGCTGCCCGCGGCACGCACGCTCCCACCCCGGACGTGCCCGTCGCCGAGAAGGATAGCGATTCCTTGGAACAGATCGAGTACGCCTCACAAACAGGACTGTCCTGCTAAGAACGGGGCAGTTTCTAGATAGAATATGAGCAGAAGACGTAGATCGAGAGGCGCCCCTGCCGGAGGCGCGCAACCACAATCCGACGCCCGCCAGGGCCCCGAAAAACTCCGCTGGTACAAGGCGGATCTGCACACCCACACGCCGGCCTCAAACGACTACGAGGAGCCCGGCATCACATACCTTGAGTGGCTCGCGACCGCCCGTAAGCGCGGGCTGGATATCGTCGCAATCACCGACCACAATTCCGTCGCCGGTGTCGACGCCATCCGCAGCGAAATCGAGTGGTTGACTCGCCTTCAACAGCAGAACAGGCTCACCGACGTTGAACGCAGCAACCTTGAGCAATGGCACAAGCTGGCGAACGAGATTGTCGTTCTTCCTGGCTTCGAATTTACTGCCACCTTCGGCTTCCACATCCTCGCCATCTATCCCCCCGAAACAACGGTCCGCGAGCTGGAACACATCCTCCTGCGCCTCAATGTGCCGCAGGACAGGTTGGACGCCGGCTCTACCGAGACCGGCGCCAGCACCGACGTGATCAGCGCCTACGAGACGATCGTCGACTCCGGCGGCGTCGCCATTGCCGCCCACGCCAACAGCACGCACGGCGTGGCCATGCGCAACTTCCCCTTCGGCGGACAAACCAAGATCTCCTACACCCAGGACGCCAATCTCAGCGCTCTCGAGGTGACCGACCTTGAAAGTCGCAGCCGCAAGGCGACCTCCCGCTTTTTCAACGGCTCCAAACCGGAATACCCCCGCAAAATGCACTGCATCCAGGGCAGCGACGCCCACCGCCTCAGCACCGATCCCCGCAACAGCAGGCGCCTCGGTATCGGCGAACGCGCCACCGAGCTGCTCCTGCCCGAGCCGTCGTTCGACGCTATCAGGGAACTGTTCTCCAGTCGCTGGTTTGACCGCACGCGACCCTTCCGCGCGCCGGAAAAGGTGGTCGATCATCTGGCCGCTGCCAGGGCCGAAGGGCCCAACCAGACCCAGAGTTTCCACGAGACCGCCAACAAGAAGGGAGGCCGGCAGACCGTTGTTCTCGCCGACCTGTGCGCCTTCGCCAACACCGACGGCGGTACGATCTTTGTCGGCGCCAACGCCCGCAAGGGCAGAGTGAAAGGCCTTACCAACTCAAAACAGGCCCTGAATGAAATCCAGCAGGCCATCACTGAACGGCTCACCCCCCCGCTTGAACCCCGCTACGAAATTATCTCGAACAGCGGCGCCGATGTGCTGCGCATAGGGGTCGACGCCGGCGACGAAAAGCCGTATTGCCTGGACGGCTCCAAGTTCTACGTCCGAAATGACGCCGAAACCAGCCTGGCGCTGCGCGACGAAATCGTCGCGCTCGTGCTCGAAAGCGTCGGGCTCAACGCCGACCTTGTCGGTAGCGAGGAAGGCGAGGGAACGTCGGCCGCGAATGAGTCACCGGAAAGGGACAAGGATGGCGCCGCCCCGCCCGCGGTCACGAAGCGTACCCGCAGCCGTAAGGGGCAGCCTTCCCAAAAGGAAAACGATCCCTTCTATCTGCCCCAGGACGGCGTTGAAATCGTGGACCGCGAGACGAGGGGCGACACGACTTACTATGTCGTCCGCAACCTGCGCAACCAGCGCTCCGTCGGCAACGTGACCCGCAAGGGCGCACGGAAGCTATGGAACTACGCCATCACCCAATACGAGGACAGCCCGGTCAAATCAGGCCAGATCCGCTGGAAGGAAAATGTCGGCATTGTCCGGTCAGCTAAGCGCGCCGGCAAGGTGCGCTTCGACCTGGCCCTGCGTGAAGGGTCCGACACTCGCATTTTTTACGGGGTCACTGAAGAAGGAATGGAAGGCGCCTGGGCGCAATTTGTCGATGAAGCCGAATAGTGGTATCAAATGTCAATCGGTTTCCCGCAGGTTGCATTTACCAGACGTAGATGACGGCCACCACCGAAAGCAACCACAGGACCACACCCGCGAGCAACGGTCGATCTGAAAAAAGCAGGTCCTCCGGCGCGCCCCCCCTTTGCTCCACATGAATCAGGTAGAGATAACGGAAGACCACGAATACGATCAGCGGGACCGTCAGCATCATCTGCGCCGGCCCAGCCAGAGCAGTCTCGGCTTCGAAACTGTAAAGGGTGTAGCTGATTAGCCCGCTGACCGTCACGAGCCCTATAATCTGATCGAGAAATGGCAGATTATACTGGTCTAGGTTGCTCCTGTGGCCGGACGCAGTATCTTTGAGCAGCAGGATTTCGTGCCTGCGCTTGCCGAAGCCGACAAAGAAGGCCAGCAGACTCACACAAATGTATAGCCACGGGCTGAAGGCGCTGACATGCACCGCGGTCAGTCCTGCAACCACTCGCAGGAGAAAGAAGACCGCGATCATCAATACGTCGATAATGACGAGCCTCTTCAAATAGAAAGTGTATGCCGCGTTCAGGACCAGGTAGGCGGCCACAGTCAGCCCTATTTGGGGATCGAATAAACCCGCCCCCAGCAAGCTTATAGCGGCCAGGAGGACGAAGGCCACCTTTGCCAGGGCGGGGCTGAGTTGTCCGTTAGCCAGCGGCCTCAGCCGTTTGCGGGGATGAAGGCGGTCGCTTTCTATATCGACTAGGTCGTTCAGAAAATAGACACTGCTGGAGACCAGACAAAAGGCGACAAAGGCGATGGCCGCGGCAAGGATCAGGCTTGGGTCGAGTAGCTTACCATCAAAGATCAGGCCGACCAGCACGAAGCCGTTTTTCGTCCACTGCTTGGGCCGCATCGTACGCAGCAGGCCGTAAAGTTGGGCTCGCAAGCCCGTAGGCCTTTCGCCTGCTGCATGAAGGCCGCCCCCGGAGACTGGGGGGGACTGCTCGGACGCGCTCGGCATCGTCAGGACTCCTGATCTTACTGCTCTCGGTCTACGCAAAAGAAACTCGATGAGAATTCTACCCATGATACTTTACCCAACTTGGCGGGAGCAAACCTGACATTAGTCCGCGCCTCTTGTCCCCTTGGCCTTCCGCCACTCATAAAGTGCCGCATCTGATACCAGACCCCAGTTGTAACCAAGAAACATTGTCATGGCAATAGTTCTAATAGTTCTGATAGTCTTCCTGCTCATTGCGCTCAATGGGCTCTTTGTCGCCGCCGAAATAGGCACCGTCGGCGCACGGCGGGCCCGAATTGCCCACCAGGCCGCCGAGGGCAACCGCTTTGCCAAACTGCTGCTGCCCCACCTCGAAAGCCCCTCAAGGCTCGACGACTACATTGCCGCCTGCCAGCTCGGCATCACGCTCTCAAGCCTTGTGCTGGGCTTCTACGGCCAAGCCGTGATCACGCCGCTGGTCGCGCCGCTTCTGAGCACCTCCGGTCTCGTGGCGCAGGCCGCTGCCACGTCCATCGCTGCCACCGGCGTCCTCATTGTACTGACTGTGATCCAGGTCACACTCAGTGAGCTCGCACCCAAGACCGTCGCTATCCAGTTCCCCGAACGCACGTCGCTGCTGCTCATCCTGCCCGTTTCCTGGTCTATGGTTGTCATGCGGCCGCTCATCTGGTTCTTCAACGGAAGCGGCCGCCTGATTCTGCGTCTCGTCGGGCTCCGTGCTGTCTCCGAGGGCCTCCACGTTCACGCGCCAGAGGAAATCCTGATGATGGTGAAGGAGAGCGGTGCCGGTGGCCTGCTGCAAGAAGGGGAAACCGAGTTGCTAGAGAACACTTTGCAGCTGAGGCAGCGCTCCTTGCGCACCGTAATGGTGCCCCGTACTCAGCTCTTGGCCGCGCCCGTCGAGATGGAAGCGGACGAACTACTGGATCTGCTCGCGGAATCAAGCCACTCGCGCCTGCCGCTCTACGAAGGCTCCATCGACAACATCGCCGGGGTCGTCCATCTGAAGGATCTTCTCAGTCTGCGCCTCTCCCTGGGCGAAACCGGGCCCGGCCTGCCCTCCGGCGCGGCCCGCGTCGAACCCAGCGTTCGCTCTTTGATGCGCCTACCTCCTTTCGTGCCCGAATCGGCCTCGGTTGCAACTGTCTTCCGTCAGCTGCAGCGCGATCGATACCACATGGCGGTTGTCATCGACGAATATGGCGGCACCGCGGGGATCGTTACTTTCGAGGACCTTGTCGAAGAGATATTCGGCGAAATAGCCGATGAGTTCGACGCCGACATCCGCGATATCTTCTTCCGCGAGGACGGGCGCCTGCTGCTCGACGGAGACTTGGAGTTGGACCGGCTGGCAGAATTCCTCGGCGCACCCCTCAATGTTGAAGACGTAGACACGGTCGGCGGGGCGATTCTGGCGGCGCTGGGCGCTATTCCGAAACCGGGCCAGACTGTCCAGCTGCAGGGCATCGAGTTCCATGTCGAGCAGGTGAGCGGCTACGCAGTAGCCCAGGTCAGCGTCGAGCTGCCCCCGAACGCGGCGGCCCGCCTGCGCAAGAGGGCTGTGCCAATCGACCGCGTCGAACAGCTGGGGAACGGGAACTGAACGAATGGAATACCTGCTTCCTACCTTCATTATCGTCGCCTTGATCTTCTTCAACGGCCTCTTCGTAAGTGTGGAATTCGCCGTTGTGGCCTCCTCGCGGGCCCGTATGGCGCAACTTGCCAATCAGGGCTCAGCCCCCGCTGCCAGGATCCTGCGTATTCTGACCGAAACGCGCTGGCAGACCCGTTTTATCATCATGGCACAACTCGGAATCACGCTCTCCAGCCTCGGCCTGGGCATGTACGGAGAGCACACGGTCGCACACTGGATGCTGGAACTTTTGGAACACTACGGCGTCGAGCGCGGCTTCCTGACTGTCGCCACAGCACACAGCGCTGCCTCTGTCCTGGCTATCGCCCTCATGACCTACCTGCACGTGGTCCTCGGCGAAGTCATGCCCAAATCACTCGCGCTGCAGGCGCCGGAAGCAACTGCCCTGCGCGTTATCGGCCCCGTGTCGTTCATTCAGCGCATCTTCTCGCCGGTCATCTTCGTCCTCAACGCGCTTGCGCGCGCCATCACCCGCGCCTGCGGCGTGCCCGAACGCGGCGAGCACGACCACATGGTATCCGCCCAGGAACTAGAAATGATCGTCGAAGAAAGCTCAGAAGAGGGCCTCCTCGCGCCCTCCGAGCAACTCTATATCGAGAACATCCTCGACATGCGCGAGCGAACCGTAGGCCAGGTGATGACCCCGCGCACCCGCATCGTAGGCATCTCCGCCGACGAGTCACATGATTCGGTCCTGCGCCTCGTCTGCGACTCCAATCACTCGCGATTCCCCATCTACGAAAATGATCTGGACCAGATAAAGGGTTTCTTCCATGTGAAAGACCTGGCCCGCCACCTCACGCGCGGTGAGCAGAGCGGCCCGCTCGACCTGCGCCGACTGGCCGAAAGCCGCCCTGTCATCGCGGTGCCCGAGACGCTATCACTCGACCTGATGTTGCGCCGCTTCCGCGCCGAAGGCGGTGCCCTCGCCGTCGTCATCGACGAATACGGTGGTACCGCCGGAATCGTGACCTTCGAAGACCTGCTCGAAGAGGTCGTCGGCGAAATCCAGGACGAGTTTGATATCGAACGCGCCCCATTCGAACGGATAGGCGAAAGCCGCTTGCGAGTCGACGGCTCTCTGCTGCTGCACGAGCTGAACCAGCACTTCGACATCAAGTTTGAGGACCAGGAGGTCGATACCGTTGGCGGCCTCATCATGGCCCACCTCGGCCGGATTCCCGAAGTTGGCGACACGGTCGAGCTGGACGACGTCAGCTATACCGTAGAGCTTGTCGTCGGCCGGGCCGTCGAGTCGGCGCTGGTGGAGCTGCCCGCACGGACCACTGCCCCCGGCGGGAGTCGGGACGAAAATGCCAATTCATCAGGCGTCGAAGATTGACAGGAGCCGCCGCCGCTGCTAAAATCTGTGCCTGACCCGCCCGTCTGAAAGGATCGGCATACCAGCCGGTCAGGCAGGGCGGCGAAACAAAAAAGGCGTTGACGGAAAAGAGTAGCCGCCTGCATATCCCCAGCGAGTCCGGGCCGGTGGGAGCCGGATGGGTCCCTGGGGCGGCGAAAATCAGTCCTGAGCTTCGGCCAGAAAGGCGCTCTTTCGCCGAGTAGAGGCCGACGGTCATGTGAGCCGTTATCTTCACCAGCGGGCGCCGGCGCACTTCTGGCAACACCAATACGTCAGACCAGCCGTAACCGCTGAAGAGTTGCCCGGAGTTGACGGCCGGGAAACAGGGTGGTACCGCGGACCTAAAGGCCCGTCCCTGATAGGGGGGCGGGCTTTCATTTTGCCTGGCCCCGCAGCCGTTGCAGCCATAGCCGCGAGAAGCGAGACAAAGATGACCGAGCTGCTCTACTACCACGATTCTTACCTGCAGGACTTCGAAGCTATAATTGTCGCCGTCGACAAGAAAGAGGGCCGCCTGCGCGTCGCCCTCGATCGCACCGCCTTCTATCCCGGAGGCGGCGGCCAGCCCAACGACATCGGCTGGTTGACCGTTGATGGACGCAAGCTCACCGTAGACAGTATCAAGCGTGACGGCGGACACCTCTGGCACGCGCTTGGGGGCATGAAGGGCGCGTCCATCCGCATCGCCCCCGGCCAGCGCGTGCGATGCGAACTGGACTGGGCCCGGCGCTACACACTGATGCGGACCCACACGGCAATGCACATTCTCTGCGGAGTCGTTTGGCGCGACTACGGCGCTTCCGTGACCGGCGGAGACATGAAGGTGGGCGCAGGACGAATGGACTTCGAGTTCGCCGCCATGAGCGGCGAGCTGGTCGCAGATATCGAACGCAGCTGCAATGTGGAGATCGCGGCCGCGCGGCCCGTCATCACCAGGACTCTGCCGCGCGAAGAGGCATTCAAGATCCCCGACCTGATCCGTACCAAGATCAACCTGCTTCCCAAACAGATCCGGGAAGTGCGAACCGTCGAGCTGAAAGGCCTCGACCTGCAGGCCGACGGCGGCACACATACCGGCAACACCGGCGAAGTCGGCTCCATGCGCGTCGTCAATTACCAGAGCAAGGGTGCCATAAATAAGCGGATCTACGTCGAGATCGGCGATCCGCAGGCGTAGACGGCATCGGCTTGCCCGGGAAAAGAGGAAGACCGAAAATGACACAGTCACCGACGAGAAACGACGCCAGACAAGACGCCTGCACGCCGGACGGTCGCTTTACAGCGGTCCCGGCCAGCGTCTCGTATCCCGAATTAGAGGAGTCAATCCTCAAGCTCTGGCAGAGCAGAGACGTCTTCAGACGTTCGATGGCGGAGCGGGAAGGCGGCCCCGAGTACGTCTTCTTCGAAGGCCCGCCTACGGCCAACGGCCGCCCCGGCATCCACCACGTGCTGGCCAGGGCCTTCAAGGACATGTTTCCCCGCTACAAGACCATGCAGGGCTACCACGTCCTTCGCAAAGGCGGCTGGGACACCCATGGTCTACCCGTCGAGTTGGAGGTCGAAAGACAGCTCGGGCTCACCGGCAAAGAGCAGATCGAAGAGTACGGCGTCGCCCGCTTCAACCAGATGTGCAAGGAGTCGGTCTGGGAATACCTGAGCGACTGGGAGGCACTCACCCTGCGCATGGCATTCTGGGTCAGCTTGGACGACGCCTACGTTACTATGACCAACGAATATGTGCAGTCGCTCTGGTGGATACTGCGTCAGCTCTGGGACAAGGGCCTACTTTACGAGGGTTACAAAGTCGTTCCCTACTGCCCCCGTTGCGGCACGCCCCTCAGCAGTCACGAGCTATCTCTCGGCTACCAGGAAGGCACCGTCGACCCGAGCATTTTCGTCAAATTCGTCGTCAAGGGCGAGGAAAGTGCCTTCCTGATGGCGTGGACCACCACCCCATGGACTCTGCCGGGGAACGCCGCTCTGGCCGTGGGCAAAGAGATCGACTACCTCAAAGTGCGTGACCGCGACGGCTCGCTCCTTTACCTGGCCAAGGACCGGGCTGAAGCCGTCCTGGAGCCCGGCTACGAGTTGTTGGAAGAGATGAAGGGCGAGGCACTTGTCGGTAAGGAGTACGAGCCCCTCTTCCAATTTGGCGCCCCACCCGCTGAAACCTATGCCTATGTCATCGCCGCCGATTTCGTCAGCACTGCCGACGGCACCGGCATCGTCCACGTCGCCCCGGCATTCGGCGCCGACGATCTCGCCGTCGGCCAGGCGCACGGGCTGCCCGTCATCCAAACCGTCGACTCCGCCGGCCAGTTCAAGGCCGACGTAACTCCCTGGGCCGGCATCTTCGTCAAAGACGCTGACCCACACATCGCCGCAGACCTGGAGAGTCGCGGGCAGCTCTACAAGGCGGAAACCTACGAGCACACCTACCCATTTTGCTGGCGCTGCGATACGCCCCTCATCTACTGGGCCAAACAGACCTGGTATATCCGCACCAGCAGCTTCAAGGACCGGTTGGTGGCACTCAACAATACAATCAACTGGGTGCCCGACCACATCCGCAACGGCCGCTTCGGCCGCTGGCTGGAAAACAACGTCGATTGGGCCCTGGGCCGCGACCGCTACTGGGCCACGCCCCTCCCAATCTGGAAGAGCGACGCCCCCGGCAGCGACTACATCGAGTGTGTCGGCGGCCTGGCCGAACTCTCGCAAAAGTGCGGCCGCAAGCTCAAGGGTCTGGACCTGCACCGGCCCCACGTCGATGAGATCACCTGGCCCGCCCCCGACGGCGGCACCATGCGGCGCGTCCCCGAGCTCTGTGATGTCTGGTTCGATAGCGGCGCCATGCCCGTCGCCCAGTGGCATTACCCCTACGCCAACCAGGCCGAATTCGATACCTATCAACAGGCCGACTACATTTGCGAAGCCGTCGATCAGACCCGCGGCTGGTTCTATACACTCCACGCCGTCAGTACGCTCCTGTTCGACCGGCCCGCCTTCAAAAACGTTATCTGCCTCGGACACATCCTGGCCGAGGACGGCTCAAAAATGAGCAAGTCCCGCGGCAATGTCGTCAATCCCTGGCAGATCTTTGAAGAACACGGCGCCGATGCCACGCGCTGGTACATGTATACCGCCGGCCCCCCGGGCAACGCCCGCCGCTTCAGCGGCAACCTCGTTGCCGAGGTCAAACGCCGCTTCCTGAACACGCTTTGGAATACGTACAGCTTCTTCGTCGTCTACGCAAACCTGGCGCCGGCAACAGGCCAGGCCCACGCCGGAGAGAGCAACGACTTTGACCGCTGGCTCCTTTCCGAGCTGAACCGTCTCGTCCGCGACGTGACCTCCGCCTACGAAGCCTACGACGTAACCGCCGCCACGCGCCCAATCGCCGAATTCGTCGACGACCTCAGCAACTGGTACGTCCGACTCAACCGCCGCCGTTTCTGGGATGGCGACCCCTCCGCACTCGCCGCCCTCCACCATACCCTGGTCACACTGGCCAAGCTGCTCGCCCCCGCCGTCCCATTCCTCTCCGAGGCACTCTATCAGAACCTCGTCGCCTCGGTCGACCCGGACCAGCCCGATTCCGTGCACCTCGCACGCTGGCCGCAGGCCGACGACAGCGCTGTCGATACCGAGCTCAGCGCGGCAATGGCGCTGGCGCAAAAGGTCACGACCCTGGGCCGCGCCGCCAGGGAGTCGGCCGCGCTCAAGGTCCGCCAGCCCCTTCAACAGGTCGTCGTCCGCACCCGGACCGAGAACGAGCGCGCCGGCCTCCAGCGCATGCGCCAGCTCCTGCTCTCCGAGCTCAATGTGAAGGATTTGACCTTCGCCGACGAAGGAGATGAGCTGGTCGATGTCGAGGTCTTCCCATTGCCCAGGCAGTTGGGCCAAAAATACGGGCGCGGCTTGCCCGTCATCCGCCGCCTCTTTGCGCAAATGGACCAGCGGCAACTGGCGCAACGTTTCGACGAGGGCGACACGGTAACTGTGGAAGAGGACGGCCTTTTTTTTGAGGTCTGCTCGGAAGATGTCGAACTGCGTCGAACTCCGCGCGCCGGGTTCGCCGTCGCCGAAGACGGCGGCTATCTCGTCGCCGTCACCACCGCGGTGACCCCTGAATTGGAGCAGGAAGGGCACGCCCGCGAGCTCGTGCGACACATCCAGCAGTTGCGAAAGGACAGCAATCTCGAGATTAATGACCGCATCAGGCTTCTGCTGCCCCAATCACCCCAGCTCGACAGCCTGCTGTCCGCACATCGCGACTACATTGTTGCTGAGACCTTGACATTAGAGGTCGCCAGGCAGCCCGCAGCCGGAAATACGGCCGCTGAAGCCTCCGCTACCTTTTCCCTTGGCGAGGAAAAGGTTACAATTGGACTGACAAAGTTTGAAATCGGCAACCAGTAGCCGTCGGCGTTCGCAAGGAAGTGAAGAATGGCATCCTACCAATATGAAACCAATCTGAAATACGCCAATACTCACGAGTGGGCCAGGCGCGATGACGCCACCGTCGTGGTCGGAATCAGCGATGCCGCCCAGGACATGATGAGCGATATCGTCTTTGTCGAGTTGCCTGACGTCGGCCAAGCCGTCGCAGCCGGCGACGCGATCGCGGTCGTGGAGTCTGTCAAGGCCGCCGAAGACATCGTCTCACCAGTCACGGGAACGGTCGCGGCTGTCAACGAGGCTCTGATCGACACGCCCGAGCTGGTCAATAGCGACCCCTACGGCGCCTGGTTCCTCAAAATCGAAACCGACGAGGATGCCGACGGCGAGCTTGAGAAGCTGATGGACGCGGATGCCTACACCGCCTTTGTCGAGAGCGAATCGTGACGTAAGCAGTCGCACGGATCGCGAGGAGAATCGGGCGGGGGCCCCTGTTCCAGGTCTGGTTCCATGCTCGCTACTTTCCGTCCTACTGCTGCTTGCACTGCCGTTGGGGGGCTGCAACGGGATGCCCACACGTCCCCGCCTGCCCGCCATCCCCTTTCTCAACCCGGCCCCAAACGCTCCCAACACCGAACGCGAACTGCACGTTCTGCTCCCGCAAGAGGGCGCCGTCACCGCGGCCCTCCACAACCGGATCGACGCTTGGGCAGATCAACACGAATTGCAGGTCAATCTAACCTCCGTCACTGACTACTCCCGCAGACTGGCCGAACGCCTGCAATCCGAGACGCCGCCCGACCTCTTTGTCGTCACAGCCTTCCTCTTCCCCGAACTGGCTGAGTCAGGCGTCCTTTCGCCCGCGCCCGTCGGCAGCCTTGACCCGGCCGGCATTCCCCCGCAACTGACTGCAGCCTTCGTCTGGCCGCCGGACAGCGATCCGGCAATCCGCTACTGTCTTCCCCGCGAAGTGCGGACGCTCGCGCTCGTATACGACCGTGTCGGCCTGGCTTCCGCCGGTCTTCCTCCTCCTACCGACTGGGAGACGCTTCGGGCCGCGGCCGAGGCCCAGACGAATGTCGATCTCAACCGCTTCGGCTTCATCGAGGCGCCCGACCTATCCCGCTGGCTTCCATTCTTTTTCGGTGCAGGTGGTACAATCATAGACAAGACCGGTCGCATGGCCCTACACGCCCAGGCGGCGGACGCGGCCATGGAGTGGTACATCCGCATCTTCCGCGACAACTTCGCCGGCCATGCCGGCGAGTCGAACAACGAGTGGGCAGGCGAAGTATTGGCCAAGGGCAAAGGGGCCCTGACCGTCGAAGGCAACTGGGTCGCACCTTTCTTCGAAACGCACTTTCCGGAATTCTCCTACGGAGTGGCGCCGCTGCCCAGGGGGCCGGCAGGGGTCACCCGGTCGGTAGCCTTCACGAGCTGCTATGCCGTCCGTGCCGGCTCCCCGTTCGCACAAAATTCTTTCGACCTTGCGGCCCTACTCTCCAGCGTCGCAGTGGTGAGCGAGCTGCCGAACGACGGCGGCTGGATGCCTGCCGGAAACGCGCTGCGCGACCAGTGGCGTAAGGAGTTTCCACATCTCGCAGCCTTTGCCGCCGCTGTGCCCGGCGCCCACGTCTGGCAGTTCCCGTCCGGCTTCGGGCCGTTTCTGCGCAGTTTCAACCGCGGCATGGTCCAGCTCTTCGCCGCCGAGATCGAGGCCGCCAGCTTCCTGGCCGAAATGCAGCAAACGGGAGAGCAGCTGCTGTTGGGGGCAGGCGACCAATAGAGGCCGGCACGTTCTCTTCCAGTTCAACGAACGCCCGCAAATTGACCGCTGACAAACCGTTCACCCAAAAGATTGCTCTGATAACCGGCGCCGCTTCCGGCATAGGTCGCGCGACAGCCAGCCGGTTTGCCGCCTTGGGCGCGGCCGTTATCGTCTGCGATGTCGACGAGAAGGGAGGCGCCGAAACGGTGCGTCTCTTGCAAAAGACCGGAGCCGTCGCGCACTTCGCCGACTGTGACGTCGCCGACGCCGGCGCCGTGGCCCAACTGCACGACGAAATCGTCAGCCGCTTTGGCCGGTTGGATTGCGCCGTCAACAATGCTGGCATTGGCGGGCCGTGGGAGCGCTTCGAGTCCTATCCGCACGACGGGTGGGAAAGAGTGCTGGCGGTCAATCTCAGCGGCGTCTTCTATTGCATGCAGGAGCAGATAAAACGTATGGCCGATTCATCCGGCGCAATCGTAAACGTCTCATCCATCGCCGGCAAGCGCGGGCTGCCCAACCAGGCCGCCTACACTGCCTCCAAGCACGGTGTCATCGGCCTGACACGCGTCGCCGCCCAGGAAGCCGCGCGCTACAACATCCGCGTAAACGCCGTCTGTCCCGTCTACACTCACACGCCGCTCTTCGAGCCCCTGATCGCCGGCAACCCGCGCCGGGCGGAAAAGATGATGGAGCGCATACCGATGCGTCGTTTCGCACAACCGCAGGAGATCGCCGACACCGTGATATGGCTCTGCTCGGAGCAGTCGGGCTTCATCACCGGTCAGGCGCTCAACGTAGACGGCGGCATGACCGTCTGAATGAAACAACCAAACAACCCGATTGGAGCACCCTATGTCCCGACAAGCCGCCCTTGCCGAACTGCGAGCCAAAATCGGCGATGAGTCCCCCGCCAGCGACTGGCACCCGGTAACGCAGGAGATGATCAACGACTTCGCCGACGTCACCCGCGATCACCAGTGGATCCATATCGACCCGCAGAGGGCCGCGCGCGACTCCCCCTTCGGCGCGACAGTCGCCCACGGGTTCTTTACGCTTTCTCTCATCCCTCACCTGACAGGCATGGTCGAGCCGGACAAGCCGCGCTACCCGGGCGTCTCCCTCACAGTCAATTACGGCCTCAACCGCGTCCGCTTTCCCCATCCCCTGCTTGCCGGCCAGCGCATCCGCGCCCGCACGCAGTTGCAGTCGGTCGAAGAGGTAAAGGGTCTCGGCCTGCAATTGGTCCACCAGGTCACAATAGACGTCGAGGGCGAGCAAAAACCGACCTGCGTCGCCGAGATGGTCTCGCGACTCTACTTCCATGCCGAATGAGCTTCCAAGGCCGGGACCAATGTTCAACCGTCAGACCGTAATCGTAACTGGCGCGGGACGCGGCATCGGCGCAAGCACGGCCCTGCTGTTTGCCCAACAGGGCGCCCGCGTTGTCGTCAACGACCTCGACGCCGCCCTGGCCGCAGAGACCGCCCAGCTGATTGCAGACGCCGGCGGGCAGGCAATCCACTTTGCTGGCAGCGTGACCGACAACGAACTTCCCGATCGTCTCATGCAGGCCGCGGTTGACGCCTTCGGCCAAATCAATGTCCTTGTCAACAATGCCGGCTACACCTGGGATGGCATGGCCCACAAGATAACCGGCAAACAGTGGCAGGCCATCCTCGACGTCCACCTGACCGCGCCCTTCCGCATGATCCAGGCCGCCGCGCCCTACCTGCGCGACGCTGCCAAGGCCGAACTGGAGTCGGGCGCCCCGTTCAGCAACCGCTGTATCGTGAACGTCTCGTCGACGTCCGGCCTCCATGGCAACATCGGTCAGGCCAACTACGCCGCCGCCAAACTAGGCGTCGTTGGCCTCACCAAGACGGTCGCCAAGGAGTGGGGCGCCCTCGGCATTCGCTGCAACGCAGTCGCCTTCGGCTTCGTCGATACCCGCCTCACGCGCCCCCAAGAAGCCCAGGAGGAAGCGATCGAAATCGATGGGCGCCAACTCATGCTCGGCATCCCGCGCAAAGTGCGAGATCTCCTTGACAGCGACATTGGCCAACGCATCCCCCTCGCTCGGCCCGCCGCAGTCGAGGAAGCCGCGGGCGGTATCGTCCTGATTGCTTCGCCCCTCGCTTCCTACATAACCGGCCATGTGCTAGAGGTCACCGGAGGAATGGGCATCTGAATGCCACCCACTTTGTCCAGTCAGGACTTACCAGGGCACATCGCCTTTCAGCCCGGCTCGTCGAAGTCCGCACTTAGAATCTGAAGAAGCGACAATGGGACAAGCCTCAGGCAAGACAGCCCTTATAGCCGGAGCGTCGAGCGGCACCGGCCGCGCCTGCGCCCTCCGCTTGGACCGCGCCTGCTGGCGCGTCTTCGTCGCTTTCCGCCGCTGGATCCAACACCTTCCCACCCCCCTTCGCGACCGCCTGATTTTCAGCCAGATGCCGGAATACTGTCCGAGCACCACCTTTGCCGATAGGAATTCACGCCAGGTGAAACCCGACTAGCGATACGGAGCCCCTCCGGTTGTACCCACAGATATTTCCATCTCCAACAAACTCACTTTACAGCGAGATGCCAACAATGAATCTACCGTCCTGCAAGACCTTCTGTCTGCTTGCAACAGCGATTCTGGCCCTTCTGGTCGCGGCCTGCGCCCCCGCCGCGTCTCCCGCCGCCACTGCAGTCGAAGAACAGAGCGCGGACGCCGGCGGGACGACCGGCGACGTGCCCGATGACCCAATTCGCATCGGTGCCCTCGCCCCCCTCTCCGCCCCTGGCTCGGTTGTCGCCGGCGAAGCCATCAGCGACGCCATGAATATCGCCATCGATGAAATCAATGCCGCCGGCGGCCTGCTGGGTCAGCAAGTAAAGCTCGTAATCTTCGACAGCGAAGGCCTGCCCGAGCGCGGTACCGCCGGTGCCGAACGCCTCATCAATCAGGACAATGTCATTGCCATCGCCGGCGGCAGCCACAGCTCCGTCGGCGTAGCCGCCAAAGAGGTCGCCCACGACAACGGTATCCCCATCGTCCTTGTCAACACCTGGAACGATACCATCACCAGCGTCCAATATCCCGAGGTCTTCCGCATTGCCCCGCTGAGCTCCGAGGTCTCGACCATCGATGTCAACTTCATGAAGTGGCTGCGCGACGACGTCGGCTTAAACCTCGAAAAGGTTGTCCTCCTGACCGAAAACACCGACTACGGCATCCCCGCCGCCGAAGACACCTCCAGGCTCCTTACAGATGCCGGCATCGACTCCGTCACCTTCGGCGTCGACATCGGTACCCAGGACTTTGCCGGCATCATCGAACGCATCAAAGCTGAGAATCCCGACCTGATCATGTCGCTGGCCACAGGCGAGGCCTCCTACAACTTTGCCCAGCAATCTGCCGACGCCGGCATCGGACCCCAGGATGTCCCCACTATTTGCGATCATGTCGCACTCGTTAGCGACGCATTCTGGTCCAATGTGCCCGACGGCAACTACTGCTTCGTCCGCCGCATCGGCCTGCCGCCTCCGCTCTACAACGACTTCGCACACAGCTTTTTGGCCAGCTACGAGGCCCGCACTGGCAAAGTGGGGGCCGAGTCTTACGCCTTCGCCGCCTACGACGCCATCCGATTGATTGCCCAGGCCGTAACCGAGGCCGGCACCACCGAAGCCGCCGCCATCATCACCGCCTTGGAAAACATCACCTACGAAGGAGCGCTCGGCACCATCACCTTCCCTATCAACAGCAGCAACACGCCGCAGCAGGCCGGCGTCGATCCCAAATGGTGGCACCAGTTTCCTGACCCGGCCGTCACCATCGTGCAGTACCAGGTGGAAGGGGAAGACTCGGAAGGCGCCGCCGTCGTCTACCCCCAGACCTACCGCACCGGAGAACCTGTCATCCCCGGGCAGTAGGAACGCGACTTCGCCGCCAATCAAATACCGACCTTGCTCCGGCCCACCGCCCTCGCCCGCACGGCAATCGCGGAGGCTCCATCGCGCCCAAACCCCCGGGCCTCTGCAGGCGCGCCTTTCCTGGCCACTCTTCACTGCCGCTGGACGGTCGGGCCGTTCCGGCGTTCCCTTGTGCGGGGGGACAGCCCCCGCAACGCCCTCCAGTAGATATGCCACCGTGCCTGCGCGACCCCAGCTCGCGCGTCAGCGACCGCGGCACGATGCTACCGTGCCTGCGCGATTCCAGATTTTCGCCAATGCCACCGTGAACGATGCAATCGAGTGTGCGAGTCCCTAGTCGATCGCGCGTTCGACCTGCAGGCATCGCCCAGCCGTTCCAGGCCACCGACCGCTGGCCACCGGTCACAGGCAAGTGGCCACTATTCGCTTTTCATTTCCTGCCGCTTGACTTTTGGACAGATCTGTAGCACAGTAATCCCCGAACTTCGCACACTCCCTTGGAGAGTATCTTTCGCTCCCAGGACCCGACCAATCTGATGACCGTGGGGCTGTCGGTCGCGACGCCCCCTCCTACTCTAAGCCAGGAGGAAAACCAAATGGCTAATTCCCGAACTCTTGTCCGTTTTGCGCTCTTTCTGGCACTGCTGGCGCTCATCCTGACCGCCTGCGGAGGCCAGACGGAAACGGTCGGCGAGCCGGAGGCAGAAGCCGAACCCGCAGCACAGGAAGAGGCTGCCCCGGCTGCGACCGAAGCCCCTGCCGAAGAAGCTGACGACATGGCCATGGAGCCAATAAAGATCGGCGCACTGGCCCCCCTCTCCGCGCCCGGTGCCGTTGTTGGCGGTGAAGCTATGCGCGACGCCATGCAGATTGCAGCCGATGAGCTCAACGCACGCGGCGGCATCCTCGGCAGACCTGTCGAACTGATCATCGTCGACACCGAGGGTCTCCCCGAACGCGGTACCGCCGTCGTTGAACGTCTCATCAACCAGGACGGCGTCGTCGGCATCGGCGGGGGCTACCACAGTTCCGTGGGTGTCGCGGCCAAGGAGGTCGCTCGCGACAACGGTGTCCCCATCGTCTTTGCCGAGACTTGGAACGACACCATCACAAGCGTACAGTACGATGAGATCTTCCGCATCGCGCCCCTGAGTTCAGAGGTCTCTGCTGTCGACGTCAAGTTCATCCAGTGGCTGCGCGACGAGAACGGCATGAAGCTAGACAAGGTCGTCATCCTCACTGAGAACACCGACTACGGTATTCCCGCCGCCGAGAACACGACCGCTCTGCTGGAGGAAGCCGGTATCGCCTCGGTTACCTTCAGCGTCGATATCGGCACGCAGGACTTCGCCGGCATCATCGAGCGCGTTAAGGCCGAAAGCCCGGACATGATCGTAACGCTGGCAACAGGTGAAGCCTCCTACAACTTCACCCAGCAGGCGGCCGACGCCGGAATCGGGCCCCAGGACGTCCCCACCATGTGCAACCAGGTCTCGCTCGTGAGCGACGCCTTCTGGGAAAACGTCCCTGACGGCAACAACTGCTTCGTCCGCCGTATCGGCCTTCCTGTCCAGCTCTACAACGACGTTGCCCAGGCCCTTGTCGCCGAATACGCCGAGCGCACCGGTAAGGATGACATCGAGTCCTACGCTATGGCCTCCTATGACTCGATTATGCTTATCGCCCAGGCCATCGAGGACTCAGGCTCGACCGACCCGGCCGACATCATCGACGCCCTCGAAAACATCGAACACATGGGGGCCCTGGGACCCATCACCTTCCCGATCAACCGCGCCAATACGCCTGAACAGGCCGGCGTCGATCCCAAATGGTGGCACCAGTTCCCTGATCCCGCCATCACCATCGTCCAGTACCAGGTAGCGGGGCAGGCCGCCGTTGACACGACTGTCGTCTATCCCTCAACCTACCAGACGGGTGATCCCGTTATCGTCGGACAAGAGTAGCTTTCTGAAACACGCTAAGGTAGATTAACAGGGAAGGGCCTGCCGCCGGACTATGTCCGGCAATCGGGTCCTTCCCCGTGTCTCTTCTGATTCGCATTACGCCCGCCTTCGGACCGACGGCTGCGCCACTGGGTTGTCCTGGTCTCTTCCGCATTCCCATTGCCCTCTCCGCGCCATGGAAAACGCAGCAATCTTCGGCTGGACGCTTCTGTGGATTCTCTTCTGGGGCGCCCTGGGAGGCGTGGTGACCCCACGCATCTACGCGCGCAAAGACCTGGAAATCTCCCAAGCCTCATTCGGCGGCGCGGTCATCGGCGCCGCACTCGGGCCGCTCAGCCTCGTTCCCCTCTGGATTTCCACGCCCAAAATCACCAGCCGTCTGATCGGGATTGCCATCGCACTTGTCGTCGGTCTTTTTGTCGCCGCATTTGCCCTCGCCGATCCCGACAACCTCTGCGTTGTCAACGGCGGTTTCGTAGTCTCGCAGCTCGCCAACGGCATCGTCATTGGCATAATCTACGGCCTCATGGCCCTGGGCCTGACCCTGATATTCTCCATCCTCGGCGTCGTCAGTTTCGCCCACGGCGAGTTCTACATGATCGGAGGCATGGTTACCTACTTTATGACCTCACGCTGGCTTCCGGGTGTCTCCCCTTTCGTCGCCATTCTGGCCAGTTGCGTCACCACATTCGCCATCGGTCTTCTCTTTGAACGCATTTTCCTCCGTCCCATGGGCAGCGGACAGATTGAGCGCCCCACCGAGTACGCTATTCTCGTCACCTTCGGCCTCGCCTTCTTCCTCCAATACTTTACCCAGGCCCTTACATCGGCCGTTCCTGTCAAAGCCCAGCGATTCTTCCCCTTCCCTCGCACCGAGCTTCCCGCCGACTCCGGCGCCCTGCTCAAGATGACGCCTGGAAATGTTACGATTTTAGACGCCATTTCAGTGCCCAATCCCCGCTTTACGGCCGCGGTCCTTGCCCTCATCATGCTCGCCGCCCTGCTCTGGTTTCTCTACCGCACTTGGATCGGCAAGGCCCTGCGCGCCGTCAGCCAGGACAGACAGGCCGCCGCTGTAACCGGCATCAACCCAGACACGATGAATACCCTTGCTTTCGGCATGGGCGCGATGCTGGCAGGGCTTTCCGGCGCCTCGCTCGTGCAGGTCTTCTCTTGGCTTCCCCAGGTCGGCATTCCCGCCGCGGCCCGCTCCTTCGTCATTATCGTACTGGGCGGCATGGGCAGCCTGCCCGGCGCTTTCCTCGGCGGCCTCATCGTCGGCCTCGTCGAAGCCGCAGGCACCGGCTGTATTCCCGATGCCACCAGGGCCGCCGCCTATATACCCGCCTACGGCATGGTGATTCTGACGCTCGTCCTCCTCCTAAAGCCCACCGGCCTCTTTGGGCGCGAGCTATGAACCCGAAGCTTATCTACCGGGTCTCCGGCTCAGTCGCCGTCATCCTGCTCTTGGCGATCCCGCTCGCGTCCTCCGAAATGGGCGGGCTCGGACCGCTCGTCCTCAGCAGCTACTTCATGCACCTCGCCATCACCGCCTTTTACTACGCCATTCTCGCATCCAGTTGGTCGCTCCTCGCCGGCTACGCCGGGCAATTCTCCTTCGGCCACATGGCCTTCATGGCAATCGGCGGCTACACGACCGGACTGATTGGCAAATTCATCCGCTTTACGACCGCGCCTTCAGAGCTCTGCACGGATCTCCCCCTGCCCGGCGGCTGGTGGCTCGTGATTCTCAACGTACGCCGCGTAGGGACGATCGATGAGTCCTGCCTCGACCTGGCAAAGACCCAGATCCTTCCCAGCGGTACAGTCATCGTCTTTCCCCCCGTCTGGGCCTCGATCGCCATGGGGCTGGTCTTTGGCGCAATCTTCGGTCTCCTGGTCGGCTGGCTCGTGCTCCGCCTGCGCAGCACCTACCTGGCGCTCTTCACCATCGGCTTCTCCGAAATCCTGCGAGCAGCGATCAGCGCCGAGATCCCCATCACCGAGGGCCAGAGCGGTCTTGAATTGGTTCCTCTCTTCCCCGCCGGCATACTCGGTTTCAGCTCGACCAGCAAGATCCCCACCTATTACGCCATGTTGCTGCTCTTTATCCTGGCTATGGCCCTGATGTCGTGGCTTGCAGCCTCGCGCTTCGGCCTCTTTGTGCGAGCCATCCGCGAAGACGAAGAGGCCGCCGCCGCGCTCGGTGTCAATATCGTCCGCTACAAAGTCCTCGTCTTCGTCATCACCAGCACCATCGCCGCCGCAGCAGGCGCGCTGCAGGCCCACTATATCGGCATCATTACCCCCAATACACTGATAATCCTGCAGATGTCGCTCGTCATCGCCATGGCCGTCATCGGCGGACTGGAAAGCATTTTTGCGGCATCGGTCGGCGCCATTATCATCACCTTTGTCCTCGAGTTGCTGCGCACCAGCATCTCGATTGGTCCAGTCGAGATCGATATGACCCTCTGGCGGCTCGTCTTCTTCGGCATTCTTCTTATGGTGACGCTTCGCTTCCAGCGCAACGGTCTGCTCTTCCCCATCCTCGAACGCATTAGCCGCGGCGGCGTCGCACAAGAGACGGTCTCAATCAGAACGGAGACCGACGAAGAGTTCGACGAGCTCGAAGATCCGGACGCGGGCCGATCCGACGCCGAGTCCGGCCCCGAACAGCCAGATCGCACAACGGGCGCTGAAAATGCTGAAACTTAACGCCAACGGCATATACAAGAATTTCGGCGGCCTGCAGGTGCTCAACGACGTTACCTTCACCGTCGAGGGTCCCGAGTTGATCGGCCTCATCGGGCCAAACGGCGCCGGCAAGACCACGCTCACCAATATTCTCGACGGCGCACTCAAACCCTCCAGCGGCACCGTCTACATGAATGGAGAGCGCATCGACACGCGGCCCCCGTACGGCGTCGCCAGGGCCGGGCTTGGCCGCACCTTCCAGGTAACGCGCGCATTCCGCCGCATGACCGTGCTTGAAAACCTGCTCATCCCCGCCATGGCTATGAACACGACCGCCCGCCAGCGCGACTTCGAAGACAAGGCCCATGAGGTGCTCGAGTTTCTCACGATCGCCCACCTCCGCAACGAGTACGCCCGCGCCCTCTCCGGCGGCCAGCAAAAACTACTCGAGCTGGGCCGCCTGCTCATGCTCGATCCCAGCATGATCATCCTCGACGAACCCTTCGCCGGCGTCCATCCCCGCCTCATGGAGGTGATCTATCGCTATATCACAGAGACGAACGCACAGGGCAAAGCCTTCATCATCATCAGCCACGATATGGACACGATCTTTACTCTCAGTCGCCGCCTCCTCGTGCTGAACTACGGCGACCTTATCGCCGACGGCGACCCGGAGGTCGTACGCGAAGACCCTCTGGTCAAGGCCGCCTACCTGGGCGAGGATGAAGAATAATGCTGGCAGTCAACAATCTCTACGTCGGATACTATCGCGACCTGAATATCCTGCAGGGCGTCTCACTGGAGGCCGAGGAAGGCAATATCACTACAATCCTCGGCGCCAACGGTGTTGGCAAGTCCACAATGCTCAAGGCCATTTACGGATTCCTACGGCCAAATCAAGGCCAGATTACACTCAATGACGAAGACATAATCGACGTGCCCACATACGAACGCATCAGCATGGGCATCTCCTACATCCCACAGCAGCCGGGCGTCTTCCGCTTCATGTCGGTCGAAGAAAACCTGGAGTTGGGCGCCTGGACCTTCAAGAACGACAAGCAGCGCATCAAGCGAAAGCTCGACGAAAACTACGAGCGCTTCCCCGCCCTGAAACCGCGCCGCAAATCAAACGCCGGCGAACTCTCCGGCGGCATGCAGCGCATGGTCGAAATCGGCCGCACCCTCATGACCGATCCAATGCTGATTCTCGTCGATGAACCGACCGCCGGCCTCGCCAAACTGCTCTCGGAAGAGGTCTACCAGATGCTCGTCGACCTGCGCGACCGCGACGGCCTGACCATCCTGCTTGTCGACCAGGAGATTCGCGAGGCCCTCAAAATCGCCGACTACGTCTATGTCCTCGAACTGGGCCGTAACAAGTTTCAGGGCCCCGCCGCAGACTTTACCGATCTCGAAAAGGCCTTCTGGGTTGGCTAGACTTCACGATTCGCGTCCCGCTATCTCCGACCTTCCTCCGTGACTTTCCCGCTCTCTCCCGCTTTAGACGGTCAGCTGGGTCATTCGCCCACGCTTCACATCAACGAACGCGTGCGGCAGATGTGGGCTGCCGGCGAAACGGTCTATCACCTCGGATTCGGCGAGTCCCGCTTTCCCACCCACCCGAAAATCCTCCGAGCCTTGGCCGAAAACGCGGACCGCCGCAGCTACCTTCCAGCAGTCGGTATCCCCGAGCTTCGCCGGGCTGTAGCCGAATTCCACTCCCGCCAACTGGGCCGAGCAATCAGCCCCGAACAGGTAATCGTGGGCCCCGGCAGCAAGGCTCTCCTCTTCGCCTTCCAAATGGCCGCGGCCGGCGCCACAGTTCTACCCACACCCTCCTGGGTCAGCTACGCCCCCCAGGCCCGCCTGATCGGCCGCCCGATCCTCCGTATTCCCTCCAGCCCGCACGACGGACACCGCCTGCATCCCTCCAAGCTGCAGGAGATCCTGCGACAGTCGCCGCACGAACACCATCTGCTCATCCTCAACAGCCCCAACAACCCGACGGGCGGGATGCTTGAGCCGGCCTTGCTCGAAGAGATCGCGGCAATCTGCCGCCGCCAAAATGTGCTGGCCCTCTCCGACGAGATCTACGCGCTGACCGCCTACGGACGCGACCACGCCTCGCTCAGCTCCTACTACCCCGAAGGTACCGTCGTGCTCGGCGGAATCAGCAAGCACCTCTCGCTCGGAGGTTGGCGGCTCGGTACCGCGATAGTCCCACCGGGCCAGACTGGCCGGCAGTTGCTGCAAGCCGTCGCCAAAGTCGGAAGCGAACTCTGGTCCACGCCCTCGGCCCCAATCCAGGTTGCCGCCGTAACCGCCTATGCCAACGACCCGGAGCTCAACGCCTACATTGACCGCTGCACACGCCTTCACGCCGCCCGCACCCGGTTCCTCTGGCTCGGCCTCTCCGAGCTTGATGTACATTGTTCAGAACCGATGGGCGGCTTCTACCTTTACCCAAATTTCGATCACTGGCGCGGCCCGCTCGCCCGCAAAGGCGTCCACACCTCCAACGAACTGGCCGCCTACCTGCTTGATACCTGTCAAATCGCAACCCTGCCCGGTACCGACTTCGGCGCGCCCGAGCAGGAGCTCTCCCTCCGCCTGTCAACCAGCTACGTCGACCTGGAGACCGACCAAAAGGCCGCCAACATGATGGCCCTGGCGGACGGAGCGGTCGACGAGGAGGCCCTCATGCGCCGTCATCATCCAGGCATGAATGAGCTCTTGGACCGCTTTCGCAACTTCCTTGCAAGCCTTTGATCCTCCCCTGTCTGCCTACGAGTCAACATGATGCCGGCCCCGCGCCGGCCGCCAGCCCTGTTCCCAGTGGCAGCAATTCTCCCTATGAGACCCCGCAAAAGGAAAGAGATTTCATGACACGCCCAACTGTTAGCGATGTCCAACGAGTAGCCGTTATCGGCGCCGGCACAATCGGTACCAGCTGGGCAGCCTACTTCCTTGCACAGGCGCTCGACGTACTGGTAGTAGACCCCGTGCGCAACGAGGCCGACCTGCGACACGACATCGCCGATGCCTGGATTGCCCTGGAAAGGATGGGCCTGGCGCCCGCCGCCGACCCTGACCGTCTGTGCCTTTCTGCGGCGATCGACAGTGCGCTGGCCGAAGCCGACTTCGTGCAGGAGAATGTGCCCGAACGCCTTGCGGTAAAGCGTGAAACGCTGCACGCGCTCGAAGCCGTATTGCGGTCCGACGTCGTCGTCAGCAGCAGCACGACTTCAATGCTCCCCTCCGCCATTCAGGACGGCGCCGCCCGCCCGCAGAGGGTGCTCGTCGGCCATCCCTTCAATCCACCGCATCTCATTCCTCTCGTGGAGGTTGCCGGCGGGAAACTGACCGCACGCGAGACGCTGGATTGGACGGTCAACTTCTACCGCGCCATTGGCAAGGTTCCCGTCCTGATGAAGAAAGAGGCAGTCGGTCACCTTGCCAACCGGCTGACCGCCGCCCTCTTCCGTGAGGCCGTCCACCTCGTCGCCGAAGGCTATGCCACCGTCGAAGACATCGACGAAGTCGTCACGAGCGGCCCGGGATTGCGCTGGGCCCTCCAGGGACCCTTCACCACTTACCACCTCGCTGGCGGGCGCGGCGGCATCGCCCACTACATGCGTCACATCGGCCCCACCCAACAGGACCGCTGGCAGTCCCTGGGCAACCCGCGCCTCGACGACGAGCTCTCCGCCCTCATCGTCCGCAGCGTCGAGGCAATGCTGGCCGATACCTCGCCCGCCCAGCTGGCCAGCCTGCGCGACGAAGGACTGCTGCAACTCCTGCGACCAAAGAGTGGACAGAAGTCTTGACCGTTCAGGGCCGCAAACCAGGAACTGCCAGGACCTCGAATACTTCTGAACTATGTATTCGGCAATTCAAGCACTTCTTTGCGATTTCCGAACGAATTATCACCCAAAAGTATGTCGGCCTAGTCCCCGTCCGGCCTTGCCCTGCTTTGCCTCGCAGCCACTGCGCACGCCGTAATCCCCCCTCGCCCCCTCCCACCATTCCAATCCGAACGAACGCCATAGTGTGCGAAAGGTGCGCCCACAACCCCAGCCGCGTGGCACTTCGGACTGTCCCTCCCTCTTCCCGCAGGAGATACCCCAATGCATTGCAAGCCGCCCAAAGTTCGAGTAGAATTCCCGCGACGTAACCGTTCTATTCGACAGGCAGTAGGTGAGGCATCCCTTGTATCCCGCAACTCGCACGACCAACTTCAACCAGTCGATGATCCGCGAAATGACCCGGCTGGCTATGCAGCACGACGCCGTCAACATGAGCCAGGGCTTTCCGGACTTCGACCCGCCCGAAGTGATCGTTGACGCCGCTGTCGAGGCCATCCGCGGCGCCGCCAATCAGTACACCGTCACCTGGGGCTATCCGCCCCTGCGCACCGTGCTGGCGCGCCAGTATACCGAGCAGCTTGGTTGGACAGTCGACCCCGACGTCCACGTCTGCGTCGTCTGCGGCGTAACCGAAGGCATCACCACCGCGCTGCTTGCCCTCCTCAACCCCGGCGACGAGCTGATCATCCTCGAACCCGGCCACGAAAACTTCCGCCCGTCCGCCCTGCTTGCCGACGCTGCGGCCGTCCCCGTCTTGCTTGAGACCCCCGAATACCGCATCGACCCGGATCGCCTGGAAGCTGCCGTCACCGCCCGTACCCGCGCCCTTCTCCTCAACACGCCCCACAACCCGACCGGCCGCGTCTTCGAACGCGACGAACTCGACGCGCTGACCGAGTTCGTCAACCGCCACAATCTCATCCTTATCACCGACGAGATCTACGACCGCATCCTCTACGATGGCCGAGAGCACGTCTCGCCAGGCAGTTTGGACGGACTAGTGGAGCGCACGGTGACCATCGGCGGCCTGGGCAAGAGTTTCGCCGTTACCGGATGGCGGCTCGGCTACGTAGTCGCCCGCGAGCCTCTTTCGGCCGCCATCCGCGCCGTCCATGACTACTCCACAATCTGCGCGCCTACCCCGCTGCAGGCTGCCGCGTCCGTCGCCCTCGATCAGCCCACCGACTACTGGGCCCAAATGCGCGAGGAGTACCGCGAGCGGCGCGAGCTGATAATGGAGATCCTCGGCCGCGCCGGTTTCAGCGCCGTCCGGCCGCAAGGCTCCTACTACACAATGGCCGGCTACCGCAACATCGACGCGCCCCAGGCTGCCTGGGACTCGCACCGCTTCGCCCGCTGGCTGACGACGGACATCGGCGTGGCCGTCGTCGCAGGCATCAACTTCTACACCAGGGACAGGGAAAAGCACGGCGAGGGCGTGGTCCGCTTTGCCTTCGCCAAACGTCTCGAAACGCTGCGCGAAGCGAGCAGACGCCTTTCAACAATCGCGGTCTAAAGACGCTCCGTTCCTCAGTCAGTAGTCCAAGTGCCCTAGTGAGACGCGGGCATTACTCCCGCCCTATGTCTTGTCGGCAGCACGGCACCGGGCGGTCGCGCTCAATTCACTCCAGTTCAGGAAAGGCAAAAAGAGTCAGCGAGTCGTGGCCAGATTCGGTCACGATTCTGGGCGCGCCCTCAACCATGACGTCGTAGAGCCCGCCGATCAGCCTCAGTCGCCCGGACGTCGGTTCCGCGGGCACCTCGATGGCGGCGCTGACGGTGTGCGGCGAGCCGTCCATCCGCAGCTCGGGGTCCCATTGGGCTATAAGATTGCCTCCATCATCCAGGAGATGGAGGAAAGCTTTCTCGCCTCCTGTCAATCTTTCCGGATCGCCGCTCCACTCCAGGTGGATGACCAGAATCCCACCCACCGGAGGATAGTCCGGCTCGACCTGAACCCTGGTCAACGTGAGTCCATTCGCAAAGGCAACGTCCAGTGGTCGCCACAATTGGGGGTCAGGGCGCGAAAAGAGATGGAGTGACCAGTTTTCGAACGCAGTGGTGTTCGCCAAATTGTACTGCTCGGAAAGACCTTCCAGCAGACGTTCGTGCGGGACGCCGAATCCGCCCGACGGAACCGGAGCCAAAACCCTCCTATACCCGTCCTCAGAGAGCGTCTCCACAGGTAGGACACCGTGGCCCAACGATGCACCAAGTGCGACATAGGTATGTCCAACAGATTCTGGAAGGTAATAAGGAAGGGCGTAATCGGCTTCAATACTCAATGCAGTCTGTACCTCCGCCGGTGTAAGCCCTCTTCCCCACTGTTCGACTTTGCTGGACAGTTGACGCAAGCCCCTGGACTTGCTGTACGAAGGATCGTAGTAGTAGTTGCTGAGACTGAATAGGTTGCCAGCCACATAGAGACAGATCAGAAAGGCCGTAGCAACATGACCCATGGAAACTCTCGTAAGAGCTGTCGGGCCGTCTGAGGAAGAATCCTCGGTCCAGATTCGCCACAGCCAGCCAAGCTGCTTCTCCATGACTCCGCCGATGGCTGCGAATCCAATCGACACCAGAATCACGAAGGGCATGAGCGCCGCGACCGACAACTGCTTTTCGATGGATGGAAGCGCCCCGTTGCTGCCGAGAGTCCAGGCGCCAACCAATGGAACGAAAGTATAGAGAAGTAACAGGACCAGCCCGCGACTGCCGTCAGCGATGGAGCCGATTTCCTGCGTATCCCCATCGAGCTGTGCATTGTCTCCATTGGGCAAGGCGTCCTCCGGTGACAGCTTCGAAACGCCATTCCGACCGAACATCGCGGCCAGGACGGCTGCGATAACTGCTGCGAGGGCCAGGACGCCGGCGTCAAACTGCCAAATTGAGTGGGGCACACTGTTGCCTACGAAGAGGAGTCCAAGCCGGCGGATGAGTAAGAAAGCTTGCGAGAATGAGTGGGAGTACGCTCCATCAAACCACAGAGACAGCCAAGGCATAAGCAACCACGGGAGGGTCAGAACAGCTATGGCAACCTGTGCAACCAACCAACGGATGGGCAGAGAGCCTGGCAACTGCGGGTCGCGCCCAATCTGCCTGTTGCGTAACTCGCGCGCAAGAATGAAAGCGACGTACAGGTTCTGAACCAGCAAAACCATCACCGCTACTCCACTTGCGTATAGGGCAGCAGCCGTACCGACGACAAGACCTGCGCCCGACCCCAGGCTGCCGCCAGTCCTGATGAACCTCAGCGCCAATATCATGCTGGCCGCGGTAAATGCGAGGATCAGCATGCCCGCCTCAGCATTCTGGCTGTGCCAAACTGCAAAGGCACTGACGGCCATTAGAAGGCTACTCATCAGGGCCACCGAGCGTCTCAGGCGCAGATGTCTGGCTAGCAAGTACGCCAGCACAATCGCTGCCGTACCAGCAAGCGCATTAACCGAGCGCAATGCAAATTCGCTGCTCCCGACCAGCATGTGCCACATGCGCTGAATGACTAGGCTCAGGATGACGTCGAGAGCGAGATCCGACGACTTAGCCCAGGAAATGGTGTTGAGAATGTGGGTATCCATTTCGACCGGGCTCAACTCCTGAAAGCCCAACCTGAAGAGACGCAAGGCAAGGCCCAACAGAGTGACCAGAATCAGGAATGCGGGCCAAATCCCTCTGCCATCCTGTTGGCCTTCTGAATACACAGCTGCTGCTCCAGAATCCTCCACTACTGAACGCTTGGCGCCAATGCCCCTCCGATTTATCCTGGATGCCGAAGCTATCTTTCCCCAGATTGCAGGGCCGAGGCGCAAGAAGCCGTTGCCCAAGAGCAACAGACCTTGCCAAATGGAGGCGCGAAATGCGAACAGCAGCGCCGCCCACGCGACACCGCTAATCCCTGGCCCCCATCGAACGCTGTCGGGACGGTAGAGGAGGTCCAGCGTGCCGGCCCCGGCAGGTACCGGTATCCCCAGGAACGCCTGATGGGCCCGCACGATGGGCAGCTCCTCGCTTGAGCCCCCAGCTTGGCCATCGGTCCAGAGAGCCTTCCATCCCGGCAGCCAGTTTTCGCTCACAAAGAGAAGGCCCTCCTGGTCGCCATCGATCTCGAATTTCAGGTGCGCGAGCCCTACCTGCTCTGCCCGCACCGAGGCCGACCCACCGCTTCCAAGCGAAAGACGATCGTTCGTCCACCCGGTCCCGAGATTGTCCGCGTCTGCTTCCGCGACGAGAATCTCGCTTTTCAGGTCGAGGCCGGGATCTGCCAGGAGGGCAGGAGCATCTCTGTCCGCCACGTTCCTGCGCGCATTCTGGGCCCACCACCATCGCGGCGAAACGGCATCGAGCTGATGTATGCGGCTGGTCTCTTCCCCAGCCGGAAACTCCCCCAGTGTCCGGCTCGCGACCGGCAGTTCCTCGCGCCAACTCAGGACCGTTCCCACCCCGGTCAGCTCCCACATGTGATGAAGCGGAAAAGTGTGAAACAGAGTGTCGTAATAGAAGAGTCGCATCGGGCTGCTGCCCCACACATCTTCCCAGCCGAAGAAGATCCCGCTGCTGTCCTGCAGCCGAAACTCGTTGAAGACCCGCGGCGCCGGGCCGGCTCCTTCCCCCGCACGTGCGCGCGAAGCTTCCAGCGTGGCCTTAGCCACATTGCTGACTAATGCGGCGCGAACTCGCGGCCCATCCGAGAGATTGGTCGCAAAACTGGCGATGAACAGGTCCCCAACCAGCAACGGCAGGAGCAGAAGGAGACCTGTCCGGCCAATTCGCTTTGCGCCGCACAGCCATGCAAAGCATGCTGCGAACAGGAGTGCAGGAGCGACAGCAACCAGGAAGCTCGAAAGGGAAGCGCCCGAACGGCTGGGAATCAGCCAGAAGAACACAATCAGTGTCCCACCGGCAAGAGTTGCGCCGAGAAGCGTCCAGCCAAGAAACCGGCGCACGCGCACGGCCAGCGATGGCAGAACGGCCAGTCCGTAGCCGGCCAGCACGCTCAACGAAAAAGCTGCAACGTATATGGCGCGTTCCTGCCCGCGAAAGAGGTCGCCTCCCGGTGCGAATCGGACGAAGAGGCCGTACAAGGGCCCTTTGGCGCCGTAAGAGAGGAGAATGGCTGCGACACCGCAGACGATGAAGAAGAGAACTGGGCCCCGCTCCATGGTCTTGTTGAAGGCGACGAACAGGGTAGGCGAAAACAGGGCGACTACAGCAACCAGTGCCAGCCCAAGACCAATCGTTCCTACGTACTGGGGAGAAAACGCGGTGAAGAGGCCAGGAAAGAGAAACTGCCAGCTGTCCTCCCACGCAAAGCCCCCTGTCAGATAGTCTGACGGTACGAAAAAGCGAACGGAGTGCTGTGTGAACTCCCAGGTCGGCCACAGCTGCGCCAGGCACAGGGCGATCAGGGCGGCAACGTAGAGGAGCGACCGGCCCAAGAAGCGAAGCAGGGGGCTGACGCCGCTCACCTGGCCGTGGATGCCGGACGACGGTCCCCGCCGCCGAATCCCAGTTTGCGCGAGTTCAAAGAAGCCCAGCATGAGGATCCAGCCGCCTACGACGTAGGTCATGAACAGAAATGTCTGCGGATGGCCGGCGTAGAATGCGACCGCGTGGACGGCAGCGGCGGCCAGCCACGACTTCCACTTCGGAATAAGGGACTCTCTCGGCAGGAGAAGCAGCAGGATGAGTGGGAGCCAGACGGCCGTGCGCAGGATACTCAGCTGAAGGGGAGGATAGCCGCTCAGGTAGCCCGAGAACCCGAATATGAGACCTGATACAAAGGCCGCCAGCCGCCGGCCTGTCAGGCGGCGGACAAACGCGTAGGTGAAGCAGCAGGCCAGAAAGACGTGCAGGGCCGCTTCAACATGCAGCAGGTAGAGCCTGCCTGCGGCGTCGCGCACGAAACCCGTCAGCAGCAGCAGTGCATTGCTTACCGGGTAAAAGACGGCTGCCTGCGGATCGGCCAGGTACGGGTGCCCCGAGTTTGTGTGCGGGTCCCAGACCGGCAGCCGCAGCCCCAGCAGTGCGTCCTGCTGGAACATGCTGAAGGGCAGGAAGAGTTGGGTGAAGTCGTTCGCCGAAAAGGAGGCCAGACCAAGTAGGTGGGGAGAAAAGTAGAGGAGAACCAGAACGGCATATGCAAGATAGACCGGGAAGGTCGCCGCGGCAGGATGGCTATCGGTCTGCTCTCGGTTTAGTCGGCTCATCGGTCCGGCGCCGGTGTGCTGACCGGCCATGCGCAGCCATTCAACCCAATTGCTCTCCTCACAATTCTAATGAGCACGCTTCCCCCATTGCAAATGGGACGTTTCTCAAGGCAGAGTCGGTCGTGCAACGCGAACTGTGCTGTTTCCGGGCGCCGCCGCAGGCGGAATCGCGTCGATTCAATCCGGCCGAAGCCGCTCCATTCTATCCGATGAGTCCAACGATAAAGTAGCTTGCCAAGCCCAGAAAGAGCGCAAAGCCAAGGATATCTGTCGAGGCTGTCACCATCATGCTGGAGCCGAGAGCCGGATCAACGCCCAACCTGCGAAGCGCCATGGGCACCGCGACACCCGCCGCGGCCGCCACCAGGAAGTTCCCCAGCATCGCCGTGCCAATCACTGCGCTGAGAACGGGGTTGCCCAGCCAAGCGTAGACGACAGCCGCCAGAAGCAGGCCCAGGGCCAGCCCGTGCAGCAGCCCGACGCCCGCTTCATGGCGAAAGACGCGCCAGAAATCCCTCAAGTCGATCTGCCCCAGCGCCAGTGAGCGCACCATAATCGTCATCGCTTGATTTCCCGCGTTTCCGCCCTGGGCTGCAACCACCGGCATCAGGGCGGCCAGCATTGAGTAGGCTGCAATCGTACCCGCGAACTGTGCGACGACGGTGGAGGAGATCAGCGCGGTACCCAGGTTGGCCGCAAGCCACGGGAGCCGCGTACGGACGGCGCGCCGGATGGGGCTAAAGACAACGGCCTCCCCGCTCATCTGGGCCAAACGGTAGATGTCCTCGGTGGCCTCCTCTTCGAGAACGTCGACGAGATCGTCGACCGCGACGATGCCCAGCAGGTGACGCTCATCGTCGACTACCGGCACGGCAAGCAGATTGTAGCGCGACAACAACCTCGCGACCTCTTCCTGATCCGCATCGGCGCCGACGGTCAGCAGATCCCCGTCCATGATCGCTTCCAGGCTCTCTGTCGGGTCCGCCAGTATCAAGGTACGCAGGCTGACTATCCCGACAAGCCGTTCCCGGTCGCCCGACGGCAGGGCGGCTGAATCGATGGCCGGCCGACCTTCGTCTTCGAGCACGTAAAGATAGTGGAGGTCATGTTCGTCTTCATAGTGATTCCTGAGGAACTGCATCGCCTGGCCGGCCGTCATGTCGCGGCGCAGCATGTGGCGGGGTGAGTTCATGATGCCGCCGGCGCAATCCGCAGGGTATTCCAGCAGGCGAACAACCCCCTCCGCAGCCTCCATCTCCTCGAGCAGCTCCGCGGCTTGATCGTCCTCCAGCTCACCGATCAGATCCGCCGCCATATCCGGTTCCATCTCGTCGAGGACGTCCGCCAACTCGGGCAAAGACAGGCCCTGTACGACCTCGACCATCTCCTCCTGGTTCAGCTCCTCCAGAACATCGGCAGCCTCCTCCCAGGGAAGTTCGTGAAGGACGAGGCTCTGATATTCTGGCGGGAGACGGTAGAGGATGTCCGAACTGTCTGCCGGATGAATCCGGCGCAAAATGCCGGCAACGGTCTCGATGTCGCCCCCGTCGAGCAGCGTCTCAACTCGTTCATAAAGTGCGTCGACGGCTACGGGAGCGACCATTTGAGTCTCCTCAGTCTGCTTTCCATCCTTCGCTCAGACCCGGTCCGCGGGGCCGGCCGTCCGCGCGCCCGGCAAGCTGGACTCCGGGCCGTTCCAATTAAAAGCGCCGGCCGTGACTCGGCCGGCGCGGCCTTTGGCGCCTGCTGCCTGTCCTGCCCGGGAGCCGTCGGGCCCAATCGGGTTCGCTACATGCACCACAATCAGAGTCCGGTTTGGCGGCCGTCATGGCGCGTAAATGCCGCTCTCGACCGAGTCCGGGTCCGGCAGGGGACTTGCCTCGGCAAATTCTATTGCGTCTTCAATCTCCAGCGCGGCGCGGTGACGGATCTCATCCAGCTCGTCCTGGTCGGCTGTACTCTCTGCAAGCAACTTGGCTTCGTAGCGATCGATGGGGTCCTTTTTCTCCCATTCAGCCAACAGTTCGCGCGGTACGTATTCGGCCCCGTCGTGGATCGCGTGCCCCATCATCCGCATCGTCTTCGCCTCAATCAGCGATGGACCTCCCCCTCGTCGCGCGCGCGCGACTGCCTCTACGGTCGCGTCGTAAACAGCCTCCACGTCATTGCCGTCCACAATCACGCCCGGCATCCCGTATCCCTGCGCGCGATCGGCGATATTCTCGATCGGCATCTGTTGCGAGACATGGGTTGAGTAAGCGTACTGGTTGTTCTCGACGATGAGGACGTAGGGCGCCTGGTACAGTCCGGCCATATTGAGCGTCTCGTGCCACAGACCCGCATTGCTGCCGCCGTCGCCGACGTAGGTCATCGCCACACGCGGCTCGTTGCGCAGCTTCATGCTCATGGCAACGCCGAGCGCGATCGGCATCGACATCGGAATGTGGCTGATGTATCCGACGATGCCCAGGCTCAAGTCGCCCATGCCGTGGATGTTGGCGTCCCGCCCGCGGCTTACGCCGACCTCTTTGCCGAGCAGGTTGCCGAAGACTCTACGGGGCGTCAGACCCCGCAGAAAATAGGCGCCAATGTCGCGATGCATCGGCGCGATGATGTCCTCCGGAGCCAGCGCGTATGCAGAGCCGACGCTCACTGCTTCGTGGCCTCGTTCGCTGAAGGTGCCGCCGAGCCCCCGCCCCTGCTTCCAAAGAGAGACCATCCCTTCATCGAAGGTGCGAGTCAGGACCATCCAGTAGTAGAGTTCCAGTCTCTGTTCCGTTGTCAGAGCTGCCAAAGCGCACCTCCTCGGTCCGAATCCGGGTGGGAGTCGCCGAGAGTCAGTCGTTGAGCCCGGCAAGATGATAACACAGTTCGGCCCAAGACGGGCGCCCCTTTGCTTTCCGGCAGACTCATTCTCTGCGGCGCGGCAAGCAACTCCCTGGGCTCAAGTGGCGAACGAGTTCCCATTTGACCTGCTATTCCTGCAACGCGCCGGTGCCCTCCTGTGGCGCCGTCAGATCGAGGGGTCGAGCCTGCCCTAACTCCAGATGCGTCTGTGCCAACAAAACGATCTTTTCGACTACTTGCGGAATTGAAAGGCCAAAGGTCTGGATCAGATGGGCGTCGTCAGCAGGCCGCAAAGGAGCGATGGCCCGCCCGCTGTCGACCTCGTCTCGACGCCGCATGTCCTCCAGGATCCGGGCGATATCCGTCTCCCTGCCGCGTGCAGCAAGTTCCTGTCCGCGGCGCCTGGCGCGTTCATCTACCGGTGCATCGAGGTAGATTTTGAGCGGTGCTTCCGGCAATATTACCGTACCGATATCCCGGCCCATCATTACGACTCCGGCCTTACCGCCCGCGCCGGACCCGTGCCTAAGTCCAATTCGCCGTTGTTGCACCCCAAGGGTCTGGCGGACCAGCCGGTTTGCAGCCACCGTGGATACGTTTTGGTCGACGCGCGGTGTGCGCACTGCCCAGGTTACGTCTTTGTCATCCACCGTGACGGTTACCTGGCGTCCATCTCGTTGCTGGCTCTCGGGCGCAGTGATGTCGATGCGGGTCCGTTCCGCAACTTGACCGACCGCTTCTATGTCGGCGACGTCGATGCCTTGCTGCAAGACCGCCCAGGTGACCGCTCGGTAAAGAATGCCGGTATCGAAGAAGAGAAAGTCCAGGCGCCGGGCTACTTCGAAACCTACGCTGCTCTTGCCGGAAGCGGCCGGCCCGTCGATGGTGATGGCGTTCACCAATCCTCCCTGAAGTGAAAGCGGCTGATGCGCTCTGCGCAAGTCCGGCCTATCGTCCCGCCCGGATCTGCCGGCGGAAAGTCCGGCTTTTTGATCAGCGGCGGCTTTTGCGCAGTTGTTTTGGGAAGCGACCCTTTTGGGGCGGCCGAGCCCCCGCATTCGTCCCTCGCCTCCTGCTCTCAACCATTGTCCGCAGCGCGTGGATCTCCCCCGGCGTCAACGGCCGCGCCATGCCGGCCTCCAAACCGTCCAATGTAAGGGGCCCTATCGACCATCGAATCAGCCGCCGCACCTGAATGCCGACCGCGGCCGCCATGTGCCGGATCTGCCGTTTCTTGCCTTCCCGCAGCACAATACGCAGCCAAACACCCTTATCAGTGCGTGGGCTCAGCCAGCTTTCCGTACCAGGCGGCCCTTGCTCCGGCCTGCCTCTGTCCAGCATGAGACCGGCGGGGAGTCGTTCTGCCACCTCGACCCTGGCCGGGGCCGTGCGGCCGCTCTCCAATTCGATTCCGTTGCGTAGCCGGAACAGCGCATCGGCGGCCGGCCTCTGCGCCGACAACACGAAATAGGTCTTCGGGTGTTCATAGCGGGGATGGGTCAATCTGTGCGCCAATTCGCCGTCGTCTGTCAACAGAACGAGGCCTTCGCTGTTCAGGTCGAGCCGGCCGACAGGAAAGACGCGACCCACCCCCGGGGGCAGTAGTTCCGCCACTGTCCTGCGCCCCCGGCTGTCGCCGCCGATATCGCTCAAGAGGCCGCGCGGCTTGTAGACCCGGTAGTAAATGTTGCTCTGTGCAACGCCCACGGGTTTGCCGTCAACGGCGATGGAGGCGCTCTTCGGATCAACTTTGGTTCCCAGCCTGGTAACGACCTCTCCATTGACGCGGACGCGTCCCGCGCTGATCATCTCTTCACAGGCTCTTCTGCTGGCTATGCCGGCGGCAGCCAACACCTTTTGCAAGCGTTCTTCGGCCATATGACTTCCTTCGCCGTTCGACTCATTTGGCAGCGTGTCCGCCAAAAACAATCGTCCTCGACCACTTAGCGAACCACCAGGCGTTGCCAGGCTATCACATCCTCTCCATGGCGCCATTCCAGGACGCCCGCCTCCATCCCTGCGCTCCAGATTTCGTTGGGCGGCGGGCGCACACGGCGAAATACCTGCAGGTCTTGCCGTTCCCATTGGGCCATCATCACGTAATCGGACGCCGCCGCGCCAGGCTGGTCGGGGCTCTGCGCGTCACCGTCGGGACGCAATGTCCAACGTCTGCCTGACGAGTCGAAAACTCTATCCAATGCGGTAGGCCTCGGCGGCATGCGTAGTGCGACCGAGTTGTAGGACTTTTGTACGGCTGCCAAGACGGTCCGAGCGTCGCGGTACCGATCGGCGCTGCCAAGTATGACAGCAAAGACCTGAAGGCCGTCCTGCTCGACGCCCAGAATAAGGGACTGTCCGCTCTGTAGCGTCGTCCCTGTTTTGACCCCATTTGCGCCGGGGAATGACCCAAGCAGCTGGTTTGTACTCTGCAGGTCATGGCTGGCGACAGTCATTTCCGAGGTTCCAACGATCTGCCGAAAGAGGGGGTACTGCCACAGCCGCCTGACAAGCACGAGCAGGTCGCTGGCATTGCTCTCCTGGCCCTGGGCGTCGAACCCATTGGGATTGGCATAGTGGGTGCCTTGCAGATTCAGGTCTTCGGCGCGCGTATTCATGCGCTGCACGAAAGCTTCAACATTGCCCGAGTGGTGCCGTGCGAGAGCCATCGCGGCATCATTCCCGCTGGCGACCAGAAGGCCCCAAAGGAGCTCCTCGACCAACAGGACTTCGCCTCCCCTGATCCCCATGGCTGCTCCGCCGACCAGGTCCTCTCCCAGAACTTCGACTTGCTCCGACAGTCGATCATCTTCCAGCACCAGCAGCGCAGTCATCAGCTTGGCCAGGCTGGCCGGCGAAATCGAGAGATCGATGGCTTTCGACATCAGAATGCGCTCGCCGTCCACGTCGTACACCAGGACCGAATGTGCGCTAGTCTCGGTGGGCGGCGTTCGGGCGCGCCGAATCTGGCTTAGCTGCCCGACTGTAAGACGATGCCGAGGGGCAGCGTCGCGATCCAGGAGCGTAGGTGGACCGAACCCGCACAGAATCAGCGCCAGTAGACCCAAGAGGACGGTGAGAACGAGCCGGTTGAAGGTCGGAAGATGGCAAGGGCGCAGGCGCAGACCGGATGCAACCGCCCCGGTCACCGCCTTTCCCCGCAGTTCAAGAGTCACAGTTCGGACCACTGGAGGCTTGCTGATCTCCAAAAGGAGGGAACTAAATCCTATCGCGGCCGGGGTTTGATCTCCGAAGGGCCCGCAAACGGGGGCCAGAGGAGCCTGTAGCTCGGGGCCTGCTCAACGCCCAGGGTCCTCGGGTGGCCAGGTCCCGGTACGAAAAACGCAATCGTAGAGAAGAGGCGCAGTCAAGATCACGCCGGGGCCGTCTGCTTGCTGGCGGCGACCCTTCTCTTGGCGCCCGCCAGCAGGGATCCCTCTTCCCAGGCAACGACAAGCGGTGTCGCCGTAAAGATCGAGCTGTACGTGCCCGAGATGAGACCCACAATCAAGGTGGCCATAAAGATGCGCAGCGTGAAGCCGCCATAGATGAGGATGGCAGCCAGAACCAGGAGCGCGGTTACCTGCGTAGCGATGGAACGCTGCGCGGTTTCGATGATGCTACGGTTCGCGACGGATGCAAGCGGCTCGCCCCTGTGCCGCCGCAGATTCTCGCGGATGCGATCGAAAATGACGATCGTGTCGTTGACGCTGAAGCCGATTACGGTCAGCGTTGCCGTCAGGAAAAGGGCGTCCAACTCCCAGCCTGCGATCAGATTCATAATCGACAGGAACGACACGGTGATGAGTACATCGTGAACGAGGGCGGCGATTGCGGCAACGCCATAGCGAAAGGGGTGAGCAATCTCTCGGAAAGCAAACGCGATGTAGGCCAGGATCAGAATCGACGCCGCGATAACCGCCAGCATCGCCGCGCGGCTCACCTCGCCGCCGATGGCCGGTCCGATGCTCCTGTAAAGCCTCTCGTCAAATTCTCCGAACCTTTCAACAATCGCCTGCGCGATAATTTCCTTCTGCGAGATGTCGATGTTCTTGAACTTGACCTGCACCGTTCGTTCATCGTCGACCAGAAAGGCCTTTGTATCCGAGAATCCCGCATCGACAAAGACAGTGCCGACTTCGGTCGGCGCCACCGGCTGATTGAAGCGCATTTCCCACTGTGTGCCGCCGGTATAGTCGATGCTCAGCGGTAGAAAGGTGCCTGCAGAGGTCAGATTCCACAGCATGAAAATGATGCCCGGCGAAATGCCGATCAGCGATAGCAGGAACCATAGACTTCGTCGTTCAACCAATCGATACATAGAGGACTCTTTCCTGTTCTGTCCGGCGTCAGTAACCCAGCAGCCCGCGATTGCCCAGGAGCCGCTGCCCCTGTGTTGCAAGGAAGCTGCGCATAAATGTGCGTGTTACAAAGACGGCGGTGAACATCGACAGGAGGACACCGACCGCCAGCGTGATGGCGAAGCCCTTGACGATGCTGGCGCCGAAATTATTGCCGAACCAGTAGAGAACGGCGCAGGAGATCAGCGTCGAAAGGTTTCCGTCGCGGATGGCGGGCCACGCGCGGCTGAATCCCGTTTCCACCGCCAGCCGCAGCGAACGGCCGCTGCGCAGCTCCTCTTTCATCCGTTCAAAGATGAGAATATTGGCGTCGACGGCCATTCCGATCGACAGGATGAATCCGGCAATGCCGGGCAGTGTGAGGGTCACGGGCAGCAGCTTGTACATTGCCAGGTTCAACGTTACGTAGATGGCGAGCGCGACATCTGCCAGCACACCGGGCAGCCGGTAGAGGAGGAGCATGAACAGCAGCACCAGCGCGCCGCCGACGATTCCCGCTTGCAGGCTGCGGTCGATCGAGTCCTGCCCCAGGCTGGCGCCGATCGTGCGAACGTCCACCACCTGCAACGGTACCGGCAGCGCGCCGTACCGCATCTGAATCGCCAGGCTGTCGGCCTCGTCCGCCGTGAAGTTGCCGCTAATGACGCCCTGGTCGTTGATCGCCGCGTTGATCACCGGTGTCGAGAGGACGCGTCCATCCAGCACAATCGCCAGCACGCGACCGATATTGTCGCGGGTGTACTCAAAAAACTGTCCGCTGCTATCACTCGTCAGGTCGAACTGGATCTGCCACTGGGTGAACTCATCCTGTGTCGCCACCACTGCCTCGAGGATGTCCCCGGTCATGATCGTCTCGAACACCTGGTCGGGGAAGGGGACCGGCTGCGGCGCGGCTTCGCCCGCGGCCACTGCCTCCTGCAGCTTGGCCACTGCATCCGGACGGTTTGTCGTATTGATGAAGTCTTCCGGCCCGACCGGCATGCCGCCGAGGTCGACGAACTCCAACTGGCCGGTGGAGCGGATGGTTTCGATGGCCTGGTCGGGGTTTTTGACGCCGGGCAGTTCGACGATCATGCGGCGTTCGCCCTGCAGCTGGACGGTGGGCTCGGTAAGGCCGAGGCCGTTAACCCGCTGTTCGACGATGACTTTGGCCGAGTTCAGCGCCTCTGCGGCCAGTGCCTGGTCCTCGCTGACATCGGCCTCGAGCAGGATCTGGGTACCGCCTTTAAGGTCCAGCCCCAGGGTCAGCTCGCGGATATCGCGCTGGGTGTCGATGCCGGGCGCCAGGCCCTCTTCGAGCCAGGCGGGATGGTCGATGGGGAGCGCGACGAACAGGGAGGCTGCAAAGAGGCAGGCTATTACGACGACGACGATGACTTGGTTGCGCATGAAAGTCCTTCGCTTGGGGCGAGTGCTTTGCCTAGCGTCGCGTCGGCAGGAAAAGCGCGGCCGGCAGCGCGTGGTGAAAATGCACGCGGTTCAATCCTATCAATTATAAGCATTGAGTTGGCCGATACCAAAATCATGACCGCTTTTCCGTCAGTGTCAGCTTGCGATCTTGCGGGTCGACGATGCATTGCGGCCATGGCAAGGAGACCTCTTTTGGCGGCAGGCCGTGTTCCGGGTGCGGTGCAGGGAGGGTGGCAGGCGGGGGGGAGCAGGGCGCGGGGCCGCGGGGCGCTGTCAGGGAGGCTTGGCGACAGAGCGGGGATTTGGGAGGAACCGGCCGGGGTGTCATGGATGCAGGGTACATGGCCAGGCTGGAAAGGGGGAACCGAGGAGTGGCTGGGTGGTTGTACATCGCGCAGTCGGCAGAGTTCATGTTCCGGATGGAGGAGACGGGATTGAAGAGCGTTGATAACCATGAAGAACAGGCCTTGCGCGCTGCGTAGGCCTAGCGCAGGATGAAGCCGCCGCCAGAGCGGTAGCTGTTGGAGGCGCCCCAACCGTAGTCCTCGCGTTCGTAGGCCGGGGGTTTGCTCATGCCGCCGATAAATTTGGAGGGGATGGACATGATGCCGTAGCGGAGGGCGTCGTAGGTGTCGTCGCCGCCTTCGCCGTATTGGTTGACGTTGGTTTTGAGCACATCTTCGGGGTTGGCGGGGTCGTGCAGGAGTTCGGTGAGACATTCGATGAGGCGGGTGCAGTTTGTGGTGATGAAGAGTGAGGGTAGGAGTCCTCTTTCGGGGTCGCCGAGGCGGGTGCGGATTTCGTTGGCGCCCTGGATGCGGTCGGTGACGGCGGCTTTGAGGTAAAGGCCTTCATCGGCGTAGCGGTCGGCGATGGTGCGATCTGTGTGGCGGGAGAAGACGTCGGGGCCGGCGCGCGGGTCGCACAGGGGTGTTTCATCGACGTTATTGCGTTCGAGCATTGTTTTGACGGCGGCGGCGTGGTCCTGTGGGAAGGCGCCGGCGCGGAGGTATTCGTCGAGGACGTAGACATTGCCGTCGTCGTCCTTGGCTAAGAGGAGGAAGACGGTTGGGTGGTTGTAACCGTGGTCGACTCCGAGCCAGTGGACCCATTCGGGGTGTGTTTGGAAGGGTTCGATGACGTGGTATTGGTAGCGGAAGTTAGAGAAGTACTGTCCGGCGCTGATGTCCCAGTCGCCGTAGCGGTGGGCGCGCAGTTTCCAACCGATATTTTCTTCGAGTTTGCGGCGGTAGTCGGGGTCGATCATAGCGTTGTCGTCGATGGTGGCGGGGATGAAGCGGGTGTCGGTCTCAGACTGCTGGCGGTGGGGTACGACGAAGCGTTTCTTGTACCAGGTGTGGCCGATGCCGCCGGGGTTGGCGGTGGAGTAGATACGGGGGCGGAAGTTCTTGCTGGTGCGGTTGGCGTCGCGCAGGGCGCGGTATTTGGATTCGGTGAGGGTGGTTGTCTCTTCGATGAGGATGACGTCGTATTCGAGGCCGAGGAATTGGTCGATGTCTTTTACGGAGCGGATGTGGCCGACTTGGATGCGAGAGCCGTTGGGGAAAGTGAGCATGCCGGTGGAGGCGTTATACCGGTGAGGGATAAAGCGGAGGAGGTTGCGTCTCAGGTCGTCGAACTGTTCGCGGGCCTGTTTGGATTGGAGGCGTAGGTAGAGGCATTTGAGGCCTGGGAGGCGCTGGCAGTCGTCGAGGGCGAGCTGGGCGAAGGCGGCGTGGGACTTGCCGGGTCCGCGTGCGCCGCCGAAGCCGATTTGGGTGGGGCCGCCGGGCAGGTCGCAGGCGCGTGCGGCGGCGTGGAAGAGGAGTTGCTTGGGCTGGGGGATGTAGCGGGCGCGCAGGAAGTTATGGATCTGGTCGGGCGGGCAGTTGAGTTTGCGCGCGCGTCTGGCGAAGGGAACGAATTTAGCAAGGGTCGTCATTGTTTTCCTCTTCGGTCGCGTAGGTATCGAGCAGTTTTTCTGCCTGTTCGTACCGGTCGGGGAAATTGATTGCGTCGGGTTCTTCTGTCTTTGGTCGGGTTGGCAACTCGAGGCGCTCTTGTTCAAGTAGTCTGTGATAAAGTGAACGGAGGGTCGGGAGTAGGGCGCGAGCTTCTTCGACCGTGAGGTTTTCGAGGTCGGCTCGGTCGACAACGCTGCCGAAGACGGTGATTATTTTGTTCATATGGTCGAGGCGTCGTTGGCGGGCGACGGCGGCGCGGGCGGTATCGTCTTCGCGTTGTGCCTGGTCGAAGGCGAGGGCGCGTTCTTCCCAGCGCCATTCCTTTGCCTTGGCTTTGGCCGTTTTTGAGGGATACCCGCTGCTGTCGGTCCATTCGCGGTAGGCTCTGGAGAGGCTGCGGGAAGGACCTTGTTCGCGGTAGATCTGGAAGCGGGCGTGCCAGTCGAAGGGTTCGTCCTGCATCCGGTCCCAGGGATTTGGTACTTGTGTGTCTGTCATAACGGCAGTGATGCTCCTCATTTGCAAAGGGACCGAAGTCCTCGCGATTTTGGCGTGAAAGTGGGACATATGTCCCCAAATGTCCCCAAATGTCCCCAAATGTCGCGGGAGATTTTTTTCGCGAGGGGGTGTAGGGTGCAGGGATGGGTGTTGTTTAGGGCGGAATCTGGCGGTAGGAAATGCATGATATTTACAGAATAGCAGGTGCTGCGGCCATTTGCACTGGAATGCGGGAAATTGGGTGTTGGCGTCGGATGGGAAGGCATGATGGATACAGAGTAGCAGGTGCTGCGGCCATTTGCACTGGATAGCGGGAAATTGGGTATTGGCGTCGGGTGGAAAGGCATGATGGTTATAGAGTAGCAGGTGCTGCGGCCATTTGCACTGGATTGCGGGAAACTGGGTGTTGGGGAGGATTGTCTGAACTGTGATTTATCTGATTTGTGTGATTTGCAGGATGAGCGGACGTGGAGGAAGAGGGGCGATGGCTGGGGGGGTGTCTGAACTGCAGCTTATCTGATCTGTGTGATTTGCGGGATGAGCTGACGTGGAAGGTGGGGGACGTAGGCTGGAGGGGGTTGTCTGAACTGCAGTTTATCTGATTTGTGTGATTTTCAGGATGAGATTTCGTGGTATGGTTGGCCCCCATTCGTTAGACCACGAAATGGGAAGAGTAAGGTGCATGCAGCCGGATGCGGCTGGTTTTGATCGGCAACTATGCGCAGTGCAGTGAGATGTGAGCTGCCACCCCACTGCAAGACACGCCTAGGGGGGCTGATCGAGTTGCCTTTTGAACCCGATCCCCTGCAAGCAAAAGCGCAAAGTGATGTCGTCCATTATCGGTGAAATCATCCTGATGATCTTGCACATTTTCCGGGGTTACACCATTAGGGACCTCCTACTCCTTTCTTCTCTGTGTGGCTGGTGGCGCGACCGGCGGCGGCCGCTATGGGAATGCCGGCGGCGGCGGCTCTGTTCAGTGCGTCGGTGCGCATAATCTCGCTGGCCGGCCTGTTCAAGCGCCGTGACAGCTCCTTTATGGCTGCGTGCTCGGCGGCTGTCAACACAATTCGGATCGCTTTAGTCTTGGCCTCTTCCGGCGGCAAAGGCGGTCTGCCCATTCGCTTCCCGCTTGCGGTCGTTCTCATTTCAGCTCTCCTTTCCGAGCTGCTGTTGTTCGTCTTGGCCGGGCATGAAGTCCATAAACTGCGCTGCAATCGCTTTGTTCGGTTCTACCGGCCGTGTGCAGCTCTCGACGGCGTCCATCGCGGCCGGCGCCTCCTGGAAGCTGTTGCCGCGGCTAAGTTCGGCGGCGGTTTCTCTGTCATGGACGACGAATCGCCATAGGCTGCTGCCGCGCTGCTCCGACACAATGGCGGCGCGTCCTCCTGGAGGCTGTGGCGCGAAATAGTAGTCCTTGCGCGTCATTGGCCATGAAGTACCGGCCGGCCAGCTCACTCTGCGGCGGTCCTGGGGGGCGCCGGTTTGTCTCCTGCGTGCGCCGGCGGGTGCGCCTGGGCCACGTGTCCCTGCACTGACGCTAACAGAAAGCGCACTTCCTGGTGCAAGCTGCCGATTTGCTGGTTCATGCTGTCGATTTGCCGTTGGGTGCTGTCGATCTGCCGTTGCGTGTTGTCGATTTGCCGTTGGGTGCGGTCCTGTCGTTCGCCCAGCCGTGCAATCAGTTCGGTGTTGGCCTTGATTACTTCCCGGTTGGCGGCGATCTGTTCGGTGTTTCGGTCCTGGATGCGTTCGATTCGATCGAGCCGGTCGCTGCGACCGTTGTCTGCCATGTTTGCTCCTAACGGGTGGTCCGGTCTGGCCGCGGAGGATCGGGCGGCGGGTCGTCGTTTAACCGGCTTATGTAGTCGATCTCTGAAGCTGCGCTGTCAATTCGCTTATCGGTCTGACGGCACTCTGATGCGACAGCTGCGCGCTTGCGCTGGTGCGGCCGTCGGCGTGGGCCTGGGTGCGTTGCTGTGCTGGCGTAGGCGCTGGAGATGAGGTCTTTCTCCTCTGTCCGGCGAGGCTCCGCGGGTGACCGTCCGGCGGGACCTCATTGTGTGCGCGGGTACTACACTATTATTGTACAAAATAAGTCGGGAAAGGGCAATTTCGCATACCGGAAAGTCGGCTTGCTCTCCTCCTGAGCAGCCCGAAGGGGACCGTCGCGATCCCGATCGCGAGTTCGTTCAGAAGCGCTCTCGGTGCCTTCGGCGTCCGGCCGGGGCCGCGCTCTCGACAACGTCTTCTGTGAAGGCCTATGGCGCAGCGTCAAGTAGGAAAAGATCTATTTCAACCAGTATGACACGGTCCGTATGCTGTTGGCCGGGCTGACCGCCTATTTCGACTTCTACAACCATGAACGACCGCATCAGAGTCTCAACTACCGCACGCCGGCGGAAGAGCAGTTCGTGCTCTGTTCGGAGCCGGCCGCTTTCGTCTGAATGCACCCTAATATTCTCATTTCGTGGTCTAACGATTTTGGCTCACAATAGCTACTGGAACTGCTCGATGACGTGCAGTGGACTATGAGAACCGCTGAGTAATTTCCTTTTGGGAAGTGGAAACAGGTTGATCGACGCGCCGAGAGCGAATCAATGCGTGAAGCACTTGGGGGTAGGTCACCCACCAGGGCGGGAAATCCGGCGAAAATCGGCTGTTTTCCCGGCGGTCGGCGGCAAAGTGGGGAAAGTGGGGGAAGACGTCCCGCCGCGAGGCCCTGAGAGGCCCGTAGCGCGATCTGGAGGGGGGTGAGTCATACCGTATCTCCCGCATTTTGGGGCCTGCGGTTGGCGTGCTCCATTATTATCCGGAGTGAAAATGCTACAGCATCACCGTATTCTGAAGGATTGGCGCTTCGCGTTGATGTCGGGATTGATGGGCATAATCGTCCCAGCTGTCATTCATTTGCTTCCCCCGCCGTTTCACATTCCATTCAACCGGGGGATTCCGTTGGGTTGGGGGGCAGGCGTTTTGACTGTCTGGACACTCGCGCGGTTCCGTTTTCGCAGATAGAGATTATGGGCAAACGCCCCCCGGACGCCGCGGACGACCAAGTCGCAGGAGGGACCCATGCCCGCGATTCCGATTGTTGAGGGGATGCTTGACGGCGACATTGGAGCCATTTTTTGCGGCTTGGTCCCCTTTTTTCTAGTGGTCTGGTTGATCATACGCGTCTACATACTCCCTGCCAGGAAATGGAATCCCCCCGAAGGGCAGAAAGAGCGGACCTATTTCTATCGGAAAAAGCAGGCCGAGGAAGAAAATGAACCGCGCGAACTGGACGAGGAAACGCGGAGCACATGACAAGAAGCCGCGGCAGCCGACACCATGCGCAGCTGAACCAGGCCCGCTGGCTACGGGTCCCCGTTAAGTTCTGCATCGAGACGGCAAGCGGTACTCGAAACCACGCAATTTTGCCTAATTTTTCTGAATTCGGAGTATGTGAGCACCTTATCAAACTGGTTGAATGGAAGTTCTCAAACAAGAATTCTCCGGCACAGAAAGGTGCTTAGAGATGGGTACACTCAAACTGTGAGCTCGGCCCCTTCATTCCTGCAAACGGGGTCGAAGCGCGACAGATCGACCTGGGCTTTTTGCAGTCGTTCTTGCTCGGCTGGGCTGAGCCATCAGTCGGTTTGCCACTACTCGTCGGCCCCTGCCTGGCCTACCGCCGCTTTAGCCCTGCCGGAGATAGAGAGCCATGAGACACCTCGCCCTGCTGATCGCAATCGCGGCCTGTCTGATCATATTCGCATTGATCGTCGATGGGCGCGATTTTGGCTGGCCAGACCTCTTTCTGGCCCTGGTGGGTGGCCTGGTTGGCGTGCTGCTCGCTTACGTGATTGACCCGCTGGTATCCAAACGGACAATATCGGCCTGACTGTGGCTGGAGAATTCTATGGTGAGCCCCAATCATTGGACCACGAAATGGGAAAAATAAGGGAACTATATACCTTATGGCCCAAAACATGGAACTTTACGAACCTAATGGCCCAAAGTATCGAGACGAATATACTTGACGGCCCAAAAGATCGAAAATGAAATGCCAAAGCTGCCCTCGGCTATAGCCACCTCGGCCTCTCTCAACCAGTTGATCACCTGCTCCGGTGAATGTCTCCTCGTGGCCGTATTTCCCCCCTCTCCGGCCCTATACTAACCAATGACCTGGACCAGGTTTTTGGGGGGCAGGCCAGCTTGGCGAGCAGGTTTTTGCCTTGGAGAGAGAAATGGTTTTTGCGACGTTGGCGACTGCGCTTGTGCTGGTGCGTTTTTTCGAGTTGTTTCCTTGAACGAGGGAAATTGCTCAACTGGTTTCGGCGTAGCCAACTAACCAGGACTTCATTCTTCTTTAACAGAATAAAGGTCGGAACAGGATGCAGATGTTCCGACCGTTGCGTTTATAGATTGTTTCTCATGTGCCTTGCTTCGCTATGCTTTGCGTCCTTTTTCCAGTCGGCCGTGACATCTCTTGAATTTCACCGTAGAACCACAGGGGCACAGTTCATTTCGTCCAACCATTATCGGTTCTTGAGGCACGTTAGTTACCGATGCTCGTCTGTCTGTCAACGAAAATTCTTGTAAAGCACTAATCGCCGGGCGAGTTAGATAGATAGTCTTTTGTGGTTCTCCGTGATATTTGTGGCGGTATATCTGATCAAAAATCAAAGCATATTTCGGATCAAGTTGAAAAAACATGCGCTTGTTTTTTGCAAGATGATGTAATCCACAATGGCAAATATATGCGGCAATATAGTCCAATTCGTCATCTGAAAAGACATTTTCATGCAACAGTATCCGTTGAGACAACAAAGCCTTGAGTTGTCTTCCATCCCAACCGAAACACTCCCATGTGTCAGCGATCTGTTCTAACACAAGGATGTTTACTACCCATGGATATGGGTCGCCATCCTCTTTTGACAATAAGGGGGAAAGAAAGGTTGCAATTGGACCAAAGTTGTCCCTCGTCACGCAAACACAAAAAGCATCATCCTCTTTGAACTTAGGTATTTGAGGACTCAATTCGCCATTTTTGTCGAACAGAACTAAGCCTTCATCTCGCAATTTGTTATATATACGAAGCGATTGATTGTAGGCTTTTTGGATACCGGACTGCGAACGGAAGGACCGCCGAATTCGAGTGAAAGATTTTTCTGGATCCCGAAAGGGCTCATCCATAGAACTGGCTTTTGATTCCACAAATAGGCAAACATTGTCAGTAAAGGTAACAAGGTCGTGTTCGTACTGTCTGCCAAGTTCTTCATATACATTTCGGTGAGACTTCGAATGTTTACCAAGAATACGCCGAAAAGTGGCAGCGACCTGTTTTTCCAAGGTCTTGTCTCGGTGCCGAAGGTATCGTTCACTGATAGAGGATTCTATCAAAGCCTCCTCGCCTTTTAGCAAGATTCCGCTCAGCAAAGCATTATAGCTAAACAACATGGCTTCATCGTTGGATGTGAGTATAAGCGGCTTTGTCTCGACGACACTTCGTTCAGTAGGTTAGTTTATCAATGGGCCTTCACCGCGGCAGACGGCAAATAGATTCCAAAACGATTCCCCTTCATCTCCAAACCGTTTAGTAACATCTGAGAGCCGAACTTTGCCTAGTCTTTCTAATGCGTGTGCAAGTTCCATATGGAGTTCAGGTGTCGAAGGCTTGTCTCCAACGTATTGTACGACTAGATCCATTTGTGTTTGTATTTCTTGCCCGATGTAATGAGCAATCGTAAGAGCATTAGAAGCAGAAATGCCTAAATCTCTGGACAACTGCTTATCCAAGGGGCAAAGATATAAGCGAATCTGGTCACTTATCTGCTCGACTGAAGCCATCATGCCGTTTTGGTGATAACTAAGAAAAGTGGTCATTGCGACTTGATGAGTCTTGTCCCATTCCTTCGGTTTATCAGCAACTTGATCAGTGGTTGGCACATACAATTGCAAGTACGCATGGCTAAGTTCCTCTAATGGCTCTATGATTTTGTCCCAGTCTTGTCTTGAAAACTCTGTGGAGGTGGGGAGTTCCTTTTCTTCTAGCATAATCCCCAGCAGCAAACGAATCTGTTTCGCTGGCGACGAGAGGTCAGACCAAGGATCTATGGACAGTTGTTCCACCATGCTGTAGCCAACTATGGTTTCAGTAGAACAATTTCGCACCACAGATCTGATTCGGTCGAGGTTTTTCGTTGTAGTTGCTTGAAGTCCAATCGACTTACTCATATTTCTTGGGAACAATACAATTGACACACAGAAACGCGAGTAGTGTTTAGTAGGCGCGGTAACGGTTGGCGATCTATTGTCGAGAGGGCGCAAATGCGCCCGTCGTTAGTTGACGTTGAATCCACCCTACCGCTGGGGCAAAGGAAGAGTCAAATTCGAGTTCGAGTTGGCCGAGGCTTTACGACGAGGGGCGATGGAGAGACGGTTAGGGCCTGCTCATGAATGTGTTGATCAGATCAACTCTATCACATTCAACGAAAGGGTGTCTGAATATGGCGGTGGGCTCATCTTCATTGCTCAACTGAGCTTGGCCCCAAAAACTGGACCACAAGCTAAGGTGTATAATGGAGCAATTCACCGAGCCTGTGGAGGGGCAGAACGATGGTCAAGAAACGGCGGCGACTCTCGGCGGCCTACAAGTTTCGGATTGCGCTGGAAGCGCTTGAAGGCAGCAAGACGATTAGCCAGTTTTCGAGTGAACACGAGATTCATCCCAACATGATACGGGCCTGGAAACGGCCGCTGCTGGAAGACGGGCCCAGCGTCTTCGCCAGCAATGGTGAGCGCAAGCAACGGGAGCAGGATGCGCAAGAAGCTGAGCTTTATGAACAGATGGCGGCAGCCCGCCCCTTCCGGATCGGGCGGCTCAAGATGGAACTTGAGTGGCTGAAAAAAAAAGTTGCCTGCTTCGGTCCGTGAGAGACGGCGTATGGTCGATAGCCAGCATGCGACCCTGAGTGTACGGCGGCAGTGCGAACTTCTCGGGCTTAATCGGGCCTCCTTCTACTATCAAGCGGCTTCCGAGTCGGCATTGAACCTGGACCTGATGCGGCTGATTGACGAGCAGTACTTGCGCACACCCTTCTATGGCTGGCGCAAGATGGTCGCTTATCTGCGTCGCCTGGGCTATGCGGTCAACGGCAAGCGGATCAGACGGTTGATGCGTCTGATGGGCATCCAAGCCATCTACCCCAGGAGAAGCAGCAGCTCTCCAGGCAAAGGGCACAAGCGCTATCCTTACCTTTTGCGCAATCTGCCGATTACGCATGTCAACCAGGTCTGGAGTGCTGACATCACCTATGTGCCGCTGCTGCGTGGCTTCATGTACCTGGTCGCTGTCATTGACTGGCACAGCCGTTATGTGCTCGCCTGGCAGCTTTCCAACACCCTCGACGGAGGCTTCTGTCTCGATGCCCTGCGTCAGGCGCTCGGCAAGGGGCAACCTAAGATCTTCAACACCGACCAGGGCGCACAGTTCACGGCCGACGCCTTCACCGCTTGCTTGCTCGCCGCCGATATTCAGGTCAGCATGGACGGCCGCGCCCTCGACAACGTCTTCTGCGAACGCCTATGGCGCAGCGTCAAATATGAGGACATCTATCTCAACCAGTATGACACGGTCCGTCAGCTGGATGCTGGGCTGAGCGCCTATTTCGACTTCTACAACCATGAGAGACCGCATCAAAGTCTCAACTATCGCACGCCGGCGGAAGAGCACTTCGTGCTCTGTTCAGAGCCGGTCGCACTCGTCTAAATGCACCTCATTTTTCCCATTTCGTGGTCTAACGATTGGGGCCAACCATATGTTGGGGGTGGTGTGGGTTTGGCTCAGAGGCGACGTGAGTGGCTTGGGCGGGTGGGAGCCAAGACGCGCTCCACATCGAGAGTTTCAACGGAAAGTTGAGGGACGAGTTGCTGGATAGGGATCTCTCTTTTACGTTGCTGGAGGTGCGTGTGCTGACGGAGCGGTACATGCGGACCTACAACTAGGTGAGGTCGCACAACTTGCTGAATTATCGGCCACCGACGCCAGAGACACTCTTGACTGCCTACCCTGTCCCCGTGCCTGTCGGACTAACATAACGGGTGGCACAAACATTGGGGGCAGGTCAGGCTGAATCTATCAAGAGCAAGGGGATTCTGGACTCCAATCAAAGGTTCGCGGCACTCTTATGGACAGCCCTGTTAGGTCTTGTCCATCTAATTCTATGCTCTGGGCCGACCAGAGATCCTTCACTAGATTGTTGCGGCTAACGTATCCCGCCACAGAACATTCGGGGGCTCGGTCAAGTTCAAGATACGCCCCCAGAGTGAAATACAACCCATCTTCTGTTTTGTTCAACAGACTCTTTTGAATACCGTATTGGATTACAAAAGAGCCGTCTTTTCCTGTCCGAGCATCTTGACTAATCCAATCTTGCTGTGACATTGGCCAGATATATCCGTCGTGCTTAAACCACATCAACAGGCTGAAACCGACATCGGAAATGGGATTGTTGTTCATGTCGGCAAGTTGTCCGCGTATCTCAAACTGCACTATTTGACAATAATTTGGCAAAAGAGCGTCACCCAAAATGTCACCTACCAGTTGGGCGGCTCCTGGGTCATAGTGTGCGAGATTCGGCAATCCAAACAAGTTTTCGAACGCTTGTGGTCGAAACCAGTATCCGACTACCTGCGCCCAATACTCTAGGGCTCGTTGACATTTCGTTCAAGCCATATAAGTGTAGCGGCAAAGTGCAGGAACGCCATGAAGCGTCGAGCTAGTTTTTCATAGCGGGTGAAAATGCGTCGATACCACTTGATTCGGTTGATGAAGCGTTCGACAAT